>JADJRJ010000031.1 GCA_016712265.1 Gemmatimonadota bacterium | reverse complement strand
CGAGGGCCAGCCCGGTCAACAGCGAAGTGATGCTCTTGGAGACAGAGTATACGGGGGCGGCGTCGCTCCGTTTCGCGCCGCGAAAATAGTACTCGACCGGGGCGTGGTCACCGACCAGAAGCAGGAAGCTGCGGATATCCCCATCGCGCCATCGCGCATCTCGGCCACCAGCGAGTCGAGGCCGGCGCGGTGGACCTCGGGGGGCAGCGGAGAGACGACGCCATCCGTGGCGCACGCGCTCGTCGCGATGAGCGCCGCGGCGATGCTCCGCCGTCGACCGAAGCGCGGCGTGGCGATGGTCCACGCCCGAGCGGCGCACTGCGGAACGCGTCCCTCTGAGACGCGCGGGTCGCGCCATCGTTCGCCGTGGCCGGACGGAGCACAATTCGACAGGGGCATGATCTCGCGCGAGAAGGAAGGACGGGTGCGACCCACCGGATCCTACGAGGTTCATCGGCCACGGTTCTCGGACGTCGTCCCCCGGGATCGGCGATTCGTACCGCGGGGCAGCGACGGACCCCTCGCCCACCCCTGAAGGGTGCGTATCCTGCGACCCCGACACCTGTGAGTGCACGCATCGTACGTTTCCCCCATGACCGCGTCCCACACCCCCTGCTTCGTATACTCCGCGCCAGCCTGGGCATGTGGGCCACCGTGCTCGTTCCCACGTCGCGGCGGCCTACCGAGACATCTGCGGCGCGGCATTCCCGTGGGACTGCAGGAACTCCTGGGCGCGTACCTCGTGGCGTATGTGCCATGGGTCGCCTATACGACCCTGCTGTACCGTACCATGGAACGTCGGACCGTCGTTCTCAGCGAGCGCCGGACCGTGGTGCCCCTGTACGTGGGCAGTCTCGTGATCTTCCTCGTCCCGGAGATCTTGTGGCAGGTCGCGGCGGTAACCCTGCGCAATGCCGCAGATCCGGTAAAGGCCTTCCTTCCCGCCTTGCGTCGCTGGCCCGCAGAGTTGTGGCTTCTGGACCTGGCCCTGATGACCGGCAGCTTCATGGCGATCTACGCGATCGTGACGGTGCGCGAAGGGCGCGCGCTTCGCGCGCGTCAGCAGGCGGCCGACGCCGAACGCCTCGCCCTGCAACTGGAACTCGAGCAGCAGCGCCTGCGCGGCCTGCGTGCCCAGCTCGAACCGCACTTCCTGTTTAATGCCCTGAGTGCCATCGCCGGATTGGTGCGCAGCAACGACCAGCGCGTGGCCATCGACGCCATCGGCCAGCTCAGCGCCCAACTCCGACATGCCATCACGGCATGCGCAACACCAAACATCCCGGTGCGCCGGCCAATCCCGGGCTTGGGCTCGGCCTGCGCGGCATACGGGACCGGCTGGCCTTGCTGTTTGGAGCGACCGCGCGCCTCGAAGCCGGCCCGTCGGACGGACATTTCGTGGTGACCCTCTTCCTTCCCGTGGCACCGGCGCATGAATCGTGACGTGATCCAGGTGCTCATCGTGGACGACGAGCCGCTGGCACGCACCAACCTGCGGCATGCCCTCGCGGCGCATCCGCAGGTTCGCGTCGTCGCGGAATGTCCGGGGGTGGCGGAGGCCCGCGCGGCCCTCAACGCGAGCCCGAGCGACGCGACTCCGGGCGCGGGACGTGCGGTGGAGGCGACTGACGCCTCCGTGGACGTTGTGTTCCTCGACATTCCGGATGCCGGGGAGAGTGGATTGGTCCTGCGCGCGAACTCGTCTCCCGCGCCGAGCCTCCGATCATTGTCTTCGTCACTGCCCACGGGGACTTTGCCATCGAGGCGTTCGAGATTCATGCCCTCGACTACCTGCTCAAGCCGGTGGAGGACACACGGCTCACGCAAGCGGTGGCCCGCATCGAGGAGATGCTCCGCCTGCGCCAGCGGGCCGCCTATGCCATCGCGGTCCGTGACTACCTGACGGATGCATCCGAGCCCGGCGGCGGGCAGCCCACGCCGTACCTCACCCGGTTGAGCGTGCGTTCGGTTGGGCGTATCGAGTCCATCGCCGTGGACGACGTCCGATGGTTTGCTGCATCGGGCAACTACGTGGAGCTTCACCTCGCGAAGCGCGTCGTGCTGCATCGCTTGACGATCGGCGCGCTCGAACGACGGCTCGATCCTGCCGTCTTCCTGCGGGTCCATCGGAGCGCCATCGTGCGCCGCGCGGACGTTGGCGTGCTGCGCGTCACCGGCGATGGCACCTACCTCCTGCAGCTGCGTTCCGGCGCCCAGGTCCCCGTGAGCGAGCGCTATGTCGACGCGGTGCGCGCGACGATGGGGAGTAACCCCATCCCGCCCCACTACGGCTCGCGGACGAATCGATAGTAGTAGCCCAGCTCGCTCCAGCTCACGCCACCATCGTCGGAGCGATACAGCCGCTTGACGAAGGCGTCAGGACCGATTTCCCCGTCGACCTCGCGATACAGGTAGGTGCCCTGGTCGTCGCAAATTCGCCGACCCTCGATATCACATACTGGTCGCCATCAAAGCGGCCGCTGAACTCCACACGCTGGTTGCGCCGAGCGTCCGAGTAGCGGTGCACCAGACCGCGGGCCGGATCAGCCGTGATCAGGTGCACGCCGTGAAAGCCGTCAGCCCTTGCCTCGTGGTACTCCACGAGGAGGCTCAGCCCGTCGCGCAGGTATCGCGCGCGCATGAGGGAGCGGGCGGGCTGTTCGACGAAGGCACCGCCGGCATTTCTCACGAAGTTTCGCACGGACCAACGCCCGGTGAGGTAGACGAGTCGCCGGAGGCCCGGCGCGGCCCTTCGCTGGCTACCGCACGATCAGCCTCCACGGCTTGCGGTCGCAATGGGGCGGCCAAGGTGCTGAGGACGAGAAGGGGCCTCGCCGAGTGGCCGCATGGCGCTTGAGCTCCTGATGCAAGGGACAAGCAAGATCACTCGCCTTGCGACCTGGGTGCAGGCACGGTCCCCCGCGTTCAGCACGCGCGGACGGCTGCTCGTCCCATGCGAGGAACACGGACGTCGCGCCGTCGTACTCGCAGACATCGCTGCAGCGCTGCGACCACCATCGTCCCTCCTTCACGCTCATGCACACCAGGCCCCTTGCCTCCCTGTTCGCCGCCGCGCTGCTCGCGGCCCCACCCGTCGCCGCGCAAGGCGCACCCGCCGGAAGGACGGAGGCTGCACGGGAACGTTTGCGCTTCATTGAGGGAGCTATCGCGTTTCCTCCGGTGTCGCCGGAGACACAGCGACCTCGGTCTGGCGCTTTGGCCCGTGCTGGGCGGCAAGTACTTCGAGCTCGATGAAGTGTTCCGCGTCGCCTTTCGCGTGACCGTCGGCTATGACTCCACGAGCCAGCGGTACCGCATGAGCCTGCTGGACGCCGGCACCGGCGCGTTTGATATCTACGACGGCGACTTCGATGCCAACGGCGCGCTGGTCCTGCAGAACCCCCACTTCTGGCGCGTCTCCTTCGCCCCCACGTCAGCGGGCCTGATCTGGCGCTTCGAGCATTCCACGGACCGTGGCGCGACGTGGAAGGGCCAGCCCGCTTCGGAGATGAAGCGCATGCGCGTCGTGGAACATCCCTGACCTCCTCAACGTGAAGACCAACGCCCGCACCATCGCGACGGACGTTGATCACTTCGCGCCTCCCCGTCACGCGTCGGGCGGCTACCCCTGCCGGCTCCCCTTCACCGATAGCTCGCCTGTGCGTATCACCACACTCGCCCGCGCGTTCTCCACGGCGCCCCTCCTGCTTGGCGCCTTCACGCCCCTCCGCGCGCAATCCGCAGCACCGGGGGCGCCGCTCGCGCAGATCCATGTCGCGACCGGCGACGCGCGTTCCTACTTCACCAATGCCTGGTGGATCGAGTCAGCTGAGGGGCTCGTGCTGATCGATGCCATGTGCCTGCGCAGTGACGTCGACCGGCTCATCGCCAGCCTGCGCGCGACAGGCAAGCCGCTCGCCGCGGTGATCATCACCCATCCCCATGCGGATCACTTCGGCGGGCTGCGCCAACTAAAGGAGGCGTTTCCGCGCACCCCGCTCGTCGCCACTCGGCCGACCGCTGACGCGATGCAGGGCGTCCACGACCAGGCGCTGCAGCCTGGTGGTTGGCTCGCCGCGTTAGGCAGTGACTACGAGCGCCGGCTGCAGCGCCCCGATTCCCTGGTCCCGTCCGGGAGCACGCTGCGCCTCGCGGGGCTCACCGTCACCCTCCGGGACTACGGACCGGCGGAGGCGGAGAACAATACGGTGGTCCATGTGCGCGAGTTGGGCGCGCTCTTCACCGGCGACCTTACCGTGGCCGGGGGCGCGTACTACATCGGCGAGCAGCATTCACGGCTCGCCATGGTCGCGTTGTCACAGCTTCTAGTCGACTACCCGGGGCCGGTCACCGCGTACTCCGGCCACTTCGCCCCCATGCCGCTGGGGACCGTGGTCCAGGAGAATCTCGAGCAGCTGCGCTTCTATCGCCTCGCGGCGGCTGCGGAATTCGCCGACTCCGTGTCACTGGCCCCAACGGGAGCGCTCACTCCCGCCGCGATGCGACGCCTGACCCGAACCTACGCCGGGTTCCTGCGCGAACGGAACACCTACGGCATGGGGCCCGTGGGCGTCGCCCAGATGAATGCGAGCGGCATCGTCGCCGAGATGCGGAGTGCAGCACCGGTTCGCGTGCCGCCCATCCACCAGCAGGTGCGCGCTGGGCTGCGGCCGTTGCGCTTCTTGCTCGGCCGGTGGGCGGGCACCCAGTTCCCCGCTGACACATCGCAATCCAGTGCCCTGCCGATACTTGAGCTGGCGACAGAGTTCGTCCCGGTGCTGGGCGGCGCGGCCTATGAGGGCCGCATGACGGCCCCTGGGTACCGCTTTGTGCTCACCCTGTCGTACGACGCCGCGCAGCAGCGCTATCGTGTGAGTGCCCTCGACGACGCCTCCGGCCTGTTGGACGTCTTTGATGGCACGGTGCGCAGCGATGGGGCCCTCGTGGTCGACAACGTGCGCGCCGGTACCTACTACATGAATCCGCGCGGCGAGCGTGTCCACTCGCGCCTCACCTTCGTTCCAACGGCGGGTGAGCTGTTCCGCCTGGACGTGCACGAATCATCGGACGGCGGCGGGACGTGGAAACCCGCAACGCGCTACGAGGCGACGCGACGGCTCGCGCCATGAACGTCCGAACGCCTCCTCGGCAGACGCATGACCCATCGCTGGCGGCCGGAGCGTGTCGTGGTTCGCGGCGCAGGCGGAGGAAGGCTCCCGCAACGGCCCGATGAACGCAGGCCGAGTCCCGAGTGCAGGCGACGTCGGCCCGCGCGCGCTTGACAGCGACCCGACGTGTTGCGCCAGTGCCATATTGAGCAGTGTCTGCGGCGCCGGAGAGCGTGTGCCGCGTCGCCGTTGGCGCGCGCAATGTCATGCCTGGCCCATGCTGCGTCGCGTTGGCGCGCTGCAGTGCCCCGCGTGGCGTGTGCAACGTGGCGGAATGACCTGACGAAGCGCCGAATGCCGCCGGCAGCGTGATCGTTGGAGATGACAACGTGCCGATCGACCCGCGCGGCGTCGCGTCGACTGGTTGACAACGCGGCGAGCGCCGACGTCTGCGCCCCAGGTGGCGCTGTCCGAGCTCCGATTGGCGGTGTCACTGCCCCAATTGGCGATGACCGAGCCCCGATTGGCGTTGTCCGAGCCTCGGTTCGCGTCGTCCGAGCCGCGATTGGAGGTGACAGCGCGCCGTTTGGTGCGGTAAACGCTCCCGCAGGTGCCGACCGCGCTCCGGCGGGCGCTGCCTGAGCACCATGCGGTGGCGTACGCGCCACGTCGGGTGGTGTCCGCGCCACAGGGACAAGCGCCTGCGGCGCGTCGAGTTGGCGCCGTGAGACCGACCACGGCCGGTCGCGCGCGTCGGCCGCCTACCGAGGGGCGCGCCGCAGCCGCATCTCCATCGTCGGGAACCACTGCTGGCCGTCACGGCTGAACTCCCCAAGTTCGTGCCACTCCCCTTCGGGAGTCAGCCGGATCGTATACCGCGTCCGCCCCCCCGGCACCTCGAAGCCCCAGGTGAATCCCTGTCCCTCCGACAGCGGTGTCACCACGAAGGTCCCCTCGCGACCCTCATGGGTCATCGATCGCAACTGGTACCCACGCTCCGGGCGCCAGTCCAGCACGCCAAACGCCTGGAACGCCGTATCCCCGACGGTTCCGTCCTTCAGCATCCGGCCAATGCCATCGATCACGAGCACCTGGCCACTCAGCGCGAATCGGACATGTTCGGCCTGGCGGACGTGCTCCGTGCGCCCGGGACCCATCACTATCCGCGCGTCGCCGCTCCACTCACCGACCATGAACGCGAGCTTCTGCATGGCCTCACGGCGCGCAACCGGGTCCGACGCCGTCGGCTGCGCGTCAGACGACACGGCGGCAAGGATCGACACCGCGACGAGAACCCGCGCAACAGCTGACATGACCGACACTCCGGGTGGGATGACAACCGAAAGCTGCCGCGGCGCGCCGCGGTCGGCTTGAAGGAATCCGCCACCTCACGGACGGATCTTCCCGTGACTGATCCGCCCGATCAGTCGCGCCACCTCACTGGGTGGCGCTCCATGAATCTCCCGAAACTCGCGCGTGAGGTGCGCGTGGTCGGAATAACCGACATCCGCCGCGATGTAACTCCAGGTCGTGGCGGGGCCTCGACGCTGGCGTGCCGCCGCCTCGCGGAACCGGCGCACCTTGGCATAACGCTTGAGCGTGAGTCCCGTCGCTGCCCTAAATCGCCGAAGGAGCGTGCGTGGGGTCAGCCCCACCGTCCCCGGCAACTCCCCCCACCGGGATCGCCCCTTCGACGCGACGATGGCCAGGACGGCGAGCCGGACCGGCGCGTCGAGCGGGACGGTGGCCCAGTCACTCCCGAGGGCCCAACGAGACAGTGCATGCCGTACCGTATCGTCCCCCGCCCCGTCGTCCACCGCGCGTACCACGTCCGTAGCCGCCGCCGAGAGGTGGGCAGGCGCCCGTTCACTTCGCCCGACCCACGCGCGGCATCAATGCCGAGGCAAGCGGCCCCCGCATCTGGCCAGAAACGCATCCCCCAGTACCGATCGCCGGGGAAGATCGGCACCACCAGCGGACGGTCGTGCGCCCCGATGAGGATCGTCTCCGTCAGTCGCCGCACGTGCGAGGCGACCGCCACGCTCACGCACCCGTCCGGTGGCACAAAGTGCTGGACCACGCCTTCGCTCTCCGCCGGCCGCTCAAAGCTCCAGATGGACAGCAAGTGATCGGCGAGTTCCGGCGCGACGGGATACTCCTCGTAGCGCACCGGTCAGGGCGCGTCGGCCCGCACGTATGCGTCGATCACGGCGCGCTCCCCCTCACGACCAGGCCGCGCATTCCCGTGCTCCATCCCCACGATGCCACGAAAGCCCTTCCGCACCAAGTGGGAGAACACGTTCTGGTAGTTCACCTCCCCGGTGTATGGCTCCTTGCGCCCCGGGTTGTCCCCCACCTGCACGTACGCCACCTCGTCCCACGCCGCATCGAAGTTCGGGATCAGATTCCCTTCGGTGATCTGCTGGTGGTAGGCATCAAACAGGATCTTGCAGGCCGGGCTCCCCACCGCCTTGCAGATCGCATAGGCCTGCGGAATGCGTGTGAGAACATGCCGGGATGGTCGCGCAGCGTGTTCAGCGGCTCCAGCACCATCACCAGCCCATGCGGTTCGAGGATCGCACTCGCGCGCTTGAGCGTCTCGATCACGTGGGCCGTCTGGTACTGCATCTCCAGGCGCATGTCGATGTGCCCGGGGACGACGGTCATCCAGGTCGCCCCGACCCGCTTCGCGACATCGACGGACCCGCGCACCTCCTCCAGGAACTTCGTGCGCGCGGCGGGATCCCCCGAGGCAAGGGTCGGCGCCGTCCACCCGATGGTATGGGCGACGAACACTCCCATACGCATCTTCAACCGGCGCATCGCATCGGCGATGCGCTGCTGCTCGGCCACCGGACGTTCCCGCATCCCGTTGTCTTCCAGCGCGGTGAACCCTTCCGCGGCCATGAACTCGAGTTGCGCGACGACGTCCTCGCCCGCATGCGCACGGAACATCCCGAAATGCGGCGCGTAGGCCAGGCGGAAGGTCCGCGGGGCTCCGCCCTGCGCCTCGACCCCTCCAGGGACCGCAGCGGCAAGCCCAGCCACCAACCCGGACTCAACAAAGGCTCGGCGATCCATGGTCATTCGCTCCACCGCCGATCGACCTTCGTGCGCCCGGGCATGGGCACGGGGGGAACGGCGTATGCCCCTTGTCCCGCCGGCGGGGTCAGGTCCTGCGTCGACGCCAGCAGCTGGTCCCAGGTGATCACCTGGCCGGTATACGCGGCCTCGCGGGCCATGATCGCCGACAGGGTGCTCTCCGCCACCTGCTGCCCCTCGTTGAGCGGCTTGCCATCGCGAATGCTGGCGATGAGGTCGGTGTGCTCCTGCACGTAGGGGTTCACCTTCACCCCGGCATAGCTGAACGCACTGGCCCCGACGATCTTCTCGGCCGCGTCGGTCGTTCCCTTCGTCCCGCGGAACTGCTCGCCCACATGGTCGGCCGTGCCGTCGATCTGGCGGCACATGCTCGTCACGTGCACGCCGCCCGGATACTCGAAGTCCACGGCGAAGTGATCGAAGATGTGCCCGTGTTCCGCCCCGGTGCGCCATTGCCGCCCACCGACCCCCACGGCGCGCACCGGGTGTGACCCCACGACCCAATTGGCCACGTCGATGTTGTGGATGTGTTGTTCCACCACATGGTCGCCGGAGAGCCAGGTGAAGTAGAGCCAGTTGCGCACCTGCCAGTCGAGGTCGCTCCACCCCGCTTGCCGCGCCGCGTGCCACAACCCGCCCTGGTTCCAGAACACCTGCCCGGAAACGAGCTCGCCGATCGCGCCGCCATGGACACGTTCAATGACCGCGCGATACGACGGGTCGTGGCGGCGCTGCGTGCCGGCGACCACAGCAAGTCCCTTCGCCTTGGCACGAGCCGCGGCCGCGATCACGGCGCGGACCCCGGTGGGATCCACCGCGACCGGCTTCTCCATGAAGACATGCTTGCCCGCGTCGACCGCCGCGGCAAAGTGCACGGGCCGGAACCCCGGTGGGGTCGCAAGGATGACGAGGTCAATCCCGCTGGCGAGGACCTTCTGGTACGCGTCCATCCCGCTGAACGCGTGGCCGTCGTCCACCTTGTACTTCGCGGCGAACGCCGGATTCTCCGCCGCCGCTTTGGCGAGGTGCTCGCGGCAGCTGGACACACGGTCCGCAAAGAGGTCGCCGACGGCGACCAGCTCAACACCCTCGCTGCCCCGCAGGCAGTCGCGTGCCGCCCCGGTCCCGCGACCACCGCACCCGACGAGCCCCACCTTGATGGTGGCCGCGGACTCCCACGGCATGGCCCGCAGCGGACGCGCGAAGGCGAGTCCCGCCGCCACACCCGCTCCCGCCTGCACGAAATCACGTCGCGAATATCCGGACATCTCGCCTCCCTGGGGTTACGGCTCGCGCACGATGCAAAAGCCTACAAAGGGCCCATCACTCAGCCACCAGCTGCTTTTTGGAATTTGTGGATCGCGCTCGTTCCAGCTCTCCCCCTGCCGCGCGCGCGCCAACGGTCCCACGGCCCCAGCAGGATCCTGCCACGACCCGCCCCGCACGACCAGCGCCCGATCATCAGGGATCACCCACTCCGCCACGTTCCCGAACAGGCGGTAGATCCCCGGCGCGGTCAGCGCCCCGCTCGTCACCGGCCTGGTGCCAGCTCCGGGCATGCGACTCGCCGTCGCTTCTGCCGTCCGCCGACTGCCGTCTGCCGTCTCTCGCCCGCCGTCTGCCGTCCCACTCCCCGCGAGGTCCGCCGCGCGCTGCCACTCCGCCTCGGTCGGCAATCGATACTTGTGGCCGGTGACCGACGACAGCCATGCGCAGAACGCCATCGCCGCATCACGCGTCACGGAAATGACCGGGTATCCGGCGTGACCGAACCCATAGTCCGGGTTGCCATACGGACGCGACGGCCCCGCCACCGCATCGGCACCCGCTGGCGAATATCGTGGCGACGGCGCGCGACTCATCGTGAAGGCGTCGTAGGCATCCCACGACACCTCGGTCCGCCCGAGCAGGAAACCCGGGACGTCGCGGCGCGATCCCGCCACGGTCACGGCACCGGCCGGGACGCGCACCAGCTCGATGGTGACCAGGGTCCCGGGGATGGAGTCGCGCACGATCTCCTGTCCCCAGAGACGGGGCGCCAGCATGAGGACGGACGCGGCGAGGAAACGCCGGAACTGGTGGGCGGTCACGGTGCCACGACGGTATTACCTTCGGCCCGGAATGTCTACCGCTCTCCTGGGGTTCCTGCTCCTGACCGGCGCGGTGGCGCCGGACACCACCCTGCGGGCCCACACCTTCCGCGAAGTCCACCTCGGCGTCGCCGTCCGGATCACCCTCTGGTCGCCTAACGAGGCACACGCCCGGGCGGCCGCGACCGCGGCCTTCCGGGAGATCGCGCGCCTCGAAGACGTCTTTTCGGACTGGCGCCCCACAAGCGAACTTCGGCGTCTCGAGGCCGGGGGCACCGGATGGCAACCGACGTCCCCCGAACTCGCCGAGCTCCTCGGGAAGGCGATGCAGGTCGCACGGGCAAGCCGCGGCGCCTTCGATCCGACCATCGGCCCCCTCACCCGTCTGTGGCGCGCCGCGCGACACACCGGATCGCCGCCGGGCGCGCGCATGCTCGCCACGGCGCGCGCGCGCGTGGGACATGCCCACCTCGATGTGGATACGCTCGGCCGGCGCGTGCGACTGCGTCGCGCGGGGGATGCAACTCGACCTCGGCGGCATCGCAAAGGGGTACATCCTGCAGCGGGCGCTCGACGTGCTCCGGCAACATGGGGCGCCACAATCACTCGTCGAGGGCGGTGGGGACCTCGTCGTTGGCGAGGCACCGCCAGGAAAGCCGGGATGGACTATCGCGACCCCCCTCGCCGACACGACCATGGCAGCGCTGGCTGGCGCGTTGGCCAATGCCGCGCTGGCCACCTCAGGACCCACCGAGCAACAGATCGTGGTGGACGGCCACCGGGAATCGCACATCCTGGACCCCGCGACAGGACGCGGCACGCGAGGGCCTCAGGTCGCGACCGTCATTGGGAGGGACGCCGCAGTGGCGGACGCGGTCGCCACCGCCCTCACCGTCCTGCCCCCCGCGGAGGGTCGGCGACTGCTCGCAATGTTCGGCCTTCGTGGCGCCCTGCACGACCCGGTGCCGGCGTCCCCGCCCCGGTAACGGCGGGGCAATCATAGCTCCCCATCGCGGCGCGACCCCTGCCGTCGCGACAGGAATGATGGTTGCATACCTATCCCCCGCGGCGCGGGGAAGGGGTCACGAGTCCCCCGCGCGCGCACCAAGATCCCACCCCGCAGCACCAGCGCCCAGCCCCCGGTTCCAGCCTGCAGCCACCCTCGACCAGCGGCCAGCCACCTTTGCCCTCCATCGCGGTCACCTGCAAGTGCGGCGAGCAGTTCAACGTCGACGAACGCTATCTCGGCCAGGTCATCACCTGCTGGAAGTGCAAGCGTCCCATGCGGCCGCGGCATCGCGTGCGCACCCCCCTCGCAGTACGTGCACGTGGCGCAACGCGCGCTGTCACTCCGCGATCGCGTCACCGCCATCCGCGAGCGACTAGGGAGGGCCATCCGGCACAGCTGGCCCTTCGCGCAGCCATGGATCGAACGACGCCCGGTTGTCTTCTATCTCGCTATCGCCTCCTGGTTTCTCCTCGCAGGCGTGGCCGCCGTTGCGGTGGTGCTTCCAACACTTGGGGACCGCTGGATTCCGGCGACCGTCCTGCTTTACGCGGGCCGCTGGACATACCTGGTCCCCGCCGTCGGGCTCGGCCTGCTCTCCCTCGCTGTCTGGCGCCCCTTGCTGGTGCCCAACCTCCTCTCCGTCGGGATCGTCCTTGGCCCCATCATGGGCTTCCAGCTCGGCCTCCGCAGCTGGTTCCCCGCACCATCTGGCGAGCCCCTGCGGATTGTGACCCTGAACGCGGGCGGTGGCAGCGTTGTCGCGCCTGAGCTCGTCGCGCTCATGGACTTATGGAAGCCGGATATCCTGGCGTTCCAGGAATGCGGCCCCGCGCTCCAGGCCGTGATCCGTACGATCCCCCGTTGGCACTCGCACGACGCAAATCCCCTGTGCCTGCTGTCCCGTTTTCCCATCAAGGACGCACAGTCGATGAACCGGGACGACCTCGAGCGCGTGCGGGGCGCCGAGCGTACAGGTGCGGGAGGTGCTGGGTACGTCACGCTATGTCCTCGAAACCCCGGCTGGGCTCCTCGGGGTGACAAACCTTCATCTCGAAACAGCCCGGAAGGGCTCGAATCCGTCGCCGAAGGTGACCCGGACCTGACGCGGCTTCGGGACAACATGGATATCCGGGAGATGGAGGCGCGTCGAGCGCGCGTTTGCCGACGGTGGCGTCATCCCCATGCTGATCGTTGGGGACTTCAACGCCCCCCCGGAAAGCCGCAACCTCAGGGACAGCTTTGGAGACCTGACGAACGCGTTTGATCGGTTGGGGAGCGGTTTCGGCTACACGCGCTACAATGGCTGGATCCGGCTTCGGATTGATCATGTGTTCAGCAGTACTGGCGTCCGTCCGATCCGGGCGCGGGTTGCCGGAGACGTCGGCTCGGACCATCGGCCGGTGATCGTCGACTACAGAGTCCTGGACCGAACCAGCGAGCGTTAGGGCATTGCAACAGTGCGACGACTGATGCGCGCACGCCGTGGGCTCGCAGCTTTGTCGCCACAGCTTTCGGGCGATCTTCCCCGCGAAACACACGCATCTCCAAGCAGCGCATGGGATTCCGGCGCCGCCGAATCCGGCACTGGAGTTGCTCCGTACGCCTGTGTGTGCCATTTTCGGACGTCCTGCGGGCCCTGATTCCCTCATATTTTCCTGCTTTCACGTGGCAGCTTGCACCAAGTGCAACCAGCGACTCTCCCCGGTGTGCGATTCTGCACCGGGTGTGGCGAGGCCACGCCAGGTCTGATCATCGGGACGACTGGGCGCGCCCAGTTTCCTCCCATGCTCGGCAGGTGCGACAAATGTGGGCACGCTAACCGAGTTGGCGTGCCTTTTTGTGCACGGTGCGGCTTTCGGATGGCCATCGTGACCGATGAGACGTTGACGTTCTGTCGGACCTGCGGGACGATTCGCACCGACGAGACGGCGCGCTTCTGTTCGGGCTGCGGGACCAGGATCGGCGGAGGTGGGCCACCAGGTGCCGGGGGAACGGCGCCACGTGGTATTCCGCAGGTCTCGACCCGTGCGTCGCTCACCGTGCTCGACGCGGCCGGCACGGCCGCACGCGTGATTGCCCTCGAGAGCGACTCCGCCACGATCACGACCGACGGGGTCGAAATCCTGGTGGGCGACGGGCACGCGGGGGGTGACGGCGCCACCCTCTCCCTGCGATCGGACGGCGCAGAGGTGGAGCCCGTGGGTGATCCCCGGGCCCTCTACATCTTCCTGACCACCGAGACCCAGCTGAATGACGGTGATGTCCTGCTGTTGGGATCGCAGGTCATTCGTTATCGTCGCTGGGTGGATGACGGCACCTACTTCGCGGACCAGTCGATGCTGGGATCGATCCTGCCGGGTCGCGACTGCGCGGTCCTCGAGCAGTTGCGCAGCGACGGACGCGTTCGGGACATGATGTACCTGTGGCCGGGGCGGTCGGTCCTCATCGGCCGGGAAGAGGGAGACTGGGTGTTTGCCTTCGACCGCACCATGAGTGCTCGGCATGCTTCGATCACCTGTGCCGCCGATGGCACGTTGTCCGTGCGCGACGTCGGGAGCCGCAACGGGGTGGCGGTCTCCGTTCGTGGGCCGCGTCGCATGACCAGCGGACAGCGTTTGTCCCTGGCCGGGAAGGTCATGCGCGTGGACCTCGCCTGACGTTCGCGGGATGAAGACTCCCATTGAGGTGAAGGCAGCGCGCCTGCAGGGCGGCGGGGACGGTGGCTCCATCATGGTCGAGGTGTATGCGGTCACCGATGTGGGCCGCACGCGCGATCACAACGAGGACGCCTTCCTCGTCTCTGACCTGGCGACCGGGCAGCCCCTCGACTTCGACGCCTCGGTCCAACAGCGCGTCGGCGCTCGGGGCCTCCTGTTCATGGTCGCCGACGGCATGGGCGGCGCCGCCGCTGGCGAACTCGCGAGCGCAACGGCCGTGGATGTCGTGCTGCGTTCGTTGCGCGACGACTGGTCGGCCGCCGCGCCGGGCGCACCGGAACTGTTCGTCGACGCCATCGAGCGTGCGGCCCAAACAGCCAACAGCGTCATCTACCGCTACGCGACCGACCACCCCGAGGTCCGCGGGATGGGAACCACGGCGACCATCGCCGGCCTCCTGGGCGATACCCTGTTCCTCGCCCAGGTCGGCGACTCCCGGGCCTACCTCGTCCGCGACGGTGTCGCCCGTCAGCTCACCAAGGATCAGTCGCTTATCCAGAAACTGGTCGAAGCCGGTGAGATGACCGAGGAGCAGGCGGAGCATTCCGAACGCAAGAACATCATCCTCCAGGCCCTCGGCCCGGAAGCGCATATCAAGGTCGACCTCACCCACCAGCGCGTGCGGCGCGAAGACGTCCTGATCCTCTGCAGCGATGGACTCTCCGGGCTCGTGAGAGGGGAGGACATCGCGCGGTGTGTTCGGGAGGAGCGCGACCTGCTCACGGCGTGCCAGCGGATGGTGGATCTCGCCAACGAGATGGGCGGGCCCGACAACATCACCGTGGTTGGCGCGCGCTTCGACGGCGCTGGCCTCAAGCGCGCCTCGGCTGACGATGCGGTGGGACACCAGCTGTATGAGCGAAGCGGGCCGCCGGCTGCGCCGGGCACCGATCTCGATTCGCTACTCCGCGAACGCACCGCCGCCATGATGCGCGGCACGCCGATCGAACCCTTCCCTGCTGCGGTCGTCGCCGAACGCCGGCGTCAGGGACTGATGATTCGTGCGGCGCTCGCGGCGGCCGGGGCGCTGCTGTCGTTGTACCTGCTCTGGCGGTGGCTCTAGCGGGAGCAGCGGTACTGATGCGGCACGAGAAGCACGAGACTTGAGCAGCACGGGCGGCACGCCTCCCGTGCTGCGCGTACTGCCCGTGCCGCTCGTGCCTCGCTGTGGCAGTTATCGGCTACGGGCCGCCGCCCCCACAGGTCTTCCCCAGCACCCTCCCCCCGCGCGCGCCCGTCGCCGCCGGCACGTTCCCCGGGCGCCCCGTAAGGTGCAGGTAGCCCAACAACGCGAAAGCCGCGGCCTCCTTGGCCTCGCCGTCAAAGAATAACTGGTCGAACCGCCGGACCGGGATCGGGGCGACCGCGTGGGCAATCGCCTCGACGAGCACCGGATTCTGCGCCCCGCCGCCGGACACCACCAACTCGGCCACCGGCTCCGGGACAAACTGTCGCAAGCTGCTCCCGATCGACCGAGCCGTGAGGGCCACGGCTGACGCCACCAGGTCCGGCCCCTTCGCCTGCGGGTGTTCGGCGCGGCATCGCTCGATAAAGGTGGTGATGTATGCCGCATCGAAGAACTCGCGCCCGGTGGTCTTGGGTGGCGGCGCGAGGAAGTACGGATCATCCAGCGTCGCCTCGACGGCCGCGTGGATCACCTGCCCCTGGCGCGCCAGACGACCATCCACGTCGTAGGTCAGCGACGGATCTACGCGCTGGGTCACGCCGTCGATCACGACAACCCCGGGGCCGGTGTCGAACGCCCGCAGCCCGAGCTCGCCGCCACCCGGCGGGACCAATGTCACGTTCCCGATCCCACCGATGTTCTGCAGCGCCCGCCAGGTGTCCGGCGACGAGAAGAGCACGCGATCCGCCATCGAGACCAGCGGAGCTCCCTGGCCCCCCGCGGCCACGTCGGCCACGCGGAAGTCGCTGATGACCCGACAGCCCGTGCGCTCGGCGATCACCGCGGCTTCGCCGATCTGCCAGGTGGAATGCCCCGGCACGTGCCAGATCGTTTGGCCGTGCGAGGCAATCGCCGCCACGTCGCCGCGGGCAATACCCGCCTGTGCGAGGACGCGGATCGCCGCGGCCGCCAGCCATTCTCCCAGGTCGAAGCCCAGTCGACAATACTCCTCCGGCGTGCCCCCAACGAGCGCCTGGGCCAGCCGGGCGCGATCACCCATCGCATAGGGCGCCACATCAAACCCAAGCAACTCAGCCTCCACCCGTGCCCCGACGTCGCGAAACCGGACGACCGCGGCCGAGATCCCGTCGAGCGAGGTCCCCGACATCAGGCCGACGACGATCATGCGTTCCTCCCGCTGGCGCCGAGGACCTTGCGAATCACC
The DNA here is from genome assembly GCA_016712265.1 of Gemmatimonadota bacterium. Taxonomy (NCBI): domain Bacteria; kingdom Pseudomonadati; phylum Gemmatimonadota; species Gemmatimonadota bacterium. The sequence continues at coordinate 1,418,919 of JADJRJ010000031.1, read as the reverse complement.
CCGTCGTGCGACGCGAGGGCCTGCTGCGCGTCGGACAATGAGCCGCCGGTCGCGTGCATGACAATCGCCAGCTTCACGCTCCGATCCGCCGCTTGCAGGAGGTCGCGCGCCACCTCGCGCGTCACGTCGCAGACCTCCATGACGATCCGCTCCGACCGATCGGCCAGCTTCACGTTGGTGGCGCGCAGGTCCACCATCAAGTTGCCGAACGTCTTGCCCGTGCGAATCATCGCGCCGGTGGTGAGCATGTTGAGGATCATCTTGGTGGCGGTCCCCGCCTTGAGACGTGTGGATCCGGTCACGACCTCCGGCCCGGTCACGGCGACAATCGCCTGGTCCACCCTCTGCTCGAACTCGGCATCGATCGGCGTGCAGGCCAGCATCACCGTGCGGGCACCGCGCTCCCGCGCACGCAGCAATGCCCCGCGCACAAACGGCGTCGTGCCTGAGGCCGCGATCCCGACCACCACGTCACCCCTGGCGCACCCCGCGCTCGTCCACGGCCTGCGCGCCGCCCGCCGGGTGGTCTTCGGCCCCTTCCTGCGACCGGAACACCGCCGGCTCTCCTCCGGCGATGATCCCCTGCACCAGATCGGGATCCGACCCGAACGTGGGCGGGCACTCGGAGGCATCCAGGATCCCGAGGCGACCGGAGGTGCCCGCCCCGACGTAGAACAGTCGCCCTCCCGCCCGGAACGCGTCCTCGACGAACCCCATCGCGCGCGCCACCGGCTCCCGTACACGCGCGACCGCATCCGCGACGGTTCGATCCTCGGCATTCATGGCGTCGACGATCTCCAGGGTCGTCGCGAGGTCGATGTCGGTCGTGCGCGGGTTGCGGTGTTCCGTGATGCGGGGTCGAGCGGGGGGGCTGGGGCGGGGGGGACGGCACGTCGCGGTGTCGAAGGAAGTGGGATCGCGCGGCAAGGTGCCGAGCGACGTAAACTTACCCCGTGCTGCCGCCCATGCTGAAACGCCTCGTGCCCGCCCTGATTGCGCTCGCCGGACTCGTCGAGCCGCTGGACGCCCAACGTCGTCCCCGCGAACGCGCACGGGACCAAGGGCTCGTGGTGGGAAACGCCCCGCGCTGGTTCGCCACCGCCGGCCCCGGGATCCACTGGGGTCCGTATGTGGTGGACGATGCCACCGGTAGCACCTGGGACCTGGATGCGGCGTTCTCCCTGCGCGGCTCACTGGAGCGGGAGGTCGCGCGGTTTCTGGCGGTGGGGGTGGCGTTCAACTACGCGCGGCTTCCCCTGAACTTCAACACCTTCGGCGGGACCTCGGGGTGCAGCCGTTGTGCGGCCGATGCCACGATCAGTTCGTATGGTGCGACCGTGCGTTATGGCGGCGGCCCCGGCTTCCACCAGGTGATCGAAGGGTTCCTGGGCGCGCTGCGTTATGGCAACTTCGCTGTCACGGGTCGCGAGGTGGACATTTCGAACACCGATTTCGCCTTTGGGGCCGGGTATGGGTTTGGCTACACCATCGCCCCTGACTGGCAGTTGCAGTTTGTGCAGGATGGCTTGTACGCGGTGCACGAGCGGAGCACATCCGGCCAGGGCGGCGGGCGCTTCGCGCGGCACTTCAACTCGAGATTGTCGCTGCGTGTGGGGTTTTAGTGTGCACCCGCCGTCGCGTCTCGCGCGAGACCCGAGGTGTTGTATTTCGGCGCATGCCGATGATGTCTCGTCCCGACGACACGCGGACCCTCGTGTCACTGCACCCGCGATCGTTCGTCGCCAGTGTCTCCCTCCTCCACCCCCACGTGTGACATGAACCGTCGTCTCCTGGCCTGTGCCGTCCTTGGTGCGCTCGCGTGCGCCCGCACCCCGTCACCCGAGGAGTCGTTAGGCGGTGGTGTCCCGCCGCGGCAGGCCGCGACCTTCCCCGCTGGCTGGCGCTTCGCCGCGGGCAGCCCGGCCGCCTTTGGCAAGGAGTTCATGATCGCCAGCAACGAGCGCCGGGCCTCGGATGCGGGCAACGAGATCATCCGGGCCGGGGGCAACGCCGTCGATGCCGCCGTGGCCGTGGGATTTGCCCTCGCCGTCACCTACCCGGTCGCGGGCAACATCGGGGGCGGTGGCTTCATGGTGATCCGCATGGCCGACGGTCGCAACGCGGCCATCGACTATCGGGAGGTCGCCCCGCTCGCCGCCCATCGCAACATGTACCTCGATGCCGCCGGCAATCCCACCAACGAAAGCATTGTGGGTTACCGCGCGTCAGGCGTCCCGGGAGCGGTCGCTGGCATGGCAGAAGCGCTGGCCAAGTACGGCACCCTGACGTTGTCGCAGGTGATGCAACCCGCCATCAGGATCGCGCGGGACGGCTTCACGGTGGACTCGTCGCTGCACCTCTCGCTCGCCTCCAGCCGCGACTACCTCGCCCGGTTTGACGGCAAGGACGTCTTCTTCCCCAACGGCCAGCCCGCTCGCCGTGGGGGCCTGTTCCGGCAACCGGCCCTGGCCCGCTCCCTGGAGTACATCGCCAGCACGGGCCCGAAGGCGTTTTACGACGGACCGGTCGGCGACTCCCTGGTGGCGGCGATGACGCGCGGCGGCGGCATCATCACCCGCGAGGACCTGCGACGATACACCCCCGAATGGCGCGCCCCCATCCGCAGCAGCTACCGCGGCTACAGCCTGTTCACCATGCCGCCCGCCTCGTCCGGCGGCATCACCATCACCGAAACACTTAACATGCTGGAGACCTGGTCACAGGTCCCGGCCTGGGGGACGCCGGAGTACGCCCACCTCCTGGGCTCGGCCTACCAGCGTGCGTTCATCGACCGCAATAACAAGCTGGCCGACCCCGCCTTTGTCCAGGTCCCCATCGCGCAACTCACCAGCAAGGCGTACGCGCGTACGCTGGCCAGGACGATCGACCCGGCCCGCAAGACGCCCACCCCGCCCAACGGGGCGCAGATCATCGAAGGCCAGCACACCACGCACTATTCCGTTGTGGACAACCACGGCAATGCGGTCGCGACGACCACCACCATCAACAACGGCTACGGCTCCGCGGTCTACCTGAAGACTGTCGGGTTCTTCATGAACGACGAGATGGACGACTTCGCCACGGCGCCCGGCAAGCCCAACATGTTCGGCCTGGTGCAGTACGAAGCCAACGCCATCGCCCCAGGCAAGCGCATGCTCAGCGCGATGTCACCCACGATCGTCCTCGACCCGCAGGGTGAATTGCTCCTGGTGGTTGGCGCAGCCGGGGGGCCGCGCATCATCACCGCGACCTCCCCAGGTGATCCTCAACGTCATCGAACACCGGATGTCGCTCGCCGACGCGATGCGCGCCCCGCGCCTGCACCACCAGGCGTTGCCGGACACCCTGATGGTGGAGACGGGTGGCCTCACGCCGGAGGCCGAGTCCGGCTTGCGGGCGATCGGGCACGCCGTGCGGTACATCCCGGGGATCGCGAACGTCAACGCGGTGATGCGCGTGAAGGGTGGCTGGGAGGGCGTGAGCGAACCGCGAGTGGGTGGCACCGGAGGGACCAGCGCGCGCTAGCTCCGGCCGCCACTCAGGCACGGAGCATAAGGCGCGCCCATCCGGTCGGCGCGAACATCACCGCATCTGGATTCCCAAGGGTGACAAGCACGTTCGCCAACGGCAGGCAGTACGTACTTAGTCCTCGAGGCCTTTCCATGACCAACGAGGCATACGCAGGCCTTCCGGGACATCCTGCCGTGAACGCGGATACGCCGCCATGGTCGTCGTCGTCATCCATACAAAGTAGTCAAGCAGTGCCTGCCTCAAGGCCGGCTCCAGGCTACCCAGATCGTCCAGCGCAAGCGAGAAGCACGCGATCGCCCGCACATCCATCTCCTCGTGTGCCCCATTGCCACTGTGCATTCGCACGACTGACGATTCTGTGCCGTACTCCGCCGAGTAGGTTGCCGGACCGCCCCAAGCCTCTGCCCAGTACGCAGCAAGCCGTTCGGTGTGCTGTGGGTGGTAGCCATGACTGAAGGCGTGCGCGACCACCTCATCGCCAAGACAGCGTTCGTGCCAGGCATGGGCCAAGCGAAGTACGGCGTTCATCCCGCCCAAGGCATCGAAGAGCGGAGGTCGCGGCACGGGGAGTGGGAGTTCGACCGGAGTGGGCATTGTCGTTCGGTTCACACGGGCGCTCATGCGACGGGCAGGCAAAGGATGCGACGGAAGTACACCACCAGCAATGGCAGTGCCGTAGACGCCGAGAACATGAGGAGTGCCCAGCGGCATTCGCGCGGTCGCCGTTCGGTCAGCTTCCCGCAGCAGTTTCGAACCCACCTGCGGTCGCCGCCGAACCCCACGGGGGGTGCCGCGACCGAGCCAGGCTGTCTTCGGATCCGACTCCTCCTCGTCGTCATTCCGTGCGCCGGCCAGGCGACGACGGGGCGGCGCCGCGTCAGGACGACCGAGCAGACCGGCCACTACCTCCCTCCCACCGAGGGTGGCCCAACACATGCATCATGCCGCGCACTGATGCCACGCTACCGCACCTCCCGGCCCGAATCGACCCCGCGCCGCCGCTGGCGGCCCGACGTCGCCCTGTGTTATGGCACGCGGCCACAGGTGGTGAAGGTTGCCCGACTCCTCCCCGCCCTGCAGCAGGAGTTGAGCGTCTTCACCGTGGACACGGGGCAACACTATGATGACGCCCTGCGCGGTGCCCTCTATCGGGATTTGGAGCTCGCGGCACCCGACGCGTTCCTCGGCGTTGGCCCGGGGCATCCGATGGAACAGGCCGCTCGTATGTCGGCAGCCACGACCCTGGTGCTCTCGCGCATGCGCCCACGGATGGTCGTGGTCGTTGGAGACACCAACTCGACCCTCGCCTGCGCGCTGGCAGCCTCGCAACTCGGCATCCCTGTCGTGCACGTCGAGGCCGGACTCCGGTCGGGCGACCCGGACATGGCCGAGGAGCGCAACCGGTGCATTGTGGATCATGCCAGTGCCCTCCTGTGTGCACCGTCGCTCCGGGCCGCGGCGACGCTGGCACGGGAGGGGGTCACCGGACAGGTGGTCGTCACTGGCGACATCGCGCGCGATGTGTTGGAAGCGTCCGTCGCGCGCTTGCCCACGGCCAGGGCCGAAGCGCCGTTTGTGCTCAGCACCCTGCATCGCGCCGAGTTGACTGATGCTCCAGAGCGGCTCCAAGAGGTGATCACGGCGCTGGGACAACTCGCGCTCCCGGTGTTGCTTCCCCTGCACCCCCGCACCCGCGCCGCGATCGATACGCCGGCCGGCCCTTTCCCCTGGCCGCAGAATGTGACCGTCACGCCGCCGCTGGACTACACGCGCATGCTTTCGGCCATCCGCGACGCCAGCGTCGTCGTGACTGACAGCGGGGGCGTTCAGCGCGAAGCGTACTGGCTCGGGACGCCGTGCGTGACGATGCGTGGGATCACGGAATGGGTGGAGACCGTTGAGCTGGGAGCCAATCGGCTGATCGCCCCGTCAGGCGTCCGGTCGCTGCCGCAGGCGATCGACGCCGCGCGGTGCGCGCCGCGTGATTGGCCGCGCGACACCTATGGGTGCGGCGACGCCGGCCTGCGCATCGCCGCAGCGATCAGCGCCATGCTCCCCGCGCGTCGCCGCGCGTCACCCCTCCCCGTCGGGTGAGCCACCGTCGACTGGCCAGGGGGCTCCTGGCCGTGCTCGTGGGACTCCTGGTGTTCGCGCACTGGCACCATGGTCCCCAACTCGGTGCAGACGATCACGGGCAGTACCTGCTGCACGCGCGCGCGCTCGTTGAGGGACTCCCGTATACCGAGATCGGCTTCCTTCACTCGCAATACTCCACCTTGGTGGCACCCGTGGCCGAACCACCGGGCATGCCCGCAGCACTCGCGTTGGCGATGGCCGCCGGCGTGTCCTGGCGATGGGTGCTCGTGCTGTCGTTCGTGCTGGCCATCGTTGTGGTGTATCGCTACTGGCAGGATGAGGAGCAACCCTGGGTTGGCGTCGGTGTCGCCGCCTGGACGGCCACGGCGCTCGGGGCACCGCACGCGTTCGACACGGTGATGGCGGACCTCCCGTTTATCGCGTTCACCTGGATGGCGCTCCTCGCCGCTCGGCGCCCGGGGCACGCGGCCACCGCCGCCCTCGTGATCGCCGGATCGTTGGCGTTCTCGTTCCGTATGGCCGCCCTTCCATTGATTCCGGCCGCAGCGACGATCGTGCTCCTTGGACCTGACCGGGCTGCACGAACGCGTTGGGGCATCGCGTGCCTCGCCTGGACGCTGGTGGCCCTGGCCATCCTCGTCGGGATGTCGGCTGGGAGCGCCCTTGGAAGCGAAAGCGTGCGCGGCCCGGCAGCGTTGGTTGCCGACCTTCGGCTGAACCTCGCGGCGATGTTGGACGGTGCCTGGCAAGCGCTTCCCGTCATGGTGCCCGGGCGTGTGGCCCGATGGAGCCTTGGTGCCATCGTGTTCTCGCTGGCCTTCGCCGGCGGATGGTCGCGGCTGCGCGACTCTCGGCACCGCGCGACCTTGGTCGTGGGTGCCTGGTACGTGCTGATGCTCCTCGCCCTGCCCACGCGAGCCGGACGGTATCTCTGGCCGCTCGTCCCGCTGGTACCTGCATGCCTCTTTTGGGCTCTGCCCCCACGCCTCGACCGCACCCGTGGCCGGATCGTCGCCATGATCGCGGCGGGACTGGTCGCGGTGGGCGTGGGGCAACAACTCCGGCACGCACCACCAGGCACGTGGGCTTCGACACCCGACGTCGTAGCCGTGACACGCTTTCTCTCGTTGGCACACGATGCCGACCCGTCGACACGTGTGGCCTTCTTCAGTCCCCGGGTCCTGACCTGGGAGACCGGGATCCCCTCCGCCCCGCTGTTCGGCGCTGAACCGGACACGGCGCGAGCGTTCCTTCTCGAGCACGGAATAACACACATCGTGCAGGGAGACGCGGGTACCTGGGCCATTGGGGCTGCGGGGATGGACACCCTGCTGGCGGCAGAGCGCCCGTGGCTTCGTTTGGTTTTCGAGACAACCTCCCTCCGCGTCTGGCGCGTCGAGGCCAAATAGCGTCAGCCCGTGTGGAACGTGGGTCACAAACATGTGGCGTGACGGCCTCATGCATTCGGGGTCAATGCGCCTCGTCTTGGACCGGGCGTCCGCCTGCTCAGGCTAAGTCATTGTTTTACCATGACTTACAAGTCGTCAGCGGGGCGACGGAAACGATGGGCTGACAGTTGCTCTGGTGCCTGTCGTGGGTCACACGCATTCGTCAAACCGTCCCGAACGTCCCCGGAACGTCATCGGCGTTTCGCTGGAGGACTACTACCATGCGGGGGCATTCCAGCCCCTCGTGGAGCCCGGGCATTGGACGCGGTTTGAGTCGCGGCTCTCGCATGCCACCGGCGCCGCACTGGCCCTGCTGGACGAGGTAGGTGCCCAGGCGACGTTCTTCACCTTGGGCTGGGTGGCGGAACACATGCCGGAGCTCGTGCGATCGGTCATCGCACGGGGGCACGATGTCGCCAATGCCGGGTTCTCCCACGCCGGCGTTCGGCAGTTGGACCGAAGGGGGCTGGAAGGGGAACTACGCCGTGGCCACGCTGCGATTGCCGCGGCCACTGGTCGGGCGCCCCGCGGGGTTCGCATCCCCGACTTTGTCCGCTCCCGGGACCGATGGGCGTTCGACGTCGTCGCCGAGCTGGGATACGACTACGACGCGTCGTTCCGTCCGCTCGGCCGCGAATCGTTGCCGGCACCGCTGTCCCGGTATCCCTTCACCTGGCAACACGGCACCCATGCCCTGAGGGTGTTTCCGGTGCCCACCATGTCGCTCGGAGGATGGTTGTTGCCGGTCGGCGGTGGCGCCTGGCTGCGTCAACTCCCCGCCCCGCTGGTGCGCCATGCACTCGCGAGTTGGCCAGCGTCCCCATTAGCCCTGTACTTCCAGGCGTGGGAGTTGGATCTCGAACAGCCGCGCCTCACGGCGGTCTCGCGCCTCTCGCGCCGGCGGCACTACGGCCATCTCGAGCGCGCCGCCTATCGCCTGCGCGAGGCCATGCGCAACAAGTCGTTCACCAGCTACGAGCGTTTCCTCGACCTCGCGCCCATCCCGGTCGCCGCGGTGGTGCGTACGGCCACGGTGCAACCCGTTGTGCTCACGCCCGCGCCACGGCCACGGCATCCCGTGACCGTCGTGGTGCCGTGCTTCAACGAGGAAGAGAGCCTCCCGTTCCTGTTCAACACGCTGGCCTCGGTGCGTCGGGACCTGGCGAGTGAGTACGAGGTCTCGTTCCTCTTCGTCAACGACGGATCCCGTGACGCCACGGGAGCCCTGCTGGAACACCTCGCGCATACGTTGCCCGGCAGCCGCGTGGTGCATCACCAGGGCAACCGGGGCATTGCGCATGCCATCCGGACGGGCATCGAGGCGTCGCGCGATGAACTGACCTGCTCCATCGATGCCGACTGTACCTACGATCCACACCAGCTTTCGTTGTTGCTTCCGGCGTTGCGACGCGGCGCGGCGATGGTGACCGCTTCGCCGTACCACCCGGCGGGCCGTGTGCGACACGTGCCGGAGTGGCGCCTGGTCCTCTCGCGGACGCTGTCGCGGATGTACACGCGCGCGTTAGGCACGGGACTGCACACCTACACCAGCTGCTTTCGGGCCTATCGTCGGAGCGCCATGATCGGGCTGCCGCAGTCGCATGGGGGATTCCTGGGCATCGCGGAGATGCTCGTTCGCACGGTCCTCGCCGGCGAACGCGTGGAGGAGGTCCCGGCTACCCTCGAAGTCCGCCTCATCGGCCACTCCAAGCTCAAGATCCTGCGGGTCATCCGCGGGCATCTCGGCCTCCTGCGGCAGCTCCGCCGCTGGCCGGACCGCCGCCGGGACGTTGGCACGTCTCCCTTCTCCTCTGCCACGGTGCCGCGATGAGTGACGTCATCGTGGTGGGCGGTGGCATGTTGGGCTTGACCCTCGCCCTGCGCCTGAGACAGCAAGGACACGACGTGACTGTGCTCGAGGGCGCGTCCGACGTGGGTGGGCTTGCCGCCGCGGACGGGATCGGCGACGTGCGCTGGGATCGGTTCTACCACGTCATTCTCGGACAGGACACCCGGTTGCTTGCGCTCCTCCGGGAGATCGGGCTTGGGGACGCGATGCGCTGGGGACGCACCCGCACCGGCTTCTACGTGGACGGGCGGTGGTACTCCATGTCGACGGCGCTCGACTTTCTGCGCTTTCCGCCGCTTGGCCTCATCGGCAAGGGGCGTCTCGCGATGACCATCCTCGCCGCCGCGCGGCAGCGGGATCCCGCCCCGTTGGAAGCACGCACCGCCTTCGACTGGCTGACGCAGTGGTCGGGACGCGCCACCGTGGAGGCCATCTGGGGCCCGCTCCTGCGCAGCAAGCTCGGGGCGAACGCCGAGTCCGCCAGCGCGGCGTTCATATGGGCGATTATCAAGCGCATGTACGGCGCGCGCCAGCCCGGGCTCGAACGCCACGAGGCGATGGGGTATGTGCGCAGTGGGTACGATCGTGTGGTCCCCGCCCTGCGGGCCTTTGTAGAGGCGGCCGGCGTGTCCGTGGCCACGGGAGCGCGCGTGACGCAGGTCGTGCCCGATACGGGTCACGTGCACGTCGTGGCCGCCGATGGACGCACGTGGCGTGGCGCCGATGTGCTGCTCACTGTCTCTTGTCCGCAGGTGTCGGCGCTCTGCCCCTTTCTCACGGCCGCTGAGCAGGCGCGCCTCGGCCGCGTCACCTATCAGGGCGTCATTTGCCCGTCCTTCCTGCTGCGTCGCCCGCTGCACGGGTTCTACGTCACCAACATCACCGATGCTGGCCTTCCGTTCACCGGCGTCATCGAGACCACGGCGCTGGTGGACCCCGCGGAGCTTGGGGGCTACCACCTCGTGTACCTGCCCCGCTATCTCACGCAGGACGATCCCGCCTGGGAATTGGACGATCGGACCATCGCGGCCCAGGCCCTCGCCGGGCTGCAGCGCATGGTCCCCGACCTGCACGCCGACGATGTGGTCGCGACACGGGTGGCGCGTGCCCGCGACGTGCTCGCGGTCTCGACGCGCCACTACTCCAGGGATGCCATGCCACCCGTAGCCACATCACACCCCCGGGTGCACGTGGTGAATTCGGCGCAGATCGCCCATGGCACGCTGAACGTCGATGAAACCGTGCGCCTCGCGGAGGGGGCCGCGCAGGCGTTGGCTCGTCGCCTTGGCGCGCGACCGGGAGTGGTCCATGCCTGACCGCCGCCCCATCGCGAGCCTGTCGCTCGACCTCGATAACCTGTGGTCGTACATGAAGACCCATGGTGACTCGGGGTGGGAGTCGCGCCCCTCCTACCTGGACACTGTGGTGCCGGTGGCCCTGGATCTCCTTGGCCAGCGGGACTACCGCATCACCTTTTTTGTTGTCGGTGTCGATGCCGAACGCGACGAGAATGCGTCGGCCCTGCAGTCCATCGTCGGAGCCGGCCATGAGGTGGGCAACCACTCCCATGAACATGAACCCTGGCTCTCGCGCTACGCACCAGACCAGCTCGAAGCCGAGGTGGCCCGCGCGGAAGAGGCAATCGCGGGGGTGATCGGGCGCCGTCCCACGGCGTTTCGCGGTCCGGGCTACAGCTGGAGCCCGACGTTGCTCGATGTCCTGGCACGACGTGGCTACCAGTTCGACGCGAGCACCCTCCCCACCTGGTTGGGGCCGCTCGCCCGACGCTACTACTTCGCCACCGCTCACCTGACGCCGCAGGAAAAGGCCGAACGGTCGGCCCTGTTCGGCACCTGGTCCGCCGGCACCTGGCCCAATACGCCGTATGCCTGGGCCCTGGACGGCGGGCGGTCCCTCCTCGAGATCCCGGTCACGGTGATGCCTGGAACCCGGACCCCGTTTCACCCCAGCTACCTGCTCTACCTCGCCCGGTACTCGGAGGCGCTGGCGTTAGGCTACTGGCGCGCGGCGCTCACCGCCTGTCGCGTGGCCGGCGTCGCGCCCAGCATCCTGCTGCATCCGTTGGACGTCGTCAGCGCCGACGTGGCGCCAGAGGTGGGGTTCTTCCCGGGCATGGACGTCCCGACGGCGACCAAACACCGTGTGCTGCACCGCGCCTTTGCCATGTTGGACGAGCACTTCGAGGTCGTCCCGATGTCTGCCCACGCTGCCGCGCTCACGGCGCGGGGATCGCTCCCGGTCCGGGTGGCTGAGTCGGCGCTCGCGGCGGGAGGGCGCTGATCTCATGTGCGGCATCGTGGGGATTGTACGCGCGCATGGTGCGGGTGTGCCCGAGCGGTTGGCGGCCCGCATGGCGACCACCCTCCGGCATCGGGGGCCCGACGATCACGGCGTGCTGGTGGAACCGGGCGTGGCGCTCGCGCACCAAAGACTGTCGATCATCGACCTCGCCACTGGCCACCAGCCGATGACCCATGGCGACCTCACCGTCGTCTTCAACGGCGAGATCTACAACTACGTGGAGTTGCGGAGCGAGCTGCGCGCCAAAGGGCGAAGCTTCCAGACCACCTCGGATACTGAAGTACTGCTGCAGCTGTATGACGAGTATGGGGCGGCGTGTGTCGCCCGACTCAACGGCATGTTCGCGTTTCTCCTGCTCGACCGTCGACGGGGGACCCTCCTGGCAGCGCGCGATCACTTCGGGATCAAGCCGTTGTATTGGACACAGGCCGGCGACGATCTCCTGTTCGCATCGGAGATCAAGGCATTCTGGGAGCACCCGGCGACGGAGCGTCGGCCGAATGCGGTCGGGGTGCGCGAGTATCTGACCTTTCAGTATGTCACCGGCACGGAGACCCTGTTTGCCGGCGTGCACAAGGTGGCGCCAGCGCATTGCATGGAGGTGGACCTCGCGTCCGGCCGCCGCCGCACCTGGTGTTATTGGTCCCCCACCTTCGGGTGCGACCTGCAGACCAGCGAGAGCGCCTTTGTCGAGCAGGTACAGTGGCTGCTCGAGGACGCCGTGCGCCTCCAGTGTCGCGCGGACGTACCGGTCGGTGCCTACATCTCCGGGGGACTCGATTCGGGGATCGTGGCGTCGCTGGCGGCCAGGCATCGTCCCATCGTCGGCTTCACCGGTCGCTTTGACGAGGGACCGGCCTTTGACGAGTCGCCGCACGCCCGGGCCGTCGCTTCTGCCGCCGGGATTCCGCTGCACGAAGTGGTTCCCACCGAGGCGGAGTTCGTCACGCTGCTCCCGTCGCTCGTCGCCCAGATGGACGAACCCGCCGCCGGCCCGGGAATCTTCCCGCAGTTTGTCACGGCGCGCCTGGCCGCGCAGCACGTCAAGGTGGTCCTCGGCGGCCAGGGCGGCGATGAGGTCTTTGGGGGGTACGTGCGCTACTTGCTGGCGTACTTCGAGCAGGCCCTCAAGGGCGCGATCTTCGAGACCAACGAGGAACACAAGCACATCGTTTCCCTCGGTTCGATGGTGCGCAACCTGCCGGCGATGCGGGCGTATGTGCCCATGCTCCAGGAGTTCTGGCGCGACGGGCTCTTCGAACCGATGGACCGCCGGTACTTTCGCCTGCTGGATCGATCGGGGGGAATGAACGAGCTGCTCACGCCGGAGTTCGCCGCGTCGGGCGGGCGCGACGAAGTCTTCGCGCGGTTCGCGGCCGTGTTCAACAAACCCGATACGCCCGCCTACTTCAACAAGATGACCCACTTCGACCTCGGCACGAGCCTTCCGGCCCTGCTGCAAGTCGAGGATCGCGTCTCGATGGCCCATGGTCTCGAGTCGCGCGTGCCCCTGCTCGATCATCGCGTCGTCGACCTGGTCGCGTCCATGCCGGCTCGCCGCAAGTTCGCCCGCGGCGAACTCAAGTACCTGCTCAAGCGCGCCGTCGGCAACGTGGTGCCTGCGTCGGTGCTCGACCGCAAGGACAAGATGGGGTTCCCGGTTCCACTGCACCGCTGGGTGAGTGGCGCATCACGAGACTTTGTGCGCGAGACCCTGCTCTCCGAGCGTGCACGACACCGCGGCTTGTTCGACCCCGTCCGCGTCGAAGCACTGCTCGACGCCCCAACGCCCTTCTCCCGATCGGTCTGGGGTCTCCTCAACCTCGAACTCTGGCACCGCCAGTGCATCGATAGTCCCACCCTGGTACCCGCCCATGATTCCCACTCCTGACCTTTCCCGCTGGCGCACTGTCGTGGTTGGCCCCGGCATTGTCGGCATGCCCATGGCCGCCCTTCTGGCAGACGCAACGCGTCGGCTCGACGCCGAGCCTGGTGAGGTCGTCGTCGTCCAGCGCGCCTCCCGCACCTCCGGGTGGAAGGTGGACGCCATCAATCGAGGTGAATCGCCCATCGGCGGGGTGGAGCCCGCGCTGGACGCGCTGGTGGCCACGAATGCCGCCGCGGGGACGCTGCGTGCCACGCACACCTATGACGTGTGTGGCGCCGCCCACCTGATCCTGGTGTGTGTGCAGACGGACAGGAAGGACCTCTCACCAGACTATGGACCGCTGTTCGAGGCGCTGCATGGCATCGCCGCGGCCCTCGCCGCCGCGCCGGATCGCAAGGCACCGCTCCTGGTGATCGAGAGCACGCTCGCGCCCTCCACGATGGAAAGCGTGATCGCACCCCTCTTTGCCACCTACGGGCTACAGGAGGGACGCGACATCCACCTGGGCAACTCCCCCAACCGGGTGATGCCGGGACGCCTCGTCGAACGCGTGGCCGCGGCCGACAAGCTCGTCGGCGCGCTCGCGCCGGAGACCGCGCGCCGTATCGCGGCGATCTACGCGCGGATCGTGACGGGCGGGCGACTGTGGGAGACGACCAGCACGGCGGCCGAGATCGTGAAGACCCTGGAGAACGCCTATCGCGACGTGCGCATTGCCTTCGCCGCGGAGGTCGCGCGGTGGTGCGACGCCAATGAGATCGACTTTCACGCCCTGCGTGAGGCCGCCAACGAACAGGTCGGCCGTACCGATGTCGCGTCCCGGGACGGGATGGCGGTCCCGAGTGGCGCCCTGCTCGTGCCGACCCTTGGCGTCGGGGGCCACTGCCTGCCCAAGGATGGCATCCTCCTTTGGTGGCGCGCGATCGAGGCGGGACGCGCGACGTCGCATTCGCTCATCATGGCGTCGCGGGAGATCAATGACGCGTCGCCAGGGTTAACGGCCGCCATGGCCACCACTCGACTCGGGCCGCTGTCAGGGAAGCGCGTGGCGATCCTGGGTGCCGCCTACCGCGGCGACTCCGAGGACACCCGGAATGCGCCCGCCCTGGTCCTCGCGCGGTTGCTCCGTGGCGCCGGCGCCCAGGTCACCCTGCACGATCCCTACGTGCGGCCCACAGACGCCAACATCGCCGCTGCAGCGCTCACCGAGGCACTGACAACGTCCCTCGACGGGGCGCTCCGCGACGCCGAGGTGGTATTCGTCGCCGTCGCGCACGCTGCGTACCGCGGGTTGGCCCGCTTTCTCGACCAGGTCGCCCCGCACGCGCGCCTCCTCGTCGATGGGGCCAACCTGTTCACCCCCAGCGAGTTTGCGCTCTGCCAGGCCCACTATGTCGGCATCGGCAAGGGGCACAAGGCGCCAAGTGCAGCGCTCGTTGAGGCCGTGGTCGCCCAGTTTCGGGCCGTGGAGCGTGGGATCGCGCATGAGGTGTCGGACATGGTCGACTTCCTGAACGCCCGCGGCACCTGGGCCGATGGGCCGCTGGTGCGGTACGCCGACGTCCAGGCCATGGCCCGCAGCTGCGCCACAGGCTGCGACCTGGTCGACGTGGAGCCCGTGGACGGTTGGACCGCCCACCCGTTCGAGAGTCGCCTGGCGGTGCTCGCACGCAAGCGGTGGGGATATGCCCCGCGGTATGACGCTCCCAGAGTCGTGGTGGCGTCCTGATGCGGTGGGCGGCCCTGCGCACCGCGCTGTCCCTGGCGGTCCTCTCCGCTGCTGCCGCCGGTTGGACCTCCGCGGCACTGCTGCAGTTCGGGGACAGCGCCCTGGGCCACTTCCAATGGGTCAGTCGCGACTACCTGTGGATGTCGCCCGTGGCGTTCGGCGCGGTCCTTGTCCCGCTCGGGGTGGTCCTCGGGGTCGCAGGCGGCATGGTGAGGTCGACGAAGTGGACGGCATGGGTGGTGGGCATGTTGGTGGTCGTCGCGACCTTCGGGCTGTTGCTCCCCGTGAGCCAGCTGTCCCGTCTCGCCTCGCTGACGCTCGCCATCGGACTTGGGAGTGTGGTCGCGCGGCTCGCGCTGCCGCGCACCGTGCGACTCGAACAGGCGGCGATGCGCTGGGCAACGTTCACGGTCGTGATCGTCCTCGTCCTGGCGCTGGGGTTGCCGTCGTGGCGCCACTGGCGTTCCGCGCGGGCACTCGCCGCCCTGCCCGCGCCACCGCGCGCGGCCCCGCACGTGCTGTTGATCGTGTGGGATGCAGCGCGCGCACGCGACGTCGGCTTTGTCACACCGGCGGCCGCTACCACTCCTCTCCTGGATCGTTGGGCGGCGCAGGGTGCCGTGTTCACACAGGCGTTCTCGGTGGGCCCATGGACGCTCCCGTCGCATGCCTCCATGCTCTCCGGGCGGTACGCATCGGAACTCGCGGCCGACTGGACCGTCCCCATCGAGCGCGAGCACCCGGTCATTCCGGAGATCCTCGGCCGCGCGGGGTACGCCACGGGAGCGTTTGTCGCCAACCTGCACTACACCGCCTGGGACTCCGGGCTCGATCGCGGGTTCCATCACGTGGACGACTACGAGCGGTCAGGGGCGCAGACCATCCGTAGCGCACCGTGGACGCAGACCAACCTCGCGGATACCCTGCTGCGCACGCCATGGCGACCGCCGCTCGGCGCCTTGCTGCGCCCCGACCTGTCCGTCGTGCGCCAGCACCGCTACCAGGCGCGCCTTGGCGGCGAGGTGGTCGATGCGTACCTGGCGTGGCGGCGGCAGGTCACCGACCGGCCCACGTTTGGGTTGGTGAACCTGATGGACCCCCATCTCAAGACACGCGCCGACACCTCAACACGCCGTCGGTATCCGCATGACGAACGCGGGCTCGACGACTATCGCGAGGCCATGCGCTACCTCGATGGCGAGATGGACCGGCTGTTCAGCGTGCTGGCGGCACACGGGTCGCTGGACTCCACCCTGGTCATCCTGACGTCGGACCACGGCGAGCTCCTTGGCGAGCATGGCCTGCACGGTCACGCCCAGAGCCTCTATCGCGATGTTGTGCACGTCCCGCTCCTTCTGCGTCTCCCCGGCCGTGTGCCCGCGACGCGCATCGCGCGTGCCGTTTCGCTGCGGGACCTCGCCGCGACGATTCTTGACGTGACGGGTGCGAGCACCGGGTTCCCTGGGCAATCGTTGCGCCTCGCGTGGGAAGACAGCACGGCTGCGACGAGTCCCGTTTTCGCCACCGCACGGCAGCAACCTTCTCCGCTCGGGGACTACCCCACCGCACAGGGCGACCTGTCGGGGACGTTTGACAGCCAGTGGTCGTACATCATCAACCACGGGACCGGCCGGGAAGAGCTGTTTCGGATCGACAGCGCCGGCAAGGAGTCCGGGAACCTCGTCGACGATCCAGCGTCCGCCGCCGACCTCGGCAGGTTGCGCGCACAAACGGAAGACAGCCGCCGTCGCTTTCGGCGCTGACCGCGTGGGGTATCCAGGGCACCCCAGCGTCAGCCCTTACGGAATCGGGAGGACGGCAATCGAGACCGTGGCACTCTGGTTGGGGTCCACCGGATCCACAAAGGTCTCGGCGAGCAGACGCTCCACGATGGCAGAGAGCGTGGCATTGCCTGCCGCCCCCACCGGGATGTCGAACAGTAGCCTGGCCAATTCCACATTCCCCGCGCGACTACCCGGCGTACTGCGCTGGACATCTACGACGAGCACCCCGGCACCCGGCACGGTGACCGTCACGGCGTCGAACGCGGGGTCAATTCGGCTCGCGGAGACAAACTGCAGGAGCGCGCCCGGATAGGTCAGGCGGAACCGCGCGGCGACGAGTTCGTCGGCGGCCGCCCCGTTGACGTCGGGGCGTCCGGGCGCCGCCCCCATATTGGCCGCAATGAGAAGGGCGACACGTCGGCCTGTTGGCCCCGTCGGCTGGATCGGCCCCCACGCCCCATTGAGCACGTAGGTCTGCGGCGGGCGGGAGCAGGGCACCGGGATGTTGATGTTCAGCGGCGCGCCATTGGACAGCCCCGTGTAGGGAATCGTGACCGTCTGGCACCACGGTTGAAAGGTCGGTGTGACGGTGATGCTGCCGGAGCCGAGAGGGAGGCCCGTGATGGTGTATTGTCCCTGAGCCCCTGCGATGACGGGCGGCAGTGATGCTCCTCCGAGCGTGGTCACGACCACACTCGCCTTCCAGTTGGGCTCCACCGCCCAGTTCGAGCTGACGATGCCAGCAATCGTTCCCGTGGGAACGCTGCAGCTAACGATGAATGCGACCGGCGTGGTTTGGCCGGCAGTCACCGTCACGGTCTGAGCTGCCGGCGCCGTGCAGCCGGACGGCAGGTTGCTCACCGAGACCGTGCGCGTGCCTGGCCCGACCGCGGGGATGGAGAACGATCCGTCCGACGCGGTGGTACCCGCCCAGCCACCGGACACGGTAACCAGCGCCGCACCGATCCCCGCGCCAAGTGTTGAGGTGACGGAGCCGGCGATCGTTCCCGTGGTGATGGGTCCGCTTGCCCCCAAATCGGCGGCGAGGATCATCTTCACCCGAAAGTCGCCGACCGTGGGATCAACGAGGAAACCCACGCGCCGGGCGGACGACGATCCCAGGGGCCCGATGGGGCCGTATTCCTCATAGCGGAAGCAGTCGTTGGCGAGCCCCTGGCACGGCGTATCATTGAAGAAGTCGTGCGGCCCTCCGCTACCCGGCGTTCCATTCCCATCCCAATCCGTAGAGACCACCACGGCACCGCCCTGCGGGTTGGTAACGATCACCTCGTTCCCGCCATTCACCGTGACGCCACCACTGGTCGCCGTGACGCCGATCTCGAACGGGAACAGCAGCGGGCCAGCAGCCCCGACAGGAGGAGTAGGCCAGGTCGGCAAGCGAAGCCCGAGCTGGTTCAACTTGTTCACGACCTGAAGGTCGAACGTCACCAGGATCTTGTTGGGAACCACGGCACCCAGCGCCGATGCCTGATAGTTGGTGGCCACGAGGTCAATGACGTCACCACCGAGCAGGGACGCGAACGGTTCGGCGGAACCAGGCGCCACACGAGCGGTCGTGATCGTCTTGCGTGGTGCGGCGATGCGCACCGTGTGTCGCAAGCGACTCACGTCCGCGATGAAGGCCGCCTCACGCACACCGGCCGGGAGCGCCACCGCGGGCAACGGCGGCGCGACCCAGGGAGGCGTCGGGGGCACGTCGCAAGACATGGTTGACACTGTGCTCGCAACCAGGACGAGCATGCGCACGGACCGCATGGGCGGGTTCGACTGAGGTGACGGGATGCCGACCTCTCAATATCGGTCACGAGCTCAGCCGCACACGGCGCCCGCGGTCGCTGGTGCGCGTTTGTTGCTTCGTGCCTCGTGACGTAACGGTCGCGGATGCAACGTCACGGCCACTGTTACGACTCCTGGTCCGGGTCTTCGGGGCCGTCGATCGTCGCACCGCACTTCTGCACGAAATACGCGTCCGGATGGTCCACGCGGCGCAGGATCGCATGCAGGGCTTCATGCCTGATGTAGGACGCCCGTCGGTCAGGGAGGAACTCGAGCAGCACGATCCGGTTGTCCGCGGGGTCCCAGTAGCCGAGCGCTGGACGGTCATGACCGGCGATCCGAAAGGGCACGTCGCCCGGGATGAGGAACCAGCGCACCGCGTCAAACGGCGCGGTGCGACCTGCGCACTGCTCCATCTGTTGCCACCAACGACGGTAGATCGCTTCGGGAATGAATTCGCGCGATCCCGGCGGTAGCGGACGCGGCGCGACCGCCGATTGGCACGCCATCGAGACGAGCAACGCCCACACGGCGGAGCGGCCCATCATTGGAACAGGTTCGGGTCCTCGATGCGCGTCACGTTCCCCGCCCGGTCCACCAGGTACACCGTGACCGTGAGGTAGTCCGACCACTGGCCAAAGCCGATGTTGAACGGCAAGTCGGGGAACGTCGAGCCAATGATCCCGGCGGGCTGGAGAATGACGCGGTCGGGGGCTCCGTCCGGCGGAAGGATGACCACACCATCGCGCAGGTTGTACGCGAGGAACGCCCCAACAAAGTCGTCGTCGGGATCGAACACTTCGAGGTCGACACGCAGGGATGCTGTACCGACGTAGGTCGCGTTGAACCGAACGACCCCAGGTGCCTTCGCCGCCGTGCGCGGAACCAGGGGCACCTCGAGAATCTCCGAGATGTTGCCACGCTCATCCCCGACGTATACCGCCTGGCACCGTCCGACGAGCTGGGCGTCGCTCAACGGGATATCGAAGCCGGAGATCACGATCGCCGTATCGCGATTGGTGACGTTCTCCCATCCGGCGAACCCCCCGCGGCGGCGCCAACCGTCGGGCAAGACGCTGCGTCGTGAACAGTCGGTGATGTCCCACGCGAACCGTTCGACATCACGGTCCGGATCCGCCACCCGGAGCATGATCCCCACAGCACCGCGATCATACGTACTTCGGAACTCGGCGATGCGCGGGCGCCGGGCGGGCTCCGAGCAGGTCACGCGAAAATGATGCGTCGCCCCACCCGCCGGCGGTATGGTCACCTGCACGGCATCGCCACCCGAGTTGAGGACCGTGCAGTTCTCCGCGACGTGGCGCAGCGCGACATCGTAGGTGCCAGGGGTCACGTTGTCGAGCAGGATGGTGTCGCTGGATGCGAGCACGCCCGTGCGCGCGGGGACCCCCGGCCGCGTCACGGTGAACACATAGCCGGAATCCACCTGGTTCCCGTCGCTCAGCACCGTCAACGTGAGTGCATTGCGGCAGGTCAGCAGGAAGCGTGCGAGGGACGTGTTGGTCCTTGGGGGTACTTCTATGTATTGAATGCCGCCCTGGCGCACGCCACACGCGGCCGGCACTTCGTCGATCTCCACGACGTAGGTCGCGGGCTCCACCGACAGGATGACGGTATCGCGTGGAGTCGCGAAGAAGGTGGTATCGCGGCGGATGGTGCCGGAGAGTTCGCGCACGCGGAAACGATACGGACCGCGGGTGGTGACCTCGTCCGGGGCGTCGACCAGGACCACGACGGCAAGGTACGGCGCGCCCACGGGTGCCGTCGGTTCGCCCACACAACTGGTGAGGCCGAGGCCGAGCAGGAGGGGCACCAACCACTTCGTCATCTGAACAGGTCCGGCGTGTAGCGGACCCTGAGCATCGCGGCCAAACGGGCCCCGCACAATGGTGCGGGGCCCGCTGGTATCCGAGTGTTGCCGTTCCTTGACGCTCGTTACGGAAGCGTCGGGTTCTGCCACGGACGCGACCACCCCGCATACCACGGGATGTTGGCCTTGGCCGAGTTGGCCGGAGCCACCGCACCCTTGTACGTCGCCGACGTGTCGAAGAACCCGTCGCTCGGCGGTGTGCCGCCACCCGCCGCCTGCCCGAACGCCGGGCGGAAGTCGGGGGTCATCACGTTGTACGGAGCGAGCAGCGTGACCACAGTCGCCGTACCGTTCGCGGCGATCTGGTTGGCGAAGGCCCCCTGGGCGAGGAACACTTCTTCGGAACCGCAGCCGACGGGGTCGCTACCGTCGGTGTTGTTGACCGTGGTGTAGAACTGGAAGGCCGAGTTCTTCATCGAGAACGCCGCGCTGTTGGCATCGGTGACACAGGTCTCGGTGTCGTCGATGTCCAGCATGTGCGGGTAACCCATCACGATAAAGTTGTTGAAGTCCGGGCGCGTGCCGCGGCGGATGTGCATCCCGCCTTCCACGTTGTTGTTGGGGTCAGCGCCGCCGGTCCCGGCCGGGCTGAACTTCCCGATGATCGTCATGTTCCAGATCTTCGGGTTGGCGATCGGCGTTGCACCAAACGCGGTGCTGTTGCCGTCGGCCTCGATCCCCTTGTCGCCATCCAGCGAGTCGGCCTGCGCAATGATGAACTGCGCCTTGCCGCGCCACCCTTCCGTCCAGTCGAGCTGGTCGTCCGAGCCGGCGGTGAGGAGGAGGTGCTTGACGTTCACCGTGCCGCCGAACAGCTCGAACGAGTCGTCCTGGCCCGCATGCACCTGAACGAAGTCGACGACCGTGCCACTGCCCACGCCCTGGAGCGCGATGCCGTTCAGCTCGTTCGTCGTGGTGAAACGGAAGCCCGAGTACTCGATGACGACGTAGCGCAGGACCCCCGAGGAATCGGCGTCGTTGCACCCGCCGTACAGGCCGGAGTTCCCTTCGCCCGTCTTCTCGAGGCAATTGCCGGTGGCGGCACGGCCTGCGATGATCGGCGAGGTCGCCGTCCCTTCATTGAGACCCGCGCTGCCGTTGATCACGAGCCCACCCCAGCACCCCTTCGCCTTCGGCGTGCCCACGCAGGTGAACTTGATCGGCTGCAACGGCGTGCCGTCCGCCACGATGCGGCCGTCACGCTGGACGAACAGCGCCGCACCACCGACGCCAGGCCCGGTCCCGCGCTGACCTTCGATCACGGTCCCCGGCTGGATCGTCAGGGTCGCGCCGTTGGTCACGTTGATGCCGCCCTGGATCTCGTACACGTTGTTGCTAGTCCACGTCGTGCTGGTCGTGATGTTCGCGCTCACCACCACACGGCCCGGCGTCGCCGGGGCACGACCGGGGATGATCTCACCGGCGACCGGCTGGCCCGCGGCGTTCACGATCTCGTTCAGAACGACGATGACGTCGCCGAGGTCGATCTGGCCGAAGTCACCCGGCGCGTTGATCCCGGGGCGAAGGGCATCGCCCACTTCGCCGAGGCCCGGCGAGTTGATCGGGTCCACGTTGCCCGCGATGACCGCGTCACGACGGCCGGCGCCCGCGCCACCAAACGTGGTGGAGTCAGCGTCCACGATCAGCTCGAGGTTGCCGACGGTCACGTTGAGCAGGAAGATGACGTCGTCAAGATCGACCGGCGTCACGCCGCCCGACAGGTTGACGTCGCCGTACACGAGGTTCGGCACCGCGAGGTCGCCAGGACGCGCGAAGGTGGTCCCGAACTTCGGGTCACGCCCCGGCATCAGGCGGCGCATCCAGTCGTCCGAGGTCATGATGGTCGCTTCCCCAACCTTGAGGTAGCGATCCTCGCCCGCCCAACGGGACACCGTGATGTCCTTGATCTTGCGCGCACCATCGGCATGCAGCGCCATGGCGTCCGCCGCGTCGAACGAGATCGTGGAGAGATAGTCCCCACCGATCACCTCGAACACGAGCGATCCGATGTCGCCGGCGAAACCGGTCTGGTGCGCCGCGGCGATGCGGAGCAACCCTTCGCCCGCACCCTTCGCGTTCACCATCATGATGCCATCGTCAACCGTCTGCCCAACGTAGCGCAGCTTGGTGCTGTTGAACCGCACGTCGCCGGACACACCGGCGAGGGTCCCACTGTACTCGGCGTCGAGGGCAACGGAGATCCGCTCCCCCGGCGCTGCGATCATGCTCGAGACCTTGAGCGCGAGGACGAGTTCCTCGCTCCCGGCCTTGGGCACGATCGGTGAATCGTAGTTGTCGCAAGCAGTGACCGCGGCGGCTGCGAAGAGCAGCGTGGCGATCCCCCGATTGCGCGTGAAGGCGCTGAACATCTGTAGGGAACTCCTGTGGAGTAGGCGTGAGTCGAGCCAGGTCCATGGATGCCGCTGCCGGACGTGACGGCAGCGACATCCATGGATGGTTCCGGTCAGGGAACCGTGAGGGTCGGCGGCGCAACAACCTGGCCGCTGTTATCCACGTTCACCGGCGCCGCGAACGAACCCGCGCGCAGCTGGTTGAGCGTGATGGTCGGGGTGATCGTGCCGGAGAAGCCGGCCGCGATGTTGTACGTCACACGGACCAGCTGAATGACACCCTGCTCCGTGAGATTCTGCGACGACGTCTGGGCGAAGTTCGTGAGGCCCGACGACGGGTTGCCGACCGCGATGAGGTCGAGCCCGCCGTTGGTGCCACCGATGATCGTCCGGGCCTGGTACGTCAGGGCCGCGCCGTTGAACTGGAAGGTCCAGTTCGCGGCAACGAGTTCGTCGGCGGCTGCACCATTGACGTCAGCACGGCCAGGGGCCGAGCCCATGTCGATGGCGAAGGTCACCTGGACCTGACGGCCCGTCGGACCGGTGTTCGTGATCGCGCCCCAGGTCGCCGTGAACGGATACTGGAAGACCGGAACCGTGCAGGTCAACGTGGTGTTCACCGTCACCGTGCCGCCGTTCGTGAGGCCCGAATAGGGGGCCGTCCCGGCCGTGCAGCTCGACGCGGAGAAGGAGACCGTGCCCGCGCCAACCGGAACGTTCGGCAGCGTGTACACGCCGCTGGCGTTCGTGGTCGTCGTGGCCGCACCAACGGAGACCGTCGCGCCCGCGACGATGCCGCCGAGGCTCGAGGAAACCGTACCGGTCAGCGTGCCGAACTGCGGCGGAGCCGTGCAGGTCACCGTGACGTTCAACGTCACCGTGCCACCGCTCGTCAGGCCGGAGTAGTTCGTCGCGCCGGGGTTGGTGCAGTTGGCCGGCAGGTTGCCGAGGGTCACCGCACCGGTGCCCGGGCCAACCGGGACCGTGATGCTGTAGGCACCAGCAGCGCTCGTCGTCGCCGGGGCCGAAGCGGAACCACCCGTCGGGGTCACCGTGACGGAGACACCCGCGAGCGCACCACCGAGGCTCGAGGAGATCGCACCAGCGACGTTGCCGGTCGGCACGGCGCAGGTGACCGAGAAGTTCGCGGTCGAGGTTCCACCGTTCGTGACCGTAACCGACTGCGAGGCCGGAGCCGTACAGCCCGCCGGGAGGTTGCTCACGGAGACCGTGCGCGCACCGACGCCGACGTTGGACACCGAGTACGAACCGGTCGCGCCGGTCGTGCCCGAGAAACCGCCGCTGATGCTGATCGAAGCGCCCGAGATCGGGCCAACCTGCGGCGAGGTGACGGTGCCGTCGACCGTGCCGAACTGCGCCGGGCCACCGGCGTTCCGGAGGTCAGCAGCCAGGATCATCTTCACGCGGAAGTCGCCAACGGTCGGGTCAATGAGGAAGCCGACGCGACGAGCAGCGGACGACCCGAGGGCCGGGATCGCGGCGTACTCTTCGTTGCGGAAGCAGTCATTGGCCGTCGCGGTGCAGCCGACGTCGTTGAAGAAGTTGTGCGGCGCGCCCGAACCCGGGGTGCCGTTGCCGTCCCAATCGTTCGAGACGGTCACCGCGCCACCGCGCGGCGAGGACACGATGACTTCGTTGCCAGCGCCACCGACCGACACACCACCGCTGGTCGTGGTCACGCCGATTTCAAACGGGAAGAGCAGCGGCCCGGCAGCGCCCGCGGGGGGAGCCGGCCAGGTCGGGAGGATCAGGTCAACGCCGTTGAGCTTGTTGTTGATCTGAAGGTCGAACGTGATGAGGATCTTGTTCGGCTGCACCGCGCCAAGGGCGCCCGCCTGGTAGTTGGTCGCGACGAGGTCGACGACGTCACCACCGAGCAACGAGGAGAAGGTCTGGTCTTCGTTCGCCGGGTTGCCGAGCTTCGGCACACCACGCGCGAAGTCGCCCGCGATATTGGTCGTCGCGTTGGTGATCGCGTTGCGGATGGAGCCCTGCGGGGGGGTGATGCGGATCGACTTCTTGAGCGAGCTTACGTCAACGACGAAAGCGGCGCCACGATACTGCGGGGGAATGACCGGGTTGCTGGGAAGCTCCGGATTGACCGGACCGACCCCCGCTTCTTTTCCACACGCGGCCAGGACTAATGCAAGTCCCGCGGCTGCGGTGGTGAAGAAGCGACGGCCGGCGCTGGTGCGCGTCAGCTGCATTGCTTGTTCCTCCATGGGGGATTCGCTCGAACGCCGCCAATTCGGCGTTTTGCGAGCAAGCAGATGATGGGTGCGCGAGGTCACAGCGGGTCCGTGCCGGCCGTACCGGTGCTGTGCGGAACAGGTCACCGAAATGGGCGCATCCGTGACGCACCATGTAACGGCAACGCGGCCGCCTCCTGCAGCCCGAAACGCAACGCGCGGGAGACCCGATCCGGGCCTCCCGCGCGTCCCACCGCTCCCCGTCTCAGGGCACGGTCAGCGTCGGCACCGTCCCAATCCGCACTGACGAATCCACGTTCACTGCGGCGGAGAACGAGCCGGCGCGCGCCTGG
Organism: Gemmatimonadota bacterium; assembly: GCA_016712265.1. Lineage (NCBI taxonomy): Bacteria > Pseudomonadati > Gemmatimonadota > Gemmatimonadota bacterium. The sequence goes on along the minus strand of JADJRJ010000031.1, from coordinate 1,393,669 downwards.
TTCAGCGTGATCGTCGGCGTCACCGTTCCCGAGAAGCCGGACACGATGTCGAAGGTCACCCGCACCAACTGAATGTTGCCGCTATCGGTGAGGTTCTGCGAGCTGGTCTGCGCCAGGTTGGTCAGCCCGGGCGACGGATTCCCCACGGCGATCAGGTCCAGGTTGCTCGCCAGAATCGTGCGCGACCGGTAGGCGAGCGCGGTGCTCGCATACTGCAGCGTCCAGTTCAGCGCGACGAGTTCGTCCGCGCCGCTCCCGTTCACGTCGGGACGCCCAGGGGCCGGTCCCATGTCGATCGCGAAGATCGCGGTCACCTGGCGACCCGTCGGGCCGGTGTTGGTGATGTTCCCCCACGTGAGGGTGAACGGATAGGTCGCCCCACCCGTCGGCTGGCAGGTCAACAGCACATCCTGCGTGAGTGTGTCATTCGCCACCAGTCCGTTGTAGATCACCGTCCGCGACGTGCACCCACCGGCAGTCACTTGGATCGATCCCGTGGGTGACGGCGCCCCCGCGATCGTGTACCGCCCGGTGCTGTCCGTCGTCGTCGTGTTCGGCGCAATCGTCACCGTGGCCCCGGCGATCACGCCACCGAGACTCGAGGTCACGAGACCTGTCACGGTCCCTGTCGGTGGCGGCGGTGTGCACGTGACCGCGAAGTTCACGGTGTGTACTCCGCCACCGGTGACAGTCACGCTCTGCGCCGGCGGCGCCGTGCAGTCACTCGGCAATCCGGACACGGTCACCGTGCGACTCCCACTCGGCACGTTTGCCACGCTGTACGAGCCATTGGCCGCGGTGGTCGCGCTCAGGCCACCGCTCACCGTGATCGTCGCTCCCTGGATGTTGCCCTTCTGTGGGGACGTCACCGCCCCAAGGATCGTCCCCGTCTGCACTGGAGGCCCGTTCACAAACGAGGCCTCGCGCACATCGGTCTTCGGCCGGTAGTTGAAGGACCCGGTGGCCGGCGTGCCGACGAGCGGGCCGAGCGCCGTAAAGGTGGTGGCCCTCGCGCCCAGGCCGCCGAGGACCTTGAACCGCAGACGCGCGATGGTCAGCACCCCACGATTCTGCCCCGGCGCCGTGCCACCGCTGAACCGTACCTTGCCACGCGCGATATCCGACTGGTCCACGGTCTGCTGTTGACCCGGACCAAAGTTGAACGCGTCCAGTCGCAGGATGACGGGGTCCCACTTGAGTGAATCCACCAGGAACGAACTGAGCTCCTCGGGTCCCGGCGTCTCGGGGATGTCCGCCGACAGATCGAGCGTCAATGTCAGATCCACGCTCTGGTTCACCTGGTCGACCGCACTGAAGGTCGCATTCCATGAGAACGGCGTCGTTCCCGGGTTCGCCGCCGTGATGGTGATGACGTGCGAAGCCGTCGACCGCGCGTTGCGGTTATCGGTGACCGTGAGCGTCGCGTTGTAGGTGCCTGGGGCGCTGTAGACCTTGGCGACCGTCGGACCCGAACTGATGGTCCCGTCGCCAAAGGCCCACGCGTATGACTGAATCGTCCCATCAGGGTCCGTGGACTGCGTCCCACTGAAGGTGACCGAGCTGTTGACCGTAGCACTCGCCGGCGCCGAGATGCGCGCCGTCGGGGCGACATTCGGGGCCCCGGAGTTCGTGACTGTGACCCGCGCCTGGTCGGTATGGGTCGCCCCCTTGTCGTCCGTCACCGTGACAGACGCCGTGAAGGTGCCCGCGTTCTCATAGACGTGGTCCACCGTTTCCCCATTCACCCGCGGGGTCCCATCGCCAAAGTCCCACTGCCAGGCAGTGACACGCCCGTCGGGATCGGTCGAACCGATCGCCGAGAGGCGGATCGCCACGCCTGCAGTGGCCGCGTAGGGACCATTCGCACGCGCCACCGGCGGCACGTTCTGTGTCGTGAAGGTGCCGACCGTGAAGGTGGCTTCCCGCGCACGGAGCTTGCTGACCTCCTCCGGGCTCCCCACGCCGACCGGACGCAGCGACTTGAGCACGGTGCCGGTTCTCGTGCTGGTCCCGGTCGCGCCAATCACCGTAAACCAGATCCGACCGAGCACGATGCGGCCGCTAAAGCCACCCGGGTCCGTTTCGAGGCCTGCCATCAGCACCAACCCCGGATTGCTCCGTCCGTTAGACGTCAGGGTGCCGATGTCGGCCTTGCGAACGGAGTCGAAGCGAAGGACCGTTGGCGAGTAGCCCACGTCGAACGACACCCCCTGGAAAGAGGTTGTCGGCAGGCGCGTCCCATCAAAGGTGGTGGTGAGGGACACCTTCGTTCCTGTCGGCGCAGCATCCGCAGACCACACGTGCTCCAGAACCACGGGCTTCCCCACGGTATCAGGGAGCTGTTGCGGGCGGGAGCAGCTGGCATTGAAGCGCAGCGTGTCCAGCGAAAGCGCCTTCACCGTCACGGTGCGACGGCGGTTGCCAATCACGTTGCACACGGCCGCAATGTCGCTGAGCGTCACTTCGTACTGACCGCCTCGGAGATTGTCGTAGCGGTAGGTCGCGATGCGCGTCTGGATCCGTTCCGTGCGCACGAACACCCGCGTGGTATCGACGGGATCAGGCTCGGTCAGGAGTCCCGTGACGCTGAGCCCCACCCCGTCGGCATCGGTGGTATCGCCATCCTGCTCGTATCGGATGACAACACTGCCGCGGCGCGGATCTCGACAGGACACATCAAAGCGGACAGAGGTCTCGGTCTCGAGGCCGATGTCAGTGACCACCGCCGTCCGGAGCGAGTCGCCCGTCTGGAAATCACAATTACGGGCAAGACCACGTAGCACCACCAGGTAGTTCCCCGCCCGCAGGGCGCCCAGGCGCCGCTGCCCGTTGGTCCCGATCGAGGTCGTGACCGTATCGCGCGGCCCGAGGACGGTGGCCACATACCCGTCCGGGTCCATGGAGCCGTCGTTCGGCGCTGTCGTGGTGACGGTCACGACGAGCGTGGGCAACGAAGGGGTGCGCGCCCCACCCACGGTCGACGGGCCGGATCGCCCGCCAAGAGTCGTGAGCGTCAGGACACGATAGCCATAGTAGGTCTCCGGCTTGACCTCGTTGTCGAAGACCGTGATACGACCGGCGGCCTGCGGGATGCTGCCCCCCACGGGACGGAAGGGCCCGTTCAGGTCTTCGCGCCGCTGCAACTCATATCCCGTCACATTGGCGGCATTCACTCGGTCCCACGAAATCGACACCGAACTGACGCCTACGGCCTCCACACGGAGGGCTGCAGCGGTCGGCGCCGCATCGACGGCCGTCTGTTCGGTGCCGCAGGCGGCAAGAACCGCCAGCGTTCCAAGGCCGGGTAACCAGTGCCTAACGCGCATGGCTCACTCCAAGGGACACGCCGATGCCCGGCTGGGCGTATCCGGTTTGCACCGCCCCACGGCGCGTGTCCTGCCGGAAGGTGACGCGGTTGTCGGTCAGGTTCTTGCCGGTCATGGTCACGGTCCATTGGCGCGACGCCTTCCACTGCACCTTGGCGTCGAGCGTGCCGCGCCCTTCCTCGATGATGTTCGGGCCCTGCTCCCCACCTCCGCCGCTGCGAAACCCGTAACGCGAGACCCGGTCGTCGAACCAGTTGTACAGGACCGAGGCCTCCATGCGGCCGCGCGGGTCGACCCAGTTGAGGTTCGCGTTCAGCAGCCAGGGGGACTGGTCCTCCAGCGGCAGGTCGCGATCGTAGTTTCCGAAGCGCGGGTCGATGGTCAGCCGGGACTGCACATACGTGCCGTTGACGCCGACCGCGAGGTTGCCGAGCGCCCCCGGCAGGAACGACAACCCCTTCCGCACATCGATCTCCGCCCCGACGTTCGTCGCGTCTTCCCCGTTGTTGTAGGTAAAGCGGCAGTTGTTGTCGCCGGTAATGGCGCGAATGATCGGCTGCTCGAAGTACTTCCAGAATCCGCTGACCGAGATCACCTCACCGGGCCCCGGGTACCACTCCCACCGCAGGTCGCCGTTGGTGATGAGGGTACGCTGCAAGGTCGGGTTGCCGATCAGGGGACAGGACCCGACCAGGTCGACATACTCATCGCGCGACAGCTCACGGGTGTCCGGGCGCGACAGGCTCTTGAACGCTGCCAACCGTAGGTTCATTCGCTCGCTGAGCGACACGGTAGCATTCGCCGACCAGAGCACGTCCTTGTTGTTCCGCGTCGTGGCGACAAGCGTGGAGTCCATCGCGAAGCGCTCGCGCCCGCCGTCCATCAGGTTCAGCCGCCAATCCTCCAGCCGCGCACCACCGACCACGCGCAGCCAGCTGAACACCGGCAGGTCCAGCATGGCGTACCCGGCAAACAGGTCATCGTCCGCGGAATACGGCTGTGCGAGGTTGCCGGGGAAGTTCACGATGAGGAAGTCCCCGACGTTCTCCGGCTGGAAGAGGCGCTCAGGGGGGAGCGTGCCAATCCGCGGCGGCAAGGCGCCCTGCAGGTTGAGGGAGAGCGCGGCGATCCTGGCGTCGAACTCGCGCACCTTGCGACGCGCCGATCCCCCCACCTTGAACATCGTCTCACGCCCACCAAACCACGGGAGCTGCGTCGAGAGGTCCACCTGGCCTGCCCTGAGGTCATCCTGCAGGTAACGGAACCAGAAGTCGGAGTTGATCCCTACGAAGAACGAGCTGTCGTCATCCGGGCGCACGTACGGCACCTGGCGGTTGTCCGGCTCGTCACGCGTCGAGCGGCTCACTGTGCCCTTCCACTCCGCCCGCCAGGGCCGGATGAATTGCCCGATATGCTCGCCGGTGAGCTGCGTCTGGATCAGGTCGCGCGTGATGTAGGAGAACTGGTAGCCGCGGAACGCCCCGTTCAGGTCAACGTTGAACCCTTCGTTCGTGGCGTAATACTCCTCGGCGTTCCGTGTGTAGAGGTTCTTCCACCCGAACTTGTGATTGGTCCCGAGGCGCAGGGCCGTATTGAAGATCCCACCCCAGTCCACCACCGACCGTCGCTCCCGGAAGACATACCCCCGCGCGGGGTTCGCATTTGGGTCGAGCAGGAACTGAAAGAGCCGCTCTGGCTGCAGTTCGTTCTTGTTCGACCAGGTCAGCGAGGTCAGGTACCCAAAGGCACTGGACCCGAACTGCTTCTGGTCCCCGACGTTCACGCCGAGTCCGAGGTTCGGGAGCGCACGGCGCATACGCGGCGTCCATTCGTTCCGCAGGGATTCCTGGTATCGCTCCACCGCCGTCGGGTCGTCGAAGGACGCCGGAAGCGTCGGTTCGCGACGCCGCTTGCCGGCGTCGAAGCCGAGGTAGTCGAGCCCCCTCCACTCCGGCAAGTCGACCATCCGACCGGTCACCAGTGAGTTGGCGCCCGCGGAGAGGTTGTACTGAAAGACGAACTCCTCCGGGAACTCCTTGGTGCGAATCTCGACGCTGCCACCAGAGAAATCGCCAGGCTTGTCCGGCGTCGCACTCTTGGTGACGACGATCCCGTCAATCAGCGACGACGGGAAGATGTCCATCGGCACCACCTTCTTCGACGGCTCCGGAGACGCGATCTCCACACCATTCAGCAGCGTGTTGCTGTACCGTTCGGCCAGGCCGCGCACCACGACGTACTTGTTGTCCACAATGGACACCCCAGGCACACGCACGGCCGCCTCGCCGGCATCGCTATCCGGCGCGCGCGCGATTTGTTCCGCGCTGATTCCGTCAGACGCCGAAGCGGCGCGCCGCTGCACAGCGAGCAGGCCGGCCTCGGACGTCGCCCGATCGGCACGCTCGGCGCTGACGACCACCGCTTCAAGGGAGACCGCGGCTGCGGAGAGAGCGAAGTTCACCACCGTCGTTTGCCCGTCCTCAACCGCAATCGAGTCGTACTGCTTCTGCTGCATCCCCAGGCGTCGCGCGAGCACCTTGTACTTGCCCACACGCAGCAGCCCGGTGCGATACCGCCCGTCGAGGTCCGTTACCACGATCGCGGCGCTGTCGCCCACGACAATGGTGACCCCCGAAATGGCCTGAGCGCTTCCGGCATCCACCACGCGTCCCGCGAGTCGTCCACCGCCTTGCGCGGTGGCTGCTGCGGGCAGGAGGCAAAGGAGACTCAGTACGTTCAGCAGGCGCGCCCTGCGGGGACGCCAACACACCGTGGTGCGCCCGCCCCCCAAGGGCAACGCTTCACTGGTTGACATGCAATTTCCTCTGGCGTGCCACACTCTCTTGGTGGGGCAAGCGGGTAAGAGTCGGCGCGGTCCATGCCAGTGACGCTGTGGTCACCTGGCGGTCCGCGATGGGCACCTGTCGTTCGGCGAGGTCCCGCTCCGAGGCGAGGCGGGCATCGTTGAGTTCGTAGAGCGGAAGCAGGCTCGGCATCCAGTAGCCCGCGCACCACTCCTGCAGGACGCACTGGCCGGCGGCACTCTCGATCACGCGATAGAGATTGCCCCCGTGGATGACGGGCGCGGTGAGCCGGTGGGCCGCGATGGGGATCAGGAGGGCGGAGGGTGCGGATGTCGTCGGACGCGGCCGATCCCTGCCTACCCTGGTCCGTGAACGTCGCTTGGCCACTCCTCGTCCTTCGCTGGGCGCTGCCCGGCGGCCGGGCCATGACTCGTTAGGCCTCCAGCCACGGCGGCGCGTGGGAAGGGATGATCGCCCTCCCGGGCGCGTCCGGCCATTGGCGCGTGGTAGAGAGCGCGCAACGCTTCGGTCCGCATTCACGCGGTGTTGTGTATCGGGAAGCGTTACACGGTCGCCAGCGGCTGTTACACGTGACCGGCCGACACTTGCGGACGTCCCCTCTTCGCCATGCGCCCCCATCTCCTGCTCCTCACCAGCCTGGTGGCCTGCCGCAGCGCCGTGACCGCTGAGGTCACGCCGCCGCCACCGCTGCCCCCGGCCATCGCGCGCCTCGCGCTGGTGCACGACGTCTCGCTCGTTGGGGCGCCCGCGCCGTCGCTCGCCTTCCACTCCCTGCTCGGCCAGGACGCGCTCGCCGTTGAGGTGCGCGACCTGCGTCGCTCCATGGTCGGCGCCGTGCGACCCGGGTGGGTGCGCGTCACCGCCAGCGTGCGCATCCACAATCGCCTCACGCGCACACGCCTCGTGACACCCACGTTTCCCACGGCGCCGGATGGTGGCGGCGGCATCTACCTGTTTGCCGCGCGTGTCGAAGCGCTCGCCACCCCGGGTGGGATTACGGTCACCTCGCCTAACGAGCTGCGGATCGCCGTGCCCGGCAGTGGGACCGTCTCCCCCTCGGTGGACTGGGACGGCCTTCCCTTCGACTACTGGCGCTCCACCCCCTGCCTGCCACCCGGCCCCACCTGCGCCCGGTTCAAGCGGTTCGCCGCCCCCGTCGCCGCCGGTGACGCCACGGAGTGGCGCACCATCGGCTTTGACGCGGAGCCCACCGTGCGGGACGTGCGCCTCCATTTGGTCCTCGCAGCCGACCTGGCCAATCCAGACTAGATCACGATCACCTGTGAGACGATCGCGTCGCCGTCGTCAGTGACGCCGATCGCGATGTAGGAACCGGCCGAGAGACTGGTCCCCAGATCGTACTTCCAGACACGCTCAAGCCCGTTGTCCTGGCTCGTCGCAGCTGTCTGTTCACTCAGGATACGCCAGACCTGGGCATTCGGCGCAATGCCCGCCTCCAGCTTGGCCAGGTAGACGCGGGCAAACGGAGAATCGGTCTGGCCGCTCGGCCCCACGGCTTCCATGCGAATGAAGCCGGATCCCGTGAACGGACGCCACTTCAGCAGCGCCAGCTGGCCGGTCAGGTTGGCAAACCCCGGAGTCCCCGTTGGCGTCTCCACCATCCCGGGCAGGATCACCGCATTTGCGGCCAGGGTCGCGGGCACGAGGTTCGGCACATCACGCACGACCACATTGGTCGCGTTCGGCTTGACGGTCGCCGCGTTGTAGGCTTGCGGCGCGTGCGCGACATCGGTGCTCTCGATCGCACGGATAAAGTGGGAGATCGTGAAGCCGGGCCCACCTGAAATTGGTGACGTCAACAGCGAGTCAAACGCGGTCCCGATGGCGAAGGATCCCGCCGCTCCGCCTTCATAGGCCAGGATGGTGGTCGTTGGCAGGTTCGGGTAGCCGACGTACAGTTGGCCCTTCGTCAGCTCAACATTGTCGGTGGCGACCGGGACGAAGGTCACCGCCTGGCCGCCCCGCATGAACGCGGGCGCGCCCGCCGTGGCCACCAGCGGCGCCGAGGCGCCGGTGCCCTGGTCATAGAGCACGCGCTTGCGCAACACGCTGCTCGCGTTCCCCGCCTGGTCGCGCACGAGACCCACCCACCCGTAGTAGCCCTCGAGCCCGGTCGTGCCATCGAGCGCCGTGGTGAGCTGCCGGTACCCATCGGTGAGGGGAGAGCCCGCGAAGGCCACGGCGCCCGCCGTACACGTGCCATTGACCGCGGTGCCGATCACGCAGGTGCGCGTGCCAAGGAACGAGCCCGAGGGATTGGGCTGCGAGTGTCGCTCCAGCGTCACCTCAACCGGGGTGGCGCCGAACCCGCTGCGGTCATCAATCGCCTCGATGCCGAACACGAAGGGCGACAGGCCGACGTCCGTCAGTGAGGTGTACACCGAATCCGAGGAGAAGCCGATCGTGGCGGCCCCTGGGGGTGGACTGGTCAGGTAACGCGCGGTCGGCGCCACGAGGTCCACCCCAAAAGTCGCGAGAGGGTTCACGCCAGACCCGGTCAACGGCACCTCGCGTCGGTTGCCGAGGCGGTCGGCATAGCGCGCAACACCCTTGTAGGCCAGGTGGGTCGTCGTCGCCGCCAGTGCGCTTCCCTGGGTCGCCACGACCGTATCCGTGAGCGCGCCACCGGTGATCCGGAACTCCACGAGGGCGCTGGCGGCCGTTGGCGTCGTGTTGGAACCGGCCAGCCCGACCCCGGCATCCCCCACCAAGCCACTGAGTCCCGACTCGAACGGATAGGTGCCGTTGATCCAGTTATTGCTGTTGGCCGAGGCCGTGGAGATGACGAAGGTCGCACCCGAAGGCGGCGGTGCGTTGTCCACGCGGAGGCCCGTGAGACGTTCGCCTGAGGTGACCTGCGGCTGGGCATTGAGCACGCCGGCCCCCGACGTCCCCGCCGTTCCGGCCAAGGCAATGGTCTCGCCCAGCGTGCTGGCCGCCGTCATCGCGGGGAACTGACCATTCAGGTACGCCTCACCCGTGGTTGGCGCGCTGAAACCGTTCAACGCGAGGGTGTCAACCGAGACGCCAGTACGCGTCGACACCAGGTTGGCCACCGGCGCCTCGCCGGGAAAGGCAATGGTGCGCAAGCCGATCACCCGCCCGGAGAACGAGACCGGGACGCTACGGACCACCAGCCCTCGACCCGCCTGCACCCACGCGCGTCCGTTCGCGTCGTTGGCATTGAACTGCGAGGTCGAGCTCAGCGCCTGCATCGTCACATGAAAGCCATCGGGATTGAACAGGGTCAGCAATACCGTGTTGGATGCCGACTGAGCCGTCCCGCTGCCCGGGGCCACGGACTTCGCCACCGCGCGCAGCGCAACCGGGCCGTTCTTCATGCGCACCTCACCCGTCTCCGGATCGTACAGTTCCGTGCGGAACGACAGGACGATCGGCGCGGTGGATGCCTGCGCTGCGTCCGCCCGGCCCGCCGTTGCGCCGCCGCCGAGGAACGCCTGCGTGGCGACGAGGATGTCGGACCCGTTCTGGTTCACGATCAGGTCCACCGTCGACAGGGGGTCCTGGCCGGGGGCCACATTGATCGTGACATCGAGCTGCCCACCCGCACCCTGCAGGTTGACGGGGAAACCGGTTCCGCCCTTCGTGATCGACTGGATCGACACCTGCGGCGGCGCCGGCGACTTTACGCTGACGATGGCGGTCGCAGTCACGTTAGGCGACGCCACCGCCGACACCGTGATCGTCGTCGTCCCGATCGCAACGGCCGTCACCACGCCGGCGGGAGAGACGGTGGCGATCGCGGGATTGTTCGATGTGTAGGTCACGCTGCGGGTGACGCCATCGTCGGCCTGCACGTTCACCGCCAGCGCCTGCTGCGCCCCCGGCTGCAACTCCACGGACGCTGGCGTCACGCTCAACGAACGCACGCCAGCCGCCGGCTGCACCGTCACCGCCGATGAGGCCGACACTTCGGGGCGCGCGCGCGACGTCGCCGTGACCACAGCGACCCCTTCCGCCAATCCGGTGACAACGCCGGTACTCGAGATGGAGACGCGGCTCGGGTCGGCCGAGCTCCACAACACGGTGCGGTCTGCCCCGGAGTCGGCCTGCACCGCCGCCACCAGCGGCACGCTGGTCCCCACGCGCAACGTCAAGGTCGCTGGGGTAATGCCGATCGATCGCACGGTGGCCGCCGGGAGCACCTGAATGGTGGCAAACGCAGAAATGTCGGGCCGGGCGCGCGAGGTCGCCGTGACGATCACCACCCCCTCGGAGACCGCCGTCACGATCCCGTTCGCCGACACCGTGGCGCGCCGCGGATCTGCCGAGCTCCACGTTACCCCGCGGTCCGCGCCGGAGTCCGCCGTCACTTGCGCCACCATGATGAGCGTTTCGCCGGGCTTGAGCGTCGCGTTCACCGGCGCGACCCCAATCCCTCGAATCGCAGGTTCCGCTGGCGGGGCAATGATGGAAACGTCGTCACCACAGGCGGCGGCGAACACCGCACCAAGCACGACACAGAAGCGCGTCAATCGGGAGGGGACCATCGGCGTATCAACCCACATGGCAATTGGAGGCTCAGCACACGGCGACACCGCGCGACCACGGGCGGTGCGCGGGGACGCGAAGGTTGGGCGGACACGAGACCGGGGCCAGTCAGCCGTACGGTTCGGTGCAGGAGTGTTGCGCGACGTCACCGACACCGTGACACGCGCCGCACGACCGTGACGGCCTCGTCGGCGCGTGGTGACACAACGGTGACCAGGGCAGGACCGATCGCCCGAGGACCGCTCACCTAACACTCCGCAGCTTGCCGAGGACCCGACCGACGCGGGCCGGTCAGCGTGACCGGCCGGTGATGACCACGGTTCACGCGCGTGACGGCACCGCCGCCGAGATCCCGCAGATTCGGCCCCGTCCCCACGTCCTCCCGGTGCCCATGTCCCGTCGGTTGCTTCCCCTCGTCTTCTGCCTCCTCACGACCGCGTCCGCCGCGCGCGGCCCGATCACTCATGTGGCCAGTGGCACCATCCATGGGAGACTGACCTGGCGTGCGGTCGTCGCCCTCGACGGCCCGGTGACGCTCGCCGCGGACGCCGAGCTCGTGATCGCCCCCGGGACCCGCATCGAGGCCGCTCCGGGCGCCTCCCTGTCCATCAGCCGCGATGCCCGTGTGATCGCCATCGGGACGCCCCTCCAGCCCATTGTGTTCAGCTGCAATTCGCGTCCCACGTATGAGGGATGCTGGGACGGCCTGAGCATCCGGGGCAACGCCCGGATCAACTTCGGGGCCCTGACCAGTCCCGCCGCGCGCGGCACCGGCCCCTCCGGCTGTCGGGAGACCCAGGCCGGCGCCCTGGCCTACGGCGGCTGCGATGACGCCGATTCCTCGGGGGTCCTTCGCTACGTCCGGGTGGAACATGCCCGCGACGGACTGCAGCTGTTGGGCGTCGGGCGTGGCACCACCATCGACTTCGTGCAGGTCAACCGCAGCCGCCGCGACGGACTCCGGATCGTCGGGGGCACGGTGGGGCTGCGCCATGCCTTCCTCACCGCCAACCGAGAGTACGGCCTCACCTGGCTCGGCGGATGGCGTGGCAACGCACAGTTTGTCGCCATTCAGCAGGACGCCGCCTGGCAGCATGGCGGGATGCTTGCAAGCAACGCCGCCGCCGACGACAGCGCGAATACGCAGGGCGTCCCCCGCTCTGCTCCCGTCCTGCACAATGTCACAATCGTCGCACCCTCGCTCCCGGCCAATCCCTTCCACGCAACCGCCACGGCCATCGTCCTCGCCCGCGGCACGTCCGGCGAGCTCCGCAACGTTCTCGCCTTCCGGCCTCCCGTCGCTTTCGGGCTCGCCGACGCCTCCACCTGCATCCCCTTCAGCATCGACCCGCCGGTCCTGACCCACGTCCTCGTAGCCGGCGCGACGACCCCGGGTGACCCCGACGCCGATCCCACCTGCCTCGGCTACACATCGCCGGACGTCGAGGCCCAGTGGCTCGCTGACCCGGCGAACGCGAGCCGCATCGTCACCAGCCCGACGCAGGTGCAGCAGCTGCTCATTGGCGCGGAGAACCTCATCACACCCGATGCGCGCCCCCGGCCCGGGACCGACGCGGTCACACTACCGCCAGCCGCAACACCCGCCGACCCATTCTTCGTTTCCGCACCCTACATCGGCGCAGTAGCCCCGGCCGGCCTCATCGCCACGAATATTCCCTGGCACGCGGGCTGGACGATTGCGGCGCCGCTGCCTCCGGCGCCTGGAGGCGTATCCGGCATCGTGGCCAGCACGACCCGTGGGCCGTTCGGTGCCGCGACGGTGTCCTCCAACGTTGGGACTACCGGCGCCACGAACGCATCCGGGATGTATGCCTTGTCGCTTCCGGCCGGTGACCACACGCTGGGGGTGACCGGACTCCCGCCGGGGTGTGGCGTGACGCCGAGCCACGTGGCCGTCCCGAGCGGTGGGAGCGTGACCGCAGACCTGGCGGTCAATTGCGCCGTCATCGAAGGAGTCACCGCTGCCACGTCGCATGGGTGCGCCACGATGACCACCACCATCCAGTGTTGGGGTGAGAATGCCAACGGCGCCCTCGGTATCGGCACGACCGTCCCACCCCTGTCCTCGGTCCCGCTTCGAGTGGTCACGCCGTTCCCGATTTCCGACCTCACGTCGGGGTACGCCCACACGTGTGGACTCGCGGGCGGCACGGCCTTCTGCTGGGGGCTCAACGCGTTCGCCGCGTTAGGCAACGGGGCGATCGGCGGGGTGCAGTCCACCCCACTCCCACCGCAATCGGGTGGGGTGTCGTTCTCGAAGATCGCCGCCGGGGGATACCATACCTGCGGGCTCACGGCGCAGGGGGAGGCGTGGTGCTGGGGCTGGAACGCCGAAGGCCAGACCGGCATCGGATCGGCGGGGTCACCCGTGATCCTGCCACAGCGCGTGCAGGATGGCGGCCTGCGCTTCACTGACATCGCCGCGGGAGAAAGCCACACCTGTGCCCTGACCGCTGCAGGCGCCGCCTTCTGCTGGGGCGGGAACGCCCGCGGCGAGCTGGGGTCCGACCCCGCGATCGTCGGAGCCATGGTACCGACCCCGCTCGCGGTCCCCGGAGGGACAACCTTCGCCCGCATCGATGGGGGCCTCGTGCACACATGCGCGCTCGACTCCACCTCGCGCGCGTGGTGCTGGGGTGATCGCACGCGTGGACAGGTGGGCGATGGACTCGTCGATGCGACGATCGCTCCCCCGACCATGGTCGCCCCAGGCGTGCAATTCCTGCGGCTGAGCGTTGGCGGTGAGACCACCTGCGGCATCGCGGTCTCCGCGACCCACACAGTTTACTGTTGGGGGCGTGGTGACCTCGGATCGCTCGGCGACGGCACCACCACAGGCAGCCAGCCGGTGCCCACGATCGCCACCAACCTCGCGGTTCCGGGCCCGGCGCTGGCACTGCCCCGCATCGACGTCGGTCCGGCTTCCGGGCCTAACGGCTCACTCGTCTGTGCTGTGAACACCCTGGGGGAAGTCTGGTGCTGGGGCCCAGGAACCTTCGGGCAGCGCGGCGACGGCACCACGACGGCGATCGTGTCGACACCCGTGCGCGTGTTGCTGCTCGCCCCGTGATCGCTCGTACGAAGGGGCGCCGCTGGTCCGTCAGCCGCGCCCCTTCATCGCAACCCCGGCACAGCTCAGGTCGCGGCGATCACCACTGAAGTGTTCAGCTTCACCACGATGTCCGCCCCGGCATTCACGCAGCCTTCGTAATTCGCCGTCGCCGCCGCCGCGGCCGCACCCGCCGCCGCACCGGCAGCCGCACCGATCAGCGTCCCCTTCTTCCCCTTGCCGAGGACCTGACCGACGATCGCGCCGACCGCCGCGCCGCCCGCCACCTTCTTCGCGTCATTCCCCTTGCTCGACGCACGCACACGATCAATGGTCGCCGTCTGCACATCCGCATCCAACGGGTAGGTGCGCCCGCCGAAGGTCACGTTGATCACCCGGAACCCCATCACGATGTTGTCATTGGTGTTGTCCGAGCGCTTGAGCTCCGTCAGTTCGAGCGTCACGTCGGCACCAGACGGGATCATCACCCCGTTCGAGCCACTGACCGCTTCCGTCACTGTGGCGGTAAATCGGTCGCCCACCTTGTTGGTGTTGGTGCACACCTGGTTGAGCGCGTCCAACTTGAGGATGCTCCCAGCCGCGACACTCCCGGTCGCCTTCTCCGCCGCACCACTCCCCTTGTCGATCGTGTTCCCACTCGGCGTCGTGGTGGGTGCTGGCGCCGGTGGTGGAGTTGGGGTCGGCGTGGGGGTTGGGTTGGACTTCGCGGGCGGCAGGCTCTGCTTCGGCCGCGGCGTCGACTTGGGTGTCGCGGCCGGCGGAGGTGGAGGCGGGGCTTCCGCGAGCACCGCGGTGTCCGGCACATCCTGCAATTGCGGCTGCGCCATTGAATCCTCGCCCGCGCGAGCCAGGTCGCGCGTCAGGGTCGAGTCCTGCGCCAAGCCGTCATTCGTGCGGTCGCCGCAGGCCAAGGCGATAGCGGCCAGCGCGGCAACGAGCAGTGGAGTGCGCATCGGGGTCCGGGTGGATGGGGTCCCTCCAAGATACCACCGCCGGGGCGAAAGGTGCCGTGACCCATGACCGGCCGGGGTGGTGCCAGGCGAGGTCGTCTACAACCGGTCCAGGAGGAACTCCGGAGTGAACCGGTTCAGGTAGGACGCGAGGATTGTGAAACGCCCCGTGACCATCAGCACCCCGATCGCCACCATGATCACCCCGGTTCCCCGCTGCAACCAGGCCATGTGTCGCTTGATGCGGTGGAAAAAGGCCATGAAGCGATCGACCGCCACGGCCGAGATGATGAAGGGAACCGCCAACCCGAGCGAGTACGCCACGAGCAGCCCAAGGGCCTCCCCCATCGTCTCCTGCGCGGACGCGTACGCGTAGATCGACGCGAGGATCGGGCCGATGCAGGGCGTCCACCCTGCGCCGAACGCGATGCCAACGAACACCGTGCCGAGGTACCCGGCGGGCTTGTCGGCCAGGTGCACCCGCTTCTCGGTGGAGAGCATCTGGCTGCGCAGGATCCCCATCAGGTACAGCCCGAAGATGATGATCATCACGCCGCCGGCCTTGCTGATCCACCCGCGGTTGGCGACGGCGACCTGGCCGATCCCCGAGGCAATTGCGCCGATGGCGACAAAGATCAGCGAGAAGCCAAAGGTGAAAAGCAGGCCATGGATGAGGGCCGTCCGTCGCGTCGCCGTTGACTGCGCGTCCTCCAGCGAGACACCACTGATGAACGTGATGTAGGTGGGGACGAGCGGCAGGACGCAGGGCGAGAGGAAGGACAGCAGTCCCGCCGTAAAGGCGACAAACCAGCCGACGCTCGCGACCTCCATGTCAGGCCGCGGCCCCCTCGACCCACGGGGGCGCGTCGAGCCGCGTGCGAAGGGACTCGCCACTCAAGCGCTCCGGTTCGGCCGTCTCCCCCGACCGGCGCACCACACCGGCGATCACCCGGTCCAGGGTCGCCAGCGGCGCATCGGCCTGGTGCACGACCTCAAGCTCCCACTTCCCGCGATCCGGTCCCTTGAGCACGAGACGATAACGTGCACAAAGGATGGCGAGTCGTTCCTGCGGGTCACGCACGGGGACGGTCCGCTCCGGCGCCGGGAGGGCGAGGATATCGCCTAACGCGATCGATTCTTCCGGTTCGGCCACGCCCACGTCGGCCAGCGCGACGTCGGTGTCGAGTTCCCGCTCCACGTCGCCCACCGTGGCATCGGCCATCTCGTGCAACGGAAGGTCCGCGACGTGCACCCCATCGGATGTGACCAAGAGGGCCCGCTCGCGCTCGACGGCCGCTTCGTCAGACGTCACCGTCACCGGCCACGAGTCCCCGAGACCGCTGCCAGCGTCGCCCAGGTCGTCGGACTCGGCGTCATCAACTTCGGCGATCGCGAGGGTCATGACCATCTCGTGATCGGCCGGGACCACCGCACCATCTACGGCGTCCTCGACCAGCTCGTCCATCTCGAGCGCCGCTGTTGCATCCGGGATGGAATCGAACCCCTGCTCGACGGCGAGGACGGCGATCCCCGATTCGACCCCGCCTTGCCGCATGGCGGGAAACACCCGCACCTCCACGATGCGGGACTCGGGTACTCGCTCGAGCACTCCGTTGAGAAAGCGGCGCGTCACGTCATTCATCGCACGACCCCCACGAATGGAGGACGGCAGGAGGGAGCGATCGCGGCGGGCGAATGCAGACGAGGCAGGTTCATCGAGTCCGGTGCGTTGGGCACTCCGCAAGATACACGGGTGACACGCGCGATCATAACGCGAGTCACCGCACCTAGAGCAAAGTGACCGGATCACGATCGATGCTGACCCGCAGTTCATGGCGGGCGGGCACGTCGAATCGTTCGGCGAAGAACCGCAACACATTTGTGAGCATACGACCGTCGACCGATTTGAGCAGCAGGTGCCACCTGTAGCGCGTCTTGATGCGGGTGATCGGCGACGGCGCAGGCCCGATCAGGCGGACCCCCGTGAGCTGGCGGTTTTCCACAAGGCGCTGGAGCCAGGACGCCGCCGCCTGCGCCACCTCGGCAACGGCGACCTCTTCGATGCCACTGAACACGACGTTGGCCAGGCGCACCATCGGGGGATAGGCGGGCGCCCGCCGGTCGGCCAGCTCACGGGCCACGAAGCTGTGATAATCGTGGGTCACCGCACAGGTGACCGCGTGGTGGTCCGGCATGCGCGTCTGCACGATGACATGCCCGGCCTTGACGCTGCGACCGGCCCGACCGGCCACCTGGGCGAGC
Organism: Gemmatimonadota bacterium; assembly: GCA_016712265.1. Classification (NCBI taxonomy): domain Bacteria; kingdom Pseudomonadati; phylum Gemmatimonadota; species Gemmatimonadota bacterium. The sequence goes on along the minus strand of JADJRJ010000031.1, from coordinate 1,376,682 downwards.
AGCTGAAACGTCCGTTCGGCGGCGCGAAAATCGGGCAGGTTCATTCCCACATCGGCATCGATCACACCGACCAGGGTCACGCCGGGAAAGTCCAAGCCCTTGGCGATCATCTGCGTACCGAGGAGAATGTCCACCTCGCCGCGTCCCACGCGATCCAATATGTCGGCATGGGCCCATTTGCCGCTCGTCGTGTCCAGGTCCATGCGGGCGATGCGTGCCGTGGGCAGGCGCTCGCCTAACAAGCGTTCCACCTGTTGGGTGCCGAGCCCCTTGTGGCGGACGGTCGGCGCCCGGCACCGCCGGCAGGCCTGGTGCACCTCCTCATGATGTCCGCAGTAGTGACACGCCAGCCGCTCCGGGGTCCGGTGCAGCGTGAGCGAGATTGAGCAATTGGGACACGCCGCGACCTCCCCGCAGCTCGCGCACTGCAGAAACGAGGCGTAGCCGCGTCGGTTGAGCAACACGATGGACTGCTCACCACGGGCGATCCGTTCCCGCAACGCCGACTCCAACGACTGGCAGATCACCCGACGAAAGGGATCCCGCTCTGCCGGCTCCTGTGGCGGCGCAGGGACCCGCGCCCCATCGGGGAGCTGGGCCACCGAGGGACGCGGCCCCCGAAGGTCCACCACCGACACCGACGGCAGGACGCCGCCCCCCACGCGGTCCGGGAGCGACACGAGGGTGTGCCGTCCCTCCTGCGCGTGGTGCCAGCTCTCGAGGGAGGGCGTCGCGCTCCCAAGGACGACCACCGCCCCCTCGTGCCGCGCACGGACAATCGCCACATCGCGCGCGTGATACCGCGGCGATTCGGCCTGCTTGTAGCTCGCCTCGTGCTCCTCGTCGACCACGATGACCCGCACGTTGGCCAACGGCGCAAAGATCGCCGACCGTGCACCGACCGCGATCCGGCGTTCGCGGCGCTGGAGCACTCGCCAGGCGTCCAGTCGCTCGCCGTCCGACAACGCGCTGTGCAGCACCGCCACCTGGTCACCAAACCACGCCCGGAAGCGCGCGACGGTCTGCGGCGTGAGGGCAATTTCCGGGACGAGCACGATGGCGGTTGCCGTCGGATCGACGAGGGCGCGGCGCAGCACTTCCAGGTACACGAGCGTCTTGCCACTCCCGGTTACCCCGTGCAGGAGGGTCACGGTCCCGGGCGGCGCCTGCGAGATCTGGTCGATCGCCGCCTGCTGCGCTTCGGTTGGCTGGTAGGCGGACGCCGGCGCAACGGCACGCGTGGCGAACGGATCACGCAGCACGCCCTCCTGTTCCAGTCGTACCAGGCCACGCTGCGCCATGGCGCGCAGGACCCCGTCGCCAATGCCGAGCCGCTCATGGAGGGCGGCCGCCGTGGCTCGATCGTTGTTGGCCTCGAGGTGCTCGTACACCACGCGCTGTTTCGGCGTCCGCTTGAACAGGGCGTCACGCTCCATCAGGGAGTCCAGGCGGCGGTGCAGTACCACGACGCGCTGCCGCTTTCCGGGCGGGGTTGGCGCCGCCGCGGAGGTGAGCTGCACGGGGAGGGCCGCGCGCAGCACCACGCCCATCGGCGCGACGTAGTGCGACGAGATCCACTGCGCTGTCGCGAGCAGGGCCGGCCCGACGGCGGGGTCCGGGTCCGGCACACTCACGATCCGCTTCCAGGCGCGCTCGCCTTCGGGAACCTCGCGGCTGCCAAGGGCCACACCTACCTCACGACGATTCCGGAACGGCACCACGACGCGGCTCCCCGGCGCGACCTCCACCCCATCCGTGGGCGGGAGGTACGAAAAGGTCCGAAAGAGCGGAAGTGCGAGGGCGACGTCCACGACGCGTGGCATCACGCAAATCTAGGGCGATCCCCGGACCGAACCGGGCGACGCGCCGAATCGCTCACGCGCGCGCATTGGCCGGTCGAAAATGGCGTGCACACCACCACGCCGGCCCACTAGCTTGCGTGTGATGGCTCGCGCGCGCCCGAAGCTCCCACTCGCCCGCATGTCGGTCCCCGCGGCCTCCCCGCTGCGACGAGCGATCGATGCGCACGGCTACGTCCTGTTGTACGACGGCGTCTGCGGCCTCTGCAACCGGTTCGTGCAGTTCATCCTGAAGCGAGACCCCGAGGGCGCCATGCGCTTCGCCACGCTGCAGGGGCCGATCGGAGACGAAGCGCGACGCCTCCTTCCGCAACTCGCCGCAGTGGACTCCGTGGTGCTCCTCTACAAAGACGGGGCGTGGGTGCGCTCGACCGCCGCCCTGCAGGTGGCGCGCTACCTGGGCGGCGTCTGGAACCTGGCGGCCATCGCCTACCTGGTGCCTCGTCCGCTGCGTGACTGGGTCTATGACCGTGTTGCCGCGACACGCTATCGCATCTTCGGCAAGCTGGACGCCTGCCCCCTCCCTGCCCCAGGCACGCGGCGGCGCTTCCTCGACTGACGGCGGCTGCAGGATCACCGGGCGACGCCGATCCTCCATTGAGATCCCATAGCCCCCGGTTTCAATGACCCTCGCCGCCACCAGCCTCGCCCGACTCGAGACCTTTCTCGACCGCATTGCCACCGAGACCTACCCGGAACCGGTCTCCGCATTGCATGATGCCATCACCGGGGACGTGATGGAACGGGCGCTGCAGCTCTTCAACCTGCCCGACGGCGCGCGCGTCCTCGACGTGGGGTGTGGCCAGGGGGTCGCCCTCAAACGATTCGTCGCCCGAGGGTACCAGCCCATCGGCATCACCTTGAATGCGGTCGACGTCGCGGCCTGCCAGGCGGCCGGGTACGACGTGCGCCAGATGGACCAGTCGTTCCTGGAGTTCGAGGACGGGCAGTTCGACCTGGTGTGGTGTCGGCACTGCCTGGAGCACAGCATCTTCCCGTACTTCACGCTCGATGGGTTCCGCCAGATTCTGGCCCCAGGGGGATGCTTGTACGTCGAGGTCCCGGCGCCAGACACCGCGTGCCGCCACCAGACCAACGGCAATCACTACTCGGTCCTTGGCCGCTCGATGCTGGGGAGCCTGATCCTGCGCAGCGGTTTCGAGATCGTCGACACGCTCGAGGTGAACTTCGGCACCGAGGCCGGCCCCGACACCTACTGGGGCTTCATCGCCCGCCTGCCCCGCTAAAGCGAAGCAACAGCCGCGCTGGCCGTCCGTCGGCTCAGGACGGCGGAGCGCTGCTCCGCCGGCGTCGCGGCCCCGTGCTCGCCGAGCCAGGCCACGAGGGCGTCCGCGAGCTCGAACCCGGTCTGGAACCGGTCGTCCACCCCCTTGGCCAGGCACTTCATGACCAGGGTCGACAGGCTGCGCGGGACCCGCGAATCCACCATGTCCGGTGCGACAGCTTGTTCATGGACCTGCTTGTACCCGACGCTGTAGCTGTCCGCGCCGTCAAACGGGGGAAAGCCGAGTAACATCTCGTAGAGCATCACCCCGACGGCGTAGAGGTCGCTGCGCCCATCGACCATCTTCCCCATTGCCTGTTCGGGCGACATGTAGTGGGGCGTGCCCATCGCGCGCCCGGTCCGGGTGAGCCGACCATGAAAGCGCGCCGTGGCGATGCCGAAGTCGGTGAGCTGGGCGTGACCGTCTTCGTCGAACAACACATTGTCCGGCTTCACGTCCCGGTGCACGATCCCCCGACGGTGCGCGTAGTCCAGCGCCACGGCCACCTGCGCACAGATCGAGACGGCAATACCCGGCGCCACCGTCTTGTCCCGCACGAGCACGTCGGCGAGGGACCCACCGGCGAGGTAGGGCATGACCAGGAACACCAGGTCACCTAACTCGGCGAAGTCGATAATCGGACAGATGTGCGGATGATACAGCTGCGCCGACGCCTCGGCTTCGCGACGGAACCGTTCCCGCATCTCCGTATCCTTCGCCAGGTGCGCATGCAGCACCTTCACGACCAGCGGCCGCTCCAGTTGGGCGTGGAGCGCGTAATACACGTGGGCCATCCCGCCACTCCCCATGCGGCGCATTACCTGGTACCGGCCCCCACACGCCTTGCGCAGGGCCGTCACCTCCGTATCCGGCTGCTCCACCGGCGCCCCAGACACTTCCGGGAGGTCGCCCTTGCACCGCGCACAGCTCACCGCGCGCGTCCGATTCCACGTACCACAGTCGGGACAGAACATGGCTCAGCTCCCGAACTGCAGGCGAACGAAGTCGTACGCCGGCCAGGGTCCGCTCTGCTCGATCGTCACCCCGCCCACGCGCTCCTGCTCGTCGCGGACGGCGTCGGCAAAGGTGCCCCACTTGTCGCGCTCCACTAGGAACGCCGCCTCCGTCGTGCGCGGACGACCATCGGACTCGTCAGGCAGCACGACACTCGCCACGGCGTGCCGCTTGAGGAATTTCATCGACTCGAAGACCGTCGCCTCGTAGTCGGGCGTCGAGGTGTTGGGCAACGCAGCGAGCAGGAGGCGGGCCGCCTGCCGACCCTGCACAAACGCCACGCCTTCGCGCAGGGTGACGTAGTGGAGTTCGAGCCAGCGCACCAGGGCCTCACGCGTGCGGAACACGGTGCCAAACGGCGCGGGCAGGATGCTCCGGTCGCGCTGGACCCCCTCCACAATCCCGCGATACTCGGTGATGGCCTGGGTCGACGGATCGACGCGACGCGCCGGGACGCGCTGCACCAAGGCGACCAGCTCGCGCAGCACCATCGACTCAATCCCATCGGCGCGCGTCGCCGACGTCCCGTCATCGAGGACGAGACCAAACAGGAGCAGCGACTCGCTGCCCACCGCTCCCTGACGCCCGCTGCGTGTCCGAATCACGTTGCTCCGCTGTCGCCGATGTCCTGCGGTCCCAGACCCCCGCCGCCCCCGTCGCGGCCCCGCAAACTGGAGGTATCGGACGGTACTCGTTGGACGACCAACCCCGTGTCCCGCGTCACGCGCGAACCTCGCCAGATCCCCCTGTATTCACAAGGACTTACCGCACGTTCCGGGGGCGTAACGATCCGGGGATTGGCCATGATGCCACCGTCTCACCCGAGTCCCGCCAAGGCGCGCATGTGCACCACCGACGCCTCGCCCAGCCGCGTGGGATCGTACCCGCCCTCCAGGACGCTGACCACCCGGCCGCCACACCACAACGCCGCGCGCGACGCCACCTCGCGCGTCAGCAGGTCGACGTGCTCCATCTCCAGGGTGAAGCCGCCGAGCGGATCGCCGCGCAAGGAATCGAACCCGGCCGAGATCAAGACCAGGTCGGGGGTCCAGCGCGTGGTCGCCCGGTCGATCCCACCCAGCAGGGCATCCACATAGGCCTGCGGCGCCAACCCCGCGGCCATGGGAACATTGAACAGGGTCCGGTGCGGCCCCACGTCGCTCGCGTCGCCAGTCCCCGGGTACCAGGGATACTGATGCATCGAGACAAAGCGAATCCGCGACTCATCGCGTACCAGAGCCTCGGTGCCATTGCCATGGTGGACATCCCAATCGATGATCAGAACCCGCTCCGCCCCCGACGCGGCCAGCGCGTACCTGGCGCCAATGGCCACGCTCCCGAAGAGGCAAAAACCCATCGCGCGATCGCGCAGGGCATGGTGGCCCGGTGGACGGACAGCGCAGAAGGCTCGTTCGGCCCGCCCGTCGAGCGCCATGTCGACGCCGTCGAGAACGGCTCCGGTCGCGGCACGCGCCGCGTCCCACGAGCCCTCGGACGTCACCGTATCCGCATCCAGGCGGCCGCCGCCCGCTGCCACGTGGCGGCGCACCGCCTCGACGTACCCGGAATCGTGCGCGAGGGCCAGCTCGTCCGGGGTGGCATGCCGTGGCTCGTGGTGCAGCAGCGCCTGGAACAGCTCCACGTCGTGCTTCAAGGCCCGCGGGATGGCCCGCAGGCGACCGACATGCTCCGGGTGATTCCACCCGGTATCGTGTCGTCCGCCGTCCGGATGTGAAATGAAGGCCAGGGTCATGGGAGTCCGCGCAAGCGCCGCGAGAGCCACGCCACCGCGAGGGACAGCAGCGCCATGGCAAGCAACCACCGCTCATCGAGACGGGCAAGGACAGGCGTCCCTGGCCCCGGAGCGGCGGCACCTAACGCGGCGGTCCACGCCGCCAGGGGTACGGGGTCGCCGCCAGGCGCGAGCGGCGCTCCGGCCACGCGACTCACCGAGCCCACCAGCGCGGACCACCAGGCCGCATAGCGGGCGGCGCTCCCTTCCGGTCCTTCGAGTTGCCAGCGCCACGTCTCGTCATACCCCACCGCCACGACCCGACCCAGCGCCTCGCGCCTGGCGACCACCATCGCGTCGTCCCCACGACGCTCGATCACCACTGCGTCGGATCGGGGCCGCAGTCGCCAGCCCCCCAGGGCGCGCCGTGGCAGCGCCGTGGCCAGTGTTCCGGGCACAGGCTGAGCGACGCCAAGCACCGAGGCCGGCGCGATGGCGGTCGTCGCCAGGTGCTGAACGGCGTCACCGACCAGGATGAGGCCACCCCCGCCGCGAACGAACTCGCTGAGGCGCGGAGGGGCGACCGCATCCCGGCCAACCAGGACGACGGCCGCATGGGTCGCGGTGTCGAGTCCGGCACGAGCCCCGGGGGTGCGAACCCCAACGGGCGCGGGCGACAACGTAACCGTGAATTCAGCTTCCACGTCCCAACCAGCCGCGCGAAGCGCCTCAGCCACAAATCGCGCCTCCCAGCCCGCACGCCCCGCAACCCTGACGCGCTTCATGGGAGTTGGGGCGAAGGACTGGGGTCGTGCCGTCCCGTGTGGAGTGACCAGCGCCACCCCGGAAGCCGACAGGACCGTCGCCTCCGCGGCCCCCGCCTCCGCGGCCCGCCACACCTCGCCCGCCGCGTCACGCACCGTGGCCCCGGGCGGGGCGAGGGCCCGCCAGGTGAAGCCGCCACCCGGGGTACCCAACGGGTCGAGGACGATCGCCCACGGGGACACCGCGCGGCGCGTGCTCCAGCGCACCTGGGTCCCTGCACCACGCACGGCCACCGCCCAGGCCCGTTCGGCGGGCCCGGGGATCGCGTCCAGCTCCAGGTCAAGCCCTGGCACTGCATGACGGGTCGCCGCCGACAGCGCATCCGTCAGCGCCTCGTCGCGCACCGTCGTGGTTTGCCCCTCCGGACCGCTGAACGCGAGGAGGGTGATCGCCAACAGCGCCGTGCCGAGCGCCAAACGCTCCAGCCAGCGACGCTCAATGCGTGAGGGCATACACCACCAGGTTCACAGCAAACCGCGTGTTGTCTATGGCGTAGAAGCGCTTGTTGTCCGGGTGGAAATTCCACTCGGAGCTGTAGTCCTTGTTGCTGTAGCACACCACGAGCCGTCCGCCACGCGATGCCCCCCGCAGGTAGTCGTGCACGAGGTTGTCCCCCCACCCATTGAGCTCGTGGCTGGTATTCGGCGGGCCGTCCGGCCACGGGAAGTGCGCCCGATACAGCGAGTGGTTTGGGGGAAGCTTCGGTAACGGGCCAACCACCGTCGTCAGCTCCTCAATCGCGGTCCGGTGGAACATCCCGTCCACGTCGTGGTTGTGGTCGTCGACAAAGAGGAAGCCTCCGCGATCCAGCCAGGTCCGCAGTCCGGCCCGCTCCTGCGCGGTGAACCGCACCGGGAGGTGCCCGGTGAGGAAGGCGAAGGGATACGAGAGCAGCTCGGGCGAGCCCAACGCCACGACGCGACCCGCGGGCGCCACCTCGAGGCTGGTGTACCGGGCGAGCGAGTCGATGACGTTGGCTGCCACGAGGGGCGCGCTATCCCAATCGCCCGAGTCGTACTGCAGGGTGACAAAGGTGAAGACGCTCATGGGATGGGCCGCCACCCCGTGGGTGGACGCGCGGCACCGGCACCGCCCAACCGCTCCCGCACCACCACCACGGCCATGGTCACGTCCCGACCGGCGCGTATCCCCGCCACCAGGGAGTCCAACGCGGCCGCCACGGGGGCGTTTCCAGCCGAAGCCACGCGGAGCACCAGGAGCGAGTCCACGGCCTCACCGGCCCCTGGGCGAGCCACGGCGCCAACGACGCGCTGCCAGAGCGCCTGGCCAGGAGGCGCCAGCGGTGCCTGGGCCTCACGCACATGATCGAGGCCGCGGTCGCGGCCGGCGAGTCGCACGCGTGCAAGGTCGACCACCACAGCCCGCGTCGCCCCTCGCAGGTACAAACGCTCCGCTGCGCGTGCCTTCTGGATCGCCGCCAACGCGGCATACATAGAGGGCAACGCCGCGCGCGGGGCCCCCGACTCCAGTTCGCGCCCGGCGTCCCACATGGCGTTGTACGCCTCCAGCAACGGCCGACTCACCGCCACGAGGGGCGCCTCGTCATGCGCGGCCTCCACGAGCGCACCACGGGCGCCCGTGGCTCGGTCCGCAGCCTGGAGGAGCTCCTCGGGGGTGAGCGCACGCCGCAGGGTAGGTTCCGCCCCGTGCTCGTGCCCGTCGCCGTGAAAATGCTCGCCCGCCGGATCATCACCGAGGCGGGCAAAGATCAGGTCACTCACCTGGCGACGCAGCCGCGCCTGGTCCCGCCCGATCCGCACAGACTCGGTGCGCAGCGCGGACGGCGCCATCCCACGTTCCCGTCTCACCAGCGCCTCCGCCAGGTTGATCAACATGCGCTGGCTCAACACGGACGCTTCGACCTCAGGCGGGGGCGCCGCATCCACCGCCAGCGAGTCCGCCTCGCCGGGGCGCGCCACGCGCAGGGCACGCGTATCGGATGCGCCTTCCTGACCACGGCTATCGCGCGCCAGCGCGCGCAGGTGAACCACGTCGCCCGGCAACAGCGCGAGCGCCGCAAGGTCCCACCGCATGGTGCGCATCGCGCGCGGCCCCTGCTCGGCTTGGGCGTCGAGCTCACCCCGCCGAAAAGTGAAGCGCTCCCCGTCGCCCGACGTCACGATGTACTCGAACCGCGTGCTGTCGAGCCGCAGGTCATCCTGAAACGTGGCGCGCACCGCGAGGGACGCGGGTACGGCGCGTACCACCGTGTCGCGAGCCGGAAGCTCCAGGGCCACCTGCGGCAGCGCGTCGCGCACGGGGTCCACCGCCAGGAGGAACGCGTCACCATCCCGGCTGACGGTGACGAGGGCCGGGAGCGTATCCGCGATGTACGACGCGACCCATCCGGTCCCGCGCCGCGTCGCCGCCACGGCCTGCGTGTCGGCACGGACCCCGGGCGCTGGCCCCTCACCCGACAGCTCAAGGCGGCTGCCAACGAGGGGATGCAGGACGTCCGGTGCCGTGAACTCTTCCGCCGGCCGTCGCGCGTACGCCGGTGGCACGACGCGCACCCGCACGGCACCGAGCGACGTGACGCCCTCGGGGACGCGGAGCCGCTGGGCGTTAGGTCCCACGTCCGGCGCACGAGTCGGCGTCCCTGCGTAGCTCGCCACCCCCAGCCCGGCCGCACCAAACGCGCGCAGCAATGCGCGACCGGCCCAGCGCCATGCCGCGGTGCCGACGGGCGAGCGATGAACGCGCGCATCGCACACGGCGGACCCGGCCAACGCCCCGAGCACGGCGTAGTGGAGGGTGGGTTCGCGCTCCTCCAACCAGAGCCCCACCCGCTGCGGGTCCAATCGCCCGAGCCCGGCCCTCCATCCACGCCACACCGTCACAGCCAACCCGACCATCGCGGCGAGCGCCCAACCCTGCGCGCGACTTCCCCCCAGCCATCCGGCGGCCCGGAGCGTCACCGCGAGCGCCCCAACTCCGTACAGCAGCGCGGACACCACGCCGATCCCGGCGAGGCGCGACCTCCAGCGAGCGACGAGCACGGCGGTCGTCATGACACCATCCGCGCGCGGCGCACCCGCACACCCCACTCGACGGCGAGCAACACCAGCGCGAGCGCAAGCCACCACCGTCGGTGGGCCGTGCCATCCGACGCTGCGGCCTTCGGCCCCGGCGGGGCAGCATCCCCCACGAGGCGCGCGGCCGGAACCGGGGTCAGCCGAGCCGTGGCGCAGGGTTGGACGAGATGGCGCACGACGGCGGCCATCGATGGGCGAAGGGCATCGTCGCCACGCACTGGCACCCGGACACCTACCGTTCGAAAGCAGCCACGACCAATGGTCGTCTGCGCCGCGGCCACGGTGCCATCGTCCCACCAGGCCACCGGCGTTCCCCCGCTGACCGGTGCCAGTCCCCAGGGACCGATCGCCCCAGCCCCACCGGCCAGGATGGCACGCACCGGGGCGGCGTCCTGCGGCTCGGGGAACGACACCACCACGCCCCCCCCCGCCGCGAAGGCGGAATCGTCCGAGGTATACGGCACGGCGGCGAGGCGGGCCCCAGCGGGGAGGCGTCCAACAGCGTTCATCACCGCCGCGACGGGCGCGGTCATCAGGGCTGGCACCCGGCCGAAACCGCGCGGGTCATCCGTCGGCGCGCCGTCGCTCGCCGGCGCGAGTCGTACCCAGCGCACCGGGACACCGGCTGCACGCACGATCTCCGGGATCGCGGGTGTCCACTCCTCCTCCACCACTGGCGACACCACGGCAATCTCGACCTCACGCACACGCGTCAGGAGCTCGGTGGCCCGGCGCGCGGCGCGCACCAGCGCGACATCGAGCGCGCCCGCCACGTCGGATCGCGGGAGCGACGCGAGGTCGCTCATGGCCAGCGCACGGACGCCGCTATCGAAGGCGATCAGCTCAACACGCGACCTGCTGGCCAGTCGAGCGGTCACGGAGTCGGTACGTTCGCTCGCCGACCCCACGGCGCGCGTGGCATCGACGAGGAGGATGCTGGCACGGCCCGAGCGTGGCAGCTGAAACAGTCCCGGCGCCACGGCGGCCCCCAGGCATCCAACGACCAGCAACCGGAGCATCCAGAGCAGCGGCTCGTCGAGGGCGACGCGTCGTACGTGCTGGGGGCGCGCGCCGGCGGGCACAAATCGCGCCGTGGGGAGGACGGCGGACGACGACCGGCGCCAGGCCAACCAATGGGCGCCGGTGACCACGATCCCGGCCGTGGCCGCCAGCCACCACGCCCACATCGCCTAACGAGCCCCCACCGCGCGCGGTCCACCGACCACCCGACGGATCGCACCGATCACGTCCTCTTCCGCAACAATCCGATGAAAGGCAGCCCCGCGACCGACCCACCAGTCCTCCTCGTCGCGCACCCACTGCGCGAGCGCCGCCGCATAGGCCGGGATGCCCTCGGGGCCCAACACGCGCTCGCGAGTCGCGTCCTCCGGATCGACCACACTGCCTCCGGCCGGCATCCACTCCGCCTGCGACAGGACGTGGAGCACGATCACCTCACTCCCGGACACCAGCCAACGATTGGCTGCATCGCGACACGCCGCCGCATCACCCAACAGGTCTGACAGGATGACCAGGCGGCCGCGCACGGGAGCTGATGCCACGGCCGGGGCCAGCGGGGCGGTGCCTCCCGGGACCACCCCATCGAGCAGCGCCCGCCAGGTGGGCACGATGTCGCGTCGGGTGCTCACCGGCATGAGGGCGCCCTCGCCAGGGTCTCCACCGACCACAGAGCCACCCACCGGATCGCCCACCTTGTGCGCCAGGAACGCCAGTCCCTCCGCGAGGGCACAAACCGCCCGCCACTTCGCCAGGGTCCCCACCGGAAACGCCATCGACGCCGTCGCATCGAGCACGAACCAGGTGGGGTGGATGGCCCGGTCCTCCGACAACCGGATCCAGGACCGGTCGCTGCGGGCCAGCAGCTTCCAATCCATGTCGCGCACGTCATCCCCGGCGCGATAGGCGCGATAGGCGCTCAGTTCGGGAGCGCGCCCGCGCAGCGTCGACCGCTGGGTGCCGCTCCGCCCCCCAACCGCCAGGCGCCGCGCCGGCCAGGCGAGCGACTGGAGGGCATCGAGGGAAACCCGCATCCGGAGGCCCCGCCGCGGTCAGGGTGTGATGCCGCTGCGCGGCTCGGGCACCTCACGCAACACCGCGTCCACAACCTGGGCCACCTCCACGCCCTCCGCCTGTGCCGCATAGTTTGTCAGGATGCGGTGCCGAAGCACGGGCAGGGCGACTCGCCGGATATCCGCCGGGGACACCGCGTCACGGTCATTCAGGAGCGCGTGCGCCTTGGCGCCGAGGATCAGGGCCTGCCCGGCGCGCGGGCCGGCTCCCCACCGCACGTATTGCTTCACCGGTCCCCGTCCGCCAGCCTCCGGGCGGGTCGCGCGCACCAGGGCGGCCGCATACTCGAGCGCCGCTTCGGGCGCGACGACCGCGCGGACCCGTCGCTGCAACCTGCGAAGGTCATCGCCATGGATCACCGGCGCGATGGGCATCTCCGCGCCCCCCGTGGTGGCCCGCAGGATCGCCACCTCGTCGGCGGCACTCGGATACCCCACGCGAATGTCGAACAGGAAGCGATCGAGCTGCGCTTCGGGCAAGGGATAGGTCCCCTCCTGCTCGATCGGGTTCTGCGTGGCGAGCACGAAGAACGGGTCCGGCAACGGCATCGTGGTCCCGGCCACCGTCACGCGATGCTCCTGCATCGCCTCCAGCAGGGCCGACTGGGTGCGTGGCGGTGCGCGGTTCACCTCGTCCGCGAGGACCAGATGCGCAAAGATCGGCCCCTTCACAAACCGGAAATGCCGGTGGCCCGACGCATCCTCGTCCAGGACCTCCGCCCCGGTGATGTCGCTCGGCACCAGGTCCGGGGTGAACTGCACGCGCCGGAACTCCAACTCCATCGCCTCGGCCAGTGACCGGATCATCAGGGTCTTGGCGAGCCCCGGCACACCGACGAGCAGGGCGTGGCCACCGGCGAGCAGCGCCATCAGGAGTCCGTCGATCACGGGCCCTTGACCAACGATCCGTTGCGCCAGGGCCTCCCGCAGACGAATCACCCCCGCCAGCGACGTATCGCCGGAAGGGGTGCGCACCGCGGTGGCCGGGGACGACGAGGTCAGCGGACCGGGCGGCGCCGACGGCCGCTGACCAGGAAGGTCGAGCCATGCGTCGCCCCACACGCGGCGATCGACTCGTTCTCGTCCAGCACCTCCCATCCGCCGAGCTTGACCATGTAGTCCTCGGGATCCTCAACCGCCGTCATGATGGCTTCGACCACGCGCTCCTTGACCACACGCACCGGCATGTCTGCGGGCGCCTCGACGGCGAGCGTTTCCCAGGCGTCGAGCAGCTGCACGCGGAAGGCGAGCCGCGTCTCCCCGTCGGCGCCAAGCCGCAGGACGCCCGGGCCTGTCCGCAGGGAGTTGATGAGATCGGTCATGGTCAGCCGACCTCCGCCGGCGGAAGTGAGGCGAAGAACCGGCCGAGTGGGCCGTCGAACATGTAGGACCCGCCGGTCACGCGCGTCCCGGAGCCCGCGGGAAGGACGCCGATCACGAGCTCCTCACCCCCCTGCCCGCGCATGGACAGGTGATGCGCACTCTCCTGTTCCGTGTACGCAGCATAGATGGAATGCCGACGAGAGAAAAAGGTCCGGGCGGCCGCCAGGACGTCCGCCGGGGACATGGCCGTGGTGGTTTCCTGCAACGTGCGACGCTGGAGCGACATGGCTGGATGGGTGGTCAGGACCTGGTCGTACTCGGGAGACTACACGTCATCTGCAACCCCTGCCCGGGGAGGGCCGCCGCCACCAGGGTTCCACCCAGGTGTGCGGCCATCGCGCGGAGCAGCGCGAGGTTGATTCGGTGCCGCCCCATGACCCTCGCCGGGGCCAGTGGGTCGAACAACCCCTCCACCTGCTCCCGCCCCAAGTCCGGTCCGCTATCGCGCACCTGGAAGTGCACCGTCCCCCCGCCGTCGTCCGCAACAATTGCCAGAGTGACCGGCTCGGCCGGCGCCCGGGTTTCTGCGAACAGCAGCAAGGTAGCGAGCAGGCGCGTGATTTTCCTCCGGTCGGTGGGGATCGGCGCGATATCACCAGGGATCAACTTCACGGAGACCCCCGCCCCACCTGCCCACTCGTCGGCGAGCCCCGTCGCGGCCAGCGCCAGCTCCCGCGGCGAAACAACGTCGGTGCCCGCCGCCCTGGCCCCGCTCCGAAGCGCGAAGGTCTCCTGCCAGTCGTCGAGCATTCCCTGCGCCTGTTCGAGCGGACGCGTCACGGCCCGGTGCTCGCCCTCGCCAACGGCTCCACCCACACGGAGACTTCTGGCGGCAGTGGCCGCCGCGGAGACCGCAGGCCCCAGCGCACTGACGACCGCCTCCACCATCCCCGTTTCGTCTAGCGGGTGCGACGCGCGCGGCTGCATGAGCGCTTCTATTTCGTCCCTGGCCTCGGACAACGCAGCCGCGGTGCGGCGCAGGTCCGCCACGAGCTGCGACCGTACTGCCGCCGCGGCCATCTGGTCCGCCACCAATCGCATCAGTTGCCGACGCTCGGGCGCCGGCACCCCGGGCTCGGCAAAGTAGAAGGTCACCGCGCCGAGCGCCGACCGCGCATCCTGCAAAGGGAGCGCGACGAGCGACCGGAAACCCAGTTCCCGACCGACTTCGGCCCAGTCCTCCAGGCCGCCGTCCGCCTGCACGTCCGGGACCTCGATGATCCGTCGCTCGGCAGCCGCCTCGCCGGACGGCCCGAACCCCAACCGAACCCGCATCTCGCTGAGCCACGGCCGGTGCCGCTCGGGCCAGTTGCTGGCAGCGACCAGTCGCATCAGCTCGGAGACCCCTTCCACCAGATAGACCGAGGCGAAAGAAGCCCCGATGAGGGCCGACGTCCGGTCGAGGGCGAACTGGAACACTTCGTCCGGTCGGTCGGCATGGGCGAGCGCATGGGCAATCTCCCGCACCGCCGACAGTTCCCGGACCGTGGCATCGGGCTGGCGAACCCGCGCAAAGCGCTCGTGCGACAGCACCTTCGTCCCGCGTTTTGTCATGTGGACCTCGCGGGGCGCGCCGCGCGCACCTCAACGGTGTACACCAACGCGTGCTCCGGCAGGGCCAGCAACGCCTCCACACACTGGGCCACGTCGTCTGGCCGCAAGGCCCAGGCAACCTGCGACCCCCCTGGCGAGAGTTCGGTCGCGACCGACCCCGGCATCACCACCGACACCTTCACACCAGCGTCCCGCACCTCGAGCATGAGGCATTCGCTGAACCCCAGCACGGCGTGCTTTGTCGCAGCGTAGCAGGTCCCTCCGGGAAAGGCACTGCGGCCGGCGATGGAGGCCACGTTCACGATGTGCCCATGCCCGCGTTGCAGCATCCCTGGTAACACGGCATGTGTCACATGGTAGATCGCGTTGAGGTTCACATCGACCATCGCATGCCACTCGTCCGGCGTGAGGTCAATGAAGGGCTTCTTGAACATCACGCCCGCATTGTTCACCAGGACGTCACACGAGACGCCGTCGAGCGCCAGGGCCACGGCGTGCGGGTCACGCAGGTCCGCCGACAACCCCGTGAAAGTTCCTCCGCGTCCGGCGATGACCTCACCCAGCGAGCGCAGGTCGGCCTCCGATCGCGCGAGGCCAATCACGTGCCAGGCCGGAGCGAGGCGCAGGGCGATCGCTCGGCCGATCCCCTTCGACGCACCCGTAACAAGGACCGTGGGACGCATCAGGCGCCCTCCACGGCCAGTCGTGACACAATGCCGCAGGTCACTGCCAGGCCAAACGACAGGGCGTCGACTCGCACACGTTCGTCGTGTCCGTGCATCCGGTCCTCATCGTCCTGGGTCAGGGGGAACGGCAGCAGGCCGTAACACGGAATGCCGGCGTGCCGAAGGGTGGCGGAGTCGGTCGCTCCGGTGCTCAGGTAAGGCGCCACCGGCAGCCCGGGATGCACCGCCTGCAAGGCGTCGACAATCGCCTGGTATTCCGGCGCCGCCGGGCTGGAGGCCGGCGCATCCAGTCCCGACGACTTGAGCCGGAACTCCACCGCCGGGTCATTCACGACGGCCCGGAGCCGGTCCAGCAGCTCAGCCAGCGAACGCCCCGGCATCACCCGAATGTTCAAGGTCGCTTCCGCCTCGGTGGGGATCACGTTGGAGCGGATGCCCCCCGAAATGAGGGTCGGAGAGATGCCGGTGCGAAGCACGGCATCAAGCGACGGAATCCCACCCAGCGCCCCTGCCCCGCGTGCCTCGCGCACCGCATCTCCGCTCGCCAGGTCGGCCATCGCGACACGAAGCGCCTCGTCGGGCCAGACCCCGGCTAGCTGGGCAAAGAATCCGCGCGTCACGTCGAACAGCTCCAGCGGCTCGCGGTGCGCGGTGATCCGGGACAGGGCCAGCGCCAGGCGCGAAATCGCGTTGCCGTCGTGCGGGATCGCCGCGTGGCCCCCACTCCCGCGGGCGGTGATGATCACGTTGTGCGGGACCTTTTCTGCGCACTGAATCGCGGCGTAGGCGACCTCGCCATTGATCACCCGCACGCGCCCCCCCTCGTTGAGCGCCACCCCGGCCTGGATGTCGTCTCGATGGTGCGCCATCACCCAATCGATCCCGTGGTCGCCACCGGCCTCCTCGTCGGCCGTCGCCAGGAAGATCACGTCCCGTTCCGGGACCACCCCGTCATTGACCAGGGACTGCAACCAGAGCACCGCGTGCAGGTTGGTGACCAACATTCCCTTGTCGTCGATCGCGCCCCGCCCGTAGACGTACCCGTCAAGCACCTCACCCCCAAACGGGGGCGTGCTCCACTTGTCCCGCTCCACGCCGACCACGTCCATGTGGGCCATCAGGAGCAAGGGGGGACTGGTGCCACGACCGCGCACCCGCCCGATCACGATCCCCCGCCCGGGGGCCGGCTCGTACAGCTGCGAGCTCACCCCGTGCCGGTGCAGGATGTCGTGCACGTATCGGGCTACCGCCAGCTCGTTCCCTGGCGGGTTGACCGACTCCAAGCGGATCACGGCCTGCAGGTCCTTGACGGTATCCCACAGGATGGACTCAAGTCCAACGGCCGATGGCCGGAGGCTTCTCATGTTAGGACAAGTGAAAAAATGCAAATACGGTGACGTTGTCAGGGAAGCGAGGACTCAACTGCAGCCCCCACCCGCCCGACACTCCGGAATGCCCCGGCTTCCCGCCTGAAATCAAAGCCCATGTTCGCCCGGCTCCAAACGGTATTCGAAACGGTTGCTGAGGGAATCGTCCTCCAGGACGAGGCCGGCGCCATCGTGGAAGCCAACCCCGCCGCCTCCCAGCTCCTCGGGCTGACCAACGACCAGCTTCTCGGTCGCTCCTCGGTGGACGCCCGCTGGCGCGCGGTCCGCGTGGATGGGACTGACTTCCCGGGGAGTGACCACCCCGCCATGGTGACCCTGCGCACCGGGGAACCCCAGCGTGGGGTCATCATGGGGGTCCACCGCCCTGACGGGAGCCTGAACTGGATCTCCATCAATACCGCACGCGTCGAGCAGGGCAGCCAGCGTAACGGTGTCGTCTCCACCTTTGTGGATGTCACGGCGCAGCGGAACGCCGAGGCAGAGGTCGTCCGGGCGAAGGAAGCACTGAATCAGCTCCGCGAGATCCAGGCGCTGTTCATCGGAGGGGCGCCTACAGAACGCGTGTGTCAGGCCCTCGTCGCGCTCTTTCTGGAGGCATCCGGCTCCGAGTACGGGTTCATCGCCGAGCTGCGAGAGGAGGCCGGGACGCGATTCTTCCAGCTGCACGCGGTCTTGTCAGATTCCTGGAGCGAGGAGGAACTGTCGTACTACGAGGCCAGCGCCGGCCTCGGAATGGAATTTCTGCGCCCGGGCGCGTTTTTCGAGGCGGCCGCCGAAGGGACCGTGCCGCGGTTCGCGAACCCCGCGACTCGCGAGGACCTCGCCCACGGTCACTTGCCGGACGCACCGACCCTTCGCAACATCGCCGCGATCCCGATCATGGTCGGCGGCGCCACGATTGGCATGGTGGGCCTGGCCAATCGTGGCATGGACTACGATGCCGATGTCGCCGCAGACTGCGGACTGACCGTCGCCACCTGCGGACAGATCCTCTCCGCGATTCGCGTCGACCGCGAGCGACGACGGGCCATCGAGGACCTCCGGGCGGCCGAGGAACGGCACGACCTGATCCTCGACGCGACCGGGATTGGTCGCTGGGACTGGAACCCCACCACCGATGCCGCCGTCTTCGACCGGCAGTGGTGTCACCTGGTCGGTTATGCAGAAAGCGAAATCGAGGGATCCGGAAGCCGGTGGCTCTCCCTCGTGCACAACGAAGACCTGACGGCAATTGACGAAGCCCTGAAGGCGCACCTCGCGGGACAGACGCGACTGTACCGCGTGGAGTTTCGCATGAAGCACAAGGCCGGGCGCTGGGTCTGGATCCTTGCCCTCGGTCGCTTGATCGAGCACGACGCACACGGGCTACCCGCGCGCATGGTCGGCATCCACGTCGACATCACCCGCCAGAAGGAAGTCGAGGCCGAGCTCGCCCATTCCCGCGACCTCTCCGATCGGGCGAATCGCGCCAAGAGCGAGTTCCTCGCCGCGATGAGCCACGAGATTCGCACGCCCATGAACGGGGTGATCGGCGTCGCCCACCTCCTCCTCGGCACGGGGCTCACGGCGCAGCAGGAAGAGTACGCGCAGACCATCCGCCGCTCCGGCGAGATCCTCCTCACACTCATTGACGACATCCTCGACTTCTCCAAGATCGAGGCCGGCAAGCTCGAGTTGGAGTCGATTGACTTCGATCTCCGGACCACCGTGGCCGAGGTTACCGACTTCGTCAACCCGCGCATTGACGAAAAGGGACTGGAGTTGGTGGTACACTGGGACTGTCCCCCGATCCCGCACTTCGTCGGCGACCCCAAGCGTTTGCGGCAGGTGCTCATCAACCTCTGCGGAAACGCCGCAAAGTTCACGGAACGCGGCGGGGTGACCGTGCGCATCGAGCGTCCCGCGCCAGATGTCCTGCGGTTCAGCGTGCGCGATACCGGCATCGGCATTCCGGCAGACAAACAGCAACTCATCTTTGAGAAGTTCTCGCAGGCCGACAGCAGCACCACACGGCGATTCGGCGGGACGGGGCTCGGCCTGGCGATCTCCCGGCGCCTCGTCGAGGCGATGGGCGGCCAGATCGGGGTCACGTCCCAACCGGGCGAAGGCTCCACCTTCTGGTTTTCGCTGCCCGTCCCGAACACTCCGGATGTTCCGGCCGCCGTGGACGAACTCGCTGGAGCACACGTGATCCTGGTCGCGGATTGCGCCATCCTCGCGGCGGCCGCATCCGCGCTCCTTGGTCACCTCGGCGTTGGCCATTCCCAGGTGAATCACCCGCGCGACATTCCGATCGCTCTTGACGGGCTGCCGGCAGGCACCCACGCGATCGTGGTCATCGACGACCAACCGGCTGAGTGGGACACCGCCACCGCCATTCGGGTGACTGAATCCCGCGCCTCCGTGAGTCGGTGTCGATGCATAGCCATCACCGGGGCGCGCCGACGGCAGACGTTGCAGGAGCTCCTCTCCGGATCTCGCGCCCGTATCCTCGCGAAGCCCCTGGCGCGGATCCCGGTGTTCACCCAGGCGCTTCTCGACTGCGTGGCTGAGCTGCGCGATGGCCCCGACAGTGCCTTGGAACCCGTCCGACTCCAAGGTCGACTCACGGGAGAGCAGCACGAGGTGCGCCCGACATTCGAAGGGGTCCGCGTCCTCATCGCCGAAGACAATGACGTCAACCGGCTCGTCGCTGAAGCGATGCTTCAAAACCTCGGCTGCACCGTGGCATGTGCGGCGGACGGGCGGCAGGCGCTGGAGATGGTGCTCGCCGAACACTACGACTGTGTCTTTATGGACTGCGACATGCCGGAGATGGACGGCTTCGAGGCCACGGCGCGCATTCGCGAGGACGAAGGCGCGATGGGTCGTCGCGTCCCCATCATCGCCTTGACGGCGAATGCGCTCGTCGGGGACCGCGAGCGCTGCATCGCCGCCGGAATGGACGACTACCTGGCGAAGCCGATCATCCCGCGGGACATGGAGGAGATGTTGGCGCGCTGGGTGCGCGCCAACACCAACACTCAGGAGACGCGCGCGGCGAGGTAGGCGGCCACCTGGTCCGCGGCCACCCGCTCCTGCGCCAGGGTGTCGCGGTCCCGGACGGTCACCGACCCGTCCTGCATCGTTTGTCCATCGACGGTAAGGCAGAATGGGGTCCCGACCTCATCCTGCCGACGGTAGCGCCGTCCAATGGCTCCACTCTCGTCGAGGAAGACGGGGAAACGCACGCGCAGCTCCTTCGCCAGCTTGTCGGCGAACTCCGGCATCCCATCCTTCTTGACCAGCGGGAAAATGCCGGCCTTCACCGGCGCGACGCGCGGGTCGAGCTTGAGCACCACCCGACCCTCGCTCTCCCCGGGGACCTCTTCTTCACGGTAGCCGTTCACGAGCACAGCCAACGTGGTCCGGTCCGCCCCCACCGACGTCTCGACGACAAACGGTATGTAGCGGCGATTGGACACCTGGTCCACATACTCCAGCCGCTTGGACGAATACTCCTGGTGTCGTCCGAGGTCAAAATCCCCGCGGTGGTGCACCCCCTCGATCTCCTGGAAGCCGAGGGTCCCGCCAAAGTCGAACTGGATGTCGAACGCCGCCCGTGCGTAGTGGGCCAGCTCCTTGTCGGTGTGCTGGTGGAAGAGCAAGCGGCCCTCGTCGAGGCCCAGCGACCGATGCCACGCCATGCGCTGCGCCTTCCAGTACTCGAACCACTCCATGTGGTCCGCCTGGGGATCAACGAAGAACTGCATCTCCATCTGCTCGAACTCACGCGTGCGGAAGATGAAATTCCCGGGCGTGATCTCGTTGCGGAACGCCTTGCCAATCTGCGCGATGCCGAAGGGGATCTTCTGGCGTGACGCCTGCTGCACATTGAGGAAGTTCACGTAGATCCCCTGTGCCGTCTCCGGCCGCAGGTAGGCGACGCTCGCCGTGTCTTCCATCGGCCCGATGTGCGTCTTGAACATCAGGTTGAACAGGCGCGGCTCGGTCAACTGGCAGTCCCCGTGTGCGCCAGGGGTCTTGCTCGGTTTCCGCGGGCACTGGGCATCCTCGAGCTTGTCGGCCCGAAAACGCGCCTTGCATGCCTTGCAGTCCACCATGGGATCGGTGAAGCCCGCGACGTGACCGGAAGCCTCCCAGACACGGGGATGCATCAGGATGGCCGCATCCAGCCCCTCGATATCGTCTCGGGAGCGGACCATCGCGTGCCACCAGCGGTCCTTCAGGTTCTTCTTGAGCTCCACGCCGAGCGGCCCGTAGTCCCACACCGAGCCCGCGCCTCCATAGATCTCGGAGGACTGGAAGATGAAGCCGCGTCGCTTACACAGCGACACGAGTTTCTCCATGACGTCGGGATGGGACATCGGGGCTCAGGCTTGGGACAGTGGATCGGCACGGCAAGATAGCCGGTCAGTCCCCCGCTTTCGCAGGGGTGCCATCACTTCTACCGATCGCCGGGCCACACGGCCAGGTCGATGGGGTGAGCGCTCCCCCGCATAGCGGCGAGGACTCCCGTCGCGTTCGCGACAGCAAAGGAGACGCCGCTCAGGTTGCGCTCCGGCGGCACCCCGGGGATGGGACGCGGGCGAGGCGAGGCCCCCAGCTGAACGCCGACGGTCCCCATGACCTGGCGCACCTCGCCCCTCGGGCACGAGGGATCGGCCACGACGCCGACGACCCCATTGAGCATGCCGGGCAGAAGACCCACCGAACGATCCATCGCCGCCGCGACGACCCATGCACCCCGTTCCCTGGCACGGGAAACCGCCGCCTCAAACAGGGGCCGGTGCGCCTCGTTCGTCGTCCCGACACTCAGGTTGATGAGGTCGGCACCCTGATCCGCGGCCCAGTCGATCGCCTGACAGAGCAAGCGCGCGGTGGTCGCGAGCGTCGTGTCGAACACGCGTACCGACAACAGCTCCACCCCTGGCGCCAAGTCGCTGATCGCCCCCGCAACCGCCGTCCCGTGCCCAAGTCGGTCCTGCCATGCACTCGGGTCCTCGCCCACGAGTGCCGTCCCCCCGACCACCCGGCCGACGTGAGGATGGCCTGCCGCGATCCCGCTGTCGATCACCGCCACCCGGACTGGAGCTCGCCCGTGGCCCGTCATGCCACGGCTCCTTCGGCGGGAGCGACGGTGCCATCTCGCAGGCTGATCGTCCGGGCCGCCATCGCCGCTACCGACGGTCGGTGCGTAATGCAGAGGACCGTGCGCCGCGCGAGCCAGGGACGCAGCGCGTCGAGCAGGGCACCTTCCGTCGCCACGTCGAGCGCCCCGGTCGCTTCATCGAGAATCAGCACCGGGGGATCCGCGAGGATGGCGCGCGCAATCGCCAGTCGCTGGCGCTCGCCGGACGACAGCGCGCGGCCGCGTTCACCAAGGACCGTCGCCAGCCCCTCGGGAGCGGCCGCGAGCCATGCCCCCATCCCTGCCTGCGCCAACGCGTCGACCAGGCGTTCATCCGGGGCATCCGGGGACGCAAGGCGCAGGTTGTCGCGTACCGATGCATGAAGGACGAACGGCTCGCCGTCAACGACCAACACCGCACGACGCACATCGGTGAGCGGGAACTGCCGCAAGTCGTGGCCGTCCAGCGTCAGCTGGCCCCGGTCTGGGTCCGCGTACCGCACCAGCAGGTCTGCCAGGCTCGACTTGCCGCCGCCGCTGGCCCCGACGATCGCCACCCATTCCCCCGCCGCGACGTCGAACGAGACATCACGCAGTACGGCCCCGCGATCGTACTGGTAGCTCACCCCCCGCACGGCGATCGCCCCACGCACCTCCGGGACCGGGCTGGACACCGCGCCGTCGGGCACGGCCACCGGGGTGTCCAGGATCTCCTGGACCCGTCGCAGGGACACCCGGGCAGCTGCAACACTCGTGTAGATACCCATCAATCCCTGCACCGGCGACAGCAGGCGCATCTGGTACGCCACGAAGGCCACCATCGTCCCCATCGAGATCTCGCCCGTGATCACGCGCCACCCGCCGTAAAAAAACACCGCCGCACTCCCGACCGAGAGGACAACCCCTGGGAGCCCACCCGCGAGGTAGGTGAGACGTCGCATCGACATCAGCGCACCGACGAATCCCTCGTTGCGACGCGCGAACTCCTCGCGCGAGCGGAACTCGGCGTTGTGCGCCACCAGCAGCCGCATCCCTTGCAACGCCTCGATCAAGAACGTGCCCACCCCCGCACTGTGCTCCCGCACCTCGGTCACGGACCCTTCCAACCGGCGGCGATACCAGACCAGCGAGACGAGCGCCGGCGGAAAGGCCACCAGCGTCAACAGAAAGAGGCGCACGTCCAGCACGACCAGCATCACGACACTCCCCACGAGAAACACCACCTGCCCGATCCAGGCGAGGGCCACCTCACTCACCACGCGCTGGATCTCGGCGATGTCGCTGTTGATCCGCGATGCGATCTGCCCGAGGGGAGTCGCAGTGAAGTAGCGCGGCGAAAGCCGCTGCAGGTGCGCCAGGACCTCGAGGCGCATCTCGAACAGGATGTCGGCGGAGACCCGTGTGTAGCGCAACCCGGCGATGGCATTGCAGGCCAGGCTCAGCGCCGTGAGCCCCAGGAAGCCGAGGACCGTCCATGCGAGGATGCGCACATCCCGCCCGAGCAGGGCCCGATCAACCAGGATGCGCGACAGGAAGGGCTGAGATAGCGAGAGAGCGGTCGCGAACAGGGTGAGCCCAACGACCGGCACCAGGCGCCACGCATGGCGACGCACGAACCCGAGGGCCCGAAGAAGGTCAGGGGGCAGCATCGCGAGGTACACACCAGGCCACGGGGAGCCATTCGCCCCCGTGGCCGCTCTCCATGTCCTTACGGCACGAGGAGGAAGTCCGTCATGTCCGCGGGATACTCGACCGTGCGCACGAACCGCAGTGTCTCGGCGTCGTACAGGTCAATCGTCGGACCCGCCGTGTGCACGTAGAGCAAACGACCGTTGGTCGATACGTCGAGCCCCATGCGGGGCCGGCCAGCGAATTCCACGCGTTGCGCGACGCGGCGATTCTCGAGGTCATACATCCAGAACTGGTAGTTCCCCACCTGCTGCTTGAGCCCGTAGGCCCGGCGGCGCCCCGGCGCCAGCGAGAATCCCACACCGTCACTGGGGCCGAGTGAGTAGAACTCCACAGCCTTCTGTGCCAGGTCGACGCGCGCCACCCCCATCAGCGTTCGGTTATTGATCGGGTCCGTCGAACGAAAGAGCCCGGTGAAGAACCCCGGCTCTTCGTACAGGCTCTCGGGGAATCCGAAGTTCCATCGCCCCAGGCCATCGTCCACACTGCGCTGCAGGTCCCACCGATCGACCTGCTTGAGGGTGAGCGCATCGTAGATGAGGATGTCCTCGGACGTAAAGAAGTACATCAGGTTGCCGTCTGGCGAGAGCACGATCTGCGCGAAGTCGCGCTCCTCTCCCGCTGGCCACTTGATCGTGTCCGTGACCACCTTCTTCTGCAGGTCGTACTTGAGCAACGTCGGCTTGCCGATCTCAAATCGATCAGACTTCTTGGTCGCGGTCTTCACGAGCAACACGGCATACCGCTCTTTCGGGTCCACGTTGAACCCCGAGATGCGCACCTCTCGCGTATCGTCAGAGAGCGTGAACTTCGAGATCGCCTTGCGCGTCTTGAGGTCGAAGACCTCGAACCACTGCCGCGTGGGCTCGGTCGTGTACAGGTGCTGCCGATCACCGGAAAGCGTCATCCCGAACGGGATGCCGATCGACACCGGCATGGAGTCCTTCACCGCGAGCGACGCTTCGTCGATGACGAAGATCTTCTTGGCGTAGGTCGCGTAATACACCGTGCCGGTGCCGCCACTGACGGGCTGGGCCGCGGCGCCCTGCGCAACCAGGAACAGCCACGCCGCGGAGGCGGCGAGCTGCACGACGGAGTTGGGCAAGCTCATGGGAAGATCAGGTCAATCTTGCGCCAATCCTGTTGGGCCGCGGCACACTTCGCGGTCCAGTCGGGCGCGTGATTGTACAGGTCTGGCACGTGGATCGGCCAGAAGCAGGTGACATAGCAGTCATACAGGTCGCGCTCGACCGGCGCACAGAGTCCGGCCGTCGACCCGGAACTATCGACTTCCCACCCGGGGGCAAAGACAAACGAGCAGCCGAGCGGGATGTGTGGCCCGTCTTGTCGCTGCTGCAGGGCCACGACGTCCGCGACATCGTGTGCGTCGCCGGTCGCTGCGGCGCGCGCCGCGTCGGCGGCGAGCACGCCGTCGATGGCGTGGGCCTTGCGATTGATGGCACTCAGGTGGCGCATCGGCCTCCTCTCCTCAGGCGTCGAACTGTCTCAGGAACTCTGGCCGCCGCGCGGCCAGCGTTGCGTACACTTCCAGGCACGTCGCGCTCCAGCGACGGATCCATTCGCAATAGTGCAGGTTGGGCTGGGCCGTCGACCCGTACCGGGTGTGCGCCTCATGGTAACACCCGCCAGCGCACAGTGACCGCGCCCAGCACGTCCGGCAGTCGGTCTTGTGGTCAATGTGATGCGACCGCAGGTACTCGTCCTGCCGCCCGTGGTCGATCCCGTCTCGCACTGTGCCCAGCTTGTGCGAGTCGGAGCCGGCAAAGCGGTGGCAGAGGGCCACGTCGCCGTCGGTCGCAACACCTAACAATCCAAGTCCTGCCCCACAGGGATAGGCCTTGGCCACGCCCTTGTGGATCTCTTCAAGGGTATCGCGCACATTGCTGAACCCATGATGACGGCCGTCGAGTGACGTCTCCAGGAATTCGCGAGCCAGCAACTGGAATTCCTGCAACATCTGCTCGAACCCGTCATCCTGAATCGCGTAGTCGCGCTGCCAGCTGGTGGTCACCGGGGCAAAGCCGACCTCGTAGAAGCCGACGTCGTGCTTCAGGTGCTGGTAGATCTCGCGCACCTTGAGGTTCCCCTTCGTCAGCGTCACGCGCGCACCGATCGGCCGACGGCGATGACGCCGCAGCAACTCCTGCACGCGGGGAATCACGCTGTCGTAGCTCCCCATCCCGTTGGCGAAGACGCGGTTGGCGTCCTGCTGCTCCCGCGCACCGTCCATCGAGACGGTGACCCCGATGTTGTGCTCGACCATCCAGTCGATGATCTCGTCGCGCAACAGCGTGGCGTTGGTCGTCAGGCTGGCATCCACTTCCTTACCGAGGGCGACCGCTTTCTCCTTCGCGTACGACATCGCGAAGCGCAACACCTTGAAGTTCAGCAGCGTCTCGCCGCCAAAGAACGTCAGGTGCACGCGGGGGGCATCGCCGGCCTCGGCAAACATGAAGTCGACGCTTTCGCGCGCCGTCTCCTCGCTCATGAACCGCGGCTTGGTGGACGGCTCCACGAGCCGGTCCTCACCGTATTCGTAGCAATACTTGCAGCTCAGGTTGCACTTGCTCGTCACGTTCAGGACGAGCGTGGTCAGCGGAATCCGTCGGCGGGGCCCCGGCACGGCAGGGCGCGGCGCGGGCGCCTGCACCGTCTTGATCGCCTGGGCCCCCATCAACTCGTGCACCGTCTCCTGCACCACCGGTGCGGAAAAGCGGTCGGCCAGCCGTGCCGACAGCGCCTCGGGGGTGAGGTCCTCGGCGCCTAACGCGTCGAGCACGGCCTCCGACGCCCCATCGAGGCGGAACACCGCGGCCGATGGCACGAGGTAGACGTGCGGGGCTCCGTCGGCCTCGAACGCGTGATACTCGCCTCGCCGGAGCAACATCATGGGGAGGTCCGGGTCGGTTCCCAACGCATGTACAAGGGCACGGTCACGATCATGTGCGCCCGCCCCTTGAGGGGACGTGCCCCCGGGGCTGCGGGCGTGTGGGTCGCCACCACCCACACGTCACCGATATTGTTGCGGCTCCCGCTGCGTTGGGGGTTGGGCCCGTCAAGGTTCGGCGTGAAGAACCCCTTCTGGTCCAGCGTCCCGACGTACTGGATGTCGTCATCCTTGTAGGTCACCCCATACTCCTCAAGCGCCCACGTCACGGGAACCACGCCGAGGTCGAGGTCGTCCGCGGTCTCCGGCTTGCCGTCGGGACCATTCGCCATCCCGATGGCCTCGAATTGCGCGAACTGCTTGGGAAAGCGCACACCACCGGCGCGGGCCATTCCCCACTGCGGGGTCACGCGCACCCGGTCGACGGTGCGATACGCGACCACCGCCCCCCGCAACGACGCGCCGCCGACAAACAGGTCGCGCGCTCCGGGACGCACCGCGTCGTCCACCGACACCTTGAGCACCAACTCATCCGGCGTCGAGCGTACAATGCGCGACACGGTGACCCCAGGGCCGAAGTCGACCCCGGTTGCGGCGGCAACGCGCGGCAGGTTGGAACCGAATACGGTGACGTCGGCGTCCTTGGTTCCCGCCCGCAGCCCCCGCGGCTCCACCCCGAGCAATGCCACGCTCCCGGCGCTCCGACGCATCGTCACGTCCATCCCGAATTCGTCGTAACCACCGCGAAACCAGCGACCGCTCATCTCCTGCCAGCCGGGCTCTACCGACACGACTTCGCGCCACGCGCTATCTGGCGTCGCCCCAGTGGGCGTGGATCGGCCGCGCCACTGGTGGCCGGTGTAAACAATGGAGCGGCCGTCTCGCGTCACGGTCCGGCCATCGCGCGCATATCGATACGTCGCCCGCGTGGTGAACTCATCGTCAGTCCCAGGGACCTTCGTCGCGACCAGCTTGCCGTAGAATGCACCGCGCCCCGGCTCATTCCCGGACAGCACCCACGTGCCCTCGAGTGGCGCCGGACGCATCGTCGCGGACCATGCGGCCCACTCGGTCGTGTGCAGCGGGAAGGCCCGCGAGAGGTGCGCGATCGCCTGGTCCATCGGATGAGGGGCCGGCGCAGAATCCCGCGGCGAAGGCCCGCCGCGCCGAAACGCCTGAAAATCCGAGTTCGGGTAGTAGCCGCGATGGGTGGCGATCAACAACTCCCACTCGGCGCGCGTCCGGCGCTGCAAAAGGACCCGACCGACCGAGTGACAGGCACGGCACGTCCGGTCCGTCGGACCATCGCTGTACGTGTAGTCGATCAAGCGACGCTCGGTCTCGAACCGGGCGGGCTTCACCTCGGCTGGCGCGAGCCCCTGCGTGTTCGCGAAGTACTTCACGACCGCCCGCGCCTCCGCCGCTTCCATCTTCACCCCGTTCAGGCTGGCCATGCGTCGGATCGACGCCTCCCAGCCTTCCGGCGCCTTACGGATCCATGACAGTCGGGCCACTCGACCGGTGCTGTCCGCCTTGTGGCACCCACCGCACTTGCGCAAGACGAGCGGGTCGCGGACCACGAAGCCACCCGTGTCTGGCGCCGTTGCGCCGCCCTGTGCCAAGGCCACACCCGCCGGGGTGCTCCAGATGACGACTGTCGTTAGGGCTCTCCAAACTCGCATCGGTAATCTCGTCGCGCGAACCCGCCAGTTCTACGCGTTGCCGGACCGCCTGTCAAGCAAACACGAGCACTTCATGGGCGAGCAGGACCGAAATCGCGCCGATCAGGTCTGACAGGGGATGAACGCCGTGCGCGCGCTCGTACGCCGCGCATAACGCGCCCATCTCCGCTCCCTCCCCGGCCAGCTCGGACAGTGCGATCAAGTCGACATTTCGCAGGAACCGGACTGGCGCCTGGATGCCCTCGAGCACGAGGTGAGGCGCGATCACCACCTGGTTCTCCCGCACCAGGGGAGCAGACGCGACCACCGGCCCTCCACGGCGCAACACGGCAGGGTCACGCTGGCGCAGCGCCTCAAACGCGCGGAGGACACCCGGGTGCTGCCGCATCGTCCCCACCAGGTCCCCCTGCTCATCATCCACCGCCATCGCCGCACGCGCGGCCCAAAATCCCGCGCTCCCACCCGGGACGGCGTCGCGCGACAGGGCGCCGAGAGGCGCGCGCGCCGCACGCACGTATTCCGCCTCGCGTTGCACAAACAGGTTGAGGGCCGCCTCTTGCGCACCGGGTGACACCAGGGCGGTGTGAATAGCCACGGCCCCCATCCATGCCGAGGCGAGCGCCTTCTTCACGCCAAACGAGGAAAGCGGGTCCAGGAACGAGGCGGCGTCTCCCACGGCAAGCACCCGCCCGTCCACTGGAGACTCGGTACTGTAGGTCGAGGCATCACACGCAAACGGCTCCCCGATACACTCCCCGCCCGCCAGGATCGCCGACAAGGCAGGCACCTGGGCGAGGCGCCGATGATAGTCGGCGCCGAGCGCCCCGCCAGAAGGCGACCCCGACGCGGGATTGAACATCACCGTGAAGTACCGACGTTCGCGGTCCACGGGGACGGACCAGCCCCATCCGTTCTCGACACTCTCCACAAGCGTATGGCTTTCCTCCGGAAGCCCCCAACCGCCCGTGCGACGCCACTCTGCCGCGAGCGCCATGGTCCGCCAAGCGACCCCCGCGCCGATGCGCTGGTGTCGCGCGACCAGCCCGGTCCGGCCCGAGGCGTCAATCGCCCAGTGCGCACGCAGCGTCCGCTCCTCACCGTTGACCTCGGCCGTACAGACCACCCCGTCGTCAACCGTCACGAGCGACCGCGCCATCGCGGGCCGGTGCCAGCGCACGCCGCAGGCGATGGCGTGGGCGCGGAGCACCTCATCAAAGCGCGCACGGTCCACCTGCCACCCCGTCGCTCCTGCAGGGAACAACTCAACACGTCGCTCGCTCCCGCCCCACCACACGGTGTTCCCGGTCGCCTCGAGGAACCCGGCCGACGCGACCGCGGGCAGGACACCGATCACCTCCAGCAACCGTCGGCAGCTCGGCGGCAACGACTCGGCCAGTGCCGGGCGGACGGCCGGGCGGTCGAGAACGACCACCTGGTGCCCCCACTTGGCGAGCAGCGCGGCCGCCGCGGCCGCGGCCGGGCCCCCACCGACCACCAGCACCTCACACGTCAACTCGCGCGCTTCTCCTGTCACGAATCGTTCCAGACGATGACGAATCCCCAATGTTCGGACGCTGAGTCCGAGCCACGCCCCTCGCTTCCGGCTACCAACTGTTGATCTTTTGGACAAGCGGGGTATCGCTGGCCGTATGGCGTGTTAGGTTCCCCGGAAATCCGCATGTGGAGACCCACGGTGCTGGTCAAACAGTGGCGGTGGTACCCAGGCACAGGTTGGAGCGATCCCACGATCCCGATCTCCGGCTGCCACCTGGTGCTCGCGTTTGGGACTCGCCCTCGGTTGGAGGATCCTGATCTCCAGCACATCCTCGAGGTCCTGCGAGGCACGGCCCCGCTTGTGGGGTGCGCCTCGGTCGACCGCGCCGACAGCGGTGGCACCATCGGGCAGGGGTTGATCGTGACCGCGCTTCGGTTTGAGCGCTCAGGGGTGCAGGTCGCCATCGGAATGCCCGACTCGGCGGACCACTTTGCCAATGGCCAACACATCGCCTCCCAGCTCGACGCACCCGACCTGCGACACCTGTTCGTGTTCACCGAAAGCCCACGAGACGGGGGGAGCGAGGTAATCCGGGGGATCAGGAGTCGACTTGTCGGAGGCGAGGCAATCCCGGGAGGAATGGTCTGCGCCGGGACATCGTTCGAAACGTCGTGGGTGCTGGTCAACGACACAGTGGCCCCCGGTAGTGCCCTGGCCATTGGATTGTCCGGCAGAGACGTCCAATCGGGCGACGCAAAGATGGACGGTTGGATGTCGTTCGGCCCAAGCCACCATGTGTCAGCCGCCCACGATAGCGTGCTCCGCGAGTTGGAAGGGGCAGACGGCGCCTGAGCACCCCGGCGGCCGCGCCGTGCGCAAAGGTGATCGAAACGCGCGGCCGGCGACAGGCAGGGTCAACAGGCCCTCGTAGCCTCGTCGGCGGCCGAGCAGGCACTATCCGCGCGACGACTGCAGCTCGCGCCGCCAGGCCTCGAACGCGCGCGGGAGGAAGGTCGGGCTGAACATCGCCCATTCCCCGAGGGAGGGAGAGATCCGGAAGGTTGCGGCAGCGTCCGCTGAGGCGACCCCCCGCGCGAACGCGGCCCGGGCGGCCACCTCCACCTCCCCGAGCACCTCGAGGTAGCGCGCCAGGTCGTCGCCAGAGGCCACCGGCCCATGCCCGGGCACATAGTGCACGGAACCGGCCCGGCGCAACGCGCGCACACTCGCCGCGAGGGTCCCGGGACGCGCGTCGACATAGTTGGGGAACATGGCGTTCCACACCAGGTCCCCACAAAACGTCACCGCTGGGTCATCCAACTCAATCGTAACGTCGCTGGCGGTGTGTCCTGCCCGCGGCACCAGACGCACGATGCGCCCACCAAGGTCCAGCGTCGTCGGCGCGGCCGGGTCGACCACCATCGCCGTCGCGAGCGCCGAGGCGCGAATGGCATCGGCCGGGGTGTTGCGTGCGGCAAGGTCGCGTGACGCGGCCGTGAGGTGGACGATCGCGTGGCCCGCGTCGCCGGCGTACCCCGCTAGGCCGTTCACATGATCGCTGTGGTAGTGCGTGCACACGACGTGCGTGGGCCAACGACCCGTGAGCGTGCGTGCCTGCTCGCCGAGCCAACGAGCGCCAGCCGGCGTCATGAACCCCTCGATCACCAATACGCCCGCGCGCCCTGCCACGATCCCGCCGTTGGCCACGGTCGTCATGTCCCCGGCCAACGGCGTCGACACCAGCGCCCAGACGCCGTCGGCCACCCGCTCGAGGCGTCCGAACGGCTCGAGCGCCACGACGCGCGCCCCGCGCGGCGCGGCCCAGGCCCGTCGCGCCAGCATCGGCATGGCCGCGGACGCCAGCGCCAGGTGCCCGGCACAGCTCAATGCATCATGCAGAAACGCGCGACGACCCGTCATCGACTCTCCGGTGTTGGGGCGGCCTAGCCGCCGTCGAGGTCCCGGCTCACCCCCGGCAGCTCCGGCGGCGAGGCGCCCTGCAACCGGGCGACGATCCGGTCGCCGTGGTACCGCCCATTCTCGATGAAGACCTTGTTCGCGTCATACCCGGCGGTCACTACTCCCGCGACGAAGATTCCTGGCACATTGGTCTCCATGGTCGTCGGGTCATGGGTCGGGATGCCGCTCGCCGCGTCGATCGTGACACCAACTGCACGCAGCAGCTCGGTATCCGGGGCGTACCCCGTCAGCAGGAAGACATGGTCGGCCGGCAGGCGTTCGGACGCGCCGCTCGCGTCCATGAGGGCCACGTGATCCGCGTCGATCGCCGCGACCCGCCGCTCCCACCGGACGGCAATGCTCCCCTCCGCCACCCGGTTGGTGAAGTCCGGCAGGACCCACGGCTTGATCTTCTTGTCGAAGGTGGTCCCGAAGTGCACGAGCGTCACGCGCGCCCCGCAGCGCCACAGGTCCAGCGCGGCCTCGGCGGCCGAGTTCCCCCCGCCCACCACGACCACGTCCTGCTGGAACGCCTGGTGGCCCTCACGATACACGTGGCTCACATGAGGCAGCGTTTCGCCGGGGACTTGCAGCAGGTTCGGTGATCCCCAGTACCCGGTGGCCACCACGACCGCGCGGGCGGTGATCCGCCGCCCCGTTCCGCGCCGGTCCGTCAACACCTGCAGCGCCGGAGACGCGCCCTCGATCGCGAGCACGGACTCGTACTGGCGGACGGTGAGCCCAAAGTGCTGCACGACCGCGCGGTAGTACACCAGGGCATCGCGCCGCGTCGGCTTTGGCTCCGCGATCACGAACGGCAACCCACCTAACGACAACTTCTCCGCGGTGGAGAAGAAGGTGGCCTGCAGCGGGTATTGCGTGATGGCGTGCACCACGCAGCCCGCTTCCACCACGATGGTGCCCAACCCGGCTCGCTGCGCCGAGATCGCGGCCGCCAGGCCGCACGGCCCAGCCCCAATGACCACGACGTCGGCGCGATCATGCACGGTGTCAGCCCGTCCCCGGTGCGACGTCGATGATCTGGTCGCGGCGCGTCCCGACACTCACGTACCGGACAGGGGTCTCCACCAGTGCCTCCAGTCGCGCCAGGTACGCCCGCGCCGCTGCCGGCAGCTCCGCCATCGACCGACAGTCACCGGTCGACTGCTGCCAGCCGTCCATCCACTCGTATACCGGCTCCAGCTGCTCCAGCGCGGTGATATCCGCCGGAAACTCCCGGAGCACCTCGTCGCCATGACGGTAGCCCGTGCACAGGGCCACCCGATCGAGCGTATCGAGCACGTCCAGCTTGGTCACGGCCAGCCCGGTCAGCCCGTTCACGCGCGACGCGTACCGCACGACCACGGCGTCGAACCAGCCACAGCGGCGGGGCCGGCCGGTCGTCGCCCCGAATTCGTTGCCCAGCTGGCGCACCCGCTCCCCCAGCTCGGCGTCAAGCTCCGTCGGCAGGGGACCGTTCCCCACCCGCGTCGTGTACGCCTTGACGATGCCTAACGCCGCGTGAATCGCCGTCGGCGCAATGCCCGCGCCGGTCGCCGCCCCACCAACCGTCGTGCTGCTGCTGGTCACAAACGGGTACGTCCCGTGGTCCACGTCCAGCAACGATCCCTGCGCCCCCTCCATCAGGACCGAGGCGCCATGGCCGAGGGCCCGGTGCAGCGCAACGCTCAGGTCGTCCGAGAGGGCCAGCAGGCGCGCCGAGACCCGGCCCAGGCTCGCGAGCACCTCGTCCGCATTCGCCCGCTGCGAGGAGCCGAATGCCGCGAGCCGCATGTTGGCGTGGTCGCAGCCTCGTTGCACCAACTCGCGCAGCCGGTCCGGATGCTTGAGGTCAACGACGCGAATGCCCCGTCGACCAGCCTTGTCCTCGTACGCCGGGCCGATGCCACGCCCGGTCGTCCCGATCGCACGACTCGCCTGGCTCTCCTGGTCCACGAGCTTGTGGTAGGGCATCACCAGGTGCGCCCGATCGCTCACGTAGAGACGTCCCTCGACGTCGATCCCGTCGCGCACCAGCTCGTCGACCTCGGTGAACAGCGTCTCCGGATCGAGCACCACGCCGTTGCCAATCGCGCAGCGCACACCGGGGTGCAGGATACCACTGGGGATCTGGTGCAGCACAAACGACTCATCGCCGATGTGCACCGTATGGCCGGCGTTGGCTCCGCCCTGGTAGCGGACCACCCAATCGGCACGCTCGGCAAGCACATCCACCAGCTTGCCCTTCCCCTCGTCGCCCCACTGGGCGCCGACTATCACGACCGTCCTGGTCTTCGAATCGAACATGGGTACCGGGCAAAAAAAGACGCCCCGGCGGGAGTCGGCGGGGCGTTGGGGAAAGCTACGGCTGGGCCCGAGGGGAATCAACCGCGGACGGTCACCTCAGCTTGCCCATCGCTCGCTCTAGGTCCGCCTCCAGGCCAGATCCGATCATCGTCCCGCCCGGTGTCGGCCACCACACGCTCGGCGTGCACCAGATCGGCCTCCTCGGTCAGCGCGATCAGCAGGGACGTCCCCTCCGGGATGCCGCTCCCCATCTGCTTGAGTAACGCGTCAGGGAATCCCGCATCGATGAAATGCGCGGCGGCCCCGCCCAGCAGAGCCCCCGTGATCAGCCCGATCCCGGGCAGGAGCATCGCGGCGAGCGCTCCCACCGCAGCGCTCTTTCCCAACCCCCAATCCTGCGTCTCGGTGAACTCCACGCGCCCGTCGATCAACCGCTGTACGAGGGCAACGTTCCCCAGGCGCGCGCCGGCATTCTTGAGGCGATCGAGGCCGGCCTTCGCCCCGGTTGTCGACGGGTACGAGGCGACAATGATCTTCTTGGAGACTGGTGCTGGCGGCGGAGGGACGGTCATGGCTGGCGGCAGTGAAGTAGGTGGAGCGTGCGACTGGGGGATACGTTAGCTAACCGCGCCACGCGCTGAACCACAAGATGATCGCCACGGCACACCCAAGCCCCGTCTTGGCCGCCGCGGCCATCACGCGGCCAATCAGGGCGCCGGTGGCCACCCGCGTGGCCGAGCTCCCCGTGGCTTCCTTGCGCGTGTACTCCATGACCAGGGCCCCGGCAAAGGCCCCCGCGAACGCACCGATCACCGATCCGATGATGGGCACGGGAACGCCCAGCATGGCGCCGGCGATCCCTCCGAGAATCGCTCCCCACCCCGCGCGCGACGACCCGCCGTACTTGGCCGTGTACTTCGTCGACAGCGTCCACTCCAGTACTTCCGCGAGTAGCGCGAGCGCCGCGGCAACTCCAATCGCGAGTCCCGAGATTCCTGCGGCTGGGACGATCCAGTTGTAGACGAAGGCCGCGCCAACCATGAACCACAGGCCGGGGAGGCCCAGGGGACAAGGAACAGCGACAGCGTGAAGACCGCGGCGAGCGCAAGCAGGGCCATGTCGTCAGGGGCGTGTGGTCAGCAGCGTGGTGAGGAGCCGGGCAACGTCGTCCGCACCGCGACCGGTGAGCCCAACTACGGTGTCGCCAGGTCGGTGGATTCGCGCGAGGGTCCGCCAGGTCCCCCCGCTCACCGTCACGGCCTGCCACCCGGCGTCCGCGAGCGCCACACCGTCGGTCAGCAGCCCCGGGATCACCCCGGACACCCGGACCTGCCCGGCGCGAGCCACCGCGCCCGCCAGCGGGCGGGACTGTGCACCATGCACCATGCATCGCAGCGCGCCGTCATCGTCCACCGTGTCCACGTTGATCGCGGTGCCCCGTGGCCGCCCGCGGACCCACGCGCGCATCCCGGCTAGCCCCAACTCCTCGGCGCTGGGGAACACCACGCCTAACGACGCGGTCGGCGGCAGGCGCTCGATCGTGGCCAGCACCGCGGCGACTCCCGTCCCGTTGTCCCGGGCCCCCGGGGAATCCTCCCCCACGGTCGCGAAGGACAACACGATCCCGGCCACGGTCCCGACCAGCGGGATCACCCAGGGTGCCTCCGCGCGTGCCGGCCACGAGAACCCCACGAGCACCGTCCCGACGAGGACGAGGCCCAGGATGACCAGGAGGGCGGCGCGCACCAGGGTCGGCATCGGTTGCGACTTGGTGTCGAGATGGGCCACGAGCCAGACCGTCGGCGACCCACGGGTGCCCACCAGGTTGATCCCCGCACGCCGCGCCAAAGGGAGGGACAGCACACCCGTCCGCGCGGCCCAGCGCGCCGCCAGCACGATCGACCAGGCCCAGGACGCCTAACGACCAGGATGCTCGCCCCATCGCCCCCGGCCCGCCAACTCGCGGCGGTGGCCGCCAGGGAAACGGCGACCATCGCGGAGACCACCGGCACCATCCAGCGGGCCACCGCGGCCGAATACGCGAACGGCTCCTCCGTGACGGAGAAGCCGTGTTGTTCGAGGACGCGGCGGCACCACGCCCGTGCCTCTGCCTCGGCCGCACTCCCTGCCGGCCGTGGCGCGCGCCCGACGGCGTGCAGGTGACGCGCCGCGGGCGGGAGCGGAGCCTCGTCAGGCAACGCGGGCGAGGCTCGCCTCACGCAACAGACGCTCCACGTCCGCCAGATCGGCCGCAGACGCGTCGAGCAGCGGGAGTCGCACCGGCCCCCCGCGATAGCCGACGCGCCCCAGCGCGGCCTTGACCGCGGGAATTCCCATGCGCCCCACGATCTCCAGCGCCATGGGAGTCATGCGATCCTGGGCCGCCTTGCTCGCCGCGACGTTTCCGCCCTGGAAGGCATCGAACACCTCCAGGGACAACGCGGGAGCGAAGAGGGCCACCGCCAGGATACCGCCCCCAACTCCGAGCTGCAGCGCTTGGTGGAACGAGCCGCCATGACCAGTAATGACGGTGAACGCATCCGACTGGGCCGCGAGGTACTGCGGCAGGTACGCCAGGTCTCCCGAGGAATCCTTCATCCCGATGACATTGTCATGCTCTGCGAGACGTGCGACCAGCTCGCCCTCGAGCTTGAAATGCATGTACTTCGGGATGTTGTAGAGCAGGACCGGGATCGGCGACTCATCCGCGACCCGCTCGTAGTGCGCCTGCAAACAGGCGCTCGTCATCGCGTTGGCGTAGTAGTGAGGCGCCACCACGAGCACCGCGTCGGCCCCGCGCTCGGCGGCCTCCCGGCAGCGCCGCACGCACGCCTTCGTCGACTCGGCGCCGGTGCCAACAATCAGCCGCTTGTCGGCCGGTGTCACGCTGCGCGCCATCTCGACCAATCGTTGGCGCTCGCCCTCTTCCAGAAGCGCCGCTTCGCCCGTCGATCCCGCAACCACCAGGCCATGCAACCCGGCCCCGAGATGCGCCGCGGCGTTTGCCCCGAAGGCGTCGAGATCCAGCTCGCCGCGTGCGTCGAAGGTGGTGATAACCGGGCCAAAGACTCCACGCAACGACAGTTTCACGGCCGACTCCGCGCTCAGGTGAGGGTGGTCGCTCCCGCGGCAAAGGGATCAGCAGGGGCGTCTGACCCGCGCCGCGCGGCGGCCTGAAACATACTCATCTGCAGCTCGAAATCCGCCGGCCGCGTCGAGGCGGCGAGTGCCGTCGGGAAGGTCACCACCCCCTGCGCCACCAGGTCCGCGAGGTGCTGGTCGAACGTCTGCATGCCGTACTGGTCGCGCCCGTCGGCCATGTAGTCGCGAATCTCGCCGACGCGCTGGTTGAGAATGAGGTCGGCGATCAGCGGCGTGTTGATCATGATCTCGCACGCGACGGCACGCCCGCGGCCATCGGCGCGTGGGAGGAGGCGCTGCGACACCACCGCCGCCAGGGATTCCGACAAGCGGATCCTGATCACCTCCTGTTCCTCCGGTGGGAACATCGAGACAATGCGCATGATGGTCGCCTGGGCATCGGGCGTATGCACGGTCGCGAGGAGCAGGTGCCCCGTCTCCGCGGCCTTCATCGCGGTGTCGATCGTCTCCGTGTCGCGCAGTTCTCCCAGCACAATGACGTCCGGGTCCTGTCGCAGGGCAGCCTTGAGGCCCACGCGAAAGTTCTCCGTGTCGACCCCGATCTCTCGCTGCGTGATGGAGCTCTTCAGGTCGCGGTGGAGGAACTCGATCGGCTCCTCGAGCGTCACGATGTGGCGCTCCATGTTGCTGTTGATGTGTCCCATCATGGCGGCCATCGACGAACTCTTGCCGGACCCGGTGACCCCGGTGACGAGGACCATGCCGCGTTCGGTCGCGGCGATGCGCTCGATCACCGGCGGCAGGTTGAGCTGCTCGATGGTCGGCACGCGGAACGGGATTACCCGCATCACGATCATGAAGCTCGATCGCTGACGCAGGATATTCACGCGGAAGCGCCCAATCCCCGGCGCCCCCCAGGAGCAGTCATGGTCCAACAGCGAGTCGATGTTGGCCTTGACCTTTTCGTTGGAGATGAGCTTGAGCGCGATCGCCCGCGTCTGCTCCGGGGTCAGCGCCTGCTTGGTCAACGGGACGAGCTTGCCGTCGATGCGGGCGCGGAAGACGTCGCC
Source organism: Gemmatimonadota bacterium (assembly GCA_016712265.1). Lineage (NCBI taxonomy): Bacteria > Pseudomonadati > Gemmatimonadota > Gemmatimonadota bacterium. The sequence continues at coordinate 1,338,466 of JADJRJ010000031.1, read as the reverse complement.
CGCCTTGATGTGGAGGTCCGAGGCCCCCCGCTCCACTGCTGCCTTGATGATCGTTTCCATCGCCCGTCCAAACGTCGAATGGTGACTCCACCCCCGCGACCGCCCGCTCCGGCCAGTCCTGCCCTCCAGACGATCCAACCGTGACCCGAAGCACGGGCGTCAGGTGGGAGGGTCAGTCGAGTCCCATCGCCCCCCGCACCTCGCGCATTGTGACCTGCGCCACATTCCGGGCCCGTTCGGCACCGTCGCCGAGGATCTCCTGCACCCGTCCAGGCTGGGCCTGGAGCTCCGCGGCCCGCCCCCGGATGGGGGCCAATTCCGCGTCGAGGTGCCCGTGGAGCACCTTTTTGCACTCGATACACCCCCACCCCGCGCTCCGGCACTGGGTGGCCACGTGCTCGATAGTGTCGGCAGGACTGAACGCCCGGTGCAGCTGGTAGATGTTGCAGACATCGGGATTGCCGGGGTCGGTCTTGCGCACCCGGGCCGGGTCGGTGACCGCAGGACGGAGTTTGTCCCAGATCGCGCCGCTCTCCTCGAGCAACCCCACGGTATTGCCCAGCGACTTGGACATCTTGGCCTGCCCGTCGAGGCCCATGATGCGACGGGTCGGCGTCAGGCGCGGCTGCGGCTCCGGGAAGTACCCCTCCCCAAACCGCGCATTCCATCGCCGCGCCACCTCCCGGGTGAGCTCCAGGTGCTGGATCTGGTCCTCTCCCACCGGCACGGTGTCCGCGTGATACAGGAGGATGTCTGCCGCCTGCAGGACCGGGTAGTTCAGAATCCCTGCCGGCACACTCTCCTGTCGCGCCGACTTCTCCTTGAACTGGGTCTGCCGCTCCAGCTCCCCCAGCGGCGTGACCGTGTTGAAGATCCACGCGAGCTCGGTATGTTCCGGCACGCGAGACTGGACGAAGATGGTGGCCCGATTCGGATCGATGCCGGCCGCCAGCAAGGTCACCCCCATTTCCCCGGTGCGTCGGCGCAGGTCGTCCGGCGCATACGGCAGGGTGATGGCGTGGTAGTCCACCACGCAGATGAACGACTCGATCTCGTGTTGCAGGTTCACCCAGTTCCGGACGGCCCCGAGGTAATTCCCGATGTGCAGTTCACCGGACGGCTGGATGCCGCTGAAGATGCGTGGCATGTCGGGAACCTAAGGCCGAGGGCTTTCCGCTTGCAACGCGACAGGCGCGACAATGCGTCGCTACTCGAGGTTTCCCTTCGTGCCGCCCGTCTGGCCGCGGCCGGGATCCTCGAACACGCCCGGGACGTGTCGGTGATTGACTGGCAGGTCAAGTCACGGGCTGACTTCGTGAGCGTCGTGGACCAGGAAGCTGAGGGGCGCATTGCCGAAGTCCTCGCCCGCGCATTTCCCGATGCTTCCATCGTTGGGGAGGAGTTGAGCCCGGGCTCCGCCGTTGCCGGTGGCCTCACCTTCATCGTCGACCCGCTGGACGGCACGACGAACTTCCTGCACGGGTACCCCAACTTCGCCGTGTCGATCGGCGCGGCCGTGGACGGGGAGCTGCGCGCGGGAGTGGTCCTCGACGTCTCGCGCAACGTGGCCTTCACCGCGACCCTCGGCCGGGGAGCACATCGGGACGGGACGCCCATGCGCGTCTCCTCGCTGACCGACCCAGGGCGGGCCCTGGTGGGTACCGGTTTTCCGTTCAAGCACCCGGAACAGATCCCGACCTACCTGCCCCAGTTCGCCCGCCTGATCCAAGCCACGGCGGGCGTGCGCCGTGCGGGTGCCGCTGCGTTGGACCTTGCCGATGTCGCCTGCGGGCGATTCGATGCGTTCTGGGAGCTGATGCTGGCACCGTGGGATATGGCCGCCGGCATCCTCCTCGTGCGCGAGGCCGGCGGCCTCGTGACCGACCTCCGCGGCGGCCCCCTCGCCCCCTCCCACAGCGGCCTCGTGGCCTCCAACGGAGCGATGCATCCATGGATGCTCGCGCAACTGCACGACGCCCCCTGACGCCAGCACCTCCCCCTCAGCTCCCGTCCGAATGACGCGCCTCGTTGAGTGTGTGCCCAACTTCAGTGAAGGTCGCGATGCCACCGTCGTGGCCGCGATCCGTGATGCCATCGCCTCGGTCGAGGGCGCGGTCGTGCTGGACGTCTCCAGCGACCCGTCGCACCACCGCTCGGTCATCACCTTCGTCGCCCCGGCCGACGTGGCGGTGGAGGCCGCGTTTCGGGGGATGCGCGAGGCGGCGCAGCGCATCGACCTCACGCGACACCAGGGCGAGCATCCCCGCATCGGGGCGACCGACGTGGTCCCGTTCATCCCGCTCGAGGGCGCGACCATGGAGGACTGTATCGCCCTCGCGCGCACGTTAGGCGGACGCGCGGCGGCGGAACTCGGCATCCCGGTCTTCCTGTACGAGCGGGCCGCCACCCGGGCGGATCGCGAAAACCTCGCCGATGTGCGCCGCGGCGAGTTTGAGCTCCTGCGCGACGAGATCGGCACCAACACGAACCGGCGCCCCGACTTCGGCGCGCCCGCGGTACATCCGACGGCGGGGGCCACGGCCGTCGGCGCCCGCCCGTTCCTCGTCGCCTACAACGTCTACCTCGGCCCTGCCGCCAACCTGCCCGTCGCCAAGGACGTCGCCAAGGCGCTGCGCCACTCCTCCGGCGGGCTGCGGTACGTGAAGGGGCTGGGCCTCGAGGTCGACGGTCAGGCGCAGGTCTCCATAAACCTCACCGACATCGAGAAGACCCCGCTCTATCGGGCCTTTGACATGGTCAAGATGGAAGCGCAGGCGCACGGCGTTTCCCCCACGTGGAGCGAGGTCGTCGGCCTGGTCCCGGAACGCGCCCTGTTCGAGACGGCCGCGCGCCACCTGCAGCTGCGTCACTTCTCCCCGGACCTCGTGCTCGAGCGGAAGGTGCGCGCGGCCGTCGCGGGTGGGGAATCCCTGTCCGGCTTCGTTGCCTCGGTCGCGGCACCCACCCCAGCCCCCGGCGGCGGTTCGGTCGCGGCCCACGTCGCAGCGTTAGGCGCCGCGCTCACCCAGATGGTCGCCGGGCTCACGATCGGCAAGAAAAAGTACGCGGCCGTGGACGCGGACATGAAAGCCCTCGCCCTCGAGGCCGCTGCGCTCGGCGCAACCCTCACAGCCCTGGTCGCCCGCGATGCCGCCGCGTACGACGGCGTGATGAACGCCTACAAACTCCCCAAGGACACCGACGAACAGGTTGCGGCCCGGACCGCCGCCATCGACACCGCACTGCTCCACGCGGCCCAGATTCCCCTGGATACCGCGCGCGCGTGTGCCAGTGTGGCCCGCCTCGCGGCCATCGCGGCGACGCGGGGCAACAGCAACGCCGTCTCCGACGCTGGGGTCGCGGCCCTCCTCGCCGACGCCGGGTGCAAAGGCGCCGCCTACAACGTGCGGATCAACGTGAGTTCGCTTGCGCGACGCGAGCTGGGTGCGTCCCTCCTGGCCGAGCTAGCCCAGGTTACGCACGAAGCGTCCGGACACGTGGCCACGGCCACGGCGGCCGTGGAGGCTGCTATCGGCAACTAGGGAAGGCGATAGAGCAGGAGGCTGCGCCCCACGCGCGCCTCCGGCTCCAGCCCGTCGAGGAAGGCGAACGCGTCAGGGTACAGCGTCCATTGCCGGTTCCTGAGGACGGCATCACCGCGCTGGCGCAGCGTCTGACTGATCACGAACCAGCCATGGACCGGCTCGCCGCGCACCCACTTGGCGCGTACCGGAATGCCGTACATCTCGGGGACCGCGCTCCCGAAGTAGGCCGTCGTCACACTGTCGATCCCCCGCGTCCGCAGCGTATCGCGCAGACGTCGCAGGTCCTGTCCCCAGTCCAGGTCGCTGTCGACGAGCACGCGCTCGGGATGGGGCCCGGCCAGTTCGTTGAAGTACGCCAGGTAGTCCGGGTGAATGCGCGCCGTGGACCAAAGCCCGGCCAGCGTCACCCCGGCCAACAGCACGCGCCCCACTGACGCCGCGCGTCGCCATGCAGCCACCAGCGCAATGCCTGCACAGAGCGCCAGGACCATGAAGACCGGCAGCACGTGCCGCACCCCGATGTTGATCCGAGCCGGGATCGACGGGGCCAGCACGGCCACCGCGAGCAACAAGGGAACCGCCAGGCGCCAATCGCGTGCCGTCCGGGCGCGCCCGGCGAGCATCACAACCCCAGTCAGGCCAAAGGCCAACAGCGTGAGCGGGGCCTTGACCCCAATGCCCACCGGGAAGAACAGGAGCTTCCCGTCGCTGTACGCCGTCCCGAGCAGGAAGGAGGCATGCCCCAGGGAGTTGTGATTGAGCATGTCGCGCACCCCCTGGATGAGGGTGGTCAACGGGAACGGCACGCCCCGTAGGCTCCCCACCTGGAAGCGGTAGATCGCCCACACACAGATAAACGCCACGGACGCCGTCACCAGCAGGCTTCGCCAATGCGCCTTCGACAGCGTGAGGACGCCACCCGCCGTGCGCTCGGGGGTCGTGGCCCCACGTCCCCACCAGTGGCGCAGGGCGAGCACCAGGCCGACCGTGCCGCCGAAGAAGACCACCGAGGACATCTTCGCCGTGAGGGTGGCCGCACCGGCCACCCCGAGCAGGACACTGTGCGCACGCGTGGGGCTGTCGAGCCACCGGGATGCCACATACAGCAATGCGGTCAACGTCCCCAGCAACGCCATGTCCGTGGTCGCCACGCTGGCGTGCGCCAGGACAATCGGTGTCAGGGTGAACAAGACGACGGCCACCGCCGCCTCAGCTGGCCCGGCGAGGCGTGCCGTCCACACCCAGAGCATCAGGCACGCCAGGATGAAGAACGGGAGGATGCCGAGGCGCGCGAGGAACAACGTGCGGTCGGCGTTCTCCGCATGAATGATGGCGCGACCCTCTCCCCAGATGTTCGGGACATGCTGGGACCCGATACCAGACAACCAGGGGCCGAGCGCCACGGCGGTCCGGGCGAGCGGGGGGTGCTTGGGTTCGTAGGTGAATCGCCCCTGATCGAGCAGTTCCATCCCGGCGGCGATGTGCACCCCTTCGTCGAACGTCTCGCCGAAGACCTCATATGTCGCTACGATGCGCATCACCCCAAGGGCAATCGCCAGCGCAGCGACGAGGTGACTCCAGCGGTGGTTCATGGCAGGCAGGGGCTCATCCCCCCCGGACGACTGGCGCGCCGCCGCGGCACCGTCACGCGACTCGCGTGAGCACGCGTGGCCCGTCGGCGGTTACGGCGATCGTGTGCTCGAAGTGCGCCGACGGAGATCCGTCCGCCGTCACGATGGTCCACTTGTCCGACAGGGTGCGCGTCGCCGAGCCGCCCATGTTGACCATGGGCTCGATCGCGATGGTCAAGCCGGGGAGCAGCTTCATCCCTCGCTTCGGCTTTCCCTTGTTGGGCACCTGTGGATCCCCATGGGGCTTGGTCCCCACATAGTGGCCCACCAGGTCGTCGGCAACCGTGTAGCCCGCGGGGCCAACCACGGCCCAGATCGCCGCTCCGATATCGCCAATGTGGTTGCCCACCACGGCGGCAGCGATTCCGGCATCCAGGGAACGACGCGTGACATCCATCAGGCGTTCGATCTCCGGGGAGACCGTCCCAACCGGGACGGTGATCGACGCGTCCGTGAAGTAGCCCTCAAGCTTGACCCCGACGTCCAACTTGACGATGTCCCCCCCCTTGAGCACTCGCCGGGGTGAGGGAATGCCGTGGACGATCTCCTCGTTCACCGAAATGCAAATCGCCCCAGGAAACCCGTAGAGTCCCTTGAACGCCGGCGTCGCACCGGCATGCGACCGAATGAAGGCTTCCGCGGCCTCGTCCAGTTCCTGAGTCGACACTCCGGGGCTAACGAGCGGACGCAAATGGGCGTGCGTCATGGCCAACACGTGCCCACCCCGGGCCATGATCTCCAGCTCACGATCCGACTTGAGGTGGATCACAGCGCCAGCGCCTGCCGAGCACGCGACAGCACCTCGTCCATGGCGCCCAAGGCATCGATCCGCCGGAGCGGACCGCCGGTCTGTTCGTACCACCCGATCACGGGGGCCGTCTGCGCATGGTACGTCCGCAGGCGATTCCGCACCGCTTCGGGTTCATCGTCCTTGCGACGCACGAGGGTGCCCCCGCACTTGGCACAGCTCGCCCCCGGCGCCTGTCCTGCATAAGGCGTCTGGCAGCTCTCGCAGACCGTCCGGCCGGACAAGCGGCCCACCAGCTCTTCGTCATCGATCTCGAACAGAAGCACGGCGTCGAGCGGGCGCCCCAATTCAGAAAGCACGCGGCTCAATCCTTCAGCCTGCGGGACGGTCCGAACAACGCCGTCGAGGATCGCCCCGCGGGACGCCGTGGGAGACGCCAGCGCCTCCTTCATGATCCCCAGGATCACCTCGTCCGGGACAAGGTCCCCACGGTCCATCGCCGCCTTTGCCGCGAGGCCGAGTGGGGTCTGCTCCCGAACGGCGGCGCGCAACACATCGCCAGTCGCAACCTTCGGGATGCCAAGCTGCTCGGCGAGTTTTTCGCCCTGGGTGCCCTTGCCTGCGCCAGGAGGACCAAGGAGGACGAGGATCATGGATGCTGGAATTGGAGTTCAGTCAGACGGCAGACGGCAGACGGCAGACGGCAGACGGCAGACGGCAGACGGCAGACGGCAGACGGCAGACGGCAGACGGCAGACGGCAGACGGCAGACGGCAGACCGATGATTGCGTCACAGCCAGCAGGGCGCCAGAGGGCATCCCCCCGCCCCCTTATGGAAAGTGGACGGCACGCTGGGCGCCGTCCACTCCGGTACCGCACCGACAGACCCAAGGCCGCCGTCTAGAAGCCGCCTGTGGCGCCCTGCCGCCCACGGAAGCGCACACGACCCTTCTTCATGAAGCCGTCGTACTTTCGCAGGAGGAGATGCTGCTGCATCTGGGCCATGGTATCGAGGGCCACACCGACCACGATGAGCAGCGAGGTCCCGCCGAACCGGAAGGGGACGTTGATCCACTTCGCAATGATCACCGGGAACAGGGCGATGGCCGTCAGGAACAACGCGCCCGGCAAGGTGATCCGCGTGACGACCTGTTCGATGTACTCGGCCGTCTTGGCTCCGGGCTTGACCCCTGGGATGAACCCGCCCTGCTTCTTGAGGTTCTCCGCGATGTCGATCGGGTTGAAGATGATCGACGTGTAGAAGTACGTGAAGAACAGGATCAAGAGCGCCGACGCGATCAGGTAGGGCCACGACCCTTCTGCGAAGAAGTCCGCAGCGCGTTGCAATCCGGGGTTGCCGCTGAACTGGGCCAGCGCGCCCGGGACCACGATCACCGACTGCGCGAACACGATCGGCATGACGCCGGCCGAGTTGATACGCAGCGGGATGAAGTTCCGTGCGGCCTCGCGCATGCGGCCACGGGCCATGGTGCGTTGCGGGATCTGGATCAGCACCCGGCGCGCCGCCAAGGTCAGGGCCACGACCCCAGCGACCACACCCACCATTACGAGGGCGAGGACGACGAGCGAGAACGCGCCGACCGCTCCCGTGCTCACGAAGTTGAAGGTCTGGAAGATGGCACTCCAGAACCGTTCGACGATCGAGAAGAAGATGATGAGCGACGCCCCGTTGCCCAGGCCGCGCTCGGTGATCTGCTCACCGAGCCACATCACGAACACGGCGCCCGCCGTGAGGATGACCGACATCTGGAGGCGGAAGCCGAAGCCCGGCGTAGTCACCGCGCCCTGGAGCGACTCGGTGAACAGCGCGAAACCCCACGCCTGCACCAACGCGAGCCCGACGGTGAAGTAGCGGGTCCACTGGGTGATCTTCTTCCGCCCTTCTTCATCCTTGTTGAGCTTGTCGAGCGACGGGATGAGCTGGGTGCCGATCTGCGCAAAGATACTCGCGGAGATGTACGGCATGATGCCCAGGGCAAACACCGTCGCACGCGACAGCCCGCCACCCACGAACAGGTCGTAGAGGCCGAGGAGTCCGTTGGTCTGCTGGTTGTTGAAGAAGTCCAGCAGCGCGACGGCATCGACACCGGGTGCCGTGATGTGGGAGCCCAGCCGATACAGCACCAGGCACCAGAACGTGAAGACGATCTTCTCCCATAACTCCGGCGTATTGCGAATGTTCGCCAGCGCCTGGGCGGGATTGGACTGCGCCATTTACTCCTCGATGCGGCCGCCAGCAGCGACGATCTGTTCCCGAGCCGCGCCGCTGACCTTGAGACCGCGAATGGTGTACGCCGACGTCACCGCGCCATTGGCCAGCAACTTCACCGGGCCTGAGCGCGCCTTCACCAGTCCTGCCTTCAAGAGCGCTTCCACTGTCACGTCACTGCCCTCTACCCGCGCCAGGTCATCGAGCCCGATGATCTGGTAGCTGGTGCGAAAGCGCGCGTTGTTGAACCCGCGCTTCGGGATGCGACGTGAGAGCGGCATCTGCCCACCCTCAAAGCCGGGCTTGCCGCCACCCGGTCCGCCATGGCCCGCGCGGGCCATCGAGCCCTTATGCCCCTTGCCTGAGGTCTTGCCGGTCCCGGATCCGGGGCCGCGTCCCAGACGCTTGCGGTCGCGATGCGAACCGGGCGCTGGCTTCAGGTTATGGAGCCCGATCTTCTCCTGGGTAGCCACTGTCACTTACTCCTTGATCGGCGACACCTGAACCAGGTGCCGCACTTTCTTGATCGCCCCGCGCAACTGCGGGGTGTCCTTCTGGATCACGGTATCCTGGTGGTGTCGCAAACCGAGCGACTCCAGCACCAGACGCATCTTCCACGAATGGCCGATCCCACTCCGGACCTGGGTCACCTTGACCAGCTCACCCGTGGGGGCCGTCTCTTTTGGCGTGTGTTGCGGCCCGCGACTGCGGTGCCACACGAATGTCCTAGGCATGCGCGCCCTCCTTCGCCTTGTGGCGGGGCTTGTACCGCAGCGCCGAAACTTCGATGCCGCGCTCGCGGGCGATCTGTTCCACCGTCGTCAGCTGCTGCAACCCGTCGAACGCCGCGCGCACCATGTTGTGCGGATTCGTCGAGCCTAACGACTTCGTGAGGATGTCCGAGATCCCCACGCACTCCATCACCGCACGCACCGCGCCGCCGGCGATCACGCCAGCACCCGGCGCCGCCGGCTTCATCAGGACCTTGCCGGCCCCATGATGCCCGACGACCTCGTGCGGAATCGTCGCCCCGGTCAACGGGATCGACACCATCCGCTTGCGAGCCCCTTCCACCGCCTTGCGCACGGCCTCAGAGACTTCGTTGGCCTTGCCCGTGGAGAAGCCGACCTTGCCCTGCCCATCGCCCACCGCGACCAACGCGTTGAACGAGAAGCGCCGACCACCCTTCACGACCTTGGCGACGCGGTTGATCGCGACCACGTTCTCGATCAGGTCGGAACCGCCCTCGCGGGACTGCGACTCGCCGCCGCGACGATCGCGGCCACCATCGCGCCCACCGGGTCCGCCGCCCTCGCGACCGCCAGCCTGGCCCCCACGGCCGCGGCCACCGCCGCCACCACCGGGACCGCCACGACCACGGCCGCCACCAGCGCCTCCGCGCCCGCGGCCACCGCCACCGCCCGGCCCACGGCCCGGCGAAACGGCTGGCTGATCTCCCGTCGTTCTCGGCTCAGTCATATTAGAACTCCAGCCCGCCTTCGCGGGCCCCATCGGCCAGCGCCTTGACGCGGCCGTGATAGCGATAACCAGCGCGGTCGAAGGTCACCTTCGAGATCCCCGCGGCCTTCGCCTTTTCGGCGAGGGTCTTGCCCACCTGCGTCGCCTTCTCCGCCTTCTTTCCGGTCAACCCGTTGTCGCCAACAGTGACCAGCGTCTGGTGCGACACATCGTCGACCAACTGCGCATAGATGTGCTTCAGCGACCGGAAGACCACGAGACGCGGGCGCTCGCCCGTCCCCGTCACCTTCTTGCGCACTCGCAGGTGCCGACGATACCGCTGCTCTTCCGCCGTACGCGGAATCGGAATACGACGCATTACTTGCCTCCGGCCTTGCCCGCCTTGCGGCGGACCACTTCGTTCGAGTAGCGCACACCCTTCCCCTTGTAGGGCTCCGGCTTGCGCAGCTTGCGGATCTCGGCCGCGACGCGGCCGACCACTTCCTTGTCCGCCCCTTCAATGATCACCGTCGTCGGCTGCGGCGCCGTCAGCTTGATGCCCGCCGGGGCCTTCACCTCGATCGTGTGCGAGTAGCCCAGCGACATCAGCAAGCCGTAGGGCTTCACTTCAGCCTTGTAACCCACACCCGTGATCTCGAGCTGCTTCGAGTACCCCTTCGTGACCCCTTCGACCATGTTGGCGACCAGGGTCCGCGACAGTCCATGCAGGGCCTTGTGCCGCGGCTCGTCCGACGGACGCGCCACCGTGATCGTGCTGTCCGCCAGGCTCACCAGGACATCCGGGTGAAACCGACGCGTCAGCTCGCCCTTCGGGCCCTTCACCGACACCACCGATCCATCGACCTTCACCGTCACGCCGCCAGGCACACTCACCGGCCGCTTGCCAATACGAGACATGTTCGCGCGCTCCTTACCAGACCAGGGCGAGCAACTCGCCCCCGGTGTGCGTCCGGCGCGCGTCGCCGTCCGACATCACACCACGTGACGTGCTCAAGATCGCCATGCCCAAGCCGTTGCGCACGCGCGGAATCTCCGTCGATCCGACGTACTTCCGGAGCCCCGGGGTCGACACGCGACGCATCTCGCGGATCACCGACTGCCCGCCGGCGTACCGCAGGATGACGCGCAGCAACTTGTGCCCCTCTTCAGACTCCACCAGGCGGTAGTCCTGGATGAAGTTGTTCTCCTTGAGGATGCGGGCGATCTCCGCCTTCATCTTCGACGCCGGCATGTCCACGCGACGGTGCTTCGATCCGCAAGCATTGCGGATGCGCGTGAGCATATCGGCGATCGGGTCGGTCATGCTCATTCGGTTTCTCTCTCTCCTCCCGTATCCCTGCGGACGCGGAGGAATCAGTGTTCAACGTGTGGTCGCTTGCCTGTCGCCTGCAGCCTTCGACCTGCCACCAGCCTACCAGGACGCCTTGCGAACGCCAGGGATCAGCCCGTTCAATGCCATTTCGCGGAACGCCATGCGCCCGAGGCCGAAGAAGCCCTCGTACCCGCGCGAGCGCCCGGTCATGCTGCACCGATTGCGGATCCGCACGGCCGACGAGTTGCGCGGCAGCTTGCGCAGCTTCGCGTACGCCGCGGCCTTCTGGGCATCCGTCGACTTCGGGCTCTTCACGATGGCGAGCAACGCCTTGCGCCGCTCGCGGTACCGGGCGACCAGCGCCTTGCGCTCGTCGTTCTTCACGATCTTGCTCGTCTTGGCCATTTACGCGCCTCCCTGGAACTGCACCTGGATCGGACGGTCGTCACCGCGGAACGGCATCCCGAGCTCGCGCAGCAACGCGAAGGCCTGGTCGTCCTTGTTCGTCGTCGTGACGAAGGTGATGTCCATCCCGTGGATCTGTTCGATCATGTCGTAGTTGATCTCGGGGAAGATCATCTGCTCCTTGATCCCCATCGAGTAGTTCCCGCGGCCGTCAAACGACCGCGTGCCGAGTCCGCGGAAGTCGCGGACGCGTGGCAGCGCCGCGTTGACGAACCGGTCGAGGAACTCCCACATCGTCGTCCCGCGCAGCGTGACGGCGACGCCGATCTCCTGCCCCTCGCGCAACCCGTAGTTGGCGATCGACTTCTTCGCCTTCTTGCGGACCGGGCGCTGGCCGGTGACCAGGGCGATCTCTTCTACCACCGAATCGAGCACCTTCGGGGTCTTGATCGCCTCGCCCATCCCGACGTTGATCACGATCTTCTCGAGCTGCGGCACCTGGTGGGGGTTCGTCAGCTTGAACTGCGCCATGAGGCGCGCACGCACTGTGGCCTTGTAGTGCTCGCGGAGGCGGGGCGCCGGGGTCGGGATCTTCGCGCCCGCGTGCGGCCCCTTGGGCAGCATCGACTTGCGCTCACCGCCCTTGCCGCCACCCGAGCCGCCCTTGGGCGTCCCAGCGCCACTCTTCTTTTCCTTGGTTGCCATGTCTTGAGTCCTCGGACGTTAGCGCGAACGGGGAATCGCGTCCCCGCTCTTCGCCGCGATCCGCTCCTTGGTCCCGTCGGCGTCGATGCGGTGCTTCACACGCGTCGGCTTTCCCGACTTGGGGTCGAGCAACATCACGTTCGAATGGTGGATCGGCGCCGGCATCTCAATGATCTGGCTCTGCTCCTCCGCGCGCCGGGCCTTCCGGTGACGCTTGACCATCTTCACCCCTTCCACCGTGATCCGGCCGGTCTTGGTGAAGACGCGCAGCACCTTGCCTTCCTTCCCTTCATCCTCGCCGCGCATCACCCGCACGGTGTCACCCTTCGTGATCGGCAGCTTGACCCGCTCCGCCTTGATCGCGTGACGGCCCGCGCCGAGGCGCTTCCCGTCGTTCTTCCGGTACTTGAGGACTCGCATGCTACAACACCTCCGGCGCCAGCGACACGATCTTCATGTACCGCTTGTCGCGCAGCTCGCGCGCCACCGGGCCGAAGATGCGCGTGCCCACCGGCTCGCCCGCATCATTGATGATCACGACCGCATTCTCGTCGAAGCGGATGTACGTCCCGTCCTTGCGGCGGGTCTCCTTCACCGTCCGGACAACCACGGCCTTCGCCACGGCCGACTTCTTCACCGTCCCGCTCGGCAGCGCGTCCTTCACCGCAATCACCACCTTGTCGCCAAGGCCGGCGTAGCGGCGGCGCGTCCCGCCAAGCACGCGGATCACCAGCGCCTTCTTGGCGCCCGAGTTGTCCGCCACGCGAACCATCGATTCCTGCTGGATCATCGGTCCGCCCTCCTATTGCGCGCGAGTAACGATCTCGACCACGCGCCAGCGCTTGTCCTTCGACAGGGGACGCGTCTCCATGATCCGGACCGTGTCCCCGCGCTTGGCTGCGTTCTCCTCATCGTGCGCTTTCACCTTCAGCGAACGCGTCACCATCTTCCCGTACACCGGGTGTGGGACGCGCCGGTCCAGGCGCACAACCACCGTCTTCTGCATCTTGTCGCTCACCACCAGCCCCACGCGTACCTTGCGTGCGGCTCGGTCGGCTGGCTGCCCGTTGTTGGTCATCTCGGCCATGTTCGGTGCCCCTTATCGCGTGGCCGCAGCGGCCAGCTGGCGCTCACGCAGTACCGTCTGCATGCGCGCAATGTCCTTGCGGATCGCGCGCAGGCGCAGCGGATCCTCCAGCGGTTCAGTCGCCGCCCGGAACTCCAGGCGGAACTGCTCCTCCTGCATCTCGGCAATGCGGGCGCCGATATCCGCCACGCTCATCTCGCGAATCTCTTCAGCTCGCATCCGTGTGCGCCTCCTCGCGTACCACGAACTTCGTCTTCACGCCCAGCTTGGCCGCCGCCAGGGCCATCGCCTTCTGCGCGATATCCAGTGTCACGCCTTCCAGCTCGAACATCACGCGACCGGGCCGGACCACCGCGACCCACCCTTCCGGCGATCCCTTGCCCTTTCCCATGCGGGTCTCGGCAGGCTTCTTCGTAATCGGCTTGTCCGGGAAGATGCGGATCCAGACCTTGCCACCACGCTTGATGTGACGCGTCAGCGCCACGCGCGCGGCCTCGATCTGCCGGTTCGTGACCCACGCCGGCTCGAGCGCCTGCAACCCGTAGTGGCCGAACGACACCTCGGCCCCACGCGTCGCCAGGCCCTTCGTGCGGCCCTTGAACATCTTGCGGAATTTGACTCGCTTCGGACTTAGCATTGCCCTGTATCGTTATGCGCCGCGAGGACGCTGGCTCTCGTGCTGCCCGGGCCGCTCGTGCTGCCCGTGCTTCGCCTTTTAGTGGTGTTCCTTACGATCCCGTGGAGTAGGTCTTCCCCCGACGATCCTCAACGACCTCCCCGCGGAAGATCCACACCTTCACCCCGATCGTCCCGAACGTCGTCTTCGCCGTGGACGTCGCATAGTCGATGTCGGCGCGCAGCGTGTGCAGTGGCACCCGGCCCTCATGGTACCCCTCCACGCGCGCGATCTCGGCACCACCCAGACGGCCGCCCGCCTTCACCTTGATGCCGAGTGCCCCCATCCGCATCGCGCTCTGCACCGCCCGCTTCATCGCGCGACGGAACGAGATACGCTGCGACAGCTGGTTCGCGATGTTGTCGGCCACCAACTGGGAATCCAACTCCGGGCGCTTGATCTCCTCGACATTCACCCCCACTTCCTTGCCGGACAATCGCGCGATTTCCTCACGCAGCTTGTCGACCTCGGCACCCTTCTTCCCGATCACCACCCCGGGGCGACCGGTATGGATCGTCACGACGACCTTCCCCGGCTTCCGCTCGATGTGCACGTCGGAAATCGCCGCGTGGCCCAGGCGCGTCTTGATGTACTTCCGCAACATCGCATCCTCTTTCAGGAGCTGCGGAAAGTCGCGGTTCGCAAACCAGCGAGAGCGCCACTGCTTCGTGATTCCAAGGCGGAATCCGATCGGATTGGTCTTCTGTCCCATTAACGGCCTGCCTTCTCCGCCACTTCGATCTCGACGTGGCTGGTTCGCTTATGAATCGGCGTCGCCCGGCCCTGGGCTGCCGGCATCCACCGCTTGAGCTTCGGTCCTTCATTGATGATCGCCGTCTTCACGTACAACGCGTCGACGTCCACCGACTCGTTGTTCGCGCGGGCGGTCTGCTCCGCGTTCGCCACCGCCGACTCCAGCACCTTGGCGATCTCAACGGCCGCCTTCTTCTTCGAAAACTTCAGCAACGACAGCGCCTGATTGACGCTCACGCCGCGGATCTGGTCGGCGACCAGCCGCATCTTGTATGGCGACTGCCGCGTGGCGCGCTGCGTGGCCGACGCGGGCGCCGCCTTGCGCTCCGCCTCATAACGCGCCGTGCGCGCCCGGCTCTTGCGACTCATGGCTTACTTGCCTCCCTTCGGCGCCGAGGGCGTGGGCGCCTTCTTGTCGGTCGGACGGTTCCCCGAGTGGCCGCGGAACAGGCGCGTCGGCGAAAACTCCCCGAGCTTGTGTCCCACCATGTTCTCGGTCACGTACACCGGGATGAACTTGTTCCCGTTGTGCACCGCGAAGGTGTGACCCACGAAGTCGGGGAGCACCGTGCTCGCCCGCGACCACGTCTTCATCACCTTCTTCTCGTTCCTGGAGTTCATGAGGAGCACCTTCTTCATCAGCGCCTCCTGCACGAACGGTCCCTTCTTGACACTGCGAGCCATAGGATCTCAGTCGTTGATCGTTAGAACCCGGACTGCGTCGCCTTGCCGCGCTTGCGGCCGCGGACGATCAGCTTCGTCGACGGCTTCTTCATGTTGCGCGTCTTGACGCCTTCCTTCTTGCCCCACGGACTCACCACGTTCCGGCCACCGCGCGTGCGGCCACCGTGCGGATGGTCCACCGGGTTCATCACTTCACCGCGCACCTTCGGGCGACGCCCCATCCAGCGCGTCTTCCCCGCCTTGCCCCACGACAACAGCTCATGCTCGGCATTGCCGACCTCGCCGATCGTCGCCAGGCAGCGCATGTGCAGGCGCCGCATTTCCGTCGACCCCATCCGCAGCGTCACGTACTCACCTTCCTTCGCCACGACCTCGGCCGACATCCCCGCCGACCGGGCCACCTGGCCGCCCTTCCCGGGCACCAGCTCGATGTTGTGCACCGAGGTGCCGAGCGGTACCTCACCCAACGGAAGCGCGTTCCCCGTCCGGATGTCCGAGCCAGGCCCGGACACCACCGTGTCGCCCACCGACAACCCCTTCGGGTGGAGGATGTAGCGCTTCTCCCCGTCCGCGTACTCCACCAGCGCAATGCGCGCCGTGCGGTTCGGGTCATATTCGATCTCGCGCACCGTCGCCACGTCGCCAAACCGCTGGCGCTTGAAGTCGATGATGCGATACATGCGCTTGTGTCCACCGCCACGACGTCGCATGGCGATGTGACCGTGGTTGTCGCGACCGCCGCTCTTCTTGAGCGGCTCCAGCAGCGACTTCTCAGGGGTGCTTCGCGTGATCTCCGCGAAGTCAGGCACCGAACGGAACCGGGTGCCCTTCGTCACCGGCTTGAACTGACGGATTCCCATGATCGGCTCAGCCCTCGAAGATGTCGATCTTGTCGCCGGACTTCAGCGTCACGATCGCCTTTTTCCAGCTCGGCCGGAGCCCAGCGGCCTTCCCCATGTTCCGCCGCGGCTTCCCGCGCGTGTTCATGGTCCAGACCCCGGTCACCTTCACTCCAAACAGGCGTTCAATCGCCTGGCGGATCGCCGGCTTCGTTGCGTCGTTCGCCACCTGGAAGGTGTACTCCCCGCGCGCCTGATAGGCCGCGGACGTCTTCTCGGTGACCACCGGACGCACGATGGTACGATGTAGCGTTGCCATCGCTTAGTCCTCCTTCTTCTTGGCGGCCTTCTTCGCGGCCGGCTTCTTGTCACTGGCCGACGCCGCCTTCTTCGCGGCGGGCTTCTTGGTGGCGACCTTCGCCGCCGGCTTGGCCGCCGTCGGGGCCTTCGCCTTCTTCACCGCAGGCGCCGCGGCCTTCTCGGCCACCGGTGCCAACGTATGTCCAATGGCGCCCGCTTCGATCAGGACGACATCCGACCACAACACATGGTAGGTCGTCACGTCGGCGTACGCCATCACGTGCACCTTGGGCAGGTTGCGGCCACTCAGGTGGACATTCGGCTTGTTCCCGTCGGTCAGGACGAGCGCCTTCTGCCCCGACACACCCATCCGTTCCAGCAGGGCCAGAAGTGTCTTCGTGCTCGGCGTGGTGTATGTGAAGCTGTCGATGACATACACCGCGGCTTCTCTCGCACGTGCATTGAGTGCGCTGCGGCGGGCCAGCTGCTTGACCTTCTTCGGCAGCGACTGCTCGTAGTTGCGATCACCGTGCGGACCGAAGACGGTACCACCGCCTGGCCAGTGGGGAGCCCGCGTCGATCCCTGTCGTGCGCGGCCGGTCCCCTTCTGCTTCCAGGGCTTCGCGTTGCCACCGATGACCAGGCCGCGCGTCTTCGTGGACGCCGTTCCCTGTCGCTGGTTGGCGAGGTACGCCTTCACGGCCAGGTGCATGGCCGGCATGTTCACGGTGCCGTCGAACGTGGCCGCGGGCAGCGACACCCGTTCCCGGGCGGTGCCTAACGCGGTAAACACCGCGGCGTCGAAGTTGGTCGTATCAGACATCGGTTACCCCTGCTTCCGCACAAGCACGATGCCATTGGCCGCGCCGGCCACTGCACCACGGATGTACAGCAAGTGACGCTCGGCATCGACCTTCTCGACGCGGAGGTTGATGGTCGTGTGGCGATCCGAGCCGTAGTGCCCCGGCATGCGCTTTCCCTTGATGACCCGCGATGGATCCGTGCCGGCGCCAATGGATCCAGGCCGACGATGCTTGGTGTTGCCGTGCGTATTCGGACCGCCGCCGATGCCATAGCGCTTCACGACGCCCTGGAAGCCGCGACCCTTCGTCGTGCCCGTCACCTTCACCATCTCGCCGGCCTGGAAGATCGACGCGTCGATCACGTCGCCCGCCTTGTACTCCGGTGCACTCGCCATGTCATCCAAGCGGAAGACGCGCAGCACCCGCGGCGGCGCCTGCAAGCCGGCCTTTGACGCATGGCCCACGGCCGCCTTGGAGGCCCGGTGCCCCTTCGGGCTCTTGGCTTCACCCTTTCGCGGCGCACGCGCGGTGCGCGCGCTGCCATACCCGACCTGCACGGCCTTGTAGCCGGGCTTGTCCGCCTCGTTGGCCAGCACCTGCACGACGGGGTTCGGCTTGACCTCAACCACCGTGCAGGGGATCTGCTGCCCCTGTTCATTGAAGATCTGGGTCATCCCCAGCTTCTTCCCGATCATACCTAACATGATGTTGCCCCTATAAAGTCGAATAGTCACGGCACCGGCCGCCATCGCGCGCCGGACTCCTGCCGTTGGACTCAAGACACCGGGCGCCCGGCCGACCGTCGCTGCGGTCCGCCATCTGCCGCCTGCCGTCTCCCTACTGAACCTTGATCTCGACGTCCACTCCGGCCGGCAGGTCGAGCTTCGTCAGCGCGTCCACCGTCTGCGAGCGGGAATCCAGAATGTCGATCACGCGCTTGTGGGTCTTCAGCTCGAACTGCTCCCGCGACTTCTTGTCAACGTGCGGGGACCGCAGCACGGTCCAGCGGCGCGTCTTCGTCGGCAGCGGGATCGGACCGGAGACCTGCGCCCCCGTCTTCTCCGCCGTCCGGACGATGTCCGACGCCGCCTGGTCGATCACGGCGTGATCGAACGCCTTCAACCGAATTCGAATGCGACCTGCCATTGCTCTTCCCCGTTAAACGTGGAAAGCGGCGATCGCGTGATCAACGCGACCGCCGCCCCGAATTACGTCAGGATCTTCGTGACCACGCCAGAACCGACCGTCCGGCCACCCTCGCGGATCGCGAAACGCAGCTGCTCCTCGAGCGCCACGGGCGTGATCAGCTCAATGGTCATCTGCGTGTTGTCACCCGGCATCACCATCTCCGTGCCGGCCGGCAGCTCGATCGAGCCCGTCACGTCCGTCGTGCGGAGGTAGAACTGCGGGCGATAGCCCTTGAAGAACGGCGTGTGACGGCCCCCTTCTTCCTTCGTGAGGACGTACACCTCGGCCAGGAACTTCGTGTGCGGCGTGATGGAACCCGTCTTCGCCAGCACCATCCCGCGCTCGATTTCCTTCTTGTCGACGCCGCGGAGCAGCAAGCCGACGTTATCGCCCGCCTGGCCGTCGTCCAGCAGCTTGCGGAACATCTCAACGCCGGTGACGGTCGTCTTCTTGTCGGAGCCGAAGCCCACGAGCGAGAGTTCGTCGCCGACCTTCACCTTCCCCTTCTCGATGCGCCCCGTGGCCACCGTACCGCGACCCGTGATGGAGAACACGTCCTCGACCGGCATCTGGAACGGCTTGTCGATGTCGCGCGTCGGCTCGGCGATGAACGAGTCCAAGGCATCGTACAACTCCTGGATCTTCGCCACCCACGCCGGGTCGCCTTCGATCGCGCGGATCGCGGCGCCACGGATGACCGGGGCGTCGTCGCCCGGGTAGCCGTACTTGTTGAGCAGCTCGCGCACCTCGAGTTCCACGAGGTCGAGCAGCTCGGCGTCCTCGACGAGGTCGCACTTGTTCAGGAAGACCACGATGTTCGGCACGTTGACCTGACGGGCGAGCAGGATGTGCTCGCGCGTCTGCGGCATCGGGCCGTCGACCGCGGAGACCACCAGGATCGCGCCATCCATCTGCGCGGCGCCGGTGATCATGTTCTTCACATAGTCGGCGTGCCCCGGGCAGTCGACGTGCGCGTAGTGGCGCGCATCCGTCTCGTACTCCACATGGGACGTCGCGATGGTCAGGATCTTCGTCGGGTCACGACGGCCCTGCGACTCGGAGGCCTTGGCGACCTGGTCGTAGGCGACGTACTTCGTCCCGTAGCCCTTGTCCGACGAGATCTTCGTCAGGGCGGCGGTGAGCGTCGTCTTCCCGTGATCGACGTGGCCGATCGTTCCCACGTTTACGTGCGGCTTGTTCCGCTCGAATTTTGCCTTTGCCATTGCTGCGTTCCGGTGAAGTGGACTGGACTGCGGTTACTTGCTCTTCGAGACGATCTCTTCCGCCTTGCTCTTCGGCACTTCCTCGTAATGCGAAAACTCCATCGAGTACACCGCGCGCCCCTGCGTCATCGACCGGAGCTTCGTCGAGTACCCGAACATCTCGCCTAACGGGACCGTCGAGGCGATGACCTGGGCCTCGCCCCGCTGCATCATTCCACCAATCTTGCCCCGCCGCGACGACAGGTCACCGAGGACGTCGCCCATGTACTGCTCCGGCGACACCACCTCGACCTTCATCATGGGCTCGAGCAGGATGGGCTGGGCCTTGGCGGCCCCCTCCTTCACTGCCATCGAACCCGCAATCTTGAACGCCATTTCCGACGAGTCGACGTCGTGGTACGAGCCGTACACCAGCTCGACCTTCACGTCCACCATCGGATACCCGGCCAGGACGCCGTTCTCCAGCGCCTCCTTGATCCCCTGCTCCACCGGGCCGATGTATTCCCGCGGGATCGTGCCGCCGACGATCTTGTCTTCGAACACGAATCCGTGCCCCACTTCGCCCGGCATCACGTTGATGACCACGTGCCCGTATTGGCCCTTGCCGCCGGACTGCCGGATGAACTTCCCCTCGACCTTGTCGACGCGCTTCTTGATCGTCTCGCGATAGGCCACCTGCGGCCGGCCCACGTTCGCCTCGACCTTGAACTCGCGCATCATGCGGTCGACGATGATCTCGAGGTGCAACTCTCCCATCCCCGCGATGATCGTCTGCCCGGTTTCCGTGTCCGTGTGCACGCGGAACGTCGGATCTTCTTCGGACAGCTTGTTCAGGGCGATGCCCAGCTTGTCCTGGTCGGCCTTGGTCTTCGGCTCGATCGCAACTTCGATAACCGGCATCGGGAACTTCATCGCTTCGAGGATGATCGGATGATCATCATCACACAGCGTGTCACCCGTTCGGGTATCGCGGAGCCCGATCGCCGCAGCAATATCGCCGGCGCGCACCTCCGGAATCTCCTCGCGCTTGTTCGCATGCATCTGCAGCAGGCGCCCGATGCGCTCGCGCTTGTCCTTCGTCGAGTTGTACACGTGGCTGCCCGAGACCAGCATGCCGGAGTACACGCGGAAGAAGGTCAGCTTTCCGACGAACGGATCCGTCGCAATCTTGAATGCCAACGCGGCGAACGGCGCCTCGTCGCTGACCGCGCGGGTATCAAACGTCTCGTCGTGGTGCGGGAGGTGACCCTGGATCGCCTCGACATCAACCGGTGCCGGCAGGTAGTCGATCACGGCATCCAGCAGCGCCTGCACACCCTTGTTCTTGAATGACGCGCCACACAGAATCGGCGTGAACTTCATCGAGCACGTCGCCCGACGGATCAACAACCGGATCTCGTCCACCGACAGCTCCTCGCCGGCCAGGTACTTCTCCATCAACGCCTCATCGTGCTCGACCACGGCCTCGATGAGATCATGGCGCGCCTGCTCCACTGCTGCCTTGAACTCGTCGGAGACGTCCACCACGTCGAACGTCTTGCCCAGCGTCTCGTTGTGGAAGATGTACTCCTTCCGCTCCACGATATCGATGTGCCCGGTGAACAACTCACCAGAGCCCACCGGCAGCTGGATCGGGCACGCGGCCTTCGTCAGGCGGTCGCGGATCATCTCCACGCACCGCTCAAAGTTCGCCCCCACGCGATCCATCTTGTTGGCAAAGATCATCCGCGGAACGCGGTAGCGGTCGGCCTGACGCCACACCGTCTCCGTCTGGGGCTCGACACCAGCCACCGAATCCAGCAGGGCCACCGCACCGTCCAGCACGCGCAGCGATCGCTCGACTTCTACCGTGAAGTCCACGTGCCCGGGCGTATCAATGATGTTGATGCGATACTCCGGCCCTTCACCCTTGTCCTGGCTCGATCCATGCCGCTTCCAGAAACAGGTCGTGGCTGCCGACGTAATCGTGATCCCACGCTCCTGCTCCTGCTCCATCCAGTCCATGGTCGCCGCACCATCATGGACCTCGCCGATCTTGTGGCTCTTCCCCGTGTAATAGAGGACGCGCTCGGTCGTGGTCGTTTTCCCGGCATCAATGTGGGCCATGATGCCGATGTTGCGGTAATGCTCGAGCGGAGTCGTACGTGGCATTGTCGGTCGTTTATCTCGTCAAGGCGCGGCCTCGGCCACACCAGAAAACGTCACCAGCAAAAACGCGGGTGGACCTGACGCCCCTCGTCCCAGAGGCCGGTATCCATCCGCCGTCGCCGGGTGCGCACGCCGCTGCCGCACGTGTGGGGACCCATGGCGCGCCGAGCCATCCTGCGCTCGACGTTGAATTGTCCTGCGTCGCTTTTCGGGAATCGGTTTCTCCACAGAGGACCGATCGGACGCTGCAGCTCCCCCGCCCAGTGCGGGCCCATCAGGCGCCGACGCGCAGTACGTCGGCCAAACACCCCGTGACAACGATCTGCCGCGAGAGCCGACAAATGTCACCCGCCCCGCCACCGAAGTCAATGCCAGAGCAGAACTTTCGCGCTCCGTCGCACCGAAACGTCTCAGGTAGGGGAACTACCCCGCAAAGCACCCAGATAGCGCCGCCAATCCCGGGCATGTGACCACTGGGATCGCACCCGGTTGAGCACCCCCATCTCGCCGGTATACACCGCGGGTAGACGGGACGGCTCCGAGTCCCACGGCCGAGCTGATGACGTCGCGGTACGGGCTGGGGACAAGGCCAGGCTCCACATCAGTCGACGCAACTTCTCACTGGGGCACGGGGTGATGCGCGATACCACGTGCATGGCGAGGTGGCGTTCCAACATGGCCAGCAGCCACTCTGACCGCCGAGGCGCCAAAGACCCCAACACGCCGGCAGGTGCCACGTCGACCCCACTCAGTGCGGAACACAGGCGCAGGCTCCAATACAACGCGGGCTCCGCTCGGTACTGCCGCGCGATCTCCCCGGCACGGCCCCAGTCCAGGCCCGATCGCGCCAGCGCATCGAGGTCACGGGCCAGGCGCCAGATCCCGAAGGACGCCAAATGCGCCCACGCAAAGTGCACCGCGATGTGAATCAGCGTGTGCTCCGCATCCAGGGTCCGTGTCCGACCGTCGTCCCACCCCGGAATCGCCTTCGAGGCAGCCTGCGCTTCCTCAAACGACATCGCGAACGGGTGGCTGTTCAGGCTCAACGCCGTGTGCAGCTCGAGTCGCGCCCCCGTTCGCGCCCCATCGAACAGCGGCGGCAGATGGTGATGCGCCTGATAGTGCCCCTCCGGATACGTGTAGTCGTCCCACACCCACCCCTGTGCCAGTGCCAGGTCCCAGGCGCGCCGCGCGTGGTGTGGGGAGACCAATAAGTCGATGTCTCCCATTGGGCGCTGCGTAAACGAGGGGTAAACCGTCAGAGCGAGCCCGGCGCCCTTCAGGAGGATGGCAGGAATCCCGGCCTCCTGCAGCCCCGCCAAGGTCCGCCGCAGCCGGTCCTCGAGGGCCAGCGCCCGGAACTCAGTCACCCGACTGAGCCGCTCGAGGGCCGCCCCCCCAGGCGACGTCGCACTCGCCCCAAGCTGCTTGAGCCGCCACCAGGCCACGGGGACGGCACGCTCCCACTCCAGCCCAACAAGCAATTCCCCCCAATCCAGGTCAGCGGCGAGGAGCTGACGCAGCGCCTCGTCGTTTCCGCTTCCCCCCGCGGTCAAGAGGAGCACCTGCACCTCGCGAGGGAGGAGCCGGCCCAGCTCAGGCTTCAGCGGCACGGGACCACACAGTGTGGCACATCGGCGAAGTCATGGGATCAGAAGTGGCTGAGGGAGCCACGGCGGCGGGCGTACTGCAGGGAGAGGATCAACGCCCCATAGCCTATCGCCGTGAACGCAACGGCGAAAGCCAACAGGACCGCCACGTCGCTCCAGACTGCCGCAAGGTCCGCACCACCAAAGAGGACTTGCCGGAACGCCCGAAGCCCATACTGGAGTGGCACGACGACGGACAGGCGCTGGATCCACGACGGGATCACCTGCGTGGGATAGTACGCGCCACCCAAGAGGGTGGATGCGACGACCACCGCGGTCGTGAGCGGCCCGGCGGTGCGCCAGGCGACAATCATCGCGGCCGCCACCAACCCGATCGCCCAATGAACCACCACGACCAGAACCGCGATGGCGCCAGCCAGCGGAATGCCCCCGAGGTGCCAACGCGCGCCTAACGCGACTCCCGCGGCCAGCATCAGCACCGCCCGGAGCACCCCCCACAGGATCGGGTACGCCCCCAGCCCAACCACGAGTGCCGACCGCGGGGCACGTGTCGCCAGTAGGGACTCCAAGAAGCCACTGCCTATCCCGGACTGCACCGCCGACGGCACCGCCGTGACGCACACACTGACCAGAGAGATGGCGATCACCCCGGTCAACATGAACGGGAAGTAGGACCGCCCTTCGTCCTGAATCGCCGCCGCCATCGTGGGCTGCAGCGCCGTCGCCAGGAAGTACACCGGCACGACGGTCACCCACAGCGTCAGCACCGTCATCACCGTCTGCAGGCGATAACTCGTGGCGGTCAGCCACGCGGCGCGCACCAGGGCCCACACCGTTCGACTCACCTCGGCTCCCCCCCGGCCTTCGCCACGACCGCCTGGATCAGGTCGGCCAGCGACGTCCCCTCCGGGGCACAGCTCGCCACTGCATGGCCAGCGCCTACAAGGGCGCTCACCAGTTCTGCCCCCGCGGCGGCCACGTCGTCCCCGGCCACTGACACCACCACGCGGGTCCATCCCTCAAAGGGAGCCGCGGTGGCCTCCCCAGGTGCCACGCTGAGCACCAAACCACGGCCAGCCAGCGCTCGAAGGAAACCCTCACCCGCCGCGGTGGTGTCCACCGCAAAGCGGCGCCCGTGGATGGCGGCCGCCAGGTCGTGCGCCCGGCCCGTGGCCAGCACCCGACCCCGCTCCAGCACCGCGACGCGGTCGCAGAGGTCAAACGCTTCATCCGCATTGTGCGTGGCAAGCAGCACCGCACATCCGCGACTCGTCAGCTCACGCCGCAGGAACGCACGAAAGTCGCGCGCCGTGATCGGGTCGAGGCTTCGCGTCGGCTCATCCAGCAACAAGACCCTGGGACGGGCGAGCAGGGCCCGCGCGATGAGCAGGCGCTGGATCATCCCGCTCGAGAACTCACTAACCATCCGCAGTCCGGTGTCAGCCAGGCCGACCGCCCCAAGGGCCTCCTCGATTCGCGTCGCGACCTCGCCCTCGGCCACACCAGAGAGCACCGCAAACACCCGAAGATTTTCCCGCGCATCCAGGCGCCAGTACAATCCCCGCTCGCTCGCCAGGGATAGTGCCACCGCGCCGCGCACCGCGACCGGATCAACCACGGCGTCCGCACCATCAACCGCAACGCGTCCGGCATCCGGCAACATGAGGGTCGCAATCACCTTCATCAGCGTCGTCTTGCCCGCGCCGTTGGCCCCAAGCAGCCCGAAGAACTCGCCCTCGCGTACGGTCATCGACACGTCACGCAGGGCGGCCACACGTTCCGAGTGAAAGGGGCGACGCACCAGCTCCGACCACCTCCGCCGCTTGACGAATGCCTTCGAGACACCTTGCACGACGAGCAAGTCACGCATGCGGAGCGCGGTGCCAGTCCATCATGGTGGACGCGACCTCGTCGAGGCGCGAGAGGTCGCGGACGACTCTCAAGGCATACACCGGGACGCGCTGCGCGACGGACATCGCCATCCCGAAAAACGCAGGTCCTTCCCGCCCTCCGAGCAAAGCCCCCACCTTCGCCTGCTCCACCAGCGTCATCGCCCCCTCGATCTCGCCCAGTTGGATGCGCTCGACCGGCCGGGCCCCAAGCTCCGATGCCGCTGGCTGGAGGACATATGCGGCGTCGAACGCAACCGCGTCCCTAACGATCTCGTGCTCCTTGAACTCGGTGACCACGACTTTGCGGCCCTCAGCCGCTGGCGGTGCAAGACCAACGCGCACGGCGCTGTCGCCCCACAATCGGACCTGGTGAATCCCCGGGGAAAGACGTGCCCCTCCTGCTACGGGGGTGCGAACGGGTGCGGCGTCATCGGAGAGCAAACGGGCCCCGGCCCGGAGGAGCGCTGCCGCAAGCGTCGATTTGCCGAACCCCTTGGGAGCCAACAAGGCGACTCCCGTCCCCGGCCTGGGCGCGACTGCGCTCGCATGAAGGGTAAAGACTCCCTGCAGGTGCATCGCGACGGCCAACACGCGACCAATCACGTCGGCGCGGGCGGCCTCCTCCGGTCGCGATCCTTCCGGCGGATACCAGGTGATCGACCGGCCATCACCGGATACGTCGAACGTTCCGGTATCGTCGTATGCCAGCCGGATTCCGTCTGCACAGGTCAGCGTGCGAACCCTGACCGCTCCATAGACGGCATCCTCTCCGAGCCGCTCCCCGGGCGGACCGGGAGGCGGTGACGCGCTGATCCGCAGGGACCAGTCGGACTCCCCATCAGGGGGTGCGGGGGGCAACTCGTCGAAGCTGAGTTCTGACGAGAGGAGGCCCCCGAAGGCGTGATAGTTCGGCAAATCAGCGAAAGCCGCTCAATGTGGTGATGCCCGCTCGCAACGCTCTGTTGAGGCCGGAGTGGACAATGTGACCTTGCTCACAGTCGGTTGGTAGGCTCGGTCGCACGGCTGTAAGGCGCAATGTCCGCTCCGCTGCAAAGTCCAATTCGGTGGACTACCAAACTCCACTTGTGTAACACTCTGGACGGCCAGGAGAAGCCCTCTAAAAGCAGAAGGGC
Source organism: Gemmatimonadota bacterium (assembly GCA_016712265.1). Lineage (NCBI taxonomy): Bacteria > Pseudomonadati > Gemmatimonadota > Gemmatimonadota bacterium. The sequence continues at coordinate 1,312,075 of JADJRJ010000031.1, read as the reverse complement.
CCACCGTTGGGTGGACCCCTCAACTACTTGCGGTTCTTGCACTTACGAACGAATGCAAGCCTTCGGGTCGCCCGGCGGTGCGTTCGCATCGCAATCCAAGCCGATGCCCGGAATCAGGTCGTCTCCGATCACGCGCTTGGTGCTGCGCTGGAGCGTCAGCTCCCGGAAGCTCCCGAACCGCTCCAACGTTGGTGCCTGGTACATGTCACTCCTCCCTATGTTCGGATACGCAGAGTTACAATGCAACTTCCTTGCCAAGTTTACAAGAGCGGGGCCTGCAATGTAAGTCGTTGCCTGACACCACTTCGGCTGCCCAGCCAGGCAAGAATTCATTTCCGAACTGAGCAAGATTTCTCGATGGACCGCAGCCAGAGTTCGGCCTGAAGCGTCAGGAACAGCTGGACTCTTGTGATGTGGTCGGGGACTCTTGCAACCTGGTCCACCGCCGCTTCCAGTTTGCCTTGATCTATGAGCCCCATGTGCACCAGCCTCGAAGGCGAGGAGAACGTCTGGCGGAACATCGGGAGGAACGACCTGTCCATTTGCCGCGCGAGGTACCCTCGCGGAATGCCCGTCTTGAACGGCCGCGGAGCCAACACGGAAGCGGGAGCGAGCCCCTGCACGGCCGCCTTGAGCAGCAACTTGGAGTCGGACGCAGAGACCCGCTCTGACAGGGGCCTGCTCGCAGCGAAATCGAGGACCCTCCGGTCGAGGAGAGGAGATCGTACCACCACTCCCGCCTGGAGCGCGAGGCCGGCCGCCCACGCGGCCGCCCTGGGGAAGTAGGGCGTCTCGACATACCAGCGGGACTCAAACCCGGACGGACTCTCCAACAGGCGTCGGGACGGCTCCAGGGCCGCGCGGCGCAGGAGCTGCTCGTCTCGCCGCCAGGGTTCGGAGATCCACGAGGGCAGAGACTGACGGATCATGGTGCCCCGATTCGCGTCGCGGCCGCGCAGCGCATCCAGCCATTCGCGAATGCGGTCCGGAAACAGCGGGAGGACCGCCGCGGAGACGAACGACCGCACTCCGTTCACCTCCATTTCCCGCATCGCATCGCGAAGTGCCCGCCACTTCAGTCGCGCCAGGTAGTCTGCGAGAAAGACACCGGAGACGTGAAACAGCTGGTCTCCCCCGTACCCGTCAAACGCGACGCGAGCCCCAATGGATGCGCTGGTGGACGCCAACCTGAGGTTCATGGCCTCGAAGGTGTGAGCGTATGGGTCATCCCGGACCGCCACCCTGGTGGACAGGTGCTCGAACAGCTCGACTCCCTCCGAGTCGATCCAGGTGACGCGGGCATTCCAGTGCGAGGTGGTCGCGCGAATGTGATCGTCCTCTCGGGCCGGATCGCCTTCCGGATAGGTGATGCTTACGGGCGCGAGCAGCGACCCGACCTGGGCCGATGCGTTGCCGGCGGCAAAAACCGCGGTGGAGTCCGCGCCTCCGCTCAGCCACACGGCTGTCCTGGGGGCGACTACCCGTTCACGTACGGCCGCCCCGAGCAGCCCCCGGAGTGCCTCTCCCGACTCCGCCAGCCTTGGGCGGCCACCGACCTTGAACCTCGGGGCCACCCATGGCCGCACCGAGACAACGCCGCCGCGAGCGACGATCGCGCCGCCGGCCGGAACGGGCAGCACCCCGGCGAAGCCCGTCTCCATGCTACCGCCCAGCAGACCGCCCACCGCGGCGGCCACCGAGAGCGCGTTGAGCTCTTTCGCCGTCACGAGCGCGACGGCACGCGCAAGGGAGCCGACCACCAACTGGTCGTGGTCCACCGTGTAGTGCAACGGTCGCCGCCCGACATGATCTCGCGCGGCGATGACCAGCCCCGAGCGGGCATCCGCTACCACGCAGGAGAAATCACCTTCGATCCTCTCCCAGAACCACTCCCCCCACTGACGGTACGCCGCGAGGATCAACGCCGCCGGATTTCTCTCTTGCGTGCCCTGGCCAAGCCTCCGGCGCAGGTCTTCCACATAGTAGAGGCTGGCGTCAGCCACGACTGCAACGTCGTGGTCCGTCGCCACCGCTGTAGCGCCCGCGACGCCGGCCTCGGCCTCCCACCCGTATGCGGTGGCGGCCAAGGCACCGAGCGGGTGCCGCGCAGCCCCGGCGGGTTGGTCGCCGCGATGTCCCATCAGTCGGAGCAGTTCCGTGACGACCTCGCGTTCGTTGCCCACTCTCCCGAACGCCGCGCCGATCGCCGTCACGAACCGGCCGGGCGGACGTGGAGGTCATCGAACGGCTCGTACCGCTCAACGGACGCGCGATCGTCTCCGATGACTTCGCCGGCGAACTCCACCCAGGCGTGGGCGACGAACTTGCCACGACGGCGCGCGACGCCAACCCGGATGCGGCCGCCGGTGATACCGACATCGGCGAGGCACCGCTGGATGGCCAGCGACTGGGCGAGGCAAGTTGGATTGAGAAAGCCGTAAGCAGCGGCCCGGCTCACCCCGAGGGCGATGGCCCGCGCTTCGGGAAGCCTCGCGACGTCGGGCTGAAGGGCGGCCGTGCTGGTGGAGACGAACTCGCCCTGCGGCCGGTCTCTCACGTCGCGGATAGCGCGTCGCAGCGCGCGAAAGCCGCTCGCGACGCGCTTCCAGTCGCCCAACGAGAGTCGATGCGCTTTACGGAGCGCCTGTCGCAGCGGCGTGGTCACGGCCCGTCTCCGCACCATCGACGACCAGTCCGTTCGCTCGCAGGTCCGAGATGAACGAGAGGACATCGTGCCGGATGCGCTCCGGCCCGACGTCGTGGAACCGTTCGGTCAGGGTAGCGCACAGTTGCTCCACCGTCGTCGCCTTCGGGAGGAGCTCCCAGATGATGGCTCCGACAGTGTTCACCCCGAAGTACACCTCGGTTTCGCTTGAGAACAGCACACCACCTTCCGCCATCGTGCGAAAGATGGCGCTCGGGGAGGGACGCGGCGTTGGTGTGCCAGCGGAGGTCACAGGAGGAGAGCCTGTCGGAGTGGTTGCACTAACGGTGCGATGGATAGCCATTGGGAGACGAGCCCCCGGGGAAAAAGAAACCCACGGTGGCCTGTGCGCTAGGGTGCGGCGTGGCTTTCCCAAGTAAAGAAAATGGGCGCCCGGAATCCCGAGCGCCCATCCCCTCTTGCCTTGGTGTCCGGCCGACTACCACCGATAGTGAGCGAAGGCCTTGTTCGCCTCGGCCATGCGGTGGGTGTCCTCCTTCTTCTTGATGGCGTTTCCTTCGCCCTTGGAGGCCGCAACGACCTCGGCCGCCAGCTTTTCGGCCATGGACTTCTCGTTACGGTCGCGGGAATAGGAGAGCAGCCAGCGCATTGCCAGCGCGGTGCGGCGCTCGGGCCGGACCTCGACGGGCACCTGATACGTCGCACCACCGACGCGGCGAGACTTGACCTCGATCACCGGCTTGAGGTTCGCCAGCGCCTGCTTGAAGACGTTGACCCCAGGTTGGGCGGTGCGGGATTCAACCAGATCCATGGCGCCGTAGAAAATACGCTCGGCCGTGGACTTCTTCCCCTGAAACATCAAGGAGTTGATGAACTTCGAGACCGTTTGGCTGTCGTAGCGTGCATCAGGCAGGACAGGTCGCTTTACGGACTTCTTGCGTCGGCTCACTTCTTACCTCCTGCGGCGCCAGCCTTTGGCTTCTTGGTCCCGTACTTGGAGCGGCTGCGGTTGCGACCGTTGACACCGGCAGCGTCGAGCGTTCCGCGTACGATGTGGTAACGCACTCCCGGAAGATCCTTCACACGCCCACCCCGTACGAGCACAATCGAGTGCTCCTGCAGGTTGTGTCCCTCGCCGGGGATGTAAGCGATAACCTCGATCCCGTTGGTGAGCCGCACCTTGGCGACCTTTCGGAGCGCCGAGTTGGGCTTTTTGGGCGTGGTTGTATAGACACGCGTGCAGACGCCACGACGGAAGGGATTCGCCTTAAGTGCAGGCGACTTCTCCTTCTTCAGGACGTCCTTGCGAGCTCGGCGAACGAGCTGGTTGATCGTCGGCATACCTGGGGAGTACGAAAAAACGCGCCCCCACGCTGGGGGCGGAGAGTCTGGGAAGATACCGGCACCCTCCCGGGTATTCAAGGCTTCGCGGCCCCCAGTTCTGCCGAAGTGTCCTGCGACGGCAGGGCGTCCCGGGATCGGATTCCGGCGGCATACTCCCCCAGGAGGTGCGCCACGGCATTGGCGTAGTAGGAGATCAACGGACGCCCCCGGGCGAGAATCAGGTACCCCTCCCCTACCCGAGCAACGACCCTCCGGAGCCGGAGCATACGGTAGGCCCTGTCGAGGACCTCGTCTGTGGACCGCTCGACCTGCAGCACGCGCGTGTTCAATTCCGGAAGGACGGCCCGCAGGTCGTCCATCCGGGCGACCAGATCCGCCCGCCGCACGAACTCGCTGTCGAAAGTCTGGAGCGCGGCGCAGGCGAGACAGACGGGGGTGACGGGAATGAGCGCACCCACCCGTTCCATGACCCGGTCGCAGAACTGCTGGACTTCGCCAAGCCGCGCGGTTCGCTCCAGCGAGAACAGGTCGGTGCCCCGTCCTGCCAGGTCGTTGATCCACGCAGTGACGGGGACCGGGGTACCGATCGTGACGGCTGCGCGACCATATCGCTGCCATCGCCGGGTGAGCAGCCGCCCCAGGTTGAACACGAGGTACCGGGCGACGTCGAGCATCTGGGCCAGACGCGGCGGCCGCTTCCCCGTCTCCCGGGCGCCGAGTTCAGCCAGCAGGGACCGATCCTCCAGCACCCGGTCGTAGTTGATCCCGACCGGGATCACGTACATCCGTGCCGCCAGGGCGGGGTCCACGGCGACCGAGAACGCATAGTCGAGCAACCCCACCTTCGCCGGACGCAACGTCCCATCCCGGGTCAGGCCACCTTCAGGGAATATCCCCTGCGTGACCCCATTCCGGGTGATCAGCTGGACGTATCGCGCGAGGACCGTGTGGTAGAGCACCTCCCGGTACCGTCGCCGGATGAAGTACGACCCAAACGACTTGAAGATGTACTCCAGCGGAAACGCACGCGCCCACTCGCCCACGGCATACGACAACGACACGTCGCCAGCCAACGCGTAGGCCACAACGACATAGTCGGCGTTGGACCGGTGGTTCATCAGGTAAATGACGACGGCATCGCGCGGCAGGCCGCGGAACGGGTCGGGTCGCTCGTACTCGACACTTACCTTGTAGAACACATTGAGCAGCACCCGACTGACGGCGTAGCCCACCTTGTAGTACGCCAGGATGCTGAAGAACGGGACGATCTCATCGAGGTAGCGATCCACCCGGGCCCAGGTCGTGGTGACCGCCTCGCCGTGGTCGGCGGCGTGACGCTCCACGGCGGCGGCGATCTCCGGGTCGGCGCGCAGTGTCGCGACGATCAGTCGCTTGTTCGTGAGCTTGTAGCGGTCCACCCGTGGGTGAAAGCGGATCAACGCACGCCGTGTCGTCCGGCGGACGAAGGTGCGGGCGAGCCGCCACGCCAGACCCGCCGCGAGCAGCGCGAGAGCGAGGTGCCACCATCGGGGGTTCACCACGGCAACTTCCGGGGAGCATGGCAAGGCGTCAAGCGCCAGAACGTGACGAGGGGCCCGGTTACCCGGGCCCCTCGTCACTGCCGATGCACGTCCCCTACTCGTCGTCGTTGCCGCCGAACGAGAAGGTGCTCCCCTCGGCGAAGGTCGCCGCGAAGACGCTGGGTAACGGTGCCTCCGTGCCTGGCAACTCCGCCGTCGGCATCTCCGTCCCCTCGATCTCGACATTGCTGTACCGGAACTGCCCGGTGCCTGCCGGAATGAGGTGGCCGATGATGATGTTCTCCTTGAGCCCCATCAAGTCGTCTCGCGCACCGCGAATCGCGGCGTCGGTCAGCACCCGGGTGGTCTCCTGGAAGGAGGCCGCAGAGATGAAGGACTGCGTGGTCAACGACGCCTTGGTGATCCCGAGCAGGAGCGGCTCGGCCGTGGCAGCCTTGATCTTCTTCTTCTTGGCCTTGTCGTTCACCTCGCGGAATTCCTGCTTGTCCACGTGCTCGCCCTCGAGGTGCTCGGTTTCGCCTGGATCGACGATGCGCACCTTCTGCAGCATCTGCTTCACGATGACGCCAATGTGCTTGTCGTTGATCTTCACGCCCTGCAGGCGATAGACCTCCTGCACTTCATTAAGCAGGTACTCCTGCACGGCCCGCGGGCCCTTGATCCGCAAGATGTCGTGCGGGTTCACCGGGCCCTCCGTGAGGCGGTCGCCCGCCCGGACCCGATCGCCCTCGTGCACGCGCAAGTGCTTGCCCGCCGGGACCTCGTACAACTGGGCTTCCGCGGCTTCGTCCATGACCCACTGCCCGCCGTCCACACGGGCCGGCGTCACGTACACTTCGCGCTTGCCGCGCTTGATGTCGCCGAACTTCACGATGCCGTCGATCTCCGAGATGGTCGCCGGGTCCTTCGGCTTTCGCGCCTCGAACAACTCCGCCACGCGCGGCAAGCCGCCCGTGATGTCCCGCGTCTTGTACGCCTCACGTGAGATCTTCGCGATCGTGACGCCGGCGTGAATCTGGTGGCCGTCCTCCGCCAGCAGCACAGCGCCGATCGGCATGACGAAGTCGCGGACCTTCTTCTCCTTTCCGCCCTTGGTCTGCCAGATCTCGATGTGGGGGTGCAGCTTCTTCTCGCGATCCTCGATGATCACGCGCTGGCGCAAGCCGGTGAGCTCATCGAGTTCCTCGGACACCGAGTCCCCTTCGACGATCTCGACGAACCGCAGCTCGCCGTCAATGTCGGCAATGATGGGGTTGGTGTACGGATCCCACGTGAAGATGACCTGGTCCTTCTTGACCTCTTCGCCGTCCTTCACGAACAGGGTCGCGCCGAGTGGCACGGCCAACCGGGCGCCAATGGCGGCATTGGCGTCCTTCGAGGTGCGGATCATGATCTCGCCCTCGTAGGAGGTGACGATGCGCTGTCCCTCCGGATTGGTGACCTCCACCAGGCGATCTCCAAACGAGATGGTGCCTGCGACCTTCGACTTGCGCGCCGTCTGCTCAGCAATACGAGCTGCGGTCCCACCGATGTGGAACGTACGCAGCGTGAGCTGCGTGCCCGGCTCGCCGATCGACTGTGCCGCGATGATGCCCACGGCCTCGCCCAAGTCCACCATACCCATCGTGGCCAGGTTGCGGCCATAACACATGCGGCACAGCCCGCGCTTGGCTTCGCAGGTCAGGACCGTGCGAATACGCACGGTCTCGATCCCCGACTCCTCGATGACGTGTGCCGTCTCCTCATCAATCATTTGGCCGGCCTCGACCAGGAGGAGCGGGCGCCCCGCCTCATCACGCGCGTGCGGGTCCATCACGTCCTCCGCCGCCACGTTTCCGACGATACGCTCGGAGAGCGCCTCGATCACGTCTTCGCCTTCCTTCAGCGCCGCGATGTCGAGCCCGAGGATCGTACCGCAATCCTCCTCAGCGATCGTAACATCCTGCGCCACGTCGACGAGCCGGCGCGTGAGATATCCGGCGTCCGCCGTCTTGAGCGCGGTGTCGGCCAGTCCTTTCCGTGCACCGTGCGTCGAGATGAAGTACTCGAGCACCGACAGCCCTTCACGGAAATTGGACTTGATCGGGCTTTCGATGATTTCGCCGATGCCACCGGTGAGCTTCTTCTGCGGCTTGGCCATCAGCCCGCGCATCCCCGCCAGCTGGCGGATCTGGTCGCGGCTACCGCGCGAGCCGGAGTCGAACATCATGAACACCGGGTTGAACCCGCCCAGGGACTCACGCATGGCCTTCACCATGGCATCCGCCACGTCGGAGTTCGCGTGCGTCCAGGTGTCGATCACCTTGTTGTAGCGCTCACCGTTCGTGATGTTGCCGGTCGCGTACGCCTTCTGGAAGCGCTCGACGCGCTCCTCCGCCTCCTCCAGCAACGACTCCTTCTCCCCGGGGATGTGCAGGTCTTCGATCCCGATGGAGACGCCACCGCGCGTCGCATTGGCGAAGCCGAAGTCCTTGAGCCGGTCGAGGAACTCCACCGTGCGGGACAACCCGCACGCACGGAACGTCTCGAAGGCCAGCTCCCCGAGCGCCTTCTTCTTCATCTCGCGATTCTGGAAACCCACTTCCGGCGGCACGATCGCGTTGAACAACACGCGTCCAGGTGTCGTGATGATCCACGACGACTCGCCCTTGGACAGGGCGAAGTAGCGAATCGCCGTGTGGTACCCGACGCGGTAATTGGCGAGCGCCATCTCTACCTGGCCCGCCGTGCCGAAGGACTTGAGGCCCACCTGCGCCTTGGGGTCCTTCTGGATCTTCTCCAGTTCCTGGGAGGCCTTGGTCGCGACGTAGCATCCCAGCACGATGTCCTGGGACGGCTCGGCGATCGGGCGCCCGTCGGACGGCTTGAGGATGTTGTTCGAGGAGATCATGAGGAGGCGTGCCTCCAGCTGGGCCTCGAACGACAACGGCACGTGCACGGCCATCTGGTCACCGTCGAAGTCGGCGTTGAACGCCGCGCAGACGAGCGGGTGGATACGGATGGCTTTGCCCTCCACGAGCACCGGCTCGAACGCCTGGATGCCGAGGCGGTGCAACGTGGGCGCGCGGTTCAGCAGCACCGGATGGTCCTTGATGATCTCTTCCAGGATCTCGTAGACCTCGGGGCTCTCGCGCTCCACGATCTTCTTGGCGCGCTTCACCGTCTCCGCGATGCCCTTCTCCACGAGCTTGTGGATGATGAACGGCTTGAAGAGTTCGAGCGCCATCGCCTTGGGCAAACCGCACTGGTGCAGCTTGAGCTCCGGGCCAACGACGATGACCGATCGACCCGAGTAGTCCACGCGCTTGCCGAGCAGGTTCTGGCGGAAGCGGCCCTGCTTACCCTTGAGCATGTCGCTCAGGGACTTGAGGGGGCGCTTGCCGCGGCCGCGAATCGCCTTGGAGCGGCGGCCGTTGTCGAACAAGGCGTCGACCGCCTCCTGCAGCATGCGCTTCTCGTTCCGGAGGATGACCTCCGGGGCGCGATGCGTAATGAGCTTCTGCAGGCGGTTGTTGCGGTTGATGACGCGGCGGTACAGGTCGTTCAGGTCGGATGTCGCGAAGCGACCGCCGTCCAGCGGGACCAGCGGGCGGAGATCCGGGGGAATGACCGGCACGACGTCCAGGATCATCCACTCCGGCTTGTTCCGAATACCGCCCTGATCACCCGACGTCCGGAAGGCGTCGACGATCTTGAGGCGCTTGAGCTGCTGCTTCTTGCGATGCTGCGAGGTCTCGACCGCCACCGCCTTGCGGAGCTGGTCGGCGACCTTGTCGACGTCGATGCGCTTGAGCAACTCGCGCACGGCGGGGGCGCCAATGTCGGCATGGTACAGCGTGTCGCCCTCGGCCTTCGCCTTCATCTTGAGCTCGAGGTAGCGATCCTCGTCCAGGAGCTCGTTCGTGCGCACCTCCTGGTTGCCTGGCTCGACGACGACGTAGTTCGAGTAATAGATCACCTTCTCGAGGTCACGGAGCGTGAGGTCGAGCAGGTTGCCCATCGGGGACGGCAGGGTCTTGAAGAACCAGATGTGCGCGACCGGCACGGACAGCTCAATGTGTCCCATGCGCTCGCGACGCACCTTGGAGAGCGTCACTTCCACGCCGCAGCGATCGCAGATGACCCCGCGATAGCGAATGCGCTTGTACTTGCCGCAGTGGCACTCCCAGTCCTTCACCGGACCAAAGATGCGCTCGCAGAACAGGCCGTCCTTTTCCGGCTTGAACGAGCGGTAGTTGATGGTTTCGGGCTTGGTGACCTCGCCCCAGGACCACCAGGTGCGCTGGCCCTGCATCTCCTGCCGCTCGCGCTCCTTGGGGTCCTTGGGTCCCCGGATTTCCTCGGGTGACGCAATGCGGACCTGGATGAAGTCGAACGCTGAGGCGCGCGTTTCGCGCGCGCTACGAAAGTCGATCATGGGTTACTCCTCCCCAGTGGCGCCAGGCAGCGCGCCGTTAGCGGTCCCTTCGTGCTTGGACCCCATCTTCACGTAGATCCCGAGCGCTTGCAGTTCCTTCACGAGCACGTTGAACGACTCCGGCGTCCCGGGCTCCGGCAGGTTCTGGCCCTTCACGATCGCCTCGTACACCCGGCTGCGGCCGTTCACGTCGTCCGACTTGACCGTCAGGATCTCCTGCAGGGTGTGCGCCGCGCCGTAGGCCTCCAGCGCCCAGACTTCCATTTCCCCGAAGCGCTGGCCACCAAACTGCGCCTTGCCCGCCAGCGGCTGTTGCGTCACCAGCGAGTACGGCCCGATGGACCGCGCGTGGATCTTGTCGTCGACGAGGTGCGAGAGCTTGAGCATGTAGATCTCGCCTACCGTCACCGGGAAGTTGAACCGCTCGCCCGAGCGCCCGTCGCGGATGCGCATCTTGCCCGCGGGGGTGATGCCGGCGAGGTGCATCAGCTCGCAGGCCGCGCGATCCACATCGGCCTCCGACTTCTTGCCCAGCATCATGGCCAGCGCGGGCAACTCGAGGTCGTTCAGCACCTCGGCCGGATCCCGGCCGATGCGCTTCTCGATCACCTTGAGCGCCGCCTTGGCATCGGCACGGTCACTGGCGCTGCGCGACTCATCATCCGAGATCGCGACGTGCAGCGCCTTCTGGTTGGCAAGCTCGGCTTCCTCGCGCTCGGCGAGCTCCCGGGCCGCCTGCGTCAGGCACTCCCGCACCCGACCAAACACGTCCTTGGTCTCGGCGGACATGTTGCGCCCATGCAGGTCGTTCAGCGTCGCGTCGGCCAGCAGGGCTACGTGGTCCACCACCTCGCCCTTCGGGCGGAGGTCCGCGACGATCGCCTTGATGTCCGTGTCGGACACGTTGAGCGGCGCCGTGTGTAACGCCAGCGTGGCCCGCGCCCAGGTGGTTCCGGCCAGTTTGAGCAGCAGGCCGATCTCGCGTTCATTCGCCCCCTGGAACACCGGGGTCTTGGCGTAGAAGCCCAGGATCCGGGCGGCCCACCCCAGGTGCGTCTCCAGGATCTGCCCGACGTTCATGCGCGACGGCACGCCCAGCGGGTTCAGGACGATATCGACCGGGCGTCCGTCGGGGAGGAACGGCATGTCCTCCTCGGGCACGACGCGCGCGACGATACCCTTGTTCCCGTGGCGTCCGGCCATCTTATCGCCCACCGAGACCTTGCGCTTCTCGGCGAGGTAGACCTTCACGAGCTGGATGACGCCCGGGGGCAACTCATCCGGCTGCAGGATGCGGTCGATCCGTTCCTCGGCGCGCTCCTCGATCCGGGCCTTTTCTTCGTTGGCCGCATCGATGATCTCGCGCACGCGATCGTTGGTCTTCTTGCTCTCGACGCGGAACGTCTTGAGGTCCAGCTGCGCGAAGCGCAGGTCGCGCAACACGTCGCGCGTAAGCACCGTCCCGGTGACGATCCCCTCCTCCACCGTGCCGGCCTTGAGCGCCAGCGCCACCGTCTCGCCCTCGAGCAGGTCGCGCAGTTCGTCGTCGCGCACGTCGTTGACGCGCACCTTGTCCTCGCCCTCGAGGCGGCGCACCTCACCGATCCGCTCGCCGCGGTCCTTCTCGACCACCTGATCCTCGACCCGCGAGAAGATCTTGGTGTCGATCACGACCCCTTCCATACCCGGCGGGACCTTGAGGGACGAATCCTTCACGTCCTTCGCCTTCTCACCGAAGATGGCGGTCAGCAGCTTCTCTTCCGGCGACAGCTCGGTCTCCCCCTTCGGGGTGATCTTGCCGACGAGGATGTCGCCCGGCTTGACATGCGCCCCAATGCGCACGATGCCGCGCTCATCGAGGTCGATCAACGACTCCTCGGCCACGTTCGGGATTTCCCGCGTGATCTCTTCCTGGCCACGCTTGGTATCGCGCACGTGGAGTTCCAGCTCCTGGATGTGGATCGACGAATACACGTCGTCCTTGACCAGTCGCTCGGACAGCACGATGGCGTCCTCGAAGTTGTGGCCGTACCACGGCATGAACGCGACCAGCACGTTGGAGCCCAGGGCCAACTGGCCCTTTTCCGTCGCGGCGCCATCCGCGAGCACGTCACCCTTCTTGACCTTCTGGCCCAGCCGGACGATCGGGCGCTGGTTGATCGCCGTGTCCTGGTTGGTGCGCCAGTACTTCTTGATGCGATAGCGATCCTGCTGCGTGAGCCGCGCGAGGGGCGTGTCATCGTCCTTGCGGCTGCGATCCACGAGACCGGCGTCGACGATGATCTCGTCGGCCGTGACGCGCGTGATCACGCCTCCACGACGCGCGATCACGACGGCGCCGGAGTCCTCGGCCACCTTCGATTCGAGCCCGGTGCCCACGAGCGGGGTCTGTGGATTGAGCAGTGGCACCGCCTGGCGCTGCATGTTCGAGCCCATGAGCGCTCGATTGGCGTCATCGTGCTCGAGGAACGGAATCAGGGCCGCGGCGATGGAGACCAACTGCTCCGGCGCCACGTCCATGAAGTCGATCCGGTCCGGCGCGGTGAGCGGCACGTCGCCACGCTGGCGGCAGAGCACCAGCTCGTCCGCAAACGTGCCGTCCTCGTTGAGCTTGGCGTTGGCCTGCGCGGTGATCGTCTCTTCTTCGCGGTTGGCGTCGAGCCAGGCGATATCACCTGTCACCTTACCGTGCTTGACCACGCGATACGGGGTCTCGACGAAGCCGAGGTCGTTGACGCGGGCGAAGCAGGCCAGCGAGGTAATGAGCCCGATGTTCGGGCCTTCCGGCGTTTCGATCGGGCACATGCGCCCGTACTGCGAGTAGTGCACGTCGCGGACCTCGAAGCCTGCACGCTCGCGCGTCAGGCCGCCCGGTCCAAGGGCCGACAGGCGGCGCTTGTGCGTGAGCTCGGCCAGCGGGTTGGTCTGGTCCATGAACTGCGACAACTGCGACGAACCAAAGAACGCCTGGATTACCGCCGAGACTGTCCGGGCGTTGACCAGGTCGTCCAGCGAGATCTTCTCGGGGTCCGTGTTGATCGACATCCGCTCCTTGACCAGTCGCGCCATGCGCGAAAGACCGACGGAGAACTGGTTCGCGATCAGCTCACCCACCGAGCGAATGCGGCGGTTGCCGAGGTGGTCGATATCGTCCACGTGACCGCGCCCTTCGTGCAACTCGACGAGGTAGCGCAGGATCGCGACGAAGTCGTCCTTGGTGAGGACGGTGGTGCCGGGGTGGGTGTTGAGGTTGAGGCGCTGGTTGATCTTGTACCGACCGACGCGACCCAGGTCGTAGCGCTTGGGCGAGAAGAAGAGGCGATCCAGTGCCTGCTTCGCGGTCTCGTCGTTGGGCGCGTCGCCGGGACGGAGGAGCATATAGATGGAACGCAGGGCCTTGCCGGCGCCCGCTTCGGCGTCTGCGTCCCACTTGTTCTTGTCGCGTTCCTTCTGGTCGATGTGCTTCGGGTCGGTCGGATCCTTTCCGATCGTATTGCGGATCAGCGCCGATTCGGCGCGTCCGGATGGCACGAACGTTTGCACCTTGACGACGTCTGCCTTGCGGAGGCGCTTGATCAGGGTCTCCTTGAGCGGCTGTCCGGCGTCCGCGAGGACCTCGCCCGTCTCCGGGTCGACGACATCGTGGGAGAGCTGCCGCGGCACCTCGCGTTCCCCGCGTTCGTGGGCGTCAAGCTCGTCGCGGAGGTCGACGGTCGTGTAGGAGCAGAAGACCTTCACCGACTTCACCCCCTGGCGCGCCAGGCGGTTGATCACTTCCTCGGTAATCTCGTCGCCCTCACGGACCAGGATGTCGGCGGCGGCGCGCTCGGCTGCGGCCCGCGCCTTCTTGGTCTTGAGCTTGGGAGCGTCGGCCGCGGCTTCCTCACCAGCGAGGGTGATGTCCTCGGCGATGATGGCGCCCAGCACTTCACGCGTCTCGGCGCGTCCCTCGCGCTTGCGGGTGAGGTCGAGGTCCTTGACCGCAAAGAAGAGCCGGAGGATGTCCGAGTTGGCCCCATAGCCAAAGGCGCGGAGCAGCGCGGTGGCCGGGAACTTCTTCTTTTTGTCGATGTGGACGTAGATCACGTCATGGATGTCGACCGTGAACTCGACCCACGACCCACGGAACGGGATGATGCGCGACGAGATGAGGCGCTGCCCGTTGGGGTGGGTGGATTCCTCGAAGACGACGCCAGGCGAGCGGTGCAGCTGGCTGACGATGACCCGCTCGGCGCCGTTGATGACGAACGTACCGAGGTCGGTGAGGAGGGGGAGTTCACCGAGGTAGACTTCCTTCTCGATGATGTTTCGGGGCCGCTTCACGCCATTGACGTCCTCATTGATGATGAGGCGCAGGGTGGCCTTGAGCGGCGCGGAGTACGTCATGTCGCGCTCGATGCACTCCTCAACGGAGTACTTCGGCTCGCCGAGGGCATACCGCACGAACTCGAGGGAGAAATTCTCGTGGACGTCGGCGATCGGGAACAGGTCCTTGAAGACGCGTTCGAGGCCGATGTCTTCGCGGTTGTGCGTGGCGGCGTCGAGTTGGAGGAGCGACTCGAAGGCGCGGGTCTGGATGTCGAGGAGATGAGGCATTTCCATCCCCTCGTCGTGCTGACCGAAGACGATCTGCTTCAGGAGTTCAGGCATGACGCACCCGTGGAAAGGGCGAAAACCCGCTCGTCCCCGCGGCGTCGGGCCGCGGAGACGGGTGGGAGGTGTGAACTGCGGGAGTGGTACGTGTGGTTCGATTCACTAGCGTCGCGTGGAGGAAGTAGACCGCGGGACCGGTGGCGGAGGCGGCAGTCGGGGCCCGGAGGACCGCCAACTGCCGTCTGCCGTCTGCCGTCTCGGGCTTACTTGACCTCGACGACGGCGCCTTCGGCCTCGAGCTTGGCCTTGACCTGCGCGGCCTCGTCCTTCGAGACGCCGGCCTTCACTTCCTTCGGGGCGCCATCGACCATGTCCTTGGCTTCCTTGAGGCCCAGGCCGGTGAGCTCGCGCACCACCTTGATGACCTGGATCTTCTTCGCCCCGGCTTCCTTGAGGATGACCGAGAACTCCGTCTGCTCCTCGACGGCGGCCGCCGGGGCCGCGCCGCCACCGCCACCGCCGCCAACGGCGACCGCGATGGTCACATTGAACTTGGCCTTGAACGCATCGTTGAGGTCGACGAGGTCCATGACGGACATGGCGCCGATCGCCTCGAGGATGTCTTCCTTGCTGATCGTGGTGTTAGCCATTGTGGTGTTATCTCCGTGTCGAACCCAGGCGGGCCTGGGATTGTTGTGATCACAATTCCATGGTGGCGGGCCTTCCGGCCCGGCCGCCCGGGTTTAGCCGTTCTCCAACTGCTCCTTGCGGGCATCCAACGCCAACGAGAACATCATCAGCACGCTGTTCAAGCTGCCCGCGAACAGGCTCAGCGCCTCGTCGCGACTCGGCAGCGCGGCCAGCCGCTTCACCATGGCCTCGTCGACCAGGTTCCCCTCGAAGATGCCGCCCTTCGTGGCCGGCTTCTGGTCGTGCTCCTTGGCGAAGGTCACCAGCACCTTCGCTGCCGCGATGGGGTCCTTCGCGACCACGACCCCGGTGGGGCCGCGGAGCCGCGCCCCGGTGAGGCCGCTCTCGTTGACCGCGCGCAGGGCGAGGGTGTTCTTGATGACGACGTACTCGACCCCGGCGCGCCGGAAGCGACGGCGGAGTTCGGTCATGCGCTTGACGTTCAGGCCGGTGAAGTCGGTGAAATACAGCGCTTGCGCGCCGCTGATCTTCTCCCGGAGCTCCGAAACGAGCTGCTCTTTCTCGGATTTCTTCATCGCGCTCAGCCTCGGTAGGGGGTGGTGTCCACCTTGACGCCCGGACCCATGGTGCTGGAGACCGAGACATTGCGGACATAAACGCCCTTGGACGCCGAGGGCTTGCTGCGGACGATCTGGTCCATGAAGGCCGTGAAGTTCTGCTCCAGGGCCTCAAGGCCAAACGAGACCTTGCCGATGGCCGCGTGCACATTCCCGGCCTTGTCGACGCGGAACTCGATCTTGCCCGCCTTCGACTCACGTACGGCGGTGCCGACGTTCATCGTGACGGTGCCCGCCTTGGGGTTCGGCATGAGGCCGCGAGGACCGAGCACGCGGCCCAGCTGGCCGATCTGGCCCATCTGGTCCGGCGTAGCAATCATGACGTCGAAATCGAGCCAGCCTTCCTTGATCTTCGCGAGATACTCGTTGCCCACAAAGTCGGCCCCGGCCTCCGTGGCTTCGCGCGCCTTGTCGCCGACGGCGATCACGAGCACGCGCACCGTCTTACCGGTGCCCGCGGGGAGGACCACCGTCCCGCGCACCACCTGGTCGGCGTGTCGCGGATCGACGCCCAGTCGGACGGCGACCTCGACGGTCTCATCGAACTTCGCGAAGGCGGCACCCTTTACGAGCTCCAGCGCCGCACGGGGCTGGAAGGTCGCGGCGGGGTCCCGGCGCTCCGCGGCGGTGTTGAACTTCTTGCCGTGAGTTTTCATCAGCCCTTTACCTCGACGCCCATCGAGCGTGCAGCGCCGGCCACCATGGCCATGGCCGACTCGATCGACTCACAATTGAGGTCCGGCATCTTCACTTCGGCGATCTTCCTGACCTGGGCCTGCGTCAGCGTTCCGACCTTCACGCGGTTGGGCTGCCCCGACCCCTTTTCCAAGCCGAGCTCCTTCTTGATCAGGATCGCCGCGGGCGGCGTCTTGAGGATGAAGGTGAACGACTTATCCGAGTAGATCGTGATCTCGACCGGGAGGATCAGTCCATCTTGGGCCTGCGTGCGGGAGTTGAACTCCTTGCAGAACGCCATGATGTTGATGCCCTGGGGGCCGAGCGCCGTACCTACTGGAGGAGCCGGATTCGCACGCCCCGCTGGGATCTGGAGCTTGACGAAGCCAGTGACCTTCTTTGCCATTGGTCTCCTGTACGATGATGCGCGTCACGACGCGGGGCCTGCGCGATGGCGGGCCATTCAGGCCACACCCTCGTCAGACAACTGCGATTCCCGGCGCGTGCTGCGCGTGATCTCCCACCGTGTGATTAACGTCGTCGTGGTCTGCCGACGGTGCGCTCCTCGCCGCTATGCGGCCGCCCCGCGCAAAGGCCGGTGACTGCTGGACGGGACGAAACCGCACGACTCCCGTCGGTCCTGCCAGACAGCGCGCTCGCAGCTCCCCTCGCGCGCTATCCTGACTGCCTGATCCAACCGACTGCTCAGTATCCCTTCAACTGCAGGTAGTCCAACTCTACCGAGGTGGGCCGCCCGAACAGCGAAACCGACACCCGCACCTTGCCCTTGTCCGGGATGACTTCCTCCACGGTGCCATTGAAGTCGGTGAACGGACCCTCCGTAATGGCCACGGCCTGACCGATGAGGAATGGAATCTCCTCGACGGGCAGCTCCTCCTCCTTCTCATCTGCCAACCCGAGGAGGCGCCGCACCTCATCCTGCCGCAGCGACATCGGTTCCTGCGTGGCGCCCCCGAGGCCGTGCTGGACAAACTTGATGACCCCCTGGATCGAGTTGATGATGTGCGACGATTCCTGGTTCCACATCATCTCAACAAGGACATACCCGGGGTACAGCTTGCGATCGACCGTCACCTTCTTGCCGTTCTTGAGCTCGACCACTTCCTGCGTCGGCACGACTGCCTGACGGATGAGCTTGTCCTCGGCAGGCCGCGGGTCCTGCTCGATCTTCCGCAGGATCAGCGACTTCACCTTGTTCTCATGCCCTGCCGTCGTCTGGATGGCGTACCAACGATGCACCTCCACGCCTAACCTCCGAACAGGGAGGGAATCCAGCGCACGAGGACCGACTGGAACAGCAGATCCATCAGGCCGATGACGGCGCCGATGAACAGGGAGAGGACGATGACGCCGATGGCCAGCGACCGCACCTGCGGCTGGTCCGGCCACGTCACCTTCTTCATCTCCGCCATCACGTCGTGGTAGAAACGCACGACGCGCTGCGGCAAGCTCTGGGATGCGACGACTTCAGTGGTCACGGTTACTTCGTTTCCTTGTGGACGACGTGCTTGTTGCACCGCGGGCAGAACTTCTTCCACTCCACACGCTCGGGATGCGTGCGCTTGTTCTTCGTGGTGAAGTAATTGCGATTCTTGCAGTCGTTACACGCGAGGATAATCTTGTCGCGGGGCATGTCAGTTCCTGAAAACGGCAGACGGTAGACGGCAGGCGGCAATAAAGACCGACTGCTGCGATAAGGCCTCCACCAGCGCACCTGCCATCACGCGTGCGCCGATCCTCACCACCCTTCCAGAGCTGACGACCGGGATTGAACCGGTGACCTCATCCTTACCAAGGATGTGCTCTACCAACTGAGCTACGTCAGCGACGCTTGCACCCTGCCACCAGCACCCCGCCCCGCTACTCAGCCACCTGCACCACATCACAAGAGCGGGAGACGGGGCTCGAACCCGCGACATCAAGCTTGGAAGGCTTGCGCTCTACCAACTGAGCTACTCCCGCATCGCCACGCCTGACCTAACGACCCGTGGGTCGCCCGCATGGTGGGGGAAGGATTCGAACCTTCGAAGGCATAAGCCGGCAGATTTACAGTCTGCTCCCGTTGGCCACTTGGGTACCCCACCGCTCAAACGGACCGTCCTGTCGCACCCCTCTTGCAGAGCTGACGGCGAGAATCGAACTCGCAACCTGCTGATTACAAATCAGCTGCTCTGCCAATTGAGCTACGTCAGCAGACTGCCCATTTTTCGCGAGCTTGGAATGCTAGCTGTCATTCCAGAGGGTGTCAATCCGTTGGCGTAGAAGGGGTTACCTCCACCGCTCCAGCTGGGTCCCCTGTGGCATGTCCTTCACCACCAGCCCCCGGCCCTCCACCTCCGCCCGGATGGCGTCTGCCGTGGCGAACTCCCGGGCCTTCCGCGCGGCCAGCCGCGCCTGCAGCCGCTCCGCACCCCACGCCAGAACCCCCTTTTCCACCTCCTCCAGATCGACCAGGGAGTCGAGCGCTGGCTCCACCGTTTCCGCGCCAACGACCACCCGGGTAACCCGCGGCGTGAAGTCCAGCACACCGTCCATCAATAGAAAGGTCCGGCGTGCCGCCGCCAGCGCCGCGGGGTCAGATCCCTTCCGATCCAGCTCCGCGTTCGCCCTCTGGAGGAACCCGAACAGCGCGGCGACCGCCTCAGGCGCGTTGAGGTCGTCCGACAGGGCCGCCCTGAAGGCCGCCTCTCCCTCCCCGGCGGCCACGGCCAACTCCGCAGTCCCGCCCCGGGCCGTCTCCAGCCGGTGGGCGAGCTCCCCAACCCGACGGACCGCCTCGAGGGAGGCTTCCAGCCCCTCCCCGGACAGGTTCATCTGCTTTCGGTAGTGGGTGCTGTAGACGAAGTGCCGAAGCGCCGCAGCCGAAATGCCTCGCTCCCGCAGGTCCTTGACCGTCGTGATGTTCCCCAGCCGCTTGGACATCTTCGTCCCGTCGATCTGCAGGAACTCGCCGTGGCACCAGAAGCGCGAGAACGTCTTTCCTGTGGCCGCCTCGCTCTGGGCGATCTCGTCCTCATGGTGAGGGAAGACGAGGTCGATCCCGCCTCCATGGATGTCGAGCGTCTCGCCGAGGTACTTCATGGCCATCGCCGAGCACTCGAGGTGCCAGCCAGGCCTACCGCGGCCGAACGGCGCATCCCAGGCGGCCCCGGCCGCTTCATCCTCCGGCTTCGCGGCCTTCCAGAGCGCGAAGTCCTGGGCGTTCTCCTTGGAGTAGTCATCCTGCGCGACACGGGCCCCACTCCGGATTTCGCGCGTGTCCAGCCTCGACAACTTGCCGTAGCCGGGGAACCGATCAATCCCGAAGTAGACCGAGCCGTCCTCGGCGGTATAGGCCACCCCCTTGTCCAGGAGCGTTTGGACGAGGGCCACCATCTCGGGGATGTGCGTGGTCGCCTTGGGATAGACCTCGGCGTCCTCGATGCGAAGGTACCTGCGATCCTGGTGGAAGATCTCAGTGATCGGCTCCGTCACCTCGACAATCGTCTTTCCGGTCGCAGCGGCACGATGGATGATCTTGTCGTCCACGTCCGTGAGGTTTTGCACCTGGACGACGTTCCACCCCTGGAGGCGGAGCGCGCGCCGCATGAGGTCGTTGAACAGGAAGGTCCGGAAGTTCCCGACATGGGCCGGGTCGTAGACCGTTGGGCCGCAGGTGTACATGCGGACCGTTTGGCCGTCAGCCGGCAGGAAGGGTTCGACGGAACGCGACAGCGTGTTGTACAGGCGGAAGCTCATCCCGGAATGGAATGGGAAGCCCGTACGGGGGTCAAGCCACTCGGCCTAGGGAGATCTCGTCGGTGAGAATCGCAGGACGTCGATTGGGGCCCCCGCCCCGGCGATCACCCCGTTGTCCGCGGCGGGGACGCGGAGGACCATGACCCGGTCGAGCCCCGGCCGGAGCAGGCTCTCCCCTTCGTAGACGCGGTTAACGAGGATCCGCCGAACCAGGACGATGGCCACCGCGAGCATCGGGACCGCCACCGGGAGCCCCGCAGGACCGAGGAGTCGGCCCACGAGCAGCACGGCCATCATGCTCAACACGGGCGGAATCTCCACCTGCTTCTGCGTAATCAGCGGGATGACGAGGTTGGCCTCGACGATGTGGATGAGGAACCCGAGCGCGGCCACGGCCACGGCGTGTCCCCCTGGTCCCATGCCGAAGACCCCTTCCCCCCCGAGCACAAACAACGCGGGAATCGTCGAGGAGATCAGGGTTCCGAAGAACGGGATGATCGCCACGGCCCCGGTGAAGACCCCGAAGGTGAGCCAATAGGGGACGTCCAGCACATAGAGCCCAGCCGCCGTCAGCACTGCAAGAATGGCCATGGCCCAGAGCTGCCCGACGATCCACGAGCGGAGGGTATTGGCGAGGTCGCGCAGGACATCTCGCGCCAGGTCACGCCGCACGGGCGGGAACAGCGCGATGAGCCACTCGCGGTAGGTCCCGGGATGCAGGGCGAGGAAGATGGACATCACGAGAATGGAGACGATGTTCACGACCGCATGCCCCAGGCCGACCACACGAGGCACCACACCGCCTAACGCTGCTTCCGCTTGCTGCACGAGCGTCCCGACCATCTTGCCCGACTCGTCCGCCCACACCTGGCGCAGCACGGGGTACCGCGCGAGGAGGCGCTCCACCCACGCCTGCCAGGCATCGCGATACGTGGGCAAGTTCGCGACCAATTGCTGGGTCTGCTCCACGACGGGAGGGACGAGCAGGGTCACCAATCCGACGGCAGCGGCGAGCGTGGCGACAAAAGCCACCGTGAATGCCACGCCACGGGGGAGCCCGGTGCGCCGCTCGATGCCCTGGCTTGCCGCGCCGAGGTACAGCGAGAAGATGATCGCGACGAAGAGCAGCAGGAAGATGTCAGCGGCGCGGGCGAGGAGCCACAAAAGCAAAACGGTCGCGACCGTCGCGGCGCGCGCGGGCGCGATCCGTAGCGCTGCGACCCCCGGGTCGCGGCTGCTCATCACCAGCTAGGCCTTGTCGTCGCCATCCTCGATCTCGGCGTGCACATCCTCGGCGGCAGGCTTCCCGGCCCCGATCTGCTTCTTCTCTGTTGAGCCGGCACCGAGCATGCCCATCTTCTGCTTGAGCGCCATGAGCTGTGCGTCGGCGGTCAGGCCGCCGGCCGCCTTCTCCAGCTGCTTGAAATCCGCCTGGAGTCGGTCGCCCGAGAACTCCTGGTCGATATCGACACTTGCCTTCAGCATGCGCTCGTTCTGCTCGATCTTCTCCTCCATGCGCGCGAAGGCCTCGAAGGCGGATTTCTCCGAGAGCCCGGACATGGTCTCGTGGATCCGCTTCTGCGCCTGGGCTCGCCGCTGGCGGGCCAGGAGGAGGTTCTTCTTCCGCTTGGCTTCCTCGATCTTGTCGTTCAGCTCATGGAGGGAGTGCTTGAGCTTTTCGGTCTCGAGTTGATGGGACTGCCAGGTCTGCTCGAGCTGCGCATGGTGTGCGATGTGCTCGCTCTGCCGCACGAGGGCCTGCTTGGCGAGGTCATCGCGCCCCTGCTGGATGGCCAGCATGGCCTTTTGTTCCCAATCCGCGGCCGCTTTCTGTTCGGCATCGGCCTGGTCGCGCAAGCGCTTCTCATCGGCGATGGCGGCGGCCACTTGCTGCTTGGCCTTCACCAGCTGATCGCGCATGTCCCGCGTGATCTGGTCGAGCATCTTCTCCGGGTTCTCCGCGGAGGAGATCATGTCATTGATGTTCGACTTCAGCAGGGAAGCCAGACGATCGAAAATGCCCATTGCTTAGGCGTCCTCGCGGTAGGACGTGAGTTCGCGCAGGTGTGTAGCGAGCGCGAGGGTCATGCTTTCATAGCTGGCCTGGAACTCCTCATAGTCCAGGTGCGACAGCTCAAGGGCTTCGGTCAGGACGATGGATCCGTCGCTGATGCCGTACGAGCCATGCACGAGGTCCGACGCGTTGAGTTCCAAAAGGCGGCGGTTGAGGTCCGCCGTCCGGCCATTCTTCACCGGGACGTTCATGACCTTGACCCGCAACACCACGACCGGGGGATTGTGGTGCACCACGAGGTCGACATCCAGCGCCCCGCCGGGCTGGACGATCCAGGTGTTGTCGTCCACGGCAAAGTACGAGATGCCATTGGCGGACATCCGGTCAAGGAAGGACTCGATATCGTCTTTGGTGGCCATGCCGTTGGAAACAGGAGGTGTGTGGGACCTCTACGGGCGGAGTTGGCCGGGGGTTTCCTCCCGCCGTCCGCAAGATAAGCGGCACCGACCCGGCGCGGGCTATGGGCGCGCGGGTCCGATGACGAAAATCGTGTTGCCGGACGGGTCGACGAGATCGAAGGTGCGCCCGCCCCATGGCTCGTCCCGTGGGGGGCGGAGGACCGGGACACGCGCGCTCCACTCGGCGAACCAGGCATCTGCGTCCTCGACCTCGACGACCACGCAGGCCTCCCGGCCGTGCCCATGCATCGGGGCGTCGACGGTGATGACGATGCCGTCCCGGGCAAGGCCAAGCAGGCCGGACCGGTCGTCCTCCGTGGCTTCGAACGTGACCGAAAAGCCGAGGCCAGCGACGTAGAAGGAGCGAGCGACGGCGAGGTCGTCGGCCGGGAGCTGCGGCACTGCGCGCGCCATGCGACTAGCGGGCCGACGGCGACGAGGCCGTGTCCGGGGTCGTCGCGGCGCGAAGCTCGCGGACCATCCCGTTGACCGCGTCGATCACCGCGTGCGGCTGGTCGCGCTGGATGTAGTGCGTGGTGCCAGGTACCGTCCGCTGCTGTCCCCGTGTGGAGTAGGTCGCAATCTCCTGGTTGAGCGTGACCCACACCGCGTGGAACCGCTCGGCCAGCTCCGGTGGCATGCCTGGTCCTTGCATGGTGCTGGCCGTGAGGACGACGAGCGGGACGTCGCCTAACGAGGATCCAGAGTCCCGCGCCTGGGCCAGGAAGGGGGCCAGGTGCTCGTAGATCCAGGTCGTGTTCGCGGTGGCGAGATCCGAGGTCTGTCGGGCCACTTGCGTCTTCGCCGCGGTGTCCGCCGCGAAGGCGCCCGCGAGTCGATCGAGGCCCAGGAAGTGCAGTGCTGGCAGCGCCGCGATCACCAGTTCCGCCGCCTTGGGCAGCGGGGGCAGGCGCGTCAACTGATCCTCGTGCGATCCGTCCACCAGCACCATGCCAGCGACCTCGCGGGGGAAGCGTCTGGCGTAGTGGCGTACGAGGGGGCCACCGAGCGAGTGCCCGACCAACACATACGGACCGCGCTCGCCCGCCGCGGTCAGCAAGGTCCGCAGGTCATCCACCATGGCGCTGGGCATGGGATCCCGCCGCGGTGGGTCACTCCAGCCGGTCCCGGCCCGATCATAGGAGCAGGTCCGTGTGGTGGCGGCGATCTGTGGCTGGACCGTCGACCATGAGGACCAGCCGTAGTCCCCGAGCCCGGCCTCCAGGACAACCGTGGGCGCCCCAGTTCCGAGGCAGGTGATGTGCATCTGGCGGCCCGGCTCGACCTCGACGAGTTGGCCGGGAGCAGGGAGCTTCGCGTCACTTCGCCGCGCGACTCGCGCCCACACGGCGACACAGGCTAGCAAGCCTCCGATTCCAAGAACGCCGTACTTGAGGATCCGGCCAATCCACTGCAGCGGTGACGCCATCATTCCATTCCGGTTGCGGGGCTCGCTCCGTGCGAGCCCCATGTGCGAGATCAGCCGTTCTTGAAGTTCGGGTTGTTCCGCGTTTCCACATCGGGGAGCGGAATACACGTCAGGGTGCTGTAGGTCTGGCCCTTGCGGTTCACCCCACTCTGGAATGGAATGCGCTTGCGCAACATGTCCACATAGCGGTGGCCCTCGCTAAAGAGCTGGCGACGGCGCTCCTCGATCACCAGGTCGGTGATGTTGGTCCCTGCTGGCGGCGTCGGCATGGGCGCGATGTTTGACAGGGCACGAACGCGGTTGATGGCATCGATGGCCGCCTGGCCGCCCACGGCTTCGGCCAGAATGAGCTGTGCCTCGGCATACGAGGCAATTGGCAGGCTGGCCCCGCCGCTCCCGGTGAACTTCTGTTGTTGCCAGATCGGGGTGGAGTTGTCCGGACCAACGCGCCGCATGTCGTTTGCCCGCACCCGCGGGTCCGCGACCCCGTTGACCGTGAGCCCCCGATAGGCCGGGGCCACGGAGAGGAAGTCGTTGCGCACCGTGAGGTTGTAGAGGTGGTTCTCGCGCGCGGGGGTGGTCTCCGAGAACTCGGCATTCCGGACGAACCCGGTCGGGACCAACGCCGCGTCTGCCGCCGCCCCGGTGAGGTTCCCCAGGTCGAGTCGCACCCGTGCCCGGCCAACGGTCGCCATGTTGCGGAGGCTCGCGTCGTTGATCGCGGTCGCGATCTGGAGTGCGGTCGCGAACTTCGTTTCGGCGATGGCCCACACCTGCTGGGGAGTCATCGAAGGGCCATTGTCGATCGCCATCTCGCACATGCCCTCCCCAAGCAGGGTGTGCATGTAACCGGAGTAGGCGGCCGCCTCGGCGAGCATGCGCTGTCGATTCGGGACCTGCGCATCCGTGAAATCCGCGAGGCGCTTGGCCAGATCGTCGAGCTGGAAGCGGGCCTGCTGGGCCGGGGTGTAGAACCCAAGGGACGTCGTGGCGCGGCCGTTGTTACAGCCGCCGGGCGATCCCTTGATCTCGACGACGCCGCGCCACTCCCAGATGTGGTTGTTCACAAAGCCGTTCGCGGACCAATACTCGCCGGAGAGCACCCCGCCGGTGGCGGCGAATTCCGCAAAGGCACACTGCGCCGTTTGCAGCGCGGCGGCGGAGAGGATGGGCATGATGGCGGGGTCACCCAGCGCCGCCTCTTCGACGCGCCCGGGATTCTCGACAGAGAGGAGGGAGTCGCACGCCAGGCCGAGGGCGGTGACGGCGAGGGTTCCAACACGCGTGATGCGGCGGCGGAAGGCGCGCCGGGTCATGAGAGCAGTCATGGGAGCGTCTCCCTCAGAAGCTGAGGCGGAAGGTGGTGACGAACGAGGCGGTCGGTGGCATGATCGTTTGGAATCCATTGGAGAGTTGACCGACCGCGCGAATCTCCGGATCCCAGGTGTGACGTTCAGCCACATCGACGTTGATGCGTCCGTTGCGCGGCGTGCTCCACCCGTGCTGCGCGGTCCACAGCATGGCCAGGTTGCGCCCCGCGACATTGACCGATCCGCCGGACGCACCGAACCGCTTCACCCAGTTTGGATTGAGTGCATAGGCCGCCGAGAGCTCGCGGAGTCGGAGGAATCCGGCCTTGTAGGTGCCCGGCGCATCAGCCTCGATCGCACGATAGGTCTGGAGCAGCGGATCGTTGCGCAGGATCACCGCCTTGGAGGAGCCCTGGTTATGCAGGGCGCGGATCTCGGTATTCGACTGGACATGACCGCCGTTCCCGTCGACCCGCGCATACAGGCGGAGGTTTCCCCACAGGGTGAGTGTGGAGTTGAGTCCCGCCTGCCAGGTCGGCTGCGAGTGCCCCCAGAAGACCCGAGGCGCGGCGCCACACGGCGTATCCGCACCACCCTGTTCCAAGCCTTGAAGTCCACGCCCGCCATCGCACGTGGAGGTCAGGACGGCGCCGGTCGAGCTGAGGGTCGCCGTCCGCACCTTGTACATGAAGAAGTCCGCGATCGACCAGCCGACCCGGTTCTGCGCCTGGCCACCCCCACCGACCGTCAGGAACGTGGTCCCACCCATGTCTTCGATGCGATTTCCGTTTGACGCGAGCTGCGTCCCCAGTTCCCACGCGACGCGTCGCCCTTCGATCACACGCACGTTCATGGTGAGTTCATCGCCCCATCCCTTCACCTTGCCAATGTTGATCACCTGGGATCCGGGGAATCCGACCGAAGGCGCGATCGGCGAGTTAACGATGGCGTCGCTGATGTCCCGGCCATAGTGGGTGTATGACGCATCGATCCGCCCGTCGAACAACGTGGCCTCAAAGCCCATCTCCAACTCGGTGCTGCGTTCGGGCTTGAGCTGTGGATTGCCAAAGGATCCCGGCACCAGGCCAGGCTGGTTCTGGTACCCGACACTCGGGTCGTAGAGCCGAGCCGCATCGAACGTCCCGGGCTGTGTGCCGGCGGCGCCCATCGCCGCACGAAGCCGGAATGTCTGCAGCGCCGGCACCTTGAACCACGGCTCCTCGCTCACGACCCATGAGCCGCTGAGCTTGGGGTAATACGCCGCCTTGAAGTCGCGCCCGAAGGCGCTGTTGTCGTCCCCGCGCAGGGCGGCGGTCACGAAGAGTCGGTTCTTCCACGCCACTTCCTGCTGGCCGAACACGCCGACGGTGGCATTCGCCACGTAGGTCTCATCCCCGCTGCGCGTGGCCCCACCGGACACCGTGGTGATCGGCCCCGCGGGGAAGGTGACGCCGCTCGCCGTGATGTTGCTCAACTCATTGCGATAGTGCTGCAGCCCCACCGAGGAGGTGAAGCGCAGGTCATCACGCCACCCGTACTTGAGCGAGCCCGCGTAATCCAGGGTGAGGAAGGTGCGATTGGCGCGTGAGACGGACTTGCTGCCCAGCCCGTTCTGGCCCAGCGGATCGAGCGACCCCAGGGGCTGTCGTGGATACAGGTTCCAATTGTTCTCCGCGCTGACGTCCAGGCCGGTCACCAGGCGATGGGTGAACCACTCGCGCGGCGTGTACTGCATCGTGATGGACGTCGTGGTGCGATCGTTGTCCGCGTGGCTTTCCGCCGTCTCCCATTCTTCCGGTGGCGAGAAGCCGAACCCTCGACGCACCGTGCTCAACGAGCGAGGCGTCCCCCAGACCAGGTTACTGAACGGGTCGATGTCGATGGCCTGTTGGGCGAGCCGGACGCGGTCTCGGATGTGCCCGATGGTCCCCTGGATGCGCAGCGACTTCATGGCGAGGACATCGATGTTGGCGCGCGCCGTGAACTTCTTGTCCCAATTGTGCTTGACGATCCCGACGTCGTGGTCCCAGGCACCGGAGAGGTAATACCGGTTGGCGTCGGTGCCGCCGTTCAACGACCCGATATACCCTTGGTTCATGCCATTGGTGAAGATGGGCCCGTTGCCGTTGGTCTTCTCGTACTCATACAGGTTCACACTGTCCATCGCCCCGGTGGTCGCGTTGAGCGCGTAAAGGAACCCCGCACGCCCTTCCGGATCCATCATCCAGTTGGTGCCCTGGCGCGTCGTGAAGTCGAAGTTGGTTTTCCCCGACTTTCCGCGCTTGGTAATGATCTGGATGACGCCGTTTGAGGCTTCGGTGCCGTAGAGGGTGGAGGCGGCCGGTCCCTTGATCACCTCGATGCTCTCGATGTCCTGCGGGTTGATGTCGTTGAGGCGACTGGCGCCGCCACCGCCGCGCTGGGTCGGCCCCCGCGAGACGTTGCCGTCCACGCGTACGCCGTCGATGTAGATCAGCGGTTCGTTGGAGAGCGAGAGACTGGAGACGCCGCGGACGCGCAGCTGCGCGCCCGTACCGACCTGCCCCGAGGCGGGCAGGACGATCAACCCCGACGTGCGCGACCCCATGAGCTGTTCAACACTTCGAGCCGGGGCGAGTTGGAGCACGTCGGTCGCGCTGATCGACTCGATGACGTTGCCCACCGCCCGACGCTGCGTCACGCCCCCGGTGCCCGTCACCACCACTTGGTCGAGCTGGAGCAGGCGTTGGGTCATCGCGAAATCCGCCGTCAGCGCTTCACCGGCGCGTACCGTCACGGTACGCTGCATCGGCGCGTAGCCGACCAACCGGACCCGGATCACAACGGCGCCCGCCGGAACATTGGCAATCGTGAACGAGCCGTCGTCGCCCACCCGGGCACCGAGGGCACGTTGGGCGCCCTCGGCCGTCAGGGCGACTTCGGCGCCAGCGAGCGGCCGCTGGCTGGCGGAGTCTCTGACCTGCCCACGAATGCTGCCTGTGGCCTGCGCGTGCGAGGCCGCTGGCAGCGACACGAGCGCAGCAAGGAGCCACGGGATCGCTCGGCGTGACATGTTACCTCCGGTTAGTTTGATTGGGGCCTGCACACCGCGCCTATCGCGCGAAACGCGGGCTAGCATGCGGGCCGGACCGGGCCGCGTCAACAAACACACGACGAAGACGCGCCACAGGCGTCCTGTTATCTGCGCGTAAGGATCGCCTTGAGAAAGGCACCAGTATGCGACGTCCGCACGCGCGCCACCTGCTCTGGAGTCCCGGCGGCCACGACGGCACCGCCACGTGCCCCGCCCTCCGGGCCGAGGTCGACGATCCAATCCGCCGTCTTGATGACGTCCAGGTTGTGCTCGATCACCAGGACGGTGTTGCCCCGGTCCACGAGGCGATGCAACACGTCCAGCAACAACCGGACGTCCTCGAAATGCAGCCCGGTTGTGGGCTCATCGAGGATGTACAAGGTTCGCCCCGTGTCGCGACGGGACAGCTCCGTGGCCAGCTTAACGCGCTGGGCCTCACCACCGGAGAGCGTGGTGGCGCTCTGGCCCAGGTGGATGTACCCGAGCCCGACGTCGTTCAGCGTCTGGAGCCGCGGCGCAATGCGGGGCTGATTCTCGAAGAAGGCGAGGGCGTCCTCCACTGTCAGGTCGAGGACTTCCGAAATATTGAGCCCCCGAAAGCGAACCTCGAGGGTTTCCCGGTTGTAGCGCTTCCCCTTGCAGACATCACACGGGATGTAGACGTCAGGGAGAAAGTGCATCTCAATCTTGACGAGCCCATCGCCCTGACAGCTCTCGCACCGCCCGCCCTTCACGTTGAACGAGAAACGCCCCGGCCCATACCCGCGGATCTTCGACTCTTCCATCTCGGCGAACAACTCGCGCACCGGAGTGAAGATCCCGGTGTACGTCGCAGGATTCGAGCGCGGGGTGCGCCCGATGGGCGTCTGGTCGATGTCGATGACCTTGTCGATGTGGTCCAACCCGGTCACCCGGTCATGCGCACCGGGGATGACACGAGCGTGATGCAGGTGGCGCGCCACCGCCTTCTGGAGGACCTCCTCCACCAGGGTCGACTTGCCAGACCCGGACACCCCCGTCACGGCGATGAAGGTGCCTAACGGGAAGTCCACCGTGAGGTCTCGCAAGTTGTTCTCGCGCGCCCCGTGGACCCGCAACACACGCTGCGGATCCACCGGACGCCGCCGCGTCGGCACCTCCACCCGGCGCTTCCCCGTGAGGTACAGCGCGGTGAGCGACGTGGGTGCGCGTTCGATGTCCTGCAGTGAGCCCTCGGCCACCACGTGGCCCCCATGTTTTCCGGCCCCAGGCCCCAGATCAATGACGTGATCCGCCGCGCGGATCGTATCCTCGTCGTGCTCCACCACGATGACCGTGTTCCCCAGGTCGCGGAGCTGTTTGAGCGTGTCGAGGAGTCGCGCGTTGTCGCGCTGGTGCAGTCCGATGGACGGTTCGTCCAGAATGTAGAGGACCCCGACCAGTCGCGAACCGATCTGCGTGGCCAACCGAATCCGTTGCGCCTCGCCCCCCGAGAGCGACTCGGCGGACCGACCGAGGGTGAGGTAGTCGAGCCCCACGTCGTCAAGGAACCGCAGGCGTTCCCGCACTTCCTTCAGGATGGGTCCCGCGATTTCCGGATCGAGCCCCGGGCGGCCGTTGCCCCGCACCGGAAGTTCATCAAAGAACCGCCGTGACTCCGCGATCGACATCTCGACCAGGTCCCCGACGTTTTTTCCGGTGATGGTGACGGCCAGGGACTCCGGCTTTAGGCGGCGCCCGTCACAGGCCTGGCACGGCTTGACGACCATGTAGCCGTCCATTTCCACGCGGATGGCGTCGGACTCGGTCTCGAGGTATCGACGCTGGATCGCGGCGACAATCCCCTCCCACGCGGACCCGGTCGGCGTCGGGGCCTTCCGCGTTCCCTTGCGGCCGCCCTCCGGCACGGTGCCATGCAGCAGGACTCGCTGGACCGCTTTGGGCAGTTTGCCCCACGGGGCGTTGAGGTCAAACTTGAGTTCCTTCGCCAGCCCCGGAAGGATCACACGACGCAGGTAGCCATCGGGTTCGCCCCAGGGAAGCACGACCCCCTCCAGTAGCGACAGGGATGGATCGCCGAGGATCAGCTCCTCGGACACCTCGCGGCGCGTCCCAAGTCCGCCGCACGACGGGCACGCGCCAAAGGGCGAGTTGAACGAGAAGTGCCGCGGCTCGAGCTCGGGGAGTGAGATGCCACAGGTGGGGCACCCATACCGCTCCGAGAACAACACCGTCTCCTTCGGTTCGTTGTGCCGCACCACCTCGACCAGCCCTTCGGCGAGCTTGAGGGCCGTCTCCAGCGAATCGACCAGCCGGGAGCGATCTGACGCGCGCACCATCGCACGATCCACGATGATCGAGACGTCGTGGTTCTGCCGGCGGTTGAGCGCGGGTGGCTTGGCCAGCTCAATGAGTGCACCGTCGACGAGGGCGCGCATGAACCCCTGCTTGCGTGCGGCCTCGAACAGGTCCTTGAACTCACCCTTCCGGCCACGCACCAACGGCGCGAGGATCTCGATGCGCGTCCCCTCCGGCCAGGCCAGGACGTTATCGGCGATCTGTCCGGGGGATTGGCGCTCCACGCCACGACCACAATTGGGGCAGTGCGGCGTGCCCGCGCGCGCATAAAGGAGCCGGAGATAGTCGTAGATCTCGGTGACCGTCCCTACGGTCGACCGCGGATTGTGCCCCGCCGTCTTCTGCTCGATGGAGATCGCCGGCGACAGTCCCTCGATCGTGTCGACGTCGGGCTTTTCCATGAGCCCCAGGAACTGGCGCGCATACGCCGAGAGCGACTCGACATACCTCCGCTGTCCCTCGGCGTAGATCGTGTCGAACGCGAGCGAAGACTTGCCCGAGCCGGACAGCCCCGTGACCACCGTGAGGCGGTCCCGGGGAATGGTGACGTCGATGTTGCGGAGGTTGTGCTCGCGGGCGCCGCGAACGATGAGCGAGTCGTCTGCCATGGGCCCGAATAGTGACCGAAACCCCTGCCGTCAGCAAGGGAGCCGTCCGACGTGACGCGCGGGGGATGCCAGCGGTCTTGATCCGGACCCCCGACCCAACGAACCCGTTGTGAGTGCTTCACTTGCGGCGCGCCCCCCCGCCGCGCCTAACGTCAGCTGGTCCGTCATCGTCGAGGACCCCGCCTTTGTCGCGTGCGACGCCCTCGCCCGCCCGGTGAACGAGGCGCTGCGCGCGACCACGACGCTCGGTCGCCGGGTGGAGACGTGCGCCGGCCCGGAGATCCTCGCCCATTCCGGCAGCGCGGATCGCCTGGACGTCGGCGCTGCCGTGGTCACACCGGCGGGGGCGCTCGAGGCCAAGTTGCTGATCCATGCCGTCGTGATGACGAAGGACGAGCCGGTGAGCGTCCACGGGGTGGAGCGCGCCATGACCGGCGTCCTGCAACGCGCCGCGGATTGGGGGTTGCGCCACGTCGCCGTGATGCCGTTCGGCCTCGGCGCGGGCAATCTCGACATCGACCGCGCCGCCCATGCCATGGTAGATGCCATCACCGGCTGGCGGCCACGCGTCGCACCCAAAGCACCCCTGCAGGTCACGTTCGTCGTGGAGACCAGCGACGAAGCGGCGGCCTTTCCCACGGGGGGTCGCACATGAACGGCCGCGGGTTGATCGCCGTCTCGGTGCTCGCGGCGTGGGGGATCGGTCTCGGAGCACTGGCCCAGCGCGAACTGTCGAGATCCGACGTCGAACGCCTCGCAGAAGCGGCGATTCGGGTGTCACCGGTGACGAGTTACTCGATGGTGGAGCGCAATGGCCGGCACGTCGGGTTCTCGTCGCTGACGACCGACACCGTCCCCGCCGGATTGCAGCTGACCGACTACTCCGTGACCACCGACAGCAGCCTTCCCGGTGGACGCCGGGTGCAGCAGGTCGTGGTGCACGCCTCGCGCTCCCTCGTCCTGCGCAGCATCGCCGTTCGGGATGGCGAGCTCACGGCGACGGCCACGGTCATCGACGACTCGGTCCTGCGCGTGGTGCGCCCCCGCACGGACGGATCTGACACCACGAGGCTGACGTTCCGCCCACCACTGCTGGTCCCCTTCCTGGTTCCGACGGTAGTTGCGCTCGGCGCGGCCCCGTCCGTCGGTGATCGTCAGGCCTGGGACGTCTTTGATCCCGCGACGCTGAGGGTGCGGCGAGCGACAACGCACATTCGGGCGGAGAGTTCCTGGGTTGTCGTGGACTCCGCAGCGTTTGATGCCGGCGCCCGCCGGTGGCGTGGCGTCCATGCCGACACGGTCACCGCCTGGCACGTGGTCGAGGATCCCGCAGTTACCGGGAGGATCGAGAGCTGGGTCGACGAAACGGGCCAGCTGGTGGCGGCGCGGAGCGCACGGGGGGAGGAACGACGCACGGCCTACGAGGTCGCCTTCGAGAACTGGCGCAGTGGCGCGAGCACAATCGCCGACCCCGCGCTCGCGCGCATCGACCGGCGCGGCGTGTCGCTCACGCGACTGGTCGTCCTCGCCCGGGGCCTGCCGCTGGAACGGCTCAAGGCAACCAACGACTGGCAGCACGTCATGGGTGACACGGTCACCGTGGCGGACGCCCCGGTGCGTGCGAAGGCCAGCGGATACTGGCTCCCACCCCATCGGGACCATCGCGCGCGTTTCTCGCGGGAGTTGCAAGTGGAGCCCTTCATCGAGGTGGAGGCCCCGGTGGTGATCGCGGCGGCGAGGCAGCTGCGCGCGCGGGAGCCGGATCCCCTGACGACGGCGCGGGTGCTGGCTCGGTGGGTGGTGGATTCCATCGCACTCGATGTCACGCCAACCCCGCCCAGTGCGGCGGCCACGCTGCGTTCCCGCGCCGGCCAGGCCGGCCACCGGGTCAACCTCTGGATTGCCCTCGCGAGGGCGAGCGGGGTGCCGGCACGCCCGGTGTTGGGCGTCCTGGCGACAGCGGACGGCCTGGTGCCGCACACCTGGGCCGAAGCATGGCTCGGCGGCACGTGGATTCCCGTGGACCTCCAGCGCGGGGTGGTTCCTGCCGATGCCTCTCACCTGCGCCTGCAGTTCGGGAGCCCGACCCTCCTCCCCGAGTTCGAACGTTTGTTGTCGCGCGCCACCCTGACCGTCCTCGACCGCACGGAGCCATGATCGAGATCTCCCAGCTCAGCAAGAAGTACGGCTCGTTCACGGCGGTCGACCGGCTCGACCTCGTGGTCCCCAAGGGTGAGCTGTTCGGCTTTCTCGGACCGAACGGCGCGGGCAAAACCACCACCATGCGGATGGTGGCCGGGATCCTCCGCCCGACCAGTGGATCGATTCGCGTGGCCGGGCTCGACCTTGCGACCGACGCGGTGGCGGCGAAGGCGCGGCTCGGGTTCATCCCCGATCGACCGTTCATCTATGAGAAGTTGACGGGGATCGAGTTCATGCGGTTCGTGGCCGGGTTGTACGCGCAGGAAGGTCCGGTGATCGAGCGACGTGCCGCGGAACTTCTCGAGGCGTTTGACCTGACGGAGTGGCGCGACGAGCTCGTGGAGTCGTACAGCCACGGGATGCGCCAGAAGCTGATCATCTCCAGTGCGTTCGTGCATCGCCCGGACGTGATCGTCGTGGACGAACCGATGGTGGGCCTCGATCCCAAGGCGGCACGGACGCTGAAGGACTTGTTTCGCGAGTACACGCGGCGCGGCCACACGATCATGATGTCGACGCACACCCTGGAGGTGGCGGAAGGGATGTGCGACCGCATCGCGATCATCCAGCGGGGCATCATTCGCGCGCAGGGGACGATGGCCGAGTTGCGGGCCAACGCCGAGCGTGGGGACGAGGGGCTGGAAGACATCTTCCTGCGGCTTACCGGGGACACGGTGGCGCGGGACCTGGTGGGCGTCCTCGATGGTTGACT
Organism: Gemmatimonadota bacterium; assembly: GCA_016712265.1. Lineage (NCBI taxonomy): Bacteria > Pseudomonadati > Gemmatimonadota > Gemmatimonadota bacterium. The sequence goes on along the minus strand of JADJRJ010000031.1, from coordinate 1,277,670 downwards.
CCTCACGCGCCTCTGGCGCCTGCGCTGGTTAGGTACCCCATGGCCTCCTCGCTGCCGGTCGGCCCCGACCCGGGATTGGTCGCGCGCCACCGCATGTTGTCCGGTGCCCACGACACAGTGCGCCCCCGCGGACCGGGCTACACGCCGTCCGGCGGGCTCATCGTTCCGCCGCGGGCCAGCGGGGACGTGTCGCTGTGGCACCTGCTCTCACCCAAGTGGATGACGGCCCGGGCACGCGCCGCGCAGGGCGAGAAGGGGCGCGTGGCCCGGTATACGTTGCTTTCCCTGGTTGGGCTGCTGTTCTGGAGTTTTGCCTTCGGGGCCACCTACCGGGTCCTGTCGTATTTCAAGGGCGTCCCGGAGATCGGGCCGCTGCTCGCGGGCAAACTGCTGGGGATCCTGCTGCTCTCGTTCTCGTCGATCCTGCTCTTGTCCAATGTGATCACGGCCCTGTCGAGCTTCTTCCTCGCGAGGGACCTCGACATGCTGGTGAGTGCCCCGGTGGACTGGTTGCGGCTGTATGGCGCGAAATTGCTCGAGACCACGGTGCACTCCAGCTGGATGGTCCTGCTGCTGTCGGTGCCGATCTTTGCCGCCTACGGCCTGGTGTATGAGGGCGGCATCGGCTTTGTCGGAGTCGTGCTGGCCGCCCTTGTGCCGTTCCTGGTCATCCCGGCGGCGATCGGGACGGCGGTCACCCTGCTGCTCGTCAACGTGTTCCCGGCGCGGCGGACGCGCGACATCCTTAGCGTGATCACTGTCCTGGCGGGCGCCGGGGTCGTGGTGCTGTTCCGCCTCATGCGGCCGGAGAAGCTGGCGCGCCCCGAAGGTTTCCGTTCGTTGGTGGAGTTCATTGCGGTGCTGCGCGGTCCCACTTCCCCTGCCCTCCCCAGCGAGTGGATGCAGCGGGCGCTGATGGGGTGGCTGACCTTTGACGTGGATCCCCTCGCCCTGTATCTGCTGTGGACCACGGCCGGGGCGCTCGTCGTCCTGGGAGCGTTGCTGCACCGGTCGCTCTACCCGGTCGCGTTCAGCAAGGCACAGGAAGGCGCCACGCTCGCCGCGAAGTCCGTGGAGCGCGGCCCGTCCCGCCTGCGGGCGCTGTGGCCGTTTGGCGTGCGCCGACGCGAACTGGTCGCCAAGGAACTCCGCGTGTTCTTCCGGGACACCACGCAGTGGTCGCAGCTGATCCTGCTCGGCGTGCTCCTGGTGGTCTACGTCGTGAACATCAAGTTCCTGCCCCTGTCCGGCGACGGGATCACCTTCTTCATCGTGAACCTGATCCCCTTCCTGAACCTGGCGCTCGCCGGGTTTGTCTTGGCCTCGATTGCGGCCCGGTTCCTCTTTCCGGGCGTGAGCCTCGAAGGGCGCTCCTGGTGGCTCGTGCGGTCCAGCCCGATGGAGATGCACGACTTGTTGTGGGCGAAGTACTGGGTCGGCACCGTGCCGCTGCTCGTGCTCGCGCTCCTGATCGTCGGGGTGACCAACACTTTGCTGCAGGTCACACCGTTCATGTTCCTCGTCTCGATCGGGACGATCACGCTCATGACGTTTGCCATCGCGTCCCTGGCGGTGGGCTTTGGCACCCTGTATCCGCGGTTCGAGACCGAGAACGCCGCCCAGATCCCGACCTCTTTCGGCGGGTTGATGTTCATGATGTCCTCGGTGTGCCTGATCGGCGGGATCATTGCCATCGAGGCCCGACCGGTCTACGCCTACCTGTTTGCCCGGACAGCCGGAGAGACCCCGGACACGACGTCCCTCCTCCTGGGATTTGGCGGCGCGGCGGCGCTCTGCCTCACGGCGACCTTCGTCCCCCTGGCGCTCGCGCGGAAGCGGCTGGAGGCTCTCGAGCGTTAGTTCGCGGCGCGGCGCATCCCAGCCGGTGCGATCGCGGCCGCGAGACACAGCAGGGCCAGGACCCAGCCCCAGGCCCCTGACACAGCGGCGACCCGCACCGTGACCTCGTCGTCGGTGCCGACGCGATCAAGCCAGGCGGCATGGATCCACGCCGCCGAGACCAAGAGCGCCGGCCGCCGCCACACCGGGCGCAGGACCGCCCCGCGCGCGTCGACGTACTCGCGCTGTTCGGCCCGCGCCACCGTGCCGCCAGGCACGCGCTCCAGCGTCAGGGCAAGCACCGTCGCGTTGCCCTCCACGTAGGACGAGACCCCTTGGTGCGCGAGTCGCGCGCCGCCGGTAGTGAGGTAGCCACCGGCTGCCGGTGTCGCCACGATCACGCGTTGCAGGCTTCCGATCCCAGCCGCGACCGACGCGAAGGCCAGGGACGCGACCATCCAGGCCCGCACAACCTGGCCGCTCCGCCACGCCAGGACCACTCCGACCAGGGCCGACACCGACCCCACGAGGAAGGGGACAAAGGGCGTGCCGCGCCCGAGGGGAAGCAGCAGCCCGCCGGCCAGGGCGAGGAGCCCGGCGGCACCAACGGCGCGGCGCCACGGAAGCAGTGACCAGCTGAACACCGTCACCATCCCCAGGGATCTCACAAAACGCAGCGTGCCGGCGCTTGGCACCTCGGGATACCACAGGAGCACCACCGTGCAGGTGAGCACGACCGTCACTCCCATCCGGGCAACGCGACCGGTCCAACGGCGCGGATCACCGGGGAACCCACGCCACACCGCCGAGGTGAGGACCACGAGCGCGAAGGAGACGAGTGCCTGCGCGGGGGGTGCAGGCTGCGCGCCACCACCGGTACCGAGGACGCACCCGATCGCGAGGAGCAGTGCGGCCAGGCTGGCCTCGGCCCGGCCAAGCGCGCTCGCCGCCCCGTGGGCGTGTACGCGCAGTGCCAGCGCACTCCCAAGCACCACCGCCAGCCATATCCCCCCACGGGACGTGAGCGGGGCCAGGTCGTCGCTGCCACCGGTGACAATGGACGCCACCATCCACGCCAGCGCCTGCACGCCAGCGGCGATGAGGACGCCCAGCTGGGTGGGCACCAGGGAGCGAGGCGGCCCTCCGTTTAGCTGCGCAAGCGCCAGGGCGCACGCGAGGGTGGCCAGGACAACCTGGACCACGAGGGCGAGCACGGTCACCAGCGCCGCGGGGTGAGCGAAGAAGGGCCAGGTGGCCGCCCCGTCCGCCGGCTGATACGGTAGCAGATCCAAGGGTCGGCCCGTCAGCGGCGCAGCGAGGAGCACCAACGCCACGACGGACGCCGTGCCCGCGATCCGGGCGCCCGGATCCTCGCGGCTGCTCCACCAACCGGCAAAGGCTACGGCGACGCAGCCCACCAAACCGGCGCCTGCCGGTTCAGCGAAGATCGCGAGCAGGCGAGGCAGTGGATCGTCCGCGAGGAGGACGTGACGAGCCACGAAGGTCATGCGATGGTCGGCGTCCCACAAGGCGCGGAGGAGCCAAGTGGTCGCGACCGCGCTGAAGGTCAGACACATCGCCACGGAGCGCCGAGCCACCTCACCCCGCCCGATCCAGGCGGCGACTGCCCCCGCCACAGCAAACGCCGCCGCGATCCAGGTCGCGAGCGTTCCCGCACTCATGAATTCGCGGAGATCAACGCCTCAATCGCCGCCGCGGCGCACCGCCTCGGACCGCACCTGCATCATCACGCGTTCCAAGGTGTCTTCGGCGCGCGCCCGCTCGTTCGGGTCCCACGGGCCGGCCGCATGCCGCTGCAATTCACGCACCTGGTCCAGCATCTCGTTGATGAGCATGCGGAGCAGGACGTTCTTGCGCTCGGGGCGGGAAGTGTCGTCGGTCATGGCAAGGGCGAGAGCGCCAATGATGCACCGGCGCGGCGCATCCCGCTACTGGATCGATCGATCCCGCGCCCACCCTAACGCGGCCCGAACGGCGCGCTGCCACTCCGCCCGCCCTTGCTCCGGACGGTGCGCCGGCGCGAAGCGGGTGAAGGCCCTGGCGGCGAGGAACGCCTCCGGTGTCGCCCACACCCCGGCCGCGATCCCCGCGAGTCCGGCCGCACCTAACGCGGTCGTCTCGAGCATCGCCGGGCGTTCCACCGGGACGCCGAGGACGTCAGACTGGAACTGCATGAGCCAGTTGTTGGCGCAGGCCCCGCCGTCCACGCGCAAACGGTCCACACGCACACCGGCGAACTCGCGCACAGCGTCGACGACGTCCGCCGTCGACCATGCCATGGCCTCCAGGGCCGCGCGAGCGAGATGGGCGCGCGTCGTGCCGCGCGTCAGCCCCACAATGGTTCCACGGGCCTCTGGCTCCCACTGGGGGGCACCAAGCCCCACGAGGGCGGGGACGAAGTACACCCCATCGGTGGATTCGACGGATCGTGCCAGCGACTCGGTCTCCGCGGCTGTCTGGATGATCCCCAGGCCGTCGCGCAGCCACTGAATGGCGGCGCCGGCGATGAAGATCGAGGCCTCCACTGCGTACGCGGGTTTCCCCCACTCGTCACACGCGATCGTGGTGAGCAATCCGCCTCCGGATGCCGGACGCGCGGCACCGGCGTTGAAGAGAAGGAAGGCACCCGTTCCATATGTGTTCTTGCCTTCTCCGGGCGCCCAGCACCCCTGACCATACAATGCGGACTGCTGGTCGCCGACCGCACTCCGGATCGGGATCGCCATGCCAAAGTGGTCGGCGTGCGCCACACCGAAATCCCCGGAGGAGGGACGGACCTCGGGCAGGAGCTGCCGGGAGACACCAAACATCTCACAGAGGGCCGGACTCCACGCATGCGTGTTGATGTCGTACAACATGGTCCGCGACGCATTGGTCGGGTCTGTCGCGTGTACCGCCCCGTTGGTGAGCTTCCAGATGAGCCACGCGTCGATCGTACCCGCCGCCAGGGTGCCAGATGCCGCGCTGGCGGCCCGCGCGGGCACGTCGCGCAGGAGCCACTCCAGCTTGCTCCCCGAGAAGTAGGCATCGACCACCAGGCCCGTGGCCTGCATGACCTCGACGGCGCGATCCGCTAACTCAGCACAGCGTGCCGCCGTCCGCCGGTCCTGCCACACGATGGCGCGCGCCACCGGACGGCCCGACGCCCGGTCCCAGAGGACGATCGTCTCCCGCTGGTTGGTGATGCCGATGCAATCGGGAACCACCCCCGCGGCCGCAATCGCTTCGCGTGCCGCATCCCGGGTTCGCTCGAAGATCTCGTCGGCGTCATGCTCCACCCAACCCGGCGCGGGAAAGTGTTGTGTGATCTCGCGATACGCGCGCCCAACGATCGCGCCATCGTCGCGCACGACGAGGCAGGTGCTTCCGGTCGTTCCCTGGTCGATCGCGAGGACATGTCGCATGCGGCGCTCGGCAAAGTGTCGCGCGAAATCGGCGGGGTCCGCGCGCGAACCGCAAGCGCTGCCGCGTGACCGATGCGCCGATCAGCCGAAGCGGTACGGTGCGCGGAAGATCCCGGTATCGGTGATGATGGCGCTGACCAGCTCGGCTGGGGTAACGTCAAAGGCCGGGTTGTGGATCGCCGCCCCGACCGGGGCGATGCGGTGGCCAAAGGGCACCGCGACCTCATCGGGGGAGCGCTGCTCAATGACGATATCCGCCCCAGTGGCAGTGGCGGGATCGATGGTGGATGTCGGCGCTGCCACGTAGAACGGGATCCCGTGATGGCGCGCGAGGACCGCCACGCCGTAGGTCCCGATCTTGTTCGCCACGTCGCCATTCGCGGCGATCCGATCGGCGCCCACGATGCACAGGTCGATCATCCCACTCCGCATGATGCTCGCAGCCATGTTGTCGGAGATCACCGTCACCGGCACGCCAGCGCGGGCCAGTTCCCAGGCGGTCAAGCGACTTCCCTGGAGCAGGGGGCGCGTTTCATCGGCGAACACGGCGACGCGCTGGCCGCGGCCATGCGCTACATAGATGGGCGCGAGTGCGGTTCCCATGCCACCGGTCGCGAGGGCGCCGGCGTTGCAATGCGTGAGAATGCGCGAGCCGTCGCGGATCAGCGAACTCCCATGCTCCCCGATCGCCTGACACATCGCGCGATCCTCGTCGAGGATCCGGGTCGCCTCGTCCCGCAACACCGCCAGGACGGTGGCTCGGTCGGACTGTGCGTCGACTCGCGACATGACCCGGTCCACGGCCCATGCGAGGTTGACCGCGGTCGGCCGTGCGTCGCGGATGGCGATGGCCATACGCCCCAGTTCCTCGTGAAAGGTCGCCGCCGCTCCGCTGGCGGCGGTTGAAGCCACGACGGCGAGACCGATGGCACCGCACACCCCAATCGCCGGTGCACCCCGCACGCTCAGGGTCTGGATGGCCTCCACCACGTCGTCGAGGGTGCGAAGGTCACGTTCCTCGTAGTGCTCCGGCAGGCGGCGCTGGTCGATGATGCGGACCGCGTCGGCGGTCGGGTTCCAGCGGACAGCTTCAATGGGTGTGATCACGGTTCGTCAGGAGAGGCCAGGCGCGGCGGTGACGGGGGTCCGGCGACCGGGCGCTCGCCTAGATTACCGGATTCCACTCCAGCCGCGCTTCCGCATGTACACCAACTGCACGTTCACGGTCAACGATCGCGTCGCCACACTCACGATCAACCGGCCCGACAAGCTGAATGCCTTGAACGCCGCGACCATTGGCGAACTCGAGCAGGCGATCACGGAGGTTACCACCCGGGACGATATCGGCGGAATGATCGTCACGGGGGCGGGCAAGGCATTCATAGCTGGGGCCGACATCTCCGAGCTGGCCACGCAGACCCCCGTAGCCGCGAAGGGTCGCGCCCTCCGCGGCCAGCGCATCTTCGCGATGTTCGAGCGCTCCCGAAAGCCGGTGATCGCGGCCGTGAACGGGTTCGCACTCGGCGGTGGCTGCGAGTTGGCGATGTCCTGCCATTTTCGTCTGGCCTCGGAGTTCGCGAAATTCGGGCAGCCCGAGGTGAAGCTGGGGATATGTCCCGGGTACGGCGGCACCCAACGCCTCCCGCGCCTGGTCGGCAAGGGACGCGCGCTGCAGCTGCTTCTGACCGGCGACATGATCGATGCCGCCGAGGCGCTCCGGATCGGGCTGGTCAACCAGGTGCTACCCGCCGCTGACCTCCTGGCGCGGGCCGACGCACTGGTGCGCCAGATCATGGCGAACGGCCCGCTGGCCGTGGCGATGTGCATCGAGGCCGTGCAGTACGGGTACGACGCGCCACTCGACGAGGCGCTGAACCTGGAAGCGAACCACTTCGCGATCCTGTCGGGGACGCAGGACATGCGCGAAGGAACGGCGGCGTTCCTGGACAAGCGCGCGCCCGCCTTCACGGGTCGTTAGGCGCACATGGCGGAGGACGCGCCGACGGCCGGCGTTGCGGTGCGCCTACGGTCTCTGGCGTTGCGCAACGTCCGGAACATCGGCGCGGCCGACCTCACGTGGCCCGCCGCCGGTGCCGTCATCGTCGGTGCCAACGGCCACGGCAAGACGAACCTGCTGGAAGCGATCCACTACGCCCATGCGCTGCGGCCGCTCCGTGGGGGGCCGGACCGCGAGGTGGTTCAGTTCGATCAGGACACGTTTCACCTGGGCTACAGCGCGGAAGGGGCTCGCTGTCACACCTTGGGGATTGGCGCCGAACGTGGATCGCGGGCCAAACGTGTCGTGATGGATGGCGCTCCCGTCGCTCGACTGGCCGATGCCTTCGCGGCAATACCGTCCGTCGTGCTCTCACCGCGCGACGCCGAGCTGGTCCAGGGCGCCCCGCGGGAGCGACGGCACTTCCTCGACGCCCTCCTGGCAGCGACTTCACCGCGGTACCTGGAGGCCCTGCAGCGCTACCGGCACGCCCTGGCGCAACGGAGCGTGGTCCTGCGAGGACCATCGACCTCGAGCCAGGGAACCGAGGCCTCCGTGTGGGAAGGACCGCTTGCAACGGCGGGCGCGGTCCTGTGGGTCATGCGTCGCGACTGGACCTCGGCGTGGGCAAAGACCTTCACGCAGTACTGCGCGGAGATGGGAGAAACTGCCGCGGCCAACATGCGCCACCACACGGGGCAAGGCGACGCATTGGAGCACGAGGAGGCCAACCTGGTCGAGCACCTGCGGGGGAGCCTGGCGGCGGGCCGCGAAGACGACGTGCGACGCGGGATGACGCAGGTAGGTCCGCATCGGGATGACGTGCGCCTTCTGCACGGCGGGAGGTCGGTGCGCGCTTTTGCGAGTGCGGGGCAGCAGCGCACCATGGCGCTGGCCTTGCGACTCATCGCTTGGGAGACGTTGTGCGCGAGCCTGGCCCGGCGCCCGATCCTGCTCCTCGACGATCCATTCGCCGAGCTCGATCGCTCGCGTGTGGAGCGTATCCTGGCGATGTTGCGGCGCATGGAAGGTGTGCAGCGCATCCTGGTGGTCCCGCGTGCGGACGAGGTTCCACCCGACTTCACACCGCTGGAACGGTGGACGATTCGCGAAGGTGTGATTGATGGCGGACAGTAAGAAGCGTGGGGGTGACGCCGAGCGCCTGGGCGAGGCGCTGGCGACCTTTTTGCGCCGCAGCGGCCTGGGCGAACGCGTGCAGCAATCGGATGTTATTTCGCGCTGGTCCGAGCTGGTGGGTCCGGAACTCGCGGCCGCGACCCGAGCTGTTTCCATCTCGGAAGATGGGACCCTGTTCGCCGTGGCCAGGACTGCTGGTTGGCTGAACGAATTGACGTTCATGGAACGCGAGCTGCTGGAGAACCTGAACCGCGTGAGTGGGAGCAAACCACTGCGTCGGATTCGCTGGGCGATCATGCGCTAAAGCGTTATCGGCCAGACATTTAGGCCGCACGCCCCGTGGTTGCTTGCTCCGGAGTTTTCCACTAGCTTTCGCCCGTCAGTCCGTCCTTCGTTTCGGCGGATCTTCGGGGCGCATCTGTTCGCCCCATTTCCTTGTCCGGGCACACATGTCGAAGAACTACGACGCGCAGAATATCCAGGTCCTCAAGGGGCTCGAGGCGGTGCGGAAGCGGCCCGGGATGTACATCGGCTCCACGTCGTCACGCGGGCTGCACCATCTCGTGTACGAGGTGGTCGACAACTCGATCGATGAGGCGCTGGCCGGTCATTGCGACACGGTCGCGGTGACGATTCACGCGGATAACTCGATCACGGTTTCGGACAACGGTCGCGGGATTCCGGTGGACATCCACCCCACCGAGAAGTTGCCGGGGCTGGAAGTCGCGATGACGGTGCTCCACGCGGGCGGCAAGTTCGACAAGGACAGCTACAAGGTGTCGGGCGGCCTGCACGGCGTAGGCGTCTCGGTTGTGAATGCGCTGTCGGAGCAACTCAAGGTGTGGGTGAAGCGCGACGGGAAGGAGTACTACATGGACTTCGAGCGTGGGACGACCACGACGAAGCTCAAGGTGACCGGCAAGGTCGGGGCGAAGGAACGTGGGACGCGGGTCTACTTCAAGCCGGACCCGCAGATCTTCACCGAGCTCAACTACGACTACGCTACCCTTGCGAACCGCCTGCGTGAGCTGTCCTTCCTCAACAAGGGCGTCACCATCACGCTGCGGGACGAGCGGGACGACCCGGCCAAGGTGGAGACCTTCCACGCCAAGGGCGGCCTCAAGGAGATGGTGCAGCACCTCAACAGCAACAAGAAGCCGCTGCACACCGAGGTGCTCCATGTCGATACCGAGCGGGACGACATCGGGATCGAGGTGGCCATCCAGTACAACGACGGCTACAACGAGAACGTGTTCACCTTCGTGAACAACATCAACACACACGAGGGCGGGACCCACCTCACGGGCTTCAAGGCGGCGCTCACGCGGCGCATCAACGACTACGCGGCGAAAGGAGGCTTCCTCAAGAAGGCGGACTTTACCCTGAGCGGCGAGGACGTGCGCGAAGGGCTGACCGCGGTCCTGTCGATCAAGGTGCGCGAGCCGCAATTCGAGGGACAGACGAAGACCAAGCTGGGGAACTCCGAGGCCGAATCCGCGGTCAAGACGTTGGTCAACGACTGGCTCGGCACCTACCTGGATGAGCATCCGCGTGTCGCGAACATCATCGTCGAAAAGGCAGTGTCGGCCGCCCGCGCGCGGGAAGCCGCGCGCAAGGCGCGCGACCTGACGCGCAAGAAGTCGGCGCTCGACATCGGCACGTTGCCTGGCAAACTCGCCGACTGCTCCCTCAGCGACCCGGCCCTCTGTGAAGTCTTCCTCGTCGAGGGCGACTCCGCCGGCGGCTCGGCCAAACAGGGGCGCAATCGTGAGTTCCAGGCGATTCTTCCTCTCCGGGGGAAGATCATCAACGTCGAGAAGGCTCGCATCGACAAGGTCCTCTCCAACGAGGAAATCCGTACGATCATCACCGCGATCGGTAGCGGGATCAAGGACGAGTTCGATCTCGAGAAGACCCGGTACCACAAGATCATCATCATGACGGACGCCGACGTCGACGGCGCCCACATCCGCACGCTGCTGCTGACCTTCTTCTTCCGGCAGATGCCGCAGTTGATCGACGCGGGCTACATCTACATTGCGCAGCCGCCCCTGTATCGCGTCGCGAAGGGCAAGCAGGAGTTCTATGCCTACGACGAGAAGGAACGCGATGGCTACGTGGAGCGGCTCGCCGGCGGCGACAGCAGCAAGGCGAACATCCAGCGTTACAAGGGCCTCGGGGAGATGAACAAGGACCAGCTCTGGGACACCACGATGGACCCGGAACGACGCACGCTGTACCGAGTGGGTCTGGACGACGCCGTGCAGGCCGATCGGATCTTCCAGACCCTGATGGGCGACGAAGTCGAACCGCGCAAGCTGTTCATCGAGGCCAACGCGCGCTTCGTGACGCACCTCGACATCTAGCAGGGCGCGCACGTTGTCCGCGTCTCAAACGGCCGCCCACCGGGCGGCCGTTTGCCATTTGGTGGGCCGCACGGTATCGATCCATTCATCCTCGCTCCGGCCGCCCGCTTGACCGACCCCCACGACGTCCTGCGCAACCTGGCGTTGGTCCTGTGTGTGGCCGCGGTGACCACCGTCCTGTCGCGCCGGTTGCACCTGCCCGGGGTCTTTGGATACCTCCTGGCCGGGATGATTGTCGGCCCGCACACAGCGATCCCCCTCCTCGCCGAAGCGCGAACGGTGGAGGCTCTGGCCGAGGTCGGTGTGGTGCTGCTGATGTACGCCCTCGGCCTCGAGTTCCGCCTCGGCCACCTCATTCGCCTGGGAGCGAGTGCTGGTGTTGCGGCGGCGTCGGAGACCGGACTGATGTTCGGACTCGGATATGCGACGGGACGCATCCTCGGGTGGTCGCCCGCCGAATGCCTGTTCACCGGCGGCATCGTCGCCATCTCAAGTACCACCATCATCGCGCGCACCTTCGCCGACCAGGGCGTGCGTGGACCGCTGCGGGAGACGGTGTTCGGGCTCCTCATCGTCGAGGACGTGATTGCCATCCTCCTGATCGCATCGTTGTCGACGGTCGCGGGCGGAAGCACGGGCAATGGCAGCATCCTGCTCACCGGGGTGCGCCTGGTGACCTTCCTCATCACCCTCATTGCCGTCGGCCGGTGGGTACTGCCGCGCCTGTTCAGGATGATTCTGCGCCTCGGCAGTACGGAGACCACCGTCGTGGCCGCCGTGGGCGTGTCGTTCGCCGCGGCATTGCTTGCCCTGAACGCCGGCTACTCCGTGGCGCTCGGGGCGTTCATCTCGGGCTCGCTCGTCGCGGAGGGTGGCGAAGGTGAGGCGATTCGCGATCGCATCGAGCCGATCCGGGACCTGTTCGTCGCCCTATTCTTTGTCTCCGTCGGCATGCTGATCGACCCAGCCGCCGTCGTCACCGAGTGGAGAGCCATCGTGGCGTTGACGGTGGTGGTGGTCGCGGGCAAGACCGTGGCTGTGTCGTTCGCCTCGTTCCTCAGCGGCCGCCCGCTGAGGCGTGCGATCGAGACCGGAGTCAGCATGGCGCAAATCGGGGAATTCTCCGTCATCATCGCCGGTGTTGGCGTGGCTGGAGGGGCTCGGGCGTCGTTTTACCCAGTCGCTGTCACGGTGAGCGCGATCACGACCCTGCTCACGCCGCTGTTGATCCGACGCGCCGCGTCCATCGCCGGCTGGGTGGACGGTCGACTCCCGCGTCGTCTCCAGATGCTCGTCACGCTCTACGGCTCATGGTTCGACGCCCTGGCGCGCGGCGTGGCGACCGACCGCGCCTCGGTTCGCCGAGCCACACTGCTCCTGCTGGCCGATGTCGCGCTGCTCGCCGGCCTCGCGGTGGCGGCCGCGGCAGAAATGGGACGTTCGGCGCTTTGGCTCCAACGCTCCCTGGGCTGGAGCACCACGGCGTCGTATGCGGCCGTGGTCGTGGCCGCGCTCGCTGCGGCGGTGCCCCTGGTCGCGGGCCTCGTCCGCATGACGCACTTTCTCGCCACGCGCCTGGCGCGACGATCGCTCCCCCTTCCGACGCGTGGCCTCGACCGTGCCGAGGCCCCTCGTGCTGCGTTCGCCGCGGTGCTCCAGTACGCCATGTTGCTGGCCAGCGTAATCCCGGTCGTTCTGGTGCTCCAGCCGGTCGTTCCCGGCAAACCCCTGACCCTGGTGGTGATGGGGCTGACGGTGGGAGGCGCCATCGCCACATGGCGCAGCGCAACGACGCTGTACGGGCACGCGCGAGCCGGCGCCGAGGTCATCGTCATGACGCTGTTGCAGCATGACCGGGTGCGCGGCACCGACGCGGAACTCGGGGACACGATGGACACGGTCGCGAAGCTGCTCCCCGGCCTCGGCAACCCCGGTCCCGTGCGCCTCGAAGAGGGCGACTACGCCGTGGGGCGAAGCCTCGCCGAACTCCGGCTTCGTGGCTCCACTGGTGCCACCATCCTGGCCATCACGCGCGGCGACACGGAGCACGGCTCACAGGTCGAACCGTCCGGCGCGGTCCGCCTGCGTGCCGGTGACATCGTCGCACTCGCCGGCGCGGCGGACGCCGTCCTCACCGCCACCGAGATCCTGCGAACGGGCGCCCCGCCGGCGGAACCCGCTACGCCCGTGTAGTCACGAACGCCAAGCGCGGAGCCCCCCAGCGTCAGCCGTGTTCCTTGAGGTAGCCGAGGATCTGCCGCGCCATGGCGACATGGGCCCCGATCAGCGCGGCACAGATGACGGCCACCGACACCATGGTGACGAGCCGGTGCTCAAAGTCCAGGCCCGAGGTGGGGGTGGGCGACGCGATCCAATAGACGAGGCCGAACAGGGCGACAACCCCGGCGCAGACGCCATACGCGCCGAGGGCGGCGAGGCGACCGTGGGTCTTGATCGTGGGAGCGATCATGGCGGTGAGGACGGTCAGGGTGTGGAGACGGCAGACGGCAGACGGCAGACGGCAGACGGCAGACGGCAGACGGCAGACGGCAGACGGCAGACGGCAGACGGCAGACGGCAGACGGCGACCGAATGTCGTTGGGCTCGCTGGCGAGCGCAACACCCGATTCTCCGGGCGTCGGGCGCGGCATAGCTTCTGTCATCGCTTCCACCCGCCCTTCGATGCGCACCGTCCTGATCACGCCACTCGCCGTCGCCCTTCTTGCCCCGCCCCTTGGCGCGCAGCGTCCCGCGGGCCCTCCTGTCTCGCAGGCGCCAATCCTCGCCGAGTCGACCTTCGCCGGGCTCGCGTACCGCAACATCGGCCCGGCCAACATGTCGGGACGCATTGCCGACGTCGAAGGAGTCCCGGGCGACCCGGCGATTATCTACGTGGGCTCCGCGTCGGGGGGCGTGTGGAAGTCGGTGAACGCGGGCACGACGTTCACGCCGATCTTCGACAAGCAGCCGGTCCTATCCATTGGCGACCTCGCGTTGGACCCGACGAATCCGGACGTGATCTACGTCGGCACCGGGGAATCCAACGTCCGGAACTCCGTTTCATTTGGCAACGGGGTCTACAAGTCGACAGATGGCGGGCGCACCTGGCGGCACCTGGGGCTCGCGGACACCCGGCACATTGCACGCATCGTCATCAACCCCCTGAATCCCAACAAGGTCTACGTCGCGGCGATCGGACACGCCTTTGGCCCGAACGAGGAGCGTGGGGTCTTCATGAGCGAGGACGCCGGCGAGACTTGGAAGAAGGTGCTCTATCTGGACAATGTGCACGGTGCCGCCGACCTCGACATCGACCCGCGCAATCCCAACCTGCTGTATGCATCGATGTGGTACTTCGACCGCAAGCAGTGGACGCACAAGTCCGGGGACGAGAAGGGAGGCATCTTCCGCTCCACCGACGGCGGAAAAACCTGGACAAAGGCCACGAAGGGACTTCCGAAGCTGATGGGCCGCATCGGCGTCAAGGTCGCCCCCTCGTCGCCGAACATCGTCTACGCGGTCGCCGAGACCCGGGAAGGATACGTCTTCAAGTCCACGGACCACGGGGAGAGCTGGACGAAGACCAGTGACAACGCGCATGCACTCGGCCGCGGCTTCTACTACGCCGACCTCCGCGTCGACCCGGCGAACGAGAACCGGGTGTTCACGTTAGGCATGGCCTACATGGTGTCCCAGGACGGCGGCCTCACCTTCAACGGAATGACCGGGAACTTCCACGGTGACCACCAGACCATGTGGGTCGACCCGCGGAACCCCAAGCGGATGTTCATGGGCGACGACGGCGGGCTGAATGTCAGCCGCGACGCCGGGAAGACCTGGGAGTGGTTTGCCAACATCCCGGTCGGCCAGTTCTACCAGCTCTCCTACGACATGCGGGAGCCGTTCTTCCATGTGGCCGGCGGGCTCCAGGACAACGGCGTCTGGACCGGACCGACGCGGACCCGCGGGAGCGCGATCTGGGAGAGTGACTGGCGCTTCATACAGAATGGCGACGGCTACTACGCGGTCTCGCACCCGGACGACCCGGATTCCTTCCTCTCCGACTACCAGGCGGGCGGGATCCAGGCGACGAACCTCCGCACCTACGAACAACGCGAGGCCAGTCCACAGGTGGAGCGCATGGACGGTTATCCGGCCGACTCCAACACCGTGCGCTTCAACTGGAACGCACCGATCGTGCAATCGCCGCACGACAAGCGCGTCGTCTACTTCGCCGGCAACCTGGTGTACCGCTCCAGCGATTGGGGAAAGACCTGGACCGCGATCTCCGGCGACCTGTCGAAGAACGACAAGTCCCGACAGGGCGATGCCGGCGGCCCGATCCTCAAGGAGAACACCGTGGCGGAGTACTATGGCACGATCTTCTCCTTCGCCGAATCGCCCGTGCAGCGCGGGGTGCTGTGGGCTGGCACGGACGACGGCAACGTCCAGGTGACGCGCGACGAGGGAAAGAGCTGGACGAATGTCGCCGGGAATATCCCCGGCCTTGGTGGGGACGCCGTCGTCGCCGGGCTGGAGCCGTCGCGCACGGCGGCTGGCACGGCGTACGCGGCGTTTGAGCGTCGCATGATGGACGACTTCCGTCCCTACGTCTACAAGACCACCGACTTCGGCCGCACGTGGACCAATATCACCGGCAACCTCCCGCCGACCGCGTACCTGCAGGTGGTCCGCGAAGACCCGAAGAACCCCAACCTCATTTATGCAGGCACCGAGCTGGGGTTGTACGTCTCGTGGAGCGGCGGCAACGACTGGACGCGACTCCACCTGGGCAACCTTCCGTCCGTCGCGGTGCACGAGGTCCTCGTGCATCCACGCGACAACGACCTCGTCCTCGCGACGCACGGACGTGCGCTGTGGGTGCTCGACGACGCGACGGCGGTCCAACAGATGACCCCCGCCGTGGCCGCCAGGGGATCGCACCTCTTCCCGATGCGCGTGGCGACTCGTTACAACGTGGGAGAGCAGAAGTGGAACTGGGGCAATCACCAGTACCGTGGCGCGAATGCCCCCTACGGGGCGGCGATCACCTATTGGCTCAAGGAGAAGCCCGCCGATTCACTCGTGAAGCTCGAGGTGCTGCAGAACGGCACGGTCGTGCGCACCTTGAAGCGCCCGTCCGTCGCGGCGGGGTTCAACCGGGTGCAGTGGGACCTGCGCATGGACGCACCGAAGGTATTGAGCGACATGCCTCAAGACTCCGCGGAAGCGGGTGACTGGCGCGCACGGCCGATGGGTCCCCAGGTGCTCCCGGGGCAGTACGCGGTGCGCTTGACCGTCGGCCGCGACGTCCAGGAGCAGCCGTTGACCGTCCGCATCGACCCCACCAGCCCCGTGACGCTGGCACAGCTGCAGGCGCAGTTCGACCAGGCGCAGCGCATCAACACGGTGATTGCCAGCCTGGTCGACACGGAGCGCCATCTTGCGGCGTACAAGGGCCAGGTCGACGAGCGACGCGCGACGGGTCGCGAGATGCGCGGCGACGCGGCCAATGACCTGGTGAAGGCGGCCGTCGAGGAAATGGTCAAACTCGACTCGGCCCGGCTCCAGCTCACACGTCCGCGCAGCGACAACGTGCCCTTCTATTCCGAGGGGCCACGCCCGATTGAACGTGCCCTGAGCCTGATGGGGTCGGTGGACAATGGCCTCCTCGAGCCGCTGGCCACGCAACGAGAGTATTTGGGGGACGTCCGGCGTGACGCGCAAACGGTGATCGACATGGTCGAGCGGCAGGTTGACGCGACGGCTCGCCGTATGAACCCGCTGCTGCAAGCCCTCGGATTGCCGGCCCTGGTGCCACCCCCGAAGAAACAGGCGGCGATGTAGGCCTGACGGGCCGAAGCGCGCGCCTAACGTCGCGTGCGCTTCGCCGTGTCTTTCGCCCGGGCCGCCCTCAGGCGGTCCTTGACGACCATCGCCACGAGCCCCCTCGGGATGGGGTCGTCCAGTGCGAACCGGAGCGTCCCCCGCCCCGACGTGCCATAGGGGCGCAAGGCTTCGGCATGCGCCTGCTCAAACTCGCGGCTGATCGGGTACATGCTGACATGCTCCTTGAACGCCGCGTAGTACACCAGCGGGCGCCCGAGCACGCGGACCCCCGGAATGCCGTACCCGAATCCCGGCTCAGCACCCGGCGCGGCCGCGTGAATCGCGGCGCCGAGTTCCTTGAGGCGCTTGCGGTGGCGCGGCGAGAGGGAGGCCATATATGCCCTGATCCTGGCGGCGGCGGTGCGCGTGTCGTCTGACGAAACCATGAGAACTTCCAGCAGGCGGGGTGGAAATAGGCACCGGGTCGCGCGCTCCCGTCCAGTCGTCCTGCCCTCGCGACGAGCCTACCCCAGCGTTATCGTCCCGCCCGCCGTAGGCATCCCGAAGGACCCACGGAACACCCCCACGCCCATGTCCAGACCCTCTCGCAGGATCGCGGCGCTCGTTGCCGCGCAGGCCGTCGTCGCTAGCGCGCTCGTCGCGCAAGGCAACGTGGCCGTCGCCACGGAGTTCGAGAAACTCCACTTCCGCTCCATCGGCCCCGCAACCATGTCAGGCCGGGTCGCCGACCTGGCCGTGTACGAGGCCAATCCTGCCATCTACTACGTGGGCACCGCCCATGGTGGTGTATGGAAGACCACGAGCAACGGCACGATGTTCACGCCGCTGTTCCAGGATCAGGGATTGATCTCGATTGGCGACGTCGCCGTCTCGCAGACCAACCCGGACCTGGTGTGGGTGGGCACGGGAGAGTCCAACAACCGGCAGAGCACCTCGTGGGGCGCCGGGGTCTACAAGTCAACAGATGGCGGCAAGACGTTCGCGCTGATGGGACTGCCCTCCTCGCGGACCATCAACCGCATCGTGATCCACCCGAACAACAACGACGTCGTCCTCGTGGCAGCCACGGGTCCGCTGTTCGGCTCCGGTGGGGAACGCGGCGTGTTCAAGACGACGGACGGCGGCAGGACCTGGAAGCAGGTCATCAAGGTGGATGACGAGACCGGGGCGAACGACCTGGTCTACTCGCTCAGCGACCCCAACGTGATGTATGCCTCGACCTACCAGCGCCGGCGCACCACCTGCTGCATGAACGGCGGCGGCCCGGGGAGCGGGCTGTGGCGCTCGACCGACGGCGGCGATACGTGGACGCGGCTCAGCGGCAACGGCCTGCCGGCCGGCCCGCTCGGCCGAATCGCCGTCGACGTCTACCGGCAGAGTTCGCACATCGTGTATGCCATGATTGAAGGGCCGTCCGGTGCCGGCTTTGGCCCGGGCGCCGGGGCCGGCGGCGGCGGAGCTGGCGGCCAGGGCGGTCCGGGGATGCAGCAAGGCCAGAACCGGGCAACGCAGATCGCCACCACCGGCGTCTACCGATCCGATGACGGTGGCCAGAGCTGGAAGCGCACGTCCGGGATCAACCCACGGCCGATGTATTTCAGCCAGGTGCGCATCGATCCCATGAACCCGGATCGCGTGTACCTGGGTGGCGTGGGGATGCACTTCTCGGTCGACGGCGGCAAGTCCTTTGAACAGGACGCCGCGCTGGTCATCCACGACGACGTCCACGCCATCTGGATCGACCCGCGGAATACGGATCACGTGCTCATCGGGAATGACGGCGGCCTCGCGGTCACGTACGACCTGAACAAGAGCTGGACCTTCATCCCCAACCTTCCGGTCGGGCTGTTCTACCATGTGGGGTATGACATGGAGACGCCGTTTAATATCTGCGGCGGGATGCAGGACAACTACAACTGGTGCGGGCCGAGCCGCTCGCGCTTCAGCCGCGGTATCCAGAACTACGACTGGTTTCAGATCCAGGGGGGAGACGGCTTCGTGGCCATTCCGGACCTCCGCGACTCGCGCATCGTCTACACCGAGTCGCAGGATGGCAACATCATCCGGCGCAACAAGGTGACGGGCGAATCGCGACAGATCCGCCCCAATGCGCAGAACGTGGTGAATCACGTCGCCGGTGAGGCGTATCGGTTCCACTGGGATACACCGCTGATGCTCTCGCCTAACGATCCTGGCATTCTGCTGGCCGCCGCCAACCGCGTCTTTTTGTCGAGGGACCGCGGCGACTCGTGGACGGCCATCAGTCCGGACCTCACCAAGAACGAGCCGCGGGATTCCGTCGTCCTCATGGGCGTGAAAATCGCCCAGGCGAACATCGCCAAGAACGACGGCATCTCCCAGTGGCCAACGATCGTCGCGCTGGCCGAATCGCCGAAGCAGGCCGGGCTCTACTACGCCGGAACCGATGACGGCACCGTCCAGATGTCGCGCGACGGGGGAAAGAGCTGGCAGAACATCACGTCGCGACTCCCCGGATTCCCCCGCGGGTACTCCTTTGTCTCACGCGTGGCACCGTCGCGGTTCGATGCCGGCACCGTCTACATCACGGTGGACAACCACCGCGAGAACGACAACGAACCCTACATCTGGAAGAGCACCGACTTCGGCGGCACCTTCACCCGCATCGACAACGGACTCAAGGGTGAGAACGCCCGCACCATCACGGAAGACACACGCAACCCCGACGTGCTGTACCTCGGCACCGAGACCGGCATCATGGTCTCGCTCGATCGCGGTGGCTCGTGGCGCCGTCTCAAGGGGAACTTCCCGACCGTCCGCGTCGATGAACTGACGATCCACCCGCGGGACAACGCGCTCCTCGTTGCCTCGCATGGGCGCGCCCTCTGGGTCCTCGACGACCTCTCGCCGATCCAGGAATACAAGACGGCGACGATGGCCGATGCGAAACTCTTCACCCCGGCCCCGTCGCTCCAGTGGAAGGGCAAGGACGACCGGAACGATGAGTTCTGGGGCCACCAGTTCTTCAGTGGCGAGAATCCGCCGAACGAGACCGTCGTCCAGTTCCACCTGAAGGCGCCGCTGACCAACCCGATGTTGCGGGTGTCGGACTCGCGCGGCGCCATGATCCGCGAGGTCCCGATCCCGGCCAACCGGAACATCGCCGGCATTGGTGCCGTCTGCTGGGACCAACGGGTGTCGCCGATCCAACCGCTCACGGGCCCGGGGGCAGGCGGACCTGGGGGTGGTGGTGGTGGCGGTGGTGGCCTCGGGCAAGGTGGTGGTGCACGACCGATTCCCGGCCTGCCTGTTGGGCTCCCCGAGGTGGGATACAAGCCGGAAAACCCGTGTGCGGCACCGGGCGGTGGTGGGCCGGGCGGCGGCGGCTTCGGTGGCTTTGGCGGCGGCAACCAGGGCCCGATGGTCGCACCGGGGAGCTACACGGTGGCGCTGGTCTCGGATGGCAAGGTGCTGGACACGAAGCCGCTCACCCTCGTGATGGATCCCATGGTCCAACTCGCTGGTGCCGAACGCGCGCGCTACGACGCCTTGTTGATGGAGTTGCACGACGCGCAGAAGCGCGGGACCGATGCCGCACGACCGCTGGCGGCGCTGTTCCGTGATATCTCGGGCGTGGCCGCCAAGGTGGACTCCAGCGCCGCACCGTCCAACGTGAAGGCTGACTTCGCCGCCTTCCGCAAGGACTTCGACGCCCTGCGCGGGAAGTTTGGGATCGGGGCGCCTCAGGCCGGCGGCTTTGGTGGTGGAGGCGGCGGTGCGGCGGCCCAGGCCGCGGCGGCCGCGAACGTCCTCGGTCGCGTGGGCACCGTCAAGGGCGCGATCATGGGGATCTGGGAAGCGCCGAGTGCGGCGTCCGTCGCGCAGGCGAACAGCGCGCGTGCGGCGTTGACGGCGGTGATCGGCGAGGCCACCGCGTTCACGGCGCGCGCACGCGCAATGAGCCAGACGCTGCAGCCATTTGGTGTGACGATGACCGTTCCCTGACCTCGCGTCCGGGACACGAGAAAGGGACGGCCGCCCCAGGGCGCCGTCCCTTTCTTCGTTTCGAGGGGTGTCCCCGCTGCTATTGGCGCATGGACTTTCGCCAGGCATCGTACCGCAGACGCAGGGTCCGCACCGGGCTCGGGTCCTCCTGCGGGGTCGTGTTTTCGTCCGTCACGTTGAGGTAGACGGCATACTTTCCGTCATTGAAGGACGCGCCTGAGACGTCGCTGGAATCCGCAGCGAGCAGGTAGGCCACATGCGCCGTGCGCGTCACGCACGGGAGCGCTGTTTGCGGCCGCGGTGTCGTGGCACAGGTGCAGCGGCTGTCGCCCCCAGCCGCCTCGGCGGCATCCATCGCGGCCATCACGCGATCCTCAAGGGAACCCTGGGCGGTCTCGAACGCCCGGACGGCACCCTGCACCACGGCATTGGATGCCAGGATGTTTCCCTGGATCGCGTAGTAGACCTCGGTGCCCATCACCTGCCCTTGCACGCTCGATGACGCCTTGCCGTTGCGCGCGCCGGAAAAACCCGCAAACCGGCCCTGCATATCGACCATCCCGAACTGTCGCGACTGAATGGAACTGTCCGCCATCAGCTGCTTCAGAATCTCCGACGGATGCGTCCCCTTCTTGATCTCGTTGTAGACGAGCATCTGGTTGGAGCGCGTGCGGTCTACGCCGGCCTGCGCCGCCGCGATCCCGACGCCGGGCACCACAATCGCCTGGATGTCCATCAACCCCTGCGACGGGAAACCGGCGAATCGCCCTTGGGGCACACAGGTGGCCGCACCGATGACGACGCGTTTGGTCGCCCGGTCCAGGGCAACGACCGACCAGGTGGCGTGCGCCACCGAGGGCACGGCGGCCAGCGCCAGTACCACACTCACACCGCGAAGCTTCATGTCCCAAATCCTCCTCGATACACAGGGTATTCTGCCGTCCGCACCCACGGCTCGGCCTCATAGACCGCGATTCCATCCTTGGTTACGCGGTGCGACACCAACGGCAGCGGGGGATCTGCCTCATCAGCGATGGTGATCCCTTCGGAGAGGGCGGCCATCCCCGCTGCGAGCCCCGCCTCGTCCCGCGCAAAGATCGTGGCCATTGGCTCGCCCACCTTCACCACATCCCCCGGCCTCGTGCGAATAACGAAGCCGACCGAGGGGTCCACGGTGTCCTCCATCCGGCGGCGGCCACCGCCTAACGCGGTCACGCCGCGACCAATCGCGCGCGGTTCCACGCGCGCCACCACCCCCTGGCGCGGCGCCGCATAGAACTCGACGACCTTCGCCTGCGGCAACCGTGACGGGTCGTCGACCACCGTGGCGTCCCCGCCCTGAGCGGAGATGATGCGGGCCAGCTGCTCGGCACCCTTCCCCGACGAGACGCACACCTCCATCCGGCGACGTGCCTCGTCGATCGACCGGGCAATGCCGCCGAGCACCAGCATCTCGGCGCCAAGCGTGTAGGTCACCTCCATCACGTCCGGCGGGCCTTCACCATGCAGGCACTGGATCGCCTCCTCTACCTCCAGCGCATTGCCGCACGCCCTGCCTAACGGGCGATCCATCGCAGTCATCAGGGCCACGACCGGCACCCCCGCCGCTGCGCCAAGCGCGATCATCAGCTCGGCAAGCTCGACCCCGCGCTCGAACTGCGGAAGGAACGCGCCCGACCCCCGCTTGATGTCGAGGACGAGCCCGGTCAGCCCCTCCGCCAGCTTCTTGCTCATGATGGAGGCCGCAATCAGCGGGATCGACTCCACCGTGCTCGTCGCGTCGCGCAATGCATAGAGCCGCTTGTCCACCGGGGCGATCTCGCCGGTCTGGCCCAGCATCGCGCACCCGAGGGTCTCCACTTGGCGACGAGCCTCGTCGAGGGTGAGCGCGGTACGGAACCCGGGGATCGACTCCAGCTTGTCGAGGGTGCCGCCCGTATGACCCAACCCACGCCCGGACATCATGGGCACCGCGACGCCGAGCGCCGACACGATCGGTGCCAGCAGCAGGGACACCTTGTCCCCCACCCCGCCGGTCGAGTGTTTGTCGATGCACCGTCGCCCCAGCCCACCGAAGTCGAGAGTCGCGCCGCTCCCCAACATCGCCCGCATGAGCGCCGACGTCTCCTCCCGGTCCATTCCTCGGAAGTAGATCGCCATCAACAGCGCTGCCATCTGGTAATCCGGAATCGAGCCTGCGCCGTAGCTCCGGGTAATGGCCTCCCACTCACCCGTGGAGAGGCGGTCGCCGTCGCGTTTCCGTTCGATCAGCCGCGGAACAAGCATTCAAGGAACCAGCGGGCTATTTTGATGTACCCCCACATGCCACCCGGTTCGCGTCGCCTGCTCCCGCCGCGGCCATTCACTCATGGGGACTACCTGCATGTCGATGCTCCGTTCGATTCGTGGTGCGTGTGCTGTCGCGATTCTCGCACCTTTGGCGGCTTTTGGCCAGAGTGCCGCCGAACACGTCGCCGCCGGCGACCGTGAGTATGCCGCCCTCCGCGCGACAGCGGCGTACGAGCGCTACCAAGCCGCCATCGCGGCCGATTCCACCCACGCCGAGGCCCTCGGCAAGGCTTCGCGTTCAGCCATCGACCTGGGGGAGTCCGAGCCGGACGGCACGAAGCGCAAGGCTCTGTATCGCAGCGGTGAGCAATACGCGCGACGGGCGGTCGCGGCGAACCCGAGTGATGCCGAGAATCACTTTCACCTGGCCCGCGCCCTTGGGCGCACGGCGCTCAGCGTCGGCGTCCGCGATCGCGTGAAGTACGGGAGTGAAATCCGCGGCGTCGGCCTCGAGGCACTCAAGCTCGACCCCAACCACGCGGGGGCCCTCCATGTCCTCGGCGTCTGGAATGCCGAGATCATGCGCCTCAATGGCGTCGAGCGCTTCTTCGCCAAGAACATGCTCGGCGGAAAGATCTTCTCGGAAGCCAACTGGAAGGACGCCATTGCCTACATGGAGAAGGCAGTCCAGGTCGACCCCGCACGCCTCACGCACAAGCTGGACCTTGGCAAGATCTACCTGGACACCAAGGACCAGGTGAAGGCCAGGCAGATGCTCGAGGCCGTGGTCAACGGCGCACAGACCGACGTCAACGACCCCGCCTATAAGAAAGAGGCCGCGGAGTTGCTCAAGAAACTCAAGTGACCCCCGCCCAGCGGGCGGCGGAACTGCGCGCCATCCTCGACCGGGCCGCGTACGAGTACTACATCCTCGACCGCCCAGCGCTGAGTGATGCGGAGTACGACCGCCTCTTTCGCGAACTGCAGGCGATCGAGCGCGAGCACCCCGCCCTCCAGACCGCGGACTCTCCCACGCGACGCGTGGGGAGCCCCGCGGTCTCCGCGCTCCCCAAGCACACGCACCTCACGCCGATGCTCTCGCTCGGCAACGCGTTCTCCGATGAGGAAGTGCAGGAGTGGGAGGCACGTATCGTACGCATTGCGGGCGAGGAGGTTCGTCGCGCCGGCTATTCCGCGGAACTCAAAATCGATGGCGCTGCGGTTTCGTTACGCTACGACGACGGGGTGCTCATCGTCGGGGCGACGCGAGGCAACGGGGTAACGGGCGAGGATGTCACGGCCAACCTGCGCACCGTGCGCGACGTCCCCCTGCGGTTGCGCGGGTCCCCGCCACCCCGCGTCGAGATCCGCGGGGAGATCTACTATCCGTTCGACCTCTTCGAGCGCATGAACGAGGAGCGGGTGCGCGCGGGCGAGCCGGTCTTCGCCAACCCCCGCAACGCCGCGGCGGGGGCCCTGCGCCAGCTCGACCCGAGCATCACGGCCACACGCCCGCTCCGCTTCTTTGGTTACACCGTCGTGCCCGCGCCCGAGGAGCGGCTCCTCCTCCGCACCCAGGGTGAGGTGCTCGCCGCGCTCCGCGAGTGGGGAGTCCCCGTCGCCCCGCATCACAAGCATTGCGCTTCCCTCGCCGATGTCGCGGCTTGGAGCCATCGCATCGAGCACGACGTGCGCGCCACCCTCAACTTCGCGATCGATGGCGTCGTCGTGAAGGTGGACGACCTGGCGCTGCAAGATGACCTCGGCGTGGTCGGCGGACGCGACCCGCGCTGGGCCATCGCTCGCAAGTTCGCACCAGACATTGCGGTCACCAGGCTCCTCGACATCCGCGTCAACGTGGGACGGACCGGAGCGCTCAATCCCTACGCGGTCCTCGAACCGGTGGAAATCGGCGGCACCACGGTCACCTACGCGACGCTGCACAACGAAGACCTCGTGAGGGCCAAGGACCTGCGCATTGGCGACATGGTCCAGGTGAAGCGCGCCGGCGAGGTGATCCCGCAGGTCATCGGCCCTGTGCCGGAACAACGGACTGGTGCCGAGCGGGAGTGGCGCATGCCGGCGACCTGCCCTGCCTGCGGGACGGCGGTCGTCCGGGACGAGGCCGAGGTCGCCTGGTATTGCCCGAACGTGGCCTGCGAAGGGCGTCGCCTCGAGGGCCTGGTGCATTTCACCTCGCGCGCCGCCATGGACATCCGCGGGCTCTCCGATGCACGGATGGAGCAGCTGGTGGCGGCCGGATTCGTCCGGGACGTCGCCGACCTGTACACCATCACGGTGGACCAGCTCCTGACCCTCGAGCGCTTCGCCGATCGAAGTGCCGAGCAGTTGGTAGAAGCGATCGCGGCCAGCAGGGCGCAGCCGCTCTCCCGCCTGCTGTTCGGACTCGGCATTCGGCATGTCGGCGCGGGGGCCGCCGAACTCCTTGCCAGGCACTTTGGCGACATGGATCACCTGATGCGGGCCACGGCGGAGGAAATCGCCGCCGTTCATGGAATCGGGGAGACGATTGCGCAGTCCGTGATCTCCTGGTTCGCGGCTCCCGGGGCCCGCAGCCTTGTGGAGCAGCTCCGGGAAAGCGGGTTGAACCTCGCTGAGCCCCAGGCCGCGGCCGCCTCCGGTGCCCTCAAGGGGCAGACGGTCGTCATCACCGGGACCCTTCCGACCCTCAGCCGGCAGGAGGCGGGTATTCGCCTCGAGGCCGCCGGCGCCAGGGTGACGGACAGTGTCTCCAAGAAGACCAGCTTCCTCGTGGCCGGTGAAGCGGCCGGGAGCAAGCTGGACAAGGCACGGGCACTCGGCGTCGAGGTCATCGATGAGGCCGAACTGCTCCGACGACTGGAACTCCCTGCGTGAGATGACTGCCATGACCCAGCCCCTGAACATGACGGCGAACGGAATGCTCGCCCTCTCGCGAGCGTCGCTGACGACCCTCCGCGCAGCTCTGCTGCGCGATGGCGGCCCCGATGCCGCGGTCTACCTGCAGGAAGCCGGCTACGCGGGCGGCGACGCTGTGTGGCAGGCGTTCAAGCGCTGGCTGGCTGACCAGACCTCGACCGAAGCGGTCGACCTGGACGTGCCGAGCTTCCAGCGGTATGCCTCGGAGTTCTTCGCCGAAGCCGGCTGGGGGCACTTGACCATCGGCTCGCTCGGGGATGCCGTCGCCACCATCGACACCGCGGACTGGGGCGAAGC
The DNA here is from genome assembly GCA_016712265.1 of Gemmatimonadota bacterium. Classification (NCBI taxonomy): domain Bacteria; kingdom Pseudomonadati; phylum Gemmatimonadota; species Gemmatimonadota bacterium. Next base: position 1,251,568 of record JADJRJ010000031.1, on the reverse strand, counting down.
TGATCCCGAGGCGGCCGCCGACCAGCCATGCTGCCACCTGACGACCGGGATGTTCGCCGATCTTTTTGGCCGCGTGGCCGGTCACACCGTGGCCGTACTTGAGGTCGAGTGCCGAAGTGCGGGCGCGAGCCAGTGCCGCTTCCTGGTCGGGAGCCAGCCGGTGATGGAACAGGTCTACGATGCCGTCGGACGCGGCGAACGATACGAGGCCGCGGTCGCCGGCTGACCACGCCAAGGGGACCAAGAAAGAGAGGGTGAGCCGGGGCATCCCGCGCTCACCCTCTTTGCGTTTGTATTGAAGGACTCGCGCCTAGAGCGCGGGGTGCTTCAGGTGAATGTCCGTAGCCACCTGGAACGCATGCGCCACCGAGAGGATGCGGTCGTCGTTGTAGAGCCCCCCGATGATGGTGGCGCAGATGGGCTGCGCCTTGAGCTCGAGCCGCGGCTGGTTCTGCCCACCGCCGCCGCCGGGGCCGCCCTGCATGGGAACATCGAACTTGTAGGGGACGACGACGCATGGGTGCCCGGTCTGCGCATTGACACCAACGTCGGCCGATGGCCCACCGATGAACATGTCCAGGTCCTTCATGTATTCGCCCCACTTCTGGATGAGGATGTAGCGACGTCTCTGCCCCTGGATGAAGTCGTAGGCGCGTGGAGTGCGGCCATTCACGAAGCGCGGGTTCCAGTCGCTCCCTGCCAGGGGATTAGGGGGTGTTGTTGGAGCCCCGCCCGCCGGCGCGCCACCACCTCCGCCGCCACCTCCACCCCCGCCGACCCTGGGCGCGGGCAGGTTGGCCAGGTCGAGCCCGGACTCCTTCGCCTTGCGCTGCACGTATTCGTCAAAGGCGGCAGCCCCCTCGACGCCTAACGCGGAGCCCGCACCAGCGACCGTGGGGCGCGGCCCAACCTCGCGCGGCTGCATCCCAAGTGCCCGAAGCTTCTCGATGAATTCCTTGGGGGCCTGCGGGTCGACTCCGATCCGGAGGCTACCGAGGCGTACCCGGCGATCGAACTGGAACGGCATGGTGATCGTGGACGGGTCTTTCGTGTCCACCCCGTGGATCACGCTGAACACCATCGCACAATCCTCGACCGTGCGACACATCGGGCCCACGCGATCCATCGACCAGGCGAGCACCATCCCCCCGTAGCGACTCACGCGGCCAAAGGTCGGGCGCAGGGCGCTGATCCCGTTGCGAATGCTTGGGCTCACGATGGAACCCGACGTCTCGGTCCCGATGGCAAAGGCGCAGCAGCCGGCCGCGGTGGCCGACCCCGGGCCGGCGGAGGAGCCGCTCGCCCCCTGGTTGGGGTTCCACGGATTGTTGGTGCGCCCGCGGTGCCATTGGTCGCCCTGCGCGAACTGTCCCGTCGCCAGCTTGGCCAGCAGGACCGCGCCGGCCTCGCGCAAGCGAACGACCACGTCGGCGTCTTCATCGATGATGCGGCCGTCGAAGTCCTTCGTCCCCCACGTCGTCGGCACCCCGCGCGTCGAGAAGAGGTCCTTCACCCCGTAAGGCAATCCATGCAGCGGGCCCCGCCATTTCCCCGCGGCAATCTCGGCGTCCGCCCGCGTCGCCTCGGCCCGCGCGGACTCGGCCATGATCGTCACGGCAAAGTTGAGGGTCGGGTTGTATCGCTCGAGCCGTTCCAGGTACAGGTTCGTGAGCTGGAGCGACGTGATCTTGCGGGCACGCAGCAGCGCGGACAACCGATGCGCAGGAAGAAACGCGAGGTCGTCGGGGCTGGTGGGCACCGCCCCGCTCCACTTCTCCACCTGGAACACCTTGCGCTCGAATGCCGCCGCCCCACGCTCCTTCATCAGGGCCTCGAACGCCGCGCCCGTGCCCCCGGGATACGGCTGGAACTGGAGTGCCGGCGCTTCGCCCTGGCCCAGGGGAACGGGCGGCGTCGCCGGCTGCTGCTGGATGAGGTCCGGGAGGGGATGCCCGCTGGCCCGCGCGACCGAGGCCCAACCGAAGGTGGTGGCCGCCGCTGTGGCGAGCGAGCTCAGCATGAACCGACGGCGGTCGACCTCCGGGAGGCCATACGTGGCCTCGGCGAGTTCGAGTTCGGCCTGGGCGAGGATTTCTTCGGGGGTCGTCATGAGGGCGCGGCGAGGGGTCGCAGAATCTGTCCCCGGGACCGCGCGGCGTCCAACGCCGTGGCTACTGCACAACCACCGACGCCTGGGCGCGCTTGCCTTCGGATTCTGCGAAAATCAGCACGGTGCCCTTGGCCACTCCGGTCACGAGTCCGGTCGACGTGACGCGGGCAATGCTCTGGGACCCTGACTGCCACGCCAGGCTGCGCCCACTCAGCACCTTGCCCGCCGCATCGCGAAGGGTCGCGACCAGCTGCACCGTTGCCCCGGCCTTGATCGTCGCCGTCGTTGGAGCGACGGTGACGCGTTCGACGGGAATCAGGGTGACGGTGACGACAGAACTGGCAGACCGGCCGCCCGTCGCCGCCGTGATTCGTGCCGTGCCCGGAGCGACGCCGGTCACCACACCGTTGGTGGAGACGGTCGCCACCGTCGGCGTCGCGGTCGTCCAGGTGATGACACGCCCTCCCAGCAACTTGCCAGTGGAATCGAGGGGAAGCGCAGCCAACGGTGCCGTCCGGCCGGCGGCCAGGTTGAGCGTGGCCGGCACCACCGTCATCGAGGCGACGGGAACGAGCGCAACCGTCACCCTTGCCGTGGCCGATTTCCCTTCGCTGGATCCGCGGACCGTCGTCGTACCGGCATTCAGCGCGGTCACCAGCCCCGTCGATGAAATCGTGGCGACGGTGGGGGCGCTGGAGCTCCATTCGACAAACCGTCCGGTGATGGCGGTGCTGTCGGCCGCTTTCAACGAGGCCGCCATCTGGAGTGACTGCCCGACGAGCCGACTCGCGGCGGCTGGAGTCACGCGCACGGTGGCTACGGCCTTCGGTTGCACGGCGATCACCGCGGACCCGGTGACCCCGTTGACCGTGGCCGAGATGCTCGCGGTCCCGGGGTTGAGCCCGCGCACCGCACCGACCGCAGTGACCGTGGCCACCGTCGTCGCACTCGAACGCCAGGTGGGATTCGGACCGGCCACGGTGTCGCCGGCGGCATCAATCAGGGAGACCCGGAGGGACAAGGTCGACCCCACACCCACGCCGCTGGTGTTCGGGGTCACTTGCACAACCGCGAGGGGAGGTGCGGACACCTTCACCTCGACAAACGATGACTTGCCACCAGCGCTCACCGCCAGCTGGGTGGTCCCCGGGGCCACGGCCGACACGATACCCAGCGGCGACACGGAGGCCACGAGCGGGTTCGCGCTCGCCCAGTAGACCGCCCGATCCAGCACGGGCACGCCATCAACGGCCCACACCCGAACGCGAACCACCGAGTCCTCGCCGCTGGTGAGCGACATGGAAGCGGGTGTCACCTCGAGTCGCGCCACCGCCGGAACTTCCGCCAGATCACTGCACGCGACCGCAGCGACCACGAGGGAAGCCAGCAGCCGGGTTCGGAGGAAAGAAGAATCGCGGAGTCGCACGGGTCGCGCGGAGGCCAGGAACGGTCGACGGCTGGAGATTACACCCACCTCATCCCTTCGGACAGATGGGCTCGGTGTCCTCCCCTACGCAGGTCGCGTACCCGTCGCCCCGATCAGTCGGGCAAGACCGGAAGGACCAGGTACGAGGCCCTTTCCCCGCCGTGGAAGACCGAATTATCCACCGTGACCCGGCGCCGACTCGAAGCCGGGGACTCCCCGGTCCCGGGATTCACATCGAATCGCGGGAAATTACTGGACGAAATGTCCAGTCGAATGCGGTGCCCCTTCTTGAACAGGTTGGCCGCGGGAAAGGGCCGGACCGTGAGGCGATAGACCTGTCCAGGCACGACAGGGGCGCGGGTCGGCCGGTCGTCGCGGAAACTGAGTCGTTGGATGGCGTCCGTGATGTTCAAGTCGAACCCCGCTGGAAAGTCCGCGCTGGGCGGATAGACATCGACGAGTTTCGCCGTGAAGTCGGTATCCCGGCCGGTGGTCGCCACATGAAGCACGACCTCGATGGGGCCAACGACGCGCACGTCGTCGGTCAGGGGTTCGGTCTCGAAAACGAGGACGTCGCTCCGGGCCTTGAGGGGCAGCCACGGCGCGCGAGACCCTGCGAAATCGGGACGCTCGCGCTGGTCGTAGGCGCCGTCCTTCACCCGGTTGGACACGTGGCCGCCTAACGTGGGCACGGGATGCGACGGATCGAAGGTGTAGCGGGTCTGGGCGATCGCGGCGGGTGCGGTGCGGGCCAGCCCACCACGGGGCTGCAAGTAGTAGCGCACCGGACGTGCCTCGGGCAGTGGCCAGGCGCTGCCCGTGATCCAGGATCCGCCATGCTGCAAGCGACCGTTGGCGTCCTTCGTCCCCGGCCCCCCGCCCATGACAAACAGGCGCACCGGCGGTGACGAGTCCACCGCATTCCGGACGTCGCGCAGGAACCGGTCGAACCAGCGGAGGTGGTACGCCACCTCAAAGCCTTCGATCGCCGACGCCGGGCCAAAGTCAACATCACCGGCGTACGTGCGGCCGTTCCCGCCGTGCACCCACGGGCCAATCGCCAGGTGCACTGGGCCACGCTTTCCCGCCCGCAATCCGAGATAGTTGTCGAGCGTTCCGCGCAGGAAAATGTCGTACCAGCCTCCCAGGTGCAGCATCGGGACGTCGGCGGTCTGTCGATAGTACGGCTTCCAGGCCAGCGAGATGCGGTCCCAGAACGGGCCGCGCCCTTCGTTGAGCCACTCGTCGAGAAAATACGCCTCGTACTCGGGCACACTGGCCAGCGGGCTTTGCCCCTTTCGCAGGGGAAGGCGCTGATACCAGTCCTCGACCTTCTCGCGCTCAAGGCGCGTTCGCGCCACGGAATCTGCGGTCTCGCGTCGTGCTTCCTGCCAGACCCACGTCATCTCGCGTCCAAGTTCAAAGGCACCCCCCTGTCGCACGGCATGATCCCAGGCGTCTGCCATCCCGCCCTGGTTGACGATCATCGCCTTGAGATGCGGCGGGTTGAGCTTGGCCGCATCGGCCTGGGTGTGGGCGGCATACGACCGTCCCCAGGTCCCGACCTTGCCATTGCTGAACGGTTGCCGGGCCAGCCATTCGATCGCATCGTATCCATCGGGCGCGTCGAGGACCGAATACTTCGTGAACGCCCCCTCGGACCGATACCGTCCGCGGATATTCTGCAGGGCCACCACGTATCCCGCGGCGCCGAAGGCGCGCGCCTGCCGAACGATCTCCTCGCCGCGAATCTCATACGGCGTCCGCAGGAGCAGCGAGGGAAACGCCGAGTCGATCGCGGTTGCCCCACGCGCCGGACGATAGATCTCGGTGTACAGGCGCACGCCGTCGCGCATGGGCGCCATGACATCGTCGACGCGCACGACGTCATACCGGGCCTGGGCCGCGAGCGGGCCACTCCAGACCCCGAGGGCCAGCAGTGCGCCCCGGGCGAACGCCCGGGGCCGGAGGAAACGCGCGGACCCCGCCATGCCTAACGCGGCGCCTGGCGAGGCGGCGAACTGCAGCGCGGCCACGTGGCCGGCGAACCGCCACCCGGCGTCAGCACGCGCTGTTCGCGCGGCACCCGCACCGGATCCTCACTCGCCTGGTACGCCAGCATCGCAGCGAGGGTCGCGTTGTTCTTCAGGTCATCGATGATGATCTTGTCGTACGTGTCGCGGTTGGTGTGCCAGGTGTACTGCCGGTAGTCCGGATAGTTGGATTGCAGCCGGAACGACGGCGCCCCCGCACACAGGAACGACATGTGGTCGCTCCCACCCGTCTCGGGAACCCCCGGCAAGTCCAGGTCGATGAGCGACTCGATCTCCGAGGGCACCACACTCAACCACTTGCCGAAATGCGCCCCGGCACCCGTCAACCCCATCATCCGGATATACTCGATGCGCCAGGTCCCGTTGTCCTGGTTGAAGGCGGTCTGCAGGCCGTCCACGATGTCCTTGTGGTCCTCGGCAAACGCGCGGGAACCGATCAACCCCTGCTCTTCCGCGCCCCAGTGCCCCACGAGGATCGTCCGCTTGGGGTTGGGATAGGCAGCCTTCAGCAGGCGCATCGCCTCCATCATCATCACCGTGCCGGTGCCGTTGTCGGTCGACCCGGACGCGGCGTCCCATGAATCCAAGTGCGCGCCCAGGAGGACGTATTCGTTCGGCTTCTCCGTCCCCTTTAGTTCCCCAACGACGTTGAACATCGGGGCATCGGGCAAGTCCTCCGCGCGCGCATCCAACCGAACCCTCGGCCCCTGATTGTTGGCCGCCAGTCGGTGCAGCAGGCCGTAGTCCTCGCAACTCGCGTCCAGCACCGGCACGTTCTTCGTGGTCGCGCTGAACACCTTGTTGACGCCCCATCCCGCCGACCAGTTGGTCGTGATGATCCCCGCCGCACCCGATCCATCCAGCAACGGATACGGGTTGGCACCGAGCACGCGAGCACGCTGGGCCCAGGCACGCTTGGTGGAATCGCGGGACGCCTTCATCGCTGCGACCGACGCAGGCCTCGCCAGCCGCTCCCAGTTTTCGTCTGGCCGACACGTCGGCTCTGGGGCCGAGAGCAACAGGAACTTACCACGCACGGTCGGCAACCAGGCGCGCACCGCCGCCGAATCCGCCAGGACGGGCATCACGATCACGTCCCCCTCGACCGGACGCGTCGTGCCGGGGCTCCACGCGAGGATCAACCCCTCCAGTGTTCGCTCGCGCGGCGCAATGAGATCAAGGTGCGTGTACCGGCGACGCCACCCACGCCACGTACCGTAACGCTCCTTTCGGGCCGGAATCCCCCACTCTGCATAACGAGCGGCCACCCAATCGGTCGCCGCCGCGAACCCGGGTGAACCCGACAAGCGAGGGCCAATCGAGTCACTGAGGACCTGGGCCAGGCGCGCGACCTGGGACTTGGCCGTCATCCCCTCGTCCCAGATCCGCCGAATCACGGCATCGTTGGTGGGGAAGGTCTGCGCGGCGAGGGGAACCGCTGCAAGGCTGGCCAGGACGGCTCGAACGAAAGTCCGCATCGTGGTGGAGTGAGGGTCGGCGTGCGTTCGAAAGTTCGGCGCCGACGCCGTGGCGCGCCACCCACCGCGTGTCCGGGCCACCATCGCATACGCCCACCCCCGACACCGCGTCCGATTTGCCCGCTCGCGGGCCGGGGCGCAGCTTTCGCTGCTTCCAGCCTTCCAGACCGCATGCGCCACCTCTTAGCCGCACTTGCCCTCACGGCCGTCCCCCTCGCCGGCCAGGGAACGACCGACCCCCTCGCCCGCGAGATCGAACAACGCCTCGAGCAGGTCATGCCCAAGGTCATCGCGTGGCGTCGGGACATCCACGAACACCCGGAGCTCTCCTTCGAGGAGAAGCGCACCTCCGCGCTCGTTGAGAAACACCTCCGCGCACTCGGCCTCGAGGTCCAGGCCCCCGTCGGCAAGACGGGGGTGGTGGGGATCCTTCGCGGCGGACGCCCGGGACCGGTCGTTGCGCTCCGCGCGGACATGGACGCCCTCCCGGTCACCGAACTCGTCGACCTGCCGTTCAAGAGCACCGTCCGCACGATGTACAATGGGATGGAGGTCGGCGTGATGCACGCCTGCGGGCATGACAATCATGTCGCCATCCTCATGGGGGTCGCCGAGATCCTGACCGCGATGAAGCCGCGCATTCCTGGTACGGTGAAGTTCCTTTTCCAACCCGCCGAAGAAGGGCTGGGTGGCGCGAAGGCGATGGTCGCCGACGGCGCCCTGCTGAACCCCCGGGCGTCGGCCATCTTCGGGCTACACGTCATGCCCGGCCCCCTCGGCTCGTTGAACGCGCGCCCCGGTGGATTCCTCGCCGCGGCCGATGGCCTGGAGATCATCGTGAAAGGGCGGCAGACGCATGGCTCCTCGCCCTGGCTTGGCGTCGACCCGATTGTCGTGTCGTCGCAGATCGTCCTGGGGTTACAAACGATTGCCAGCCGCCAGATCAACGTGGCCGCCGCGCCGGCCGTGATCACCGTCGGGATGATCCAAGGCGGTAATCGAGGCAACATTATCCCCGACAGCGTGGTCATGATCGGGACCATCCGCACCTTCGACCCGGCGATGCGGGCAGACATTCACGAACGGGTGAAGCGCACGGCGGAAGACATCGCGCGTGCGGGGGGGGCAACCGCCAAGGTGACCTTGCAGACCGGAGGGCTGATCACGGTCAACGAGAACAGCCTCTTTGACAAGATGACGCCAACCCTCAGGCGCACGGCTGGCGAGGGTGGGTTCAACATCGTCGGTCCGGTGATGGGCTCAGAGGATTTCCCCGAGTTCACGCGAGACATCCCGGGCCTGTTCTACGCGTTAGGCGCGTCGCCCAAGGGGAGCGATCCGGCCAAGCAACCGGCCAACCACTCCCCGCTGTTCTTCGTGGACGAGGGTGCCCTGCCGGTCGGCGTGCGCTCCCTCGCGAACCTGGCGCTGGACTATTTGCGCAGCGCAGGCGCCGTACAGTAAGGCCTTCAGGAACGCGGGGAGGGACTCCCTCCCCGCCACGGACACGAAACGACTACTGGACCACGGCCTTCTTCCGCAGCGCCTCGATCTCGGCGATCTCGCGTGGGGCCAGCGCCGAGATCCGGATCAACTTCCCGTCCTTGAGGATGTAGTCGTCCTCGATCCGGACGCCGACGTTCTTGTACTTCGTCGCCGCGGCGCGCGCATGGGCGATCATCGCACGGTTGCGCGGCGTGTCGGGCAGGTCGGCGAAGACTTTCTCGCGGACGTAGATCCCCGGCTCGATCGTGAAGGCGTCGTGATTCCCAAACAGGTTGCCGGTCACGCTGCCGAACTGTGACGGATCGTGGACGTCGAGGCCGATCCCGTGGATGAACCCGTGGTAGATGTAGAGGTACCACTGTGGGCAGCTGCCGTCCTTGTTGGCCCAGGTGCCTGGGCAGAGCCCGAACGGTGGATCAAACGATGCGGTCGGCGACTCGATGAGTCCCAGCCGCACGAGCCCGTCCTTAAGCACCACATACGCACTGTCGGTCGGGGTGTTGCGCGCGGTGCCGGGCCGGATCTGTCGCTCCGCCGCCTTCTGTGACTCCAGCACGATCTCGTAGATGGCGCGCGCTTCCGGCGTGTAGGTCCCATCGACGGGAACCGTGCGGGTGATGTCGGCCGAGTAGCCGTCGTAGTACGCCGCCACGTCCATGAGGACCACTTCACCCGACTTCGCCTCGCGCGAGGACGCCGGCCAGTGCAGGATGGTCGAGTTGCCGCCCGCCCCCACGATGGAGCTGTACCCGGGCCCGTCAGCACCAAGCTTCCGGTAGGTCGCTTCCATCACCGCCTGGATCTCGCTCTCGCGCATGCCGGGGCGAATCACCCGCATCACCTCGTCATGGGCGCGCGCGCTCACCTCGGCTGCCTTCGTGATCAGGGCAAGTTCGGCCTCGCTCTTGCGGGCGCGCAGGGCGTCCATCACCGGCGTCGCGTTAACCAGCTTGACCTTCGGATGTCGCTGCCGGAGTCCCGCAATGAAGGCTTGCTGGTACGAGAGTGAGTCGCGTCCGATGAACTCATTCGACTGCGCATCCGGCACCACGTGGAGTGCGACACCGCGGCGGATGAGGGAATCCACCACATGCACGAGGTCATCGGCGTAGCGGGCGCGCATCCCCAGCTCGGCCCCCACCTCCGTGAGGGTCTTGCGATCGCCGAGGTAGAGGGCGCTGCGCGCATTCGGCTTTTCGATGAACAGCGTCGATTCCACCCGGCCCTGCGTGCGCATCATGACGAACGCGGCGTTGGACTCGAGGAATCCCGTGAGGTACCGGAAGTGGGGCGTCTGGGAGAAGGGCGGCCAGTGATTGACCGGCTCGCGCCGCCCGAAGGCCAATACGGCGCCGTCGCCGACGCGCGCGGCCAACGAGTCGCGGCGCCCCGCATACTCAGCAACCGGGATCTGCGCCGGCAGTGACGCGGCGACAACTGTCAAGAGGGAGACGGCGGACGCGAGACGCATGGCGCGACGGGTAGAGGTCGTGACAATGTACCCTCCATTGCGCCCGTGGGTGGGCGCGGGTGGTGTCGCTGACGCTGGGTCCGACACTATCATTAGGCGCCCCTGCACCCTCCCCCCCGTTTACGTACCGATGGCTGAATCCGTCCCACCGATAGAGAAGCTGCAGCCGGCCGACTGGGCGCAGATGCTCGCCAAGTATCGCGGTTCGATCCTCTGGAAGAGCCTCTGGCAGCTGACCAACACGGCCGTGCTCTTCATGGGCATGTGGTACCTCACGCTGCGCAGCTTGGAGGTCGGGTACTGGCTGACCCTGCTGATGGCAGTGCCGACCTCGTTAATGGTCGCGCGACTGTTCATGATCCAGCATGACTGCGGGCACGGCTCGTTCTTCAAGTCGACCGCGGCCAACACGGCGGTGGGGTACGTCATCGGGATCATCACCCTGGTGCCCTACACGTATTGGCGAAAGACCCACGCGATCCACCACGCCTCGTCGGGCGACCTGGACGCTCGGACCTTTGGTGATATCGACACCCTGACGGTCCGCGAATACCTGAGCCGTTCGAAGTTCAAGCGATTCCTGTATCGGTTGTATCGCCACCCGGTCGTCCTGCTGGTCGTCGCGCCGGGCTACCAGTTCGTCCTCAAGCATCGCCTCCCGCTGGACATCCCGCGCAGCTGGAAGCGCGAGTGGCTCAGCGTGCACGCGACCAACCTGGGGATCGCGGCCGTCGTGGCGTTCATGTGGTGGCTCGTCGGGCTGGAGCGCTTCCTCCTGGTGCAGCTCCCCGTGACGCTGATCACCGGGGCCATTGGCGTGTACCTGTTCTACGTGCAGCACCAGTACGAGGACACCTACTGGCGGTACAAGGAGGCGTGGAACTACTACGCGTCAGGGCTGGAAGGTGCGTCGCACCTGGTGATGCCGAAGATCCTGCAGTGGTGCACGGCGAACATCGGGCTGCACCACATCCACCATGTGGCAAGCCGGATCCCCAACTATTCGCTGCAGAAGTGCTTCGACGAGAACCCGCTCCTGCAGCGGGCGACCAAGCTGACCCTGTGGACCAGCGTGCGCACGCTGCGACTGACGTTGTGGGATGAGGACTCCCGACAGCTCGTTGGGTTCCGCGAGCTGAAGCGCATTCGCGCGCGACTCGCAGAGAGCCTGGAGGCGGGGGCATCGATCCTGCCGACCAAGCCGGAGGCGGTCCCCGTCTCCTGGCGCTAGCTTGGTGTGAGAATTCGGAAGGGCCCGGCGGTTCTGCCGGGCCCTTGTTCGTTTACCGGACCGCGCTGGACGATGTTCGACGACCTGTCGGTAGCACGCAGGCAGCACTCGACGTGGCGCCGCAGCCACACGACGGAGCTCTGACGGCGCTCTCCGGCACTCCGCACGTCCCACGCAGGGCTGTGACGCCACCGAACACGGCGGCGGCGGCGCCCGACCTGCCGCAGCAACTACTCGACGTGACATGGAAGGCGCTCGACGTGACGCAGAAGGTGCTCGACGCGGCCTCGCAGCCACTCGACGAGGCACATACAACACGCATCGGCACGTCGTGCACTTCACGCAGAGCCGTGACACCGCCACACACGCCGATGTCGGCGCTCGACGCGGCGCGGAAGGTGCTCGACGCGGCCTCGCAGCCACCCCACGAGGCACAGACCACACTCATCGGCACGCCGTACGCTTCACGCGGCGCAGTGACGCCGCCACGCATGCCATTGTCGGCGCTCGGCGCAGCGCGGAAAGTACTCAATGTAGCGTCGCCGCCACACGGCGGGGCACCGTCAGCGCTCAGCGACGCGCCGTCCGCCGCGCGCAAGGCGATGTCGCCGCCACGCGCGCCACGGTCGACGCTCGACGGGTTGTGGAAGGTGCTCGCCGCGTCGCGGACGGGGCTCGACGCGGCGCGGCCGGCAACCACGCTCAGCGTGACGCGAACACGCGGGCGACCGCGACAGCAAATCGCTCGACAATCTCGTCGATCTCCCTCTCTGTCACGTTGTACGGCGGCGCGATCAGCGCATGGTCACCCACCACACCGTCCACCGTCCCCCCGGACGGGTACACCGCCACCCCCGCCCCGAGCGCCTCCGTCTTCACGCGCTCGTGCACCCTCGCCACCGCAGGAAACGAACGCCGCAGCACGCGATCCTCCACAAACTCCACGGCGAGGAAGAGGCCGCGCCCCCGGATGTCTCCCACATGCGGGTGATGACCCAATGCGTCCCGCAGGCGGGAGGCCAGGGACGCACCTCGGGAAGCTGCCCGCGCCACCAGCCCCTCTTCAGCGATGATGCGTTGCACCTCGAGCGCACCGGCGCACGCCACAGGATGCGCCTGGTACGTGTGCCCGTGGACAAATGCCCCGCTGCCCGCCGACAGCCCATCGATCACGCGCGCGGAAACCAGCAGGCCTCCAATCGGGACGTACCCGCCACCCATTCCCTTGGCGATCACCTGGATGTCCGGGGTCACGCCCTCGACCTCCCATGCGTGGGTCACCCCTGTGCGCCCCATCCCGCACATGATTTCGTCCAGGATCAGCAGGACGCCGTGGCGATCACACACCTCGCGTACGGCCGCAAAGTACCCGGGGACGGCCGCGACACATCCGGCCGTGGCTCCCACCACCGTTTCGGCGATGAAGGCAATCACTTTCTCCGGGCCCATGCGCTCGAACTCGGCCTCGAGCTCCTTCGCGAGGCGAGCGACATAGGCAGCTTCCTGTTCGTCAACGCCCTGCCCGTGATAGGGGAAACACGGGGAGACCCGGGAGACGTTCGTCATCAGGATGTCCTCGTATGGTCGCCGCCGCCCGAGGTTCCCCCCAACGGCCAATGACCCGAAGCTCGCCCCGTGGTAGCTCTGGCGCCGCGACACGAAATGCACGCGTTGAGGCTCCCCACGCTCGACGTGGTACTGGCGGGCCAACTTGAGGGCGCTTTCCACGGCCTCCGAACCGGAGGAGACAAAGAAGGCGTGGGTGAGCCCTCCAGGACGGTGGCCGACGAGCTGGTCGGCGAGGGCCTCCGCGGGCCCACTCGTGAAGAACCCGGTGTGCGCGTAAGCCATCCGACCGGCCTGCGCACCGATTGCCGCCGCCACGCGGGCGTTCCCGTGGCCAATACAGGCGACCGCAGCGCCCCCTGACGCGTCCAACACGACCTCCCCGTTGTCCAGCGTGAGGCGCATGCCCTCCCCGTGCACAGCGGTTGGGAGACGGGCGTTCAGGGAGCGATGAAGGATCGAGGACACGGAGGACCCGGAAGGAGAGGCCGCCGCAAGGTACCACCTCAGGCGCTCCCGCCGGGAGCCGACACTTCAGGGAACCGCCCGCTCGTCCCCATGACAGCTACAACAGCCGACCCAGCGCCTGACGTCGACCTCCAGCACCTCCCGTGCAAGTGCTGCGGGGGTGATGCGGCCGTGTACGGCGCGGTGGAGTTCAACCGAACGTGCGAAGATCGCGAGGTACCCGTCTTCCCTCCAACCGGGGTAGACATCCCGTATCATCGCTGCGCCGGCTGCGGCTTCATCTTCACGATTGCCTTTGACCACTTCGGCGCCGCCGAGTTCGGGCAGTACATTTACAATGACAACTACCCGCTGGCCGACCCGGACTTCGCCGAGCGTCGCCCGGCCTCCAACGCGGAGTTGCTGCGACGCAACTTTGGCGGTGCCGCGGCACAGCTGAAGGTGCTCGACTACGGTGGCGGCAATGGACTCCTCGCGGAGCGGCTCCAGGCGCTGGGGTTCACCGGCGCCACCACTTACGACCCGTTCTACGCCGGGTCGGAACGTCCCCGGGGGACATTCGACCTCGTGACCGCATTCGAGGTGCTGGAGCACACCCCCACGCCCCGCGAGACACTCGCCGACATGGCGTCGCTGCTCTCGTCGGAGGGAATGCTCTTCTGCTCGACCCTCCTTCAGCCGCCAGACATCGACCAGCTGCGGCTGCGGTGGTGGTACGCGGCGCCACGCAACGGGCACGTTTCGCTCTACTCGCGACCCGCGCTCACCGCGCTCGCGGCTTCGGTCGGCCTCACCTACGGCGGCGGCAACGAGCTGCTCCACATCTTCCACCGCGGCACGCTGCCTTCCTTTGCCACGCAGCTGGTGACCGCCTGACAGCTCGGCCGTCGCTCAGCTCGCGAGGACAGGCGGAAGCCCTTCGATGAATGTCGCCACCGCCGTCGTCGTCTCGACCGCCGCCTCGAGGTGCGGGGAGTGACCAACTCCCGGTAGCATCACCGTTTCCAGGGGGCTGCGGCAGAGTCGCCGGGCCAGGTCGAAATGCGCGGACGTGCCGTACTCATCGGCGTCCCCCTGAAGGAGCAACATCGGAACGGTCACCCGGGGCAGGCAGTCGGTGATGTCCCAAGACGCGAACGCGGGATCCAGCCACGTCTCGGTCCACTGACGAAAGAGGTCGTCCGTACTGGTCCCGTGATACTTCCGAAGCCGCCGCCGCAGGTTGGTCGTCGCCCAGGACTCCCTTATTGCGCGGATCCCGCCGAGCGCCTCCTCCTCCACCATGAAGTGGGGAGCAAGCTGGACCACTCCACGCATCTGGGCGTCTGGCACGGTCCCGGCGTAGATCGTCGCGATGGAGGCCCCGTCGCTATGGCCCACGAGGACACGTGGGCCGACCTCCATCACGTCCAACAGCTCCGGCAAGAGCACGAGCGCCTCGCGCTGGAGATAGTCGTGTGGGCGCGTCCCCGGCGTTCGCGACGACCCGCCATGGCCCGGCCGCGAATACGCGACGACCCCGCACCCCGTCGCTTCCGCCAGCTGCACGGGCCATTCCTTCCATCGCCGCACGCAGCCCAGCGCCTCGTGCAACAGGACCACCGTGGGGCGCATGGGGTCCCGCGCGGGGAGGTGTGCCACTTCGACTTCATGGTTCCCGATCGAGACCCGACGGAAGGCGTCCATGCACGACAACGTGTCGTGGACGCCCGGCCTGAACAAGGCGCACGCGGCGCCGGTGCCGACCTCCCGTGGGTCACGATCATGTTTCCCGTGACGAGCGCGGCGCGTAGACTATGTCGTGTTCGCGTCCGGCCCCGACATGGCGATGCGTCTGGCCACGGCCCCCGCTGTGGCGCAGACGAGGAGCCCCTCGCACCGCGAACAGCGAATCCCCAACCGCCGCATCCCATGTCCTTCCTCCGAGTGCTGGTCGCCGCCCACATCAGTGTCGCCACGATCGGCGCACAGGCGCCGAACGGGGAGCCGCCGTTTCCCCGCCCCGTGGCCCGATATGAGGTGGATGTCGAGAAGGACGTGATGGTCCCCATGCGCGACGGGGTGCGCCTGGCCACCGACCTGTACCGCCCGCGCGGACTCTCCGGGGCGCTGCCGACGGTGCTGATCCGCCTGCCCTACAACAAGAATGCCTACGGCGGCGCGGTGAACCCCGCCCGCTTCTTTGCGGGCCACGGGTATGCGGTCGCCGTGCAGGACGTGCGCGGCAAGTTCGGCTCGGAAGGCCTGTTCAAGATCTACGAGGGCGACGTCACCGACTGGTCGGACATGTTCACCTGGCTCGCCGCCCAACCCTGGTCAACCGGAAAGATCGGCACCGTGGGATGTTCGTACCTCGGCGAGGGACAGATCGTGGCAGCACAGCAGCGGCACCCCAACCACATCGCCGCCATCCCGCAGGCCGCCGGCGGCAACGTTGGCCGCGTCCCCGGACGACGCGAGTTCTGGGGGTCGGTCGAGGGAGGCGCCTTCGCGCTCTCCATCAACTTCGGCTGGATGCCGATGTTCGCGTCGAGCGACAAGGGCGCGCGACCGCTGCCGACGCTCGACTTTGCCGCACATTTCAAGACGCTCCCGCTGATCGACATGACCGATCGCGCGGGGAGCCCGAGCTGGGATTGGCGCAACTTCCTCGAGCGGTCGCCGGACGACCCGTGGTGGGATGCGCAGGGGTACCTCACCCCCACGGACTCCGTGGGGATCGCCGCGCTCCACGTCTCCTCGTGGTTCGACCTCGCCGCGGAAGCCCTGCAGGAGGCCGAACTCTTTTCCCGGAACGCCATCTCCTCCCGGGCGCGCGACAACCAGTACGCGATCATCTCCCCCACGGTCCACTGCGCCACCGAAGCCGCCACGAGCCAGACGCGCGTCGGGGACTTGATGGTCGGTGACGCGCGCCTGCAGTTCTCCGAGATCTACCTCAAGTGGTTCGACTACTGGCTCAAGGGCGATGCGAATGCCATCCTCGACATGCCAAAGTTCCAGTACTACGTCATCGGACGAAACGTGTGGAAGAACTCGCCGGTGTGGCCGCCGCGCAGTTCGCGCGAGACAAGTTACTACCTGCATTCCGCCGGCCGTGCGAACACGGGCGGCGGGGACGGACGCCTCAGCACCCGCGCGCCGGCGCGTGAACCCGTCGACACCTTCACGTACGACCCGGCAAACCCCGTTCCCGCGCGCGGCGGGTCGATCTGCTGTACCGGCAACCCCAAGGACCAGCCGGGCTCCTTCAACCACGCCGACCTCGAGTCGCGACCGGATATCCTGGTCTACACGACGGACGCGCTTCCCAACGGCATGGAGCTTACGGGATCACTGCGCGCCGAGGTGTTCCTCTCCTCCGATGTGAAGGACACCGACGTCACCGTGAAGGTGCTCGATGTCTTTCCCGATGGACGGGTGATGAACATCCTCGAGGGCATCACCCGCGTGCGTTACCGCGACGGCTTCGGCACGCCGCGGTTGATGGAAGCGGGCAAGGTCTACCGGGTGCCGGTCGACCTGCACGCCACCAGCTGGTACTTGCCCGCCGGCCACAAGCTGCGCGTCCACATCTCGTCGTCCAACTTTCCCCGGTTTGACCGCAACCTCAACACCGGTGGCCGCAACTACGACGAGACCAGCTGGGTGAAGGCGCGCAACCGGATCCACCACTCCGCCGAGTATCCGTCCCGGCTAATCCTCCCGGTGGTGCAGGAGGGGCGCTAGGCGCGCTCCCCTACTTGCTCGCCGCGAGTGAGGCCTCGCGCGCGGCACGGAACTCATTCCCGGGCCGCCATTCCGGCCACCGGGCGGCCGCCGCCACGCGATAGCCGATCGTCATCAGGAGCTTGAGGTCGTCGATCGCCCCGGTCATCACCCAGTCCGGCTTGATCTCGTCCTGTGGCTTGTGATAGTCGTCGGCCACGTAGACCTTCCGCTTCTCCATCCCGTACTCGGGCGGCTTCCCGATGTAGTCCACGCCATCGCCCGCGTAGAACGCCGGCACGCCGACCTTGGCGAAATTGAAGTGGTCCGAGCGGTAGTAGTAACCCTTCTCCGGTTCCGGGTCGGGGCGGAGGGTTCGCCCGGCCTCCGAGGCAGCTGCAGACGCGTAGTCATCCAGCTCCGACGCGCCGAGGCCGATGACGGTGAGGTCGCTGGTCGGCCCCCACTGGTTCAGGCCATCCATGTTGATGTTCGCCACGGTCTTCGCCAACGGATACAGCGGGGAGACCGCGTAGTACGCCGACCCGAGCAATCCCTGTTCCTCGGCTGTCACCGACAGGAACAGGATCGAACGCGGCGGCGGCGCAGCCTTGAAGGCCTTCGCCAGGACGAGCAGCCCCGCGGTTCCGGTCGCGTTGTCCAGGGCGCCGTTGTAGATCGAATCCCCGTTGACCTTGTCGCCGATGCCGAAGTGGTCCCAGTGGGCCGTGTAGATGAGGTACTCGCCGGCGCGGGTGGGATCGCTCCCTGGCAACACCGCCGCGACATTGCGGGAGTCCACCGTACGGAGGGTGTTCTGCAGGGTCACCGACGCCGTTACGCCTAACGATACCGGAGCGAACTCCGGGGTGGCCGCTCGCGCCTTCAGCGCATCGAAGTCCTCTCCGGCCATGGCAAACAAGGCCTTGGCCTGCTCCAGGGTGATCCACCCCTCGACGGCGCTCCGCGACATGTTCTTGTCCGGCGTCACCAGGTCGAACTGCTCGGCCGTTTTGCCCTGCACGACCGCGAACGGATACCCGGCCGGCTCGGTCTCGTGCACAATCAGCACTCCGGCGGCCTTGTGTTTCATTCCCTGCTCGTACTTGTAGGTCCAGCGCCCATAGTACGTCATGCGGGGCCCCCCAAAACGTGCCGTGTCGGCGAGCGGGGGATCATTGACCAGCATGACCAGTGTCTTGCCGGCCAGGTCGGCCCCCTTGATGTCGTCCCACTGGAACTCCGGCGCTTCGACGCCATACCCGACGAACACCAGCTCGGAGTTGTCGAGCGACGCGCGGTCGGCGACATGCTTCGTCCAGGCCACATAGTCGTCGCGCCAGGCCAGGGACCGCGACGCCCCGTCCTTGCGGAAGGTCATCGCGGGCGTCCCCTGCACCGTGATGCCCACCAGCGGCACCTTCTGGATGTAGCTCCCATCCGGGTTCCCCGGCGCGAGCCCGAGTGCCCTGAACTGCGACTCGAGGTAGGCGACCGTGCGTTCCTCGCCTAACGACCCGGGTGCTCGACCGAGCAGGGAGTCGTGGGCCAGCACGCGGATGTGCGCCATCAACCCCGCCGTATCAATGACGGCGAGCCCGGCTGCCGGCATCGTGGCTCCCGCGGCCGGAGTCTCTTTGGACCCGCAGGCCACCGACACGGCGGCGATCGCCGGGAGGGACCAGCGCCGAAAGGCCACCAGACGTTCAAGCATGATTCGTGTGGGGCGAGAGGAGAGAGACGGTCGTGGAGGCACGGCGCGAAGGGCCCGCTGCGGTGGGCGCTCGCACCACCGGAAACTGGCACGGCGTTCGCTGGGGCGCGATGGCCCGGGGCGCTCGCGGCGGTGCTACTCGTACCGCAGCGCGGTCATCGGGTTCACGCGGGAGGCGCGGCGTGCGGGCAGGTACCCGGCGCCGAGGGCCACCACCGTGAGCAGCAGTGCTGACGCACCCAACACCACCGGGTCATGCCCCTCCAGGCCGAAGAGGAGGGAGCGCGCCGCGCGCCCCAGTCCCACGGCGGCGGCCAACCCGATCACCCCGCCGATGGCCGTCATGACCCCCACCTGCCGGAGGACCATCGCCCGCACGGCGCGCGCGTTGGCGCCTAACGCCATCCGCACCCCGATCTCGCGCGTGCGCTGGGCCACGGTATACGCGAGCACCCCGTACAGCCCGATCGCCGCCAGTAGCGTGGCCAGCAAGGCGAACGCGCTGGACAACATCCCGATGATCCGATCCACGAGCACGGTCTCCCGCACTTGTTGCGGTACGGTCTTCAGCTCCTCGACCGGAAGGTCGGGGTCCAAGGACTTGACCACGTCGGGAATGGCGCGCATCACGGCCGAGAGGTCGCTCGCCGTGCGGACGTAGAACGACAATTCCCCCATCGTCGTATCCTGCTGATGCGGCTGGAAGAACAACGGCGGAACAGCATCCTTCACGTCGCTGTACTTCGCATCCTGCACCAGCCCAACGATCTCGATATTGAGCTCGGGATTCCCGGTGCTCGTCGCCATCCGCTTGCCGACGGCATCGCGCCCGAGCCCGAACTTTCTCGCAAACGTTTCGTTGACGATCGCCACCCTCGGCCCACCCGCTCCATCCGCCTCGGTGAACTCGCGTCCCGCCATCAGCGGCATCCCCATGGCGCCCAGGTAACCCGCCGCCACGCGATTCAGCCGGGCATTGCTGTCCACGTCCGGGCCGTCCTTGAACCCCTCGACCGACACGCTCGTCCCCCAGCTGCTTCCGGCCAGGAACGGAACGAGTGACGAGGTCACCGCGGTGACACCCGGCACGGCGCGCAATTCCTCGGTCAGCCGCCGAAAGAAGATGGCACTGCGCGGCCCGGTGTACCCATTGAGTTCCGGACTGATCCGGAAGGTCACCATCTGGTCGATGTCGGCGCCCACCTCCACGCGGTTCACGTTGCGCAGGCTGGCGATGAACAGGCCGGCACAGGTCAACAGGGTCATCGCGAGGGCGATCTGCGCCGTGACAAGCCCGGTGCGAAACCGTGAGGCCGCGCGGGCCCCCGACGCCTGCCCGGTGCTCGACCGGATTGCCGTGATCAGGTCTGGGCGCGTGCTGTGCAACGCCGGAAAGAGGCCGAAGAGCAGGCCGGTCACGAGGGCAAGGCCACCAGCAAAGGCCACCATGGGCCAGCTCAACGTGAACGTGAGCGTCGCCGCACCCTCAACGGTCATCATCGACCCGATCGCCGCCAGGGTCCATCGCGCGACCACCAGGGACGCCGCCGCGGCCATCAACGCCAGGACGGTGGCCTCCAGCAGCAGTTGGCCCGCGACCTGCCGACGCTGCGCGCCTAACGACATGCGCACCGCCACCTCCGTCGCCCGCCCCGCCCCGCGGGCCAGCAGCAGGTTGGCAATGTTCGCACACGCAATCAGGAGGACGATCCCGGTGACCCCAAAGAGCATCGCCAGCGGCGTTTGGGCTTCCTTGTGGAACGAGGACTGCCCGCGGCGACCGCTCGTCAAGTGGATCTCCCGCGCCTTGAACTGGGCCATCGTCGCGTCGCTGAACCCCACTTGCAGTGGCACCTCCACATCGGCGAGGATGGGCTTGAACACACGGTTGAGCCCCGTCGCTGCTTGCGCCACCGACACCCCGGGTGCGGGGCGACCGAACAGGTAGACCCAGTGGTTCCGACGGTCCTCGAACCCCGCAAACCCGGGACTGACCTGCCCGCGCATCGAGATCGGCACAAAGAGGTCCGGCACCTCGCCCATGGTGATCCCGTCAAAGCCCGGTGGGGCCACGCCGACGATCGTCATGGCACCGCCGTTGATCATCACCGGCTCGTTCAGCACGGTCCGGTCTGCCCCAAGCGTGGTCGACCAATACCGATGGCTCAGCACCGCCACAGGATGCGCACCGATCGTCTCGTCATCCGCCGGGCCAAGGAGGCGACCCAGGAAGGGCTGCACCCCGAGGGTGGCGAAGTACTGCCCCGAGACCATGACCCCGGTCCCGCTCCGCGTCTGCTTGCGTACGCCGATGTTCGCCCCAAAGGTCCGGTGCGCCGCCAACCCGGCCATGCCGGCCTGCCCGCGCTCCAAGTCCCGGAACAGTGGGTAGCTGAAGATCTCGTCGCAGTCCCCGGCCTGGTTACACGAGGTACTCCCTTGGAGGGGGCCAGGCGCCTTGAGGTTGACGAGTTCCTCCGGCGCCCGGACGGGGAGTGACCGCAGCAACAGCTGGTTGAAGAGCGAGAAGATCGCGGCGTTCGCCCCAATCCCAAGCGCGAGGGAGACCACGGCAATGGTGGTCACGAACGGCGTCCGGAATAGCGTACGCACGGCAAGCCGGAGGGGGCGCATGACACCGGGGGTTGGAGATGAACGCTCTACGGCCGTCCGGGACGCCGAGTTCCGGATCGGGAGTTGGACACCCGCGCCCCCCTCGAAGGTTGGCGCGGACGACTCGTCACCGGAGGAGAGGCGTCACCCCTCGAGCCGCCATAGATTTTCTGCCTCGATCGGCCACCGTGGACGCGGTGGTTCCGCGTCCCTCCTCCTGGTCTGTCATCGCATGCCGCGCCCCGCCCTGTTGCTCCTGCTGTTGGTTGTTGCCTGCAGTCCCGCGGCCACCACAGTCACCACCGCCCCGCAGCCCGCCGCCGTGCCGTCCGTCAGCGCGACCGCGCCGTCCCCGGCGGCGGCCGCTGATGACTGGCAGTTGCTCGACGCCACGGCCGACGGGGTGGCCGGGATCGGGCTGCGTCGCGCGGAGCGCGAGCTGCTCGGCGGGCGCGCGCCGCTCCGGGAGATTGTCGTGGCGGTGATCGACGGCGGGGTGGACACCGCGCATGTGGAGCTGAAGCCCGTGCTGTGGTCCAACCCGAAAGAACAGCCCGGGAATGGACGCGACGATGACAACAATGGCTACATCGATGATACGAGGGGCTGGAATTTTCTGGGCGGCGCCACCGGGGACGTCAACTGGGAAACGCTGGAGGTCACGCGGCAGCACGCACGGTGCCTCGCGCTGGGGACGAACATCGCGGACTCCACGCGCGCGCGCTGCGCCGGGCTCGCCACCGAGTACACGACCAAGCGCGCCGAGCTGCAGGGCCAAGCCGCACAAGTGCGCTCCGTGGACGAACTCATGACGCGAACCACGCGGACCCTGCGGAGCGCGCTGGGTGCCGATTCGCTCACCCCCGCACGCGTCGAGGCGCTGGTGGCCTCCAGCGATAGCGTGCGCAACGCGCGGTCGATGTTCCTGCGTTTGGCGCAGGCGGGGATTTCGCCCGAAGCGATCGCGGACGCGAGGGAGCAGATCGAGAGCCAGATGACCTACGGCTACAACGTGGAGTTCAACCCGCGGGCGATCGTCGGCGACAACCCGTCGGATCCGACCGAGCGGCGATACGGCAATCGCAACGTGACCGGTCCCAATGCCAAGCACGGCTCCCACGTGGCCGGCATCATCGGGGCCGCGCGCAACGGCATGGGCATCGATGGCGTCGCCGCCGGGGTGCGGATCATGGCCGTGCGCGCGGTGCCGGATGGCGACGAGCGCGACAAGGACGTGGCCGCCGCGATTCGATATGCCGCCGACAACGGCGCGCACATCATCAACATGAGCTTTGGCAAGGGCCTCTCGCCGGACAAGGGCGTCGTGGATGAGGCCGTCCGCTACGCCGCCGGCAAGGGCGTGCTCCTCGTACACGCCGCCGGCAATGACGGCGCCGACCTGGCCACGGAGCCCAACTTTCCGCAGCCGGCGTACACGACGGGCGGGCGCGCGGAGACGTGGATCGAAGTCGGCGCCTCGTCGTGGAAGGGGGGCGAGCACCTCGCCGCCCCCTTCTCCAACTACGGAAAGGAGCAGGTGGACGTCTTCGCACCGGGCGAGGACATCCTCAGCACGGTTCCCGGCGGAGGGTACTCCCGCCAGAGCGGGACGAGCATGGCGGCCCCGGTGGTCAGCGGCCTGGCCGCCGTCCTCATGGGGCACTTCCCGTCCCTGACGGCGGCGCAGGTCAAGCGCATCATCCTGGAGAGCGCCACTTCATACAAGGATGCCCTGGTCGTACGGCCCGGGTCCCAGGAGGAGAAGGTCCCCTTTGGATCGCTCTCGCGCACCGGCGGAATCGTCAACGCCGTGGCGGCGATCAAGGCGGCGCAGGCCATGGTGCGCCCGGTCCCCTGACCGTCAGTCCGCCGGTCGTATCGTCCGACGCAGGGAGTTCCGGGCGAGCAACGCCGACAGCAGGGTCAACACGCCGCCTAACGCCATGGCCGCACCGGGGAAGTAGTGGGTGGTCCCCGCCTGCGAAAAGAACGAGAAGACATTGGCCATGATCAGCGGGCCAAAGATGGTCGTGAAACTCATGAGGCTGGTCAGGGCCCCCTGCAGCTCCCCCTGCTCGTTGGGGGGCACCGACCCGGAGATCAGCCCCTGGATCGCCGGGCCGGCAATCCCGCCGAGGCAGTACACAAAGGTGTAGGCAAACATCTGCCAGGTGCTGCGCGCCGACGCGTACAGGAAGAATCCAAGGCTGTACATCGCGAGCCCGATGAACACGCTCCGCTGCTGCCCCAGGCGGGGGATCACCACGCGAATCAAGCCACCCTGCACCAGGGCAATCGCCAACCCGATCACCGCGAGCGACACGCCAATCGTTCTCTCGGTCCACCCGAACTTCTCGATCGTGTAGTAGGACCAGTTCGACTGGACCGCATGCGCGGCGATGTTGACCAGGACCAGCGACGCCACCAGCCCGAGGATCACCGGGTGGCGCCGCAACCCGGCCAGGGAGCCCACCGGGTTGGCCCGCCTCCAGTCGAACGGCCGACGATTCTCCAGCGCGAGGGATTCCGGGAGGATGAAATACCCCCACAGGCAATTGGCCAGCGTGAGCACTGCGGAGGCAATGAAGGGAACGCGCGCTCCGTAGGGACCCAGCAGCCCACCGAGGAGCGGCCCCACGATGAACCCCAGCCCGAACACTGCGCCGATCATCCCGAAATTCTGCGCACGTTTGTCGGGTGGCGATACATCTGCGATGTAGGCTGCCGCCGTGGTGAAGCTGGCCCCCATCGCGCCGGCAATTACCCGGCTGACGAACAACCACCAGATCGTCGGTGCCACGGCCATGAACGCGTAGTCCAGGGCGAATCCCAGTAACGACGCCAGGAGCACCGGCCGGCGCCCGAACCGATCGCTCAGCCCCCCCATAATCGGGGCACAGAGGAACTGGGTCGCCGCATACGCGAAGGTCATCCAGCCCCCCCACCGTGCCGCCGCGCTCACCGGTTCACCCGTCAGCGTCGTGATCAACTTCGGCATCACCGGGATGATGATCCCCAGTCCGGCCACGTCGATGAGCAACGTGACCAGGATGAAGCCGAGGGCGGGGGCGCGGGTCGATCGCATCGGCCACAATGTAGCAGCCGTCACGTGGGACCACGGCCCGGCGACGCCGGCTCGCGCGCCTTCACGCGACGCCGCTGGCGGGCTAATGTCCCTTCGATGCCCTCGCCCCTCCGCATTATCCCGATCTTCTGGGCCTACACCCTCGCGTACGGTGTGTGGGCCGTCGCGATGGGCACCGGGATCGTTTCGCGGGGCGCATTCAACGATGTCATCTCGATGCCCTCCTATTTCGTCCCCGGGATGGTGCTCTGTCGCGCCGCATGGGTGACGCACGCGGAGCCGCGGGTGCGGATCGCCCTCGGATTGATCGGAGCCGCATGGATCGCACCGGGCCTTTCCTTCCTCGTGGCCCTCATTCCCGACTGGGAGGCGACCCCCTGGATTTACCACGTCTGCTGGGGACTCTACTGGTCGTACTACCCGGTCGTCGTGATCGGGCTCGGCCTCCTCGCGATCGTCCCGCGTGAGCGCGGTGTGCGCGTGCGTTTGCTGCTCGATAGTGGCCTCGTGGTCGTGGCCGCGGCGGTCCTGCAGTGGTACTTCGCCGTGCGGCTCCGACCGGCGCCGCTCCCCGAGGTCTGGCGCGATCTGGGCATCCTCTTCCCCACCGAGCTGCTCATCGCATTTGGGGCTGCGGTCCTGGTCTATCGCCCGGTCGAGCCCGGCGCGTCCCCGTGGCCCCGCGCGCTTGGGGCCGGGATGTTCCTCTCCGCGATCTCGGACTTCGTCTACGAGTATCGCAAGTTGACGTTCCTCCCGTGGCCCGCCCCCATGGGGGACATCCTCTTCACCGTCGCGAGCGCCTTTGTGGTGACCGCAGGGGCCCGTGCCCTCGAGCCCGCGCGACCGGCCCCGCGCGCCATGGACGCGCGCGCCGGCCTGACCAGCCTCCCCTACATCGCCATTGCATGCGTCGGCGCCTTGCTGACCTGGGAGTCGGCGAGGAACGGACTCACCGACCCCGTGGCCGGGCTGGTGATCGGGGGCTCGCTCCTCGTCGCACTGGTCATCCTGCGCCTCGCCCTGGAACAGCGCGCGGCGACCACCGCGCAGGCGCGCCAGGCCGCCCTCGATGCGCGCTTTCGCGCCCTTGTGCAACGCTCGACCGACGCGATCCTCGTCGTCGCCCCCCATGGGACGATCGACTACGCCAGTCCGGCGTTCGGTCGCCTGCTCGGCCGAACCGAAGAACCCACGGGACAGCCGCTTCGCTCGCTCGTACCCGACGCGTCCGCCGACCCGGCGAGTCTGGCCCGTGGGGGTCCCCCCGGCCGCTGGACCGTCGACGCCCCTGGAGGGCCGCGGACACTGGACGTCGTCACCACGGACCTGCGACACGATGCCGCCGTGGGCGGGTACGTCGTGAACCTGCGCGACGTCACGGACCAGGTCGCGCTCGAGCAACGCCTGCGCGACGCCCAGAAGCTGGAGGTCGTTGGGCGACTGGCGTCGAGCGTCGCCCATGACTTCAACAACCTGTTGACGGTCGTCATCGGGAACGCCTCCCTGGCCCTCGCCCACCCCGTCGAACGCACCCGCCCGCAGTGGGAAGCGGTCCGCGGCGCCGCCGAGCGTGGTGCCGCCCTCGCCCGGCAATTGTTGTCGTTAGGCCGACCGGCGCCCCGCAGCGGTGCGGTCACCGACCTGCACGCCGAGCTGCAACGGATCGTCGAGATGCTGCGCACGATCCTCCCCTCATCGCTGCAGGTCAAGCTGGCCATGCCCTCGGCGCCCGTGCCCGCGCCGATCGCCGCGAGTGAACTCGAGCAGGTGATCCTGAACCTCGCGCTCAATGCGCGCGACGCCGTGAGCGGGGCGGGCACCCTGGGCATTACCCTCGAGGCGGACCGGGGGAGGTGCACGCTGCGCGTCATCGATACCGGTGTTGGGATGGACGAGCCCACCCGCACCCGCGCGCTGGACCCCTTCTTCACCACCAAGGCGCCGCACGAGGGCACGGGCCTCGGGTTGTCCACCGCCTTGCAGGTCGTGCAGAGCTGCGGAGGAGACTTGGCCATCACGTCGCACCCCGGACAAGGCACCACGGTCACGATCACCTTGCCCTATCTCGACGGCGTCCGCGTGCCGACCAGTGTCCCCGCCATGCCGGAGGGCGCTCCGCGAGGCCAGGGCCGCATCCTTGTGGTCGACGACGAACGCGCCGTGCGCGAGGTGCTCGCGCGCTACCTCGCGGCCACCGGCTTTACCATCCTCGAGGCGACCGACGGTGCCAACGCACTGGAGGTTCTGGATCGCGCCGGGTGGCAAGTCGATGCCGTGTTGACGGATCTGGTGATGCCGAACCTGTCCGGGCAGGAGCTGATCCGGCGCGTGGCCGAGCGCGACGCATCGCTACCGATCCTTTGCATGTCGGGGAATGGCCTGCCGGCGTCCGACACCGAGACCGCCCGGCGACTCGCCGCCCCGGTGATCCAGAAACCACCCGCCCTGGACCGGGTGGCCCGGCTCCTGGTTGCAGCGCTCGTCGCCCAGACGCGTCAGCAAGAGGAAACGCTCGCATGAGCGGCGCCCCGGTGTTCCGGACCTGGTGGCCACCGCTCCTCGCCCTCGCGGCCCTGACGGCCGGCGCGATCGTCCGGTGGACGGCAGGCCCCGAGGCCGCGCTGACCACGTGGTGGGTTGGGCTGGGCGTCTCCGCGCTGGCGCCGTTGGCGCAAACAGTGCGCGCCGCGCGGACGGGAAACTTCGCGACCGACGTCGTCGCGGCGCTTGCGATCGTCGCCGCCCTCGCGCTCAAGCAACCCGTTGCGGGACTCATCGTCGTCCTCATGCAGACTGGAGGAGAGGCGCTGGAGCGGTACGCCATGGGTCGCGCCACGGCGGCCGTGCGTGCGCTGGAGGACGCCGCGCCGCGGATTGCCCATCGCGGTGGCGTCGACATCCCAGTGGACCAGGTGGCCGTCAACGATCTCCTGCTGGTCCGGCCCGGGGAACTGGTCCCGTGCGACGCCGTGGTCGTCACCGGTGAGAGCACACTCGATACCTCACGACTCACGGGAGAATCCCTGCCGCTCGCCGCAGGTCCCGGGACACTCCTCCTCTCCGGCATGGCCAACGGCGACGGCGCCCTCACCATCCGGTCGACGGCTCGCGCGGGAGACAGCCAGTATGCGCGCATCGTCGAGCTGGTGCGCCACGCCCAGGAGTCAAAGGCCCCGTTGCAGCGCCTCGCGGACCGCTACGCGGTGTGGTTCACCCCGCTCACCCTCGCCGTCTGCGCCATCACCTGGTTCGCCAGCGGCGACCCGCTGCGGGTGTTGGCGGTCCTCGTGGTCGCCACCCCCTGTCCCCTCATCCTCGCCACACCGATCGCGATGATCGGTGGGATCAATCGCGCGGCCCGCCAGCAGGTGGTGGTGCGCAGCGGGATCGCCCTGGAGCGTCTGTCGCGCATCCGCACCGTCGTCTTCGACAAGACCGGGACGCTGACCGTGGGCACGCCCCGTGTGGCCTCGGTGCACGCGACGGGCTCGATCAGCGAGGGGGAGCTCCTCCGCCTCGCCGGTGCGCTCGAACAGCACTCGGGCCACCCCCTGGCGGCGTCGGTCGTCGCGGCGGCGCGTCACAGCAATCCGACGCTCCCGCTGCCGGCGGCAGTCGTGGAAGCCCCGGGGCGTGGCGTGCGGGGTCGTGTCGACGGCCGGGACGTGGTGATCGGATCCGCGGGCTACGTGCGGAGCACCATCCCGACCGCCGGAAGTCCCCCCACCCCGACCACGGCCGCCCTCCGCGCCACGGTCGCCATTGACGGCGCCCTCGCCGGCACGATCGAGTTTGCCGAGGCCGTGCGCCCATCGGCGGCCCCCCTGCTGCGCCGACTCGCAGCGTTAGGCATCCGGCGGACCGTACTCCTTTCGGGGGACCATCCGGCCAACGCGACCGCCATTGCCGCTGCCCTCGGGATCGTCGAAGCCGTGGGCGACCTCCTCCCTGCCGACAAGGTGGAGCGCGTCGCCGCCCTGGCCCGGGACGACGGCCCCGTCATGATGGTCGGCGATGGCACCAACGACGCGCCAGCGTTGAGCCGTGCCGATGTGGGCATCGCCCTCGCCGACCATGGCGGGGGCATCACCGCGGAAAGCGCGGACGCGGTCCTGCTGGTCCCCAACCTGGAGCGCGTCGCCGATGCGATCGAGATCTCGCGTCGCACGCTGGCCATCGCGCGGCAGAGCATCGTGGTCGGCCTTGGCCTGTCGGCCGTGGGGATGGTGGCCGCGGCCCTCGGCTATCTCGCCCCGATCCCGGGGGCCGTCGCGCAGGAGGCCATCGATGTGGCCGTGATCCTCAACGCCCTGCGCGCCGCACGCGCGCCGCGTTAGGCGCCGTCGTACTTCGGGTTCGGCACCAGTACCCCGCCGACCAGGACCTCACGATCCCACGGGAGCACGATCGTGCTTTCCGTGGCCAACGCATGGTAATCCGGTTCGTAGCTACCCGTCCGGAACGAGACCGCCGAACGCACCTCGCTCGCCCCGGCGTTCACGATCGACGAAATCGCCAACCGGAGCGTCTCGCCCGTATCGCAGGTCTCGTCTACCACGAGGACTCGGCGCCCCCGCACCTCATGCGGCGCGGCGCCGAGCACGGCGGGCGTTTCACGCACATGGGCCGCCTCCCGGCGCGTCACCAGGATGGAGCGAAACTCGCAGCCTAGAATCGCCGCCACCACCGCACCAGGAATCACCCCGGCGGTCGCCACCCCAACGACGATTTCCGGCGACCAGCTCCGCGCGACCTTGAGGGCCAAGGCGCGAGACAGTTCACCAAAGAGCGGCCACTCGACATCAAAGCGGCCCTTGGATGGGTCAACCTCATAACGACGGGGCATGAACGAAGGGTGCCTACCCCGCCGTGCGAGGGCAAGTGGCCCGCGTCGAGCGTGACGAACGGCGATCGCCGGCCGCGGGTGGTGGCCACACGCCGCGCGGAACCCTGGCGCCCCCCCATCTACCCGCCGCCGGCACCGGTCATCAGCTCCCGCCACCAGCGACCGGCCCCACCAGCAACCGATGCACTCTCCCCCCTCACCCCCCAGCGCCTGTCCCGTTACCTTTGCGCGAAGAGACGATCCGACGCGCGAGTCATTCACGCCGGACTCATCTGCTCGCCCACACCCGACCACCAAACCCGGCCGAATGTCCTGGTGGCGCCGCCTGATTGGCGGCAGATCCGACGATGAACTCAAGCCTCAGCGCCTCGACTATCTCGCCGAGGCGCTGACGTTGGAGCGTCAGGGCGATTTTCACGCTGCCCTGACGTCCTATCGACTCGCCCTTCGTGACAAGCCGGATGACCACAAGGTCCTCATGAACATGGCGATCGCCTACTCACGTATCGGCCAGCTCGGCGAGGCGGAGCGGTGTTATGGCCGGACCCTGGAGGTCAAGCCGGACCATGCTGGGGCGCACTACGGGATGGCCTTCCTCAAGGCCAAGCGTGGTGACCGGACCGGGGCGGAGGCGCATCTCGAGGCCTTCCTCGCCGCTCCCGGCAAGGCGGATCAGGCCAACGTCGAGCACGCGCGCGAGGCACTGAAAGCGCTCCGCTCCCCTGCGGCGGACGTCGCAGTCGGTGACGAGCCCGACGAGACATCCATCGAACCCGGCAGCTGATCGTGGGGCGGGTGCTCGCAGTCGTCAGCCAGAAGGGCGGAGTCGGGAAGACCACCACCTCGGTCAACCTCGCCGCCGCGTTCGCTCGGCGTGGGCTCAAGACGCTGATCATCGACGTCGACCCCCAGGGCGCCGTCCGGTATGGCGTGGGGCTCCGCAAGGGCCACCCGACCTTCGGCTTCGCCGACTACCTCAACGGCGTCCGGTCCCTCAAGGAGATCATCCTCCCGACCGCACTCCCGTGGCTGCGATGCATTCTCGCGGGGTCGGTCAGCGATACGGCGGACCACTCGTTCTACCAGCAGCTGATCGCCGAGACCAATGTCCTCCACGACCTGCTGCGGATCGCGCAGGAGCGATGTGATGTCGTCGTGGTGGACACCCCCCCGGGGCTCGGCGCCATCGTCCACCGGGTGCTCGAGGCCAGCCAGCACGTCATCGTCCCCCTGCAGTGCGAGCCGCTCGCGCTCCAGACAACTCCGCAGATCCTGCGGGGTATCCAGGATGTGGTCGATTCAAACGAGGAACTCACCCTGGACGGGATCCTGCTCACGATGTTCGAACCCGGAAACGCATCATCGGAACGCGTCGCCGCCTACGTGCAGTCGCACCTCCCGCGCAACATGGTGTTTGACGTGCGTATTCCCCGCACCGATGCGACCCTCGAAGCGTTTGCCGCCGGCCAACCGGTCGTCCTCCGCACGCCAGCGGATGCGGCCGCCCAGGCCTACGTGAACCTCGCGACCTACCTCGCGCCGCGTTTCACCTGATGCTGGCGCGGTGGGCCGGACGCGTGGGCACGCTGCTGGCGACGGGCATCATCGCCGCCTGCATTGACATCACCGTCGATGGTGACGAAATCGGCTCCATCGAGTTTGTCCCCTACGCCTACCCGTCGGTAAATGCCGGGGATACCCTGCGAAACCCCGCTGGGGCGTTGGCCCCGTTGCAGGCGCGTGTCTTTCGCAATGACGGGACGGTGGACGAGGATGCCCAGGTCACGTTCATTGCGCTCGACACCACGGTCACCATCTCCGGGAGCTGGCTCATCGGTCGCCCGCTCGGCACCGCGGCCAGCGCCACCGCACGCATCGTCGCCGCGATCGATGGGCTTCAAAGCTCGCCGCGGGCAATCGCGGTGGTCCCCGTGCCGGACTCCGTGGTCCGCGACGGCACCGCATCCGTCGTTGACCTGCGCTACTCGTTTCCGCCAGCGACGACGGACACCGTCCCCACGTTCGGCGCCCGTGTGACGCGCCGCAACGGCAGCGCGGTCGTCGGCGTCCCGGGATACGTGGTCACTTTTCAGGTCCTCAAGGGATCCCAGGCCATCGTGGTGACAGATACCGCGGGTTCTTACCTGCTGACCGATGACGCGGGTCGCCCCTCCACTGTCGACACCACAGACGCGAGCGGCCTCGCCTCGCGCCGCCTCGTCTATCGCCTGCGCACCGGGCAACCCCCGCGGGATACCGTCCGGGTGCTTGCGGACGTGCGCCGCGGGAGCAGAATCCCGAGGGATAGCGCCGTCGCCTGGACGGTCAGGGTCGCCCCTCGCGGGGTGACGCCCTGACCGGATTCTGGGGGTCCGGAGGTTCGGTTCGCCGACCTCCTGGCCGTGGTGGTGCCGTCAATCCCTCGGACTCGGCATGTGCGGGTCTGATTCCCCGTCCCGGTTGCCCATGACGACCCGCGCTCCCGAAACGCTCGGCCCCACGCGCTACGCCCGAGGTCCGGTCCGCAGCACGCCACCGGGCACGTTGACCCAGCTGTATTTCGACACGCTGCAGCGCTTCGACAAGCCGGATGCCTTTCGCACGCGCGTCGGCCAGGGACAGTGGCAGGCCATGTCGCATGCCGCGTTCGCCGAGCGCGTGCAGCACGTGGCGCTGGGCCTGCAGTCGCTCGGCGTGCAGCGCGGCGATCGGGTCGCGCTCTTGTCGGAGAACCGGCCCGAGTGGGCGATCGCGGACTGGGCATGCCTAACGACAGGCGTCGCCGACGTGCCGATCTACCCGACCCTCCCCGCGGAACAGGTCCCGTACTTGCTCTCGGATTCGGGGGCCGTGGCGATCTTCGTGTCGAGCATCGCGCAAGCGGAGAAGGTGGGGAGCATCCGGGGACAGGTGCCGGGGCTGCGGACCGTGATCGGCTTTGACGAATCCACCCGTCCCTTTGTGGACGCGGTGCTCGGCGACGTGGAGACCCGGGGGCGTGCCGCCGCCACGGCGGAGGCCGTTGCCGCGTGGGAGTCCGCGGCGCGCACCGTCCAGCCATCGGACCTTGCGACGATCATCTACACATCCGGAACGACTGGCGCGCCCAAAGGGGTGATGCTGTCGCACGACAACTTCTACTCCAACATCATCGCCACGCGGAACGTGGTGCCGATGACGGGGAATGATGTTGCGCTCTCCTTCCTGCCCCTCAGCCACATCTTCGAGCGCACCGGCGACTACTGGTTCTTCGTGACCGGCACCTCGATCGCCTATGTCGAGTCGGTCGACCTCGTGCCGATTGCGATGTCCGAGGTGCGCCCGTCGATCGCGATGTCGGTCCCGCGGCTCTACGAGAAGATGTATGCACGCGTGCTGGAGAATGCGCTCGCCGGTGGCGGGCTCAAGAAGCGCATCTTTTTCTGGGCGCGCGCGGTCGGTGAGCGCTGCACGGCCCTCGCCGCCGCGGGGCAGCCTATCCCGGGCTTCCTTGCCTGGCAGTATGGGCTCGCCAAGCGACTCGTCTTCTCCAAACTGCAACAGCGGACCGGCGGACGCCTGCGGTACTTTGTCTCCGGCGGCGCGCCACTGGCGCCCGAGATCAACGCGTTCTTCAATGGCGCCGGCCTGACGATCCTGGAGGGTTACGGACTCACCGAGACCTCTCCGGTGATCTCGGTCAACACGCCCGTGGCGCAACGGGTCGGGACGGTCGGCCGGATGGTGGAGGGCGTGGAGGTCCTGATTGCGGATGACGGAGAGATCCTCACCCGGGGGCCGCATGTCATGCAGGGGTACTTCAACAAGCCCGATGCCACGCGTGAGGCCATCGACACGGACGGCTGGTTCCACACGGGTGATATCGGGGTCCTCGAGGACGGTTTCCTGCGGATCACCGACCGCAAGAAGGACCTGATCGTGACGGCGGGCGGCAAGAACATCGCGCCGCAGCCGATCGAGAACCTGGTCAAGACCAACAAGTACGTCTCCCAGGTGGTCATGATCGGCGACCGGCGCAAGTTCCCGGTGATGCTCGTGGTGCCAAACTTCGAGCAGCTGGAGAAGTGGGCGAAGTACAAGGAGCTGATCTGGACCGACCGGGCCCAGCTGCTGCAGATGCCCACCGTGCAGGCCAAGATGGACCAGGAAGTGCGGTCCCACCTGACCGGGCTGGCCTCATTCGAGACCCCCAAGAAGATCGCGCTCCTCGAGCATGATTTCTCCGTCGAGTCCGGCGAGCTCACTCCCACCCTGAAGGTCAAGCGGCGGGTGATCGACCAGAACTATCGTGCGCTGATCGACGCATTGTATGAAAGCGGCAAGGAGTAGTCCGCGCGGACAGCGGTTCCCGGCACGCGCCGGGGCCGCGTGTCGTCGGTCCGTCCCTGGGGCGTGATGTCCGACTTCTATGCCGGGCGCCGCACGTTGTTCGCCGATATCGGCGGACTCCTCGGCCTTGGCCTCGGCGCCATCGCCGCTGCGCTGACCGTGTGGAAGGTCCTCGCGACCGGCTTTCGCACCGGGGAGATGGAGAAGGCGTTCGCCACCTTCCTCGCCGCAGTCATCGGGGCGGCCGCGTTAGGCGGCGTGAGCGGACTCGGTGTCGGACGTTGGGCAGGCCGTCGCTGGGAGAGGACCCATCGCGACCGGCGCCCACCTGCCATGGCCGATGAACTCCACACGCCGGCTCCCGTCGTGCCACGCGCCGCCACCCTCAGCACCTTTGCCACGCGACCCCTCGGCGCCGAGACGAGCCGCGCGCTCGCGCTGGTGCAGCCCTCCGCCGCCGGGGCGATCCCCTGGGGTGCGTGGGACGGCCCGCGACTGGTCGCGGTCGCCTGGGTGAGCGGAACCGGTGCGGGTGTGCAGGTCGCGCACGCCGTGACCGACGCCGGGTATGACGTCGATCGGATGGTGCGTGAGATCCGCGCCGCGGCGGCAGGATCGTTGAGCTAGTCGCTGCGGAGCGCGCGCATCGGACCCGCATTGGCCGCGCGGAGCGCCGGGAGGAAGAGCGCCAGGCAGGCGAGGGACGCGAGGAACGCCGTACAGGCGAGGTAGGTCAGCGGATCGCGAGGCGACACGGCCAGCAGGGACGTCGCCGCGGGCAACAGGAGGGCGGCACCCACCAAACCGGCCGCCAGGCCTGACGTGACAAGTCGCAGGGATGGGCCCATCACCTGGCCGATCAGCTGCCGCCGGCTGGCCCCCAGGGCCAGGCGGATGCCGAATTCCCGGGACCGTTGGCCCACAGCATAGGCGATGACGCCGTACAGTCCAACAAGGGTCTGCAGCAAGCCGAGTGCCCCGATCGCGAGGGTGAGCGCCGACCCCAGGCGATACAGGAAGAAGGCCTTACCATCATGCAGGAACGCATGCATCGATCGCAGGTCGCCCACGGCGACGCCGGGATCGATCGCATTCAGCACCCGCCGCATGTCGTCCAGCACGAGCGATGGATCGCCGACGGTCCGGACAAACAGGGTTTGGGTCGGGCCAGGGAACTGCGCATACGGGAGGAAGAACTGGGGCACCGGCTTTTCGGTCGGGAACTCGGAGATGACGCGTGTCACGACCCCCACCACCTCGATCGAGGTACTGTCGCCCGCGATCCGGAAGCGCTGACCCACAACGCTGGTCCGCTCGGGCCAGAATTGGCGCGCCAGCAGGTCGTTGACGATGGCACGTCGAGGGGCAGTGTCGTCGTCGTGCGCGTCGAAGCTGCGCCCCTCCACCTGGCGCAGGCGCAAGGTGGCGAACGCATCCGGCGTCAACGTGTTGATCTGTGCACTGAGATGTCGCGCATTGCCCACCATGCGTCCATCCAGGTGTTGCAGCGAGCGCCCGTTGCCGTTGAATCCCATCGGGACGTCGCGCATCATGCCGACGGAGGCCACCCCGGGGAGTGCCCGCATCCCCTCCTCGGCCCGCCGGAAGAACTCGCGGGACGCCGCCGGCTCGTAGCGCGAGAGGGAAAGGTCCACGGTCGCCATGGCGACCTGCGACGGGTCGATCCCGAGGTCCAGCGAGGTCACCGAGTTGAGCGAACGCAGGAAGAGCGCACCCGCGATCACCAGCACGAGGGAGAAGGTCAACTGCCCCGCCAGGAGGGTATTCCCCAAACGCCGGCGCTCCCTGGTCGCCGTGGTCCGGGCGGCCCCTTCGCGCAGCGCGTCACCGGCGTCGTTGTTGGAACCGCGTAGTGCCGGCGCCACCCCGGTGAGCACCCCGGCGAGCACGGCGATCGCCCCCGCGAAAATCAGGACGGTCCGGTCGAGTCGCACGTCGATCTTGAGGGGAATGTCCGCCGCGAAATCGAGGCCTGCCAACCAGGAGACCACCAGCCACGCCACTGGCAGCGCGATCACCAGGGCACTGACACCGAGCAGCAGGGCTTCGGCGATCAGCTCGCGCGCCACGCGGGATCGCGAGGCCCCGAGCGCCCGACGCACCGCCAGTTCCCCGCGCCGGGCCATGGTGCGCGAGAGGACGAGGTTCCCGACGTTGACACAGGCGATGCCGAGAGCGAGCACGGAGAGACCGAGAAAGGTGCCGGCGATCATCGGAATTTGGTCGGCAATCACGATGACCGGCCGCGCGCGCACCTCGCGTTCCACGAGGAAGGCGTAATCCCCCGCGGCCTCGTCCCGCTCGGGGGCGATCCGTGACGCGAGCACCGCCAGCGCCGACCGTGCATCCGCCACGGTGCGCCCCGGCGCCAGGCGCGCAAAGGTGCGGAGGAAGTCACTCCCGCGGCGGTCCATCTGGGCCTCCGTGCGCACCCCAATCGTCGGAAGCAGCTGAAGGGGCAGAAACGCCTGTGCCTCCACCAGGTGTTCCGTCCCCTGCCACCCGGCGGGTGACACCCCGAGAACGGTGAAGGGGCTGCCATTCAGGAGCACCGTTCGCCCAACGACGGAGGGATCACCGCCGTAGCGCGCCTGCCAGAGAGAGTGCGACAGCACCATCACCGGCTCGCGGCGGTCCTCGTCTGCCTGTGTGAAGAAGCGACCTGCCGCGGGACGGAGGCCGAAGAACGTGAAGTAGTTCCCGGTGACAGCGTTCGCGAACAGCTGGACGGCGCCTTCGCCCCCCTCGTCGCGGATTCCAAGGACTTCGCCCGAGCCGGCGACCACGCCGTCGAAGATGTCGCCCAGCGTCCTGAGGTCGCGGATCGTCGGCAGGGAGAGACTGGGACTGGCGTCCCCGCGACTCCGGACGACCTGGCCGAAGGCGACGAGACGATCTGCGTCAGGCACCGGCAGCGGCCGAAACAGCAAATAGCTGACGATGCTGAAGATTGCCGTCGTCGCGGCGATTCCCAACCCAAGGGTGACCGATGCCGTAAACCAATACAGTGGCCGCCGCGCCAGCGCACGCACCCCGTGCCGAAGGTCGCGTGCCAGGTCCTCCACCCATGCGACTCCACGTTCGTCTCGCATCGCATCACGCGCGACGTTCACCCCTCCGAACGACGCGCGCGCCCGGCGCTGTGCCTCCACCGGCGAAACGCCGGAGGCCACCAACCGCGCGACCTCGCGATCCAGGTGAAAGGACAACTCCGCGTCCATCTCCCGTTCCAGGGCGGCACGCGTGAACAGCGCACGGAGGCGCACCCGAATCTCGGACACCAGTGACATCGGCGTGAACGGCTGGGGGTGAGAGTTCCCTATGCCATCCTACAGGAAGGCGCACAGGCAGGTTTCACGGAGCGCGATCAGGCGCTCGTCATCACCATCTGGACCGCAGCGACGAACCGTTGCCAGTCCTCGGACTCCTCACCGAGGTGGCGGCGGCCAGCTGCCGTGAGCGCGTAAAACTTCGCCTTGCGGTTGTTCTCGCTCTCGCCCCACCGGGCGGAGACCAATCCCTTCCGCTCCAGTCGCTGCAGCGCGGGATACAGTGACCCCTGGTTGATCACGAGGACGTCCCGCGAAAGTCGTCCGATGTGCTGGGCAATTCCCCACCCATGCGTCGACTCGAGGCTGAGCGCCTTGAGGACGAGCATGTCGAGGGTGCCCTGAAGGACGTCAGTCTGCATGGGTCGGGAGACAGGACGCCATCAACGTGGCATCGTTCCTGTAGGATCGCAAGGGGAGATGGGGCTGTCGGCCCGTTCCCCCCTCCGCAGGCCCGTGGACGCTACGGACGTTACGGACGCTTCACGCGCAGGGGGGAGAAGCCGATGCCGTCGGACCCACCCTGGGTCGCCACCGTCTGGACCACGCGAGCGCTCGCGAGGTCAATGAGGACGGCCTGGTTTGCCCCCTTGAGGGTGACGAGCGCCGTCCGGCCATCCGGGAGGAGCGTGACCCCCTGCGGCGAGGCGGGTTGCCCACCCACCGGGGCGATCGGGATGGAAGTGCGAATGCTGCGCCCGGCAACGTCGACGAGATGCACGTGCTCGGAGCCGGGGTCGGTGACAACGGCGGTGCGCCCGTCCCGGGTGATCGCAATCCGGTAGGCGAAGCCAAATCCTTCGATCGCCGTGGTCTTCCCCGACACGGCGTCGACGACGATCACCTGCTTCGCCGAGTTTGCCCCCGCCCACACCTCCCGCCCATCCGGGGTGATCGCGACCCCTTCGACCGCCGTGCCGACCGGGTGCACGGCGCGACGGGTCCGTGACACCAGGTCAATGACCGAGACGCTCCCGCTGCGGAGGTTGGTGGTCGCCGCCACGCGACCGTCCGGGGTCACGGTGACCATGTGGCTGGTCTGCCCTCCCGTCTCGATCGTCGCGGTCACGGCCCCCGACACGAAGTCGACGATCCCGATCACCCCCTTCACCTCCGACGTCACCACGAGTTCGCGGTCTCCGGGCAGGAACGCGATCCCATGCGGACGGGTCAGTGCCGGAACATCGATGCGACGTGCGACCGCCCCACCTGCCACGTCCAGCACGAGGAGCGACTGCCCCACGCCGTTCCGGTCCCCGTACTCCGCGATCACCGCCCAGCGACCATCCGACGACACAGCCACCTCGTGCGGCGCCACGGCCGTGGGGAACACGCCGAGGGATTGCCCCGTCGAGGCGTCAATCAACTGCGCCGTGCCGGTCGTCATGTTGGACGCGACGAGCGTACCCGCGGTCCCCTGCGCGGTGGCGTCAGCCACGGTGTGGAGGATGAGCACCGAAGCGACAACGAGATGAGACGGGCGCATGTGTGGGAGTGGAAGACCCCTCACGTTAACGACGCCGCGCAGGCGCGCCAGTCGTCGTCGCGCTCCGACAGCTGACGTCCCGAGCACGTGTCGAGGCCTCGATGCCGGCACAGCACCCCAAGGTCCTCTCGACACCTGCGGCGACGCGGGCGATCATCCCGCTTCCCCATCGCGTTCCGACATGCGTCGATCCCTGCTCGCCCTTGCAGTCCTGTTGACCCTCGCGCCACGACTCCCAGCGCAGGGGGTGACGGACTTGCGCGACCTCTTTGCCAAGGGATCGCTGGTCCTCGACCGCAACGGCGATGGACATGCGGACGACGTTCCCGCGCGGCTGGTGCTCCCGCCCCGTCCGCCCAGCGCGTCTGTGGCGGCTGCCGCGAACCTGGCTGCCCGACTCGGCTACGAAACGACCGGACTCAACCTCGGGCTCGTGGCGACACAGCCTGCCGCGTCGGCCCCCGTGATCCGGGTGGAAGCGCCCGGCGGACCAGACGCCGCCGACCTCGGCCCCGCGCAAGGCGCCTTCTCCGTCCTGCTCCCCACGTCGGCGTCGGCACAGGGTGGGGCCACCATGAGCGGCGCGGACGCGACCGGGTTGCTCGCCATCAGCGGCTACATCGCCGGCCGCTATCCCTCGGTCTGGTCGATGCGCGGTGCGACCTGGAGCGACGTCGTCCAACGCTACACGCGTTACCTCGAGCAGGAAGGCGTCGCGGGAACGATCCAGCTCACCCGGTTGGTGGTGCAGGACCGTCGCCCCGGGGTCGCCCGGGCCATGCTGAAGGTCCAACTTGGTGATGCAGCCGCGGTGTCCCGGGCGCGTGCAGTGCTGACCCGGCTGGACTCGCTCCTCCGCGACACCACAAGGTCGCGCGCGGGGGCGGCGACGGACAGCACGCGCCCGCGCGTGAGGCCGGCGGACCTTGCCATCCCGGACCTCCACCGCGTGGACCTGTGGCTGGAATCGCCCGGCGCCCGCGTCCTGGTGCACGTGCTTCCGCCGCGCCCCTGGGCGACCGCGCCGAGTCCGGCGGCGACATTCCGCGACGCCCCCGACTTCACCCTGTCGGACCTCTTCACCATCCGTGGGCTCTACCGCGATACCAACCAGGACCTCGTCCCCGATCGTGCCGATATCGCCCTCTCGGTGGGGAACGCCACGGCCCCCACGGCACTCGTCGACCTGGCGGCGCGCCTCGGCCTGGAGACGGCCGGCATGCGGCTGCCGCTGGCCGATGTCGATCGGCAGCACGACGACCTCCCCGACCTCGGCTTTCCCGTGCTGGTCGGCCCGGATCACTTTCACGTCTCCCGGCTGGCGCGCGACTCGCTCCTGCACGTCACCCGCGGCCTCGACCGCCCGGGCACCGGCTTCTTCGAGTTTGTCCGCGGCGGCATCAACCGGCGGCACGGCCTCGTCCTGAGCGGCACGGACGCGGCCGGCGTGGAGGCGATCACCGCCCACGTGGCCCAGCGGCTTCCCTACTTGTGGGAGCACGGCAAGGGCCAATTCGAGCTGGCCACGATCGAGCGCGATGTGCGTCGGTTTGTGCAGGGGCGTGGCACCGGCGGGCAGGTCGCACTCGCGGTGGCCAAGCTGCGGCAGTGGATCGGGCGGCTCCGGGGGAAGTCGCTGGACTCCCTCGCGGTCGAGGTCGTCTCGCAGGAGCGACCGGCTGGCCTCGATGGCTTTCTCGCGCGCGAACTGCGGCAGGCCTTCCCGGCGGCCCGTGGCGGCGCGACGACCTTCCAGTCCGGCTTTGGCGTGGGCAAGGAGGTGCTGCGCGAGGACGTGGAGATCCCGTGGGAGGTGGACGAGTTCCGCCGGCTCTTTCGTGCGGCGCTGCCGCGGCTCGGCACCGGATCGCGCGGGCGTATTGAGCTGCGCGTCAGCGAGCCACCCGAGATCCGCGCACAGCTGACGAACGAGATCGCCGCCGCCCTACGGGAACGCGGCGTGCCGGCGGGGGCCATCGACGTGTCGGTATTGAGCGCCTACAAGCAGGGTTACTCGTGGTTGACCGACCGCATCCTCCCCCAGCTGCGCGGCAAGGGGGTGGCGCGCATCGAGCTGACGTATCACTCGCTCAAGGACTCGAAAGAGGTCCGCTGGCAGGAAATGGAGTCGGACACGCGGTGGCTGCAGGAGCTGTATCCGGTGGATGCCGTCCTGGCGCGCGACCTCGGCATTTCCGACAGCGCCATCACGTTCATCCCGTCTTCTCAGCGGGCCCCGATCTACCGGGTGCGCGCCCTCGATGCCAGCGGCCGAGTGATCCTGGAGCAGGCGTTCGACCCTACCTACGTGGTGCGCCCCTTCTTCGACCTCTTCCCGGACTACGAGAGCGTCCGCGTGACCACCGGATGGCTCACGATCGAGGCCAACGGCACCGCGCTCGTGAACCAGCGCATCCGGACGGACCCGGAAGCGTTCTGGGACCACTTCCAGCAGGTCACGTACAAGCGGCTCGTCGACTACGCCATGGATATCCAGGCGGGACGGCCCTCCCCCGGCAACGCGCCGTACTTCGACGAGTTGCGCGTGGACCTGTCCATGAGCGAGCCGAACTACCGGATCGGCATCGATGAGGAAGTCATCTCGTCGCTGGAGGCCCTCCACGAAGACATCTACTTCGAGACCCTGACCCTCTTCACCTTGCTCGGCAACCGATACGGCGTGGGTGACATGGCCTATCCCGGACGCATCCTGCCGTACATCCAGCCCAACGGTGCCGGCAAACCGGGTCGTGCCCGCATCACCGTGACCGGCAAGGAACGCGGCGTCCCCGAGCTGGTGTTGAGCTGGAAGGAGCGCGGCGGATCCCTCGTGCGCCAGCGCTACCAGCTGGATCCGCTGCCGCTCGATCCCCCGAAACTCCGCGGCCTCGCGGTGACGAGTGGAGCCAGTGAGGTCGCGCGCCTTCTGTTTGAGGTCGCCGCGCTCGACACCATGGACCGGTTCGACGAACTCAAGGCGCGCAGCTCGGAGGCGGGGCTCGACCGGACCTTCACGCCCGCCCCGCTGCTCACGGCGATGTCCGGTGCCCTCACCGACCTGCATGCCGCCGGGATCCTCGAGCAGGAGTTGAGCTATGACCGCGTGGGAGAAATCCTGCTGCGCGTCATCCCGCGCGACACACTGGTGCGCCACCAGCTATTCGCCACCATCCCCAGAAGCCGGCGCCCGGCCTCCACGGCCACCCCGGTCCTTCGCGACCGGACCTTTGCATGGCGCGGCCAACGACTCGTGCAGTGGGATTCGCCGATCCCGCCGGCGGAGAGCGACAGCGTCATGGCCAAGCTGGCGACCTTCCCGAACGTCTCGGTTTACCACGTGGGCAGCTCGTTCCTCGGCCAGCAGGTCTATGCCGCCGATTTCCACCCCGCCTACGACGTGCGGTATCGCTCGCAAGCCAAGCTGAACGCGCTTAAGCCCACCCTGGTGATCTCGGGCCGGCAGCACGCCAACGAGGTCTCGAGCACAAGCCACATCCTGCGCTTTGGCGAACTGCTGGCGACGGACTCCACGTATCGACGCATGCTGGACAAGGTCAATGTGGTCCTGCACCCCATCACCAACCCGGACGGGGCGCGTTTGGCGGTCGAGATGCAGCGCACCAACCCGGACTTCATGCTCCATGCCGGATACCTCGGTGCATTAGGCGTGGACGCTACGGCCGGGGCCAACAATCCCGATGGTCTCTACCCCGAATCGCGCGTGCGTCCACGACTGATGGACACCTGGTTGCCCGATGTCTTCGTCAACATGCACGGATACCCCACCCACGAGTGGGTTCAGTACTTCGCGGGATACAGCGCCTGGGTGCGCAGCCGTCAGGGCGCACAGCGCTCGTGGTGGGCCCCGCGCGGGTGGTTCATCCCGGGATACTCCTGGGTCGACGACCCCCGATACCCCGAACTGAAGACGGCCCAGTTTGCTGTGCTCGACTCGCTCGCGGCGTCGATCACTCGACTTCCCGACATGGAGGCCATCAACCGACGCCAGTACGCCAGGTACCGGAAGTACGGCCAGCAGGACGTGGAGAACTTCCGGGAGTACTTCCACAACGGGGTGCTCGTGTCGCTCGCCCTGCGTGGCGCACGGGAGGCCACCGGCGTAGGGGTCAACAACCCGCGGGTGAACTACATCAACATCACCACCGAGGCACCCGATGAAACGGCGCGCGGCGCGTGGCTGCAGACGGTGGCTGGTGCAGGACTGGCCCACAGCACCGCCCTCCTCCGGTACCTGGCCGGCGGTATCAATGACGTCCGGCGCGAGTCCGCCGAATACGATGGGTTCGTCAGCCGCAGCGTCTTCCGGCGCAAGCCGGTCGTCCCGCCTGCGACGCCCGGCTCCCCTCCGCGTTAGGCGCTGGCAGGTTATGCGGCCCGGCGTTCGCGCTGGGTCGCATACCCCACCAACAACCCGACCAGGGATCCCGGGAGCATGATCTCCCAGAAGTAGCCCGGGCTGTTGGGCTCCAGCGACTGCAGGTAGACGATCACCCACGCCAGGGCGGCGCCCACCCCGAGCCCGAACACCATCCCCATCGTAAGGGACTTCACCCGAGTCGCGAACCAGCCGATGAGCACGCCGGCGAGCACCCCCTTGAACGTCGAGCCAACCACGATCCCGAGAATCCCCGGCGCGCTCTCTGGCGCCGAGACGAGTGAACTGAGGCCATCGAGGGCGCCGAGAACCGCGCCCAATGCCATGCCATAAACCGGCTTCTTCATGAGATACGCTCCGTGAGGTTCGTCCCCTGATACAACGGCACCACCGCAGTCCTTTAGCGCCGAAACCACAGGAGGATCAGCGCGCGCACCACGAGGTATACGCCGACCAGGCTTAGCGCCAGCCGATGGCGGTCGGCGAACCGACCGACGCGTTCCCACCACCGCTCACGGTGCGCGGCAACCGGCTCCCGGTCGAGGTAGGCACCCACGTCTCGACCGAGCGCCGTCACGTCCGCGTAGCGCCCGGCCGGTTCCATCGCCGTTGCCCGGGTGATGATCGATTGCAGTGGAGGCGGGACCTGCGTGACCATCGTCGCCAGGATGCGGCCCAGGGCATACACGTCAGACCGACCATCGGCATCGCGCGCGGCCCCGTGCTGCTCCGGCGCCATGAACCCCGGCGTGCCAAGCACCGCACCGTCGCCCGTCCCCTCACCCTCCGCCGTCCAG
Organism: Gemmatimonadota bacterium; assembly: GCA_016712265.1. NCBI lineage: Bacteria > Pseudomonadati > Gemmatimonadota > Gemmatimonadota bacterium. The sequence goes on along the minus strand of JADJRJ010000031.1, from coordinate 1,207,931 downwards.
TCATCATCGGCGTCGCCCCGCCCCGTCACCTTGGCCACACCCCAGTCGAGGACCAGCACGTCACCAAAGGTCCCCAACATGATGTTGCGCGGCGTGAGGTCGCGGTGGACCACGCCGCGCGCATGCGCAAACGCCACGGTATCGCACACCCGGATGAACGCACGCAAGGCGTCGCCGTGTGCCATGCCGTTCGCGAGACACGCCGCCAACGTCTCGCCGCGCACCAGCTTCATGACGTAGTAGGGACGCCCGTCGGACAGCACCCCGAGGTCATGGACCGGGACGATCCCCGGATGCTCGAGCATGGCGAGCACCGCGGCTTCGCGCTGGAGCCGGAGCAGTGCGCGTTCCGGCACGGCGTCGCGCATCACCTTGAGGGCCGCCTCGCGTGCGAGCACCCGGTCCCGCACGTGGTAGACAATGCCCATCCCGCCACGCCCGAGCTCTCCGAGCAGGGTATACCGCTCCGGCACGACCGGTGTTCCGGGCATGGCCACCTCACGGAGATGATCCAGCGCCGCATCACTCAACGAGCTCACGGTCGTACCCCAAATACGGCCTGCGCCTCGGCAAGGAACTCCTCTTCCGTTCGACATTGGGCCCGGAGGCGATCGAGCACATGACCACGCAATCGGCGGCGGCACCAGTGCAGGTGGTTGGTCACCTGGGTCACGGGGATGCCGAAGCGCGTCGCCAGCTCGGCATATCCCGGTCGCTCAGGGCCACTGTCGACATCGGCCGCGCGGAACACGGCGAGTGGCACGACCTTGCCCAGGCGCTCACATTCAGCTGCGAGCGCGGACAGGGCCTCCTCGAAGAGTCCGCGCAACCACTCCCGCTCGAACCAGGCCTCAACGTCCCCGTCCGTCGATGGGAGTGCCAGCCCTGGCGTGTCCACCGGCACCAGCACGACGTCCCCCCCGCGCTTGAGACGCCCGTCGGCCTTGAACGCATTCCGCACGTGAGAGTCAACGCACAAGCGGACCCAGGTGCGCAAGCGCGCCCGCGATGGGTCGTATTGTGCAAACAGGTCACGCGCGAAGGCCTGGGCGAAGAACTCCTGGGTCAGGTCGCGGGCCGCTTCGGCGTCTACCTGCCACCGGTAGCAGAGGTAGGCGTGAATGGGTCGCCAGTACGCGGCGGCCAAGGCCTCGCGCCCGCGGGCGCGCGCCGCATCGTCGGGGGCCAGCACCTCGCGCACGAGCGAAGGACGTGTCTCGGGGAATCCCGTATGACCCATGGGCGCCAATGTACCTCCGAACTACTGGTCGAAGGCGGCCTGGATCGCGGCAATCAACCGAGCGGCATCAAACGGCTTCTGCATGAACCCCTGGATGGACAGGTCGGCGGGCATCGCTTCCGACGAGAACCCACTCGCCAGGATCACCGGGGTGTCATCGCCGCTCCCGCGCAATTCGCGCAGGGTGTCCGCACCACTCTTCCCCGGCATGGTCATGTCCAGAAGGACCAGGTCGATGCCGTGCGTCGGCTTCCGTTCCATCATGGCTAACGCCGTGGCGCCGTCGCCTGCCTCGAGCACGACCGCGCCCCGCTTGCGCAACAGCCGAACGACCGGTGCCCGCACCCCATCGTCGTCGTCCACGACGAGCACCGTACGCCCCCCAAGGCCACCGGGTGCACGAGGCACATGCGACGGGGCAGGCCCGGGGGCGTCTGCCAAGGGGAAGGCCGCAGCAAAGGTCGTCCCGCGCCCCGAGTGACTGGAGACGACGAGTGCCCCGCGGTGTCCGCGTACCACCCCGACGACCGTCGAGAGCCCGAGTCCACGGCCCGTGCCCTTCGATGAATAAAAGGGGTCGAACACCTGCTGCATCGTGGCCTCGTCCATCCCGATGCCGTCATCGACCACTTCGAGCACGGCGTACGTTCCCGGTTGGCCCACGGCCCCCGTCCGCGACCGTGCGAGCCACTCCGCGTCGAGTTCGGCCCGCCGCGTTCGCAGGAAGACGCGACCGTGCCGGCGCGCCGCGTCAACCGCTTCGGATGCATTCACGACGAGGTTCAGCACCACCTGTCGCACCTGGCTGGGATCGGCGGAAATCCACAGCGGCTCGGTGGCCAGCTCGAGCACGACCGTCACCCGACGTTGCGTGGTGGCTCGCAACAGCTCCTGCATCTCCCGAGCGGACTCCGACAAATCGATCGTGGTCGGCGCCATGAGGCCGCGACCGGCATAGGTCAACATCTGGCGACATAACGCTGCGGCCTCGTCGGCCGTACGGACGATCCCGAGGGCATCTTCGCGCACCCCATCGGTGAGGCCAGGAACCTCGTCGATCAGCTCCGCCCTGGCCCGCATGGCCGCGAGCAGGTTGTTGAAGTCATGCGCAATCCCGCCGGCGAGCAAGCCCAAGCTTTCCATCTTCTCGCTCTGCATGAGCCGCGATTGCATGGCGCGACGGTCCGCTTCGGCGCGTCGGCCGCTCCCAACGAGTGCGGCCGTAATCAGCGTGGGGACAATGGCCACATTGGCGTACAGCCACGTGAGGACCAGGGTCGTCGTGGGAACCGGCACCGCGAGAGGTCCGGCGCTCACGACCGCGGCCGCCATCGCCACCCCCGCCACGAGGAACCCCGACACGGCGGCTCCGAACCCACCGAGTCGCAAGGCCGCCCACTGGAGAAACGGCAACGGCAGGAAGACCAGATGGGTGATCGCGTCGTCCTCAGGTCGCCCACGAAAGGGAACGAAGGCGGTCGCGGCCACGCACACCAGCACCAGGAGCCCCTCCCACGGCGTCCCCGGTGCCGTGGTGTCCCGTCGTCCCAGGGTGAGCCCGACCGGCGTGATCACGAGGATCCCCATGGCGTGCGTCAACCACCACATGAGGAACAGCCGCACCCCACCGTCCGGGGGAATGCCGCCCACCATGCCTAACGCGGCTACGCTGATGGCGGCGGCCGTCCCGGCGGCGACGCCGGACCCCAGCGCGATCAGCAGCAGCACATCCCGCACCCGCCCGAGCCGCCGGTCGAAGCCGGCGCGCCGCAGGAGGTGCACCAGCAGGAACACCTCGACGCCGTTGGCGACCCCGGTCCCCAGCACCATCACGATCCCCCCGCCGGTGACGGCAGTGGCGATCGCCCCGCCAAGCGCGGCGCCCCACCAGACCGGAAACGGCGCGACCAGTCCCGCGATCGCCGCGAGACCGCTCGAGCTCCAGATCACCCGCCGCAGCTCAACACCACCGGTCTCGCCGAGCAGCAGGGTCAGGATCCCGACCCCGGCGTAGACCGCAGCGAGCCCGAGGTTGGCGACGATTTCACGCGTCGGTACGCCCGATCGAGGGACGCCGACCGGCGCGTCGCCCGGTGGTCGGCGACCGGCGTCGCCGGCGCTGGCGCCCTGCCCGTCGTCAGGCACTACGCTCCGCCCGGGTCGCAGGTTCGCTCCTGGCCGGCGCGCGCACGGCAATCCCCGCCCCGCGCAGTTGGTGCGCCAGCGCCGACGCGACGCCCACGGCGTCCGCGCCGTCGCCATGGACGCACACCGTATTCGCCTGCAGGCGAATGACACTCCCATCGCGCGCCACCACCTCACCGGACTCCACCAACCGCACCACTCGTGCAGCGGCCACACCGGCGTCGGCGACCAACGCCCCGGGGACGTGCCGAGGGGTCAGGGAGCCGTCCGGTTCATACGCTCGGTCGGCAAAGACCTCGTGGACCGCGACCAGGCCACACCGCTCCGCTTCCGCGACCATGACGGACCCCGAAAGACCAAAGAAGAAAAGCGTGGGGTCGACATCACGCACCGCCCGGGCGATCGCCGCGGCAAGTGGCGCACGCCGCGCGGCCATGTTGTACAGCGCGCCATGCACCTTCACGTGGGCAACCCGCGACCCGCAGGCGCGCGCAACGCCGGCGAGCGCGCCCATCTGATACACCACGAGGTCGTAGGCTTCCTCGGGCGTGACCTCCATGACGCGACGCCCGAAGCCCGCCAGGTCCGGCAACCCGGGATGCGCCCCGATCGCCACCCCGTGCGCGGCCGCCGCCTCCACCGTGCGCCGCATGACCGTCGGGTCTCCCGCGTGAAAGCCACACGCGATGTTGGCCGAGGAGATGTGGGGCAGGATGGCGTCGTCATCGCCCATGCGCCACGCCCCGAACGATTCCCCCATGTCGCAGTTCAGATCGACGTGTCGCATGCCGCCCCTCACAGGTGGTGGATGGCGAGCCCCGTGACAAGATCATGCATGGTCCGCTCGCGGGCCAGTAAGAGCGCCGCCGCCGCCGCCGGCGTGACCTCCACCAGCTGGAGGCTCGCCCCGGGGGCCAACTGCGCGAGCAGCGACAGGTCAACCTCCGCCACCTGCGCGATTCGTGGGTAACCTCCAACCGTCTGGCGATCGGCCATGAGGATGATCGGTTCCCCGCCCGGTGGCACCTGGATCGTGCCCGCCGTGACGGGCGACGACACCAGTTCCCGCGGTTCCGCAAGCCGAACCGCCCCGCCGTCGAGCCGAATCCCCATCCGGTTCGATCGATCCGTCACGCGCCAGCGGGTGTCCCGCAAGGCGCGACAGGCCTCCAGGGGGAACCAGTCATGCTCCGGCCCGCGCACGATTCGGATGAGCGGGTCGCGCAAGGTCGCCCTGGCGACGTGCGGCGACGCGCCCCACCACGCCACGCGACGACCGGCACCTACCAATCGAGCCCTGGTCCGTGTCGCCCCTGCCGTTTCGACCCCCACCGGAATCACATCGCCGCGCTGCAGGGCCCGACCGGCATGGCCGCCCATGCCGGCCGTGAGATCCGTCGCCCGACTCCCCATCACGCCACTCACCGCAACTCCGCCAGCTATCGCAATGTAGGCCCTGGCCCCGGAATGCCCGCCGGCGAAGGAGAGCGCATCGCCAGGCGCGAGCAGCACCGCCCGCCACCCGGGGACTCCGACACCGTTCACCTGCGCGCCGAGATCTCCACCCGTCACGGCGATCAGGGCGGGCGCCTCCGCGACGAGAGTCGGCCCGGTGAGGGTCACTTCGAGTCCCGCCGCACCCTCCGGGTTACCCACCAGCAGGTTGGCGACACGTAATGCCGTCGGGTCCATGGCGCCGCCGGGTGACACGCCGTGGTGCTGGTATCCCCATCGCCCCAGATCCTGGACGGTGGTCAAGAGGCCGGCTCGCTCCACGCGCAGTGTCACGTCATCCTTCCGGAACGAAGCGCACCCGGTCACCTAGCACGAGCAAGGTCGGTGGATCCTGCGTCGGCGAGAACAGCGACACACTCGTCCGACCGATCAGACGCCACCCGCCGGGAGACGCGAGGGGATAGATCCCCGTCTGGCGTCCACCGATCGCCACCGATCCCGCCGGCACCTGGGTGCGTGGCGACGTCCGTCGCGGCATGGCCAGGCGTTCCGGCAAACCGGCCAAGTACGGAAAGCCGGGACTGAACCCGACCATGGCGACCTCGTAGACCGCCCCCGCGTGGAGGGTGATCACCTCCGATGCGGACAGCCCCGCATGGGCGGCAAGCTCCTCCAGGTCCGGACCGTCAGCGCCGCCGTACCGCACCGGGACGTCGACCAGTCGACCCGGGGGTGGCGTGACGCCCACCAGATCGGCCAACCGACACCGGACCTCGCCGACGACGTCGTCACCGAGCGGGCCTGCGGCATGCAATGCTATCGTGTTATAGGCCGGGACGATGTCGATGATGCCTGGCACCGGTCGACGACGCAGCAGCTCGACAACGGCTCGCACGCGCGCACGCGTGATCGCGTCCATGGCTCCCGGGTCCCCCACCTCGACCAGGAGCACCCGTTCCGAGAGCAATCGCAGGCGGAAGCTTCCACGGGGCCGGGGAAAGGAGACGCACAGTGAGACCGTCAACGGAAGGTGACACCGCGGCTCGCGTCGTCAAGGTTTGATGTCCCGGCGGTGGCGCGGTTCCCGGTGGAAGTTCTCCCGGGTGCGCGGCTACGTTGCGGGAATGACGACTCCATTCCGCCCGGCCCTGCGCGGCGCTTCGTCCCTCCTCCTTCTCGCCACGGTGGCCATCCCTGCCGCGGGCGCCCAATCGCCACTCCGTGCGACCGCGCCGTGCGCCTCCTGCGCGACCTGGAACACGCCACAACCACCGGTGCGCATTCACGGGAACACCTGGTATGTGGGCACCCGGGGGCTGGCGGCCATCCTCATCACCTCAGCCGAGGGCCATGTCCTCATTGATGGGGGTCTCGAGGAGTCCGCACCACTGATTGCCGCCAGCGTGCGCGCCGCCGGGTTTCGCCTCGAGGACATCAAGTTCCTCCTCAACTCCCATGTGCACTACGACCACGCCGGCGGGCTGTCCCTCCTCCAGCGCGCGACCCAGGCGCGGGTGGCGGCACTGCCACCGGCCGCCGCGGTGCTCCGCACCGGTCGCAGCCAACCGAACGATCCACAGCACCGCGAGCCGCTCGGCATCACGCCGGTGCGCCGGGTGGAAGTAGTTCGTGACCTCGACACGGTCCGCGTCGGACGACTCGCGATCACGGCACACCATACCGGCGGCCATACACCTGGCGGTACGACATGGACGTGGTCGGCATGCGACTCCGTGACGTGTCGCGAGATCGTGTATGCCGACTCGCAAAGCCCGATCTCGTCCGATGGCTTCCGTTTCTCCGGATCAGAGGCCGCTACCCTGTTCCGCGCGGGTTACGCGCGGCTTGAGTCACTCTCGTGCGACATCCTCGTCACCCCGCATCCGGACGCGTCGCGCTTCTGGCAGCGGGTCGATGCGCGCGCCGCGGGTGCCGCCGACGCCCTCGTCGATCGCGAGGCGTGTCGGGGCTACGCCACCAACGCGCGCACCGCACTGGCGCGACGCCTCGAGGCCGAACGCACCCCCTAGTTGTTTGGTGTTGCGTCGAGGTGCCAGGCGGTGTGGATCCAGCGACCATGCCGCCGCACAAACACCTCGCTCGCACGACCCGTCGTCGTGGTGGACCCTTCCCCCGCCTTCTGGCCCACAACGAGCCTGAAGGTGGAGTACAGGAGGACGACGTCGCCGTACTGCTGGAAGGCGTTTTCCGGAAACGCGAGGCTTCGCAACACCTGGCCCGTCGCCGCAAACTCGCGCATGCGTTCCATGGTGCGTGCCCGGTCGTTCCAGGGACCGCCGTCCCAACCGATCGCGAGCAGTTCGTCGGGGACGATGCGCTCGAACGCGGCGCCATCGTTGCTGAACCACGCGCGCCAGACCGCGTCACGCAGGTGGAGAAGCTCTGCCTGGGTGGTGGCCTCGGGTTGTGGCCCCAGGGACTGGGCGTCGGCCGGAACGGTCATGATGACGCAGAGGGTTAAGAGGGCGAGCAGTGGACGCATGGATGTACGGATGGTGGCGACAGTATATTCTGGCGACGATGCCGATTGCCCCGCTTCCGAAATCCTGCGCGATCCCGCCCGGCCTGTACCGCGGGACCCTCTTCGCGCTCGATGATTGGCTGTGCCACGGACATGACACCCCGCGCGGCCACGAGGAGTGGTGCGGTGAAGATCGCGTCGTGGTCACCCGGCGCGGCGTGTGGGACCTCGAGGTGGCGGGACAGGCGCAACGGTGTGACCCCACGGCCGTCACCTTCTGGCCGCGCGAGACCCCGTACCGCGTCCGGCACCCGATCGGCGGGCGCGACCAGTGCACGGTGTTCCGCCTCACCGCCGCGGGGCGCGACGCGCTGATGGACGCCGGCGGCACGATCCCCGGGGGGGACGCGCGGGAGACGCGCAGCCGGGCCATCGATGGACCCACACACTTCCTGCATCGGCGGGCGCTGGACGCCGCGCGGAGCCCTGGCGATCCCCTCGCCATCGAGGAAGCGGGCACCGTGTTCCTGCAGCGGATCAGTGCAGGCCACGCGCTCACGTCCCGCCGTGGCACACAGCCCGTGGTGGACCGGGCGCTCGACTTCATGGCCGCCGAGTTCCGGCGCCCCCTCACCATCGCCCAGGTGGCGCAGGCGGCCGCGGTGTCTCCGTTCCACTTGTCGCGACTCGTCCGGCGGACGGTGGGCACGTCGCTCTATCGTCACGTCCTCACTCTTCGCCTGCGGGAAGCGCTCGAACGCGTCGCCGAGGCGGACAGCCCCGAACACCTGGCGACCCTGGCCCTCGACCTGGGCTTCGCGTCGCACTCGCACTTTACCGACGCCTTTCGCGCCGAGTACGGATGCCCTCCGTCCCGGATCCGTCAGACATCACGCGGCGCCAGGCGTTCCGTTCGCGCGCCGCGAGCCTAACGATCCATCACAGACAGGTAGGCGCGCCAGGGCCCCACGGCCTGGCGATACCGCTTCGCCATGACCCGCGCCACCTGGGCCAGGTGCCCCAGGTCATGGGCCACCCACGTCGCGAGCAACTGTCTCAGGGTCACGGCACCAAACTCGGGGTGCACCCCCTCCAGGTCGAGCTGCGACGCGTCGAGCGACCACGACCGCAGCTCCTCGAGGCTGGAGCGCCGCAGCGCGGCGAAGGTGGCGAGTTGCTCGTCGAGCGGTGGAGGCGTGGTGCGCAACTGCGCCGTGCGGTCGAACGGCACAAACCGCCGGTCGCCCTCCTGGGCGAGGATCAGGCGCGCCCGCGGGATCCAGTCGGTGCGCTCCCCGTGAATCAGGTGGCCCAGGACGTCGCGCGCGCTCCAGGTCTCGCCTCCTTCGGTGGCGGAGAGCCACTCGTCAGGCAGGTCACGCAGCCACACATCCAGCACCGCAGGGGTACGCGCCAGCACGGCACACCCCGACGCCAGCCCGAACGGGGCGTGACTCACCACAGGCATCACGGCTGCGTAACGAGGGGGCGAACCCAAATATTGCGAAAGCGCACCGGGTTGCCATGATCCTGGAGGCAGAGCGGGCCACGTGCGTGTTTCGGGGCATACGGATCGATACGGCGATGGGCAGTCGGTCCCCAGAACTGGCGCGCGTGGTGCACCAGGACGCCGTTGTGGTACACCGTGATCACCGCTGGCGCCACGAGTCGTTCGCCCTCGAATCGCGGTGCGGTGAAGGCCATGTCATACGATTGCCATTCTCCCGGCGGTCGCGATGCGTTAACCAGCGGGGGAAACTGTCCGTACATCGCGGCGGCCTGGCCGTCCGCATACGTCTGGTTCTCATGGCTGTCCAGCACCTGGATCTCGAAGGTACACGCGAGAAAGACCCCGCTGTTACCACGCCCTTGCCCCTCACCTTTCGCTGGCGTCGGCGTCTGGAATTCCACGTGCACCTGCACGTCCCCAAACTCGTCGCTGCTCCGAATCAACCCACGCCCTGGGGAGAGGACGCCGTTGGTGATGTTCCAGGTCATCGCCGAATCGCTCGCCATGCGCCACGACGCCGTCGTCGAGCGCGGGCCAAGGAGCACCACAGCGTCGCCTGGCGGCGCGGGAAAGACCCCGGGGCCCGGAGTAACCACCAGCGGGCGCGGGCGACGACTGTCGTGCACGCGCCACTTGCCATCGGGCTGGAGTGGCGTGTCGTCATACCCAACGACGGACTGCTGGGCGGCCGCCGGCGCGGCGAGGGAGACGAGGGCCGCCAGGAAACGAGGCAGCGCACGACCGAAGCAACGGAAATGGATCATGCGGAAGTCTCACCCGATCTCACCACGCCGGCAACGCTGTGATATCGCCGCCTCGGACCCCCGGCATCAAATTTCCGCCTTCCTGACCGCTCCTGCGCCCCCTCAGGGAGCACTTCCGCTCGGCAGGCGGGCCAACCGCCGACGTCTTCCTGACACCCGGGGCACGCATGTGGTGGCGCCGACGTCCCAGCCGGGCGTGGCCGGCGAGGGTGAAGGCCGAACGGCCTGGACTCCCGGCGGCGCGTCGGCTGAACCTTGGGCGCGGCGACGTCCGTAGGAGGTGCGTCGACGCTCCTCCCGCATGTACTCCACCTGCATCTTCTGTAACAAACCGCTCGGCTCCAACGAATCGCTGGAGGCGTTCCCGGTCGGGCAGCGCCTTGCGTTTGATCCATCACGGGGGCGGCTGTGGGTGGTGTGTCGCAGCTGCGAGCGGTGGAACCTCACACCGCTGGAAGAACGGTGGGAGGCGATTGAGCAGGCCGAGCGGTTGTACAGCGACACCCGGCGACGCGTGTCGACCGACAACATCGGACTTGCCCAACTGCGCGACGGCACGACCTTGGTGCGCATCGGAGAACCGCAGCGCCCGGAGTTCGCCGCCTGGCGTTACGGCGACCAATTCGGACGCCGCCGGACGCGTGCACTACTCTGGAGTGGCGCGGGCGTCGCCGCGGCCGCCGCCGTCTTTGCGGGGGGAACGGCCGCCGGCGTGGGCATGGCGGGATTCACCGGCGTACTCGCGCAGCTGGGCCGGCGGGCCGTTTTTGGAAGTCCGCAGGCCATCGTGGCGCGGCTTCGCACGGCGCAGAACGGCTTGGTCGAGGTTCGCCGACGACACCTTGCCGAAACCGAGATGCAGACCGAGGCCGATGGGTCACTCGGGCTCCGTCTCCGATTCAAGGGCGGGGAGGAGGTGTTCCGTGGTCCCGACGCGGAACGGGTAGCGGCGCTCATCCTCCCGCAGGTCAATCGGTTCGGCGGAAAGCGTAAGGACGTCTCGGCGGCCGTGCGCGAGATCGAAAGCTACGGGCACCCCGCGAAGTACCTTTCAATGCTGGGCGGCCGCTCGCGCCACCTGATGAAAGCGATGACCACGGATGGCGTGACGAAAGGCGCCAGACGACGGCAGGAAAGCGAGTTCCACAAGTATGGGCTCTTCTCGCTGCCCGTCGCCCAGCGCCTCGCGCTGGAGATGGCCCTGCATGAGGAATCGGAGCGCCGGGCCCTCGAGGGTGAACTCGCCAGCCTGGAACAAGCTTGGCACGACGCCGAGGAGATCGCGTCGATTGCGGACAATCTCTTCCTGCCGACTGCCGTGGACGCGCAGCTCAAGGGACTCAAGGGATCCGACTGATCGTCGCAGCGCGGCGGGAGCGTGCTCCTTCGCGCGTACGTCGGGCGCCGCAATGCCAGGATGACGTACCCGCCCCGTGCCGGATGCTGCGAAGCGCTACGCGGCTCGCGCGACCACGATGATGCTCCGCGCGCAGCACATCGCGCGCGATTCGCACGCGTCAAGCAGGGCCGCGTTCTCCATGGCGACCTGGGGCTGTCGTCGGGCCAAACGTTGCCGGAATCGCCAGCGATGCCAGGCCATGAGCGGCCAGGACAGCAGCCACAGCGCCACGGCGGAGCGCTTGGTGCGATCGTACCTCGGGCTCACTTCTGACGCGCCCGCGCGGAGCAGGGCAAAGGCGAGGTAGTAGTAGCTGACCGGATGGATGTGCCCGGAGGTGTGGACCACGTCCACCTCGCTCAGCGAGAGCGGGTCAAACAGGGTGGCGAATCCGGTCCCGAAGATACGCCACCGGGAATTCATGTTGAGCACGTTGGGCGTGCTGACGATGGCACGCCCGCCGGGCCTAAGCACGCGCAGTATCTCCCGGCAGAACGCGTACTGGTCCTCGACATGCTCGACGACCTCGAGGCTGCACACGACATCGAACGACGCATCGGCGTATGGGAGGCGCCCGTCCGCCCCGATGCGGTTGCATGTGATGGCGCCATACCTGAAGATCTCTGGCGTCACGTCGCACGCCGCCACGATCGTCGCGGGCTCCACGTGCATCGCCTGGCGCACATGTTCGCCCACCCACTGCGAGAAGTAACCCTTGCCAGCGCCGAGATCGAGGACGCGCACCCCCGCCACAAGCAATGGCTCGACGAGGCGAAAGGTCGCGTCGTTGGTGCTCTGGTGCGAGATCGGCCGGATCGTCGCGTCGATGGATGCCGTCACACGTGCTGGTCGACCAACACCGGATTGCCGTCGGGATCCACCACGACGAAGTGAGCCGGACCCGTACCGTCCTTCGCTTCCAGCGTGAACGCCAGCCCCTTCTCCTTCAACTGGCGCTGCAGCTCACGCACGTCCGTGAAACCCGGGACCAACTGCGCATTGCTGTCCCAACCCGGGGTGAAGGTCAGGGTGTTCTTCTCGAACATCCCCTGGAACAGGCCGATGAGCGTTGACCCGTTCTTGAGGATCAACCACCCCTGGGCCTGGTTGCCGCCCATCTGGGTGAAGCCGAGGGCTTCGTAGAACGCCCGGGAGGCCGCGATATCCTTCACGGCAAGGCTGACGGAGAAGGCGCCGAGTTGCATGTCGACCGTGGGTGCGGGGCTGGCCGGAACTGGTGCCCTCGATTGCAGGCAACGTTAACTGGCCCTGCCCCGGACCAACAGGAGGGAGCCGGGCGCTCGCGCAGCGATCGGGAACGGCGGCCGTCCTGGCCTGTCGGTCAGCGCCGCCCTACTTCGGCTGAGCCCGCCAGGCAGCGAGCACGGCCTTCTTGGCGTCCGGAAGCCGCGCGCTAGGCGACATCTGGGTCCTGCCCGCCTCCGACAGCCCGTTGAACCACGCCCTTCCATCGAGGGTGGTCGTCGCCAGCGAGCGAAACGTGAGCCCGGCGCGAGAGCGCGGGCGATATCTGTGCGCGCAGTGACCAACTCGGATCGCTTGCCGGAATCCACGTCGGCATCTCGCTCCACGGTGCCACCTGCTGCGCTGGGACCACTTCGTGCTCTCGGGGACGAGCCGTGTGTCGCCAACGCGGAGCGAGGGCCCGAGTCGCAGCCGTTCCCTGTCGGACGCGGCGGCTATCCTGACGTCGGCATTGGGAAGCGCTCCTGCATCCACGCTTGCCAGACCGGCGTAACACGGGCGGCCGTGGCCTCCGCCTCATCGCCGTACAGGAAGAGGGTGAGCGTCGCCATCACGGTGTCACCGAACTCGATCGTGCCTACAGCAGCAATGCCGGCACCCGGCGCGTCCAGTCGGAGCAGCGCGCCCTTGGGATGGTCGTCGATGCGCTCCACAACACCGCCAAGCGCGGGAACGCCAGCCGGAACCGACCATCGTTGCCCACTCACAACCCCCGTCAGGCCAAGTGCACCAGTCAGCGCCGCCCATGCCTCCGCGCCCGTCCCAGGCACCGCCGCCATGACCCTCGTGATCGCCGAGCGTTGCCCGCGAAAATGGGCGAGATAGATCCGCAGGATGCGGAGGATGCTCGGCCACCCCTCTTCGGCACCAGTCAGTTGCCCGTCCCAATCGTCGGTGCTTGCGAACAGGCTCTGGACGATGCGCACGCGGCACACCCCACCCGCCCTCGCCTCGACGATGAACTCCGTCGCGAGCGGTGGCGATCCGGCAACCCAGCCCGAACCCTCTCGCGCGAAGACTCGTGGTGGATCCCAGTTGGTGACAACCGAGCGAGACGCCATCCCCGGGCCAAAATCCAGGGTAACCGCGACCGGCCGACCCTGCTCCTCTTCGAAGACGGCCGGCACGAACCACGCGGAGAGCCCTGGCCCAGAGGCGATCGCCTGCCACACGTCCTCCGGGGTGCCCGGAACCTCGATCTCGACCTCGACGGAACGGCGTCCGTCGCTTCCTTTGTTGACACTCATGAGGATCCCTCGGAGGTGGGGTGCTGCGGGAGTGGATGCGCGACAACAACCAGGCGAAAGGCGCGACCGCCGGGAGCGGACGCATCGTGGTATTTCGCCACGAGTGTCGCGATGGCTTCGGACAGCTCTGTAGTGAACGCGGCCCGCTCGGCCGCCGATCGAAAGCGCACCTCGACGTCGACGGCCAGCGTCGCGAGGCGCTTGCCCGCATCGCGGGCGCGGCGTACGAGGCTTCCGACCTCGCGCGTCAGCCGGGCCCCCAGGGCGATGAGGTAACTCGCGGACAGACGGTCCACCTGGCGCTGCGGGTCAACAGCAACCGGGCCGAGCGCCCCCGGCGAGACCACATACGACGCGGCGGTCGCCACGAGGAGGCGCTCGGTCAACCCACCCCACTTCCGCTCCTCCGCGAGCTGGACCAGCCCGTGGGTCTCGAGCGCATGCAGGTGGTAGTTGACCTTTTGCCGGGCAAGCCCCACGCGGGCCGCGAGGGTGGCCGCCGAGGCTGGCGAAGCCAGTTCAGCGAGCAGGCGGCTACGCGTCGGCTCCAGGGCCACGGTCGCCACCGCCGGATCGTCAATGACCTGGATGTCGTGCATGCGAGGATGTTAGCCTTGACAATTATTATTGTCAAGGCTCCGTGTCACCCCCGCAGGCTCTGGCTCAGGACGTCACTTCGGTTCATGCGCCGGGCCGGCAGCCATGCCGCCAGGACCGCTGTCCCAAGCACAGCCATGGTCACCCAGCCCACCGTAAACGGATCCAGTGGTGACACACCGTGGACGAAACCCACGATGGCACCGCGCATGGCGACCACCCCAGCAACCCCCAGCGCCACCCCTCCGGCCGCCAAGGCGAGCCCCTGGCGCACGACGAGCCAGCGCAGCCCAGCCACGGGCGCGCCGAGCGCCAGGCGAATTCCCATCTCCGGCAGTCGGCGCTGGGTCGCATGTGCCACAACGCCATAGACCCCAACGACCGCCAGCACCCCGCCCACCGCAGCGAACAGCGTGATCATGAGGGCGAGGAACCGGTTGCGTGACACCGAAAGCCCCCGGATATCCTCCATCGTGCGCATGGCACTTGGCGCGATGGTCGGATCCAGGCTGGCGATCGTGCGCTGGATCGCCGGCAATACCACCGAGGCGGGGTTCGCCGAGCGGACCATCAGGTGAAAGCCGTTGGAACGGTCCTGGGCGATCGGCTCGATCATGTCGAGTCCCGGCTCCGCGGTGACATCGCGTCCCCGTTCGTCCCCGACCACGCCGACCACCCGTCGCCAGGTGGACGCGCTGTCTGGCACCAGGTCCTGCGTGATGAACGCCCCGATCGGGTCGCGTCCCTTGAAGTACCGCTCGGCCATGGCCCTGTTGATCAGGACCACGGGCTCCGCCGTGCGCACGTCACCCGGCTCAAACACGCGCCCCGTGAGAAGGGGAACCTTCATGACATGGAAGTAGTCCGCCGACACCTGCCGGTGCCGGACCTCACGCCCGGTCCCGGCCTCGCCCATCCCCTGGATCACGAAGTCCGACGTGTATCCGCCGCCGGTCAGGGGGAGGACCGTCGTCAAGGCCGCGCCTTCCACACCGGGCAAGGCGCGCACCCGCTCCAGCAGCGCGTCGTAAAACCCATTGATCTGCTCCCCGGTCTCGTACCTCGCCCCGGGGAGCGTGAGCGAGACCACCGAGACCCCGCGTGGATCGAACCCCGGATCGACACGCAGGAGGGACCGATAACTCCGCACGAAGACCCCGGCGCCAACGGTCAGCATCACGCCTAACGCGACCTCCGCCATCACCAGGGTCGTCACCCACCGGCGCGCGCGCTGTGACGCACTCGTGGAGCGCGTCGCCTCCCGCAGGGCGTCCGCCGCCGGACGCTGGGCGGACCAGAGGGCCGGCACGGCGCCGAACACCACCGCGCAGACGAGGCACGCCACCGCCACCACGAGGACCACGCGGGCGTCAATCGAGAGGTCGGTCACCGGGAGCAGCCCCGGCGGCTGGTACGTCGCGATCAGCCGAAGGCCCATGGCCCCCAGCCACATCCCCACGGCCCCACCCGCCAGGGCCAGCACGCCGCTCTCCATGAACGCCTGACGCGCAATCCGCCCGCGGCTCGCGCCTAACGCCCGGCGCATGACCACTTCGCGTTCCCTCGTCGTCGCCCGCACCAGGAGCAACGTCCCGACGTTCGCGCACGCAATGACCAGGAGCAGCACGGTGGCGCCGAGCAGGACCAGCAGGGGCGTCCGTGACGCGCCAACCAGGAACTCCTGCAGGGGCCCCGCCCCGGCGCGCATCTGCTCATTGATCACCGGGTGTCGCGCCTCCAGCTGGCGCATCACCCCATCGAGCTGCGCATTGACCTGCGCCACCGTGGCCCCCGCACGGAGCCGGGCAAAAGGCCGCACGAAGTGCGCGCGACGAAACCAGTCCTGGTCACGGCTCGCCGCCTCCCACCGCGTTGGCACCCAGAGCTCGGTCGACGCCGACGGAAAGGCAAAGTCCGGTCCCATGACGCCGATCACCTCCACATCGTGTCCATCGGCGCGGATCGTCCGACCCACAATGTTGGGGTCGCTCCCGAAGTGGTCGCGCCACGTGGCATGACTCAGCACCGTGACCCGTGTCGGCGTGGACCAGGTCTCCCGGGGCTCGAAGCCACGCCCGAGGATCGGTGCCACGCCAAGCACCGAGAAGAAGCCACCCGTGACGCCAGTGACGGAAAGGGACGTGGCGCGGTCGCCGGTGACCACGGACACCTCGTCGTCAAAGGGCACCCACGCCGCCACACCATCCAGGGCCGGTACTTGGGCTTCCCAGTCGAGCATGTTGGCCGGCGCCGCCGTCTCCTGCACCCACCCCTTGAGTGGATTGCTCTCCCACAGCGAGATGAGGCGCTCCGGCTCGGGAAACGGCAACGGCCGAAGGAGCACAGCGTTCACCGCCGTGAAGACCGCAACCGAGGCCCCGATCCCCAGGCTGAGCACGAGCAGCACCGTCCCAGCGAGCAGCGGCTGCCGACGAAACAGGCGGAACGCATACCGCAGGTCGCGGCCTGCGTCGTGCAGCGGACGGCCTCCGCGTCCATCGCGCAGCGCCTCCTTTGTCACCTCCATCCCACCGAAAGACGCCAGCGCCCGCTGCCGGGCCTCGACCGCCCCCAACCCCTCGCGACGCCAGCGCGCCGTTTCCTGTTCCAGGTGGAACGTCATCTCCTCATCCAGGTCTCGCTCCGCGACTCGGGGCGCGATCAACGCCCGCAGCCGCAACCACTGTCCGCGCCAGCTCATCGGCATCGCTCAACCCTCCAGGATGAACTCGACGGCCTGGACATAGCGCCGCCAGCTATTGGTCTCCGCCGTCACCGCTCTCCGCCCGGCAGGCGTCAGCGCGTAGTACTTCGCCCGCCGGTTCTCCTCGGTCTGTTGCCACTCGCTGCGCACCAGCCCGCGTTGCTCCAGGCGTTGGAGCGCGGGATACAGCGACCCCTGGTTGACGTCCAGCACGCCGCGCGAGCGCTCCTGGATGCGTTGGCTCACCCCCCAGCCGTGCATCGGTTCGCGCAGGAGGACCTTGAGGATCAGGAGGTCGAGGGTGCCCCGCAGGACATCGGCTTCGTGTGGCGGCATGGTGTGTTGTGTCGGGTTTCTACACAACGGAAGTTGCTGGTGTCGGGTTTCGACAGCAAGAGGGAGGGCGCGGCGCGCCATCGCCCGGGCCACCGTGGCGAGACGCCTGCACATCAACCCCCGGCGAGGAAACGCGCCGCACCCGGCTGCCGTAGGAGTCCCCAGGCCCGTACCATCCCCGGGTCCGCCTGCACCCCTGGTTCGATGTTCGCCCTCACGAAGGGCGGGACTCGCGCCACCGGTGTAGTTCGCACCGCCATGTCCCGCGTTCTCCTCCTCCTCGCCCGTGCTTCTCAATGCTGCCCGCATCGGGGCCGATGCCCTCCGCATCAACCCCCTGCGCACTGCCCTCTCCACCCTCGGGATGATTATCGGCGTCGCGGCCCTGGTCGCGGTCCTCTCCCTCGGCGATGGCATGGAGCGGTCCGCCCGTGAGCAACTCCAGTCGACCTCGCCCATCCAGGCGATCGGCATCTCCTCCCGGATGACAGAGACCGTCGACGGCGATGCCTTCTCACGCCCGGATACGATGGCGCTCACCGTCGACATGTGGAACGCGCTGCGTGGACTCCCCGGCGTTGCGTCGGCATCCATCATGGTGCAGGCGCGGGCGCAGGCACGCCTCGACACCGTGCGGCGACTCGTCACGCTCCGGGGAACGCTCGGGGCCACGCCGCCGGCCTTGCCCCTTCGCGCGGGCCGGGCCCTCACGCCCGCCGACAGTGCATCCCCCGTGCTGGTCTCGTCGTGGACCCTGGCGCGGCGACTCCGGCCCGGCCAACCCGACTCCCTCGTGGGGCACTGGCTCTCGATGGGCAACGACTCCCTGCTGGTCGTTGGTGTACTGGCGGCGGCCCCGGGGCCGCCAGCCGCAATGGCCGAGGTTCCCTACCCGGTCGCCGGACGGATCGCCGCGGCACGCGGGACAGCCTTCCCGTCCATTCAGCTGCTCGCCGCGAGCATCGAGGACGTCGCGCCGCTCCAGCAGCGCATTGAGGGATGGTTCGACACTAACGCCCGCGAGCATGGCGGGCGACGCGCGGTCACGGTCGAGACCTACCGAGCCCGCGCCGAGCAGGCGGCGCAGGGGATCCTGGTCTTCAAGCTGCTCATGGGGGCGATTACCGGCATTTCCTCCTCGGTCGGAGGGATCGGGATCATGAACGTCCTCCTCGCCAGCGTCTCCGAGCGCACGCGCGAGATCGGGCTGCGGCGCGCCGCCGGTGCCACGCGTCGCGACATCCTGTGGCAGTTCCTCGCAGAGTCGGTGGCGATCTCCGCCTTTGGCGCGGCCGTCGGGATCGTGCTGGGCCTCATTGGGTCGTTCGGGATCACCGCACTCATCCGCCGCTTTGCCCAGGCGGCGTTCATCCAGGCGTCGTTCAGCGTCGGATCCCTGGCCGCGGCGGCGGCTGCCTCGCTGCTGGTCGGGCTGGCCTTCGGCACGTGGCCGGCCCGGCGCGCCTCGCTCCTCGACCCCATCGACGCCATCCGCCACGAATAGCCTCGCAAACGCTGTCATATCGCTGCGGACGGCCGCGCACACACTCCCGAGTACCTGACCAACCCAGGATCCCGCGCCGAGTCGGGAGGGAGCACACTGACATGTCCGGAAGCGCAGCATACCAGCGGGTCACCACGGCCCTGACGTTCGCCTTGGTCACGATGACCGCCGCCTGTGAACAGTCCACGGCACCCACCGTCGATTCGCCCGACCCGGGTGCCGCGTTGGCCGACTACCAGGCGCTGAGCCAGCTCCTGGGCTCCGAGGGATTCGTCGCGGTCAGTGGGCTCGGCGGACGCACGCCGATGAGCACCGGCACACTCGTCGCCGCCATGCAGGACCTGCCGTCCCTCGTGCAAGACCGCGCAGGGCGTGCGTACGCCGTGAATCTCTTCCGGGCCGCCCATCTCCAGGCACGGACATCAACGTTCGCGAAGACGGTGATCTCCACTCGCCACCTCGGACGCACCCTCGTCTACCGCGCGACGCTGGACCACTACGTCATTGACTCCGCGCGCACCGGCGCCCCAACCAACGGCGTGCGCTTCATCGCCTATGAACAGGATGCAGGTGGGAAGCCGATCGTCGGACGCGAGATCGGGTACGCCGACCTCCTCGACGAGGGCGCCAGCACGGGGAACGCGATCGCCCTCCGGCTCAAGGTCGTGACGCGCAGCGTGACCACGCTCGACTATCGGACCACCGTCGACGTCTCCACGACCGGCGGCTCGATCGACGTCTCGGGATTCGCGGTAGACGGCGCTTCGCGCTTTGACTTTACTATCGGCCTCGATGCGCGAACGGAGGGCACGCGCACGCTCCTGGATGCCGACTTCCAGTTCGCCGTCCCCACGCGGAACTTCAGCATCAACGGGACGGTGCGCGATGTCGAAGAGGGACGCGAGGGCGAAGGCAAGATCACCGTCACCGCACGCCACCAGGACAATACCCTTCGCAGTGCCGTGTCCGGCACCGCGGGGATCCTCGAGGGCACAATCACGTGGAACGGCACGACGTTCGTCACGATCAGCGGTCCGGCCACCAACCCCACCTTGCGCGGACGGACCGGGCAGCCGCTCACCGGCGACGAGCTCCTGATGGTGCGCAACGTCATGCAACTGAACGATGACGTCTTCGACCTCGTCGAGGAACTCATGGAACCGGTTGAGGACCTGGTGCTGCTGGGCACGATCCTCTGACCGCCGTGGGCTCGACCGCCGCTCCCTTCCTATATTGCGTTGTCCCCCGGTGGCCCTGCCGCCGGGGGATCGCGCCCTTCTCCGTGCCACGAGGTCCTGTCATGACACCACGCTGCCGCCTGTCCTCGCCACTCCTTCGCCGCATGGCCCTCGCTGCCGTCGCGGCGCTCGTCGCATCGCCCGGTTCAGCCGTGGCACAAGGCTCGACCACCCGGGGACTCTCGCTCGGAGCGCACCTCATGGGCACCTCGCTTGAGGTCGAGAATGGGGACCGCAGCGGCGGCGGTGGATTCGGTCTTCGCGTCGGCTACGGGTTCAATCGCATCGTCACCGGCTTCGTGCACGTCGATGGCTCACGCGTTGAGGTGCAGGAAGGGCAAGGGGTGGGAGGCCAATGGGACTTGGCGCATGCGGAGGTTGGAGCCCGCTTTCACTTCGCCAACTCGCTCCGGCGGCTGGTGCCGTATCTGGAAGTCTCAGCAGGTGGGCGGTCGGTGAGCGTCGCCGACGCACAGGTGAACGGCCAGGCCGTCGGCGAGCTGAGCTTCAGTGGCGCCGCGATCACCTTTGGCGGCGGGCTCTCTGCCTACTTCACGCGTAAGCTGGCGCTGGACCTCTCGCTCAAGCTCACCGGTGGCACCTTCAACAAGGTGGATGTCGGCCCGATTTCGGTAAACAACCTCGACATCGAAGCGGGTTCAGCGAGGATCGGCATCGGCTTCACCTGGTGGCCGAAGGCCTGATCGCACGGCGTCATCATGTGGAACGGGCCCCGGCGCTGGCCGGGGCCCGTTGTCGTTAGGCCTGTCGACCGTCGAGCCCTACGACGCCTCACCGCCCCCGACTCCCGCCGATGGATCCGCCCGAAGCTTTGCCAGCGCCGCCTGCTGTTGCGCGTTGAGCAGGTTCTTGATCCGGACGAGCAGCGTGAGGTGGCCCTCCTTGATGCGCCGTTCCGTCTGCATCACCCGATCCAGCCGGTCTTTCGCGCGATCCAGGTCCACCCGGGGCTTGGCGAGTTCCGTTGCCAGCGCCTCGGTTTGGTCCTGCAACTCCCACTGCAGGCTGACGACCTGACCCTGCAGCTCTCGAATCAGGCGGCTGATCGCATCGCGCTGCTCATCGGTGAGCGCGATGGCCCGCCGGTGCTTCATGATCAATTCCGGCTCGAACAAGGTCTTCGCGATCGGGTCGTCGATCGTTGGCGCGGCTTGCGCACCCGCGGGCGCGCTTGCCAACACCACACAGACCAGCGCGGCCGCCGTCAGGCGGTGCGGGAACGGCGTTCGGGACATCATGAGGGTCTCCGTCGCTCCACCGCCCCGGTACCCAGGGCAGGGAGTCGTCGCAAGTATTCTGAACCAGGTACTGAAAGCAGTCCATCGGTAGGTAACGCACGTTCGGTGCGCGACCATTCGGTCACGGCGCGCTCGAACTCACGGTCACCCGCGCGGTCCGGGCCGAGCCACAGGGCCACCCCAGCAGCGGCGGCGAGTGGTGCGGCGATCGCCGCCCAGCGCCACACGCGTCGGCGAGCCCCAGCGACCGGGACGTCGCCATGCGCGTTCGCCGGAACGCGCGCACGGGCCATCATCGCCTCAAACGACGGCGTCGCCTGCGCATCCGCGCGGCGCAACCCGTCGAACGCGGGGCGCAGCTGCTGCTCAAGTGTATCGTCGTCGGTCATCGGTCATTCCTCCGAGTCAGCGTGCGCCTGGTCGGCACGACGCCCATGGCCACCGGCCACGAGCAGTGCCCGCAAGCGCTTCTTGGCGCGTTCATAGTGGACGCGCGCCGAGCCCAGCGACACCCCCATCACCACCCCCGCCTCTGCAATCGTCATCTCCTGCTGGAACACCAGGTGCAACACTTCGCGCTGGCGGTCGGGCAACCGGCCCAGTGCGGCGCGCAGTGCCTCGCATTCCTCGGCGCGGATCAGTTCCAGTTCCGCGCTGGCTTCCCCGGACTCGGCGTCCGTGTCTGCATCGAACGGCAACTCGCGTCCCCCGCGACGCTGCAGCTCCAACGAAGTCAAGCGGATGACGCCGAACAACCAGGTCCGAAAGGACGAACGCCCAGCGAACCGGGCATTCCCCGCCAGGACCTTCACGTAGGTCGTCTGCAGGACGTCCGCGGCAAGATCCGGGTCGCCCTGGCAGCAGCTCCGTGCCCATGCAAAACCCGCCTCGTGCAGCGCGGCGAGCGATGCCTCGAGGTCCGGGGTTGGCAAGGCAGGGTGGGCCATCCAGTGAATGTGCGAGTCTCATCCCGGACTGGGTGAGGGGGGCGCGGGTTTCATATGACCGGCCGGGCTGGTCGGCCTCAGGTCCGGGCGCGGCGCGACGGCGCTGGTCCCCGTGGGCGTCGTCCCATGCGGTGACGAGGCCCCTGGGGCCGCAGTCGGGTCGGCTACGGTCGGCGCGTGTCGACCACGAGGAGGAATTCACATGGAGCGCGCCCCGTGTTGCGGAACTCGTGGGTGATGCTCGCTGGAAAGTCGATGGAGTCGCCGGCACGGAGGACGATGTGCTCACCGTCGGCATCGAACTCCACGGTGCCCCGTACGACGGTGGCATGCGACAGGGTACCATGCTGGTGTGGGGCAAAGGTCCCGCTTTCGCTCCCCGGCGGCACCACATACCACACGACTTCGATGCCTTGGGCCAGGAGCGCGGGCGCCAGGAGGTGGCGCTCGATCGCGCTCCGTGAGTCGACCAGGCGTCGGCGCTCAGCGCGGCGGCGCACCTGCATCCGCGCGACAGGTTCCGCTCCAAGGAGCGCGGAGATGGCGAGTTGCAGTCCATCGGCGATTTGCGCGGCCACACGCAGGGTCGGACTCTTGCGCCCGCGCTCCACCTCGGACAGCATGGCCGCACTGACCCCGCTGCGCGCGGCGAGCTGCTGGAGACTCAGTCCGAGCGTTCGACGTCGCTCACGCATGGCGGTTTCGAAGGTCATGTCGGGTGCCGCGAGGGGAGTTGCCGGGACGGCTGGGGTACTGGCGGTGCCCGGAAAGTAGCATATACTATCGCGAACGTGTCATTCACTATAGTGAATTCGCCCACCCCACCCCCACTCCTGGACGGGATCCATGATTCGCTTGCTGCGCCTGGCCGCCCTGCCGCTGGTGGCTGCCTGCACGCCGCCGGCCCTCGCGGCCCAGCTGCTGGCCCCGCAGCCGGTGCCCACGCAGAACACCGAATCGTACCGCCTTGCGTCGCCTTCCATGGGGCGTACATACGACATTACCGTCGGCCTCCCTCGCAGCTATGTGGACAGCGCCACGAAGCGTTACCCGCTGCTGCTGGTCACCGATGGCAATGATTACTTCCCCCTCGTCTTCCACGCCGCCAACACCGTTGGTGGAATCGAGGAGGTCATCGTCGTCAGCGTGGGCGCCCCGTTCGAGGAGGGGCGGGACGCCTTTACCCGTCGGCGTGTGCACGAGTTCTCGCCGCCGCAGTGGGCCCTGAAGGACCCGTTCGGGCAGGTCGTGCAGGCCGGGTGCAACGCGTTCAAGCTCGCCGTGTCCGACTGCGTGGGCGGTGCGCCGAAGTTCCTCTCCATGCTCACCCAGGAGCTCCTGCCCCGCGTCACTGCCAGGTACCGCATCGACAGCGACCGCCTTGGCCTGTTCGGCGTTTCGGCCGGTGGCTTCTTCGCCTCGTGGGCAATCTTCCAGGAGCAGTCACCCTTTCGCACCTACATCATCTCGAGCCCGGCGATGGCGTATGGGGACGACGAGGTCCTTCGCCAGGAGTCGCGTTACGCACAGTCACACAAGGACCTCGCGGTGCGCGTGTACCTCGCATCGGGGACCTTGGAGATCGACGACCCGGAACTCGAGGGGATTGGGCACATCGTCAGCGGACAGGCACGGCTGAGCGCTGCGCTACGGGGCCGACGCTACCCGGGACTCACGCTCCACAGTGAAATGCTTCAGGGCCTCGGCCATACGGACGCCCCTGGGACAACCGCCGTCCGGGGGATGCGGCTGCTCTATGCCAGGTGAGCAGCATCAGGAACCACCGAACGACCCGGTGCGCTCGTAGGGTCGGTATATCGTCCCCTTGTCGAGACACGAGACCTCGGGATGGAAGTTCGCAAACAGGCCTTCCCGGTTCTCGCGCCAGGCCCAGACGTGGAGGTACCAGAAGTTCAGGTTATCCTCGCGGTGCATGCGCTGGCCCATCATGATCGGCGCTTCGGCGTCGCGGGGCACCAGCCGATACGGCACGATGAACTCGACCCCATTGAGCTGGTAGGAGCCGTCCGCGCGTCGTTCATACAGCAGGATCGCCGGGCGTTCCACCTCTGGTACGGCGATCGCGTTGGCGCGGTTGAAGTGGTGATATCCCATCGCACCATGTGATTCGTGCACCAGGCACTCGGTCACCGTGCGTGGATAGCCAGCGGCCACGGCGGCATCAAGCGAATGAAACGGGCGGGTGGCGGCACGCAATCGTTCGAGGGCGGCCTCCACGCGCGGTATGTCGGTGCGAATCTCCGGGCGTTGGGCGTTGCACGCCCCCATGACGACAAGCCACGGCACGAGGGTGCGCCACGACGGAGGTCGTCGCTGGGAGTGGCGCGAGCCCAGTTGAGGCGCCCGACCGACTCCGCTGGGGCGCACGCGCCGGCCGAGAACGTGACCTGTGGGATGCAGCACGCCGAAAGTGTAGGAGTCCACAGGCTTTCCGGCAAACACGCCCGACCCCATGCAGGAGCTGGAGCGCGCCCCCTATTGTCGCGCGAGCGGGCAGGCCAGTTTGGAGTATGAGACTCCGAGCCGCCCTCCTGTTCCTTCCCGCCCTCGCCTTGGCGCCATGTTCAGCCGCCGCGCAGCGCACGTCCGGCAATCCCGTCATCCCGGGCTGGTACGCCGACCCCGAGGCGCATGTCTTCGACGGGAAGTACTGGATCTTCCCGACGTTCTCTGCGCCGTACGACCAGCAGACGTTCCTTGACGCCTTCTCCTCGGACGACCTGGTCAGCTGGACACGCCATGCCCGCGTGCTCGATACCACGGGGGTCCGATGGGCCCGACGCGCGATGTGGGCGCCCTCGATCGTGGAGAAGGACGGGTGGTACTACCTCTTCTTTGGCGCCAACGACATCCAGAGCGACCGCGAGCACGGCGGGATCGGCGTCGCACGCGCGCGCACACCCGCGGGCCCCTTCGTCGACTATCTCGGCAAGCCGCTCATCGACCGCTTTCATCACGGCGCGCAGCCCATCGACCAGATGGTGTTTCGCGACGATGACGGGAGTTACTACATCGTGTACGGCGGCTGGCGGCACTGCAACATCGCCAAGCTCAACCGGGACTTCACCGGGTTCGAACCCTTCCCGGACGGATCGGTGTTCCGCGAGATCACGCCGACAGGATACGTGGAAGGGGCCTACATGCTGCGGCACGCTGGCAAGTACTACTTCATGTGGTCCGAGGGCGGGTGGACCGGTCCGGACTACGCGGTCGCGTACGCGGTGGGGGATTCACCGTTTGGTCCCTTCGCGCGCGTCGGACAGATCCTTGCCCAGGACCCTGGTGTCGCCACCGGAGCGGGGCACCACTCGGTGGTCCAGGCTCCGGCCTCGGGTCAGTGGTACATCGTGTATCATCGCCGCCCGCTGGGACAAACGGACCGCAACCACCGCGTGGTGAGCATTGACCACCTGAGGTTCGATGCGGACGGGCGGATCCTCCCGGTAAAGATCACCTTCGAGGGGGTGCCGCCGGACCCGATTCGTCCATGAGGCCATCGCCACCTGTTCGCACGGCGCCTTGCGCTCGTGACCGGGCCCAACCGGGCCACCGGGGATACCGGTGAAGCTGTGGACGAAGCGCCTTCGGGGCGCCCTGGGGATGGGGGCCACCTGGGCCGTGGCCTGGGGGCTCGTCGGCGGCCTGATCATGGAGGGGTTGGTCGATCGTGACGGGCGCATCCTCGACATGTGGCCCCAGGCGCTCGCGATCCCGGGCTTCCTGTGTGGGGTCGCCTTCTCCGTCGTCCTCGGGATTGCGGCACGGCGCCGTCGCTTCGATGAGTTGTCGCTGCCGCGCTTCGCCGTCTGGGGGGCGATCGCCGGTGGGGCGCTCGGTGGTCTCGCGCTTGCGGCGGGCGCTATGCCCCTGGTCGCCCCATTCTGGCTTCGCGCAGTTGGGCTGGTCGCACCGGTGGCCGCACTCTGCGCCGGATCCGCCGCCGGCACCCTGGCCATCGCCCGGGGGAGCGGGCGACACCTCCCGAGCGCGCGCGGCGACGTCCCAAGGTTGCCGGGCGACGAGCCGTGAACCGGCGCGACCTCCTCCTTGGCGCCCTCGGCCTGGGCACCGCTCGAACAGCCCTGCAGACCACTCGCCCCATGCGCACCCGCCCCATTCCCTCAACCGGCGAGATGTTGCCAGTCATTGGCCTTGGCACCTGGCAGACCTTCGACGTCGGCACCGATCCCGCCGCGCGCGCCGAATGCGCGTCCACGTTAGGCGCCTTCCTCGATGGCGGCGGGCGCGTGATCGATTCCTCCCCGATGTACGGCTCCTCCGAGCAGGTGGTCGGCGACCTGCTCGCCGCCCGTCCTGCGGGTTCACACGCATGGATCGCCACCAAGGTCTGGACGAGTGGCGAACGCGCCGGCATCGACCAGATGAACACCTCGCTGCGTCGCCTGGGCGCCGACCCGATCGACCTCATGCAGGTCCACAACCTGGTGGATTGGCAGACGCACCTCCGGACCCTGAGGGCCTGGAAGGCCGCGGGCCGCGTGCGGTACCTCGGGCTCACCCACTACCAGGCCGGCGCGCACGCTGACCTCGCTCGTGTCATCCAGTCGGAGGCGGTCGACTTCGTGCAGGTCAACCTGTCATTGGATGAACCAGACGCCGCGTCGTCGCTTCTTGCCGCATGTGCGCGGCACGGCGTCGGGGTCATCGTCAATCGCCCCTTCGGGGGCGGTGGGTCGTTCGCTCGGGTCCGCACACAGCCACTCCCCGCGTGGGTCGCGGAGCTTGGCGTTGCGTCATGGGCGCAGTTCATGCTCACCTGGATCCTGTCGTTCCCCGAGGTGACCTGTGTGATCCCCGGTACGCGCCGTGCCACACACGTCGTCGACAACCTCGGCGCCGGCCGTATCGCCCCCGTGAGCGGCCCCCTTCGCGACCGCATGTCAATGGAGTGGCGACGCCTGGCCCGCTGATCGCGGTTCGTCTTCGCAGCAGGTCGCCATAGACGCCGGTCGTACATCAGCCGGGGCGCCGCTAGTCGCGTGAGGCACGCTCACGCTCCTCCCAGCCGAAGTCATAGAAGACCCGAAACTCGTTGCCGTCACCATCGGCCGCCGTGAACTCATAGAGCTTCCACGGCTTCGCCTCGGGCGTTGAACGCAATATCACGCCGCGCCCGCTCCAGAGTTGATGCAGCGTGTCGACCGCCGCCCGGCTGTCCAGGTTCAGCCAAGCCCCTCAAGTTCAGCGACCATCACGCTTCCGCCAGTCGGCACGCCGGACCCGATGACCAGCCCCAGGTCCAGCTCCAGGCGGAGATGACGGAAACGCGGATTCCCGTCCGTATTGTCTTCGGCGGACTGCCCGATCGGCCTCGACGGCGGGGATCGTGCCGGTGCCAGCCTGACCGCTCTCCTTGACGAGTTAGGAGAAGGCGGCGATCCTTCTCCTAACCTCCATAGGAGAGACCGTGGCGTCCACGGCCGAACTGCTACCAGGAAATCTCGACCTCGTCATCCTCAAGGCGATCTCTCTCGGAGACGTGCACGGATACGGCGTCCTGCTGCGCATCGAGCAAATCTCGGGTGGCGCCATCCTGGTGCAACAGGGCGCCCTGTATCCGGCCCTGTATCGCCTCGAGCAGAAGGGGATGATCGCGGGCCGCTGGGGGACCTCGTCGAACAACCGACGCGCCCGCTTCTACCAGCTCACCCCATTGGGGCTGAGCCAGCTGGACCACGAGCAACGCAGCTGGCAGCACCTCGCCGAGGCGATATCCCGCTCGCTGCTGGCTACCCCGCAGGAGATCTGAAATGCCCGGCTTCCCTGAATGGCTGTCGGCATCCGCCGTCGTTGCCCGCGTGAGCACCTGGTATCGCGCGCTCCGGCATCGGGCCGAGGTCGAGCAAGAGGTGCGGGAGGAATTTCGACATCACCTCGACGAACGTGCCGCGCACCTCATGCGGGACGGCCTGGCTCCCGCGGCGGCCCGGGACCGCGCGCGCCGCGAGTTTGGCCACGAAGGGACGTTCCGGGAGTTGTCCCGCGAGGCGAAGGGGCTCGAGTCCTTCGCACCGCTCCGCTTTTCCTGGTTGGACGTGAAGGTGGGCGTGCGTTTGCTGCGGAAGCACCCGATGCTCAACCTCGCGGCCATCTTCGCACTCGCGGTGGGCATTCCGGTGGGGCTGGCACCGTCGCACCTCGCGCGTGCCCTGCACGCGCCGTTGCCGGGTGACGGAGACGACAGGCTCCGGGCCATCCGGTATTGGGACCCGCTGTCGTCTGCCGTCGCGCCGACCTGGGACTCCGACTTCACGACGTGGGCCTCGTCGCTCGAGGGCTTCTCGGCGCTGGGCGCGCTGCGCACGTTGACCTACAACGTCGCCACGAGGGACGGCCAGGCGACGCCCGCCGCTGCCGCGCAGCTCTCGGCGAATGTTTTCCCGATGTTGTCTGCGCGCCCGGCCATGGGGCGCCTCCTCGCCGACGAGGACTTCGCGACTGGCGCGCCCGACGTCGTCGTGATTGGCTACGCCCTGTGGGCCTCCCGGTTCGGTCAGGATCCGCACGTCCTGGGTCAGGGGCTGCGGATCGGGCGGCGCGTGTACGAGGTGGTCGGCGTGATGCCAGAGGGGTTCGGCTTCCCCGCCAACGAGATCCTCTGGCTTCCGCTGCGGCCCGCGTCCACCGGGGGCGTCGACGAGCGCGTGCGCGTGCACGTCATCGGCCGGTTGGCCGATGGGGTATCGGCGTCCAGCGCGCAAGCCGAGGTGTCGGCTCTCGCCCAACCCCAGCTCACGAGCGCCACCAGCGCGGCCGCCGTGGCCGAACGGCGGCGACTGCGCGCGGAGGTCGTCCCGTTCGGCCTCCTGTTCCTCAACCTGCCAGCGGGCGGGCTGGCCAGCCTGCCGGAATTCCGGTATGCGCAGGCCATGATGTTCGCGCTCCTCCTCGTCGCGTGCGGCAACGTCGCCATGCTCGTGTTTGCGCGAACGGCGACGCGCTCGCGAGAACTCGCGATTCGCACATCACTTGGGGCGAGCCGCGCGCGCCTCGTGTCCCAGGTCTTCGTGGAAACCTTGCTCCTGGCCGTGATCGCGGCCGGGATCGGCGTGCTGGTCTTTGACTGGGCGCTGCGACATGTGAACCTTGCGAGCCTTGCGACCCCCGAAGCGACGGCGTTGCCGTATTGGCTCTCGCTGCACCTGACCGCGACCACGGCGCTCACCGCGCTCGCGTTGGCTGCCGTGAGCGCGACGCTCGCCGGCGTCCTGCCAGCCATCGCCATCACCGGCCGGGCCATCGCGCAGAACATCCGCGGCGGTGCGCGGTTCCACTTCGGCAAGCTCACGGCCGCATTGGTGGTCGCAGACATCGCGGTATCAGTGGCGGCGATCGGGATGGCGTTCGCGGTGTCCAGCCACGCCACGGACCTGCAGGTCGCCAACCGAGCAACGGGCATTCCGTCATCCGAATACCTCGCGGTCGAGGTCCGATTGCCCGATGGTACGGCCGGGGACGCCGGCGCCCCCGCCCTTCGCCAGGCACAGCTGGCCGAGGCGCAGCGTGCGCTCGTCGCCGCGATCGAGGCGGAACCCGGGGTGACGCGCGCCGCGGTGGCTGACGTCCTCCCGCGCATGGAGCATCGCTCGATGCCGTATGAAGTGGATGGCGTCGAACGCGCACCGGACACCCCGCCCCGCTGGACCCGGGTCGCGCACATCGACGTGGGCTACCTTGGGGCGCTCGGGACCCCGCTGCTCAACGGTCGCGACTTCGTGCGAACCGACGTGGAGGGCGGAACGCGCGTTGCGATCGTGAACACCGCGTTCGTGGAGCGTGTGCTTGGCGGCCGCGTTCCCCTGGGGCGGCGGGTGCGCTTCCCCTCGCCAACCGACACCACCAGCGCCGTGTGGCACGAGGTCGTTGGCGTCATCGGGCCCCTGGGGGTGAACGTGGTGAATGCCGACCAGGGCGCGGCGGTCTACCTGCCCGCAGCGCCCGGCACCATCAACCCGATGCAGCTCGCGGTGCACACCAGGGTGCCACCGGCCTCACTCGCCGGGCGCATGCGCGACGTGGTGCAGGAGGTGCATCCCGACCTGGTGGTGGGAAGGGCCGTCGCGCTCAGCGACGTGCGACAGGGCGATTGGTACCTGGTCATGGGGATCGCGGCGGGCCTGGTCGTCCTGGTCGGGGTGCTCATCGCGCTGGCGACATCGGGTCTCTACGCGATGCTTTCGCTGGCGGTCTCCGAGCGCACGCGCGAGATCGGCATCCGGGCCGCACTGGGGGCCCAGCGGCACGCGCTGGTGCTCACGATCCTGCGACGTTCCGCCCTGCAGGTGGGGGTTGGGGCCGCGCTCGGGCTCCCGCTGGCCGCGCGATTCGTGCTCGAGCTCTCTCGTACGCCGGATCGCGGCGGCTCGGTGCCGCTGTCGCTTGGGCTCGCGCTTGGCTTCGCCGGCGGCATCGTGGCACTCGTGGGGTTATGCTCGGGGCTCGTGCCCACGCGCCGCATCCTGGCGATCCAGGCACGTGAGGCCATGCACGCCGACGGATAGCGGGCTCACCCAGGCTGCCTCACGCGAGCGCCGTCAGGGCGTCGCGTCGTGCCTTGTCATCCAAACGCTCGGCAGCGTCGATGGCACTCCCGATGGCGGTCGTTCGATCTGCGGCCAGCCCCTTGCGCCACGATCGGACCGGGACCTTCCCACCTACCTCCGTCGGAGCCCGACCGGGGTCGAGGTCACGGCGGCGACGCGCTCGGCCACCCACTCCTGGTCGTCGCGCGCCAGCTCCACCACATCCATCGGCAAGGGGAGGTGGACCGGTGCCACCAGCCGACCACCCGGCCGCAGGGCGCGAACAAGCGAAGGGACGAGCCCACTCGCCACCCCATCCCCGAGCATCGCGCCACGCAGCGTCCCTGCGGCCAACGGCGCGGTGGCACCACACCAGATCGTCGACCGACCGGGGGTCGGCACGACGCCCACCGGGTTCACCAGCAGGATCGCCGCGGCGGTCGCCTCTTCGAGCGCGTCAGCCAGGGTCGCCGCCTCCCCCGCGAGCACGACGCGCCCACCGGGCTCAGACAAGTCGAGCAATGCCTGCGCCCGCAGCACACGTTCGGCATCCCCACCCACGGCCGACCCTGTTGACCCTGCGGGCTCGGCAAAGTGCACCGCCCCATCGCGCACCCGGTACACGGCGTGACAGACCGGGCAGCCCAGCGCCCCGTCGGCGATATGGCGACCGTGGTAGCGGTCCACGGCGGCGACGAGCCAGCTCTCCTCGTGCCCGACCGGACAGCGCAGGGCATCCACCAGCTCAATGAACATGGGCGCTAGCGGTAGCCGAGCCGGACCTCGTCCACGTTGACATGCGCGGGACGCGAGGCGGCCCACAGCACGGCGTCCGCGACGTCCGCGGGATGCAGCATCGCCGACCGCGGCGGGAAGCCGGGTCGGGTCTCTGGATGCAGCGGGTCCCAGATCGGTGTGTCGACCGGACCGGGCGAGACCAGCGTGGCCCGAACCCCGGTCCCCCGCAGCTCCATGCGCACCACCTCGTGGAGCCCGCGGGTGCCGAATTTCGTCAGCGCATACCCGCCGTTATCGGGGAAGGCCGCGTGGTCCGCCACCGACCCGATGGTCACGACGTGCCCGGAACCACGCGCGCGCATGGGCGGGAGGAAATGGTGCAAGAGGTGATAGGGCGCGCGCAGGTTCAGGTCGATCATCCGGTCCACGGTGCCTAACGCGAGTTCCCCAACGGCCCCCAGCGCAAAGACCCCCGCGTTGAGGATCAGCAGGTCCGGGTGGCCGACCAGGCCGCGGACCTCCTCTGCGAGGTGATCGACGCCCCCGGGATTGCTGAGGTCAGCCACCAGCGGCGTCGCTCCAGGGAGCGACGCGGCAAGCGCATGGAGCGCGTCGTGCGACCGCGCCACCAGCACCACCCGCGCGCCAGCCGCGGCGAGGGCTGCGGCGGCCGCCGCCCCGATGCCGCGGGACGCCCCGGTCACCAGTGCGACGCGTCCTTCGAGGCTCACCGCGGTCCCGACCCGTGCGCCAGCCGCAGGAACTCGTCGCGCGTCATGGCGTCGTCGCGGAAGTTGCCGAGCAAGGACGACGTGATGGTCTTGGAGTTCTGCTTCTCCACGCCGCGCATCATCATGCAGAGGTGATACGCCTCGATCACGACGCCCACCCCACGCGGTTGCAGGACGTCCTGGATCGCCTTGGCGATCTCCCCGGTGAGCCGCTCCTGCACCTGCAGGCGACGGGCGAACATGTCGACGATGCGCGGCAGCTTGGACAATCCCACGATGCGGCCGTTGGGGATGTAGGCAATGTGCGCCTTCCCAAAGAACGGCAGCATGTGATGCTCGCACATCGAGTACAGCTCGATGTCGCGCACCATCACCATCTGCTCGTGCTCCTCGGCGAAGATTCCCTCGCCCACCACGTCCTCGACCTTGAGCCCGTACCCGTGGGTGAGGAACCGCATCGCGTTCACCACGCGATGCGGGGTGCGCACCAACCCCTCGCGCGCGGGATCCTCCCCGACGAGCTCCAGCTGGCGCCGGACGAGGTTCTCAAACTCCAGGCACTCCGCCCCGGCAAACGGGGCGTCGTCGGTCTCAACAGGCTTAATTTGCCAGGGCATCGGGGAAGTCATGCAGACTCACCATGATAGTCGACAAAGTTGTGCTCCGTCTCCCACAGCCGCAGCCGTGTGAGGGTCGCCGGGGCCACCTGGGGGGCCAGAACGTTCCAGATCGCCACCACCAGGTTTTCGCTCGTGGGGTTGATCCCCCGCATGAACGGCACGTCGAGGTTCAGGTTGCGGTGGTCGACCTCTTCCAGCACCTCGCGCTCCACGAGGGCACGCAGTTGCCCCAGGTCCATCACATAGCCCGTGACCGGGTCGATGGGACCGGTGACCGAGACATCCAGCGTGTAGTTGTGGCCGTGCCAATTGGGGTTGTTACACTTGCCGAAAAGCGCCGTGTTCTCGGCATCGCTCAGCCCCGGGTTGTGCACCCGATGGGCGGCGTTGAAGCGCAGGCGACGGGTGACGGTAACGACGGGCACGGGCGACCGGTTGGAGGGTGATCAGGCGCCCGGGCCCAACATCGCCGCGGTGCCCCTCTCCAACACGGACGCCGGGAGTGGAGTTCCCGCGGGGGCCGGAACGACGAAGGGCCCCGGCTACGCCAGGGCCCTTCCAGGGTCGGGAACGAAGAGGGTTTTTTGAAGCCCAGACGATAGGAATAAGATCCGCAACCAGCCTTCCGCCTTCCCCGCGCTGGGGCATGACGTCGACCAACCTGTTGGACCCCTACGTTGGACTTGTTGGCTCAAAAAATCGGTCTCTCCGCCCCCTTATACTTCGGGCTGACCTAGTCTACCCCCTGGCCTGGCCTCCGTCAAATGGACCTTGGAATCGCAGCTGCCCTCGTGATGCTGGGCGTATGGGCCTTCGCCACCTTTACGACTGAGGCCCCCGGTTGGATACATGGACTCCTCACCGTCGGGGTCTTCCTGCTGATCTACCGCATCGTGGTGAAGGGAAAGGTGAAGGAGTAGGCCTGCCGGCTGGCTGGCGACCGATGGCGCCGGCGCGTGACCTGATGACGCCAGCTGACCGACGCGTGACGCCAGCTGCGCCCTGCCACCTGCCGTCTGCCGTCTCGGTCCGCATCCTTGCCGAATCCGGTGACGTCGGTCACATTAAGCGGCGTGTCGACGCCATTAAGCTACCGGGCGGAGCTGGCCAACCAGATCCTGGTGCGTCTCCGACTGCTGCCGGCGGCCGCCTGGGATGATGCCCGGCGGCTGCGCGACGAGCGTCCCCACCAGCACCTGATGGTGCTCGGCTTGGCGGAACACGCCGTCGAGCAGCTGTCCGAGGAGTTTGGCACCGACCTCGTTTCCGTGGTCCGCGCCCACCTCAACGACGTCGACCTCATCGCCGCACCCACCACGGACCCTCGCAACCCGATTGCCCGTGGTGCGGTCCTCGCCGCGTTCCTCCGAGAATCGTCCGGCTTCAATGCCGCCGCATTCAATGAATTGTTCCGGCCCATCGCCCCGTTCATCGACCTGGCAGACGCGGAACGCACCGCCCGGCGGGCGATTCTCGATGGCGAATCCCGCCCGGAGGCCGCGGCCCCGCCGGCGCCGATCGTGCGACGACAGGCCTGACGGCCCTCAAATCTCCCAGTTGCTGAACACCACTCCGCTGCGCGCCACGATCTCTGGGTAGCCGCGGAGCGTCATGCGAAGGTCGGTCCAGCGGACGCGCGCCCCGAGTCCGATCAGGGTATCCCATGCGGCCTGATAGCCGGACTGGACGCGAACCGCAGCCCGCAGCGTCCCAGCACGACGGGCGGCCGACCCGACCATCAGCATCAGCGGCACGAGATCGTCGTCGTGCTCCACCGCAAGCTTGAGCACGCGAAGTTCCTCCCGAGCTCGCCCTTCGACCAGCGGCACGGCATGATACACGGCGAAGCCGCGCACCCCGTGCGGTCCACGCAGGACGCAGGTGTCGCCAATCCCAAGCTCCTGCGTCAACTGCAGCTCGCGGGAAAAATCGCGCCCGGGAATCAGGCGCCCCACCAACTCCCGGCACGCCTCGACGTGGCTATCGCGCTCGGCGGAGCCAAGGGCGCCAAGGGTCTCCAACGGTCCGTCGGCCGCGTCCACGGTCAGGGTGATCGTGAGCGGTCCAGGGACGTAGCCCATTCCCGCGTAGAAGCCGATGTTGTCGACCGTGCGAGGCATGGTCTCCAGCCCGACGGTCGTGGCGCCTTCGGAGAGGAGGTAAGCTGCCCCCGCCTGGACGATCGATCGACCGACGCCATGTCCTTGCCATTCCGGTCGCACGGCGAGTGGCCCCATCCAGCCCTCGGTGCCCGACCGATGGGCGACGTTGAAGGCGGCCACCTCACCCGACGGATCCCGCCAGACCATGGCTCCGGCGCGAGCGCCCTCGATGGCATACCGCCAGATCGCCGGATTCAGCTGCGGCACCCGAACGCCGACCATCCCGTCACGCCGGTACCGCTCGGTGAACGCGTCGGCGAAGACCCGGTTCACGGCATCGATATCGGTGACGCGCATGGGGTGCGGACCGCTGATGGCCCGTGTGGTTCCGGACGGCGGGGTCACGATCCGGTCCCCGCCAGGGCGGCCCCGCGGAACAGCCCTTCGTCCGGCAACGGATCGGTGGCGTCCTGCACGAGGGAGCTCCCGGTCTTGACGTCGTACGACAACCGCAAGATTCGCTGGTCTCCCGCGCCGTCGCTGATCGACTCGATGTGCGACATCAGGATGACTTGCTCAAACTGGTCCTGCAGGCGCCGCAGCAGTCCTATCACATTGAGCTGCCGAGGCTGGTCGAGGGACCCGAAGATCTCATCCAGCACGAGGAGCGACAGCCGCTGGCCGCTGCGCTCGGCGATCATCTGGGAGATGGCCAGGCGCAGCGCGAGGTTGGTCAGGTCCTCTTCGCCACCCGAGATGACCGGCTTGGGACTCCCATCTTCCGACACGACCACGTTGTAGTCGTCATCCATCGCCAGGTCCGAGTACCGGTGGTCGGTCAGTTCCGCGAGAAACTCGCCGGCCAGCTGCGCCAACTCCGGACGCAACGCGTGATTGAGGTCGGTCCGCAGGTCGGTATACGCCCGGTCGAGCTGTTCGTGCAACTTGCGATCGCGCAACAGCGCGGCCTCCAACTCTTGCGCACGCCGCAACTCTCGCATGGCGACCGTCGCCCCGTCCACCGCGCGGCGGGCCGCCTTCAGTTCGGTGACCGCACTCGCGCGCCGCACCTCGGCTTCCTGGAGCGCCTGGGCCGCGGCCTCCTGCGCCTGACGAGCCGCCACAAAGTCCTGCTCGGAGAATCGCATGATGTCGCGTTCGGTATGCAGGTGCGCCAGCCGCTCCTGCAGGTCGTGGCCGCGTCGGCGGACCTCCTCGCGGGCCGTGAGCAGCTCGGGCTCGCGCTCCAGCTGCGTCGAGAGCCGGGTGGCCCGCTCGTTGAGTGGCGCCAGCCGATCGATTTCCGCGCGCAACTCCACGTGCCGGGCGGGGTCGTACCCCTGGGGGATGCCGGCGAGTTCCTGCTGCATGGCGGCCAGGCGTTGGGCTTTGGCCTCGATCTCCCGGTCCAGGGCGAGCACTTCCTGCGCGTCGCCGCGAGCGGTCGCGAGCTGGCCCTCGAGGTCACCCAGCAGGCGCTGCATCTCGCGCCGATCCTCCTCCAGGTGCGCCACCTCCGCGGGCATGGCCTCGAGCTGGGTGAGGCGCGTCCCGTAGTACCGTCCATCCACCGTGATCGTGTCCAGCTGTTCGTCCACCTGGTCGAGCACGGTCCGGAAGTTCTCCCCCAACACGCGCGTGCAGGTCGGGCAGGCCCCGTCCTCGCCCAACTCCACGATGCGGTCGCGTTGTTTCTTGAGTTCGGTATACTGCGCGCGCAGCGCGTCCCGCTTGGTCTCTGCCTCCTGGCGGTCGCGGACCCAGTCGGTGCGCTGTTGCTCCAGCCGTGCGACCAGTTCCTCGAACCGCGCGCGCTCCTCGACCAGTCGTGCCATGAGCGTGGCCTCGCGCTCACGCGCATCGGCCACCTGGTGTCGACGGGCCGTGCGTTCCGCGACTTCCTCGGAGAGCACGCGCACCCCGTCCGTCAGCGCCTGCCGCCGTCCTTCCGCCCGGTTGAGCTCTTCCAGTCGGTTGTATTCGGCCGCGAACGACGCCATCGGGGCCAGCTCAAGGCTGAGTCGCTCGAGGTCGCCGCGGGCGTGTGCCGTGCTGTCGAGGTCCCGGTCGATGCGCTCCTGGTCGGCGAGGAGTGCCGTGAGCTGCGTCTCGATGACGCGCAGCTCCGCCGTGACCTCCAGGAAACGGTCGCGCGTGGCCTGGGCCGCGGCCCACCCCGGGGTGAGTTCCTCGACCCGTCGCGACGTGGTCACCCATCCCGCCTCGGCATCGGCGGCCAGCCGCTCTGCCTCCACCTGCCGCAGGCCGGATTCGTTCAGCCCGCGCGTCACCAGCTCCGGGTCCGGCATCCCGCCACGGAGTCCGATCAGCTCGGACTGCACCATGCGCTTGCGTTCGCGCACGTTCTCCTGTGCCACCCGCAGGCGCTCGTAGCCGAGCACGCGCGAGAGGAACTGGGACCGTTCCGACGGTCCCATGGAGGACATGACGTTCAGTTCCTTTTGGCCAGTGAAGTACGTGTGGAAGAACTCGGTGCGTGTCATCCCGAGCTTCCGGACCAGCTGGTCATTCACCGTGCTGATCGAGTTGGCGATCGGTGTCGCGTCGCCATCCTGGAACAGCTCGGCGCTGTTCAGCCCGCGCACCACTCGATAGCGGTGCCCGCCCAGCTCGAAGTCCAGCTCCACGCGAACCGGGGCGCGCGGCCCGGCACGCACAAAACGGATCGAGTCGCGCGTGCCTCTGGCCGCCGCTTGTCCGTACAGCGCCCAGGCAATCGCCTCGAGGATCGTGCTCTTCCCCGTGCCGTTGTCGCCCAGCACAAAGGTCAGCCCGGTGTCGAACACGAGGACCGACTCCGCATGCTGGCGGAAGTTGGTCATGGCGAGGCGATTGAGCCTCATCCCTCGAGCTCCACGGGTGGGGCCCCGGGCGATCCCTCGCGCGCCTCGGCCTCGGACAGGTAGCGCAGCCCGAGGTCCACGAGCGCCTCGCGGTCGATGTCCGGCTCGAGCGGGATGGCCCGCAGCCGATCGCGCACCAGCTCCTGGAGCGAGGGCCGCCGGCTCCCCCCGCCACTCAGGGGGAGCGAGCGGAGGGACTCCGGACGTCGCGTGTCCAGCTGGTACTGCAGCGCGGCGTGTCGCAGCTCGCGCAGCTGCTTGTGGTCCAGGTCGCGCGCCACGTGGGCGGCGATGTTGTTCACCACTTGTCTCACGATCTTCCCGTCGACCCCGCCACGCACCTTGCCCACGTGTTGGCGGATCAGCGCGTCGATCTCGCTCGCCGTGCGCCCGCGCGCATCGATCGGGGGGAGGTCATACAGCTCGCGCGACGGCTCGATCTTGTGGATCGTGCGCTTGCGCGTGTCGAGGTCGAACTCGATCAGGCACTTCCCCTTGATGGACTTGTCCTCCTCGCGCTTCTCTCCCCAGATGTTGGAGCCCGTGTACTCCATCGCCCCCGAGTAGTACGCATTGGGCGCGAGCTGGAAGAACGAGTGCCGGTGCCCAAACGCGCAGTAGCTCCAGTCCTCGTAGCGGATGTCCTCCGGCGCGATGTTCACCGCCGCCGGCTCCTGGTACCCCACGTCCGGAAAGGCCCCGGGCATGTTGAGGTGCCCGACCAGCACGTTGTACCGCGCCGCCGGATCCGCGTCGAACGATGGCTTGTGTCCCGGGACATCGGGAATCGCCAGGACGCTCAGCCCGAATTCAGGAAAGGCCAGACGTCGCGTTTCGGTGTCGACGACATGCACGCCTAACGGGATGAACAGGCGGAGGATGCACCCGGTCTCGACGGCCCGCGGACTGTCGTGGTTGCCCGCCACAATCACGACCACCGTCTCCGGCAAGGCGTGGCGGAGCCGGGACAGCTGGTGGAAGGCATGCAGGATCGCCGGATTCGGCGGCCGCACGCTGTGGAACACGTCCCCGGCAATGGCCACCATGTCGGGGGCGAGGGCGATGACCTTGTCCACCACCCGCGTGAAGACCCCCGCGACATCCGCCTCCCGCTGGTTCATCCCGGCAGGGGTCTGTCGCTGGAATTGTCGGATCCCGAGGTGCAGGTCGGAAAGGTGGACCAGGCGCATGCCGGAAAGATGGCCGCCTACATCACCCGCATCCACTGCGTAATGCGCACGCGGAGGCGTTGGGACGCCGCACCATCACTCGTGACCAGGGACTGCAAGGTCACCGCACTCCGGGCGTCGGCGATCCATCCCCGGCGAAGGTCGATCAGGATCTTCCCGGTGACGTCGCCCGCCGTCTGGACGAATCCCCCCTTCACCCCGGCCATGGGACCCGATCGGACCAGGCGTCCCCGCACCGAGAGATAGGCGTAGTCTCCAGCCAGTGAGTCAAATCGGAAGGTGGCGTTGAGCATGGCCACTGATTTGCCGTCCGGCAGGGTCGCCATGGGCAGGGAAATGGCTCGAATCCATGACGCCCCAGGCACCATCGGTTCCGTGGGCAGGGTGGCCGGAAGCTGCGAGAGCAGTCCGCTCACTCCGGCGTCCGCCATGTTGACGTCGGTCGCGAGCGCCGTCCCCCCATCCGGGGCAATCCGGAAGCGGAAGCGTTGTCCCTGCAACGCACGCGCGGCCCGCAACGTGGGTGATGCCTCAAGCGAACCCGTGGCCGTCACTCGCACGCTGTCCGCATGGGCCAGGGCCGTGGCTCCCGCCGCGTCCGTAGCCTCCACGATGATACGCGCGAGCAGCGTAAGCGACGCCACGTCCCCCGGGCGCGCATTCAGGTCGGTCGGACCGACCCCACGAGTGCTCTCGATGGTCTGGTCCAGGCGCACCCGCAAGGTGTCGCCGGCGTGCGGGCGGAGGACGAGACGGGTCCCGGTCCCTCCGTCCTGTGCGGACAACCGGATGGCGACCAGGCCCAAGAGGAGCAACCGACGGGTTGGGTGCATCAGGCGCCGTAGGGGTCGTCAACCGGCGTGGGCCGGAGCGGCGTGCGCGAGGGGACCGCTGCGACGTCACGCGGCACGATCTTGCGGCCGAACTGCTCCAGGAAAAACGCCTTCACCTGCTTGGGACGCGTTCGGACGGTCGCATCGCGCGCGCGGAGCACCTCGGCCTCGTCGTACAGCGCGAAGACCTGCTCGATGGACGCCATGGTGATGGATGCGTCGAGCTTGCGGAGCGTGCGCAGGATCCCCTCGGCAAACGGGACCTCGGGAGCCGGCGGAAAACGGCGTGCGCCCTCGCGGCCAGTCAACGTGGCCGGGCGGGGGAACTTCACGAAGATCGGTTGGGCGAAGTGCGGATGACGAACCATCAACTGCCCCTTCTCCAGGGTGGCCAGCTTGAGCTTGATCGCTGGGCTCAGCACCGCATACCCCGGAGTCGCGAGTTCGTCCCCATCCATCCGCCCGTACACGGCGGTCCCGGAGTTCCCTACCACGCGACGGTGCACCTGTGAGCGGAACTGCTGGGCGCTAAACAGGACGAGTCCGAGGTAGCGTCCCCGTTCGGCGATGTCGAGCAACATCTTGCGTACGTAGGTCTCATGCCCGTCACCCGGGGCATACTTGTTCAGCTCGTCCACAAACACCACGACGTGATCGACGCCCAGACTGCGGCGCTCGAGATGCTCGCGCAACTTGGTCACCACCCGCGCAAAGACGAGGTCCTGCGCGTCGTCCTCGAGGTTGGCCACGTCCACGACATACACCCCGCGGTCCTCGAAACCCCCGAACGGCAGGTCGCTCGACGCCCCATCGTTCGTCACCAGCCCCTGGCAACGCGTCGCGATGTTGGTGAGCCGGTTGCGCACCTTGCGGATCGTCGCAATGTGGTGCGTGCGCCAGGACTCGTTGTTGCGCGACTCCATCGCCCCAATGACATCCTTGAACCAGCGGTCCAGCTCCGAGAAACTCTGCACCGCGTATTGCTGGCTGCCCAGGAGGTCATCGGAGAAGCGCATCCCCACCACACGCTGCGCGATGAAGTCGATGAGCGCGTCGGCCTTGGCGTCGACGTCGTCCTTGTTGAGCAGGACCTCGGCATACTGCAGGACCTCGTTGAGGCCCCACGTCAGCGGCCAGACATTGTCCTGCAGGGCGTCATTTGACCGCAGGGTATTCAGCGCCGCCCCCGACGTGGTGTAGGGCGCGAAGTACCGCACGTTCTGGAATGGCGCCGCCGGCACGCCGAGCCGGTCGTACATCGCCCGGTCGTCGTCGCCCAGCTCGGCCGCCTGGTCCAGGAAGCACAGGTCCGGCCCCTTCACGTTGAAGCACACCGCCGCCACGCTCCCCTTCGCCGCCGGGAAGTGCGCAAAGATCGACGACAGGAGCCACTCCACGGCCGACGTCTTGGTGGCCAACCCCGAGACGCCCGTGATGTTCAGGTGCGCCGCCTCGGGCCCGAGCAGGAAGTCGGCATCCAGGTAGATCGGCGACTCCATCCCGCCACCGCGGTACACGCCGATCGGGATCCCGGTGTTCGACCCCGCCTGCAGGTAGGTGTCCATTCGCAGCGCAACCTGCACATCCGCATCATCCGCCAGGTACACCGCGCCCATCGGCACTGGCTGCAGCGGCTCATCCGGGAGCTGGCGCAGCACCGCGGCGGTATACAGCCGGATCTCGGTGCGCTGGGTGTGCGCGGTGGACGCCCGCTCCGGGTCGCCGTCGTAGCCGAGCACGTCGTGCAGCGGCGAGATCAGGTCGCTGTAGCTCTCCCCTTCGTTCACCACCCCAAACACGCGGGTGATCGCGCCATTCGCCGCCGCCCGCCCTTCCACGCGCACGATCGTCCCGATCCCGACCGGGGAGTCGAGGGCCGTCCAGAAATGGAACTGGTGGGGCGTGTTCGGGCGCTTCTCGGTGGCCACCACGCGGCCGAGCGGGCGCGGAGGGGTTGGCGTATCGGGCAACAAGGGGCGGGTGGAGAGCGGCGAGGGAACGATCACGGCGGCGCGAGGAAAGCTACAGCCCTCGCCCCACCCCACGCTGCCCGGACCTATCCCATCACCGCGCGCAGGTACTCCTCGCAGCTCCTCACCCCATACGCCATCGTGTCCCAGCGGCCATCCGGGAGCGCGAGTGGCGCGCGCTCCGCCAGGACCCACTGAGAACGCTCGTCGGCCACGGCGGAGCCGCCCGCCTCAAACGACCAGCGGGGCACCTCGACGCGCACGAGCCCCCAGAAGGGCCCGTGCCCGGTCGTCGGCCGGAGGCGCAGGTACCAGCTCGCAACCGGCGGCCGGTGACGGCTCTCGATCGCGAACGCCGTGGTGCGCTCGCCCTCGCCCAGGGACAGGACCGTTTCCAGGGCCGCCCCGAGACGTACATCGTCTGGTGGCTCTTGATCACCCCCACGACCTGATCGGAGCCGACGACGGCATCCGCGGGTGGCAGCGGGCCGTCCACATAGAGGGGTCCCCGCGCCGAGGCGCAATACCGTTCCGCGAGAGCACGTTCGAGCGCCTCGCGGTCCTGCTTTACCGCATTAGTTGCGTCCTGCATCGCGCGGAGTGGATGCCCCCCATCGTCGGTGGACACCTCGCGAGCCTCGGGCCCGAATTCCTCGACGAGGGCGCGCACCCGGCGCGGGAGTCGAGCCCACGGGGCATACAGCGCCTCGCGTCGAGACGGCGCGTCCCACGTGCGGAGGGACGAACCCTCGCGCTCGCGCACGACGGCCGCCACGCGACCGAGCACCACAGGGACGGTACCGATCCAGGCCACCTCGCGGCTCTCCTGGATCCCGTCGAGAAAGGCGCGCACCGTGGGACCCGCCGGATTGGGCACGGCGATCGCACGCAATGCCCCACCCTCGATCACGTTGGCACTGGCCATCTCGGGCCGCTCAACACGCCCCAGGGCGACCTCGAGGGAGGCGCCACCCGATTGGGCACGACGCAGGTCCGGGATCTGTGACGCCAGCGCGCCTAACGCGCGTTCGATGTCGACCGGGAGCATGGTCAGTCCCGTCCCACCGTGCCCACCGTTGGGCCCGAGTGAATTCGCCGGCGAAAGGCCGTCGCTCCGTCGCGTTGGCCCGGTGAGGTTCCCCGGCGAACGCCGGGGCCTAGCGTCGTCCCTGTCACCGCCCTGTCAGCTCGCGATACAGCCGGATAATGCGGGAGACCCCCTCCACGACGACCTCCTGCGGGGCCGCGTACGACGCGCGGACCCACTCCGGCGTCTTGAAGGCGGCACCTGGAACGACGGCCACGCCATGCTCCTCCAGCACGCGCTTCGCGAAGGTCGAGCCAGCATCGGCGTCACCAGGACAGGCCGCTGACACGTCAAAGTAGAAGTAGAACGCGCCGGCCGGTCGGACGAGGGGGAGATGCGGGGCCGTGGCAAAGACCTGCAACGCCGCGTCGCGGCGCTTACGGTATTGGGCCACCATCGCGGCGATGGCGGCCTCGCTTTCTGCACGGCGGGTGAGTGCGGCAACGGCCCCATGTTGGGCCATCGACGCCATGTGAAAGGTCGCGTGAGACTGGAAGGCCGTCATCGCTTTGGTGACATCCAGCGGCGCAATCGACCAACCCACGCGCCACCCCGTCATCGCGTAGGCCTTCGCCACGCCGTCCACCACCACGAGGTTCTCACGGGATGGCGCGACCTGCAGCGCGCTCGCCGCCACCCCTTCGTAGCAGATCCTCCGGTAGATCTCGTCGGAGATCACCCACCACCCGCGCTCGTGCGCCAGGGCGAGCAACGCACGCAGCTCGTCCGGCGAGTACACGGCCCCGGTCGGGTTGCACGGCGAGTTCAGCATGAGCCCACGGGTGCGGGGCGTGGCCGCACGCACCAGGTCGTCCACCGTCACCTTGAGGTCGCGCGTCCGGTCCCCGTACACCGGCACCGGGGTCGCCCGCGCCAGCTGCACGATCTCGTAGTACGAGGTCCAGGACGGCGTCGGGACGAGGATCTCATCGCCCGGACCAAACAGCACGAAGCAGGCATTGAAGATCGACTGCTTCGACCCGTTGGAGATCACCACCTCTCGCGCCGTGACATCCGCGCCCACCGCACCGTAGTCCCTGATGGTCGCCGCCACCGCCTCGCGCAGCGGCAGGATCCCCTCGGTGGCCGTGTAGCGCGTTGCCCCGGCGTGCATCGCCTCGGCTGCCGCGTCGCGGATGAACTGCGGCGTATCGAAATCCGGCTCGCCCGCCCCCAGGTCAATGATCGCGCGCCCCTCCGCCTTGAGGGCGCGTGCCCGCGCCGACACCGCGATCGTCGCGGATTCGCGCAACAGGGCAATGTTCTCGGACGGTCGAAAGGGGAAAGACATGCCGGGAGGGCGAGAGTGTGAAAGGAAGCAAAGTTGGAGGATCAC
Source organism: Gemmatimonadota bacterium (assembly GCA_016712265.1). NCBI lineage: Bacteria > Pseudomonadati > Gemmatimonadota > Gemmatimonadota bacterium. The sequence goes on along the minus strand of JADJRJ010000031.1, from coordinate 1,163,803 downwards.
CCCGCCCTCCGCTATACTTCGCCCTGCGGAGCGCCCCGACGTCCGGGACGCTCCCTCTTTTTTTGACAAGCGAGGCTATTGTGGAGCAGGACCTTCGGGATGAGGGCGCAGCGCGCGCCCGGCACGTCGTGCACGTGCTCCCCTTTGATGATGTGCGATTACAGGACGTGGTGCGCACCCTGGTGGAGCGCTATGCCACGGAAGAAGATGCGGAGCCCATCACGGAGCTCAAGCTGCTGGTGCTCGTCCCGACTGCGGCAGAGGCCGCACACCTCGCGGCGACAGTGAACGAAGGCCTCGACCCGTCCAGCCCACTCCTCGTGCCCGTGACCGACGCCCTCCGCGGCGCCCGGCGACTGGAAGCGAGTGCCGTGGCGGCCATCACCACCCCGGACCTGGCGCAGGCACTGGTCCGCAAGTCACTCCTCAAGCTCGACACGCTGGCCACCGTGGCCTGCCTCGAACTCGACGTGCTCATCGCCCAGATGTCCTCCGCCCTGGAGGGTGTCATGGGCGAACTGCCCAAGGGGACGGAATCCGTCGCCAGCACGGGCGTCATCACGGCAGCCGTCACCGAATACCTGGATCGGCATGCCCGCAAGGCTCGACAGATGACCTACGACCTCGCGTCACCGTCCGACGCGATCGTCGAATACGTCGTCGTGGATGTCGCGCAGCGCACCCGCGCCTTGTCGCACCTCCTCAGCACCCTGGACCCGGCCCATGCAACGTTGGTCGCTGCGGAGACCGATGCAGAAGCCGCTTGTGCCTCGCTGGCGCAACTCGGGTACGGTCCGGATGACGCGCTCGTGTCGTTCTCGGAGGGCGAGTGCCCGAAGGGCGAACCACTTGTGGTCCTCTATACGGCCCCGGCGGATCCTGGTGACCTCGCTGAGCTGGTGGCGCTTGAGCCCCAGCGCGTGGTGGCGTTGGTCGCCCCGGAAGAAGCCGCCGCGTTCCGGCGCGTCTTCGGCAAGGGCGCGCGACCGGCAACCCTGCCTGGCGCCGTCAGCGTTGCGATTGGTGCGTCCGCCGACCAGGTCGCTGGCGTCCGCACGGAACTCGCCGCGGGTGGGTTGCACCACCACCTCGTGACCCTATCCCCTCTCTTTGCCGAATTCGACGCCGCCGAAGTCGCTGCTGCTTTGCTGCGCATGGCGGAACGCACGGCGATCCCGGCCGCGACCCCAGTGATGTCGATGGCCCCGTCGGCCGAGTCGGCTCGCCCACGTCGCACGGCCACCACCGGAGCGGCGCCCGCGGCGGCGCCGGCCCGTGCCCCGTCTGCACCGACGGGCGCGTTCACCTCGCTGTTCATCACCGTTGGCGAGAAGGACGGGGCCCGGAAGGGTGATCTCGTGGGTGCCATCAGCAACGAGGCCGGGATCAGCTCCGAGCTGCTCGGCAAGATCAACATGCGGGACACCTTCACCGTGGTCGAGGTGGATTCCAGCGTCGCCGCGCGCGTCATCGAGACGCTGAACGGCAAGACGATCCGTGGCCGTGTGGTTGCGGTGCGCGAAGATCGTGGCAGCGAGCGCCCGGATGGCGGTGGCGATCGGCCCCGTCGGTCCTCGTTTGGAAGCGGTGCGGGTGCCCGCGGTGGCGCAGGATCCCGCGGTGGGGCCGGTGCACGTGGCGGCGCCACGCGAGGTGGCGATCGTCCGCGTCGCTCCTTCCGTGACGATGGACCCCGTGCCGGCGGCAGCTCGGGCGGGTTTGGCGGAGCCCGTGGCGGCCGCCCGACCCGCGACGGCGATCGTCCGCGTCGCCCCTCTCGCGATGACGTGGGTGGACCGCGCACATTCCGGGATGGTGATCGCAATCGTGCCCCACGGGCCATGGACGAGTCCCGCGAGTGGAAAGAACGCGGGGAACGGCTCAAGCATACCCGTCGTCCGCGCCGGGATGACTAGCGAAGGACAGCAACTCGGCGACCGAGCCCTGCTGGCATCGACGTTGGGCCCCGGAGATCTCCGGGGCCCAGCCTCGTTTCGGAGCCTGGCATCATGACTTCCCTGCAGTTGACCGGCGGGTGGATCGAGGTCATCGCCGGCGTGATGTTCAGCGGCAAGTCTGAGGAACTGATGCGCCGCGTGCGCCGCGCGATCATCGCCCGCAAGCGGGTGCAGGTCTTCAAGTCGCACCTGGATGATCGCTACGCCGGGCTCTTTGCCGTGAGCAGCCATGACGGCCGCTCAGTGGACGCCATTCCGGTGGACTCCTCGGCCCAGGTCGCCGCGCGGATCGACCCTACGGCGCACGTGATCGCCATCGACGAGGCGCAGTTCCTCGACGAGGGCGTCTGCGACCTCGTCACCACCCTCGCCTCCCGCGGGAGGCGTGTGATCCTGGCCGGGACTGACACGGACTTCCGTGGGGAGCCGTTCGGCCCCATGGCCCGCTTGATGGCCATCGCCGAACTGGTCGACAAGCTGCACGCCATTTGTGTGTTGTGTGGTGCACCGGCCTGCCGCAACCAGCGACTCATCGACGGGGAGCCCGCCGCGTGGGACTCCCCGGTGATCATGGTGGGGGGCACGGAGGCGTACGAAGCGCGCTGTCGCGCCTGCCACATCGTGCGCCGCAAGGACGAGAGTCAGGGTCGGCTGTTCTAACCCGGTCGCCAACGAACGAGTGCGGTGCCCGGCACGTCCGGACACCGCACTCGTTTCGGTTCAAGGGTCAGGCCAATCGCCTGCCCCGGCGAGCCGGGTCCTACGGCGACGACTGCAGCCGGCGATAGAACTGCGCGACGCCGATCTGGTTGAAGACGGCAGGATCGATCTCGTAGAACTCGTTGTCGACGTACCGCCCGGTCAGCGGGAAATACGGCGGGGAGTCCACGTCCAGGCACGCATCCTTGACGCGATTCTCGGCGAAGCCCGTGTTGGACCCGGCGAACGTCGCCGTGAGGCCGCGGAGGATGACGCCACCGGATTGGAGATGCAGCCGCCGGACGTGACGACGGTGTACCCAGCCACCGGGGTGCACTGGCGTCCGGCGTTGGGGCCGGCGGTGTAGGCCTCCACGCCGAAGGTGGCGGAGGTGTTGGACAGCCCGGAGAGGGTGACCGCGTGCAGGAAGAAGTCCTGATTGTCATCCAGGAACCGCGTGTTGGCCGCTCCGGTGCCGTCCAGGACGCGGCCGGTTCAGATTGCCGTCGATGATATCAGATGTTGCCCTGGTAATGATCCCGAGCAGGTTTTGGCAGATGGGCAACGACGCCGGATTCGTGACGTACGTGAGGTCGTCGATGAACTTGCCGGTTCCCGAGATGTAGAGGGTGGCGCGCCCGCGGAAGGCGCCCGACAGGTAAATGTCCCCATTCACGTAGATGACACCCTTCGAGTTGAGGTTCTGCGTCCGGTGCATCGGCCAGAGGTACGGCTCCTCGATCGCCCTGGCGTCGCGGTGGCGCCAGTGAAGAAGGTCCCTGCGAACCCACCCCGGCCATGCGCCACGACCCGGTCAGGGTGACGGCGCTGAAGGTGGTGTCCGTGCCGCCGCGTCGATGCTCCGGAGTCCCACGTGCCCCGAAGGCCGCGGGCCGCGCGCCCCGGCGCTCGACGGGCATCAGGCGCGGATCACCGGCCGGATAGCAGACGAAGTCGCCGGCGAGGCCAGGGTTTGAGCAGAACGCGGCGATGGTGGCCGCCGTCCGGCCCCGGACCTAGTCCCGCCGCCGCCCGCGACGCAAACCGCGCGACCCCGGGCGCTGCCGCCGCGGTCCCGAGCGTGTCCACGATCCACTTGTACCGGACATCGAGGGTGTCGAGGGCGATCACTGGCAGCGCGCCACCGTGGGGTCGTGCGCCCATCGGGAAGAAGACACCGCACTGATTCAGCAGGGCGCTCTTGGATACGCTGTTCGCACCAGCCAGGTAGGTATCCACCGGGCAGTGATTGAGTACGTTGAGGACGCTGTGCGCCCCCAAGCACGGGGGCGACCTGCTGTCGTGTTCCCGGTCCAGATCTGTGGGTCGCGTGGTGTCTCGGTCGAGTCGAACACGCGGAAATAGCCCTCGGCCGGGCCGGTGAGGGCGCTATCGCCATCCAGGTCCACCGCCGACGAACTCCATGCGCGAGCTGCCACCGCCCCGCCCACCGCGTTCCGGGGAGAAACGAGAGGTTCGCGGACGACGCATACCCCGGCATGAACGACAGCTTGGCCACGGACGGGAAGTTGATCCGCGGGACACCGTTGAGCTTGGCGGACTGGTATTGCCCGGTGCCCGTGACGTTCCCCACGGCACTCACCGTGTCGGTGTGGATCACGCCAGGTGCGGAACTGCAGTTCTTCCAGTCCTGGTTGGAGTGCGCGCGACCACGCAGGATTTCCCCGGTCGCGTAGCAGGCGGAGGTCGCCCACGAGTCGACGAACATGGCGTACCGCGCGAAGTTCTCGGCCTGCAGCTCCAGGCGCCGCACGTGCCGTGCGCCACCATTATCGTATGCCACCGCTACCAGCTCAACGAAGCGGCCGTACTGCCCGGAACTCTGGCCGCCGACGCCGGCATAGAGGTCCACCTTGACCTTGGGGACCGCCTGTCCCAGAGCATCGGTGACCGTCTGACCGTTCATGAGCTGCACGTAGAGCGAGTCCGGCAGGGTGAAGGTCGTGTCGACGGTGATCCGCGACTCCCCCACCGCCAAGGCCCACTCGGCCGCATACCGGTAGTCGCGCTCGCGATCATAGAGCTTGGAGAGCATCTGCGTGCTCGCGCCCATGTAGATCGACGAGATCGCCAGTCCGCCGAGGGCGAGCGTGAAGATCATCGTCAACATCAACGCGGAGCCGCGGCGCGGGCGGCGGCGGCGGCTGGCGGGCGTCAGGTCCTGGACGGGTCATGGTTCTCTCCTAGTGCGTCACTGGTGCACTGCCAAGAATCGACGAATTCGCCGGGGAACAGTCCTGCGCCGCCACCCCGTATTCGAACGTCTGCCCGGCGATGATGTCGAAGTCGTCCCAGAGGTAGGGTCCACCGGACTTGCCCACGACCGCAACGGGCTCGTCCCACGGGGTTCCCACCAACCGGCGGAAGATGGCATAGCGTTCGACATCCTTCTCGCCGCTCGTCTCGTCGTTCGACTTTGCGAAGGTGATCTGGACCCGCTCCGTGGCCCCTGTCACCAGGTCCAGCACGATCGTCGCCGTCGGCGTCCCCGGATTCAGCGGGATGTCGCCGCACGAGTTGCGCTGGGACAACCCGATATTCGGCATGTTGGTCTGGGTGGTGACGTTGCGCTCCCAGGTCTTGCTCTTGTTCTGCAGGTCGTAGCCCTGGAACACCCCACGCACACTCATCGTGACGGTGCGAATGGAGTCGGCCAGTCCGCTGGTCGAGTTCCAGTAGATGGGCAGGCTCCCGGTCGTCACCGAGTCGATCGATCCATTGGCCTTCACCCGCTTGTACTGGAACATCGCCTGTCCCGCGGGCACCTTGATCCCGCGCGCGACCACCTGCACCGGCCCATCGTTCACCCGCCGGAAGATCACGTAGTGGTCGCTCGCACCGGCCGTGGAGTCGACGGTGGCCCAGTACGAAATCGTCTCCGCCATGCTCATCATGCCGGCATTGTCTCGGTAGACATAGTCGGGATACGTCGGCCCTCCCAACGGAAGCCCGACCATGTTTGTGCTCGGCAGCGCCGTCGTCAGGTTCGCCGGCACGTTCGGGTCGTAGTACACGGCGTTCATGTCCACCGTGTCATGGGCCACCAGGTTGCTGTTGAACGTCACGGCGAAGGCCGCCGCCTGCACGATCTTGGGCTGGTTCCGTGGAATCCCGAGCGCAGGCTGCATCGGCGTCACCGCGATCCCGATGTTGCGCAGTTCGCGGTCGACCATGTTCTGGGCGAACCGCGCCGTCTGCTGCGCGTCCGACCGGCCAAGGTCCTGCTGCAACTGGCGCATCTGCAGGGTGAAGAACGGCACGGCAGCCGAGAACACGGCAATCGTGAGGGTGATGGACAGCAGGAGTTCAGCCAGCGTGAACCCCGAGCGTCGACGTCGTCGGTCCATGAGTATCTCTCCTAGAAGCGCGGCACCGCGCTGGTCTTCTTCACCGGCACGGCCATCGTCGGCCTCGTCACCGAGACGGTGACGGTCTTGTAGTCAATCGTGGACGACAGCGTCCGCAGGATCGTCGTCGTCCGGGTGTACGAGACGTTCACCCCACCCGTGTTCACCGTGACCGTGTGGGTTCCCGCCAGCGTGTCCATGGACGTGTAGTTGCGCTCGGCCTTCACCCGCTCCAGACGGTCCGTCGCAATGTCGAGCGCCGTGTTCTGCGTCATCGCCTTGGCATTCGTGTTCGCAAAGCGACGACCGTACTCGGCCATGCCGATCAAGGCGGTCCCGAGAATCGTGAGCGCGACCATCACCTCAAGCAGCGACAGTCCGGCGCGCGGGGATCGTGAAATCGTTCGCATCAGTTGGTCCTCTTCCAGGCGGAGCCATCATACCGGAACGCTTCGGTGCGACCCGACGCCATCGTCACGCGCACCAGTCGGAAGTCCGTCGCCGTGCCCCGACTCGAGGTGAGGTACGCATCGATGTCAGTGCTCGTCGCGCCGTCACGGAGGAACTGGATCGCGGGCAATCCGCGAATCGTGCACAGATTCGGACCGGTGACCGCCTGGGACACCGGCGATCCGTACGCGGCAGGTGGCAGGTAGAACTTCGCCCCATCCTCCAGGGGCCGCGTCGTCAACCGCTCGCCACTGTCGTAGCTGCAGTCGTTGTCCGTGTCTTCCACGATCTCCATCACGCCGGCGGCCATGTTGAACGCGACGACGACGTTCGTCTGGCGCATGATCGCGTTGCGCTGGGCCCCTTGCAGAATGCTACGAACCGTGCGCATCGCCGCGTCCGCCCGATACTTCTCGTAGTTCAGCCGTGGCACCGCCATCCCGGCAATCAGCCCGACCATGATCAGCACCACGGTCAGCTCCAGCAGGGTGAAACCACGCCGCGGCCGAACAGCCAGGCGGCGCTCCCCGCGCTCCAGTTGGTGTTGTCGTGTGATCTGCATGCCTTCTCTCTTTGCGGAGACCGTGCCAGCCGTGCGCTCCTCGGACGAAATGACCGAGCAGTGCTCTCGCGTACGACTACTGACGCCCGGTCATACCACAGGTTACGCCTCCGCGAAGGGAGTGCCGTTACGCCGCCGCCCCCTGTCGTTCCGCGTCATGGCCCCGCTCGGCTGGTGACGTCCAGTGGTTTTCGCCCGTCCGTGAGTCACCCGACAACTCCACGGCCGCATGGGCCTCATCGCCGCCCTCATCCCCAACCCTGCCCGACTTTTCCGGCTGCGCTCCGCGATTCGCGGGCGGCACGCCGTGGAGCCGTGCGCGTCATGGGACGAGGTGCTCCGCCTGTGCGAGACTCGTCCGGTCCACGTGGCCATCGTCGACCTCTTCCACGGCGGCGCCATGAACCTCGACCCGGTGCGCCAGCTCAAGCGGCGGTTCCCGCGAATGGCGACTGTGGCTTACGTGGATATCTCCGCCGAGCGGGGTCGCGATCTGTTCGACGCCGGTCGGTCCGGGGTGGACGCCCTGATCGTGGGGAATGTCGACGACGACGCCGTGAACATTGCCGCCACGATCGAGCATGCCGAGGCTCGTGGGGTGGCCGGCGTGCTCCGCACCATGCTGGAAGGGCTCCGTCCAACCGCGCGCGACGCCCTGCTCCTGGCCGTGACGCGCGCTCACGAACATCTCACGCCGGACGACCTGGCCCGCCGCCTTTCGCTCAGCCGGCGGGTCCTGGCCAAACACCTGGAACAGGGCGGACTCCCGTCACCGCAACGGCTCATCACCTGGGCCCGGCTCCTCGTCGCGGCTCACCTGCTCGAGGACGCCGAACGCTCGGCCGACAACATTGCCCTGGCGCTGCACTTTCCGTCGGGGAGTTCGTTCCGGAACACCTGCCAGCGGTACCTGTGCGCCACCCCATCCGAGATCCGCAAGAACGGCGGCGCGGCGTGGGTGCTCACGCGCATGCAGGCCGACGACTCGCGCGACGAGAACGACGCGGAGAGCGACGCCGCTTAGCCTGGCGGGTTTCGCGAAGGCTGTCGTGCGGCTTGATTGAGGCGCGATCCCCTGCAGGGTGTCGCCCATCCCCGACTTCGTGTCCCCGCAACCTGCGTCACCCGTGCCCCGCGCTCCCGTCATTGGGTTGACCGGCAGCATCGCGAGCGGAAAGTCGACGGTGAGCTCCCTGCTCCGGGAGTTGGGGGCGACCATCATCGACGCGGACCAGCTGGCCCGGGACGCGGTGGCCCCGGGCACCTCCGCACTGGCGGCCATCCAGGCGCGATGGGGTCCGTCCGTCATCGCCGCCGACCACACTCTGGACCGCGCCGCCCTCCGTCGCATCGTCTTCGCGGATCCGGGGGAACGGCGCGCACTGGAAGCCATCGTACACCCGGACGTCGAGGCGCTGCGTGCCGCCGCCGTCGCGCGGGCGCAGGCTGCCGGGGCACCGGTGATCGTGTGCGACATCCCGCTCCTCTTCGAGAAGCAGCTCGATCACGAGTTCGATGCCGTGGTGTTCGTCGAAGCCCATGACGAGACCAGACGGGCCCGGATCGTCGAAAAGCGGGGGCTGTCCGTCGGTGAGGCGGATGCGATGATGGCCACCCAACTTCCCAACGAAGGAAAGCGTCGACGGGCGACGTGGGTCATCGAGAACAACGGATCCCTCGACGCCCTGCGCGAGCAGGTCTTCGCGCTGTGGCCTACGCTGCGCGGCCTCGCCGGGTGAGCCTCTCGCGGGTCAGGTCGGGGCGAGTTGGCGCTCGACTCCTCTTTCCCGTCGGTCCGCACGGCCCTAGACTACCCGCGCGACCTTCTCCCGACCGATCCCGTGGCCAATATCCCGAACGACCTCAAGTACACCGCCGATCACGAGTACCTCAAGGCGACCGACGCCGCCGACGTCTTCTTTGTCGGCATCACTGACTACGCCCAGGACCAGCTGGGTGACATCGTCTTCGTCGAGCTGCCCAAGGTGGGCGCCACCTTCAACGCCCACGACACCTTCGGAACGATCGAGGCGGTGAAGGCGGTGTCGGAGCTGTTCTCGCCCGTCTCCGGCGAAGTCGTCGAGATCAACAGCGCGCTGGACGGCGACCCCTCCTCGGTCAACCGGGACCCGTACGGGGCCGGCTGGATGATCAAGATGAAGGTGACCGGCGGCATGGAAGGGCTGATGGACGCCGCGGCGTATAAGGCGACAATCGGGGGATAGCGCGGACGGACTGCCACTACGAAGTACGAGCAGCACGAGCAGTACGCGGAGCACGAGCGGCACGCGCGGCGACATCAGGCTGAGCGTGCTTCTCCCCTACGGCCGGACGCGTGCCCCCCGTGCCGCTCGTACTGCCCGTGCCGCTCGTGCCTCGCTGTGGCCGTTTTTGCGGCCACTTTGCGCGCTTCGGCCATCGCCGCCCCTACGTGTATGCCTCGATGGGCGGGCAAGAGCACACCACGTTCCGGTCCCCGTACGCATTGTCCACGCGTGAGACCGCCGGCCAGAACTTCCGGTCGCGCGTCCACGGGGCCGGGAACGCCGCCCGTTCGCGCGAGTAGGCGCGATTCCACGCATCGGAGATCACGACCTCCTGCGTGTGCGGGGCGTGCTTGAGCGGGTTGTCCTGCTTGTCGAGCACACCGGCCGCGATCTCGTCCATCTCGGCGCGGATCGCAATCAACGCATCGCAGAACCGGTCCAGCTCGGCCTTCGACTCTGACTCTGTCGGTTCGATCATCAGCGTCCCGGCCACAGGGAACGAGACGGTCGGCGCATGGAAGCCGTAGTCCATCAAGCGCTTGGCGATGTCCTCGACCTCGACCCCCGTGGCGGCCTTGAGCGGGCGCGGGTCGACGATGCACTCATGGGCCACACGTCCATTGCGTCCCGTGTACAGCGTCGGGAACGCGTCCTTGAGGCGATGGGCGACGTAGTTCGCATTGAGGATGGCGAGCTTGGTCGCAAGGGCGAGCCCCTCACCGCCCATCATCTTGATGTAGACCCACGAGATCGGCAGGATCGACGCCGAGCCCCACGGGGCGGCGGAGACCGCGCCTAACGTGGAGCGACCGTCCTGCGCGACCACGGGATGGCCCGGCAGGTGCGGCGCGAGGTGCGCGGCCACGCCGATCGGCCCCATCCCCGGGCCACCGCCACCGTGCGGGATGCAGAACGTCTTGTGCAGGTTCAGGTGGCAGACGTCGGCCCCGATGTCCCCCGGGCGCGCCACCCCCACCATCGCGTTCATGTTCGCACCATCCATGTAGACCTGCCCGCCATGCGAATGCACGATCTCGCAGACGGTGCGAATCCCCTCCTCGAACACGCCATGCGTCGAGGGATACGTGACCATCAGCGCCGCGAGGTTCTTCGAGTGTTCGGCGGCACGCGCCTTCAGGTCGTCGAGGTCGATTTCCCCGTTGGCCGTGCTCTTCACCACGACGACCTTCATGCTCGCCATCGCCGCGCTGGCCGGGTTGGTCCCGTGCGCGGACGCCGGGATCAAGCAGACATCGCGATGCGCGTCGCCACGCACCTCGTGATACTTCCGGATCACCAGCAGCCCGGCATATTCGCCCTGCGAGCCCGCGTTCGGCTGCAGCGACACCGCCGCGAAGCCGGTGATCTCCGCGAGGTCGGCCTCCAGCGTGCGAAACATCTCCGCGTAGCCGCCGATCTGCGCGGCCGGTGCAAACGGATGCATGCGACCGTGCGAGGCCCACGTCACCGGAAACATCTCGGCGGTCGCGTTGAGCTTCATGGTGCAGGAGCCGAGCGCGATCATCGAGTGGCACAGCGACAGGTCGCGCGACTCCAACTTGCGGATGTAGCGCAACATCTCGTGCTCGGCATGGTAGCGCGAGAAAACGGGATGCGTCAGGAACGCACTCGTCCGCGCGAAGCGCTCGTCGTAGCGATCATCCACGGACAGTCCGTCCGCGGTTCCACCAAGGACAGACAACAGGTCCGCGACGTCCGCCGCGGTCGTGGTTTCGTCGAGCGCCATGCTCACGGAGGTGGCGTCGAGCACCCTGATGTTCATCCCCTTCGCCAATGCCGCGTCAGACACCGCCTGGGCGGTCCGGCCCTTCAGGTCAACGCGGACCGTGTCGAAGAACTCGTGCGGTACCGTGTGCCCCGCACGCGTGGCCCCGGCGGCGAGCAGCGACGCCAACCGATGCACGCGCTTCGCGATCCGGGTCAGCCCCTGGGGGCCGTGCCAGGCGGCATACATCCCCGCGATGACCGCGAGCAGCACCTGCGCCGTGCAGATGTTGCTGGTCGCCTTCTCGCGACGGATATGCTGCTCGCGTGTACCCAGGGCCATGCGCAACGCCATGCGGCCCTGCGCGTCGCGCGAAACCCCGATCAGCCGCCCGGGCATCAGGCGCTTGAACTCGTCCTTCGTGGCGAAAAATGCGGCGTGTGGGCCGCCAAATCCCATCGGGACGCCGAACCGCTGCGAGTTACCCACGGCCACGTCCGCCCCCCACTCACCAGGGGGCGTGAGGAGCGTGAGCGCCAGCAGGTCCGTACAGGCGATCACCAGCGCGTCTGCGGCATGGGCACGCGCCGCCGCGTCGCGATAGTCGTGAATCCCGCCGTCCGTGGCGGGATACTGCACCACCACCGCAAACACATCGGGGCCGATCGACGCGGTGCGCACATCTGTCACGACGACCTGCACCCCCGACGCCCAGGCCCGGGTCTGGATGATGTCGATCGTCTGCGGGTGCACCGCGGCGTCCACAACGATCGTCTCCTTCCCTTCCTTCCCCTTCACCCCGTATGCCAGGTGCATCGCCTCGGCGGCCGCCGTTCCCTCGTCGAGCATGGACGCGTTCGCGATCTCCATCCCCGTCAGGTCAATCACCATCGTCTGGTAATTGAGCAGCGCCTCGAGGCGCCCCTGGGCAATCTCCGCCTGGTAGGGCGTGTACGCCGTGTACCAGCCCGGGTTTTCGAGGATGTTCCGCTGGATCACCGGCGGAACCAGGGTGTCGTGGTACCCCATCCCGATGTATGACCGATACGTCTGGTTCCGGTCCGCCATCCCTCGCAGCTCGTCGAGGACATCGTGTTCCGTGCGCGCGGGGCCCGTGTTCAGGGTGCGGCGGAACCGGATCCCCTCCGGTACGACGTCGTCAATGAAGGCGTCGAGCGAGGCATAGCCGAGGGCGCCCAACATGGCATCCACCTCGTCCATCGAGGGGCCAAGGTGCCGTCGGACAAAGGTGTCGGACTCGGTGAGGTAGTGGCGCAGTGACATCGCGGGATCGTGGGATGAATGCGGCGGGTGGCGAATCGTGGGAAAGCTACCGCGTGCGGCACGTGGTGTCGAAGCCCTCACGTTGGCCTGGATGCGGACTCCCGGTCTGGAACGTGATCACCGCGCTATGATTCCCCGGTGTCCTGGGACCTCCTTGTCACCCCGCCACTGCCTGGCGCCATCAACATGGCGATTGACGAGGCGCTCCTGGCGCGGGCTCGCGAAACGCACCGGCGGACGATCCGGGTCTATTCCTGGACGCGACCGACCATTTCCCTTGGGCGCCACCAGACCGCGCAGGGGATCTGGGACCTGGCACGGTGCGAGGCGCGCGGCGTCGACGTGGTCCGTCGGCTGACCGGGGGACGCGCCATCCTGCACCACCGGGAACTCACGTACGCTGTCGCCGCGCCGGTGCGGGAGGACGTCGGCCTGCGCGACGACTACCGCGCCATTGCAGCGCTCCTCGCGCGCAGCCTGGCGCTCCTGGGCATCGGCGCCACGACGGCCATTCCCCAGTCACGCATGCCGATCCCGGCCGCCGCGCCCTGTTTTGAATTGCCAGCCCGCGACGAACTCGTGGTCGATGGGCGCAAGTTGGTGGCTTCTGCGCAGCTTCGCGAAGAGGGCGCCTTCCTTCAGCACGGTTCCCTGCTGAACCACGATGACCAGGGCTGGCTTGGCGAACTCGCCACGATCCCCATGCCGACCACCCCAGCTGCCACCGTGCATGCCCTCCTCGGGCGCGACCTGTCCGCGGTCGAGTGGTCGGAGGCGATCGCCGCCGCCGTGCCCGAGGTCTGGCAGGAGGTCATAGTGCCGGTGCACGTTGACGCATGCGTCCCCCCCGACATTCTGGACCCGCTGGTTGCGCGCTATCGCGACCCGCGGTGGACGTGGCGACGCTAGGACGGGGCTAACGTGGGACACTTCCTCCTGCGACGCCTCTTGATGGGGCTGGCCACGATGTTCGTGGTCGCCACCGCCACCTTCGTCCTCCTGCACGCCGCACCGGGAGAGCCATTCGCCGACCAGCTTGAGGACCCGCGGTTCACGCCGGAACAACGCGCCCTGCGTCGCGCGCAAGCCGGGCTCGATGCCCCCGTGCCGGTCCAGTACATCCGCTACCTCGGCGCGCTGGCCAAGGGCGACCTCGGCGATTCGTTCGCCAAGCGGCGCCCGGTTCGCACCCTGCTCGCCGAACGCCTGCCGCGCACCATGCTGGTGATGGGGACCGCCCTCATCGTCGGCTTCGGGTTGGGAATCCTCCTCGGGGCCTGGCAGGCGGCGCATGTGAGCTCGACGGGCGACCGCTGGGCCGAACGAATCACCGTGGCGTTAGGCGCGGTCCCCGACTTCTGGATCGCGTACGCCCTGCTCCTTCTGTTCGGGCTTGAGCTTCGCGCGTTCCCGGTTAGCGGGATGACCACGCCAGTGGAGCATGACTTCATGTCCCTGGGCGAGCGCGTGCGCGACATCGGCCACCACCTCGTGCTGCCGGTGACTTCACTCGCGCTGTTGATCCTCTCCCTGGTGGCCCGGCACCAGCGGGCGGCCCTGCTCGACATCCTTCCGGAGGACTTCGTGCGGACCGCCCGGGCGAAGGGGGTCCCACCGGCCATCGTCGTCCGCCGCCATGCCCTCCGCGCCGCGCTGCTCCCGACCATCACCTTGTTCGGCCTCTCGCTGCCCGCGCTCGTTGGGGGGGCCGTGCTGGTGGAGTCAGTGTTCAGCTGGCCAGGGATGGGGCAACTCGCCGTCGAGGCCATTGCCGCGCGCGACTATCCGGTGGTGCTGGGCGTGACCCTGGTGGCCAGTGGCATGGTGGTCCTGGGTGGCATCCTGGCGGACCTCCTGATGCAACGCGCTGATCCGCGCACCCGGCATGGCTGAGACCCCCGCCAGCACCCTGGCCATCGACAGCCTCCCCGTGTCGCGCGTGCCGGCGCCGCGCGCCTCGTGGGGACGCGCCATCCTCGCGGATCGCGCGGGCCGCATCGCGGTCGCGTTCCTCGTCCTGCTGGCGCTCGCGGCCCTCGGGGCCCCATACATCACCTCCTACGGACCGGGCGAGATCCTGGATGCAGTCGCCCTCAAAGACCGGCCGCCGTCGAGTGCGCATTGGTTCGGCACCGACCCCAGCTCTCGCGACGTCTTCAGCCGGATGTTGTACGGCGCCCGAGTTTCCCTCCGCATCGCCGTGATGGCGGCAACCTTGGCGGCAACGATCGGGCTGGCCTGGGGAACCGTCGCCGCCATGTCCCGCCCCCTCATCGACGGGGCGTTGATGCGCACGGTCGACGCATTCCTGTCCATCCCACGACTGCTGCTCGTGCTCACCGTAGTCGCCCTCTGGCCCAGCGTGAGCCCGGGCGCCTTGATCATCGTGCTCGGGTGCACCGGGTGGTTCGGGATCGCGCGCCTCGCACGCACCGAGGCCCTGGCAATCCGGAGTCGCGAGTTCACGGCGGCTGCCGTTGCCCTCGGGGTGTCATGGCCTGCGCTGGTCGCACGACATGTCCTCCCGCACGTCCTGGGGCCGGTCATCGTCGCGACGACGATAGCCGTCGGACAGGTGGTGGTCATCGAGGCGGGGCTCTTCTTCCTCGGCGTCGTGCCAAGGGCCGAGGCAAGCTGGGGCAGCATCATTTTCGACGGGCGTGAAGCGCCGGTCGCCCGCTGGTGGCTGACCCTGATCCCGGGCCTCTTCCTCATCGCGATCTCTTTGGCGGTGAATACCATCGCCGGCCGCTTGCGGAGCGCGATCAACCCGCGCCAGCTTCACCGCCGATGACCACCCCTGATTCCGCGCGCGCCCTCCTCAGCGTGGAGAACCTCCGCACCTGGTTCCACACGCGCGACGGCGTCGCCCGCGCGGTGGACGGCGTGTCGTTCGACGTCTCCCCTGGCGAGACGTTGTGCGTCGTCGGCGAATCGGGGAGCGGAAAGTCGGTGACCGCGCTGTCGCTGCTCCGCCTGATTGACCCGCCGGGACGCATCGAGGCCGGCTCGCGCATCGTCTTCGAGGGGCGCGACCTGATGACCGCCAGCGAGGAGGAGGTCCGCCGCCTCCGTGGCAACCGCATCGCCATGGTGTTCCAGGAGCCGATGTCCGCACTCAACCCGGTCTTCACGGTCGGTGACCAGGTGGCCGAGGTCGCGCGCATCCATGACGGCGCGAGTCGCCGGGCCGCGTGGGACCGCGCCGTGGAGATGTTGTCCCTGGTTGGTATTCCCGATCCCGCCCAGCGGGCGCGGCAGTACCCCCACGAAATGTCCGGTGGGATGCGCCAGCGCGTCCTGATCGCGATGGCGCTGGTGATGAACCCCGCCGTGCTGATCGCGGACGAACCGACCACCGCCCTCGACGTCACCATCCAGGCCCAGATCCTCGAGCTGCTGGCCTCGGTGCAACAGCGCTTCGGCACGGCCATCATCCTCATCACGCACGACCTCGGCGTGGTCGCCGAAGCCGCGGACCGCGTGCTCGTCATGTACGGGGGGCAGGTGGTGGAGCGCGCCGCGGTGCGCGAGCTGTTCGCGCGCCCGCAGCATCCGTACACGCAGGGGTTGTTGCGAGCCATGCCGCGCGTAGGCCAGGGACGTGATCGACTCCTCACGATTCCCGGCACGGTGCCGTCACCAACGGCGTGGCCGTCCGGCTGCCGCTTCCGGGACCGATGCGCGCTCGCCTTCGATCGCTGCGCCACCGAGGCTCCCGAGCTCGCCGGACCAACGGTGGCGCACGCCACGCGCTGCCACGTGGCCGGCACGCCGCTCCCGGCGGCTGGAGTCCCGGCATGACCGCTCCCTTGCTGAGTGTGCGCAACCTCGCTGTCCACTTCCCGGTCCGCTCCGGATTGTTTGGCCGAGTGACAGGAGCCGTGCGGGCGGTGGACGGCGTGTCGTTCGACATCCATCCCGGGGAGACGTTAGGCATCGTCGGGGAGTCGGGATGCGGCAAGACCACCATGGGCCGCGCGATCCTGCGCCTGGTCGAGCCAACCGCCGGGTCGATCCACTTCGACGGGGTCGACTTTCGGGCGCTCAAGGGCAAGGCCCTGCGGGCGATGCGCCGGCACCTGCAGATCATCTTCCAGGATCCGTTCTCGTCGCTCAACCCGCGCCTCACGGTCGGGACGACCATCAAGGAAGGGTTGCTCGTTCATCGCATCGCCGAGGGCGCCGCCGCCGACCAGCGTGTGGCGCAGCTCCTCGATGAGGTCGGCCTGCAAGCCGCCTACGCCTCGCGGTACCCGCACGAGTTCTCGGGCGGCCAGCGGCAGCGCGTTGGCATTGCCCGGGCTCTCGCCGTCGAGCCGCGACTCATCGTCTGCGACGAGCCGGTGTCGGCGCTCGACGTCTCGGTGCAGGCCCAGGTGATCAACCTGCTGCAGGACCTACAGAAGCGGCGTGGCCTGGCCTACCTGTTCATTGCGCACGACCTCTCCGTCGTCGAACACATGGCCAATCGCGTTGGGGTGATGTACCTCGGCCGGTTCATGGAAATTGCGCAAGCGGATGCGTTGTATCGTGAGCCGCTGATGCCGTACACCCAGGCGTTGCTCTCGGCGATCCCGGTGCCCGATCCCGAGCGCAAGCGCAACCGCATTGTCCTCGCCGGCGACCCACCCTCACCGGCCAACCCGCCGGCTGGGTGCGTCTTTCATCCGCGCTGTCATCACCCGGCCCGGGATGCCGCCTGCGCGTCCATCGTGCCGCCGCTGGAAGAAAAGGCACCGGCACACTGGACGGCCTGCCTCAAGCAGCCGCCGACGGTGGTGCCGTGGCCCGAACAGCAACGGGCCGGTGCCACGCACGAACCGGTGCGCCACGTGCCTTCCGAATCCCTGCATCCCTCTGGTAGCTGACCCAACTGCGGCAACGAACACGACGCGCCCAGCGCCGCGTTCCCTCCCTTCCCCTCCTCGCTTCACGCCCCGTGACCTCACCCCGGACCTTCTTCGGCCACCCCGGCGGACTGTCCACACTCTTCATGACAGAGATGTGGGAACGGTTCTCGTATTACGGCATTCGCGGGTTGTTGGTGTTGTACATGGCGGCCCCGCTCGCCAGCGGAGGGTTCGGCTTTGACCGCGCGGAGGCCTCGGCGATTTACGGGATCTACGCGGCGTCCGTGTACCTCGCCTCGCTTCCCGGCGGGTGGGTCGCGGATCGCTGGCTTGGCTTGCAGCGCGCCGTCTTTGTCGGTGGCGTGCTGATTGCGCTCGGCCACCTCGCCATTGGACTCTCCGCCGCGTTCGAGCAGGCCGCATTCTTCCTCGGGCTCGTCTTGATCGTGCTGGGGACCGGGCTGCTCAAGGGGAACGTCTCGGCGCTGGTCGGCGGCCTGTACCCGGAAGGTGGGGCCCGGCAGGATGCGGGATTCTCCATCTTCTACATGGGGATCAACACCGGTGCGTTCATCGCGCCACTGATCACCGGGTTCCTCGGCGAGAAGATCGGCTGGCACTGGGGCTTTGGCACGGCCGGCCTGGGGATGTTGGTCGGTCTCTTCGTGTTCCGGGCGCAAGCGCGCCCCCGCCTTGGGGACAATGGCCTGCATCCTTCGGGCACACCGGCCGAGCAGGCGCGGGCGCGCACCATCTCCCTCGCGGTGTTTGCGCTGGCCTTCCTCGTGGTAATCCTGGCCATGTTCGGCGTCTTCCGGCCGGACCCGGTGGTGATCGCGGGGCAGATGAGCACGATCATGCTCACGATGTCGGCGCTCTACTTCGCCTACATGTTCCTTTTCGCCGGACTCACGACCGATGAGAAGAAGCGTGTCGCGGTGATCATGGTGCTGTTTGTCTTCTCCATGTTCTTCTGGGGCGCCTTCGAGCAAGCGCCCACGTCGCTCAACCTGTTCGCCGCCGACTTCACCGACCGTTCCCTGTTTGGCTGGGACATGCCCGTCTCCTGGCTGCAATCGCTGAATTCGCTGTTTGTCATCCTGTTCGCTCCGGTCCTTGCGATCGTGTGGGAACGCCTGGGGGCGAAGGGACGGAACCCCTCGAGCCCCACGAAGTTCGCGGTGGCCCTCATCGGCGCCGGACTCGGCTTCTGGCTCATGGTGAACGCGGCCGACCGGGTCGCCGCCAGCGGCGGGACCCTCAAGGTCTCGGTGTGGTGGCTGACCGCGAGTTACTTCCTCCAGTCGATCGGGGAGTTGTGCCTCTCGCCCGTGGGGTTGAGCAGCATGATCCTCCTGGCCCCCAAGCGGTTCGTCGGCCAGATGATGGGGGTCTGGTTCACGTCGATCGCGTTAGGCAACTTGTTCGCCGGCATCGTCGGGGGCGACGTGGACCCCAACCAGCTGAACGCCATGCCCGACCTCTTCCGGCGCACCGCGTTCGCCCTCTTCCTGGCAGCTGCCGTCCTGGCCCTGCTCATCGTGCCCATTCGCCGGATGATGGCGGACAAGGCGGGGGGCCAGGCCAAGGCGTAACGGGTCCGCGCGGTCCGTGGCGGGGGCATCCGGCCCCCGCGACCGGGACGACTTACGGCCAGCGGAACACCGACTGCGGCAGCACGCGCTCCCGCGCGGAGCGGATGTCGTTGGGCAGTCGCCAGAACTGTTGGGTGCGGTCCTCACTCGTCAGGCGCAGCTCGAAGCGCGCGCCGTCGCGGCGGTTGGTCGGCAGGGCGAAGTCCACGCGGTACATCCGCTGCGAACGCGCCGGAGCTGCGGCGATCAGCGAGAGACCGACCGACTGCCGCCACCCGCTCGACGTGCCTAACGGCGACCCGTCCGACTCGATGATCCCGGCGTCGACGAATGCCGCCACGCCAACCGCAGCGGCCCCGCGGATGTTGGCGATCCTCCACCGCTCCTCCGCCCGGGCGATCACGCGGCTCCCGCCACCAAGCCACGAACGATGGTAGCCGCGCAACCCACCACGCCGGTCGGCAAACGTCAGTTGGACCGGCGTGCGCGAGTCCCGCACCGCTGACCAGCTCAGGTCCACCGTCACCAGGTGACGCGGATGCGGGCGCAGGTACCCCGCCGCACGGCCGTTCGTCACCAGGTCGTTCCACTCCCCGGTGTCACTGCGACGCGCCTCCACATCAGCGTCGATCGCCGCGAACGTGCGCGCCCCGGCAATCCCCGCGTACAGCTCACTCCCCACGTACGACTCCCCGCGAGAGGCCCCGCGCGAGGTCGGCAGGCTGCGGCCAATCGTGGAACTCAGCTGCACCCCGGTGCGCAGGTCCTGCGGGGCATTCAACGCATCGAACCCCGTCACGCGACGAAACCGTACACGACGAAACCCCAGCAGCGCGTTCAACCGAACGCTGCGGAACGGCGCATATCGGCCCATGAGCGCGGTGGTCGTGTCCGCCACGATCCCCCCGGGGGTGATGACGACAGGTGTTTGTCCGGGCTCCACGTCCTCCACCGAGAACTGCGTCCCGATCAACCCCATGCGCGCCGACGGCCCGATCCGCCCGATCACGCTCCCCTCCATGAACTCGCGACGCACCGGGATCGAGGCGGGCCGTTCGCCCCCGCGAAAGAACCGAGTGTACTCCTGACTGCCGCCTGTCGACAGACGCCATGCCACGCGTTGCACGTCCGTAAGGAACGGAAAGGCCACTTGGCCTGACCAATCGTACCCCAGCTCACGACGCCCGCCTCGCAGGTCCAGCTGGTACGGCTTGGCAAAGAGCTGGTAGTTCGTGTATCGCCCGGCGAAGACATCGCGGTAGAAGCCTCCATCACGCCACTGCCCCGACGCGTACACGGCGTTCCCGAGAAGGTTGGCGCTCCCCAGGGTGAAACGCGACACAAAGGGCGACACTCCCTTGATCCCGGCATCGAGCACCACCTGTGGTTCATCGACCGTGATGACCTCGATTCGCACGCCCGCCCCGTCAGGGTAGGCCGTGACCGAGGCGTCCGCGATGAACGGCATTGCGAGCAGCAACCGCTCGCTCTCCGATCGACGCAGTGGTGTACAGCGATCGCCAGGCTTGAGGACCAGGAGGGCGCGAATCACCCCGGCCGAGGTCGTGCGATGGACATGTGTCACTGCGCGGCCCAGCCAGGGAAGGCGGTCCATCGACGCCCCAAACGACGGTGCCTCGGTCCGCACCACCACGTCGGTGATCACCTGGCCCGCGCACCGGACCTGCGTCCGGCCCTGCGCGACCGCGGCCAGAGGGCACGCCAGCGCCAGGGCGCCGGCCACCACGGTGCGCAGCTACAGCCCCATGCGGCGCTTCAGCTCCGCGAGCTTCGCGTCCGCGTCCGCCTCGTGGGTGGCGCGCCGTTGCGCGCGCCCGAGGCCGTCGAGTTCCGTGTCCAGCGCGGCATCGCGCGACAGTGGATCCGCCCCCGTCGCCTCGTCGACTGCCCCCGAACGAAGCCCGGACCCAACCCCAGCCTGAGCCGCCTTGAACTGCGTCGTCATCTCCTCGACATCACGCTCGACCATGGCCAGCTCGCCACGCTCCACGTCGAGCCGCTTCTCGAGCAGCGCCACCTTCTCGACGAGTTGAGCCTCAAACCGCTGCGCCACGGCCACCGTTTCGGTGTCCCCGATCCCTTCGGCCAGCGATCGCCGCCGCTGCACCGTCTCCAGTTCCGTGCGCTCCCGCCCCAGCCGTGCCTCCGTCTGGCGAAGACCGGCGCGGAGGTCGTCCACCGCCATCCGGGCCCTCACCAGGGTCTCGCGCATCTGGTGCAGCGCCTCCCGCCGGTCGCCCGGAGAGACGTTGCCATGCAGCAGGTCGTGCAGCGCCTGTTTGACGTCGTCGAACATGCGCAAATGATAGCGCCGACCAGCCGCGCCCACGAGATGGGTCGCCCCGGTGAGGCACCGCCCCGCACCGACTTTTCGAAGAACCTCTCCGGCCCGCTCAACTGGTGCGGCGCCCGCGGATCAGCTCCACATCACCTGGCGGATCAACTTGTCGGCCGAGTGGAAATGCGGAAAGAAGACCCGGTCGCTGAGCCGATTGAGCGCAAGGCGCCACTGCGGGAAGTGTTCGGCCGCCTGCTCAAAGACGTGCTCCACGCCGTGAGCGTGCGCCAACCGGTGGTGCGCCGCCATCTCGTAGCCGCGCCGTCCCATCTCGTCGAAGTAGTCCAGGCCGGGGCCTCCGCGACGGTGCCGCTGCGCCTCGATCCGGTCGGGAAACAGGCCGGCCAGCCACAGGGCGTAGTGCCCCATGTGTGCGCGCGCCAGGAACGCGCGGGTGGGATCCCCGCACTCCGCATCGACCGCCAGGTCGGCGAGCGTGCCGTACGTCACGTCGTCGTGTTCGCGGATGCGCCGCGCGCGATCCCCAAGGCCGAAATGCAGCACAATGGACGACACGAAGTCGGTGGCGGTCCGGTCGTCCTCGCGCACCTCGCGCAGCGCACGGCGCACGAGCACGTAGATCATGAGGGGAAGTGACGCGAGCGCCCCCGTCTCCTGCGAGCGCAGCGCGTCACCCAGTCGCGGGTCGTCGATCAACACGTCGATCCCGCGATCCCGCACCGCCTTGCGCAGTTGGGGTTCGCCGGCAGGATCGAGGCGCACGAGCAGCTGGAGAGCCAGCTCCGCATCGTTGCGGGTGAGGCGTTGGCGAATCGAGCCCAGCAACATGGTGATCCTCCGTGACTGTGTGGGTGACCCGTACCTGCGCTGCCGTACACCAGGCGTGGGGGCGTGCTCCAAGGTTCCATGCGCCACCGGCCCCGCCCCTCCTGCTCGTCGTATCGACGCGCGACCACGGAGACTTGAAACGCGCGTTGCCGCAACGCGTGATCGCTCGCACCTTTCCGACATGGCTGCTCCACTCGCACCCCTCGCCCCGCTCCGCCTCCTGCATGTCGATGCCGGTCGCGAATGGCGGGGGGGCCAACGTCAGGTCTTCCTCCTGGCGCGGGGACAGCGTGATCGCGGGGGGGAGCCACTCGTTATCGCCCAGGCGGATTCGCCCCTGGTCAAGCGGCTTCGCGCCGCTGGCATGGCCGCATCGTCGCTTCGCATGCGCGGCGACTGGGACCTCGGGGCCGCCCGTCGGCTTCGCGCACACATCAAGGCCTGGCGTCCGGACGTGGTCCACGCGCACGACGCGCGGTCGCACGCCCTCGCTCTGGTCGCACTGCTCGGCCTCCCTCGCATCCCCCTCGTGGTGACCCGCCGCGTGGTCTTCGTCCCTCGCGGGCGGTTGAAGTACGGACGACGCGTGTCGCGGTTCATCGCGATTTCTCAGGCTGTCCGTAGCGCGCTCGTCGAAGGAGGCGTGACCGAGGATCGGATCGACGTCGTGTATTCGGGCGTACCGGCGCCGCGCCCGGAGCCGCCCCGCGATTGGCGCGTCGAGCTCGGATGGCCGCGCGACGCCGTGATTTGCGGACTGGTCGGCGCCATGACCTCCGAGAAGGGCACATCGCTACTGCAGGAGATCACCCACCAACTGAGCCCTGCGGCACGGTCGCGCTGTCGGCTGGTCCTCCTTGGGGGTCGGGGCGCAGGGCTCGAGGAGGTGAGCGGCGTGCCGTGTTTTCGTGCAGGCTTTGTCGACGCCATCGGGCCCGCCGTGGCCGGGCTGGACGTCTTGTGGCACCCGTCTGCGGCTGAAGGGCTCGGGACCTCGGTGATTGACGCCATGGCGCTCGGTGTCCCCCCGGTTGCCTTCGCAGTCGGCGGGCTCCCCGAGTTGATCTCGGCGGGGACATCGGGCCTCCTGGTCCCGGCGGGCGACGTCACGGCCTTTGCCGCCGCCGCCTCGCGACTCATCGAGGAGCCCGCCGTCCGCAGTGCGCTCGGTCAGGCCGGACCCGGTCAAGCCGCCCGCTTTGGCGTGGATGCCATGGTTGATGGCAACGAGTCCATCTATCGTGCGGTTTTGGCGGCCCAGACCTCTGGCGCAGCTCGCGGGTAAAAGCCGCGGGGCGCTTGCGTTTCCCCCCTTGGGTCTGGCCGATTACCCTTCCCTCGTGCTCTACATCTGCATTCCCGTCCACAACGAGGCCCCCACCATCGGGGTGCTCCTCTGGAAACTCCGCGCCGTGTTCCAGGACTACGCGCGGGAGTATGAGATCATCGTCTTCAACGACGGCAGCACGGACGCGACCGCGGAGACGCTGGCCGGATACGAGTCGGTGCTTCCCCTCACGATCCTCGGCGGGGACAAGCACGTTGGGTATGCCGCCGCCCTGACCGAGTTGTTCATGGCAGCTTCGGCCCGGACCAAGTACGCCCGACGGGATGCCGTGATTACCCTCCAGGGGGACTTTACCGATCGCCCCGAGCTGATTCCGGAGTTCGTGAAGCGCTTCGAGGGTGGTGCCGACATCGTCGTGGGGGAAGTCGCTGCGCCGGCACCCCTCGCCACGCCGGTGCCGGTGCGCCGACTGCGACGCCTCGCCCCGTTCGCCCTGCGCCCGTTTGTCCGCACCGCGGGAATCGCTGATCCCTTTGGCTCGTTCCGCCTGTATCGGGTCTCGGTGCTTCGGGACGCCCTCAAGGCGGCAGGCGATGGTCCGATGCTCGCAGGCACCGGCTGGGCAACCAATGTCGACGTGTTGCTCTCGTCGGTGCCCCACGCGCGACGAGTGGAGTTGCTCCCCCTCGAGCCGCGTTACGACCTGCGCATGCGCGACTCCCGCCTGCGTCCCATGTCCGATGCGTGGGCGCTGTTCACGTATGGCCGGTCGGCGCGACGCCGCTCGCTGAACGAGTTGCCCGCCAAGCCGTAGGATGCGGTTCTCGCTCGTGGCCCTGTTCGCGTTCCTGCCCGCCGGACTCGCCGCGCAGCCACCGGCGGCGGAGGCCGGCACGCCGGTGCCGTTCGCGTTAGGCGAGCGTTTTACCTACGACCTCAAGTTCGGCAAGATCAAGGTCGGCGAAGGCACCATGGAGACCCTGGGCCTGGAGACCATCCGCGGCATCGAGGCCTGGCACACGCGGTTTCGCGTGCGCGGCGGCGTGCCGTTCTACCGGGTGGACGACGTCCTCGAAAGCTGGTTCGCCCGCGACGGTCTCTACTCGCTCCGCTTCGTCCAGGACCTGGAGGAGGGCGGCAAGGTGCGCGAGCGCCGGTACGAGATGTTCCCCGAACGGCAGGCCTTTCGTGAGGGCGATGCCCCGGAACAGCCCAGCGTCGCCGCGCCGCTCGACGATGGCGCCTTCCTGTACTTCGTCCGCACGCTGCCACTTGAGGCCGGGCACACCTACTCGTTCGATCGCTACTTCCGGCCGGATCGCAACCCGGTGGTCATCAAGGTACTGGGTCGAGAGACCATCAAGGTCCCGGCGGGGACCTTCCAGACCGTCGTGATCCAGCCCGTCATCAAGTCGAAGGGCATCTTCTCGGAGAAGGGTGAAGCGCGCATCTGGCTCACCGACGATGCGCAGCGCATGATGGTGCAGATGAAGTCAAAGACGAAGATCGGTTCCCTCAACCTGTACCTCACATCCGCCCGCCACGCGCCCGCCAACGCGACACCGCGTTAGGCACCCCCGAGGCCGACCTCGCGCGGGTTCGCACCGTTCCCGTCCGGGCCCGGCCCAACAAGGTCAGCGCCACCGACTTCTCCCGCGCCGTCCCCGACGCGGAGCGCACGTTCGGCGCCTTTCTGGACGCCCTCCCCGACATCCTCGTCGCCCGCGACTTCCGCCAGGTCGCCCGCGACGTCGCCCAGGCGACCCGGACCGGACGCGCCGTCGTCGCCATGCTCGGCGGGCACATCGTCAAGACGGGGCTGGCGCCTGTCCTGATTGATCTCATGCAACGCGGGGTCATCACCCACATCGGGATGAACGGGTCCGCCGCGATCCACGACTACGAGATGGCGCGCTTTGGGGCGACCTCGGAGGATGTGGCCGCCGGCCTGCGCGACGGCACGTTCGGAATGGCGGAGGAGACGGGACGTGAGTTGAACGACGCCTTCGTCCGCGGAATGGCGGAGGGGTGGGGGATGGGCGAATCGGTCGCCCGCGCCCTCGAAGCCCGCACCGACCTCGTCAACGCCGAACTGTCGGTCCTGCTGGGGGCCCGACGCCTGGGGGTCACGACCAGTGTGCACGCCGCGTTAGGCGCGGAGATCATCCACCAGCACCCGGCCGCTAGTGGAGCCGCCATCGGCGACACCTCACATCGCGACTTCCGGCGACTGGCCGCCGCCCTCGACGGGCTGCATGAAGGCGGCGTCGTGCTCAACCTGGGCAGCGCCGTCATCATGCCCGAGGTCTTTCTCAAGGCGCTGACCGTCGCCCGCAACCTCGGCGCCGGACGACCCACCGGGTTCACCACTTGCGACCTGGATATGCAGCGGCACTATCGGCCGCGGATGAACGTGGTGCAGCGCCCCACGTTGGAAGGCGGCCACGGCTACGAGCTGACCGGCCACCACGAGATCATGGTGCCGCTGCTCGCTTGGGCGATCGTCGAGGAACTCGCGCGCCCGGCGTGAGCGAGGAGCGCCGTGCTACCAGGCACCCGGTCACCGAGCCGAAGGTGCGGAGCACGAGGGACGGGAGCTAAAGCCCAGCTCCAGCCCCGGGCAACCAGTCGCAGCGAAAAGCCACCGACAACAGCCCCGCTTTCCTACCCCTCCATCCCCGCCCACTTCTCCCGCATCCGGCGCGCGGTATCCGGACTCAGGATCCGGACCACCAGGTAAATCGCCGCGCCGACCAGCCCGACGAAGATCGCCATCTTGAGCAGCGAGATCAGCAGGGCAAAAAACACCGCAAACACACCAAAAAGCACCTTGAGGAGGAACAACCCTCCAATGGCGAACAAGCCGATCATGAACACTGTGCGGAGCATCGTACCACCCTCGTGCAATTCGTTTTTCCGGTCTTACCCGGAGCCATTCCCTCAACAGAAGGGCATACGCGCCACCCCCCTGCTCCGTTTCACAAACCCCCGCCAGGCTCGTACCTCTCCAGTGTAACCCCCGGCCGTCGGGTAGGCGGTTATCCAATGGCGCCGAGCGTGTCGCGGCGGCTACATTCCCGCCCTTGGCGCCCGAAACTCGTGGAGTCCGGGCCGCATTGAGATCCCAGAATGGCCGAACAGCTCTATCAGATCCTGGGACGGAAACGCGCCGTCCCGTTGCCGGAACGCAAGCCGCCCTGGCTGAAAGTCAAGGCGCCAGGCGGAGCTAACTACATACGCCTCAAGGGCTTGATGCGCGAACTCAAGCTCAACACGGTGTGCGAGGAGGCGCATTGTCCCAACGTGGGTGAGTGCTGGGAACACGGCACGGCGACCTTCATGATTCTTGGAGACGTCTGCACCCGCAACTGCGCCTACTGCGCCGTCAGCCATGGGCGGCCCCCCGTCTACGACATCGAGGAGCCTGCCCGCGTCGCGTCCGCCGCAGAACAGATGTCCTTGCGACATGTCGTGATCACCTCGGTCGACCGGGACGACCTTCCGGATTTCGGGGCGCACATCTTCGCCGAGACCATCCGTCTCGTCCACGAGAGGGTCCCGGGATGTTCGGTCGAAGTGCTCGTCCCCGATTTCCAAGGGAACGAAGACTCGATCCGGAAGGTGCTGGACGCCGGACCGGAGATCTACAACCACAACACCGAGACCGTTCCGCGGCTCTACAAGCGTGCCCGTCCGGGCGGCCGCTACGAACGGGTGATGAACATCTTCCGCACCGCCAAGCGCATAGCGCCGGCGATCCCTACCAAGACCGGGATCATCCTCGGATTGGGCGAGGTCGTCGAGGAGGTGCTGCAGGTCATGCGCGACCTTCGGGAAGTGGACGTGGATATCCTCACGCTCGGGCAATACCTCCGCCCGTCCGACGCCCATCTCCCAATCGACCGATACTACAACCCGGAAGAGTTCCGGCAGCTCCGCGACGCGGGGCTCGCCATGGGATTCCGGCACGTGGAAGCGGGGCCGCTCGTTCGCTCCAGTTATCACGCCTGGGAGCAGGTCCAGGCGGCAGGGATGGCGACCTAGGGAAGCGTACCGCTTCCTCGTTCGCCATACGGCAGTCCAGCACGCACCACCGGACCGCGATGCCGCTGCGGCAATAGGCCGCACCGCACCGCTCCGTTGCACCTCCCCGGGACACCCATCCCGCGGAGAACCACGGATCGTTGCCCACACCACCAATGGCCAAGAAGAAAGCTGACGCCCCGGCAGGCAGCACCGCGGGCGCCACCGACGCTGCGACGCGCGGGGAGCTCCTGCGCTCGATGCTGCTGCAACGCCGATTTGAGGAACGCTGTGCCGAGGCGTACGCGCTCGGCCGCATCGGCGGCTTCTGCCACCTGTACATCGGGCAGGAAGCCTGCGGCACCGGCGTGATCTCCATGTTGCGCCCCGACGACTACGTCATCACCACCTACCGCGACCATGGTCAGGCACTCGCGCGCGGCATCACGCCACGCGCCGTCATGGCCGAGCTGTTCGGCCGCAGCGACGGGTGCGTGCGCGGCAAGGGCGGATCGATGCACCTGTTCGACCGGAACACGAACTTCCTCGGCGGGCACGGCATCGTCGGCGGCCACGTCCCCATCGCCACCGGGGTCGGCTTCGCCATCAAGTATCGCGGCGGCGATCAGGCCATCGCGTGTTTCATGGGCGAGTCGGTGGTGAACACCGGGGCCTTTCATGAGGCCCTGAACATGGCCGGGCTGTGGAAGCTCCCGGTGGTGTACATCATCGAGAACAATCGCTACGGGATGGGCACCGCGCTGGAGCGTGCGTCGGCCATCCACGACATCTACCAGCGCGGTGCGGCGTACGACATGCCGCGCGGCGTCGTGGACGGTCAGGACGTCCTTGCCGTGCGACAGGCGATGGGTGAGGCGCTCCAGCGCGCCCGCGCCGAGTCGATGCCCACGCTGCTCGAGGTCCGGACCTACCGGTTCATGGGGCACTCGATGTCGGATGCCGTCAGCGGGACCTATCGCTCGAAGCAGGAACTCGAGGAGTACATGCAGCGCGACCCGATTAACGTGCTGCGGCAGCACATGGAGGCGCTCGGCGAGGTGGACGACGCCCGCATGGCCGCGATGGATGACGAGGTCCGCGCCGTGGTGCAAGACGCCTGGGACTTCGCCGAGGCGAGCCCGGAACCAGCACTGGAGAGTTTGTACGAGGACGTCCTGGTGGAGACGACAACCTGATGCCGATCATCACGTACCGCGACGCCCTCAACCAGGCGCTCCGCGAAGAGATGCAGCGCGATGACCGCGTCTTCCTCATGGGCGAGGAAGTCGCCGTCTACCAGGGAGCATACAAGGTCTCCAAGGGACTCCTGCAGGAGTTCGGCGAGATGCGCGTCGTCGACACCCCCATTACCGAGCTGGGGTTCGCCGGCGTGGGCGTCGGCGCCGCGATGGTCGGACTGCGCCCGGTCATCGAGTTCATGACCTGGAACTTCGCCCTGCTGGCCATCGACCAGGTCGTGAATGCGGCGGCCAAGATGCTCTACATGTCCGGCGGCCAGTACCACATGCCGATGGTGTTCCGCGGCCCCAACGGCGCCGCGCTCCAGTTGTCCGCCCAGCACTCCCAGGCCTTTGAATCGTGGCTCGCACACATCCCGGGCCTCAAGGTGGTTTCCCCTGGCACGCCGTACGACGCCAAGGGGTTGCTCAAGGCCGCCATCCGGGATGACAACCCGGTGGTCTTCTTTGAGGGCGAAATGATGTACAACCACAAGGGCGAGGTCCCGGATGGGGACTACATCGTCCCGATCGGAAAGGCCGACCTCAAGCGCGAAGGTGCCGACTGCACGCTCGTGACCTACGGCAAGTCCGTCCCCCTCGCGCTGCAGGTGGCCGACACGATGGCGAAGGATGGCATCCAACTCGACGTCCTGGACCTCCGCACCATCCGCCCGCTGGACACCGAAGCCCTGACCACCTCGGTTCGCAAGACCAACCGCGTCGTGGTACTCGAAGAAGGATGGGAGTTCTGCGGTGTCGGCGCGCAGATCGTGGACTACTGCCAGCGCGATTGCTTTGACGACCTCGACGCCCCGGTCGTGCGCGTTCACCAGGCCGATGTCCCCATGCCCTACGCAAAGAACATCGAAAAGGCGGCCAAACCCGATCTCGCCAAGACGGTCGCCGCCGTACGCAAGGTGATGTACCTGGACTAACGGCAGACGGCAAACGGCGATTCGCGGGTGCCGCCTCCAGCACCAGGCACGCAACCAGTCTTGGGCGCAGCACCCGGCACGAGCAACAGAAGGCAACACGCAGCTACCAGATCCAGCTACACGCCACCAGCGACCAGCATTCATGGCTACCAAGATCTTCATGGAGGCCCTCTCTCCCACGATGGAGGAAGGCCGCCTCGTCAAGTGGCTCAAGAACGAGGGCGACGCCATCAAGAATGGCGACGTGCTCGCCGAGGTCGAAACCGACAAGGCGATCATGGAACTCGTCGCCCGCGGGGAGGGCGTGCTGCGTAAACGACTCCTTGCCGATGGCACCACCTCACCGGTCGGTGCCCTCATCGGGGTGATCGCCGGCGCAGACGAGAACATCGATGCATTGGTCGGCAGCTCAGCGCCCATCGCGAGCCCGCCCCCTCCAGCCGCACCGAGCGCCGTCGCGCCCACCGCCGTCGCCCCGGCAACGCCCACAGCCCCCCCGCAACCGGAAGCCGCCCCCACGGGACGACAGCGCTCCTCACCGCTCGCCCGACGTCTGGCGTCCGAACGCGGGATCAACCTCGGCACCCTCCAGGGGTCCGGCCCCGGCGGACGCATCGTCAAGCGCGATATCGACACGGCGCCGACCACATCCCCATCCGTGGCCGCCCCTGTCGCGGCCATGGCGCGCGCTGCGGCCCCCGCAGGGCCGGGGCACCGGGACGTGCCCCTGACGCAGATCCGCAAGACAATTGCACGCCGCCTCGCCGAATCGATCGGCCCGGTCCCGACCTTCTACCTCACCGCCGAGGTCGACATGGAGCGCGTCGCCGAGATGCGCGCGGCGATGGCGGAACTCGGGGATGCGTACAAGGTGTCCTTCAACGACGTCGTCCTGAAGGCCGTCGCCACGGCGCTGCACCAACACCCGGAATGCAACGCCCACTGGCTGGGCGACGCGATCCGGTACTGGGATCGGGTACACCTCGGCATGGCGGTGGCCATCCCCGATGGCTTGATCACTCCGGTGATTTTTGACGCCCATCTCAAGGGATTGAGCGCGATCGCGGCGGAGTCGCGCGACCTCGCCGCCCGCGCGCGTGACCGCAAGCTCAAGCCCGAGGAATACACCGGCTCCACCTTCTCCGTCTCGAACCTCGGGATGTTTGGCATCGACCAGTTCACGGCGATCATCAATCCCCCGGAGGCCGGGATCATTGCCGTTGGTGGGATCGAGGCCAAGGCCGTCGTGGTGAACGGTGCGGTGCAGGTTCGCCGTCGGATGCGCATCACGATGAGCTGTGATCATCGGGTGATCGATGGAGCCCTTGGGGCGAAGTTCCTCCAGACGCTGCGGCGGTTGATCGAGAATCCGTTGATGCTGGCGTACTAGGACGGGCAGACGGCAGTGGGCGGACGACGGTAGACATTGGGCCTCGGCGAACGCTGGGGCCTTTGTCGTTCGCGGCTTCTTCAGACGCGGCACGAGCAGCACGGGGGTACTTCCCGTGCTTCGTCTCGACCGCGGCGCGCGCCCGGACCAACAACCGATGTGATGCCCGTCACACGCCGGGCTCAGCCGTTGCTGGAGCCGCTTGCGAGGCGTCTTTCGTGGACTGCCTCCGCGTGCGCCGATGATGTCCACGACTCGAATCTCCCGCTTCGCCCTCCGCCTTCTCGCCTTGACCACGCTCGCCGCCTGCGGCGGCAGCGAGGGCGGACCAGCCGGTGGGGGAAGCGGGAATCGACTCGGCACCCTGACCGTCACCCTGAGTGGTCTTCCCGCCAGCGCCGCCGGCAACGCGATCGTCTCCGGCCCCTCTGGGTTCTCGCGCACCGTCGCTGCCACCGAAACCCTGAGTGACCTCGCCCCGGGGGCCTACACCATCGTTGCATCCGAGGTCGTCGACGGTGACGACCGATACGCCACCACCACGGCCTCGCAAAGCGTGACGGTCGGTGCCGGTCGGTCCGCAACGGCGACCGTCGCGTGGACCATCGCCACCGGCGCCCTGGCCGTTCAGGCCACCGGGCTGCCCACTGGGGCCGCCCCCATCGTCGGCATCACGGGCCCGAACGGCTACGCGCGTACCGTCAACGCCGCCGGTCGCGTGGGTGGTTTGGCCCCCGGGACCTACACCGTGACAGCATCCCCCGTCGCCGCCGAAGGGCACACCTGGACGGCATCGACCGCACCAGTGACCGTTCAGGTCACCGCGGGCACGACACCGGTGCCGGCCGCCCACACCTGGCAGCTGGCCACGGGCGCCGTCACGGTAGCCATCACCGGCCTCCCGGGTGGAGCTGCCGCCACCGCCACCCTGGCCGGCCCCAACGCCTTCAGCCGCACCGTCCAGTCCGGCGAGACGGTGACCAACCTCGCCCCGGGCACCTACACCGTTGCAGCGGCGTCCGTCGCCGTCGGCCCCGACCAATACCAGGCCGGTGCCGCCCAACAACTGGTGGTCGCCGCCTCGCTCGAGCCGATGCCCGCCACCCTGACGTATGCGATCGCCACCGGACGCCTGGCGGTTGACGTCAGCGGACTCCCGAACGGTGCCTCCGCCCAGGTGCGCGTGACCGGCCCGGACAACTTCCTGCGGACGCTCACGGCCAGCGAAACCATCCTCGGCCTCGCCCCAGGCACCTATTTCGTTACGCCCATCACCGTGGCCATCGCGGGAGTCACCTGGGGGCCGAGCACCGGACCCCTGACCGTCGTTGTCGCCGCGTCGAGCCTGCCGGCGCAAGCGGCCGTGCGGTACGCCATTACGCGCGGCTCCCTGTCGGTCGTGATCAACGGCCTGCCGCAGTCGATCCCGGCCAACGTGACCGTGTCGGGGCCGGAGAACTACAGCGCGACCGTGGCGACGACGTCCACCCTCACGGGACTCAAGCCGGGCACCTACACCATTAGTGCTGGCGCCACCCCGGCCGGCGTCCACGTATACGCAAGCTCGAACGCAAGCCAGCAGGTCACCATCGCCGCCAGCGCCACGCCCTCCCAGGCGAGCGTCGCGTATGCCCTCGCGTCAGGCCTCGTCAGCCTCACCGTGACCGGCCTGCCAATCAGCGTTCCCGCCACCCTCACGCTTACCGGCCCTGGCGGCTTTAGCCGCCCCTTCACGGAAGGGGCGCTCATCACCGGTCTCACACCAGGGGCCTACACGCTCTCCGCGGCGATCGCCCAAAGCGGCAACTCCTATTGGGCGCCGAATCCCGCCTCGCAAACCCTCAATGTCGTCGCTTCCACGGTCGCCCTGCAGGCCACCGTCAACTACGTGACGGCCACCGGCGCCCTGAACGTCACGATCGCTGGGCTCCCCGGAGGAACGAGCGCCGCCGTGACCATGACCGGGCCCGGCGGATTCTCACAGGTGCTCACGCAATCCACAACACTCAACGGTCTGCTTCAGGGGGTGTACACCCTGGTCGCGGCACCGGTCACGGTCGGTGCCAGCACCTACACTGTCACCCCGGCCAGCACGCTGGCCACCGTCGGTGGCGGCGTCACCTCGAACATCACGGTCACCTACACCACGAGTGGCGGGCCCCCACCACCACCCGCGGCCCTCAACCTCTCGATCGACGGCATGCACGTGCAGCAAGTCGTGCAGACCTACGCGGGCGGCGTACCACTGGTCGCGGGCAAGGACGGCCTCCTGCGCGTGTTTGCCAAGGCCAATACCAGCAATACCACGTCGGCGGCCGTCCGTGTCCGCTTCTATCAGGGCACCACGCTCCACTCGACCGTCACGATTGCCGCCCCGTCCTCCGCCGTGCCGACGAGTATCAGCCAATCCCCGCTGACAAACTCGTGGAACACGCTCATCCCGGGCTCCCTGATGCAGCCGGGGCTCAAGATCCTCGCCGACGTCGATCCCACCAACGCCGTCGTCGAGTCGTCCGAGAGCGACAACACGTACCCGGTCTCGGGAGCCGCAGCCACCATGGATGTGCGGACGCTGCCGTCCTTTGATGTGCGGCTGGTCCCGGTCACCCAGAGCGTCAATGGCACCACCGGGGGAGTCAATGCGGGCAACGCGGGCTCCTACCTCTCGGCTTCGCTCGCCATGTTCCCCATCGGGACCACCAACATCGACGTGCGGGCCGCCTATACGACGAATGCGCCCGTGCTGCAGGCCGACGACGGCAACGGCGCCTGGGGCCAGGTCCTGTCCGAGCTGAATGCCCTCCGAACGGCGGATGGCTCCACCCGCTACTACGCCGGCATTGCCCGCGTGAACTACACCTCCGGCATCGCCGGCCTCGGGTATGTCCCGGGCCGTGCCACCCTCTCCTGGGACCACTTGCCGAGTGCATCGGAAGTGGTTGCCCACGAGCTGGGGCACAACTTCGGACGGTTTCACGCCCCCTGCGGAGGCGCCGGGAACCCGGATCCGTCCTACCCGCACTCGGGGGGCAGCATCGGGCACTACGGGTACTCCCTGACCAGCGCCGCCCTCAAGGCCCCGTCGATGGCCGACCTCATGGGCTACTGCTCGAACATCTGGATCTCCGACTATACCTACAACGCGGTGCTCAACTACCGCACCACCAACGGATTCTCGGGCAGCGCACGCGTTCTTGGGGGCAACCCCAACCCACGGCGCGGGCTGCTCGTGTGGGGGCGCATCCAGCGCGGGCAGCTGATCCTTGAGCCCGCCTTCGAGGTCAACGCCCCGCCCGCCCTTCCGGAACGCGCCGGTCCTTACCGCCTCGAGGCCTTCGGCCCCGCTGGTGAGTCCATCCTCAACCTCGCCTTCGACGTCCAGGTACCTGGCGACAGTCCGGATCCGACGGCTCGGCACTTTGCCTTCGTCATCCCCGCCGACATGCTGCGGGACCTGGACCTCTCCCGTATCAGGGTCTCGGGGAACGGGCGTCAGGCAGAACGACGCGCCTCATCCGCTGCTCGCCAGGCGACCGACGGACCGACCATCGAGCGGGAAGGCCGTGGCGTTCGCGTCCGAGGCGGCGATAACTCCGTCACCGGAGTCCTCGTTCGCGACGCCCGGACCGGCGACATCCTCTCGCTCGCCCGCGGCACCAGTGCACTGGTCATGACGACCGGCACAGAGCTGGAGATTACGGAGTCGGATGGCGTGCGCAGCCAGACGCGCCGGGTTCGCGTAGCCCCCGACCGACGCTAGATCGGGCCGACGAAGGGCTGCCCCGCGCTCGGACGCGGGGCGGTGAGGCGGAGGACGATTCCCGAGGGGAGAGGCCGATACCCATGGGGCCGCGATTAGTTTCCAGCGGCACCTGACCCCGACTCTCGACCTCTTCTCGTCATGGCTTCGTACGACGTCATTTTCATTGGTGGTGGACCCGCCGGCTACGTCGGCGCCATTCGCTGCGGGCAACTCGGCCTCTCGGCTGCGGTCATCGAGCGCGAGGCCCTCGGCGGGACCTGCGTCCTGTGGGGATGTATCCCCGCCAAAGCCCTCCTCGCCTCCGCGGCCGTCGCCAACCAGGTGAAACATGCGGCCGACTTCGGGGTCACTGTCGGCGAGGTGAAGCTCGACTTCGGCGTGGCGATGAAGCGCTCGCGCAACGTCTCGACGCAAAACTCCAAGGGGGTCGAGTTCCTGTTCAAGAAGAACAAGGTCACCTGGATCAAGGGGGTCGCCAAGCTCGGCGGCGGCAAGAAGGTCGTGGTCACCGGGGCCGATGGAAAGACGGAGACCCACGAGGCCAAGAAGGCCGTGGTGATTGCCACCGGCTCACGCGTGAAAGGACTCCCCCAGGTTGGGCTCGAACTCAACAAGACGACCGTGATCTCGTCGGACGAGGCCCTGGTCCTGGAAAAGGCCCCCAAGTCGATTGCCGTCGTCGGCGCGGGCGCGGTGGGCTGTGAGTTCGCCGACGTGTTCAACGCGTTCGGCTCCGAGGTGCACCTGATCGAGGTGATGCCCGGCTTGCTGCCGCTCGAGGATGCCGACTGCTCCGCCGAATTGGGCCGCGCCTTCAAGAAGCGCAAGATCCAGCTTCACCTCGGGGCCAAGCTCTCCGATGTGAAGGTCGGCAAGGACTCCGTCACGTTCTCGGTCGAGGAAAACGGGAAGAAGGAAACCCTCGAGGTCGAGAAGGTCCTCGTCGCCGCCGGCCGTGCACCTAACGTTGAGCAGCTCGGGCTCAAGGAAGCTGGCGTGCAGCTTACCGAACGCGGCTTCATCAAGGCCGACCCAAAGAGCTACGAGACCACGGCCAAGGGGATCTACGCCATCGGCGACGTGATCGGCGCACCCATGCTCGCCCACAAGGGCTCACGCGAGGGGCACATCCTCGCCGACCTCCTCGGCGGGCAGCATGCCCATGCCATCAACTACGGCAACATCCCCAACGCCACCTACTGCCACCCGGAAGTCGCCTCGATTGGGCTGACGGAGGCGCAGTGCAAGGAGAAGAAGCTCGACTACAAGGTCGGCAAGTTCCCCTTCTCGGCCAACGGTCGCGCCCGCACGGCCGGTGAAACGGATGGGTTCGTCAAGATCATCCGCGACGCGAAGTATGGGGAAATCCTCGGTGCTCACATCGTTGGGGCCCACGCGACGGAACTGATTCACGAACTGCTGGTCGCGCGCGAGAACGAGTACACCGTCGAGGAGATCGACCTCGCCATCCATGCGCACCCGACCCTGTCGGAAGCGGTGGCCGAGGCGGTGCTCGACTCGATGGGGAAGATGCTGCACGCCTGACCGCATGGGTCCCCGGCGAAAGCCGGGGCCCATGACCGACGCTGAGATGTCCCTCCCCTCCCTCCTCGTTTCCGACCTCGGCACCATGCCGTACGCCGCGGCGCTGGAGCTGCAGCGGGACGTCGCCCGTCGCCGGATCTCGGGCGAGATCGATCAGGACGTGTTGCTGCTCGTTGAGCACCCGCATGTCGTGACGCTCGGTCGCGCCGCCAAGCAGGCCAGCCTCGTCGCGACGCCCGAGTTGTTGCGGGCGCGAGGCGTCGAGGTGTTCGAGGTCGAGCGCGGCGGCGACGTGACCTACCATGGCCCCGGACAGCTGGTCGGTTACCCGGTTTTCGACCTCAAGCGCCACCGCAAGGACCTCCACTGGTACCTCCGCCAAGTGGAAGAGTCGCTCATCGTCGCCCTCGCCACCTTCGGGATCGCCGCAGGACGGAACCCCGGATATACCGGTGTTTGGGTCGGTGCCGATGGTGACCGTTGGCTACGGAAGATCGCGTCGATTGGCGTCCATGCCCGGGACTGGGTGACGTGGCACGGATTCGCCCTCAACGTCAGCACCGACCTCTCGTTCTTCGACCTGATGGTTCCCTGTGGCATTGCAGACGTCCAGATGACCTCAGCGGCCACCGAGTTGGCGCCCATGCGTGTCGAGCCCACCGTCGTCCGAGAGGCGATTGCAGTGGCATTTGGGCGGGTTTTCGAGCTCACCCCGGTCTCTATGACGGCCGCTGGCTTCAGGGGGTAGCCGCCATCGGAAACACCGCGGTCGGCTGCGTGTACCCAAGGCCACTGCTAGATTGTGGCCCTCGTACCAGTCCTTGACCGACCCTATGAACAGCAGACAACGCTCCTGCCTCGCCACCGCAGCCGCCCTGGCCGCCGCCGCGTGTGGCGATCAGCACATCCGCGCCCTCGATGAGGGGATTTCGCGCGACTCGACGCTGCGGATCCTGGCCGATGGAGTCGCCCCGCGTGGGGACACCATCCAGAACGTGTACAACCGCAAGCGGTTCCTCGTCGACGGACGCGAGTTTGACATCTACATGTTTGATGCTGGGAACCGCCGTCTCTGGGCCGATCCGGAGGTCGAGGACAAGGAACTCGTCCCGGTGGTGGTGGTGAATGGCAAGCTCGAGGGATGGGGCTGGGGGCACATGGACGATGTCACGTCCAAGTACGGAATCCTGATGCGTGCCAGGGACGTTGCCGATGCGGCAGCCGCTGCCGCGGCAAAGGTAGTTCCGGTGCCTCCGTCGGATCCGATCCCCGCTGCGCCCGATTCTGCGAAGCCGGACTCGACGCAGAAGTAGCTGACGGTACAGAGAGACTGCGAAAGGGCCGCCCCCCTGAGGGGCGGCCCTTTTCGCATGTACCCGCCGTCAGGCGGTACTGCTCTGGCGTATTGCGGCCCGACGCCACCCGAAGGCAGCGTGGCGGCGCGATAGCGGGCCTCCGGAGCCCACCAAGGGCCCAACGCACAGCGGGCCCCGCCTTTCGGCGGAGCCCGCTGCTTACCACTTGTGGAGCGTTACTGCTTACGGCTGGACGTGGGTCTGCGTCGAGAGGCCGTCACCCGACGCCGTGATACCAATGGCGCGGATGCGATCGCCCGTCGCAAGGCTCGGAGCAACACCGGACAGCGTGTAGCGCCAGAAGCGATTGCCACCCTGATCGTTCGGGCTGGCCGTCGCGACCGTCCCGAGGTAGATCCAGCGCCCGGTGCCACCTGCAGGAGCGCGGAAGAACGCGACCTGGGTGAACGGAGCGTTGTTGATGACGGTGGTCTGACGGACTTCCGCCTGAATCGTGCTGCCCGTCGTACCAGTACCGAAGACATACCACTGCGAACCGGCGGCACCCAGCGAGACCACCGCGCCATTAGAAACCTGGCTCGGGAGGATCACCGTGCTGTAGAAGCCGGACGACAGGTTCGGGTACACCACCGAGCTCGAGGTGAACGAGCGGATGTCGTACATCTCGGCCATCGCCGTGGTCGGCTTGTAGGTCGCCGACACGGTGAGCGGAGCGGTCGAGTCCGCGACAAGCACGGTATCAACGCCACGGAAGAAGTTCACCGGGAGCGTGATGCCGCTGTTGCCGTAGGTCTGACCCGGGCCAACCAGGCCCGCGAGCGGCAGACCGGAGAAGCCGGCCTTGAAGTCGGTGATGAACTTGCGATCGAAGTAGATCGTATCCTGCGCCGTACCGTCGGCCATGTTCGGATAACGCAACCCGAACGCGGCATCGAGCACTTCGAGTTCGTCGGCGCCGATCGGCAACCAGACGTTGGCCGAACCAGCGACCAGGCCAGCAGCGGCCGGGTTGAGGCCAGTAGCCAGCGGCGCGTCAACGTCGACGGCGACCGTCTTGCTGATCGTCGCGGTGGCATTGCCAGCGCGGTCAACAACGTACGTCTCGTACGTGTAGTAACCGGCCGAGTCACCAGCAGTGGCCGGCGTGTACAGGTCACCGGTGCCACCACCCGAGAAGTTCACGCCAGAGCCGTAGACACCAGTGGTGTCGCGACGCTGGGTGAGGTCCGTGGCGTCCACGACGCCCACACGGCGAGCGAAGTTACAAACGCTGCTGGAGACAACACCCAGGACGCAGGTGCTGGCACCCGGAGCGCCCGGCTGGCCGATGCGCGTGATGCGGATGTACTGCGCTTCCGTACCGTTGTTCAGGTTGAAGCCCGAACGGGTATCGGTGTAACGCACGCCGAAGTACGCCGAGTCCGCACGAGTGGTGTTCGCGATGTTGCCATCGTTCGTGAGGATCTTGGTGTTGCCGAGCGTGTCCGTCGCCGGGAGGGCGATACGGGGCTCGAGCGCGGTCGTGAGGTACGTCAACGTCGGCATCGTCGTGTCCACGCCGAAGTTCTGGCCCGGCGAGGTCGTGGTGTTGCCGAGGTACGTGATCGTGGCGTTGCCGAGGAGATCCATTTCCGTCACACGGCCGTTGTAGGCATTGACCGTGAAGTCGGCAGCGTTCTCCGGGATGTTGTTCGTGTTCGCGGTGTGCACGGCCCAGGCAGTGCCGGAGACGGCGCGATCCTCGAACTCGTACACGTCCGTGGAGGCAGCGGAGGCACCAACGCCGCCGTCAGCCGCACGAGCGCGGGAGAAGATACCGCTGGTGCTGGTGTCGAAGCGGAAGCTCGCGTTCGCCCAGTAATCGAAGGTCGTACCGGCGACCCACGCGTAGGTGGCCGTGGCCGGACCCGCGACGTCGATGCGGACCGGGATCGCGGCGCCCTGGACGAGCGGACCAGCGTTGGCGAACAGCACCGTGTGGAAGCCAGCGGCGGAGTTACCACCGACGGCGGCCGGACCCGGGTTGCCATCGCCACGGAGCGAAGCCGCAACGCCAGGCTGCACCGTCGTGTTGGTGATGCCCGTGCAAGCGAAGCTGGCCGTGAACGGCGCAGCAGCGTCCGTCACCGCAGCGCCGCAGAGCGACGCGTTACCAGCGACCGAGAAGTCGTCCATGTGGAGCGTGGCCGACGTGATCGTGTTCCCGGAGTACATGACCGGGATCGCGTTGATCGTCGTCGTCGTGCTCGGACCACCGTACCACTGCAGGCCAGTCGCCGGAGCGATCGCCGAGGTGGTCGGGAGGGCCCAACGGGCATGGAACGTGTCGGTGTTGTTCAGGTTGATCGTGATGGTGTTCGAGGCCGTCGGGCCCGAGGCACCACGCACGAACAGCTCAGCCTGGACGCCCGTCGAACCGTTCAGGTAGCGGACGGTCGAGGTCGAGTCGGCGTTGATCGCGTACTCCGCAGTGTTGATCGACAGGGTCACAGGCGCATTCGGCGCACCGTTGACCGTGAAGCCCTGCGAAGCGGCCGCCTGGGAACCAAGCTTCACGCGGACCGAGTCCAGCGTCTGGTTGCCAGCGGAGACGTTCATGGTGACTTCGATCTGGCCGGCGACGTTCGCCAGGTTGACCGGAGTTCCAAGGCCACCCGTGGTGATCGTGCTGATCGAGACCGAGGCGCTCGCGACGTTGATCGTCGTGGCGACCGAGAGGCTGTTGGTGGCAGTCGCCGCCGTGGTCGTGATGACCGCGGTGCCGTTGCCAACCGCCGTGACGAGGCCGGAGGTGCTGACCGTCGCGACCGTCTCGTTGGACGACGCGTAGGTGTAGGTCACCGCCGCATTGCCAGCCGTCGTGGCGCTCGGGACGAGCTGCACGGTGCTGCCGACGCCGAGGTTGGCGTTGGTCGGGGCAACCGAGAGGGCGATCAGGGTGTTCGGGACCGGGACGACCGTCACCGACAACGCGCCCGCCTTGGTGGCGTCAGCCGTCGAGGTCGCGCTGATCACCGCCGTACCCTGCGCCACACCGGCGATGACACCGGCCGACGTGACCGTGGCAACCGCCGCGTTCGAGGAGGCCCAGGTCACGGCGCCCGATGCACCGGCATCGCGATCAACCGTCGCAATCGCCGTCACCGACTGACCAACCTGGAGGCTCACCGTCGCCGGCGAAACGACCACACTGCGAACTGCCGGAGCCGTCACGGTCACCTGCGCCGCGCCCGACTTCGTGTTGTCGACCGTCGAGGTCGCGCGAACCGTCGTGTTACCAGCCGCGACAGCCGTCACGGCACCAGTGGCCGACACGGTCGCCACTGCGTTGTTCGAGGACGCCCAGGTGACGCTGGTACCAGCGCCGCCAGTGGCCTCGACGGAGACGCCCAACGTGGCGCTCTCGCCAACCTTCAGCGACAACGACGCGGGGCTCACCGTTACGCCAACAACGGCGACCGGAGTCGGCGTCGGCGGGGTGATGGAGACGTCGTCACCGCAAGCGGCAAGGGCAGCGAGCCCGCCGAGTGCAATGAGCGACCGAGAGAGTTTCTGCATTTCTTTCCCCCTTCTGCAGAGTGAGGTTGTGCTACGTGAACTTCGGTTGAACAACACGGGAAACATCCGGTACCACTGACCGACAACTGCTGACTTCACTGCGTCTGCTGGCTACCGCTTCCGCGCCGACGGACAAGCGCCGACGGGAGGCGCAGCGCGGCCTCCGTCTGGACTGGAGACCCCACCTCACTCCCATCGGTCACCATCAGTTTTTCTCGGGCGCCAAACAGACTCCAGTCGACCCGAAGCCCGCAAAGCTACCGATTGCCCGAAATGGGGTCAAGGCGAAACACCGAGCCAACTTAGCCCAGTACCTCGCCCTGCCCCTTTCGGGTGGTGCGCCCCCGTCGACTCCCACGGGGTCCTGCCCCTTTCCGTGACCCAAATCACGCCTACGTCCGGGGTGCGCGGTTCCGCAATTCGGTCACGGTGTCGCAAAATGCGGCGCGAATGTATGACCGACCCCCATTCCGCGCCAGAGGCGCTTCTCCGACCCCCTACGACGAGTCAGGACGACCGGGAGCAACGGGGGACGGCAGGCGGCGGACGGCAGACGGCGGGCGGCAGACGGCAGACGGCGGGCGGCGGCACGGGCGGCACGGGCGGCACGGGCGGCACGGGCGGCACGGGCGGCACGGGCGGCACGGGCGGCACGGGCGGCACGGGCGATGCGTTGCGGAGGTACCACCACCCCCGCAACCCTCCCTTATAGTTGTCCCGTGGCCGATTCCGAGCTCCCACGCCGCTACCCCCTCCCGTCGCGCGAGTCCCACCGCGCGCCACGAGACCTGCGCGACGAGCTCAACGCCGAGCAGGCGGCGGCGGCCACCTTCGGCACCGGGCCCCTCCTGATCATTGCCGGGGCCGGCACCGGGAAAACCCGCACCCTCACCTATCGGGTCGCCGACCTCCTCCAGCGCGGCACCCCACCCGAGCGGATCCTCCTCCTCACCTTCACCAGGCGCGCCGCCGAGGAGATGCTCTCGCGCGTTGAACGCCTCGTGGGGAGCGCCGGGCGGCAGGTCCACGGCGGCACCTTCCACGCCACCGGGCACCGCCTCCTGCGACGTTTCGGTCCATCGGCCGGTGTCGCGGCCGACTTCACGATCATGGACCAGGGCGACGCCGAGGACCTCATGCACCTCTCGCGGGCCGAGCATGGGGGCGTGGAGGCGCGCAAGAAGCGCTTCCCCAAGAAGGAGTCCCTCCACCACATCTACTCCCGCCACGTCAACACCGACCTCGACATCCCGACCATCCTCGGCGCCGGCTATCCCGCGTTTGTCGACTACCAGGCCGCCATCGAGCGCATCTTCGCCGACTACACGGAACGCAAGGCGGCCCGCAACCTGGTCGACTACGACGACCTGCTCCTGTTCTGGCTCGCGATGCTGGAGGGATCGGACGCGTTAGGCAGCCGCATTGCCGGGTGCTACGACCACCTCCTGGTCGACGAGTACCAGGACACCAACACCCTCCAGGCGCGCATCCTGAAGGGCATGTGCCGCGGCCACGCCAACATCGCGGTGGTCGGTGACGACGCCCAGAGCGTGTACTCGTTCCGCGGAGCGTCGTTTCGCAACATCCTCGACTTCCCACGCACCTTCGACGGCACGACCATCGTCACGCTCGAGGAGAACTACCGCTCCGTCCAGCCGATCCTCGACGTGAGCAACGTGCTCATCTCGCGTGCCACCGAGCGGTTCACCAAGAACCTCTGGACACGGCGCACCGGGGGCGACCGTCCGTGGCTCGTCGCCGTGCAGGACGAACCACAGCAGACGCGCTTTGTGGTGGAGCGGATCCTCGAGCTGCACGAACAGGGGATGCCACTG
Source organism: Gemmatimonadota bacterium (assembly GCA_016712265.1). Taxonomy (NCBI): domain Bacteria; kingdom Pseudomonadati; phylum Gemmatimonadota; species Gemmatimonadota bacterium. The sequence goes on along the minus strand of JADJRJ010000031.1, from coordinate 1,120,999 downwards.
CGCGAGATGGCGGTGCTCTTCCGGGCCGGCTACATGTCGGCCGACCTCGAGATCGAGCTGACCAACCGCAATATCCCGTTCGACAAGTGGGGCGGGCTCAAGTTCCTCGAGGCCGCACACGTGAAGGACGTGCTCGCCTTCCTTCGCGTGCTCGAGAACCCGCGCGATGAGGTCAGCTGGTACCGGATCCTCAACCTGCTCCCGGGGATCGGGGAGGTCACGGCGCGCGACCTCATGCGCCAGCTGTCGGAGCGCGGGTGGCTGATCGACGACTTTGCCGACCTCCCCGCTCCCTCCCGTGCCCGGGAAGCCCAACGGTCGTTAGGCACCCTGCTCACCCGCCTGCGCCAGGCCCCCGAAGGGGATGGGCACGTCGGACGCGATATCGCCCGCATTCGCGCCCTCTACGACGACCTGCTCCGCGAGAAGTACGACACCCCCGAGCCACGGCTCAACGACCTGGAGCAACTGCAGGGGATCGCCGCCGGCTTTCCGTCACGCGGCGCCTTTCTCGCGGCTCTCGCCCTGGAGCCCCCGCAATCCACGCAAGACCTCGGCAGAGGCACCGAGGACGACGAGACGGATGCCCTCGTGCTGAGCACCGTCCATAGCGCCAAGGGCAAGGAGTGGGACGCCGTCTTCCTGATCTGGGCGGTTGATGGCTGGTTTCCCCTCTCGCGCTCGATCGGCAACGAAGAGGAGTTGGAGGAAGAGCGCCGCCTGATGTACGTGGCCATGACCCGAGCCCGGAACCACCTCGCGGTGACGTACCCGCTCAACTCGTACAACTCGCGCCGCGGGGCCGACTATTCGATTGACCAGCTCTCGCGATTCCTCGATCGAGAGGTGCGGTCGTTGATGGAGCGAGTGGTCCCGAAGTTTGATGGACTCCAGCAGACAGCCCCCGAGCCCGCGGCCGGTGTTGACCTGCGGGCGCTGATGCGGGGGCGGTTCAAGACTGACGGCTGACCGCAGACCGCAGACCGCAGACCGATGGCGCGCGGGAGCGCGTGGCCGGTGTCAAGCACCAGCCTCACACACACGGCTCCCGCTACCACGAGCCAGCGCCCACCAATCCCCTCACCACCGCAAACGCATCCCCCGCGTCGGCGGCCCGTGACCGAATCACAGCGATCGTCCGCCGGAGATCGCCACCGGCCTTGCGATGGAGCTCATCGAACAGGGCCAGGTCCGACGCGTAGGTCCGTCGCGCGATCAGGGCTGCATTATCGAGTTGGATCGTGCGCAGGCGTGTGGTGTCAACCAGGCGCAGCCGTGGCGCGATCTCGTCGATCAGCCAGGTGCGCATGCGGGCGTACACCGTGTCGCGCGCCGCGATACGCGCGACGGAGTCACGGCCGGGAATGGCCAGCACGGAATCGATGGACCGCGCGGTCGCGGACCAGAAGGCGGCCAGCGCCTTGTCGTCCTCCCAATCGTCCCGGGCGCGCCGCACGGCCGCCGTGTCACCCCGGCTTCTATAGAACGCCATCGCCCCATGTGCGCCGACGAAGCTCGCGAAGCTTTCATTGAACACCACCTGCCCGCGCACAAAGACAGTGTTGTGCAGCAGCTCGTGCACCACGGTGTTCACGACCGCTTCCGGAGGCTGGCGCACCGTCGTCGAGAGCAGGGGGTCGTTGAACCAACCGAGGGTGGAGAAGGCGCTCGCCGGGCGCAGGTAGGTGTCGTACCCCCGATCGCGCATCTCGGCGGCCACGCGCTGCGCCTCTGCAAAGTCGAAGTATCCCTTGTAGGGAAAGCGCCCGACGACCGGAAACCACCAGGTGTGGGCGGCGAGCGTGTCCCGCCGGGACGCGCTCAGGACCAGGACGAGTGTCACGCGCGAGGGCGCTGTACGTCGTGAAGCTCTCCTTCGCGACCAGTCCGATGGAGTCGACGGCGAACTGGCGCGCGTCCAGGACCAGCTGCAAGCGCTGGCGAAGTGGTGCGGACACGGCGGTATCCGCCACCAGGGCGACGATCGATCGGCGATTCCGCAGGATGCGGGCTTCCTCCCATGCCGCGCGCGTCAGGTAGCGACCCATCGGGGACGCCAGGAACGCCAGGGCGACGACGGCGACGAGGAGGAGCGAGGCGCGTACCAGATCGCGCGGACGGGGGGACATGGGGGGACGATAAACGGATGAAGTACGAGAAGCACGAGCAGCCCGGGCGGCACGAGCAGCACGCGCTGTTCCCCGCTCCGGGGCGCGACGTCACGAGGGCGCCGTCTCGCACCATCCCACACCTCCTGGAGATGCCTCCGCCTCGTTCGCAAGACCTTGCCCCGGCGCCCCTATCGGGCGTTCGTAACGAGCGAGCAACGTGCGACCAGCACCTGACTGCCGTCTGCCGTCTGAAACCTGCCGTCTGCCGTCTTCCACTGAGAGCATGTCCTTCGTCCACCTGCATTGCCACTCCGAATACTCGCTCCTCGACGGGGCGAACCGTATCGATGACCTGATCCGGCGCGCGAAGGAATTCGAGATGCCGGCGCTGGCGATCACCGACCACGGCAACCTGCACGCGGCGTGGGAGTTCCAGGAGAAGGCGCGAAAGGCCGGGATCAAGCCCATCATCGGCATGGAGGCCTACGTCGCCCCCGGCGACCGCCGCTTGAAGGCCCGCGGCGCCCTCGGCCAGAAGCCCTACTACCACCTGGTGCTGCTGGCCCGGGACCTCAAGGGCTACCAGAACCTGATCCGGCTATCGTCGTTAGGCTTCACGGAGGGCTTTTATACGCGCCCGCGGATCGATCGCGAGCTGCTGGCGGCCTACAGCGAGGGGCTCATCGTTTCGTCGGCGTGCCTCGCCGGTGAGGTGGCCACGCACCTCGAGAACGGGGACGTGGCGGGTGCCGCGGCGGTGACCGACTGGTATCGCGAGGTCTTCGGGGATCGCTACTACCTCGAGGTGCAGGCGCACGACTCCGGGGGGCAGGCGACCCTCAACGCAGGAATCTTCGACTTGGCGCGCCGCACGGGGGTGCCGGTCATCGCGACCAACGACTCGCACTTCCTCGGTGCCAGCGACCACGACGCACACGACGTGCTGCTGTGCATCGGGCTGGGCAAGGATCGCGAAGACAAGGAGCGGATGCACTACGACAAGGGGCTCTACTTCAAGAGCGCCCCGGAAGTGGCCGCCCGCTTTCCGAACAACCCCGAGGTCCTTACCAACACCCTCGCCATTGCCGACGCGTGCGACATCACGTTCGGCAAGAAGTACCACGTGCCCGCCTTCCCGCTCCCGCGCGGGATCGACACCGAAAACGACCTGCTGGTGCAGCTGGCCACGGCCGGGGCCAAGGCCCGCTACGGCGACCCGCTGCCCGCACATGTTTCCGAGCGTTTGTCCTATGAACTCGGCGTCATCACGCGGACCGGATACGCCGGGTACTTCCTGATCGTCGCCGACTTCATCAGGGCCGCACGCGACCGGGGGATCCCGGTGGGCCCGGGGCGCGGTTCGGCCGCCGGCTCGCTCGTCGCCTACGGGCTCCGCATCACGGATGTCTGCCCGCTCAAGTATGACCTGCTGTTCGAGCGCTTCCTGAACCCGGAACGCGTCTCGATGCCTGACATCGACGTGGACTTCTGCTTCGAACGGCGCGGCGAGGTCATCGAATACGTCCGGGACAAGTACGGAAAGGACGCGGTCGGGCAGATCGTGACGTTCGGGACAATGAAGTCGCGCGCGGCGATCAAGGACGTGGGGCGCGTCCTGGGCTTCACGCCGGCCGAGACGGACGCGCTGGCCAAACTCGTCCCCAACCAGCCGAACTTCTCGCTGACGGTGCGCGAGGCGATCGAGAAAATCGCCGACGTCAAGAAGTTCTACGACAGCGAGCCCCGCTACCGGCAACTCCTGGACTATGCGGTAGCACTGGAAGGTTTGTCTCGGCACACGGGGGTTCACGCCGCGGGTGTCGTCATCGCGCCGGGACCGCTGGACGATTACGTACCGGTCTGCACGCAGGAGACCAAGGGATCGGGGGGGAGCGACGGCGAACGCGTGATCGTGACGCAGTACGACATGAACGCGCTCGAGAAGGCCGGGATGCTCAAGATGGACTTCCTGGGCCTGACCACCCTCACCGTCATCCACGACACCCTCGAAGCAATTCGTGCCGGGGGCAAGACGGTCCCCGACCTGGACACGGTCCCGTTCGACGATCCCGAGACCTATCGAATGCTCCGCATGGGGCGGACGGTCGGCGTCTTTCAATTCGAGTCGCCGCTGGCCACCGACATGCTGCGCGCCATGCGCTGCGACCGGTTTGACGACCTCGTCGCCTCGAACGCCCTGATGCGCCCAGGTCCATTGGACGCTGGCATGCACAAGGTCTACCAGCGGCGCAAGCGCGGGGAGGAACCGGTCGTCTACCAGTTGCCGGAACTCGAGCCGATCCTCGAGCCCACCTACGGCGTCATCACCTACCAGGAACAGGTGATGCGTATCGCGCAGGTCCTCGCCGGGATCTCGCTCGCCGAAGCCGACGTGCTCCGCAAGGCGGTCGGCAAGAAGGACGCGGACCTGATCAAGGTCGAACTCGGCAAGTTCACCGAGAAGGCGGTCGGCAAGGGCCACGACCGTCGGATCATCGAGGACATCGCCGCCCAGATCGAGACCTTCGGCCGGTACGGCTTCAACAAGTCGCACTCGGTGGCCTACTCGGTCATCTCGTACCACACCGCGTGGCTCAAGGCCCATTTTCCGGCCGAGTTCATGGCGGCGCTCCTGTCGTCTTCGATCGGCGACACCGACTCCGTGGTGAAGTTCATCAATGAGGCCCGCGAACTCGGCCTCACCGTGCTCCCCCCCGACGTGAACGAGTCGGGGTACAAGTTCACCGTGGTTGGCGAGAAAGGATCGTTGTTTGGGGAGGTCGCGGCGAGCGGAGCACCGGCGCATGCCCCAACGCTCCCGAACATCGCGCCACTGTCGGAGTCCGAGCGACTGACGCGTGAGAAGGAAATCCTGGGCTTCTATATCTCCGGGCACCCGCTGGAACCCTACCGTGCGGAGTGTGAGTTGTTTGCCTCGCACCTCGTCAGCGCGCTGGGAACCTGGCAGGAGGGGAGTATGACCCTCGGCTGCGTCGTGTCAGCGATCAAGCGGCAGGTCTCCAAGAAGAGCGGGAACGAGTTTGCACGAATCACGGTCGAGGACTTTTCCGGCACGGCGGAATTGCTGGTCTTTCCCGAGGCCTGGGCGGCCCTTCAGGACAAGATTCGCCCGGATGTGCCGCTCCTCATAAAGGGGGCCTACGGTCGACGCGACCAGGGAGCAGACAACCCCACCTTCATTGTGGACTCCGTCCAGCGATTTGAGGAGCTCCGTCTCGCGGGCCAGGTCGCGGTGGAGCTGGTCCTGGCAGGAGCGGGGGCAGCCGCGGCTCCTGGGGCTGCACCTGTCGCCGACCTTACACCGGGAGTCTTCGCGGATATCCGCACCGTGCTCGAGGGGCATCCCGGAACGGCGCCGGTTGAGGTACGTTGGTCGGATGACAATGGGGGGGCAGTGCGGCTGCGGTCGCGGACGATGAAGGTCGCGGCGTCTGGAGCGGCACTGGGCGAGCTGCGCTCGCTGCTGGGGCAGGACCGGGTGCGATTGATCCGCGTGGGAGGGTAACCCGACATGGCGAATACACCGACACTCGAGTTCGAACGCCCGATCTTCGAGCTGGAGAAACAGATCGATGAGCTGCGGCGCACGGCCGGCGATCAGCACCTGAGCGTCGACGAGGAAATCGCGCCGCTCCAGGAGAAGCTGTCTCAATTGCGCGGCGAGGTCTATCGCAACCTCACGCCGCTGCAACGCGTGCAGGTGGCACGCAGCAACAAGCGCCCGTTCACGCTGGACTACCTGCGCCTCTGCTTCACGGACTTTGTCGAGCTGCACGGGGACCGGCTCTTTCGCGAGGACGCGGCGATTGTCGGTGGCTGGGCGCGACTCGACGGGGAGACCGTGATGGTGATCGGTCACCAGCGCGGGCGCGACACCAAGGAGAACCTCCGCCGCAACTTCGGGATGCCGCATCCCGAGGGCTATCGGAAGGCGCTGCGCTTGATGAAGCTGGCCGAGAAGTTCCAGGTGCCGGTCTTCACGTTCATCGATACGCCGGGCGCGTGGGCCGGGCTGGGCGCGGAGGAACGCGGACAGGCCGAGGCGATCGCCCGCAACCTGTTCGAGATGAGCTCCCTTGAGGTCCCGATCGTCGCGACGGTGATCGGCGAAGGCGGATCCGGCGGCGCACTGGCGTTAGGCATCGCGGACCGCGTGCTGATGCTGGAGAATTCCGTCTACTCGGTGATCACGGTCGAGGGGTGCGCGGCGATCCTGTGGAAGGACGGGAAGAGCCCGGAGATGCGCGAGCGCGCGGCCACGGCGCTCAAGATCACGGCCCCGGACCTCCTGGAGCTTGGGATCATCGACGAGGTGGTCCCCGAACCCTCGGGGGGGGCGCACACCAACCACGAAGCGACCGCCGCGGCGTTGCAGGAAGCCCTGATCAAGAACTTCGAGGAGCTGCGCAAGCTGAAGCCGGAGAAGCTGGTGCGTCGGCGACGCGAGAAGTTCCTCAAGATGGGGCAGTTCACGGAATAGGGCGGCCAACTGTTGCCCGGCACCACGCCAGGGAACGGGCGCCCCGGTTAGCTTTCGTCGATTCGCCGCTGGCCCGTCGCGCAGGGCCGCTCGCGCCCTGTCCCCTGGCTCGGCGCGGCGGCGATCTCGAACCAGGCCGCGACCTTACCCTCCATCCGCCACGACGTCGTGATCGTTGAGGTCCTCTTCAAGGGAAGCCGAAAGGAGTTCTTCACCTGGGAGGGTGAGGAGGCCCTGCCGTTGCGCGCCCCCGTGATCGTCGAGGCCGACCGCGGCGAGGACCTGGGCTATGTGCACGCCACCGGGGAGTTGGCCGAAAAGCGGCTGGCCGGAGTGCCCCACGCCCCGGAGGGCGGGGTGACGCTCTCCGTCCGGCGTCGGGCAACATCCAACGAAGTGAAGCGTGTTGAAGAATTGCGCGCGGAGGATGACGTTGCCCGACGCGAATCTGCGGAAAAGGCGCGCGCAGCCGGGTTGGCGATGAAGGTGACGGACGCGGAATGGCGATGGGATCGTCGCAAGCTGACGCTGTACTTCACGGCCGAAAAGCGCGTCGACTTCCGGAACCTCGTCCGCGACCTGGCCGCCGCGTTTCGCACCCGGATCGAGCTCAAGCAGATCGGCGTGCGCGACGAGGCCAAGCGGCTGGGCGGCATCGGCCGGTGTGGTCGCGAGTACTGCTCGGCATCGTGGCTTCCTGACCTGCGCCCGGTGAACCTTGGTGTCGCGCGTGACCAGCGGTTGTCGCTCAATCCCACCCAAATCTCGGGTGCCTGCGGCCGGCTGATGTGCTGCCTGCGGTATGAACACGATTTCTACGTGCAGCAGCGTAAGCGCTTTCCCAAGGAAGGGAAGATCATCGAGACGGGAAAGGGGGAGGAAAAGGTCGTCGCGAACGACATCTTCCGTGAGCGGGTCACCCTGCGCAATGTCGAGGGGGAGACGCGCATTGTGCCGCTGGCGGAGTTGCGCCGCGAGTGGAAGAACGCCCCCGCCAGTGCGCAGGCGGCTGATGAGGACGCCCCCCCCCGGCGACGAGGGCATCAGCGATGAGGTCCTTCGGCTGCAGGACACTGCGGAGATGCCCGCCTGGCTCCCGGAGGCAGCGCCGCCAGCGCCAACGCGGGAAGGCCGCCGGCTTCCCGTGAAGGACGCCGCCGCGCCAGAGGCACGACGCGGCGACCGCGGCGGGCGCGGTCCCCGACGCCCGGAACGCCCGGGCGTTCCAGCGCCTAACGCCACTCGCCCACCGCGCGACGTGCGTGGTGCCGCGGATCCCATCACGCCACCGCCCGACGGGGGGAGCGAGGGATCTACAAACGACGAGCGGCAAAACCGGAGGCGTCGTGGCCGTCGCGGGACGCGGCGACCGGGCCCGCCCGGGTCATCCACCGGAGACGGAGGGAGCAGCACGTGAGCGCACCGCGGTTCTACCTCACCACGGCGATCGACTACGCGAACGGCGACCCGCACCTGGGGCACGCCTTCGAGAAGATCGGCACCGACGTGATCGCGCGGTATCATCGCCTCGCGGGCTACGACGTGCACTTCCTGACCGGGCTCGACGAACACGGGCAGAAGGTTGCGCAGACCGCGGCGGACCGTGGCGTGGCTCCCCAGGCGTTTGTCGATGAACTCGCGGTGCGGTTCCGCGCGATGTGGGCGCGGCTCGAGATCTCGTTTGACCAATTCATCCGTACCACGGACGCCCCGCACAAGGTCGGCGTGCGGGCGCTCATCGAGCGCATCCACGAGCGCAATCCGGACGACTTCTACGAGCAGGCCTACGAGGGGTGGTACTGCGTGGGCTGTGAGCTGTTCAAGCGTGAGGCGGAGATCGTCGATGGGCGGTGCGTGACCCATCCGACCCGCGAGCTGGTGTGGACGCAGGAGAAGAACTTCTTCTTCCGCTTGACGAAGTACGCCGACGTCCTGCGTGAGCGTATCACGACGCACCCACGCTTCCTGCGCCCTGATTCGCGTCGTAATGAGATGCTGGCGCTGTTGGACCAGGGGCTGGAAGACCTGTCGATCACCCGTTCCCGCCTGACCTGGGCGATTCCCTTCCCCGTCGCGTCCTCCAGCGGCGAACAGCAGGGGACGTGGGTGTGGTTTGATGCGCTCCCGAACTACCTCACCGCGACCGGCTTTCCCGACGCCGGATACGAGGCGCGATGGCCGGCGCAGCTGCACGTGGTCGGGAAGGACATCAATCGGCTTCACTCCATCGTTTGGCCGGCGATGCTTCAGGCCGCGGGGCTTCCCCTGCCAGAGCAGGTGTGGGTCCATGGCTTCGTCAACCTTGGTGGCGAGCGCTTCAGCAAGTCGGCGGGAGTCAAGCTGGAGTTGGGCGAGGCGATCGACCGCTTTGGCGTGGATGCGTTCCGCTATTTCCTGATGCGCGAAGTGCCGTTTGATGCGGACGGTAACTTCTCCTGGGAGCGGTTCGAGGAGCGCTACAATGCCGACCTCGCGAACGCGTGGGGGAACCTGGCGTCGCGCACGCTGGCGATGATCGAGAAGTACCATGGAGGTACGGTGCCTTCGGCACCGTCCACGGCGCTCGACACACAGGACCTCGCGGACTACGACGCGTATCACGCCGCGATGGACGGCCGCGAAGGGTACCTGCTCCACGAGGGACTGAAAGCGATCTGGTCCACCGTGGCGCGCGGCAACGAGTATGTGGATCGCCAGGCCCCGTGGAAGCTCGCGAAGGACCCGGCGCTCGCCGACGAGCTGGCCGCGACGATGGCCGCGCTGGCCCGTCACCTCGCGCGCCAGTGTGTGGCGGTTGCGCCGTTCATGCCGACCAAGGCCGCTGAGCTGTGGGCGGCCCTGGGGGCACCGTCGTCGTTAGGCGACCAACGGTTTGCTGACCTTGCCGGGTTGGACTGCGCGGGGTGGCGCGTAGCGAAGGGCGCGGCGATGTTCCCCAAGGGGTGAGCGGCTACGGCCGTTCACACGGAGCCAAACGCTACGGCAACCGCTCCAGCTTCCCCTTGCGCCGCACGATGTTCTTGTAGTCCCACTGGATACGCCGTGCGGCCTTCAACCATCGCCGCACCGCGCTCCGGTTGACCTGGGAAGCCTCCGTAAAGAAGATCGAGGCATCCTTGAACTTCTTCCCCACGACGTTGAGCGCCGGCTCACCGAAGTCGGCCCCGCTCCAGAACATCAGGCGAACGCCCTTCTTCTGGAGGCTGTAGCCCACGATCGGGTTGCCGTCGAGGAACCAGACCGGATGCGCATGCCACACCTTGCCCTCGGCGCCGACCAGGCTGCGGCCGATTTCCCTGGCGAGCAGGTCGCAGATCTCCCGGTCGTTGGCGCCGAGCGCCTCATGGTACTTCCGGATCCCCAGGTCCAATTCGGTCCCCATCGCCTCGTGTGATCGGTCGACGCAAATGCCGTCGCATGTCACCAATGATGGCAGCGAATCCGCCATCACCGCGAGGGCCCAGCACCCTGGATCATCGCGCGAGCCGCCGCACCGCCCGCGCGTGGGTGCGGCTCACGGGGACGCGCGCCCCCGTCGTGAGCTCCGCCACCAGCCCACCGCCCTCCGGACGGAATGCCGCGACACACGCGAGGTGCACCAGGTGCGACCGGTGCACACGGACGAAGCACGACGGATCCAACCGCTCCTCCAGGCGCTGGAGCGACACGTGGATCACGTACTTCGAGGTCGCCGTGTGTGCGATGACGTAGTCGCCCCACGCCTCCAGATGCACTAACGCATCGACCGCGACCGGCAGGACCGCGTTCCCCGATCGGACGAAGAGCCGCGTGATCGGACCGGTACCCAGCGCGGCCGCGAGCCGCTCCACGGGTGACTCCCGGGGCTCACCCACGGCGGCGCGCACTCGCTCCATGGCCGACTGCAGCCGTTCAGGTCCAAAGGGCTTGAGCAGGTAGTCGAGGCTCCCCAACTCGAACGCGGTCACGGCGTATTCGGCATAGGCGGTCGTGAAGACCACCATCGGATGGTGCGTGAGTCGCTGCATCACGTCGAGCCCGGTGCCCCCGGGCATCTCGATATCGAGAAAGAGCAGGTCTGGCTTGAGGCGATCGACCATTTCCACGGCGGCCGTCCCCGACCCCGCCTCCCCGATCCACCGCACCCAGCTGAACGCTTCCAGAGCGCGACGCAGTCCCTCGCGCGCGACCGGCTCGTCGTCCGCCACGACCACCGTGATGGGGGCCAGCGTCGCCCGCGAGCCACTCATGGGTGCACGGGCAGGCGGAGGGTGGCCTGGACGCCACGGTCCAGCGGAAGCACCTCCAGCGTGGCGGCTGCGCCGTGGAGCACATCGAGCCGCTGGCGCAGCCGCCGGAGCCCCGTCCCGGTCGACGACGCCAGCTGCGCCGTGGTTGTCCCCGCGCCATCGTCCATCACCGCGAGCACCAGCTCTCTCCCGTCGCGCGAGGCGCGAATGGTGAGCGTGGTGGGCTCCACCCGAGGCCCGGCCCCGTGACGCACCGCATTCTCGACGAGGGTCTGCAGCGCAAACGCCGGGACTTCGCAGCCTTGCACCTCGTGCGACACGTCCGCCTCCACGCGCAGCCGATCGCCAAACCGGATCCGCTCGATATCGAGGTACCGACGCACAAAGGCCCATTCATCGGCGAGAGTCACCAGGTCCCGGTGCGCGCCTAACGACGTTCGCAACAACCCCGCCACATCCTCGGCGGCACGCGCGGCGCGCTCCGGTGCCATCGGCGCCAACTGGGCGACGGTGTGCAGCGCGTTGAACAGGAAGTGCGGATTGAGTTGACCGCGTAGCGCCGCGAGCTGGGCCTCGGCCGCCGCCGCTTCCGCCCGTCCGGCTCGCGACGTGGCTGCCGATGCGTAGCCGATCCCCGCCTGCATGACGTACAACCACACCCCCATGATCAGGAACGGACCGAGCGCATACCCAATCACCAACACCGGCTGCCAACGGAGCAGGCTCTCGATCAGACTGTTCGTCACAAACCAGCAAAACGCATATCCCGCGGCCGCGGCCAGGTGCGACACGACGAATCGCAATTGCATCGGCTGCGGCCAGGGCAAACGACGAACGACCATCGAGACCAGTGGGCTGATCGGCACACCCGCCAGGACCATGCGGCCACCTATCACCGCGGCCTCGGGCCAGGGGATCCCATGCGCCGTCACGACCAGCAGGGCGAACAGCCCCCAGACCGGGAGCCACCCGATGATGATCTGTAGCCAGAGCCAGGTGCGCGACATGACGAAAGGTCGAGAGGCGGAGCCTGCAGCGGAAGCCGACAGAGACGCCGCGGCGCCAGCGGGTCGCTCTTCTATCTCGGGGCGGTCGCCGAGATACGCTTGGCCTCGATGACGAGCGCTGCCTCGTCCCAGCTCTTCCCGTCGTCGCTCGAACGATCCTGCACGAACTTGAATGACGTCGGGGTGATGTCCGTGAAGCGCGAACGCGTGAGCGACCCGGGCTCGCTCCCCTTGCCCGTCAGCTCCATTCGCCCCTGCGCCATCATAGCCGTGCCCGTTGTGATCCGGCCACGTTGTCCGTCAACGGCCGTCGTCACCCATCGACGGTCCGTGGCGTTCCACACCCGAACCGCGAGGGAGAGCGCGGTTGGATTCCCCGAGCCGTCCACGATCCGCAGCTCATCCTCGATGCCATTACCGTCGAGCACCTTCCACGCTTTCCAGCTGCCGAGTAGCCGCGGCGCTCCATGGATGCGTGCCGCGAGGCCGGAGACCTTCGGGCGAACGGTCAGCTCCCAGTGCCCCACGAGGAAGTCGAACTGCGAGACCTCCCGCGACACGGTCGACGCCGGCGGTGCGGCCGGGCGCGCCGGGTGCTGGGCGTTGGCGAGGGAGGCGGCGAGGACGAGCCCTGAGAGAATACGCATGGCGGGGGGAGAGGACGACTGCACGCTACCGCCTCGACACGCGTGGTGGTGCTCGCGTTCGCCCAGCGGGCGTTTGGGACGGGTGAATAACCGCCCAACCAGTGGCCGCCGCACGGGGGGCCACCGATCATGCCGCGCACCTCCTCGTCCATTTAGCCCGTGACCCTCGCCGCCTCTCTCCGACACGTCTCGAAGGACTACCCCGTGGGTTCGGGACGCTTTCCGGCATTGACCGACCTGACCGTTGACCTGCAAGCCAGGGATTTCACCGTGATCATCGGCGAGTCCGGCAGCGGCAAGTCGACCCTCCTGGGTCTGCTCGCCGGGATCGACCGACCGTCGTCTGGCTCCGTAGAGGTGGCTGGCGTTGACCTGGGCACCCAGAGCGAACGCGAGTTGTCCCGGTGGCGAGGACGTGCGCTGGGGCTGGTCTTCCAGTTCTTCCAGCTGATCCCAACGTTGACCGCGTGCGAGAACGTCCAGCTCCCCATGGACTTCTGCGACACCTGGCCCCGCAAGGAACGCCGCGCGCGAGCCCTCGCGCTCCTCGACCAACTCGGTGTTGCCGACCAGGCCGACAAGCTGCCCTCGCGCCTCTCCGGTGGCCAGCAGCAGCGCGTGGCCGTGGCCCGCGCCCTGGCCAATGACCCGGCGCTCCTCCTCGCCGACGAACCGACGGGCAACCTCGACTCGCGCACGGCCCGCTCCCTGCTCGACCTCCTGGCTTCGTTAGGTGCCGCCGGCCGCACCATCGTGATGGTCACCCATGACCGGCGCGCCATGGACGTGGCTTCGCGCATCATCACGCTCGTCGACGGCCGCATCGCGGAGGATACGCGCCGTGGTTGATACGCGATGGCGCAAGGTCCTGCGCGACGCGACGCTGCACCTGCCGCGCACGCTCCTCGTGGCCGTGGCGATGGCCGTCTCGCTCGCCGGCGCCGGCACGGTGCTCATCTCGTGGGCCCTCGTGCGACGCGCCACGGTGGAGGGATTTTACGCCTCGGAGCCGGCCGCCGCCACGTTGCGCATGGACGCCGTCACCGCCGACGCCATGGCGATCGCCCGCGCGACCCCAGGGGTCCGGGCGGTCCAGGCCCGCAGGACCCTCGGGATCCCGATGGAGGTCCGCGGCACCTGGCAGAGTGTGGTGCTGTTCGCGGTCGAGGACCCGTCGCATGTCTCCATTGGCAAGTTGTCCGCAGCCGGCGGTGCGTGGCCCCCTCCGGACGGCGAGATCGCCATCGAGCGCTCATCGGTGGATTTCGCCGGTGCCGCGGTGGCCGAATCAGTCACGGTGATCGGCGCAGACAGCGCCCAGCGGCGGGTGCGCATCGCGGGCATCGTGCGCGACGTGGGGCTCGCCCCCGGGTGGATGGAGCACGTCGTGTACGCGTGGGCATCGACCCGAACCCTCGCGCAACTCGGCCTCCCGGCCCTGCCTGACGAGCTGCAACTCCTCGTCTCCGATCCGGCGCCAACGCGAGCGCACGTGATCGGCGTGGCCGCCGAGGTGCGGCGACGCGTGGAAGCCGCGAGCCTGACCGTACGTGACGTCGAGGTCCCCGAGCCCGGTGAGCATATCCATGCCGCGCAGATGGACTCGATGCTCATGACACAGGGGGCCTTCGGCCTCCTCGCCCTGCTCGTCGGCGCCTTCCTCATCGTGAACCTGCTCACGGCGATGTTGGTGGGCGAGGTGCGCCAGGTGGGCATCATGAAGACCCTCGGTGCCGATGAACCGCAGCTGCGGGCGATCTACCTCGCGTTTGGCGCGCTCATCGGGGCGCTGGCCACGGCGATGGCGCTCCCCGTGGCGCTGGTCGCCGGGCGGCGGTATGCCACGCTCCGTGGCGACATGCTCAATTTTGACATCTCGGCGTTTGGTGTGCCGTGGTGGTCCGTCACGCTGCTGCTCATCGTTGGCCTCGGCCTACCGCTGACTGCGGCGTGGCTGCCGGTCCGGCACGGCGTCGGCATCCCGGTGGCCGCGGCACTGCGGGACCTCGGGCTCGTGGACGGCGTGCACGCCGCGTCCTTCCCGGTACTCGGGGGATGGTCGCGGGTGCTGGCGCTCTCGCTGCGCAACGCCTTTCGACGTCGCCGCCGCATGCTGCTGACGATGCTGACCCTCGCCACCGGCGGTGCCGTGTTTGTCGCGACCGGCAACCTGCGTCGCGCCGTCATCGGATCGATGGACCTCATCTATGGGAGCCAGCGGTATGCCTTCAGCGTGCGACTGGCACAGCCGCAACCAGCCGAACAGGTGGAGCGCGTCGTGCGCGCCGTCGACGGCGTGCGTGGGGCTGAATCCTGGAGCGGTGCACGGGCGTCGGTGCCAACGCCGGTGGGTGGCGTGGAGGAACTCCCGGTGGTGGGGGTTACCGGCGGCGACCTGCTCGCCCTCACCATGATTCGCGGAGGCTGCGCGCCGTTTGCCCCCGAGGCACCCTGCGCGCGCGTGGCTCACCCGCTCGTGGTGTCGCGCTCCACCCTGCGGGTGCTCCCCGACCTCATGCGCGGCGACTCCCTGTCACTCACCATCAATGGTCGCACGGCGTGGTGGACGGTGACCGGGCTCTTCGAGGGCGGGCCCGCGCCGCAAGCCTACACAACGACAGCGGCCCTCGCCGAGGTGCGGGGCGATACCCTGCGCGGCACCATGGTTGTCGCAACGGAGCTGACGGGGCTCGCGCTCCAGGTCGACCTGATCTCCCGGGTGCGGACGGCGCTCGAGGCGGCGGGGATCCCCGTCGCCTCCACCCAGCGCATCGAGGAATCGCGGCGTGTCACCGAGGACCACTTGCTCATGGTGGTGCAATTTCTCGGCGCCATGGGCTGGGTGATGATCCTCGTCGGGGGGATGGGGCTCGCGTCCACCATGGCCCTCGCGGTCCTCGAACGCACCCGTGAGATCGGCGTGATGCGCGCGATTGGCGCCGGCCACGGAGCCATCTTCGGGCTCGTGCAGGTCGAAGGTTTGGTCATCGCCCTCCTCGGGTGGGTGGTCGCGATCCCGCTCTCCCTGCCCTTCAGCCTGGCGTTAGGCGAGGCATTCAGCCGCATCATGTTCCGCGTCCCCGTGCATCTGGTCCCCTACGCGCCGCATGTCGGGACCTGGCTCGGAGTGGCCGTGGTGGTTTCGGTGGTCAGCTGTGCGTGGCCGGCCTGGCGCGCGATGCGGAGTCCCGTGGCTCGCGCCCTCGCGAGCCCGTAGCCACGGCGCCGGATCATGCGGACCTCGCCTGGATCATCTTCCAGCCGTTACCCGACGGGTCGCGAAAGCCGGCGTCCACGCTGCCGTACCGACTCACCGGCTCCTGCGTGAACTCAACGCCCCGGTCCCGCAGCTGCGCGTACACGGCACGACAATCACCCACCATCAGGACGAGCGGTGGCATGGCCCCTTTCGCGACAATCTCCCGGACCGTCGCCGCGGTCGCCTCGTCCATCGTTGGCGGCTGGGGCGCGAAGAGGCCGAGCTGGAACGACGGCTGCTCCGGGTGCTGCACAGTCAACCATCGGTAGTCGCCGTTCTTCGCATCCGTGTGGACGCGGAAGCCCAACAGGTCGACGTAGAAACGCAGGGCTTCCTCCTGGTCGCGCACGTACAGGCCGACGACGGCAATGCCTTGGCTCATCTAGATCTCGCGCTGGTTGAGGGAGCCCCATCCTACTGCGTGCCGGCGCGCCGCCGCTTCTCCGAAACTGCGATGATGAGGCCCGGTCGGTGCGCCGCGCTGACAAAGCAATGCGGAACGCGCGTCAGCTCGTGCGCCTCCTCCTGGACGCGCGCTCGGTAGGCGCCGGGACTCTCGCCGACGATGTCGTGGAAAATCCGGCCAAAGGTCCCCAGGCTGCTCCACCCGGTTTCCATCGCGATCTCGGTGATCGACCGGTCCGTGTCCCTCAGGAACGCCGTGGCCCGCTCGATCCGTCGCGTCAGCAAGTACCGATGGGGTGGAAGGCCGAACGCCTCCTTGAAGGACCGGGCGAAGTGCGCCTCCGAGGTTCCACTGACCTGTGCAAGGCGGCGGACCGGCCACGCCTCGTGCGACGCGGCGTCCATGCGGTCCCTCGCCCGCAGGAGGCGGCGCAGCAAGTCAGGATCGGTGCGACGAGCCGGCGGCACGAAATGACGGCGTGGGGACGAAGGCTGACAGCAGTCGTTGACGCGGGGCGGCCCGCGACGGCGACCAATATCGCCCCCCCTCATCCGCCGGGGCAGTGGTGGAACCCGACATAGAACCCGACATGAAACCCGGGTGCCCTTGGTTACGTTCCCCTCTAACACAGAGGGGAACCGATGCTTGATCCAGACGGCGGACTGCTCCGCGGCACACTCGACCTCCTGATCTTGAAGGCCCTGTCCTGGGGCCCGCGCCATGGCTATGCCGTGGCCGAGTGGGTCCGCACGGCGACAGATGAACACCTGCTCGTGGAGGAGGGGCCGCTCTACACCGCCCTCCATCGGCTGGAGAAACAGGGGTGGCTCACCTCCGAGTGGGGATACTCGGAAAACAACCGGAAGGCGCGCTTCTACCAGTTGAGCCGCGCCGGGCGTCAGCAACTCCGCGCCGAGACGACGGCCTGGGAACGGTATGTCGCTTCGGTGACGCGCGCGTTGTCGATGACCGCACCCCGCCCAGCCTAGCTACGGGATGCGCCGCGTCATCGGGATCTCCAGCCGGCGATCGGTCGCCCGTGAGGTGGAAGACGAACTCGCCTTCCATCTCGAGATGCGGACGCACCAGCTGATCGCGGCGGGGCTGTCCCCGTCCGATGCACGCACGCAGGCCCTGCAGGCGTTTGGCGACCTCGACCGGGTGCGCCTGGCCTGCATCACCCACGACCATGAGCGATTGACCACCATGTCCCGCGCCTCCTTCCTCGGCGAACTGCGCCAGGACATCGCCTACGCCCTGCGCACGTTACGGCGCAACGCCGGGTTTGCCACCGTCGTCGTCCTCACGATCGCGTTAGGCATCGGCGCCAATACCGCCATCTTCTCCCTGGTCAACGCGGTCCTCCTGCGCCCGCTCCCCGTTCCCGGGGCCCGGTCGCTGGTCGCGGTTGGCGACCCGGGCATGGTCGGTGCCGTGGCCCATTCGACTGGCCCGCTGGGAGACATGTTTACCTGGGACGGCTATCGCCACCTGGCCAGCAACGCCTCCGCCTTCAGCGGGCTCGCCGCGAGTGGCCGCGCCGATCGGCTCGAGGTGCGGACGGAGTCGTCGCAGGCGGAGCCCGACAGTCCGCGTGGTCGCTTCGTCAGCGCGAGCTACTTCCAGGTCCTGCGCGTGCCCGCCGCACGGGGGCGCACGTTCGATGGCAGCGAAGACCGCAACGTCGGTGGTTCGCCGGTCGTGGTGGTGAGTCACGCCTACTGGACGCGCAAGCTCGCGTCGGACCCTGGAGCGGTCGGCCGCGACCTGCTGATCAATGGGGCCCGCTTCACGATCATCGGGATCACCAGGGAAGGGTTTACCGGCGAGGTGATCGGCCAGTCGGCGGACCTGTGGCTCCCGCTCGGCATGCAGGCCGTCCTGAGTCCGCATCGTCCGTGGATCCAGGAGTCCGACGCCTACTGGCTGCTCCTGCTCGGCCGACTGGCACCGGGGGTGACGATGGCCCAGGCGACGAGCCAGGTCCAGCAGGAAATGAAGTCCTTCTTCACGACCGCCGGCATCGGGAACGCCAAGGACGTGGAGGAAGTGGTCGTCCCGGTGGGGAACGGAGCGCGCGGCTTCTCCCGCGTGCGGGACTCGTTTGGCGGGGCGCTCATCACCATGATGCTCGGCGTCGGCGTTCTGCTCCTGGTGATTTGTGCGAACGTGGCGAACCTCCTCCTCGCCCGGGCGCTCGCCCGCACGCGTGAGATGTCCGTCCGCCTGGCGATTGGCGCCGGGCGGGGACGGCTGGTGCGGCAACTGCTCACCGAAGGCCTGGTCCTGGGGGCGATGGGTGCGCTCGCCGGCCTGGCGCTCGCCCAGTGGGGGAGTCGCGCACTCGTCACCATGGCCAACGACCGCCCGACCCCGATCCCGGTCGACACCCGGCTCGACGGGATGGTCCTCGCCTTCACCATCGGCCTGTCCCTCGTGGCGGCCGTGCTCTTTGGCCTCGCGCCGGCCCTGCGCAGCGCACGCGTGGACCTTGCGTCCGCGTTGCGCGGCAGCGCGCGGTCGATGAGTGGCTCGTTAGGCCAGCGTGCCGGCCGCCTCGCCTCGGGGCATGCGCTTATCGCCGTGCAGGTGGCCCTCTCGCTGGTCCTCCTCACCGGCGCCTCGCTCCTGGTCCGCAGCCTGGACAACCTGATGGACGTGCCGACCGGGCTGGACCGCGATCACCTCGCCATCATCGACGTGGACGCGCGCGCCCGTGGATACGAAGGCGATCGGCTCGAGACCTTCACCCGTGAGGTGACCGCACGCCTGGGGCAGGTTCCGGGGGTCGCCGCCGTCACCTGGTCCGAGAACGGCATCTTCAGCGGCACCGAGGGCGGGGAAAGCTTCCAGGTGCCGGGGTTCACGGCGAAGGCCGAGGACGACACCACGGCCGCTTACGACCTCGTCGGCCCCGGCTACGTCAGCGCGCTCGGTGCGCAGCTGCTTCGCGGTCGTGAGTTCACAGCGGCGGATTTCGCCGGGCCATCCACGGCCGTGATGGTCAACCAGACCTTCGCGCGCTTCTTCTTTGGCGACGCCGACCCCATCGGCCGGACGCTCCAGCTCAACGATTCCAGCACCGTCCAGATCGTCGGCGTAGTGGGCGACATCCGGGACCATGAGCTCGCGGGCGAGGTGCAGCGTCGTTTCTACCTGCCGGCCATCCGGGGCGCGTCCGGCGACCCGACGGCGCTCTCGTTCGAGGTACGCACCGTAGGCGACCCGGCGCGACTTCTCCCGCAGCTCCGCGCCGCCGTCCTCGCGGTGGACCCCCTCCTGCCGATCGAGGAGGCCAGCGCGCTGTCGGTGCTGATGCAACAGTCGGTTGGGGGCGAGCGCCTCCTCGCCCGCCTGGCGAGTGGGTTCGGCCTCCTTGCCCTGCTGCTGGCCTCCATTGGGTTGTACGGGGTGATGTCCTACGCGGTCACACGCCGGACCGGTGAGCTGGGGTTGCGTGCGGCGCTCGGTGCCTCGCGTGGGCAGGTCTTGCGGCAGGTCCTGGCCAGCGCACTTCGGCTGGTGGGACTTGGCGTTGCCATCGGTGTCCCTCTCGCCCTCGGGGCCGCTCAGTTGCTCAAGTCGCAGTTGCACGGCCTGGGGGCCGTGGACCTCCCGTCGCTCTCGATCGCCCTGGCCGTGCTTGGACTCTCGGCAATTGCGGCTGCCGCGGTTCCGGCCCTGCGTGCATCGCGGGTGTCGCCGCTCGTGGCTCTCCAACAGGAGTAGCGGGTTGCGTGGAAGGTGGCTCAGATCACTGCTCCTGAAGTCGACGGTCTGAGCGAATGAACCCGCCCCGGAAAGGGCCGGGGGCGAGTCGGATTGACGTCCGGGCGGCGACTGTGATGGCGCCGCCGGAGCCAGGGCGCGTCAAGGGAGGCATAGGCAACGGCGAGTTCCTCCTATAATGTTCTTGGGATGAAAGCGCTTCGAGGAGTGAAGTACCTGCGCGACGCGAAAGGACAGCGCACCGCGGTCCTCATCGACCTCAGGCGGAATCGCGCGCTGTGGGAGGAGTTTGCCGACGTCGCGATCGCGCGCAGCCGAGCTGACGAGCCAAAAGAGTCGCTGGCCGCGGTACGCGCGCGCCTGACGCGCTCCGGCCGCCTCAAACGGGGTGGCTAAGTACTCGGTTCGATTCGTTCGCTCCGCTCGCAAGGAGCTTGAGGCGCTCCCAGACGCGGCGGTGCAGCGCATATTCCCGCGGATTGAAGCCCTCGCGGATGATCCCCGCCCGGCGGGCTGCAAGAAGCTGCGTGGCGGACACGACCTCTGGCGCCTTCGCGTCGGCAATTTTCGAGTCGTGTACCAGGTGGATGACGGAGTCCTCGTCGTGGAGATCCGCGCGGTGGGCGATCGAAAGGACGTCTACGGATAGGTGCCCGCCGAGACGCGCTCGCGTTAAGATCGCTGGTCGAGGGGCCGTCCCGTCACGTTTACCGGTTTCCCACTCGGATGCTCGGTATTGCACAAGTAGGTAATGCCCGAGAGGCCGGATGAAGGTCTCGGCGAAAGGACAGATCACGATTCCCGTCGCAGTGCGCGAGGCGCTGGGCCTGCTCCCCAACACCACCGTGGAGATCGTGCTCGCTGATGGTTACGCCGTCCTGCGGAAGATGCGGCGGAGTGCGCGGCGCGGGGAAAAGGTGGTCGCACACCTCCGCGGCCGCGGCAGTGTGCCACTTACGACCGAGCAGATCCTGGCCCTCATACGAGGGGAGTAGGTCGTAGCCGCGTACCGGTCGACAGCAACGTACTGCTCGACAGCATGGCCGAAGAGCCAACCTGGTTCGCATGGTCGGCGGCGCCCGTGGCCGTTGTGCCCGCGGCTGAAGTCGCGATCATCAACTCGATGGCATGCGGGTCGCGAGGCGCTTCATGCAAGAAGTCCCCTCGGCCTCGCCGACTGCCTCAACCGCTCTCGCTACGCCAGCGGCAATCCGGTCAGAGTGTCGGACCCGTTTGTGCCGTGCCCGGTCACGCGCCGGTGTTCGGTTCCGTTCGCCGCTGGGACCGCGCAATTGCTCAAGTCCCGGCTGCACGCTCTTGGTGCCCAGGCGCAAGTGGACAAACCTGAACGGCCCGATCGCCCCAGCCGCGCCCGTTGCCTGTCGTTGCGCATCCGTTGAATGCCATTGTGCGACCATTGACCGACGTTCGGCGGAAACTTCCGGCGACGCCGCGCAGATCGCATGACATCGCGCGCGCCGTTCCGGAGGCTCCGCGCGATACGAACCAGGGACTGCGCGATTCACACGTCGCCGTCCCATGATCGCCGGCACCATGGCAGTGCATGAAGGAGCCACGGCGCTCAACGCACACGGCTCTGCGCCGATCGCCGGAGCCACCGCACGGCGTGAACGGGCCCGTGCATGGAATGCACGCCGCACGGCGCGCATTACCCGCGCCAGAGCCGAGAGTGAAGGAACCTCTCCGCACGTTCAATGATGCGCCGCGTGGTTCGCCGGGACCATTGCACAACCTGAAGGGACCGTTGCACCGACTGAAGGTGGCACTGCGCGGTTTGCCGTGACCAGCGCACGCCGTGAACGACCCTCCGCACACATCGCACACGACTCTGCGAGGATCACCGGGACCAGGGCACCGAGTGAAGAGCGCGCTGCGCCAGGCAACCGCGACCGCGCGCCAATCGCCGAGACCGGGGTACCACGCGAAGGGATCGCCGCGCCGATTGAACGCGAC
This sequence comes from Gemmatimonadota bacterium, assembly GCA_016712265.1. Lineage (NCBI taxonomy): Bacteria > Pseudomonadati > Gemmatimonadota > Gemmatimonadota bacterium. The sequence continues at coordinate 1,099,136 of JADJRJ010000031.1, read as the reverse complement.
GCTACGCGGATCGCCGCAAAAACTGACGAACGCAACGGGGCCATTGCGCGACGTGAAGGCCCCAGTGCGCCGAACGCTCAGGACACTGCGTAGAAAGACGGGAACGTTGCCTGACATGACGGGACCGCTGCGACGAAGAAACATCACACTGCGCCGATCGCCGGGACCAGTGCGCAACGTGAAGGGACCGCTGCGACGAAGAAACATGACACTGCGCGGATCGCCGGGACCAATGCGCAACGTGAAGGGACCGCTGCGACGAATGACGGCGACGGTGCGCGACTCGCCGGGCCCAAGGCACTGCGCGAAGAGACCGCGTCGCGGATTTCCGAGACTTCGCGCTGATGGTCGGGAACACTGCGCCACGTCACGGCAGCGCTGCGACCAATAGACCTGACGCTGCGAAGGTCGACGGGACCAATGCACGAGGTAAACGGACCGCTGCGTCGCACGACATTGGCAGTGCGCGGTTCGCTGGCAGCACCGCACTCCGAAAGGGATCGCCGTACTGATGACACGCGACTCCCCTCGACTCACCGGGTGCAATGCACCACTTGAAGTAAGCCCTGCGCCTCCGATGTGCGTCCGTGACGGCACCACACCCGTTGCCGAGGCCGGCGACGGCACCGCGCTGCGGTCGGCGCGTTACATTCAACAGGCAGGCGCTCCCGATAACCGCCTCGTATGTCCGTGCGTCCCGCAGTGCTCGCCCTTGCCGTCCTGGCCGCAACTGTCCGCGGCCAGGACGTGCGCGGCGTGGTGTTGGACGATGCCACGCACACCGCGATCGCCGACGCGGAGGTGATCATCAACGGAGGCGCGGCCTCCACCCGCACGAGCGCGACCGGCGCCTTCGCCTTTCGCGTCCCAATGAACGGGCCCCATGTCCTGACCATCCGCCGACCGGGCTTTCGCTCCCTCACAACCGAGGCGCCGGTCACCGCCGAGGTGGTTGAGTACGCTCTTGAGCGGGTACCGACGATGTTGGAGGAGGTCGCCGTCCGTGACTCGGCGGTCGATCCCCTCGCGCGCGGCAAGCTGTACGACTTCTACCAACGCAGGAAGATGGGGATCGGCACCTTTCTCCTCCGCGGCGTCTTTGACGACGCGCGGAGCCCGCGCACGGCCGAGATCCTCGGGCAACGGGTCCCGGGCCTGCGGGTTGTCTCCAGCCCATGCGGGCTGCAAGCCTTCATTGCGACGACCCGCTTCAGCGGGTCATTGACCCGGACCAGTCAAACACAGGTCTGCGGTCGCGGGCTCTCTCCAGCGATCTGCCTGGTGAACGTGCTGCTGGACGGGATCATGGTGTTCAATGGCGCTCCCGGTCAGCCGGCGTTTGACGTGAACTCGCTCCAACCGGGCGAGATCGCGGCCGTCGAGTATTACGGAGGCCCAAGCCGCGTCCCCGCCGGCCTCAACGCCACCTCGGGCGCCTGCGGACTGATCGGCATCTGGACTCGTTAGGCCCCCCGCCTGGCGCGCCTCCCGTCCGATGCTCCTGCGCCGCGACTCCACATCCCCCCGGACCTGACTAGGTTGCGGAGTGCGCCCGGAGCGTCCGGAACCGCGCGACCGCTTGACTCCCCGCGACCCGAGTGACCCCGGTGGCCCGCACCCCCAATTACGGCTTCGAAAAACGTCGGAAGGAACAGGAACGCAAGGCCAAGAAGGAGGCCAAGGCCCGTCGACGGGCCGAGGAAGGCGCCTCAGACGAGACCGCGCCCCAGGACGATGCGACCGGCGAGCCGCCTGCCGCAGGGAACGACGGTACCGAGACACCCGCCACCCAGTAGCGGCCCTGCTGGGAGGTCGCGGCGGGCCCACTTCCTCCCGGGGTCGCAGCACCAACAAGCGCTATCCGCCACCGGGCACAGGCCGCATTCTCGAGAACGGAAAACCGTTGCACCCCGTGCGTGGCGACGCGCGATCGGCCGATGCGGTCTCCCGGGCTGCCTCACGGGTGCGCGCTCGATAGGCCGTAAGGCAGAATCCCCAGCGGTACGGCTCCATCCCCGGCAGCATCACCCAATCGACTCGGGTCCATTTTCCGGCATCAGCGACGTTCGCGCTGTCGTTCCGCGCCACGAAGAACTGGGCGCCCGGGTGCCACTCCTCGATGTGGTACGTGTTGCCGGGACGCTGGAGGAACCGAGACGGCGACAGGCTGAAGGTGTTGCCGTAGTCATCGACGAAGTCGCCCAGCACATCCGGCGGCGGCGTGCTGTCCCCCGGGGCGAGGGCGACCACCCGAAGCCGCACGATCTGCTGCGCGGACCGCGGCGGACGACCGTCACTGGGCACGAGGAGCTTGAACGGTCCCTCGCCGGCGTCCAGCGGACCGTCGACCCGTTCGTACGCGAGCCAGGCGCGCGTCGGCCCGAGTCCTGGCTCGAGTTCCGCCGCGGAGAACGCCACCACGTACCCGTCGCGCGCTTCGGCGAGGATGACCCATCCGCGCCGCCCGATCCGCATGGAGTCCAGCGGGGCACCGGCCGACCGCAGGATCTCGGCGAGGGTCACGGCCCGATACACTCGCGCTGGTCGACCGTGCGGCGCCCAGCGCACGGTGTCCGCCGACAGCCGCTTGAGGTCGGCGCGGGTGAAGGCAACGGCGGACGCGGGGGCAGCACGCGCCACCGTCAGGGTGTCGCCCTGAGCCCCCGCAACACCGGCGGTGAGGGATATGCCGAACACAAGCATCGCGCCTCGGGCCGCGGCGCCTTGGACCAGTCGGCGCATGCCTAACGCCTCCGCCGCGCCGTGACCGGGAACTCCGCGCGGTGCAAGGCCGCGTCAAGGTCAGCGGCGCGCTCTTCGACAAAGGTGCGGGCGTGCTGCAGTGTCTGGTTGTGGATCGCTGGTCCGATGTCCACGAGGATGTGATCGAGCAGCAGGACGGCCTGCAGCTCGGTCAGTTCCTCGTCCAGGTGCTGCGAGGCAAACTCGCGAAGGGAGTTGAGTGCCAGCTTGCGCGCGTCGTCGGGCAGGGTGAGTTCGACGTGTTTGGCCATGGAGTCCGGGGGTCTGGTCGCTGCGCGGGCACACGGCGGCGCCGGCGCGCGCACGAAGGTCGGCGATCCGGAAGCTAACGTGCCGACCTCGGCCGTTTCGTCCCGGAAGGTGGCGAGTGGGTCCGAGGCAGCCGTGATGCAAGTCCTTGCGGATCCCCCTGGCGCAATGCCTCTTCCCTTCCCGGCCGGGTGGTCCGAGCCGGGACACCATCCCGACCGTGCGCCGCTGGACCCTCCTCGTCGTTTCGCACGACAGCGAAGCCCCGCAGAGTTTTCCGGTGACGGAGCGCGCGCTCCGCGCTGCGGGAATCGGCGCGGTCGCCGTGCTGCTCGTCGCCATGGTTGGGGTCGGCACCATCATCGCGCGCCTCGGCCGCCTTGGAGGACCGCCGGCCCCCGCCTTGGCGGCGGAGCGCCCTGCGCCCCCCAACCCCAGCGTTATTCGCCTGGAGGGGCGCGTGGACACCCTGCGCGCCGTCGTGGACTCGATCTCCGCGCTCGATGACTCCCTGGCGCGCGTGACGGCCTCGACCGACTCGTTGCTGGACCGGGCCCGCACCGTGAACGCGCGCATGCTCAGCCTGGACAGCGCAGCGCGGCGTACCGCTCAGCGGCGAGCTGCGCCGTAAATGCGAAGGGCGCCGGCTTTCGCCGACGCCCTCGCAACACTCATCTAGCGGTCGTGCATCACGGAGGCGTCGGGGACGCCGCCGGGTTGGTGCCGCCCCAGGTGTACAGGGCCTGACCGAGCACGCCAAGCTCACGGGCCGGCACCGGCATTTCGCGCGGCGTCCCCGGCAGGAGCCCGTCGATGCGGCGACGGTTGTAATACGGCAGTGAAGAAATACCCATCAATTCGATTTCCTGCTCGTACTGCAGCTTCGTGAGGAGCTGCGCCTGCGACTCGGAGGCCAGCGCGGCGGGCAGGCCGCCACGACCAACGCGGGTCCGGTTGATCAAGGTCACGGCGTTGGCGGTGCTCCCCGAGGAACGCAGGAGTGCCTCCGCCCACAACAGGTCGTTCAGTGTGGCCGTGAGCACGGGCGCAGGGCCAAAGCCGCCGTAAATACCGGTCGGATCCTGATTGCCGGACAGGTCGTACCGCATGTGACCGATGTTCGACTGGTGATACGACCCACGATCCGGGCGGAACGGCGCAATGCCGGACCACGCGAAATCGGAGCCGCCATCATCGGTGCGCGGGTTGGTTCCGAAACCACCGTCGACGAGGGTCTCGTCGCCGAAGGAGCCGTCACCGAGCCGCTTGTCCGGCGAATTGGGCGGTGGGTTGCCCGTCGACGGCCACGGATGACGCTGGGTCGCCGGGTCCAGCATGTTGGCGACCCGGGTGTGCACGCGCCCGCCGTCGATGCCGTCGAACCACAGGAGCAGCTCATTGCACCAGGACGAGCATCCGTCCCCGGTGAAGACGAAATCGAAGCTCGCGCCCGCATTGGTGAGGACGACATGCCATTCGTCGCAAAGGTCGCGACCTGTCCCCAGTTCACCGCCGCGTTCTCCGCCGCATTCCGCGGATACATCGCCAGGGTCATCGCGGCCGCTGTGTTGGCGATGCGCTGGATCTGCAAGTTGGAGTACGAACGTCCGTTGGTCCAACCTGCCGGCGTCGTGAACGTGTTGGCGCCAGCGTCGCCGCCGCCTGCAGCTTGGCGACTGCGGCATCGCGCAACTGCTTTCGCGTCGAGTACTGCAGGTTCGCCAGGTCGCTGCTCTCATCGACGACATACCCCTTGTCGTAGTTGAGGGCGATCATCGACGTCGTGAGCCCCTGCATCAGGGTGGCGATCGTCTCGGCGCGCTTGGTGTCGCTCGCGTTGTTGATCACCTTGCCGCCCTTGATGGCCGTGAGCACGTCGTTCGCCGAAGACAGGGCGGAGTACATCCCGGTCCACAACCACTCGATTGACGTGCGCCCTGCTGCGGCGGGGTCGTTCTGCCAGGAACGGAGTTCCGGTTCCACGCGGCCGGTCCGGCATCTGGATTATCGATGCCGGAGTAGAAGTTCATGTTGAAGTTGTTCCACGAGGACGAGAAGGACTGCGCCTGCGTGGTGAGCACGCCGGCGGACTCCATCCCGGTGTACCGGTTGAACCAGGTGCGGAGGGTACCACCGGCAAGTGCCTCGAGAGCGCTCGGGTCGCTGAGCGCGCGCGTGGCGTCCGGTTCGTTCGGGTTCTCGATGTCGAGCGACTTGCACGCTCCCAGCGCAAACAGCGCCAGGACGGCCGTGGCCCGCATCAGTTTCGCATGCATCATAAACTGCGATCTCCTGAGTCTGGGGAAGCGGCCTTAGTAGCCGAGTTCGAGCATGAACGTGAAGGTGCGGAAGGGAGGATACGTGAAGTAGTCCACCCGGTAGCCAAACGGGTTACCGCCACCGGGGCCGGAGACGTCCGGGTCATAACCGGTGTAGTCCGACTTGGTCCACAGGTTGCGCCCCACGACGCCGATGCGCGTGTTGCTCAACCCACCGAGGCCGAACTTGCTCATTAACGACTTCGGCACCGCATAGTTGACGGCCAGCTCACGAAGACGCAGGTACGAGCCGTTTTCGACGAAGTACTCGTTCGCGTCGAAGTTGTTGTAGAACGTCGAGTAGTACGTGGTCGGCTTCTTCTCGGCGTCCGCCTTGCCGCGCTGGTCGATCGCGACATCGCGGAACTCGTTGAACGGCCACTGCCGGGTGTAGTTGTAGATGTTGCCACCCTGCACCCAGTTGAACTGCGCGGAGAGGTTCAACCCCTTCCACTGCAGGTTGGAGCCGAAGCCCAGGTTGAAGTCCGGGTTGACGTCACCGATCTCGGTGAGCGCCTCGCCATTCTCCGCGTAGTACTTGAGCGGGACCTCGTTGACGGTCCGGTGCTCCGACTTCCGCACCATGTAGCCTTCCGAGTTCAGCTCGTAGTCCGCGGCCGAACCGGTGAGGCGACCCGACTTGATCGTCGTGGCCAGCTCCTCCGCGCTCTTGATCCACTTGGAGCCGTAGATGACGCCGAACTTCTGGCCCTTCGCGATGCGGAAGATGCGGGTGTTGCCATCGTTGGCATCCGGGCCAGCCAGGAACGGACCGACGCTGAGGTCGGTGATCGTCTGGCGGGTGCGGTCACCCACGACGTTGACACGCCAGAAGAAGTCGTTCGTCGACGCCAGCACCGCATTGAGTGCGATTTCGTGCGTGTACCCCGAGAGCTCACCCGCGTTCAGCCACTGGTTGCGATATCCCGTCGCGGCCGACACCGGCACGTTGAGGATCTGGTCGCTGGTGACCTTGTCCGAGTACGAGTACTCGAGGGTGTAGTTCTTGAGGAAGTTCATGTTGAACCCGTACTCGACCTCCTTCGAGAGCGCCGGGCGCAGGTTCCGGTTACCGAGGGTCACCTTGGACGGCGTGCCGCCGGCCACCGAGAAGACTTCGTATTGCGCGTTGAACACGGGGCGCAGGCCGGCCGTCCCGTAGGAGGCGCGCAGCTTGAATTCATCGACGCCCGGGACCTTGAAGTCCTCCGAGAGACGCCACACACCCGAGACGCGGAAGTAGTTCTGCTCGCGCTGGTCGGGGCCGAACAGGGACGACTCATCGCGGCGCACGAGCCCGTCGATGATGTACTTGTCCTTGATGTCGAGCGTGGTCACCGCGAAGTAGTTCTGGTTACGGATGATCTCCGTACCGGACCCCGGGGTGATCGGGAAGCTGGGGTCACGCGAAGCCGCCGTGAACTCCGTCACCCGCGGAACGGTGAGGGCCGACGCATTGACCGAGATGTTGGCGTTGGTCTGGTCTTCCTGGACCCAGGCCAGCTTCGTCGTGTTGGCCAGCCAGCTGAACAGCTGCTTCTGGGCCGTCACGGTCGCGCCGATGTTCATCGAGCGCAGGTTGGTCACCTGCGAGAAGAGCGATCCCTTGTCCGACGTGCCGGCCGAGTTGAGGAAGCCCGTCGGGCGGAACGCCTTGTAGTTCTCGCCGGACTGGTCGTAGTTCACGTTGCCTTCTGCCGTCAGCCAGATCGCCGGGCGATACCGCGCCTTGAACGTCCCGGTAAAGCGGTCACGCGCCTGCTTGGTGTCGGCGTTGTACAGGCGGTACAGCGGGTTCGACAAGTTGCCCGATGCGGGTGGCTGCCGGATGTTCGCATTGTACGGCGAGCCATCCTTGTTCTTCGCGGTCAGGTCGATGTTCGGCTCGAGGAAGCGCAGACCGAAGAAGATGTCGGCGGAACCCTCCGCCTGATCCGCATTTGAACGACCATAAAACGCGCCCACCTGGTAGTCCAGCTTGTCGCTGAGCGACTGATCCAGGTTCATGCGGAAGTTCTGGCGGCTGAACCCGTTGAGCAGCTCGAGTACGCCGGTTTCCTTCTGGTTCTGGAACGAGACGTTGTAGTTCAGGTTGCCGCGACGCTGCCCGATCGACGCGTAGTTCGTCATGAACGTGCCGGGCTTGAACACCTGGCCCAGCTGGTCGTAGGTGACCGGATAGTTGTTGTCCGAAATGCGGTCGGCTTCCGGCACGCGATTGCCGTTGGCGTCCGTGAAGAACGAACCGTCCGCGTTCAGGCGGTAGTTGTGCGACATGTTGTTCGGGATCGTGCGACGCAGGTCGCTGCGACCCATCTCGTTCCGGAAGATGACGTTGGTCTGTCCTTCCGCGAGGTTGCCGCCACGCTTCGTGAAGATCTGGACGACGCCGTTGGCCGCGTCCGATCCGTAGAGCGACGAGGCCGCCGCGCCCTTGATGACCTCGACACGCTCGATGTCTTCCGAGTTGATGTCGGCCAGGCCGAGGCGGGTGATCGTCCCGTCCACGATGATGAGCGGATCCTGGCGGCCGGTGAGGCTCGTCGCCGAACGGAGGCGGATCGAGGGCTCTTCACCCGGCTGCGCGCTCGTCGTCTGGACGCTCGCGCCAGCGATCTTGCCGCTGAGCGAAGCGACCGGCGACGTCTGCGGGGTGTCCTTGATGGCGCTGTTGTCAACGACGGCGACCGAGAAGGCCGTCTTCGTCTGCGACGTCGCGTCAGACACACCCGTCACGACGACCTGCTCAAGGGAGAGCACGTCGCGCTCGAGTTCGTAGTCCTTCTCAACGCGACCCGCCGTCAAGGTGATCGGCATGCGCTTCGGCTTGTAGCCGATGTAGCGGACCACCAGGTTCACCTGGCGACCGGATGCACGTGCCACGTCGATCGTGAAGGTGTACCGACCATCCACGGACGTGATCGAACCTACGCCGAGTTCCGGGATGCCGACGCTCGCACCGCCAAGCGGACCACCGCCGGCAGACGACGTCACGCGTCCCGAGAACACGGCGTTCTGTGCCTGCGCCGCGCTGGCGACCAACAGCATTGCTGCCGCTGTGCCGAGCGCCGCGAGGCCTCGCCGGACCAAACTACGCTTCATACAGCCTCTCCACGTTGGGGTGTGTGGGGGTGGACCTCGCCGCCAAAACAACGCCACAACACTTCGCGATTCCTTCGCGAAGCTGATGCGAATCTGTTAAGGACGGTCTGGGCCCGGGCAAAATGTGCCCGACGGGCGTAACGCGCAATGCTGGGGGATGGACCGAGCACGGTTCGTCCCAACCCGCTGTCCCGAATCTCCCAGCGGGGGTATATACGTGGCGTCCTCCCAAGCCCCCACATGCACACGCGAGGCATGTTTATGCGTCCCGCGACACTCTGCTCGTTCGTGCTCACGGCCGCCTCACCTCTCTGGCTCAGCGGCGAGGCGGGCGCGCAGAAGGGGTCGGCCCAGATGTTCGGCTCTGTGGTGGATCGGATGACGCAGGGGCCGATCCCCAACGCCCGCATCATCCACGGGGGCGACGGACGGGTCATCATCGCCGACTCGCTCGGCTTCTACCAGTTTCCCGAACTCAAAGCGGGGATCGTCCGGTTCAGTGTGCGCGCCGTCGGTTATCCAACTGTAACGTTCACCGTCGCCCTGACAAACGGCGAGCGGATGGAACGGGACATCGAACTCGATGCCCCCAAAGCGGGGGATAGCACCCAGGCCGCCCAAACCCTCGCCGGTGTGGAGGTTGAGGCACCCGCCCCCCTCGGCCGGCGCTTCGCCGACTTCGAGCGCCGAAAGGCCATGGGGCGCGGACACTACCTCACCCGCACCCAGATCGAGACCCTCGGCGCGAACAACCTCCAGGATGCGCTCCGCGGGCTGCGAGGGGTCGCGGTCGAATGCTCCGGCGGGACAGGCTGCTACATCCGCATGGTGCGGGCCCCCATGCGCTGCCTCCCCGAATACATCGTGGACGAACGGGTGGACAACGAGTTTGGTCCCTACGTGGCCGTGCGAGACATCGAGGCGCTTGAGGTCTACACTGGGCCGTCCGACGTGCCCGGCGAGTTTGCGGGCCGCAACTCGGGGTGCGGAGTGGTGGTGATCTGGACCAAGTCGGGGCCGCCGAGGAAGAAGGGCTAGCGGCGGGCAGGCGGAAGATCGATGGGTTGCGGTGTTGAGCGATTTGCGTAAACACCAACCTTGGGGACGCCTACCGCTTCACCCTGATCGTGCCGGGGCCGGCAATCGGTACCACCTGTTCCACCCCACCGGGCCACCTGACCCAGAGTGAGTCGGCGCCGGCGGGAAGGGCCATCACGGTGACGGGGCTGTCGCTGGACCACGGCCCCGTGCCGGCGCGCACCTCGCGCACCGGGCCGCGTGACGCCCCACGTATCACGCGCAACTGCGCCCCCACTCCTCGGGGATTCGCTGGTGTGCCTTCGAGTACCACCCGGAGTCCGGGGGCGGCGCCAACATTCCGGAACAACCTGGTGCGCCACCCGTTCTGGCCCACGGCGAGATCGGGTCGACCGTCGCCGTCGTAGTCCGCAGTCGCGGCCCCACGCTGGTCGCCTAACGCGGAGATCCCGGCGTCGCGGACCGAGAGGGCGCGGAACCCGCCGGTCCCGTCGCCGAGCAGGATCAGTCCGGCGCCGGCGTCCTGTCGCAGGGCGTCGATTTCGGTGGGATAGAAGTTCTGGGCGAGGTACAGGTCCTCGCGTCCATCCCCGTCGAAGTCGGCGACGACGGGACCAAAGGACGGCGCAACCTGCGCCGCCCGGGGAAGCGGCCGCGCCTCGAAAGCCGTTCCCCGATTCAGGAACAGCGTGTGATCAAAGGTCGTGGCGCCCACGCGGATCGCCTGCGCCGCCGCGTCGCCAAGGACGTCGGCGACGGTGGCCGATGCGTACGCGGCGTACGATCCGATCCCCTCGCGCACGCTGGACAACGCGACCCCGAGCCGCGCGCGTGACTCGAGTGGCATCGTGCGCCCGCTCGCGGAATCACGCTGGGCGAACACCAACCCGATCGTGCTGTCGACACGGGCCACGTGCAGTTCCACCGGCCGCTCGGAAGTCGCGTGCCACGGGAGGTTACGACCCCAACTCGTCGCAACAAGATCGAGCCGCCCATCGCCATCGAAATCGCCGGCCGTGACCCCCATCCAGCGCGAACTGATCCCGCTGAGCCCGAGCCGCGACGTGGCGTCGGTCAGGCGACCGCCCTCATTCAGCAGAACGCGCACTGGGCCCCACTCACTAGCCACCACGAGGTCCGGCGCACCATTCCCATCGAGGTCGGCGAAGGTCGCCCCCGTCACCAGCCCCAAGGCGGACAACACCTGCGCGTTCACACGATCCTCGGAAAACGAGCCATCTGGCTGCGCGAGCCAGAGGTGCGATGCCGCTGGGAGTGGCCATCGACCGGGAACGACCCGCACCCCAACGAAGATGTCCGGCCGCCCATCGCCGTTAACGTCGCCGACAGCAATCGGCCCACTCGCTGAGGAATCCGGCCCGACAACTTCCGTCCACGCCAGGCCACCCGCGCCCGGTGCCGCCCAGCGCAGCGCGGCACCACGCTCGGCAGGGGCACTCGACTCATAGCTGGAGACCGCGCTGATCACGCCCGCGCGCCCATCGCGAGCCATCACCGCAAGACCACCCTGATCGCCGGGAAGAACCGCACCCCCTGGCCAGTTTACGAAGTCCCGCCCGGTGTTGCGGAGCACGCCCATCGCCTGGCCGCGCCCCGCCCCGACCACGAGGTCATCGCGGCCATCCCCGTCGAGGTCGCCCCAGGCAATGCCGGGCCCAAACTGCGAGAAGCGATTGGGGAGCAGCGGTTGCCGCGTGAAGTCGTCGAACCGCGACTCGAGGTGCTGATGACCACCGAGCAGTGCCGTCGCATCGGCAAACAATGCCACGGGAGTGGCGATCGACGTGTCCCTCACCGCGTCGCCGGTCGGCTCCTCGACTTCCACCAGGGTGTTCGCGCGCACCGTCACCTCGCTCCAGCGCCCGCTGCGCCATCGCACGATGAGGTGTCCCGTGGTGTCCGCCGTAGCAGCAAAGACGAGCTGCGCGTCGCTCCCGGAGAGGTAGTAGCCGCCCCGGGTCATTTCCCGTGACTGGTTCGGCAGACCACCAAATCGCACCTCGACGCGAGCACCGATCCCGTCGGGGTTTGGTGTCCGGCCCTTCAGCTGGACCGCCAACCGGGGCTCCCCCCCTTCATTGCGATAGAGGCGTGGGGCGTCGTTGAGTCGCGTGACCAGCGGGTCCAGGTCCCCGTCGCCGTCAAAATCCGCCAGGGCGATCCCATGAGACACCGCGGAGTCCCCAGCAAATCCCCACGCCCGGCTCGCGTCGGCAAAGGTCCCATCGCCCGCGTTGCGAAAAGCGACGTTAGGCACCGCGAGTCGCGGGAACTCGCCTTGTTCCCGGTTCCACGGGACCCGCGGGAAAGCGTTGCGGATCCGGTCGAAGGTGTCGGCGTCGCGGACGTCCCAGTGGTGCCCGGCGGCGAGCAGCAGGTCCTCGTACCCGTCGAGATCCACGTCCACAAAGGCGGAGCCCCACGTCCAGTCCGACGCCGCCACCCCGGCGAAATCCGCGACCTGCGCCCACGTCCCGTCCCCGCGCGAGACCTGCAGGGCATTGCGCATCCACTGCGCCCGGTCTGGCGACTCGCCGATCACCTTGGGGAGCGGCGTATGCGTCGGCACCTGGCGCTGGCGGGCGGCGAGCGTCGGGCTCTGCATGTCGGCCGTGAAGAGATCGACGTGCCCGTCGCGGTTGACGTCCCCGAAGTCCACGGACATGCACGTGTTGCTCGTCGCGCGGATCGCGAGGCGCGGCACCAGGCGGAAGTTGCCGCGGCCGTCGTTCAGCCAGAACTGGTCGGGATCTTCGAAGTCGTTGCAGACATACAGGTCGGGGGCGCCGTCACCATTGACGTCGTAGAACCTGGCGGCCAATGAGAAGTAGTCGGGGGCTTCAGTCAGCGGGCGGCCGTCCTCATCGCGCCATCGGTCCCCAATCACCGACTGCCGCACGAAGTGCCCGGTCCCGTCGTTCAGGTAGAACAGGTCCTCCTCGGCGCGCTGGAACCGCACGATGCCGCCGAGGTCCGGACGGTCCTCGATGCGGTAGTCGCGCTGCCACGCCGGCACGACCTCATAGCGATCCCCGACCTTCTTCACGACCTGGTCAAAGGCCCGGGCCTGCGGCGGGACGGCGTCGAGGGTGTTGCGGACCTTGTAGGTCGCCACGTAGAGGTCGAGGTCACCGTCCCCATCGACATCCGCGAGGGTGAGGGTCGTGGCGGCGTACCCACTATCGAGCCCGCTCGCCGGGGTCACGTCGGTGAAGTGCCCCTGGCCGTCGTTGCGATGGAGGGTGATCGGTCCGCCTAACGACCCGACGAGGAGGTCGGGGTCGCCGTCGCCATCGACATCGGCAAAGGTCGCGCCCATCGTCGCGCGACCTTGGAGATGGATTCCACTGGCCGCCGTAACATCCTCAAACCGCAGCGATCCGCGATTGCGGTACAGCGCCGCCGGTTGCTCGACGGACGGCAGGAACAGGTCGGGGAGGCCATCCCCGTCCACGTCGGCGATTGCCGCCCCCGCCCCAAGCAGCAAGTGCCGGTTGGCCAGGGCGCGTTCGTCGGTGATGGTGTTCGCGTGCGTGAGTCCGGTGGTGCCGGGGCCGAGCATGGTGAACCCCGCGCCCTTCCCGCGCACATCCAGCGCCCGCCACCGATGTCCCGGTTCGCGGTGCCACGACGCATCGACCGCAGGCGTGCAGGCCGTCAGCGCTCCCGCGAGCGCCAGCAGCCATCCGCCCCGCGCACCGGTCACGAGGTGGACCGGGTCTTGAGACGCGACATCACCCGATCGCCGATGCACACCCCCTGCACGACGCCGTCGACCACGGCGGGGAGGTAGTGCACCCCCGCGTAAATGCGCGACACTGCGACCTCGTTTAACGCCGCCGTGAAGTTGGCAAAGGGCCTCGGTGGGTGTCCGACGTCCACCTGGGTCGAATCGACGAACGCCACGGTGTCACCGACGATCGCCTTGAGCACTTGCACGGCCGCGGCGGACTGGACCGAATGCCCCGACGTGTACTCAGGAAATGGTGGCGTGGGAATCACCGTGGCGAACTTGGGATCAATGACCCGCTGCATCCAGGCCACCGGCCGGACCACGAGCGACCGGTACTTCTCTTTCCAGCACCCAATAAAGGCGTCGGCAATGGCGATCGAGGTGAGCGCATAGAGCTCGGCCGCTGCGGCCGCCGTCAGGTCGCGCCGCGCGATCATCTGGTTTACGACGCTGATCCAATGAAAGCTTGGCGTACCCGTCGCCACGGGGTTGTCCGCCCAGAACAACGCGATGTTGCGCCGCGTGGAGTCCAGCACCGCCATCGAGTCGGCGAACTCGCGCCCCATCTGGTAGAACGGCGTGCCCGGTTTCTCGCTGTAGGTCGGCGGGGGTGGCGCCGCGCACTCGTCCCCGTCGCGAATGACGAACGGGCGCAGGGTGCCCCAGAGCGGCTCCGTGGGTCGCACCGGGTTGAAGGTGGGCAGGGTCGTACCGGCTGCGTTCTTCGGGCGGTTGGTCAGGACGAAACGTTCCCCTGCGCGCTCGAGGTCCATCGCGACTCCCGGGTTGGCGGGCATGACGATGTCCGTCTCCCCGGAGAGCTGGATCGGCACCAGCTGGTCTGGCGTCGAGGTATTCTGCCAGCGGTCGCGACCGCCCGGGGCATCCCAGGTGCGCGCTCGACTCTCGAAGAAGCCATCGCTCGCCGCCCACCCCAACAAGGCGGCGGCGAGCACCGCTCCATGTTGTTCCGAGGTGGCGCGTACCGCCTCGCTCACACCAGCCGCCACTCGTGCCGCAACCTGCGCCGCGCCGAGGGAGTCGACGGTGCGGCGCGTCGCCGCGAACCCATCGCGAAAGAGCGAGTCCATCACCAGGCGCTCCGCGACTGCCGCGACAATCGCTCCATCCACCGGATCCGTCGGCACTGGCGGAGCAGTCCAGCCATTCAGCTGACCGCCCAGCGAGCGCAGACCGCTCGCCGGATCTGCCGCGTAGCCCTCGTAGATCGCCAGCGACGCATACGCCGAGATCCGCGAGGCCACGGGCGGCCCAAGTCGTTCACTCCGCACGAACGACAGCGAGGAGCGGAGCCACTGGGCAACGAGCTGCGGGTCGGCGGGTGGCGCGCCCCGATCGCAGGCGCTGAGCCACGCGAGCAGGAGAAGGGAAAGTCGGCGCATAGGGAGGAGTGGGGACCCGAGTATCTTACCGCCCTCCCGGACTCAGCCACAGTCGGAGAAGTCCATGCAGCCACGATACCGAACCACCTTCCGCCTCACCCTGGCCTCGCTGGCCCTGATCGTCACTGGTTGCGCCGGCGACGACCGGACAGCCGCCTCGCGCCAGCGAGGGCTCTCCGTCGCGGATTCGGTCCGCGCCCGTCGTAACGCGCGTCTGGCGCTGCGCCCTGACACCATGGGGAACCGGGTGGACTCGCTGCGGATCGCCGGGTCTCCCGGGGCCGGCGTGTACATCGTCGTGGTGAGCGACTTCCAGTGCCCGGAATGCCGCGCGTTCGCCCGTGACGTGCTCCCCGTCCTCCGCGACGAGTATGTCGCCACCGGACTCGCTCGACTCGCCTTCATCAACGCGCCGCAGGACGACCACTTCAACGCGCGCTTCGCCGCCCACGCCGCCCTGTGCGCCGCCTCGTCCAACCAGTTCTGGGCGATGCATGACACCCTGTTCGCGACCCAGGGCCAATGGGCGCGCCGCGAGGACCCGCGACCCTGGTTTGACAGCATGGCCGTCGCGGTGGGCGCCGACGCGGCCGCTCAATCCCGCTGCACCGAGCGCCAGCCCCTCCTGCACCTCATGGCCCAGGACATGGAGCGGAGCGCCGCAGCCGGCGTACGGGAGGTTCCGACCGTGATCATCGGCGAAAAACGCCTGAGCGGCACCTCGCTCACCCTCCCGCAACTCCGCCGCGCGATAGACGCCGCGCGGCGGTAGCTACCCCGCGGTTACTTGGAGAAGTCGACCTTCGGCGCGTCGCCCGTCGCCGCGGCACTCGCCTCGAAGTACTCCCGCGCCTTGGACCCGATCACCTTGGCCGTCAGCACCTGCGGGAACCGGCGAATGTAGGCGTTGTACTCCTCGACCATCGCATTGTAGTCCTTGCGTGCGGTGGCGATGCGGTTCTCGGTCCCCGTGAGTTCGTCCTGCAGGCGCAGGAAGGCCTGGTCGGACTTGATCTGCGGATAGGCCTCGACCGCGATGTTGAGCCCCCGGACCGCCGTCGTCAGCTGATCGTTCGCCGACGCCATCTCCTTGAGGTCGCCCTTCTCGAGGGCGCTGCTGAGCCCCGACCGCGCGCGCGCGACCTGGGTAAAGACCTCCAGTTCCTGCTTGG
Source organism: Gemmatimonadota bacterium (assembly GCA_016712265.1). NCBI lineage: Bacteria > Pseudomonadati > Gemmatimonadota > Gemmatimonadota bacterium. The sequence goes on along the minus strand of JADJRJ010000031.1, from coordinate 1,083,337 downwards.
CCTGGCCCTTCACGGTCTCGACCAGGTTGCCGATCAGGTCAACGCGACGCTGCAGCTGCACCTGGATATCCTGGTTGGCACGCGCCGCGCGTTCGTCGTAGGACTGGATCGTGTTGTAGCCGCACCCGCCGAGCACCAGCGGCGCGATAAGGAGGAAGTGTCGAATGCGCATGAGAGTCGGGGTCGAGAGGTGAGAGACAACGAACAACAGACAACAGACAACAGACAACAGACAACAGACAACAGACAACAGACAACAGACAACAGACCGTGGGACGACACGAGCAGCGGCACCACCACTAGCACCACGTCCCAGCCATTACACCTGCGACAAACAACCAGCAACCCGCAACGACTACCCCACCACTCGCGCGTCGATGTACGACGCCAGCGCTCCCACTGTAACGAGATAGCGCTCCAGCACCACCGGTACCTCGGCCTTCGTCATCAGTTCCTTGGCACGGAGATGGCGAACCACCCGCAGCACCGCCGACAGGTCAATACCCGAGCGTTCCGTCGCCCGTGCGCACGCCGCTTCGGAGTCGGCCGCGGGCTCCTCCCCAAGCAGGCGAAGCGTCGCACGCACCAGCACCATCATCGTGCTCACCGACTGCTCCAGCAGCTCCTGTTGGGCCGCCACATCACCACCCGTGGTGAGCACCGCATGACGCAACCGCAACAACTTGCTCATCGCTTCGTGTTCCAGCTGGAGCCGGAAGTCCTTCATGTCGACGCGTACACCGTCCAGTGGGAGTGACCCCGCCAACACCTTGTGGTGCGCGAGGATGTCGGCGTACTCCATGGGGAAGATGTCGGCACTGCCGAGCCACTCGACCCGCGTGAGTGTGAGTGGCGGGGGGTTCCCGGCCTCCCGCCAGGCCTGGGCCACCGGCGCCTCCTTCCGGAGCTGCTCCATCCCGATGCGCTCGACGACCACGAGCACGTTGAGGTCGGAATGCTTTTCGAGATGCTCGCCGCGCGCCGCCGAGCCGTAGAGGACGACCGCCACGAGGTCGGTGCCGTACACCGCCCGCAGCTGATCGATCAGGTTGTTCAAGGTCATCTTTGCCATGGTCACCAACTCCCGCCAGAGCCGCCGCCGCTGAAACCGCCACCACCACCGAATCCGCCGAAACCTCCGCCGCCCCCACCACCGCCAAAACCGCCACCACCCCAGCTCACGTGTCCCCCGCCGCGCCGCCCCGAGTGCACCGCCTCCGCCGCCAGGGCGTAGAGGCATCCGCGCCGACCACCGCCGTATCGGCTCGCCTTCGCCGCCGCTGACAGCACGACGAGGAGGACGAAGAACAGGACGAGGAGCAGTTCCGGAGGGAACTCCCCGGTTCCCCCGGCCCCTGGCGAAAACCGCGCGTCCACCAGCGCGCTATCCAAGGCAAAGCCAAACTCCCCCGCGTACCGCTGCGCAATCCGGGTCGTGATCAGTTCAAGCGCGCTCGAGTAGTCCTGCTGCTGGAAATACGGGATCGCCTCGCGGCGAATGTCCCCGGCGGTCCCGTCAGTAATGAACCCCTCGGCCCCCTGCCCCGTCGCGATAAAGACCTGGCCCCGGCCGTCCGAGGCGGTCTCCTTGGGCACGACCAGGACGACGACGCCGGCATTGCGTGCTCGGTCCCCGATGTCGGCCGCTTCGCCGAGCTTCCACTCCCGCCCGATCCGGAGCGCGACATCGCCGGCCTCCGCGCCGCGGATGTCTGGCATGGTCACGACCACGATCTCGCCGCCCGAGCGGGCCTTGACCGCAAAAATCAGCCGGTTGATCCGATCAACCGTCGCCGGCTGCAGCACGGCGGCCGCATCGACGACCATGTCGGCCCGATCGGCGGCGAACCCCCGCGGTGGCGAGGGGATCTGCACGTCCTGCAGGAACAGCGAAACGCCGAGGAGGAGAACCAGCGACAACGGTGTGGGGAAGGTTGGGAGTACTACGGGAGTCTAAGCGGAATGGTGACACCCGGGAGTCACTACTTTGCGGGGGGATTCTGCACGGACGTTCTCTTGCCTTTCGGGGATCCGCGCCGAGCCCCCTGAGCTGCCGTCTGCCGTCTGCCGTCCGCCCTTTACCCGCTCATCCGTGCGCCGATCCGTCGCCCTCCTCCTGCTCGTTCTCGGCTCCGCTCACCGCCCAGGGCAAGGCCATCGACCCGCGCGTCACCCGTGCCGACCTCGCCCGCATCGAGGGCAAGCCCACGGCCAAGCACTGGATCCTCATTGTCTCGGACTTCCAGTGCCCCTACTGCAAGGAATTCCACGAGAAGACGGCCGCTCAGGTCCGGAAGGAGTTTGTGCAGACCGGGATCGCCCGGATGGCCTACATCCATTTCCCGTTGCGCATCCACCCGAACGCGGTCCCAGCGGCCGAGGCGTCGATGTGCGCGGCGGCGCAGGGAAAGTTCTGGCCCTTTCATGATCGGCTGTTCGCCACCCAGCAACGCTGGGCAGCCGAAGCCGCACCTGATGCGACCTATCGCACCTTCGCACGTGAACTTGGCCTCGCACTTCCCGAGTTCGAGCAGTGCATGCGCGACGACGTGATGCTCCCGATGATCCAGGCCGACTACCAGCGCGGCGTGCAGGTCGGGGTCAACAGCACGCCGACGATCCTCGTCGACAACATCCGGCTCGACGGCAATGCCCCGATCGCTTCGATCCGGCGTGCGATGCAGCAGGTCCGGGCCGCGGCCAGGTAGGAGCAGGTGCTCGGGCCGCTCGGCGTCGCGTACGCGGGGGTCGGCCGCCTGGCCACCGCCCTTTCCCGCGTTGTCCCCGAGGGCGAAGGCAAACTCCGACGCACATTCACCGCTCGCGCGGGGGTCGTGGAGCGGTGGGAGCGCTGGGCGCATGACCACCGCGACCCCTCGCGACCGCTGGTCTGGTTCCATGCGCCCTCGGTCGGCGAGGGACTGCAGGCGCGTCCCGTGATGGAGCTGGTGCGCGCGCGCCACCCGGACTGGCAACTGGTCTACTCACACTTCTCGCCGAGCGCGGAGCGTTTCGCTGCCGGGTTGGCGGCTGATTTCGCCGACTACCTGCCGTTCGATACGCGCGATGCAGCCTCGCGACTGTTGGCGGCCCTTCGTCCATCTGCCCTCGTATTCAGCAAGCTCGATGTGTGGCCCGTGTTGGCGGAGGAATGTGCCCGCGCGAGGGTGTCGTTAGGCATGGTGAGCGCGACGGTCGGCCCGGCCTCGGCCCGCCGCGGCCGCATGGCCCGCGCGATCCTGCGCGAGGCACACGCGGCGTTCACGGCCGTTGGGGCCATTGGGCCCGAGGACGCGCAGCGCCTGGCCGAACTCGGCTTCCCGCGAGGGGCGATCACGGTCACGGGGGACACGAGGTACGACCAGGTGGTTGGTCGCGCCGCCGCGGTCGACCGCTACGCTCCGTTGCTCGCTGCGTTGGGCGATCGCCGACCAACCCTGGTGGCTGGGAGCACCTGGCCCTCGGATGAAGCGGTCCTCGGACCGGCCTGGGAGGCCGTGCGCACGCGCGTTGCCGGCGCCCGCCTGATCGTCGCCCCGCATGAACCAACCGCCGCGCATCTCGCCCCCATCGAAGCGTGGGCGCGCGGGGCCGGCCTGAACTGGGCGCGCCTGGGGGACGCTACCCCGGAAACGGAAGTGGTCGTTGTGGACCGGGTGGGGGTGCTGGGAGAGCTGTACGCGCTCGCGACCGTCGCGTGGGTCGGTGGGGGCTTTCACGGCGCAGGACTGCACTCGGTCCTCGAGCCCGCCGCCTTCGGGGCCCCCGTGGTCTTTGGGCCACGGCACGACAACGCGCGCGATGCCGGACTCCTGATCTCATGCGGCGGGGGGTGCGTGGTCGTTGACCTCCCCGCGGCGATCGACGCGGTGCATCGGTGGTTGACGGATCCGACGGTGGCGGGCGGTGCGGCGCTGCAATTGGTGCGCGCGGGAACCGGTGCGAGCGATCGGTCGTACGAGCTGGTCCGACGACTGGTCCTGGATCCGGTGCGGACGTAGCGAACGAGGGCCGAGCCAGCCGGTCAGAGGCAGATGCCGCACGATTGATCGTGGTGGCGGCCAAAGCGGCGTTGTCCTGTCGCCACCGGCGGTTGTCGCCTTGTGGGTGGTCCTCGTGGCAACCGAATCGAGGGTCGTTTCCTCGCCTCAGAGAGTCGCGGCGTTGCCACCGGTCCTCGGAGCGACCGAATCGAGGGTCGTTTCCTCGCCTCAGAGAGTCGCGGCGTTGCCACCGGTCCTCGTGGCGACCGCATCGGGGGTCGTTTCCTCGCCGCCGAGAGTCGTGGCGTTGTCACCGGTCCTCGCGGCGAACGACGTGAGGGTCGTCTTGTCGCGTGCTGCGGTGTCGGATCGCGACCCTCGCCGTTTCGACCGAGTCCGGTCTACCGGCGGAGTCCTGGTGGACGCCAGGCGAGCGAGATCCCCAGTCCGTTCTGAGAGAAGAGGTCCCCGCCACCGAACAGCGCCGCCGCGCGCAGGGAAAGCGCGCGCGTCACGTCGAGGTTGGCGCCAATATCAAAGTTGATCCCGAAGCCCAGGTCGTCATTGCGGCGGCAGTTGTTGCAGATGTCCGCCGAGAGTCGAGGGTGTACGTAGGGAGTTAGCGCGACGTTCTTTTCCAGCTCGAAACGGTAGCCAATCGACGCGCCGACCGGTACACGGATGGTCGTGGATCGGCCGAGCCCAAGTCCGGCGCTCGCGGTGAGCACGACATCGAGCGGCACGTCCGACGTGGAGCGGTGCGCCTCGTAGGCGTAGCCGGCTCCGAGCGCCAGGATGTTGTCACCGAAGTCCGGTGCGACGAGCCCGGCTTCGAGGGTGAACTGCGATCGGGTCCCGGCCAGTTCGCGCCACTGGACGAGGACCGTCGTGCCGGCGCTCCCGGCATCGGCGAGCGCGAAGTTGAACTCGCGGGACTCGATGCGTGGCGGCTGGAAGGCGGGGTAGTTCCACGCCTGCGCCTGCGCGGCGCGGGTGGAAAGGGTGGCAACGAGGAGGAGGGCGATTCGCTTGGTCATGGCGTCAGTTGCGGGTCGCGGCCCCCGAGGGGGGGCCTTTCCATAGTAGTCCACAACCTAACGAATGATCCACCTTCGCCGTGCGATGACCGACATGCGTCGAGGTAGCAGGCTGAGCAGGAAATGACGATGCCGGCTCGCGCCGGCATCGCCTGTTTCCTGATTGGGCCTGGAACTACTTGGTGACCTGCCCTCGGATTTCTCCGGGTCCGTTCCGCCTGGTGTGCACGTTCAGGTACGTCGTGCCCGCCCGGATTCGCGTCAGGAGCGAATCGTAGGTGAAGGCACCGCTGAAGGTGGAACCGCTGCGCCGGATCATTCCCGAGCTCAGCAGCCCGGTAATCCCGCGAGCGGTCGTGGGACCGCTGAACACAAAAAACATCACCGGCCCTGCCGAGTTGGCGTCTCCAGCGTGAAAGTGTCCCTGCGTGACCGAGTCAATCCCGGACACGTAGAGCGTCCACTCGATGCTGTCCGGCGACATGACCGTGACGACGGCACTTCCGGACGCCGTGGAGGTCACGGGGTTTGGGCGTTCGTTCGCCCCCAGCAGGTTGATCACGTACTGCTCCCTGGCGGGAGCCACAAATTCCTCCTCCCCACACGCGGCCAGCGACACGACCGCCACGCTGGAGAGAAACAGCGCACGAGCGAACTGCATAACGACTCCGTTGTACATTGCCTGCGCGCGACGAGGCATGGGGGTGCGGCGCGCGCCCGACGTCGGGGAATTTGCGACAGGCCGTCCCGTTCGGCCAGCCCCAAGCACAAACCCCCGACCCGCAGGGCGGATCGGGGGTTTGTACCGGTCGAGGTCGCCGGGCTACGGTGCCTTATCTACGAGGTAGATGATTCCAGGGGCCGTGAAGCTGGCGGCCGCACTTCCGGCCACCGAGCGGGGGACCACGATGGCGGTGAGAGCGCTGCCGCCGATCGTTGAGCCACCGGCCGCGGAGAGGCCGCCCCCGGCGGCGATCCCTGCCGGCGCCGTCGCGGCTGCGGCCAGCGCCGTGGTGGTTCCCGCCGTGTTCGCCCGCATAACGAGTGCCCCGGTCGGGACGAGCTGGTACGCGCCGGCCGTGCCGTACTGCACGTTCGTCCCGGCAGAGCTGAAGGTCCCGGTGGTGGAGGTAGATCGCTCCACATCAACGGCCCCGAGACCAACTCCCGCATGCACCACACGAACGGCGACCTGGCTGGCCGCGATGGTGGCCGGAATGGGATCTTCGATGACCCAGATGCGGTCGGCCGGCGTCTGTCCGGCCCGGGCGAGTCCGACGTGGATGAGGGTGTAGTACGTGTTTGGCGTGAAGGTGATCGTCGTGTCGACGACGATCTGCGAGGTGATGTTGATATCCTCGCTGGTTGGGAAGATTCGCAGGCGACGGGCGCCGGCCCCCATGGCCTGATAGGGTGTATTCGCCCGGAACTGCATCCCGAGGGCGAATGGCGAATTGTCAACGGCATCGATCGGCCGCCAATCCATGCGGGACGTATCCGGTACGATGTGGACGTATCGAACGAAGGCAATGGGAGGCGTGGGAGCGAGGATGGGACCAGCATCGTCCTCGCCGCAGGCGACGACGCCGAACAGCGCTGCAGCAAGTAAAGTGTGTGTTCTCATGGGGTGGAGTCCTGAGAGGTGTCTGGAGACTGGCTTAATGAGAAATGCGGAAGAGGGGAATTCGAATCTCGTCGGGCCCCGTCGGCGGAACTTCGGGATCGCGGTCGCGTCCCGCACCGACGAGGGCGCGGGTGACGAAGAAGGCGATGAGTCCGCCACCAAACCCGGCGGCCGCCGCCGCCGTCCGTCCACGAGACAACGTGCGCTCATAGACGCGACCGACGTGTGCCGCCGCGATGGTGACGTCCTCCCCGGTCCAACGAGAATCTCCCTCGCGCAGGTAGGACACCTTGAAGACGCGCAACCGGAATTCCCGATCGCTCACGGCCGCAAGGCGCCCCTCGATCTGTGTCACCCCCGGACCAAAACGTTCGGCGAGGTTGACCCGCCCCTGGTCCGAGATGTCGAGTGCCACCTCCATCCCCGGCGCCACCGGGCGCACGCTGGCATCGACCGGCTTGTTGACGTAACACGCGGTGAGGCAAGCGAGCATCGGGGACGCAGCGAGGAGGTTGCGCATGACTAGAAGCCGTAGGTGCCGCGTGCCGCGGTCCCGGGGCCACCACCGCCCATGTCGTAGAACGGCTTGGCCCGGGCATCCATCTCCTGGTTAGGTACCGGGAACTGGAAGGCCGTGCCGGTCACCAGGTCGCCCCAACCGCGCGAGTCGAAATACCAGGAGCCGAATCGGCCGTGGGCCATCTCGATGCGCATTTCGTACTTCATCGCCTCGAGGATGTTGCCGCACGAGGTCGACGTGAAGCTGGGCGCCGCTGGCACCCGTGGCACGCATTGCGAGCCGCCGGGCACCGGGTCGGTGAGCGAGTTCACGGCCCCCGCGAGCGCCGGCAATCCGGCACGCGTACGGGTCAGGTCGATCTTCGCCGCGGCGAGCGCGATCTGCCCCTTCCGGATGTACCCTTCCGCGGCCAGAAGCTGCGCCTCCTCCGGCCGGAACTCGGCCCAGGGACCCGTGCTGGACGCGTCGCGGATGTACTTGAACCGCACGTAGTCGTAGTTGGACGTACCCCAGGGATCGCCGGGTACATCCAATGACGTGCTGCGATTGCGAATGTACGGCATGGCCGAGAAGTCCCCCGGAGCTGCGTTGGCCTGTTGCGCGGCGCGCGTGGCTCCCTGCGGCCACCGCTTGTCCGGCGTCACGACGAGGAATCCGGCCCGACTATTCAGCGGCGTTGCGAGCCAGGCATCATAGCCGCCCGAGACGTCCGCCATCCCCCAGTACATCGGGGAGATTTGGCTCCAGCCGGCCGAGACGTGCATCTGGCTGGATTGGAACCCGATGTTCCATCCGGTTGACCCACCGATCGTGACCGACACCGGGGCCGTGACCCCTGCGTTGGCGTCCGCGATCACGAGGTCCCAGTTGACCGCCCCACGCTCCGCTGGCGTTCGGGCGACCTGGGCGCGGAATCGCGCGCGCACCTGCCGCACGATCTGCACAAACTGATCGCGAGACACGGCCGTGCCCGACATCCAGGCGGCCGGCGCCGGATACCCACCGGTGGCGACGGCAGCGGACGTTGAGGCAATGGCCTGCGCGCTATCCAGATAGGAGAGGGCCGCGTTCATGACCGCCTTGTAGTCGCTGAGCGGCGGAATGGAATCCGACGGCATCCCGGGCCCCACGACACCGGCCGAGTCAAACAGGAGCGCGATGTTTCCGAGTGCGCACGCCACACCGAAAAACCCGAACGACTTCACGCGAGCGTACAGCCCGTCCTGCACCTGCGTCGGTTGGTCCTTCTTGATCTGGTCGAGCGCGCCAATGCCGTTGGAGAGCTGGCGCGACAGTCGCGACAGGAGGGAGAAATGCGTAAAGGGCTCGCCCGTCCCCGGACCACCGCGTGAGTTCACGATCGGCGTGCGCGGGATACCGACGCGGACCCCCATCGAGAAATTATTGAGCTGCGAGTAACTCTCCAGCGAGAGCACCAGAACTTGGGGCTCCACCGCATTCTGCTGGTAGGCGTTGCGACACTGCTGGTACCCCGTGCCGAGCGTTTGCTCAATGGTCGCGACGGCCGCGAACACGCGCCCGACGTCTGGGTTGTTGGGATTCTCGACGTCCAGCGACTCGTTGCAGGCCACCACGGCCAGCACCCCGAGCGCGAACGGCGCCAGTCTGTTCACACGTGACATGGATTCGTCTCGTCGAAGGGAAAACCGGGAGCGGCCCGTGCCGCCCCCGATCATGAGTCTAGAACCGCGTCCCCACCGTGAAGGTGAAGGTGCGCATCTGCGGATATTGGAAGGCAGCGACCGCGGTGAGCGCCGAGCTATTCAAGTTGGTTCCGGCCACACCCACTTCCGGGTCCCAACCGGTGAAATTCGTGATCGTCAACAGGTTGCGACCAACCACCGAGACGTTCACGTCGCCCAACCCGAGGAAGCGCCCGAGCTGATAGCCGAGGCTAACCTCGCGCAGCTTGCCGTAGGCGGCGTCTTCAGTGGTGATGTTATTCGAACCAAGGATGTCGTAGAGCCCACCGACGCCAGCCGAGTTGTCGGGCGCCGTCGTGCGCCAGTAATACCCGAGCGGCTTGGCATCGCCAACGGACTTGCCCGACTGGTCTCCCTCACGCACCTGGAAATCACCAAGGGACCAGTGACGCTCCTGGTTGAAGACCGCGTTGCCGAGGGAGACATCGACGAGCGCATACAGGTTGAATTTCTTGTACGACACGTTGTGCGACATGTTGATCCGATGCTTCGGCAGCGTGTTGCCGAGGCGGGCCTGGATCGCATTGCCAGTGGAATCACGGAGGACGATCGGCATCCCCCAGCTGTAGCCGGGGATTCCCCACGGGGCGTTGACCTGTCCGCCAGCAAGACGGCAATTCGCTTCGCCCGTCGTCCCGGTGGCGGTGCCGTTTCGCACGCACCCGGGATTGACCGCCTGCCACAGATTCTTGGTGATGCCGTCCTTGGTCGTGTTACCGGCACCGGTCCACACGATCAGCCCCTGGTTGTTCTTCTGGTAGCTCTTCCCCGCGCCGCAGTCCGCCGCAAACTGGGCGGGCAGCTGCGAGCAGCTTGTGACAAATGCACGGCCCCAAATCGTGCCAATGCGCTCACCCTCGGCGAAGCGGAAGGTGGAGCTCGCCGTCGTCTGGAAGAAGGGCGGGATGTCGAGGTCCGTAATGAACGAGTAGGTCTGGTCCCAACCCACGCGGCTCGTCCACGTGAGGTTGTTCGTGGTGAGCACCGGAATGTTCAGCGACACTTCCCACGTGTGGTTGTCGAGCGTTCCGCCATTCCGCCACTGGTTCGCAAAGCCGGACGATACCGAAGGGGGCACGAGGATGATCTGGTCGTCCGTACTCGAGTACGCATACGTCACGTTCAAGCCGATCTTGCTGAACAGCTCGGCATCCAGGCCATACTCCTGCTCGGTCGTGTACTCCGGGCGCAAGTTGGCGTTACCCAGCGTCGAGGCGGTCACCGTACCGCCGGCGCCAATCGTGAACGTTTCGTACTGCGCGGAAAAACTCGGGCGCCCGCCGGCGGTCCCATATGAGCCGCGCAGCTTGAAGTCGTTCACGGAAGTCTTGAGCGGCCACCAGCTCTCGTCGGAAAGCCGCCACGCCATGGATCCGCGGTAGTAGGTCGCCCAGCGATTGTTCTCGCCAAACAACGACGAACCGTCCCGACGGACCAAGCCGTCCATGATGTAGCGGCCCTTGTAGTCGAGCCCGCCCGCGAGGACACCGCCGACCGCGCGCACCGTCTGGAATCCCGAGCTCACCGACTGGTTCGCCGTGACGTTGTTGAGCGTTCCCAAGCTCGGGATCGCCAACGTGGTCCCCGAGGAGCCAATCCCTTCGCTGTCCTGCTGCTCATACGCGTACCGCGCATTCACCCGCGCATCGAGCCCGTCAAGAACGAAGTTGCTTTTCCGCGCCGTCCCCTGGATCGACATGTTGATGTTGTCGTCCAGCGAAGAAGACTCGCTGCGGTTGCCGATGCCGGTCGTGCCGGTTGACGTGGTCACGCGATATCCACGGTCCTGCTGGAAGAACCCGCTCTGGCGCCGCCGGTCGTAGCTGGCATTCGCCTCAAAGTCGAGCCAGCTCGCCGCCGCAAAACGCGTAGTGTTCGACGCGAGGAACCGGTCCGTGTCCGTGCGACCCTGGTTCGCCTCGTTCCAGTACAGCGGATTCGCGTTCTGGTCACCCTGGTTCAGCGGGTTCGACCGCACGAACAGGCGCCCGAAGGCATCGCGACGCTGCAGGTTCACACCGGCCGGCACGCGCGTAAGGCGGAAGAACTCGCCGTCCGGGAACAACGTGTTGTTGGAGTAGAACGTGTTGAGCTGCGTCGTCCACTTGTCGTTGATCTGCTGGTCCGCATTCAGCCGGAAGGTGTTGCGGGTGTACCCCTTGAGGTAGTCGATCGCCCCTTCCTGCCGGAGCTGCGAGGCACTCGCGAAGACGCCGGTGTTGTTGAACTTGCCGGTCATCTCGAAGGTCGCATTGTTGAACAACCCGTTCGTCGTCGTGGCGGCGATGGGGTCGTACGACCGGGGGAAGAACCCGGACTGGAACAGGCCGCGCAATTGTGGCTTCGACAACGACAGCGCGATCCCGCCGTCGTACTGGAATAGGTTCGGACCAAGGGCAAACTGGCCGCCCCCTTCATTGATCCGGAGCGCCTCTTCTTCGAAGTCCATGGTCTGCCAACATTGCGGCTGCCCGTTGACCAGCCCGGTTGCCGCGTTCGTGGCCCGGCGACAGAACCGCTTGTTCGTCGGGTCCATCATGATGAAGTGGTTCTTCGCAAGCTGGAACTCGCCGGCGATGTCGTTATACCCAGCCTCATTCCGCACGTTGAACCGCGTGCCCTGGCGCGCATTCTTCGCGCTCTTCGTCGTCACCTGGATCACGCCGTTCCCGGCGCGTGACCCGTACACCGACGCGGCCGCAGCACCCTTCACCACCTCGACATTCTCGATGTCCATGGGGTTCAGGTCCTGCAACCCACCGTCGTAGATCACCCCGTCCACAATCACCAGGGGCGCCTGCGACCGGCCGCTCGCATTCAGCGACTTGGGGCCGCGCAACACGATCGACGGCGCCTGGCCCGGTCGCCCTGACGGCGAGACGATTTGCGCCCCGGTCACCTTCCCCTGGAGCTGCGTCAGCGCGTTGGTCCCGGGCACCGGAAGATCCGCCACGTTCACCTGGTCCACGGTGAACGCCAGCTTCTTCTTTTCGGTCGCGCCGGTCACCCCGGTCACCACGACCTCGGAGAGACGATTCACGTCGATCTCCAGGGCGAAGTTCTCGGTGATCGTGCCGCCGCCGGCCGCGAGCGTAATGCTCTTCTGTCCCGGCTTGAAGCCGATGGAACGCACCCGGAGCATCACGTTCTGCCCGCGCACTCGCTCGGCTGGCAGCGTCAGGCGATACACGCCCTGCTCGTTGGTGCCTGCCGAGATTGCGAGCTCCGTGATGTAGACGTTGGCACCGAACAGCGGGCCACCGCCTTCCTGCCGTGTGATCGTCCCCGTGATTACGGTACCCTGCGCGAATACCGGAGCGGCCACGAACGTGGCAAACGCAGCGATAAGCAGGGACCTCCGCTGTCCTGACAGCAGTTGTCTCATGCGACCTCCCATAAGGGGCCAAGGGTGGGGTGGGAGCCGAACTGAACAGTTGTCAGCCGTCCGGGGGGGGGTCCGGACGACCGTCGGCCAATCTCCGACCACCGTAATCATCGCGCAAGGGGCTGGGACGGGAGGTCCGAACGGGCAGACGGAGACGGCGGCCGAGGTGCGTCCGGCGGTCCCCAAACGCAAGGGCGCCACCGGATGACCGATGGCGCCCTATCCAACTTGACCGACCGTACGATCAGGCCTGCACGGCCTTCTCCGTCACCACGCGCACATGGTCATCAATGACCTGCATGAAGCCCCCTTCAATATGAAAGGCGCCGCCGGAGCCCCCGAGCCTGAGCGATCCCTTGCCGAGGAGGGTCATCATCGGGGCGTGCCCGGCGAGGATGCCCACCTCACCGTCGAACGCGGGGGCAACCACGCTGTCCGCTTCGCCTTCAAAGAGGACACGCTCGGGGGAGATGACGGAGACCTTGAGCATCTTACGCCTTGGCCAGCTTCTCGGCGTTCTTCGCGATGTCGTCCGCCCCGCCGCACATGAAGAAGGCCTGCTCCGGGAAGTGGTCGAACTCGCCGGCGCAGAGGCGCTCGAACGAGCTGATCGTCTCCTCGAGCTTCACGTACGCGCCCTTCATGCCGGTGAACTGCTCGGCGACCGCGAACGGCTGCGACATGAAGCGCTGGATGCGGCGGGCGCGTCCGACGATCTTCTTGTCGTCTTCCGAGAGTTCGTCCATCCCGAGGATGGCGATGATGTCCTGGAGTTCCTTGTAGCGCTGCAGGATGCGCTGCACCTCGATGGCGGCCTTGTAGTGGCGCTCGCCAACGAACTGCGGATCGAGAATACGGGACGACGAATCGAGCGGATCCACGGCGGGGTAGATCCCCAGCTCGGTGATCTTGCGCGAGAGCACGACCGTCGCGTCCAAGTGGGCAAAGGCGGTCGCCGGCGCCGGGTCCGTGAGGTCGTCGGCCGGAACGTAGATCGCCTGCACCGACGTGATCGAGCCGTTGCGCGTCGACGTGATGCGCTCCTGCAAGTCGCCCATCTCCGAGGCGAGCGTCGGCTGGTAACCCACGGCGCTCGGCATGCGGCCGAGCAATGCGGACACTTCGGAGCCGGCCTGCGTGAAGCGGAAGATGTTGTCGATGAAGACGAGCACGTCGGCGTTCTCACGATCGCGGAAGTACTCGGCCACCGTGAGGCCCGAGAGGCCGACGCGAAGACGCGCGCCAGGCGGCTCGTTCATCTGGCCGTAGATCAGCGCGCAGGAGTTGATGACCCCGGACTCCTTCATTTCCAGGTAGAGGTCGTTGCCCTCACGCGTGCGCTCGCCCACCCCGCAGAACACCGACTTGCCGCCGTGTCCCTTGGCGACGTTGTTGATCAGCTCCATGATGACGACCGTCTTGCCCACGCCGGCGCCGCCGAAGAGGCCGATCTTTCCACCCTTCACGAACGGGGCGATGAGGTCAACGACCTTGATGCCCGTCTCGAAGATCTCGGTCTTGGGCTCGAGGTTCACGAAGTCGGGGCGCTTGCGGTGGATCGGCCAGCGCTCGGCGCTCGCCGGGATCGGCTCGCCGTTGTCGACCGGCTCCCCGAGCACGTTGAGGATGCGGCCCAGGGCCGCCGCCCCCACCGGGACCGAGATGGCCGCGCCGGTGTCGACCGCGTCCATGCCGCGCGTCACGCCGTCGGACGACGACATGGCAACCGCGCGCACCTGGTTGCGCCCGATGTGCTGCTGCACTTCCGCGACGACGTTGATGTCATCGCCGGTGGCCGAACGCCCCTTGACCACGAGGGCGTTGTACAGCTCCGGCAGCTTGTCGGCGTCGAACTCAACGTCGATGACGGGACCAATGACCTGGACGATCTTGCCGGCGTGGAGCGTGGCGGTAGTCATTTCGTGCGAACGGCGAAGGGAGAATTAAGACAGGAGACGACAGACAGCAGACAGCAGTTCACGGACAGCGGAGTGTTACTCGAGCGCAGCGGCACCGCCGACGATCTCGGCGATTTCCTGCGTGATGTTGGCCTGACGAGCACGGTTGTACGTGCGACGGAGGACACCGAGCACTTCGGTAGCGTTGTCCGTCGCGTTCTTCATGGCGGTACGGCGAGCGCCCTGCTCACCGGCCACCGTCTCGACCAGGGCGCGGTAGATCGCGTTGCGCACGTAGGCCGGGAGCAGTTCGGTGACGATGGCGTCGGCCGAGGGGTAGAGCAGGTAGTCCGGCATCTGGCCCTTGCGCGCCGGCGGGTCCACGGGAAGCACCTTCATCGTGGACGGCGGCGTGGCGATGGCCGACTTGAAGTTGGCGTAGACCACGTACACGGCGTCGATCGCGCCACTGACAAACTGCGCCATGAGGGCGTCGACCAGCGAGGCGGCGTCGTCGGCGGTCGGACGGTCGGTGATGTCCGTCCGGCTGACCGCGAGCGCCTGACCGACGTAGCGGAAGTAGCCGATCCCCTTGCGGCCCACGACGTGCAACTCGGGCTCGGTCCCCTGCTCACGCAGGGTAGCAAGGAGCCCACGCGCCTCGCGCAGGAGGTTCGCATTAAAGCCGCCGCACATCCCGCGATTGGTCGTCAGGAGGATGACGGCCGCCTTCCGGACCTGCGCGGGCTGGCGGAGGAGCGGGAAGCGCTCGGCCAGCTCGGCGTTGTACAGGGAAGAGATGACGTCGGTGAGCGAGGTCGCGTACGGACGCGCCGCAACGACGCGATCCTGGGCGCGCTTCATCTTCGACGTCGCGACCATTTCCATGGTGCGCGTGATCTTCTTCGTGTTCTCGACCGTCTTGATGCGGCCCTTGAGCTCGCGACCTTTAGCCATGCTTCACGTGTGCGACAGGTGATGGGGCGCCTCGACTGACCTGCGTCCTGCGACCTGCGCTACTTCGCCACCTTCTGGTACGCCGCAATCCCGCGCTTGAGTGCCTCTTCGGTGTCCTTCGAGAGCGCCTTCTCCTTGCGGATCGCCTCGCCCACCTGCGGGTACTGCGCGGCCATGAATTCGTGGAAGCCCAGCTCCCATGCGCGGATCTTGTTGACCGGCACTTCGTCGATGAAGCCGTTGGTCACCGCATAGATCACCATGACCTGCTGCTCGACCACCATCGGCGAGTACTGCGGCTGCTTGAGCACTTCCACCGTGCGCGCCCCGCGCTCCAGCTGCTTCTTGGTGGCTGCGTCCAGGTCGGAGGCAAAGGCCGCAAAGGCTTCGAGCTCGCGATACTGCGCCAGGTCGAGACGGAGGCGTCCCGCGACGGAGCGCATCGCCTTGATCTGCGCCGAACCACCGACGCGCGACACCGAAATGCCGACGTTGATGGCGGGGCGCACGTTCGCAAAGAACAGGTCGGTCTCGAGGAAGATCTGGCCGTCGGTGATCGAGATGACGTTCGTCGGGATGTACGCGGAGACGTCGCCCGCCTGCGTCTCGATGATCGGCAACGCCGTCAGCGAGCCACCCGGCTTGAAGATCATCTTGTTGTCCACCACGTCCGCGTCCTCGCGCAGCTTGGCCGCGCGCTCGAGGAGGCGTGAGTGGAGATAGAAGACGTCGCCCGGGAAGGCTTCACGACCCGGCGGACGGCGCAGGATGAGCGACAGCTGGCGATACGCCGCGGCCTGCTTCGACAAGTCGTCGTACACGCACAGCGTCGGCTTGCCCTCGTGATACATGAAGTACTCGGCCATCGCCGCGCCCGAGTAGGGCGCGATGTACTGCATCGGGGCCGGATCGGATGCGGCGGCGACGACGACGATCGTGTACTCCATCGCGCCGGCCTGCTTGAGGCGCTCCACCACCGAGGCCACCGTCGACGCCTTCTGACCAATAGCCACGTAGACGCAGATAACGCCGGTGCCCTTCTGATTGATGATCGTGTCGATCGCGATCGCCGTCTTGCCCGTGCCGCGGTCGCCGATGATCAGCTCGCGCTGGCCGCGGCCGATCGGGATCATGGAGTCGATCGCCTTGATCCCCGTCTGCATCGGCTCCTTCACCGGCTGCCGAACGATGATGCCGGGCGCGGGCGACTCCACGCGCCGCTGCATCGTCGCGACAATCGGTCCGCGTCCGTCGACGGGCTCACCAAGCGGATTCACGACGCGCCCGACCAGCGCAGGACCCACCGGCACTTCGAGCACGCGCGACGTGCGTCGAACTTCATCCCCTTCCTTCAACTGCAGGTAGTCGCCGAGGACGACCGCGCCGATGTTGTCCTCTTCGAGGTTCAGCGCGACGGCGGTGACCTGGTTCCCCGTCTCCTTGGCCGTGATGTCGAGCATCTCGCCGGCCATTGCCTTCTTGAGGCCGTAGATGCGTGCGACGCCGTCCTTCACTTCGAGGACAGTCCCCACTTCATCGACGTCGATGCCGTGCAGGTCCGCCGCTTCGATCTCGCGGAGGAGGATGTCCTTGATTTCGCCGGGGCGAAGGATGGTTTCAGACGCCATGTCGGGGGCTCGGTAGTGCGGGAGTCAGGAAAAGCTCCGGGGGAGCTTGTGAAAATTATCACAAGCTCCCCCTCGGTTCAAGGCGACCCCACGTGGGTCCGGCAGAAATCTCAGGGGCTCGTCGCGACCGAAAATGCCCCCAGGTCCAGGGTCATATTGGCCATGGGGGAGACCCCTGCGGCCGTGCCACCCAGGACGCGCTCTCGACTCCCCCAGTTGAGACCATGTGCCCGGATCACCGCTCCCTGGAAGACGAAGA
The DNA here is from genome assembly GCA_016712265.1 of Gemmatimonadota bacterium. NCBI lineage: Bacteria > Pseudomonadati > Gemmatimonadota > Gemmatimonadota bacterium. The sequence goes on along the minus strand of JADJRJ010000031.1, from coordinate 1,066,322 downwards.
CGGGAGCCCCGCTGTCCCCATTGTCGCTGTTATAGGTCACCAGGTCCTGGCAGAGGATCCGGACCCGGTCCATGCCGTTTCGCATGTCGACGCACGTCCCCCGGACCTCACCTCGGGTCCACCCGGTCGTGCGACCGACCTTGTCGAGCACGTCACCCCAGGTTGCATGGCCGGCATTCGACGTAACCTCGAAGGTGGGGGTGTTCGGATCAATCGTCGTAGAGTATGGAGCCCCATCGAGGTCGAGAAACTCGGGCTGGGCGACGGTCCCCAGTTCAGGACCGACGACACGTCCAATGATCGCAGCGTCGCTGTAGCGGCACAGCTTGCGATTGCGGAATCCGCAGGCCCAGCCACGTGGATCCAGCACCTCGACGCCAACGGAGTCCGTGGACGGATTCGATCCCTGGAGGAACCGGACGCCATCGAGCGCCCAGAAGGTGCTGGTGCAATGGGAATTGGTGACGAAGCCGAGGACGCCAGCCCTCCTCGTGATGAAACCAAGGGTGCACGCCGCGGTTTCTTCATTGATCTCGAGCCCACCGATGATGGGCCGCTGGCGATCAGACAGTCCGGCCTGCGGCCGCATGGGTGAGGTGGTGTCTATCCCCACCGCAGCCATCGGGACGGCGAGGCGGCGTGCCAAGGTGAGGACGGTGGCCGTCGCCTCCGGTCGCCCCACGCCAACGAGCACCCGATTCCCGTGCTCGTCGAGATCGAGAAACTCCACCTCGTCGAGCTCCATCAACTCCCCGAAAAGGGCATCGCGCCAGGTGGCGAGCTGCAGCAACGTCCAGGTGGCGAGCTGTCCACGGGTTCGCCCAGTCCGGCCCAGCCCCGGGTGTGACGTGCCCTTCCCGGTCGGTCCATACTTCGCGACGGCGGCGAAGGCCGCCACGGTGTCGCGCAGGTCGGTCACCGACACGACGAGGTCGCCCTTGTCGTAGAAGAAGCCGGCAAACGTTGGCACTTCCCTGGCGATGTGTTGGAACCACTCTTCCTGGGGGCGCTCGATCGCCGGCGGCGTATTGAGCTGAAGGCCGGCGCTGAGCGCGGCGTCGGTCGACGGCGGGTCTGCGATGCCTCGACAGGCCCCCGCGGCCAGCAGGGCACCGAGCAGGACTGGCGCGGTCCCACGGGCGTTCCACTTGGTGTTCATGGGGCCACCGGGGTCAGGCCGCCCAAGTCAATGACGACGTTCTGCAGCGGAGAAAGGAACGTGACGGACCGACCAAGGAACGGCACGCGCCCTCCCCACAGGATACCGTGCGCCTGAACCGATGCGCCCTGAAACACAAACATCGGGGAGCCACTGTCGCCGTTGAAGCTGAACGTAAACGCCTCATCCTGGCACAACACCCGATTCTTGTCGCCCAGGCGACCCTTGAGGTCCAGGCAGGTCTTGTTGACTTCGTCCGAGGTCCACCCGGTCGTGCGGCCGACCTTGTCGAGCACGTCGCCAACGCTCGCGCTGAAGGTGGTACTCGTAACCGTGAAGTTGGGCTGCGTCGCGTCGATGGGGTGTGGGACGAATGCATCGCCGGGCGACTCGATGAGGTCGGTCGGGCGCGCGATCGCGCCGCTCAGGCGGTTCCCTGTCGCAAGTCCAAGGATCGCCGCGTCGCTGTAGCGACACGTCTTCTTCCCACGCCATCCACAGGCGAAGCCGGCGGGATCACGTACCTCGCGGCCGATAGAGTCGGCCACCACTCCGGCACCAACCTGGAACTGCGGCGCCTGATCCGGCCCCCAAAAGGTGTCCGAGCAGTGCGAGTTGGTGAGAAACCCCGTCTCGATACCGGCGGTACCGACGAACCGCACGACGTAACCCAGTGTGCACCCGGCTCCGTCTCGCTGTGTGATCGCCAGGCCGGCCCGAACCGGACGAACGCGCTCCGTGAGCAGCGCGAAGGTGCGACTCGGGGGCACCGCTTCGACGACGAGGGCACGGTCTGGCATTCCCAGCTTGGCGGCAAGTTGCTGCACCCAGGTCGCGGCCGCAGCGTCCGTGACGCCGACCGCGATCACGTTGGCCCGCTCGTCGAGGTCGATGTACTCCACGCTGTCCGACTCGATCAGGTCCTGGAACAACGCGTCGCGCCATCCCTTGAGCTGCATGAACGAGAAGGTGACGCTCGCAAACCTCGTGTGACCGGTGCGGCGCGCCTGCTTGTGAACACTTCCCCCGGCGCCGGTGCCGTCGCGCGCGACGATCGCCGCCGCCCGGGCACCATCCGCCGTGTCCGTCAGCGAGATCACAAGGTCCCCGCGCTCGTAATGGTATCCGCTGAAGGTGGGCACGGCGGCGGCGAGGGCGACGAATTTCTCTTCCTGGGGTCGTCGGATGTCCTGCTGGGGAATCACGGCTCGGAGCGCAGTCGTCGGCTCGAGCGGGCCTGCGACGCCACGATCAGGCTCGGCGCACGCGATGAGGAATAGCGCGAGTACAGCAGGAAGTGTCTTCATTGGGAGAACTCGTTCAGCGCACCGGGCCAGGTGACGGACTGGCACTGCGGTGCTCCAGACCTCGAACCGCCACGCCACAAACGCGTGAACGGTCCCCCAAGGGGATCACCTCACGTTGACGCCGGCCGGTCGGGGAGGCTCCGGGACCGGCTGCGGTCCCTGGCGAAGCGGTCGATGATGTCGACGGCTCGAAGCCGCGCGAGAGAGGTCGGGCGGGTCCCGGCGATGCGAATCGCCGCCGTGCTCAAGTGTGACGAGGAAGCAAAGCCGAGGACATCAGCGACGTCCCCCACGTCGTATCCCGGATTCTTCGCCAACTCCGCCGCGGCAATCAGGCGCACGAGGTCGATCACCCGCTTGATATTCGGCGCCCCGTCGGCGGAGAACGCCCGACTCAAATGCTCACGCGACACACCGAGGGCGAGCGAGATCACCTCCGTGAGGATGGGCCGACCCCCATGGGCCACGAGGACAGCCCATGCCTGCCGCTGCATGCGCGAATTGAGCTGGAGGGCGTCCGGCGGTTCCGCGAGGGCACGAGCGAAGCGACGGGTAAACGCCTGCTCCTCGACGATCTGACGGAACACCGAATCGTCCACCTGCTCCACGACAAGGTCGGCGAAGTCGGCCGCCGCGGCGCGCGCGGCCAGGCTGGTGTCCGACGGTCGAAGCGGGGTCATCCCCACAAACGGCGTACTGGGAAACTCACGGGCCAGGGTAAGCGCGCTCACGTTGTCTTCGGTGGGCGACGCGAGGTCGATAATGGCCGCGTCCACAAGGCGCCGATGGAACGCGGCGACGAAATCGCGTCGCGAGCGGACGATGTGGAGCGACGCAAGGCGCCGCGGAAACGCGTGGCGCAGCGCCGTCCGCGCACGATCGCGATTGGCCAGGGCCACGACGCAGGGCGGCACCAGCGGTACCGTGAACTCCGGCGAGGTGGGGCGGCTCATCCCCCGGGGGCTCCCACCCACTCGGCCGCCCGCCGCAACACGTCGCGCGCATTGTCGTAGGCGATCATCTCCATGGCGGCTGATAACTCAACCCAGCGACACTCGGTGATCCCTTCGTCGGCCTGCGGCACGGTCGCGGCCCCAAACGACTCCAGCAGGAAGAAGTGGCACCACTTGTGGATGTGGCGTCCACGGAACTGGAAGTGCCAGTCGATCGCCCCCAGTGGCGCGAGCATCCGCAGGTCATCGAGCCCCGTCTCCTCCTGCACCTCGCGCAGCGCGGCCTGTTCCGCGGTCTCCCCCTCCTCGAGGTGGCCCTTGGGAAAACCCCAGTTCTTGTATGAGTCCCGGATCACGAGGTAGGCGGAAGCGCCCTCCCCGCGCCGGACGACCACCCCACCGGCGGACACCTCCTCACGGGCGTTCCGCCTGCTCGTTGGACGAGCACTCCCGCGCCCCCTCCGCCCCCGGCGTGGCATCCTAGACGCCCGCCGACTCGTCCAGGTCCGCCCGACCCTCGACAAACTGGCGCACCACCTCGTCGCCGGAGTGCCGGATCTCGTCGACGGTGCCCACCTGCCGGACACGCCCTTCATACAGCATGGCGATGCGCGTCCCGACCCGGAACGCGGACTTCATGTCGTGCGTGATCACGATCGAGGTGACGCCCAACCGGTCGCGCATGCGGACCATGAGGTTGTCGATCACGGCCGAGGTGACCGGGTCGAGGCCGGTGGTGGGCTCGTCGTAGAGGATGTAGGAGGGGCGGAGGGCAATCGCGCGAGCCAGCCCCACCCGCTTGCGCATGCCGCCGGACAGCTCCGCCGGGAACTTGCCTTCCACGTTAGGCAAATCGACCAGGTCGAGGACCTCGGCGACGCGGTGCTGGATCTCCGATTCGGTCATCGTCCCGCGCTTGCGCAATCCCATCGCGACATTTTCCCCGATGTTCATGGAGTCGAACAACGCCGCGAACTGGAAAACGTATCCGATCTTCGCGCGCAGTTCGTAGAGATCGCGCCGCGGGAGGGCGGGTACCTCCTGGCCGTCGACAAACACCGTGCCTGCGTCCGGGTGGAGCAAGCCGACGATGTGCTTGATGGCGACCGACTTCCCCGTCCCGGAGTACCCGATGATCACCATGGTCTCCCCCTCTTGCACTTCGAGGGAAAAGCCCTGGAGGACTTTCTTGGGGCCGAAGGCCTTGTGGACGTTGTCGAGGACGATCAATGGTCAGGCGGCGACGGTGGACGGCAGACAGCAGTTCGAATCAACATCACATCCGTGATGCCGGGAAGGGCTGTTCTTCGGGCGGTCGAGCGCGCACCGGAAGTGCCGAAAACAGAGCGGGGCCCGGCGTGAGTCCGGGCCCCGTCTGCGATGTTCAGCGGTGAGCGATCAGGCGGCGAAGCTGGAGAGTGCCCGACCGACGTCGCCTTCGCGGAGGCGCTTGAGGGCGCGATCGCGAAGCTGACGGACGCGCTCGCGGGTGACGCCGAGCATGGAGCCGATTTCTTCGAGGGTGTGCTCCCGACCACCTTCGAGCCCGAAATAGAGGCGCAAGACCTTCGCGTCCCTTGGGGGCAGGGTGGAGAGGGCCAACTCGATTTCATCGGTAAGGAAGCGATTCATCGCTTCTTCTTCCGTGTCCGGCATCTCGTCGGCGACGAAGCGTTCGATCAGGGCGCGGTCGCCTTCGGGATCCATGGGGGCATCCAGCCGGACATCCCCGGTGTTGAGGGCGGCCAGCGACTGGACGACGTCGACGGAGAGTCCGGTGAGGCGCGACAATTCGTCCGGGGTCGGCTCGCGGCGGAGCTGCTGCCGGAGGATCTCCGACGCCTTGATGATGCGCGAGAGATCCGCCGTCCGATTGAGCGGAACGCGGACAGTGCGCCCCTGACGGGCGAGCGACGACAGGATGGCCTGGCGAATCCACCAGACGGCGTAGGAGATGAACTTGACCCCCTGATCGGGGTCAAACTTCCGGGCGGCGGTCAGGAGACCGACATTGCCCTCGCCGATGAGGTCGATGAGGGGCAGGCCACGGTTTTGGTACTTTTTGGCGACAGAGATGACGAAGCGCAGGTTGCGCTTTACCAATTCCTGCAGGGCGTCCTGATCGCCGGCCCTGATCTTCCGGGCAAGCTCGATCTCTTCCATCCCCTTGAGGAGGGGATAGGTGCTGACTTCATAGAGGTACTGATCCAGGATATCGCGCTCCGGCTCGCTCGGCGCGATCCCCTGGGGGGTCGTGCGGCGGCGGCGGCGCTTGACGTCGGTCATGTTGGCAAGGTCCTCGTGGACACTGAATTCGGTATTGAACCAACCGCAGCGGTGCGGCCGGAGTTTCCGCGCGACAGCAGGATGCCGACGGCCACGGTGGGCATCTCGTCAGGCAGTGAAAGACGCGGCGAAAAGTCGCTGCAAAATACGGTCAGGGCAGGAATCCGCTAGAGTGGATTTCTTGACTTCGACTATACCCCCGGATACAATTCTCGGTTCCTAATCCGCCGCGTCGAATTGGGTGGAAAACGGGGGCGTAGCTCAGTTGGGAGAGCGCTTGAATGGCATTCAAGAGGTCAGGGGTTCGATTCCCCTCGCCTCCATCACCGGCGGCACGACAGGGGTAGCCGGCGGCTGGAGCAGCAGGAACCCCTGGTGGGATCGGTGGGTCAGCAGGTCATGCGGGAATAGCTCAGTTGGTAGAGCACAACCTTGCCAAGGTTGGGGTCGCGGGTTCGAGTCCCGTTTCCCGCTCTCGAAGGTGTTGGTCGAGAGGTGTCATACCGCGCGGCCATCTGGCCGCGCGTTCTGTTGGAAGGGGCGGTTAGCTCAGTTGGTTAGAGCGCCACGTTGACATCGTGGAGGTCACAAGTTCGAGTCTTGTACCGCCCATGAGCTGGTTGCTGGGGGCTGGGGCTGGTCGGGAGGGGCAGGTTGCTGGACGCTGCGCTCGTAGCTCAATTGGATAGAGCATCTGACTACGGATCAGAAGGTTGGGAGTTCGAGTCTCTCCGAGCGCATGTAGCATCGTACCACCGTAAGTCTTTACCCCTCGGGGCGTAGCTTAGCCCGGTAGAGCGCCTGCTTCGGGAGCAGGAGGTCGGAGGTTCAAATCCTCTCGCCCCGACTGTCACACCAAACGCCCATCCGCGCTTGCGCGGGTGGGCGTTTGTGCAGCCGTTCGTTGTCGCGCCGGGGCTGCCTGACAAGCGGAACGCGGGGGACCGAGGCGCCAGGGTGCAATCGGGCGCGCGGGTGCCGCGTGGCATGGAGCGAGGCTACAATTGGTGGTGTTGCGCCCTTAGCTCAATTGGATAGAGCGTCTGACTTCGGATCAGAAGGTTGGGGGTTCAAGTCCCTCAGGGCGCATCTCTACGCCGGACGCGCGACCGTTCGACCTACGCGGTCCGGGCTCCCACGACCTTGAGGACCGCCGCGCGGACCTGCTCCGGCGTGAACGGCTTCCGGATACTCCCAGCGCCACGGTCCACCACCCGCGCGACCCGCGCGTCGGAGCCGTCGGCGGCAAACACGACACACGGCAGGCTGGACGAAGGCGCGTGATCCCGGATGGCGTCCACCAACGACGCCCCGTCCATCCCGGGCAGGTCGAGATCGATCAAGGCGACGTCGAAGGCGTCGCGCCGAACCGCGGCCAGCGCATCGTCACCGCTCGAGGCCTGGTGCACCGCATCGACCGGCAGTCCGCTGAGCTGCAGGGTGCGAATCAGCATGGAGCGCATCACGGCGCTGCCATCCGCGAGGAGGATCGTCAATGCCATCTGCCTTCCCTCGTTAGATAACGACGTACCGGCCGCCGCACCGCACGGTCACGTCACCGGAGGCAATATCCAACATCACCGTGCGTGCCGACTCCGTGCCGCCGACCTCCTCGGCGGCCACCCGCACCCCGTTGCGGCCAAGGAGCGCCCGACACGCCTCCACGTTGCGTTCGCCCAGCTGCATGGCCACCAGCGGAAAGGCATCTTCACGCCACGCCCCGCCCGCGACCTTCACGACGAGGCGATCCTTCACCCCACCGAGGTCATACACCGCACGGAACAGGGCCTGGAGACCGGTGTCGACAAACTGCGCCGGGTTGTACCGGGCATGCTCAACGTCCAGCTCTGACGACGGGAACATCGCATGGAGCAGGCCGCCGACGCGGCGCACGGGGTCGTGGATGGCAATGCCCAGGGAGGTCCCGACGGCGTACGTGACCAGTCGGTCGCTGGGCTCCGCCGATACGGCGAATGCGGCCATTCCCACGACGCGCTCCCGAACGGTGAGCGACGCCCCGTCCACCATCAGGGCACCGCGCCGGGCGAGCAGCCCGGGCGGCCGCTGGCCCCGCGGGTCACCCGACGGCCGGGCGCGCGGCGACGACCTCGTCGGCCACCGCCTGGCGTTCCTCGCGCCCGCTCGTCGTCGCGTGATCGTCAAACGCGCCCAGGACCTCCAGGGTGGCGGCGCCGGGACCCTGGGCGGGGTCAAAGAGCTGGCAGAGGCTCACCAGCCGCGCTTCCATCTTGGACAACACGGCCGAAGCATGCGCCAGCTGCTGGCTGGTGATGTCCTGGAACTGCATGTGGCCCATCACGGCAAAAAGCTCATCGCGCAGTGCGCCACGCACCTCGGGCGCGCGGCGCTCCGGATCCTGCCCGTCCAGCGCGTCGAGTTCGTCCACCATGGCGACGGCGCGGTCGATCCCGTTGAGGATGTCCGTCGCCGCGACCTCGGTGGCAGCCGACACCTGCTTGAGCTTGTCGTGTGTCACATGAATCGGCGCCACGGCCGACTGCTCCAGGACGCTGCGGGTCTGCCGGAGGGTCGTCAGGGTCTGTACCAGCTCCGCATACCCCTGCTCGATGCGCTGGGCGAGGGCGCCAATGGAGAGCCCGGCAGACGGTGCCGGGGGAACAACGGCGTCTGCTGACTCGCCGGTCATTTCGCGCAGCGTGGTGTCCACGAGGCGGAGCGCCGCTTCGGAATCGTAGAGGGCGCCGTGGGTTCGGGAGGTCATGATCAGGCCGCCGCGGCCTGGCCAGCGAGCACGGCGTCGATCTTTTCCTTGAGGACCTGCGGGGTGAACGGCTTGACGACGTAGTTGTTCACCCCCGCTTCGATCGCCGCGATGATGTCTTCGCGGACCGAGCGCGTGGTGACCATGAGGATCGGCACCGCCGGGGCGGCCTGTCGCAGGGCCTTCGTGAACTCGATCCCCGACATGTTGGGCATGTTCCAGTCGGTGATCACGAATTCGATCGTGGGATCGAACTTTTCCAGCGCCTCGGCCCCATCGCCGGCTTCGACGCAGGTCGAGTAACCAATCCGCTGCAGGGAGTTGATCAGGATGCGGCGCATCGTGGCCGAGTCGTCAACGACGAGGAACTTCATGGCGGGCTCCTTGGGGGCTTAGACGTCGCCGCGGTCGAGGATGCGGCGGGCCACGTCGGCCACCACCGCATCGGCCTCATACGCACCGGCCAGGATGCGCTGGCGGACCACCGCCAAACGATCTGCTGCTGCGGGTTGGACGGGATCGAGTCGGGCCGCGCGCGCGCGTCCCGCACTGGAGATCTCGACTCGGTCCCGGCGTTCCGCACGCTCCGGCGTGGGCTGCGACGGAGCCGGGTGCGACGGGACGGGCGTTGGGCGCGGCTCTCGCGGTCGCTCGGGGCGGACCGGACCGGAGTTCCCCTGGTTGACTTTCATGGCATCCTCCTCTGCTCGGAGTATCGGCCGGGACCGTGCCCTGCTTGAGAGCCGTTGTTACCTCGTGGTGTCGACGGACGTCGGCGCTTCTGCGGGAGCCGGTGCCCGACGTGCCCGGAGCAACTCCTGCAGCACACCACTGCCCAGTACCGGGGCTATGCCTCCGCGCGGCGCGGTGGCGCCCTGCACTCGGTGGATTTCGGCCAGGGCCTGCGCCACGAGATCTTCGACGTGGGCCGCCGTTAGCTCGTCCTCGGGCACCGGTCCTTCCAGGTGCCCCTGGAGGGCCCGAAGGGCATCGGCCAGGAGCGCGGCATCCCGCCCGGGCGCCCGATCCAGGGCGGCATCCCGCGGGGTGGACATGCCTAACGCACGGCGTCGAAGGCGACCAGGGCCGGCGCGCTATTGCCGTAGGCCGCGGTGGCCCCCGTTTCCACGCGGAGTTGGTCCAGTTGACGGCCGACTTCCTCGCGAGAACGCGCGGCGGCTGCGCGCACGCGTTGGTTGGCCGCCGCGGCATGATCCGCGGCGCGCTGTACCGGCAGGAGGAGGGCGTCGCACGACGCGCGGTCCGCCGGGGTCATCGCGGCGCGACGCGCGCGCACCGAGGCGGCCAGGTGATTGGCACGCGTGAGCAGCAACTCGCGCGCATCGAGGGTCGCCGTGAGCACGGCGGTGTCGGCAGAGGCACAGGCCCGCAACGCGCCCTCGGAGAGCGCCGCGAAGCGCTCAATGAGGTCGCGCAACTCCATCGCGGTCCGCGCCAGGTCCCTCATGACACGGCCATGGCGTTCGGAGGCGTGACCGTGGCGACGACCTCGCTGAAGGCGCCGCGCAACTCGGTGATCATCGCGACGATCGCGTCGAGTCGCTGGGCGTTGGGCTTGACCCCAAGCACCGACAGCTCTCCGAGCCAGAACACGTACAGCGAGGCCAGGTTGCCGGCAATCTCGCCACCCCGGGGGCGGTCGAGCGTCACGAGCAGCTCCGTCAGCCCCGCGCGTGCCCGCTCCAGGGCCTCGCTGCGCGCCGTCGCGTCCTTGTCGTCGAGTCGCAGACGTGCGCGCGAGAGGTTGACGAGGATGTGGTCGAAGATCGTGAGCACGAGTTGGCCAGGGGTGGCCGACAGGACTTCGGCTTCCTTGTACCGGGTGGCCTGCTTCGTGACCGCAGCGTACGACATGGAACCTCGCGTGTGGCGATGGGATGGGTGCCGTTACGATCGAGCCGGTTGGAGCGAGGTGATGAAGCTCGAAAGCGACGTCCCCTGCGCCTGGATCCGGCTGATCGCCCGCTCCATTTCGACGAACTGCTTGACCATCTGCTGCCGTCGTCGATCGAGCGACTGCTGGACAGTATCGGCACGGGTTTGCAGTTCCCGCATCGACTCGTCGAGCGCGACCCGTTGCGCCTCGAGCCCCCCGTTGGGATCCACGATCGCCTCGGCGGCGTTGGCCAGCATCCCACTGACCCCGAGGGTGAAGTTCACATTGCCAACGAGGCCGAGGGTGGCCCCCGTGTAGTTGAGGGCCAGCCCTTCGGTGATTCCCCCGCTCGCGCCGGTCAGGACCTGGCCCGAGCCATTCGCTGCCAATCCGCCGATCGTGCCAGCGACGTCCGTGCCAGCATAGGTGGCCGCAGCGACGCCGAGCTGGGCGCTGCCATCCGTTCCCCCTGCCGTGTAGGCGATGGTGAATGACGCGGCCGACCCATGCCGCGTTCCACTCAACACCAGTTCATTGCCGCTCGTGGAGGCCTGCAACGACATCCGACTGGTCGTGAACAGCGTGTTGAGCTTGGTGACGATGGCGTCGATGGTATCGCCGTTGGCGAGGGTGATGTCGCCGCTGATCCCGGTGGCCGCGTCGGTGATCGTCAGGGTGTCGGCGGTTGCATCATCGACGTAGGTTCCCGAGAAGCCACTGCCGGTCGTGGACGCGACCGTCGCCGCCTGGGTGATGTCCACGTCGTAGCTGCCCGGCTTGCTCTTGGGAGTCGACGTGAAGTAGCTGAGTGCACCGTTGTTTGACGACGCTCCCGTCGTGAACAGGGTGACCACGTCGGCGAAGTTGTTGGTGAGTCCCGCGGCCAGCACGGTCTCATCCAGCTTAAGGGTGCCATCGGCCTGCAGGGCGAGTCCCACGATCCCCGCGCGCTTGAAGGAGCCGGTGAGGCCGGTGACGTCGCTGAGGAGCTGGTCCGTGAGCGAGCCGAGAGAGCCGCGCAGGGTCGCATTGTTGCGGAGCGGCGCTTGTTCCTTTTGCTGCTCGACCCGGAACTTGAACAGCTCGTTGTACGCCGTGGCGACATCCTTGAGTCGCTGCGCGATCGCCGGCACGTCGCGATCCAGGGTCAGGGTGGTCGTCGTGCCGACTTCTGCCTGTTGAAGCGACAGCGTGACGCCGGCGATGGCATCGCTGAAGGTGTTGCTGTTGCGCTGGACGACCACGCCGTCGACACGCGCGAGGGCGTCGGCGCCGGTGCTGACCTCCCGCTGGCGACCGACCGTCTGGGTCAACTGGCGGCCCAGGTTCACGACGCTGCCATCTGCGGCACGGGTGGCGGTGAGGGAGAGAGCGAGTTGCGAGTCCCCGGCCGTGGCATCGGTGAGGACGATCTGGCCCGCCGCGAGGCTGGCGGTGGCCGGGCGCGTGCCGGCACCAAAGCCGCTGGTCGCGTCGTTAATGCGATTGACGAGGGTCTGCATGGTATCCGCCGCGCCGATCGTCAGGTTCAGGCTGACCGCGGAGCCGTCGCCGCGTTTGCCCTGGATGGCGATGGTATCACCGGCCACGAGGCCGAGGGCGTTGCCACTGACCTGCAGGGCGGACAGCAGGGTGGCCGCGCCGGCATTGGCACCTCCCCCGTCGGTGTACGTGTTCTCGCTCTGGACGACCTGCGTCACGCTGCCACGTCCGCTGCGGACAAAGCCGAGGACCTCGAGGGTCCGCTGGCCGTCGACGGTGCTGGCACTCACGGTGTCGCTGGTCACCAGGCGATGTGTTGTTTTTCCCTGTTGGGTCTCGGTCGCCACGCTGGCATTGCCGCCGGCGGCGGCGATCCGCGCGGCGATCGCCGAGAGGGAGTCGACCGAGAGGTCCACGCTGATGGTCCGTCCGCCGATTTCGATTGTGGCCGGCGGCGGCCAGGACACGCCGAGCATGGTGGCCACGGCCGCCGTGGCCGAGGACACGTGGTGCGATTCGGCACCGCCGGAGCTCCCGATATAGAGCGCCTTGCTATTGTCGGTCACCCCGAGCGCCTGCAGGGTCCCCGTGGCATCGTCCACCAGCTCAATGCCCCGCGCCCCGGTCTGGTCGGCGGAGAGGATGAGGCGATGTTGGGTGGCCCCGGTGGTGAGGATGGACGCGGTCACGCCGGTCGCGTTGGCGCCGGCATTGAGGGCGTTGATCTTGTCCCGCACCTGGGCGAGGGTATCAGCGGCCGCGACGGTTACCTTTTGGCCGTTGACGGCAAACTCGCCGGTGATGGCCAGGGCCGTGCTCGTGCTGGCCACGATATCCCCACTGAGCTTGTTCGCTCGTGCGAGGCCGAGAACCTCGACCGTATGCGTGCCCGGGTTGGCCCCGGCGCCCGCGGTCGCGGTGACCAGGGTGCGTCCGCTCGTGGCGCTCGCGCCGCCGGACACCCGGAAGCTCGCAAACGCCGTGTTGTCCCGGAGGGCCCTGGACGCATCCCGGAACTTGGTGACGAGGCCCTGATACTTGCCCCAGGCGTCGAGGCGCGATTGCGACAGGGTGCGCCTATCCTGCAGCGGAGTGAGTCGGCGCTGCGTCTCGATGGACATGATCGTGTCCACGAGATCGCGCCACTGCACGCCGCTGGAAAGTCCGCTGAAACTACCGATCGGGTCCGACATGATTCCTCCTTACGCGAAACCCCGGTGTCGGCGTCATGCCAACCCCGGGCCCTGGCCCCCTTCCGGAGGCGCGCGGGTGGGCGTCCCCACCCGCGCGTCCCGGCCTGCGATGAGCTGGTGTTAGCCTCGGAGCAGGGTGAGAACACTCTGGCCCGCGGCGTTGGCCTGCGCCAACATCGCCGTGCCCGCCTGCTGCAGTACCTGGTTCTTCGAGAACGTCGTCATCTCGGCCGCCATGTCGAGGTCACGGATGGTGCTTTCCGCCGCACTGAAGTTCTGGATGCTCGTGCGGACGTTTTCCGTGGCGGTCTCGATACGCGACTGCAAGGCACCGATGACGCCGATCGCCACGTTGGCGTTCGTGATGGCGACGTCGATCTGGGACAGCGCAGTCTGCGCGTTGGCCAGCGTGGTCGGGTCGATCGCAATCGTCAGCGAGGTCGACGTCAGGTTCAGCTGCGAACCGGTGATCGAGATCGCGTCGTTGCCCGAGTACTGACCGGACGACGAGACGAGGAAGGTGCCCGAGCCGCCGCCGACGGTGATGTTGCCCGCGATGGTGGCCGCGCCGACGGCCGACGTGGTCTCGAGCGTGAGACCGAGCGAGGTGAAGTTCAGCGTCTGCTTCGTCGCTGCGGTCACACCGAGGGTCTGCGAGGTGGAGCCGTTGGTCAGGGTGACCACGCTCGAGCCGGACGACAACGTGAACGCACCGACCGACGCGCCGGTGAGCTTGATGTCGTAGACGCCCGTGGTCGTCGCCAGCGCCGTCGAAGAGCTGTTGACCGTGGCGCCGAAGGCGCCGTTGAGCAGCGTGTTGCCCTGGAACTTGACCGTCGCGACCGTACGGTCGATTTCGTTGCGGAGCGACTGGTACTCGTTGGTGATACGCGCGCGGCCCGCCGAGTCGACGCTGTCGGACGCGGCCTGGGCCGCCAGTTCCTTCATGCGCTCGAGCATCTTCTGGATCGTGGACGTGGCACCTTCGGCGATGTTGAGCACCGAGTTGGCCTGCTCCGAGTTGCGTGCCGCCTGTCCGAGGGCGCGGATGTCCGCGCGCAGGACGTTCGCAATACCGAGTCCGGCGGCGTCGTCAGCGGCTCGCGTGATCCGGAAGCCGGATGACAACTTCGCCATCGACTTCGAGACATCCTCGTTGACGCGGGTGAGGTTGCCGTGGGCGCGCAGGGCGCTGACGTTGGTGTTGATACGCATCGTTGCTGCTCCTTGGGTGATGAAGTCGGGGAATCCGTTCCCCTCAGGGCCTCAGGCGGAGTGCCTCAAACCCTCCAAGGGCGTGTATCGGGCGAACGGCGACGAGACTTTAGCCCGCCGGGCACACCACGCGGCGGTGGGCCACCGGCGTAACGGTTTGGGCCTACGCCGCGATCGCCGGTGCCTCCAGATGGCGGAACAGCACGTTGAAGACGGCGTTCGTGTCCGGAATGTCCGTGGGGGAGAGTTTGGTGGCGTGGGTCTGCCCAGGCTGGAGGAGCCAGGTTTCGTAGCCCATGTCACTCATCAGTCCCCGAAGGAGGCGCTCACTGGCCCCCATCGCCTCCAGGCCAAAGCGGTTGATCTCGGCGATAATGAAGGGAATGCGGTGCCGGGCGAGAATCCCCTTGGCGCCCACCAAGATCGCGAACTCGGCCCCTTCCGCATCGATCTTGATGGCCTTGAGGCGACCGAGGTCGGTATGGGCGAAGAGGTGGTCCAGGGAGGTCACGTACACCTTGCGCGTGGTCGGCGCCTGGCGCGACCTCTCATTGAAGGGATGACGCCCCACCTCCCACAACGCGTGGCCACCGTCGTTGTCCGCATTGACAAAGAACTCGGCGATCGCCGGCTTGGCCCCAACCGCCATGTGCAGCGGACGCACCTGCGTCGCCCCGTTGACGTCGATATGCTCGATGAGGTGGGCGAAGTTGCTCGTGTCCGGCTCGAAGGAGTAGACCTGCCCCGTCGGACCGACGAGGGCCGCGGCGAGCATGGAGAAGTACCCGACATGCGCGCCGATATCGATGAAGGTGTCCCCCGGCTGCAGGAGGGTGCCGAGGATGTTGCTGGGAAGGGAACGAGCGGACTACCAGAGCGGTTCGAGGGCGTCGAGCAACCGCCCGACCTGGTGTCGCCAGGTATGCTGTTGCATGGTGGCGGCCCCGCGTGCTGCGAGATCGGCCCGCCATGCATTATCGGTGTAGGCCGTTTCCAGGAGGGCGAGCACCTCCTCGACCGAGGTCTCTCCCCACCCGTCCGTACCGGCGAAGTAGCGGCTCGGGGTCGGGACGGCGCGTTGGTCCGTCAGCGGGGCGCAGCCCCCGCTCCGCGTGAGGTCTAACTGCCCGGTGTTGGCCGCGGCGAGGGTCGGGACGCCGGCGGCCATGCATTCCATGGCCACGAGGTTGGTGCCCCCTTCGGCGCGGTTGGGGAACAGGGCGACATCCGCCTCGCGCACTAGCTGGCCCATGAGGGTATTCGGCTGGCGGCCGAGGTCGATGACCTGCGCGGGGTCGACGCCATTGGCCGCGAGCCAGGGAACCAGGGCCAGCGCACCGCCCTGGAGTTCCGGTCGACCGCGCACGTGACCGGCGAGGTCGAGGTCACAGAGCAGCTCAGGCCATGCGTTGTGCCAGGCAATAACGAGCAGAGCATCACGATGGCGGCGGGCAAACTCGCGAAAGGCCGCGACGACGATGTCCTGTCCCTTGCGATACTCCAGCTTGCCGCCTGAGAAGATGACGAACCGGCCGGGAAAGAGCCCCGCGCGAGGGGCCGGGTGGAAGATCGAGGGATCGATCCCCTGCATGACCATGGTCACCGGCCCGATCCCCGCCGCGCGGAGCAGGTCGGCGTTCCAGGTTGACCCGGCCACGATCAGGTCGAATGCGGCGGCGCGCGCCCGCGCCGCGTGGTCGAAGGCGGTATCCTCAAAGAAGATCACCCCCACTTGTCGCCGTGCCGTGAGGCTCGCCTCGGCGCCCTGCAGGCCGTTGCCTAACGCGCGCAGCAGGACCCCGTCGCGCACGGCCGCACGCGCATCGTCCCCCTGGAGGATCGAGGGTTCGCCGGAGGGCAAGCGATGGGCAAAGCGCGCGCGGGCCAACGGGTTCACGTCCTGGGGCACCGACACCAGGGCCGCGGGGGTCACCCCGGGGACCACGGCCAACTCAAGGGCCAGGTTCGTCCCGTACACTCCCCAGCCGGTGTCCGCCTGCAGGGCCCAGTCGATGCCGATGACGCGTTGTGCTGCCGTGGGCTGCTGCTGCAACGCCGCCAGCTCCGTTGTCATCAGCGAGACGGCGCTTGGCACCGTGTCCGTTGCCGCGATGGCATCGAGCACGAGCTCGCCATCAACCACAGACAGCGCAAAGTGGTGCCAGTCTGGCCCGAGCGTGCTGCGGCCGACGTGCCCCTCCTCATCCCACAAGACGATGCGTGGCGGAGTAGCACCCGCCATGGCGACACGGAGCGCAACGGCGGCGTGTGGACCGGCGACGCGCAGGATGGCGCGCGCAGGGGCCGGAGGGCATTCCGCGGGTCGATCCCTCATTTCGCAGTGCACGTGAGGCGCCCGATTCGCGAGCATGCTCCGAATGCGGGCGCCAGCGGTCGCATCACCGATGAGCCAGATGGTCGCTGGAGGCACCGCCTGCGTTGCGGCGTCCAGCACCACCAGCCCCAACCCCGGAGCGGTGTCGACCAGGTGATCTTCGGGTCGTAACACCTCGGCGAGGAAGAGGCGATGCGCCAAGTGCGCGCCTCCCCCCACAAGTTCCGCTTCGTACTCGGCGAACAGGTCCGGCATCGCGAGCGCCGACAGCGGCACCCAGACGTCAAAACGGGAGCGCCCGTCAGGGAAGGTCGTCGCGGCATGCACCGTCACGACGTCCTCCGTGGCCGCGACGACCCGCGGGCGAACGGCGCCGAGATCCGCGGTGATGCGGCGAAAGACGTCGCCCCAGTTCCCGGGCATCGGTTGGCGGTACAGCTGCATCGACGGGTACCACGGTGAGTCCTGACGGTCGAGCATCCACCGAAAATCCGGGACATGCGGCAGGAGGAGCCACGTCGGGGCGCCTAACGCGCCCGCGAGGTGGGCCACGGACGTGTCCACCGTGATGACGAGGTCCAGTTGCTCAATGACCGCTGCGGTATCCCGGAAGTCCTTGAGATGTGGGGCAAGGTCGATGATGCCCGCGTCTGCACGCTCGCGCAGCGCGGCCTCGGGCTCCTCGCCCTTCTGGAGCGAAAAGAGCTGTACGCCCGATCGCGCGATCGCGCGCACCATGGCATCGAGCGACACCGACCGGAGGTGATCGCGAGCGTGGACCGGGTTCCCCGCCCACACGATCCCGACCTTGAGGATTCCCGGAGGGGCCGTGACGAGGGACGCCACCGCCCGCGGCTCCACCCGGAGGTAGGGCACGGTGGCTGGCACGGTCTCCAGAGTCGTCTCACACAGGAGTGGGAGCGACATCAGGGAGACGTGGACGTCGAACGGAGGGAGCGGCTCCCCGCGAGCGATGGCGTGGTCCACTCCAGTCGCTGACAGCATGAGCGGCACCATGGGCCACGGCACCTCGACGATGATGCGCCCTGCCCCACGCGCCCGCAGCACGCTCGCGTACCGCACAAACTGGATGGCGTCACCCATCCCCTGCTCGGCGTGCAGCAGGATGGTGCGCCCGGCGAGGGGCTCACCCTGCCACTCGTGCGGCCCGTAGTCCCCATGGTCGGTGACTACGGAAGTGAGCTTCTTGCGCCACTCGAACTGGCGCCAACCCCGCGCGAAGTCCCCGCGCATGAGCCAGAGGAGCGCGAGATTCCAGTTGGCGTTCCGGTTGTCCGCGTCCAGGGCACGCACGTGCTCGTACAGTCGCTCGGCCTCGGCATACCGGCCGGCCTCCAGCTCACCGTTGGCGAGCAGGTTCCAGGGCTCGGGATTGGCGGGGTCGAGATCCCGTGCTTGTGCCGCCACCTCGCGCATGGTGGGATAATCACCGCGGCGCTCATAGACCGACGCCAGGTTTGCGACGAGCGTGGCGTCACCCGGCGAGAGAGCAATGGCGCGGGTGAAGGTCGCGATGGCCTCGTCGTAGCGGCGTGCCTCCTTCAGGAGGGCGCCGAGGTTGTTGAGCGCGGCGTTATGCTGCGGGTCGAGCGCGAGTGCCGCTTCGGCCGTGGCGATGGCGCGCTCGTCCTCACGCAGTCCGCGCCAGGCCAGGGACGCATTGGCATGATAGTCCGCGCGCGTGGGCTCGAGCGCGATGGCGCGATCGTAGGCCGCAATGGCGTCGCGAAACTGGAACACCTCGAGGAACGCATTCCCGAGGTTGTTGTGCCAACCGCCCTTGTCGGGTTCCAGGCGCGTGGCGCGCCCGAAGCAGGCAATGGCTTCCGGAAAGCGGCCGGTACCGCAGAGGAGAATCCCGAGGTTGTTCCACGCCTCGCCGTAGTCGGCCTGGGCCTCAATCGCGGCGCGAAAGTGGCGCTCGGCATCTGCGGTCGCACCCGACTGGGCGAGCAGGGTGCCAAGGTTGTTGTGCGCGGGCGCATGGTCGGGCGCGTCGGCCAGAGTCTCGCGATACCCGCGCATCGCGACCGGTCGCTGACCGGCGAGGTGCGCGCGCACCGCGGCCTGGAACAGGGTGTCAACGGAACGCGCCACGGGACGAAGCGGTGGGGGCGCGCTCAGAGGTCGAACTCCTCGCGAATCCCGAACGCATTGTCCGGGCGGATCGACTGATGCCCTTGTCCGGCGCGCACATTGAACATCAACGGCGCGTGGAGGTTCGCGCTCGGGCGACTGCCGGGTGTGGTCGGCATCGTCACGATCGCCAGCACGAGGATGTCCTCGGCCGTCGTCGTCGCTAGCCGGGCCTTGTCTGCCTCGCCCAACTCCACGTGGTAGTTGGCAAAGAAGGGGAACGGGTCCACCAGCAGGAACACCAGCGCGGTGTGATCCATGGATTGGAGCCAGTACAGTCCCTCACGCGGCGTCGGCAGCAGGGCGAACCGCGTCGCGGTGGGAAAGCCATACAGTCCCTCCGACACCTCGACGACCTGGTCGGCGGCGACAGAAATTGCGCCGAGCACCTCGGAGGTCACGGAGATCAGGGGTGGGGTCATGGTAGCGCCGGCGCTCATCGCATGTAGTCGGTGAGGGACATGCCCATGATGCGTGACGTCGCGAGCATCGCCGCCTGGTACGCGGTCTGTCGGCTGACCAGCTCGGTCACGGCCTTCTCAAGGTCGGCATCCTGCAGATTGGAGCGAAACGAGCGCAGTGAGGTGTCCAGCGCCCCGAGGTTGGCGTTTGCAATCTCGAGTTGTGCCGATTGCGCGCCCGAGTCCCCGAGGAGCACCTGGGTCGCCCCGTGTGCGGCATCAATCGAGGTGATCGACGCACGGATCGCGGTCTCGTCGTCCGCCGCCAGCGCGGTGGAAAGCTCGTCGATCGCGGCGAGCACGCCCGAGTTGAGAAAGACATCGGTCGCATTGTGGCCGGCCGAGATGCGCAGGTTGGACGAGATCTCCATCCGACGCGTGCCGGTCGGTGCGGCCGCGCTGAACGGCGGCGTGTTGCTTGTCAGCGGCATCACGCCGGACTGGTCGCCGCCGAACAGGTACTCGCCATCGTGCTTCTGGTTGCCCAGCTGAATAGCGGCCTGCATGATCTGGTCGACCTCGGCCTTGACCGTGAGGCGCGTGGCCGCGTTCGCCGTCGAGGTGCCTTGCGAAATGGCCAGTTCCTTGATGCGCTCGAGGAGGTTGGTCACCGAGCTGAGCGCCTGTTCCTCCACCGCCATGCGGGAGGAGGCGGCGTTGATCGTGCGCTGGTACTGCTCGATCGCTCGCAACGAGGAACCCGCGGTGACGATCGCGGTGGCGGCCGAGGGGTCATCCGATCCCCGCTCGACCTGGAGGCCCGAGCTGGCGCGACGCTGTGCCTCGTCGACCGCCCGCAATGACTTTTGCAGCGTGACCAGCGCGTTCCGCGTCGTCAGGTTGTTCGTGATCCGCATGCCGGTAGGAAACGGGCTCCGGCGAGGCGGAAGAAGTTGCCTACGCGCGTCCGGAGCGTCTGGGGAGCAGTATCGGCCGGTCGATCCGGCCCTGAACCCCGGCACGTCTTTCCCAGCTCATGGCGACCATACTGTACGTTGACGACGAACCTTCCGTCGGCATGATCCTCGACGACACGCTGACGCGTGCGGGGCATCGCGCCCTCGGCGCGGCCAACGTCGTCGAGGCCCTGCAAGTCCTGTCGCGGGAGACGATCGACCTGATCATCTCGGATTACCGCATGCCGGGGCTGACGGGACTCGAGTTCCTGGCGCTGCTCCAGCGTGAGGGCTACGACATCCCGCTGATCATGGTCACGGGCTACGCATCTATTGAACACGCGGTCAGCGCCATCAAGGCGGGGGCCATCGACTACATCACCAAGCCCATCCGGACGCAGCAGCTTGAGCTCGCGGTCGAGCAGGCGTTGGAGTACGTGCGGCTGCGACGGGAGAACGACGCCCTGCGTCGCGAGGTGATGGAGTTTCGCAGCGAGCGGGCCGTCATCGGAGAGGCTCCCGAGGTACGCAAGATCCAGCAGACCATTGCCATGGTCGCACCGACGCGTGCGACCGTGCTGTTGCAGGGCGAGAGCGGGACAGGCAAGGAGCTGTTCGCCCGAGCGATCCACGACCAGAGCGACCGGCGGGAGAAGCCGTTCATCAAGCTGAACTGTGCGGCACTGCCCGATGGCTTGATCGAGAGCGCACTGTTCGGGCACGAACGGGGGGCGTTTACCGGGGCCGTGAAGCGCGTCGAGGGTGCGTTCGAGCGCGCGCATGGCGGCACATTGCTCCTGGACGAAGTCTCCGAGATGAAGTTGGAGCTGCAGGCCAAGCTGTTGCGCGTGCTCCAGGAGCAGGAGTTCGAGCGCGTGGGTGGCACCTCACCCATCCGGGTGGACGTGCGCGTGATCGCCACGACCAACCGTAACCTGACCGAGTATGCGGCGACGGGAGCCTTCCGCCAGGACCTCTACTATCGATTGAGCGTCGTGCCGATCTTCATTCCCGCCCTGCGTGAGCGGCAGGAAGACATCCCGATGCTGGCGTATCGCTTCGCCCTGCGGACGGCTGCCGAGGTCGGCAAGGAAGTCACCGCGATTGCCCCTGATGCGCTGCAGATCCTGCAGTCGTATCCCTGGCCCGGCAACGTGCGGGAACTGCAACATGCGGTGGAGCGCGCCGTCATCCTGACGCACGACCAGGTGTTGCAGGCCCACCTGTTCGACCAGCAACGTGGGGGGTCGATCCAGTCGCTGGTGCAGCAGGTGCTCTCGCGCGCGACCCCGACGACACTCGCCGCTCTCAACGTCGGGTCGACGGCGCCACCGAACGGGATCGTCCTGGCTACCCTGAACGTCGACGAGGCGGAGAAGGCACTCATCAAGCGCGCCCTCGAAATGACTGGTGGCAATCGTACGCGCACCGCGGAGTTGCTGGGCATTTCCGTGCGCACCTTGCGCAACAAGCTGAACGGTCCAACGCGGGAGCCCGCCGTCTCGCAGGGGCAAAGCTGACCGCGCTCCGGTCGGCAATACCTTCCGCGACGGCAGGAGTTGCGACGCCCGCCCTGCCATGACAGCTCGCCCTCACCACCATCTCGAAACACCCTGCATGTAGTGTACTGACAACACGTTAGGCCAAGGCGGCGCGTCCCTCCCAGGGGGCGCGCCGCCTCGTTTTGGGGATTGGTCCGCGCATTGCCTTTCCGGGTCTGTGTCCGCTGTCCGTTCCCCCAACGCCCGAGGCCATCGAGTCATGCTGTATGGGTTCTTTGGACGTGTCTCCTCCGCCCCACGGCTGGTCGAGGCGCTCGATGCCAGTCAGCAGCGCCTGACGACCATCGGGCAACGGGTGGCTGCCGCCAAGGCACGGAACGAGACCGGGTTCGTGTTGCCCACCGACCCGACGGCTGCAGCCGGCGCGATTGACCTCGAGACCGAAATGGCGGCGCTCGCCAACGAGGACACGCACAACCAGGCGATCAATACGCTCCTGCGTGGGACGTACGACACGCTCCGCTCCGTCATTCGGGATCGCGGATGACGATTCCCCCGATGCTGCCCCTGCCCGGAAATACTGAGCCGCCCTCGCGGCCCAACCTGTTCCGGCCGCTGGATATCGCCAAGAGCGGGCTCACGGCGTATCGCACGCGGATGGAAGTGGCCGCGACGAACATCGCGAACGCCGAGACCACGCGCACCGAAGGCGGTGGTCCCTATCGACGACGCGTCGTGCGGCTTGAGGAAGGGACGCGCGACGGCTTGCCGGCCTTTCCACCCCTCACCGCGGATCCGACGCGGCCCGAGGGATCCGTCGGGCCCTCTCCAACGGACGCACTCGGCGGCGTGGAGGTCGTAGCCATCGAGGAGGATCCCTCGGAGGGGCCGCTGGTCTACAACCCGGGACATCCCGACGCCAACCCCGAGGGGTACGTCCGGATGCCTAACGTACGCGTGACCGACGAAGTGATCGACCTGATGGATGCCCGCCGCCTCTACGAGGCCAACGCCACGGTCTTCCAGGCCGCGCGCCAGATGTTGCGCCGCGCCCTGGACCTCTAGCCCCAGTCCATGAGCATCAACGGCATTCGCAGTCTCTATACACCGGCAACACCGCGCCAGGCCCCGGGTGTACGCCCGGAGCCCGCGCGGTCCCCGGTACCAGCCCCGGCGACACCCCGCGCCCCGGCGGCTCCTGCCACGTCCGCCGCTGGTGGTGCGGCCGCCGCCCCACCGGGCACGGATCCTGACCTGTGGACGGTCCTCACTCCCGACGAACGGGCCTATTTCGCCCGGCTCGGTGCGATGGGACCGTTAACCTACGGACGCGTGTTGTCCGGACAGACCCCGGCTCCCACGCCCACGCCGCGTGGCGTGCGGCTGGACGTGAAGGCCTAGGATGAGCGACCCGATTGGCGCCGCGCGTGCGAGCCTCGGTGGACTGTCGACGGCCGGCCTCGAGCAGGACGGCGCCAAGCGTTACACCGTCGACATCGGCAAGGGTGCCCCGACCGAGGGCGCCGGGAGTTTTGGCGAGACGATGACCGGGTTCATCAACCAGGTCTCCGACGCGCAGGACCAGGCCGGTGCCCTTCGCGACGCGCTGCTCCGCGGGGAACACGTTGAGCTGCATCGCGTCACGTCGGCGGCCGCCGAGGCGCGCATCGCGCTGGACCTGATGGTCGAGCTCCGCAACAAGGTGCTCGATGCGTATCGGACGTTGGTCAACATGCAGGGGTAGGAGTCACTGACGGATGCTGGAAAGCCTCGATCCCCTCTTTGCGCGTGTCGGTGGCGCGCGCCGGGCCGCCACCATTGGTGTCGGCCTGCTCGCCATCGGCCTCATCTTTGGCGTCTCGCGGTGGGCCTCCAAACCCACGATGGTGCCGATCGTGAGTGGCGCCCCGCTGGAGACGGTGGACCCGGTGACGCAGCGCCTCACGCAGGAAGCGATTCCGTGGGAGCTTGGGCGCGGTGGCGCGGATGTCCTCGTGGCCGCGACCGACCTGCCCCGCGCGCGGGTGGCGCTGGCCAAGGACGGCGTGCCGACGTCGGGGAGCGGGGGGCGACGGGGACTCGAGATCTTCGACGACCCCGCGTACACGATGACCGACTTCACGCAGCGTATCAATTACCGCCGTGGCCTCGAGGGCGAGCTGGAGCGCACCATCGGCCAGATGCGTGGTGTCGCGGACGCGAAGGTTCACCTCGCCATTCAGGAGACGTCGACCTTTCGTCGGGCGGACACCAAGTCGACCGCCTCGGTAACGCTCACCCTCCGGGGTAACGAAGAGCCGGGACCGGACGTGGTCCGCGGCGTCGCCCACCTGGTGGCCTCCAGCGTGGGGATGGGACTCGACGCGGAACATGTGAGCGTGCTGGACGCGAGCGGCCGGTTGCTGACGCGCCCGGCGGACGAGACGCCGATCGGGCTGACGTCGCGTCAACACGAGATCCAGCGCGAGCTGGAGCAACAAATCCAGCGCAAGGCGGCGGACCTGGTGACGCAGGTGGTGGGCATCGAGAACGCGCGCGTGGAAGTCACCGCCTCCATGAACTTTGACCGACTGGAGCGGACCACCTCAACGGTCGATCCCAGCCGCCAGGTCGCGGCCTCCGAGCAGAAGTCCGAGATCGTCCCGGGCGCCCAGGGCGGTGCCGCTGCGAGCCAGCAGGCGATCAAGTACGACAACAGCACCAGCACGGAATCGTTTGCCCAGTCGGTGGGCACCATCAAGCGACTGGCGGTGTCGGTCCTCGTGAACGAGCGGCTCATCGGCCAGGGTGACAGCGCGCGGTTCGAGCCGCGCGACCCCGTCGAACTGGCACGCCTCGACACGCTCGTGCGCACCGCCGTCGGGTTCGACTCGGC
Source organism: Gemmatimonadota bacterium (assembly GCA_016712265.1). Taxonomy (NCBI): domain Bacteria; kingdom Pseudomonadati; phylum Gemmatimonadota; species Gemmatimonadota bacterium. The sequence goes on along the minus strand of JADJRJ010000031.1, from coordinate 1,041,861 downwards.
GCGTGGCGATATCGTGAGCATCGTCGCCGTCCAGTTCCCGCGGCCGGTCATCACGCTAGAGCCGGTCGACGAAGGCCCCACCGTGTTGCAATCGGTGCAGTCCAACCAGGGACTGATCGTGAATGCGGCCGCCCTGGTGATGGCGTTCGTCATCGGGTTCCTCGCCCTCAAGGCGATCAAGGCCCCGGTGGGGCGAGCGGCTGTCACTCCGGCCCTCGCGGCGGCCGGTGGCGGGGGCACTCTCCCGCCCGCGATGACGCTGCGCGACGAAGCCTCCTACCTGCCGCCTGCCAACCGGTTTGACGCTGGCCAGCTCCGCAGCGGCACCCCGGATGTCGGGGACGACTCCCGACACGTCCAGATGACCCCCGAGCTCGCGGCGCTGCAGGCGAACCAGGAGACCAAGAACCGCGTGATGGCGACCGTGGACCAGCAGCCCGAGATCGCGACGAAGATGATCCGTGCCTGGATGAAGGAGTGAGATGAGCACCGCGCTCGCCCCCCGCTCCAACGGCATCGACCTCGTCGACCCCGGCGCCATGAGCGGCCGGCAGAAGGCCGCCATCCTGTGCCTCGCGTTAGGCACGGACATGGCCGCCAAGGTCACGCAGAAGCTGCTGCCCGACGAAGTCGACGCGCTGTCGTTCGAGATCGCGCGCGTGGAGCAGATCTCCCCCGAGGTGGTGGATTCGGTCCTCGAAGAGTGGCTGACCCGCATCAGTGTGGCCGACTCCCTGGCCCAAGGCGGCATCGACGCCGCCCGTGAGATCCTGGAGAAGGCGTTCGGCTCACGGAAGGCCGGCCAGGTCCTTGAGCGCATCCAGGGCCAGCTGCAGAACACCATTGGGCTGCACCGGCTCCGTAACGCCGATCCCCAGCAACTCGGCACGATGCTGGCCGGCGAGCACCCGCAGACGATCGCGGTCATCCTCGCGCACCTCGACCCCCAGCACACGGCCGCCATCCTCAAGGAAATCGACACGAGCATCGGGTCTGAGGTGGTGTTTCGCATGGCGCGCATGGAAAAGGTGTCGCCCGAGCTGATCATGCTCATCGAGCGCACCCTCAGCGCGGACGCGGACCTCACCGCCTCGCAGGGGATGAGCGCATCCGGCGGGCCCGCTGCGGTGGCGTCGGTGCTCAACTACGTCGCGGCCTCGCTGGAAAAGGTCCTCCTGGATGGCGTGGCAGCGATCGACCAGCCGCTGTGCGACGAGATCAAGAACCTCATGTTCGTCTTCGAGGACCTCACCGGGCTCGACAGCCGCGCCTTGCAGCGACTGCTCCGCGACGTCGACTCGAAGGAACTCGCCCTCGCGCTCAAGGCGGCGAGCCCGGACCTCCGCGACAAGATCACCGGTGCCATGTCGCAACGCGCCGTGCAGGCACTGAACGACGAGATGGAGATGATGGGCCCGGTGCGCATGAAGGACGTCGAGGGCGCCCAAGCCAACATTGTCGCCATGGTGCGCCGGTTGGAGGAAGCCGGCGAGATCGTGATCGGTGGAGGCGACGACGATGTCGTCCTCTAGGGCAAGGCCTGCGGCCGTCCCGGTGCACTGGGCCCTCGAGGATCTCGCTGGGGGCGGCGGGTCCGTGCACCTCGCCACTGGCCCGGAGGACCGCGCGCCGGTGGTCGACATCGAGGAGGTCGAACAACAGGCCTACGCGCGGGGCTACCAGGATGGCCAGCTCGCCGGCGTGCAGGCCGAAGCGGCGCGCATGCGGGCGGCGTTGAGCGCCATGGACGATGCCTTGCTCCGCCTGCAGGGCGAAGCCGAGGCCTGGGTCGGCAACGCGCGGGAGAATGTGTGCGCCATCGCGGTGGCGGTCGCTCGGCAGGTGCTCATGCGCGAGATCGAAGGGGATGCGTCGCTGGTCGCGACCCTCGCCACCCGCGCCCTCGTGGAGATTCCAGTCGACCAGCCGGTCGTTGTGCGCATGCACCCCGACGACCTCCACGTGCTGGAGTCATTGCCTGACGAGGCCGGAGCCTCGCGCGCGTCGCTGAATGGCGACCGGTCCCAGGTGCAGTGGGTCGCCGACCCGCGCGTAGCGCGCGGGGGATGCTTGATCGAAGGACGTGACCGCATCATTGACGGTCGCATCGACACCGGGCTCGAACGCCTGTATCGGAGGCTGACGGCCACCGATGCGTGACGAACTGATCGCCCGCATCGCGAGCGAGCCTCGCCTGGCGCGGTACGGCCGCGTGACACGAGTCGTGGGGCTCGTCATCGAGGCCGTGGGACTCGACGTCGGGGTCGGTGAACTGTGCCGCATCAACTCGCTCAGCTCGGAAGACTCCGTCCTGGCCGAAGTGGTCGGGTTCCACGAGCGTGGGGTGTTGCTCATGCCGTTAGGCGACCTTTCCGGACTGCACCCGGGGAGCAGCGTCGTCGCGTTGGGGCGCTCATTCGGCGTGGATGTCGGCCCGGACATGCTCGGGCGTGTGCTGAATGGGCTCGGCCACCCGATTGACGGCAAGGGGAAACTCACCACTCGCGAGCGGGTGCCGCTCGCCGGCGAACCACCCCACCCGCTGGAGCGACAGACCATCCAGACGCCGCTGGCCACCTCGGTGCGCGCGATCGACGGCCTGCTCACCATGGGCCGCGGACAACGCGTCGGCATCTTCTCCGGATCGGGCGTGGGCAAGAGCACCTTGCTCGGGATGATTGCCCGGCAGGCGACGGCCGACGTGAACGTGATTGCGTTGCTTGGCGAGCGTGGTCGCGAAGTCCGGGACTTCATTGACCATGCGTTAGGCCCCGAGGGGCTCGCACGGTCCGTGCTCGTGGTGGCGACCGGTGACCAGGCGGCCCTCGTCCGCGCCCGCGGTGCCCTGGTGGCCACATCGATCGCCGAGTACTTCCGCGACCAGGGCAAGCAGGTGTTGCTCATGGTCGATTCGGTCACGCGCGTCGCGATGGCCTGGCGTGAGATTGGCCTCGCCGTGGGTGAGCCGCCAACCACGAAAGGCTATCCGCCGTCGGTCTTTGCACACCTGCCGCGGCTCCTGGAACGTGCGGGCAACGCCGCCCATGGCGGGATCACCGGCATCTACACGGTGTTGGTCGACGGCGATGACTTCAATGAGCCGGTCGCGGACGCCGCGCGCTCGATCCTGGATGGTCACCTGGTCCTGACGCGGCGGCTTGCGAGTGCCGGGCACTTTCCCGCCATCGACGTGCTGGAGAGCAAGAGTCGCGTACGCGATCAGGTGATCGATGAGGTGCAGCGCCACGCGGCCTCCCAGTTGTTGCGACAGGAGGCAGCGTACCGGGAGAAGGAGGACCTCATCCTCGTGGGTGCCTACCAGAAGGGAAGCGACCCGATGGTAGACGCAGCAATCCGGGGACGCGAGCGATCGCTCGCCTTCCTCCAGCAACGGCCCGATGAGGTCTCGGGCTTTGCCGAGACGCGTCACACCCTGCTGAACATGTACCCACGTCCCGCGACGGCCGCCTGATGTTCAAGTTCCCCTTGCAGCGCCTCCTGGACCTGCGGGCCAAGCGTGAGCAGGAGCTCGCGCGGCAACTCGCGGCCGCGCAGGGCGAGGCCCTGCGCGCCACCGAACACCGGGACGCACTGCGCGACCTGCAGGCGGAAAGCACCGCGAGCCTTGCCGCTCGCTCGCACGACGCCCCCTCGGTGGGTGAGCTCGTGAGCCTGGGCTACACCGTCTCGCAGATCGCGGAACGTGTCGCCGAGGCGACGCACGCGGTCTCTGCGGCAGAGGCCGTGGTCACCACCCAGGGCGCCGTGCTGAACGACGCCGTGCGGGACCGCCGCGTGCTGGACCGCCTGCGCGACCGGCGCGAGGACGAACACCGCTCGGTGGAGCAGCAAAAGGAGCGGGACCAGATGGACGCCGTGGCGCTTGGGCGCTTTGCGCGACGGACACCTAACGATAATCCGACCGGGGGACCCCCATGAAGCTTGCCCTGTTTGCCATCCTTGGCCTGCTGCTCGGTGCTGGCGGTGGGTCCGCCATGGCCGTGATGAAGGCCAAGAAGGCGTTCGCGGCGTATGATGCCAAGCGCGCGAAGGTGGTTGCCGACTCCATCGAACACGGGATGCGTCCCGCGGGCGGCGCCGACAGCACACATGCGGCAGCAACGGACTCGAGCCACGCGGCACCCGACACAGCCCACGGACCAGCGGCGGTCGCCACCGCTGGCGACCATGGGCCAGGTCCCGGCGCACCGCCGGCCACCCCGTCGAAAGCAGGCGCTGACAAACACGCACCAGCGCCACCGGACCACGCCCCCGCCCCGGCGCGGGGCCGACAACGCGCAGTGGCCACGGTGGAATCGAATGGTGGGACGACGCCGCGCGGCAAGCCGACGTTACCGGTGCCCGCCCCCCGCGTCACCACGCCGGCCCCCGGTTCGGACAAGATGGGAAAGATCTTCGGTGCCATGCCGGCCAAGGATGCCGCGCGCGTCCTTGAGCAGCTCAGCGATCCCGAGGTCCATGACATCCTCCGCGCGCTCAGCGACAAGCAGGCGGCCGGCATCCTCCAGTTCCTGCCCGCGGCCCGCGCTGCAGCCATCAGCAAGCTGGCCCTCAAGGGAGGTCACGAATGACACTGCCGATCCCGGTTGCTCCCGCCCTCCTGCCGCTCACGACGCCGCCGGCACCGTCGGCTGCCCCCCTGACGGCCACGGAAGCCGTCGCATTTCGCGACGCGCTCGCCGTCGCGTTAGGCGAGCCGTCGGCACCGCGTCTGCGCCAGCGCGCGGCGGGGGCAGGCGAGGCGCCTCGGCCTGCAGACGCACGCCGCGGCACCCTCGCCGACGCGCGTGCGGGCGAAGTCCCCTCGCCTGAGGTCGAGGAGACGCCCGGACGCACCAGCGGCGACAGCACCGGCGGCCTCCCCGCAGAGGGATCGGGCGGGCCGGTGTACGACGAGACGACGCCTGGTTCAGGCGTCGTGGAGCCCGGCGTGGTCGCCGGACGACGCGCTCATCGCAGCGAAGGCGCCACCCGCCTTGAGCTGGAACGCGAGAGTTGGACGCCGGCGATCGTCATCACGCCGGTCGCGGTCCCAGCCCTCCCCGTTGTCACCCCGATCTCCGCGCCGCTGGCCGCGCGGAACGAATCTCGCGACGTCCTCGTGCCGGAGTTCCGGGGGCGACTCGAACGGGTCATCACCCGCATGGAGCAGGAGTACGGCTACACCGTCGAGGTGATCGAGACTGGTCGGACGCAGGAACGACAGGATGCGCTGTACGCGCAAGGCCGTACGGCCCCCGGTCCGGTGGTGACATGGACGCGGTCGTCGCGACACACGCACGGCCTCGCCGCGGATGTCGCCATCGATGGGGGCTGGACCGACCGCACCGCTTTCGAGCGTTTCGCCGTCATTGCGCGCGAGGAGGGGCTCCGCACCCTCGGCCCACGTGACCCTGGCCATATTGAGCTGCGGGTCGGGGAGGGCGCGCGCATGGCCCGGCCCGTGCCACAGGTCGAGCCCCCCGCTCGGTCGTTGCCGTCCACCGACGCGGCACCAACCGACGATCCAGTGGGCCGCCTGTTCGAGCGGGGGCAACCGCGTCCGTCGGACGGACGCATGTCCATCCAACCGGTCGACAGTGGGGAGGTCAGCATCCTCCCGGTGCGGACGCGCCGCGCGCCTGAGCCCGGCGGGATGATGCATATCCTCCCCATTGGTGCAGACGCGGTGTCGATCCTCCCGGTGCGATCGCCGCGGTCTCGCCAGGAGGACGGGCTGATGCAGATCCTCCCCGTGGACTCGGGCGACGTCTCGATCCTTCCGACGCGACCGCCTCGGGGGAGTGCCCCGGACGGCCTGATGCACATTCTTCCCGCGACACCGCACGAGGAGCAGCCGTGGCCGATCACGCGTCCCCGCGTGCCTGACGAGGGCCGGGTCAGTATCCTGCCTGCGGCGGAGCTTGTGCCGGCAGGTCCTGGTGGACGCAGTGGTTCTCGTCGCGGGCCTGCCAACATTGAGCTGGGCGGACCGTTTGGTGTCCTGGAGGGCCGTCCGGCAGCGCCGGCTGTCGCGCAGGTGGCCCCCGTGGCGACGGTTGCCCAGGTAGCGGCAACGGCTCAGGTGGCCGCCGTCGCAACACCTGGTGCTGTCTCCGGTGACAGTTCGCGAACCGGACGCGCCGCGCGCGCGGTGCGCCAAGCACCCGAAGGGCCCACTTCGGTTGAGCGGATCGTTCGCGAGGCACCCCTCGCCCCGGTGGTTTCCCCCCGCGAGGTGGTCGCGAGCGCCGAGCAGGCAGTCGCTGCGCGCTTGTGGAGTCCGCCCTCGACTGGTGAGACCGCTCGGCCAGAGCAGGACGTCCGGGCCGGAATGGAACCGACGGAAGAGATGTTCGCGGACCTGTTGCCGTCGTTTACCCCGGACGGCGATGCGTGGGGGGCGCTGACCCCGGAACGTGAGGGCGTGTTGCGCCCCGACCGCGCGGACGGACCAGAGGCCATCGAGCGGACGGACGCGGCGGAACGCATCGCCCGCGCGTTGCGCCTGCAGGACGATGCGGGCGAGCGGCCGGTGTCGTCCGTGATGTTGCGCCTCGACCACCCGGAAGGCGGCGAGGACCGCATTCGCGTGGACCTTCGCGGCCGCAGCGTGGGGGCGACCCTCGACGTGGCCGATGCGAACGCCGCGGACCACTTGCGCGCGCATACCCGTGAGCTGCAGCAGGCGCTGGAGCGCGCCGGACTCGAGGGCGAGCGGCTCGTCGTCCGGGCCGCGGCGGACAGCAGCCAGTCCCTGGCGAGTGCGGCAGGCGCCGAGCGCGACAGTGTCCGGGCCGCGTCCACCCCATCGGGAAGTAGCGGGACCGGCGCGTCACCACGCGACCCACGATCCTCCCGCGAGTCCAACCATTCGCAGCGAGACCACGACCAGCCCGCGTCGCGCCAGCGACGCGACCAGGGAGACCGACGATGACCGCGCCACTGACCGACAGCCTGCTGGCGACCCCCACGCGCAATGGGGCACCCGTTGGACCGGGAGGCCGGCTGGGCAAGAACGAGTTCCTCAAGCTGTTGACCACGCAGCTGAAGTACCAGGACCCGCTGGATCCCATGGACGGGAAGGACATGGCGGCCGACCTGGCGCAGTTCTCGGGGCTGGAGCAGCTCCTCAACATCAACGAACAACTGGAGGCTCAACAGGGGCAGTACACCTCCCTGCTCGCGGCGATGAACAGCAATGTCGCCCTGGGCACGATCGGCAAGACCGTCATGGCATCCGGGGACCAGGTGGTACTAACGAAGGACGCCGCCGGCGCCTTTGACGCCAAGGTCACCGCTGACATTGCGACGAGCGGCATCGCGAAGCTGACGCTGCTCGATCGGTCCGGCAAGGAAGTCGGTTCACGGACGTTAGGGTATGTGACGGCGGGACGGCAGGAGTTCGATGTGGGCTCGGCCGCCTCCACGGTGTCCACGGAGGGACCCTGGAGTTACCGCATCACGGTCGCTGACGCGAGCGGCAAGGACGTGCCGCAGCAGACGTACACCATCGCCGTCGTCGACGGCATGTCCTGGGGCCCGGATGGCGCCCCCCGCCTCACCGCGGGGTCGCTGATGATCGACGTGCGGTCGATCATCCGGATCCTGGCCTGACCTCCACCCTCCGAGGAATCCACTCCCATGATGCGATCGCTGTTTGCCGGCGTGTCCGGCTTGCGCAACCACCAGGTGCGCATGGACGTGATTGGCAACAACATCTCGAACGTGAACACCGTGGCCTTCAAGGCCGGCCGCGTGACCTTCAAGGAAGGTTTTGCCCAGCTGCTGCAGGGCGCCTCGCGCCCACCCGGTGACCTGGGTGGCACGAACCCGATCCAGATCGGGCTCGGCATGCAGATCGGCTCGGTCGACATGATGTACCAGCAGGGCAACCTGGAGACCACCGGCCTCGCAACCGACCTCGCCATCCAGGGCGATGCCATGTTCGTCGTAAAGAAGGGCACGCAGAACTTCTACACCCGCTCCGGCAACTTCCAGTTGGACGCCCAGGGCAACCTGGTGTCGCCGACCAACGGCTTCGTCGTGCAGGGCAAGATGGCGGACAACGGAGTCTTCCTGGACGGCATCCGCGACATCATCCTGCCCGTCGGCCAGAAGACGGCCGCTCGCGCGACCGACGGCGTGTCACTCGCCGGCAACCTGAATGCGTCTGCGCCAATCTTCACCGGGACGTTCGATGCCACCGGACGCGCCGACCCGCTCAACAAGACCTCCTGGACGGAGACATCGATCACGGTCTTTGACTCCCTGGGGAACCAGCACGACCTGAAGCTGCAATTCTGGAAGACGGCCGCGGACACGTGGTCGTGGCAGGTCGACGGGACGAACCTCCCCGCCGGCTTCACGCCGCCGAACTCCACCCCCCAGACGCTGCAATTCGATGCGCAGGGCGTCCTCCAGACCGTGGCACCGACCGACCCGCCGATCATCACCTTCCAGCCGCCGGGCGCTAACCTGGTGTCCGTCACCCTCGACCTGGGCGGCAACACGGTGAACGGCATCACGTCGTTTGCCGGGACCTCCACCGCCGTGCTCAAGGACCAGAACGGTTACGCCGCCGGCCAGCTGGAGAACTTCTCCATCGACCGCACCGGGCTCATCACCGGCGCGTTCACCAATGGGACCAATGTCGTCCTCGGCCAGATTGTCCTCGCCGACTTCAACAACCCGGGCGGCCTCCTGCGGGTCGGCGACAACATGTACGCCGTCTCGGGCAACTCCGGCGGTGCCGTACTCGGCTACGCCCTCGAGGGGATTCAGTCCACGCTGACGAGCGGCGCGCTCGAAATGTCGAACGTGGACCTCGCCCAGGAGTTCACGAGCATGATCGTGACGCAACGCGGCTTTCAGGCCAACAGCCGTGTGATCACAAGCTCGGATGAAATGCTGCAGGAGCTGGTGAACCTCAAGCGATAGGCCGCACGAGGCAGAGTGGGAACGGCCGGCCCTCCGGGGTCGGCCGTTCGCGTTCGCATCACTCGGCAAAGATCGCCCTTTAGGGCCCGGCACAACCTTCCGCCAGAGCGCGAAATCACCGGGTGAGGGGAATCGCGTAGCGCCGGCCACGAGAACCGCAACCCGTTGCAGGACAGTCACTTAGGCGCTCAGCGGCGCTCCCTGTCCCTCGGCGTCCGCGTTGGCCTGCGGAATGCCTTTACCGGGGGGAGACCACCTCCACCCCGTTGCCATGTCTGACGACGCCACCCCGCCAGCCGAGGGCGCTGCCGATGCGCCGCCGCCTCCAGCAAAAAAGAGCAAGGCCGGCCTTGTGATGATCGCGGCACTCGTCGGCGGTCTTGGTGGCGGATTCGCCATTGGATTGTTCACCGTCGGTCCCGTCGTCGCGCAGAGCTCCGGCTACGCCGTCACCGAGGAAATGCTGGCGCGGGTGAAGGCCCAAGCCAAGCTCGTCAACGGCGCCGAAGAGGGCGAGGAGGGCGAAGAGGGCGGCGATCACGGCGAGGGAGAAGAGGGCGAAGAAGGGGAGCACGCGGCGGAGGAGGGTGGCGGCGAGCACAAGGAGGGCGAGGCGGCCGGTGGGGGTGCCAACCTCCACCTGATCGACAACCTCGTGATGAACCCGGCCGGCTCCGGCGGAACGCGGTTCCTGATGTTGTCGACAGCGATCGAATTCAAGGACGCCGCGATGGTCGACGCGTTCAAGGCCCGGGATGCGGAGGTACGCGACCTGGTCCTGCGCGTGATGGGAGCGAAGTCCGTTGAGCAACTGACCGACATGCCGACCCGCGAGCTGATCCGCAAGGAAATCGGCGACTCGCTCACCATGTTGGTGCCCAAAAAGAGCCGCAAGAAGGCGATCACGCGGATCTTCTTCCCACAGTTTGTCATCCAGTAGGCGCCGGTGGCCTCGGAGTCCCTCTCACAGAACGAGATCGACGCCCTCCTGGGCGGGGCGATCTCGAAGGCCGCGAAGCCGGCGGCCCAGGCGCGCCCGGTCCAGACCGAGACACAGGTCTACGACTTCCGCCGCCCCAACCGCATCTCCAAGGAGAAGCTGCGGTCGCTGGAGGCCATCTACGAGCGCTTTGCCAAGTCGCTGGAGAGCTGGCTGCTCGGCCGGGTCCGCGGCGGCGTCCAACTCCAACTGCAGAGCGTCGAGCACTTCTCGTTCGGCGAGTTCACGCTGTCGCTCCCGACCCCCTGCGCATCCTACACGTTCGAGGTCGAGCGGAGCGGTGGGCAACACGGGGTGATCGATTTCGGCCACGAGTTCGCCTTTTTCCTCGTGGATCGCCTGTTTGGCGGCGGGAGCACGCCGGCCATTCCCAGCCGATCACTCACGCCGATCGAGCGGATGGCGGTCCGCATGGTGGCGGACAAGGTCATCGCCGTGATCCACGAAGTGTGGCAGGACTACGTGGAGTTGGATGCGACGCTCGTTGGCTTTGAGTCGATCCCCGAGATCCTGCGCGTGGCCAACCGCGAGGACCCGGTCCTGGTCGCCAACATCGAAGTCACGGCCGCCGAAACCCGCAGCCTCCTGCTGGTCTGCCTGCCGTTTGCCGTCCTCGAGAAGTTCTTCGCCGGCGGCGCAGAAGGGCGTCCCGACTCGCAAGGCACGAGTGAGGAACGCACGGTCAACCGGGACCTCACCGAGGGCTCCCTCCGGTCCGTGCGCACCCCGATCGCCGCGCGCCTGCCGGTATTCCAACTGCCCATGCGCGAGCTCATGTCGCTTGCCCCAGGCAAAGTGCTGGCGACCCCCCTGTTGGCCAGTGCGCCGCTCGAAGTCTTCGTCGGCAGTCAGCGCCGATTCCTGGCCACCCCGGGGCGACTCGGTAGCGCGCTCGCCGTGCGGTTGACGGACGGCCTGATGGATCCCCCGGAGCCCGACGCCCTCCCCCTTACACGCCTCACCAATTGAGCCCGATCTCATGAGCCAGACCCAGGATCCCATGGAGGCGGCCTTCGAGGAGCTGCAGCAGGTCATCGCCAACGGCGGCGAAGTCCCCCTCGGCATGCTCCTCGACTTGACCCTCCCGGTCTCGATCGAACTCGGCCGGACCTCCATGACCGTGCAGGAAGTCCTGCGGCTCGGGCGTGGTTCGGTGATCCAGTTGGAGCGCCTCGCCGGCGAACCGATCGACGTCTACGTCGGCGATCGCCGCTTCGCGGAGGGCGAGGTGGTGGTGTTGGGCGAACACTTCGGTGTCCGCCTGACCCGCATCATTGCCAAGAAGGGCGCCACCGAGGCGGCGGCGTGACCTTCGGATCGTTTGTTGGTGTCTGCCTGACCCTGGCCGTCGTCCTCGCGCTGGTCGCGGTGACGTTGCGCTTTCTCCGCCGCGTGGCGCTTTCGGCGCCGTCGCGCTCGGGCGCCGTGCCACTGGAGGTGGTGCACCGGCTGCCCCTGGGCCCACGCCAGGGGATTGCCATCGTGCGCATCGGGGAGCAGTTGGTGGCGGTGTCCGTGGGCGAGGGTGGCGTGCGGCACATCATGGAAATCGACACCCCGCCGCAGCCCGCAACGGTGGACGCGGCGACCGCCGCGACCCCGCCGGCCTTTGCCCCGTCGCTGCTCGCGCGGTTACGCAGCTCCGGGATCCCGATCGCCTTCGCGTTGGCCGTGTCGCTCCCCGTCGTGGGCATGGCCCAGGCCGCGCCCCCTCCTGCGGCACCGGCCACTCGTCAGGCACCGGCGGCGAGCCCACGCGCCACCGCCCCCAACGCCGTGCCGCGCCCTGGGCCGGTGGCGGCGCCGGCGCAGGTGGTGGCCCCGGACGCCAGTGCGCTGGACAAGGCGCTGCAGGGGGCGATGCCGCAGCTCGACCTGAACGTCGCGCGCGGCGGCGATGCCGGCGGGCTGCGGCTCAGCGGCTCCGTGGGCATCGTGATCATGCTCGGCCTGCTCACGCTGCTGCCGTCGCTGATCCTGATGATGACGAGCTTCACACGCATCCTGATCGTGTTGAACTTCGTCAAGCAGGCGTTAGGTACCCAGAACGCCCCGCCCGGCCAGCTCATGGCCGCGCTGGCCCTCATCCTGACGGGGTTTGTCATGGCCCCGACGATGCAGGAGGTCAATGACACGGCGATCACCCCGTGGCTTGAGGACCGCATGGAACAGGGCGCGATGATGCGCGCCGCCGTCGTCCCCCTGCGGGGCTTCATGCTCCGCCAGGTCCGTGAGCGCGACCTCGCCACCTTCACCGAGATGGCCGGCGCCACCCCTGCGACCCCTGAGGACGTCGGCACCGTGGTGCTGATGGCGGCCTTTGTGACCAGCGAGCTCCGCACCGCGTTCCAGCTGGGCTTTGTGTTGTTCCTCCCGTTCATCGTCATCGACATCGTCGTGTCATCCGTGCTGATGTCAATGGGCATGTTCATGCTCCCGCCGGCGATGATCGCGCTCCCCTTCAAGCTGCTCCTCTTTGTCCTCGTGGATGGGTGGACGCTGCTCGTGCAGGGCCTCGTGCAGGGCTTCAAATGACCTACGCCCTCGTCACCGACCTGGCGCGTGACGCCATCCTGGTCACGGCGTTGCTCGCTGCCCCGCTGCTCCTCGTCGCGCTGAGCATCGGGCTCCTGGTCAGCGTGTTTCAGACCGTGACGCAGATCCAGGAACAGACGCTCTCCTTCGTTCCGAAGCTGATCGGGGTCGGGGGTACGTTCCTCGTGGCGCTCCCGTGGATGCTGCAGCTGCTGGTGGAATACACCGCCCGCCTCTTCCGGGCGATGCCCGGCATGGTCGGATGAACCCGGCGTTCGATCCCTTCGCCCCCGGAGCCGCCGCGGCGCTGTTCCTCTTTGGAGCGCGCGTCAGTGGCCTGGTCCTGGTGGCCCCCCTCTTCTCGGGGCGCCCGGTGCCCGCGATGGTGCGCGCCGGCCTCATCGTCGCCTTCACGATCCTCATGGTCCCGGTCGCCACGCGCACGCCAGTCCCGGCGACCACGGTACCCGCCGTGCTCAGTGAAGCCCTGGTGGGGTTCACGATCGGCATTGGTGCAGCCTTTCTCGTCGGGGCCGCGGAGGCCGCGGGCGAACTCCTTGGCATCCAGATCGGCCTGCAGGGCAGCGCGCTCGTCGACCCCCTCTCGATGCAGCAGAGCACGGCGACGGGGCAGTTCCTGCAACTGTTCGCCGTCACGTTGTTGCTGACCCTCAACGCCCACCTGGTGATGCTCGACGCGCTGCGCTCGAGCGCCGAGCTGATCCCGGTGGGAACGGCGGGGCACCTGCGGGACGGCCTCTGGCGCCTGGTGACACTCGGCGGGCAGCTGTTTGTCCTCGGCCTGCGCTTCGCGGCACCGGTCATTGCGGTGGTGTTGCTGATCACCGTGGCGCTCGCCGTGCTTGGGCGGGCCGCGCCACAGCTCAATATCCTGTCGCTGGCCTTCCCGATCCAGATCATCGCCGGGCTCGCGGCGCTGCTCGCGCTGGTCCCGATCTTCGCGTCGTGGTTCCTCGGCTGGGAGGGGACCTACGACGCCATGTTGTCGCGGGTCCTGCCCGCCATCGCCGGAGGGACCCGCTAGATGGCACTGCGCGACCAGGAGAAGACCGAGGCCCCAACAGCCAAACGCAGGGAAGACGCCCGACAGGAAGGTCGTGTCCCCCGCAGCCCGGAGCTGACGACATCGTTTGTGCTGCTCGGCAGCGCGATGTTGCTGAACGCGGCCGCGCCCCTGGGGCAACAGTTGATGGCGCTCTTTGCCGACGGCCTCACCGCCCTCGCCGGAGGGCCAATGGGGCCGGAAACCGCCACCGGCCTGCTGCGCCGGACCGGCATGCGTTCGGTCGCCATCATCGGGATCTGGGGTGGTGCCCTCCTCCTGGCCGGACTGGCGATCGCTGCCCCGCAGGCCCGCGGCATCCTCACGTTCAAGCCCCTCTCGCCCGATTTCTCCCGACTCAGCCCAGGGCGCAACCTGCAACGCGTCGTCGGGACCCAGGCCATCGGCGAGCTCATCAAGTCACTCGTCAAGCTGGCCCTCGTCGCGCTGGCCGTGTATCGCGCCATCGGTGGGGCCTGGCCCGACCTCATGGCTCTCGCGCAACAGGGGCCGTTCGGTTTTGTCGCCACGACCCACCTCTACACTGTCAAGCTGCTGATGACGGCCGGGTTGTGTTACCTCGCGCTCGCCGCCTTCGACTATGGCTGGCAGCTGTGGCAGCATGAGCAGCAGCTCAAGATGAGCCGCGACGACATCCGCGAGGAAATGAAGCAGTCGGAGGGCGACCCGCTCATGAAGCAGCGGATGCGCTCGTTCGCGCGCGCCCTGGCGCGGCGACAAATGATCCGCGACGTCCCCAAGGCCGACGTCGTGATCACCAACCCGACGCACATCGCCATCGCCCTCCGGTACGATCCGTTCACGGCGCCAGCGCCTGTGGTCCTGGCGATCGGGCAGCGGAAGGTGGCCGAGCGCATCAAGCAGGTCGCCCGTGAACATGGCGTGCCGTGCATCGAGAACAAGCCGCTCGCGCGTGCACTGCTCGCCAGTGCGCGCCTCGGGCAGATGATCCCCGCGGAACTCTACGCCGCCGTTGCTGAGATCCTGGCGTTCGTGATCCGCCGTCGCCTCGTGCGCGGTCGTCCCCTCACGCCGCGCGTCGCATGAGTACCGCCGTCCAGCCGCTCCCGGCGCTCGACCCGACCCGCCGCAACGCGGAGGTCGGGCTCGCGATCGCGGTGGTATTTGTCATTGCCCTGCTGATCGTCCCGCTCCCCGCCTTCCTTCTCGACCTGTTTCTCGCCACCAGCATCGGGCTCTCGCTGGTGGTGCTGCTCACCGCGATGCAGACGGTGGACGCGCTGGAGTTCTCCTCGTTCCCCGCCCTGCTGCTCCTCCTGACCCTGTTCCGCCTCGCCCTGAACGTCGCCAGCACGCGGTTGATCCTGAGCGAGGGCCACGCGGGGGAGGTCATCCAGGCCTTTGGGAGCTTCGTGATCGGCGGAAACTACGCCGTCGGGCTCGTTCTGTTCCTGATCCTCATCGGGATCAACTTCATTGTCATCACCAAAGGTGCCGGGCGCGTGGCCGAAGTGGCCGCGCGATTCACCCTGGACGCCATGCCCGGCCGCCAGATGGCAATCGACGCCGACCTGTCGGCCGGCCTCATCGACGAGAACGAAGCGCGGCGCCGCCGTGAGGAGATCACGCGCCAGGCCGACTTCTACGGCGCGATGGACGGTGCCTCCAAGTTCGTCAAGGGCGATGCCATCGCCGCCTTGCTGATCACCGGGATCAACATCGTGGGCGGGATCTTCATCGCGGTCGTGCAGAAGAACATGCCGCTGGCACGCGCGGCGTCGCAGTACACCGTCCTGACGGTGGGCGAGGGCCTGGTGGCGCAGATCCCGGCCCTGATCGTGTCCACGGCCGCCGGTATCATGGTGACCCGCGCATCCGGCCAGACGCGGATGGGGATGCAACTGGCCGGACAGCTCGCCCGGCACCCGAGCGCGATGTGGGTCGCCACCGCGGTGCTCATGTCGTTCGCGCTGATCCCCGGGCTGCCGATGACACCCTTCCTGGCGTTAGGCGGCCTGATGGCGTTCCTCGCGCGTGGCGCGACCACGGCCGCCGAACAGCGGGCCGCAGACACGGCCGCGCGCGAAGCACCGCTCCCCGAACCACCGCCGGTCAACGACCCGGTCCGCGAGTTCCTCCAGGTAGATCCCATCGAGCTCGAGGTGGGCTATGCGCTGATCCCCATGGTCGACGAACGCCAGGGCGGCACGCTCCTGGAGCGCATCCAGCTGCTCCGCAAACAGGCCGCCCTCGAGGTGGGGATCCTGATCCCCTCGATCCGCGTGCGCGACAATATCAGCCTTCCCGCCAATGAATACGTCATCAAGCTGCGCGGCGTGGAGATCGCCCGCGCCGAAGTGATGCCGCGCTTCCACCTGGCCCTCGATACCGGATCCGTCAGCCACCCCATCGAGGGCATCGAGACGATCGACCCGGCGTTCGGCCTGACCGCGCGCTGGATCGCCGGCTCCCGGAACGTCGAGGCGGAATCGTTAGGCTATGTCGTCGTGGACCCCACCACCGTCATGGCCACGCACCTCATGGAAGCGCTCAAGGCCAACGCCGCCGAGCTGCTGGGTCGCCAGGACGTGCAGCAGATGGTCGAGATGCTCAAGCAGACGCACCCGGCCCTCGTGGAGGACCTGGTGCCCGCCAAGGTCTCGCTGGGGCTGCTGCATCGCGTGCTGCAGCGCCTGCTCAAGGAACGGCTGCCTATTCGCGACCTCGTCACAATCCTCGAGGCGATCGGCGATGGCGTCGAGCAGACCAAGGATGCGGAGGTGCTCACCGAGATGGTGCGACGCTCCATGTCCAACGTCATCGCGCGCCTGTACGCCGACGAGTCCGGCGCGGTCCGCGGCATCGCCCTCGGCCCCCGGCTCGAGGGCGCCCTGCTCGGCCTGTTCTCGCCGCGCAACGCCAACGCCAGCGCCACCCCGCTCACGCCGGATTCGCTCGCCGCGCTCCTGCGCGACCTCAACCTGCTCGCCACGACCCATGCGATCGAGGGTCGCCTGCTGCCGCTGATCACTCCGCCGTCGTTGCGGACTGGCATTCGACGGTTGGTCGAACCGGTCCTCAGTGCCCTGCCCGTCATCTCGCTCGCCGAGCTGCCGCCTGCCGTCAAGCTGAACTCGGTTGCCACCTGGGAGTTGCCCTATGCTTGAGACCTTCACCGGTTCCGACCTTCGCCTCGTCTTTGATGAGGCCCGGCGCGCCCTCGGCGAGGATGTGCTGGTCTTGCGCACCGCGATCCAGCGCGACGGACGGCGCACCCGCGTGGAACTCGTCGCCGCACCGGCCGCCGAGATCCAGGCGTTGCGCCAGCGACTCGATCCCGCCCCGTTTGCCTACCCTCGGGCGACGGGCGGACGCGGGCGCAGCGGACCGTTGGTCGTCGGACTGGTCGGGCCCACCGGCGCCGGAAAGACGACCACGGCGGCCAAGCTCGCACTCCACCCCCGCGCGTTCGGCAGCCGCAAGGTCGGCCTCATTACGCTGGACACGTTCCGCGTGGGAGCGCTCGAACAGATGGCGCAGTACGCCGAGGTCACCGACCTCCCCCTTGAGGTCGTCTACGACGCGCGCGAGATGCCCGGCGCCCTGCAGCGCCTGGATGCCTGTGATGTCGTGATCGTCGATACCCCGGGGCGCAGCCCACGGTCGAAAGACGCCAACCAGCAATGGCAGGCGATGTTCCGCGCGGCAGCCCCTGACGAGGTACACCTCGTGGTCCCGGCCTCCATGCGCCCCGACCTGCTGCCGTCGCTGGTCACCTCCCTGGCCGAGTGCCGGATCACGCACGCCTGCCTCACGAAGCTGGACGAACTCCACGACGATCGCGCGGTCGCCGACCTCGCCGCTCGCCTCACCTGGCCGATGCGTTGGGTCACCACCGGCCAG
Source organism: Gemmatimonadota bacterium (assembly GCA_016712265.1). NCBI lineage: Bacteria > Pseudomonadati > Gemmatimonadota > Gemmatimonadota bacterium. The sequence continues at coordinate 1,024,438 of JADJRJ010000031.1, read as the reverse complement.
GCGGTGCCTAACGACCTGCACCCGGCGAAAGCCGCGATCCTTGGCGCCCTTGGCCTGCCCACGGTCGCCACACGGAGTGCCGCCGCGTGAGCCTGCCGCTCGCTCCCCTGGGCCCGGACCCGCGACTCCGCTCCGGCGGAGCCGCAGGCCCACGTGCTCCGCGGGTGGCGGTGGGGGCCGGCAAGGGTGGGGTCGGCACGTCCACGGTCACTGCCCTGTTGGCCTGTACAGCCGCCGCCGCGGGGTCGCGCGTCCTGCTCGTCGACCTTGCCCCGCACTTCGGCGGGTTGGCCGAGCTGCTCGACGTTCGGCCCGGCCACACGCTCGCGGACGTGAAGGCCGGCCTCCCACCGGAGACCCTCGCGGTGGCTGTCACGCCTTCGCTGTCGCTCATTAACGCTGCGCGGGTGCCCGACCAGCTGACCGACACCGAGCACCAATTGATGTTGCGTCGCCTCGCCGGCTCCATCGGCGGGTACGACCTGGTCCTGATCGACGCGGGTGCCAGCGCGGCCTCGTTGCGCAGTGCCGTCCGTTTTGGCGCCACCCGCGCCCTGACCGTGACGACCCATGACCGGATCTCCCTCACGGCCACCTACGCCGTCCTCAAGCTCCTGCACGAGCAGGCGCCGGAGCTGCGTGTGGACGTCATCGCGAATCGCGTGAGCGACACCGACGCCTCGCGACTTCACGAATACCTCAATGCGGCGAGCGTCCGCTTTCTCGCCCGTACCGTCCCCTTTGGAGGCTCGATTCCAGATGACCCCGCCTTCGCGCGCACCGTCGCGACCCTCGGGGCCGACGAGGCCGCCCACGGCTCCCCCGCATTCCAGGTGGTCCGGAACCTGGGTGAGCAGCTCCTCGCCGACACCGGCGCTCCACCGTTCCTCCGCCTCCTCCGACAGGGTTGAGTCCATGTCCTCCGACGCCCTCTGGCTCGCATTCGCCGCCGGTGACCTCGCGGCCCGCGACCAGCTGCTCCGCGACAACCTGAACCTTGTCCACCACGTGGCGCGGCAGCTCTCGCGCGCGCTCGCGGCCCCGGCAGACTTTGACGAGTTGGTCTCGTGCGGCACCCTGGGATTAATGAGTGCGCTCGGCGCGTTCGACCCGGCCCGCGGGCTGGCCTTCTCCACCTTCGCCGTGCCCAGGATTCGCGGGGCCATCCTCGACGAGTTGCGGCGCCAGGACCACGTGCCGCGGTCCATCCGACGGAAGACTCGCGACATTGCACAAACGAGGGAAACCCTCACCCGGATCTTCGGGCGACAACCCACCGACGACGAAGTCGCCGAACACCTGGGAATCGACCGCGGGACGCTCTGGCGCTGGCAGACCGATGCCGAGAGTGCGGTCCACGTCTCACTGGATCATTCGAGCTCCGATCACGACGGCCCGGGGCTGCCGCCCGAGTTCCTCAGCGTTGATCCGGACCTGTCCGCCGAAGAGGACCTCAACCGGGAACAGGAGCGGGACCTCCTCAAGGCGGCACTGCGGCAGCTCAAGGACCAGGAGCGCATCGTGTTGACCCTGTACTACTTCGAAGAACTCAAGCTGCACGAGATCGCCGACGTGCTCAGCCTGACCGAGTCCCGCGTGTCGCAGATCCGCACCAAGGCACTCGGTCGCCTGCGCTCCCAGCTCGCCTCCTTCCGCACCCCCGCCTGACGCCAATGCGTACCCTCTCACACCTCCTCGATCTGATCACCAGCGACCCGTTGACCCTCACGGCCACCGGCGTACTGGCGGTCGCGGTTGTCGGCCTGCTCCTCGTCATCAGTTGGCCGTCGACCGACGTGCCTGCAAATCCCACCTCCAGAGCCGCACGCTCGGCCGCCGCGCGGTCGCTTGCCGCCGAGGGGCATGCCCCGATCGACATCGCGCGCCGTACCGGCCTCTCGCGCGACGGCCTGTCCCTTCTATTGAATGGTCGGACGCAGGGAGCCCGGCAAATGCCGCCCACTTCGGCAGGAACTTCCTTCCTGTCACGGTGGAGGGCCCGACGGTCGAGCGCCTCACACGGACCGCAAGTCGTTGCGTGACAACCTGTTACACAACTTCACGATTTTCAGGGCGACCGGCACACCGGTTGCCCTTTGTGTTTGCAGTGATCGCGCCTGCCTCCCTCCCGTACCCCGAGTAACCCCGATGCCGACCGACGGAATCGCCAGCGCTGCCAGCGCGCTCCGCTACTGGGAGCGGCGTCAGGAGGTCGCAGCGCACAACCTGGCCAACGCGAACACGGATGGGTTCAAGTCGCAGCGTGCCTTTGCCCAGCTGGTCGGCACCTCGGAACTGGCGATCGGTGCACAGACGGACTGGAGCGAGGGAAGCCTGACGACGACGCGCAATCCGCTCGACCTCGCGGTTCGCGGCCAGGCCTTCCTTGTGGTCAACACGCCGGACGGCGAGCGGTATAGCCGCGGCGGCTCCTGGAGTGTGGATCGCGAGGGGTTCCTGACCGATGCCAACGGACACCGCGCACTTGGCGAGAAGGGCCCGATCCCGGTGCGAGGCAGCGACATCTCCATTGATCGGACCGGTCGTGTGGCCGTCGATGACGTCTGGGTCGATCGGCTGCGGGTCGAGACGGTTGCCCCCAACACCCCGCTGCCGCACCAGGATGGCGTGTTGTGGGTCCCTCCCGCAACGCGCACGGTACAACCGATGGACGCCCGTGACGTCCGGCAGGGGCACCTGGAAGCCAGCAACGTCGCCCCGATCAACGAGATGGTCGACATGATCTCCATCCAGCGCAACTACGCGTTTGCGCAGAAGGCGATCACGGTGCTCGACGACATTCGCTCCACGATCACGCACGACCTGGCCAAGCCGCTGGGCTGACCGCCCCTCCCCACCGTTCACCTGCGACCCGGTACCCCGCATGAATCCCGCCCTTCGCGCCTCCGCCACCGGCATGGCCGCCCAGCAGCTCCGCACCGAGGTCATTGCCAACAACCTCGCGAACGTCAACACGACGGCGTTCAAGCGGAGCCGCGCGCACTTCGAGGACCTCCTGTACCAGACGGTGCAGAACCCCGCCGTGCTCGGTACCCCGGACGCCAACACGAGCCCGGCGATCCAGGTCGGGCGCGGCACGCGGCTCAATGCGGTGCAGCGGATGCATGCGCAGGGACCGGTCGAACAGACCAACCGCGAACTCGACCTGGCCATCGAGGGTCAGGGGTTCTTCCAGGTCCAGCTGCCCAGTGGGGCCGTGGCCTACACGCGAGATGGCTCCTTCAGCATCTCCGACACCGGCACCCTGGTCACGTCCGCTGGCTACGCCGTGGTCCCCGGCATCAAGCTGCCGACGGATGCCTCCGAGTTGTCGATCTCATCCAACGGCACCGTGTCCGTTCAGCAAGGCAACGACACGACCCGCGTCGTCGAGGTTGGCCGCATTGAGCTGGCGCGGTTCATGAACCCCACGGGACTCACCGCACTCGGCGAGAACCTCTACAGCGAGACGCCGGCCTCCGGGGCACCGATTGTCGGGTTTCCGCAGGACGACGCCTTCGGCCGCGTACTGCAGGGGCACCTGGAAGGCAGCAACGTGGAAATCGTGCAGGAGATGGTCGACATGATCACGTCCATGCGCGCGTACGAGATCAACTCCAAGGCCATCAAGAACGCCGAGGAGATGATGCAGGTGGCTAACAACATGGTGCGGTAATGCGCCTCCGCCAACGTGCCACACGCGGCGTCCCGGTCATCCCCGGGGCGATCGCCGCACCCGGCGTGTTGCGGGTGGCGGCCGTCCTGGGCCTCCTCCTCGGCGCGGTCGCCGACGTCCCGGCGCAGGACCGGGCGGCCACCACGTCCTGCGCGGACTGCCAGACTTTTCTTGCCCCGGTCGCGACGCGCCACCTCCCACGTGGAACGGTGCTCAGCGAGAGCGACCTGAGGGTCGCGCGCGTCGCGGTCCGGGGCCTGCACGCCGACCTCCCCGGAACACTCTCGGGATGGGTCACACGGCGCACGATCCGCGCTGGGGAAGTCCTTCGACCGCCGGCCATCGCCCGGCGACCGCTGGTTCCAAGGGGCAGCACGGTCGACGTGGCGATTCGCGTGGGAGAGGTCGAGGTGATGACGCGCGGCGTCGCGACCCGCGATGCCGAGATGGACGATGCCGTGGCGGTGCGCCTCGGCCCTAAACGTACCGTGCAGGGTCGGGTCCAGGGACCGGGCCACGTCCTGCTCATTGACTCCCTGAGGACCCCATGATTCACCATTGCGATGTCGTCACGACGCCACGCCGTGTGACCGTGATTCCCGCCGTCCCGCCGGCCGCGCGTCGGCGGCGCGCCTGGGGCCCCCTCGCCATCCTCGGCGGCGTCCTGCTGCTGATGGCCAGCGCGGCGCGTGCCATGGGCGCACAGCAGGGTGCCGCTCGCCCCGATTCGGCCAAGGCCCCCGTGGCGCGCCTCACGAACTGGACCTCCGATCGTCGGGCGTTTGGCGTCGGCGACATCCTGCAAGTGTGGGTCGACGAATACGCGCTGGCCGAGGCCAACAAATCGACGGCCAACACGGCCTCACGCCGGCGCCGCATGGATGTCGGCCTCACCCCGCCGGCCATGCCGGGCGCGGCCGCCCCGCTCGGAGCCATCGACGCCTCGATCGAGACCGGCGATGGCGGCGACTCGCGCCAGCGCGGCAACGCGACCCGCGACACCCGCTACGTCGGTGAACTTGCCGTCCGGATCATCGCCGTGACCCCTGAAGGACTGCTGCAGGTGCGCGGTACCAAGACCATCGACGTCGACAAGAACAAGACCACCCTCACGATCGCCGGGTTCGTGCGCCCGATCGACGTCGGGGCTCGCGACATCATCCGCTCCGAGGCCATTGCCGACGCGCAGATCAGCTACGCCGCGCCGAAGGGACTGGGCAAGCCGAAAAACGGGATCATCAGCAAGCTCCTCGGGCTGTTCTGGCCATGAAGACGCTCCTGACCGTGGTGCGGACCCTCCTCGTCGCGGGGCTTCTCTTCGGCCCCGGGGCAGCCGCCGCCCAGCGTGTGCCGGTGCGCGACCTGGTGGTCGACGATCAGGGCGTCCCGCTGCGGCTGGTTGGGTACGGCCTCGTCACCGGACTCGCCGGGACGGGGGACATCGCCTACACCGGGCGCAACGCCCAGCACACCGTGCAGTCGGTGGCCAACTTGCTGCGGCGTTTTGACATTATCGTGCCTCCGGAGCTACTCCGCACGCGCAATGTCGCCGCGGTCCTCGTTACCGCGGAAGTTTCCCCGTGGCTGCGCCCCGGCGGTCGTTTTGACGTCCACGTGAGTTCCGTCGGCGATGCACGCTCGCTCCGCGATGGCGTCTTGTGGATGACCCCACTGGTCGCTGAAGTGGGCGGCACCGCCATGGGCACGGCCCAGGGCGCCCTGCTGATCGAGGATGGAGACCTCGTGAGGCGACGGGTCGGATGGACTGGGGCCAGCGGCCGCATTGTCGGCGGAGGCGTGGTCGAGGCCGAGCTGCCGCGACCGGCCTTTGCTACCGCCACGCGCCTCATCCTCCGGAGCCCCGACATCGGCACGGCTGCCCGCATTGCCGCGACGATCGACTCGGTCGTGGGCAAGGAAACGGCCAAGGTGGAGGATCCCGGCGCCATCACCTTGACCATTCCGGACAGCGCCGGCGGCCCGGCCATGGCGCTCGAGCGCATTCGCAACCTGACTGTTGAGCTGCGCCGACCGGCGCGCATCGTGATTGACCAACGCAATGGCACGGTCGTCGCGGGTGGCGACCTGACCCTCGGCCCCGGCCTGGTCAGCGTCGGCGGCATCTCGCTGTCCATTGGGGGCGTCCCCGTGGATACCATCGCCGCCGCGGCCGCCACGCCCAACGGGCTGCGCATGCCCACCGGGGCGACGGTGCAGCAGCTTGCGGCCGCGCTCCACGCCGTCCGCACACCACCGCAGCTCGTGGCGCAGGTCTTTGAAGCGCTGCGGACCGTTGGCGCACTCTCCGCGGAGGTCGTGGCCCGATGACCATTCCCACCATTGCTCCCACCGGCCCGGTCGCGCCGTCGGCTGATGAACAGCGCCTCGCGCACGCCGTAAGGCAGCTCGAAGGCGTGTTTGTCGAGCAGCTCTTCAAGGCGATGCGGGAGACCGTGCCCACCGATGGACTGACCAACGGCGGAGCGGGCGAAGAGATGTTCAACAGCCTCATGGACCAACACCTGGCCGCCCTGGTTCCCCAGGAGTGGCCGAGCACCTTCGCCGACGCCCTCGTCGAGCGCTTTCGCGCCGCCGGCGCTCTCTCGACCACACCGCCCCAATGATGGCCGTCCCCGTCTATCCCACCGCTGATACCCCCGCGACGGCGGTGGCCAACTGGCCGACGCTGATCAGCGGACTCACGGATGCGCTCGTCTCCGAGCGCCGCCTCATCGAGGAGTTGGTGACCGCCATGCACCAGCAGCGCGAGGCGGTCGCCGCGGATGACCTGGCGGCCATCGACGATTCGGTCTTCGCGGTCCAGCGGATCCTCTTGACGTTAGGCGAGGCACGCAAGCGCCGGCGCACCCTCAATGCGCGTCTGGGCCAGCCCGAGGCGCTCGCCTTGCGTGACCTGCTCGAGCGGCTCGGGCCCCATGCCACCGAAGCCCTGCGTGTCGCGCGGGACGAACTGCAGGGTGCCGCCCAACGCTTGGCCCGCGAGGTCGCGACCAATCGCCAATTGCTCCGCGAGGCCCTCGCGACCGGCGAGGACATGGTGCGCGCCCTGGCCGGCGTCCCGGACCAGAAGGTCGGCTACGGTCCCGCGAACGCGTCGGGCGGTGGCCAGGCCTACCTCGTCAACCGGCGCGCCTGACGTGTCGACCTTCGGGAGCATCCTCAGCATCGCGCGGACGGCGATCTCCGCCCACCAGACCGCGCTGCAGACGGTATCGCACAACCTCGCCAATGCTGAGACCGAGGGCTACTCCCGGCAGCGCGCCGAGCTGGTCGCGCGATGGCCGCAGGCGTTCTCGTTCGGCAATGTCGGGACCGGTGCCACGGTCTCCAATGTCATCCGGCTCCGCTCGGAACATCTCGACAACAGCTACCGACGCGAAGTTGGCACGCGCGACGCGTTCCTGCTGCGCTACGACGTGCTCGCGGAAGCGGAACAGGTGTTGGCCGAACCCAGCGACAACGGACTCTCGACCACCCTGGACCAGTTCTGGAACGCGTGGAGCGACTTGTCCAATGCGCCGTCGAGCCCGGCGGCACAGAGTGTGGTGCGTCAACGGGGCATCCAGCTGGCGACGTCGCTGAATTCGTACGCCACGCGCCTGGCCGACCTCTCCACCCGGACGCGCTCGCGACTCGGGGAGACGGTGGCCGAGATCAATGTCCTTGCCGGGCAACTCGGAGACCTCAATCGGCAGATCACCTCGGCGGAAGTGGGCGGGTTGCAGGCACCGGACCTGCGCGATGCGCGAGACCGCATCGCCGACCGACTGGCACAGATCGCAGGGGCGCGCACCGAGATCCAGGCCAACGGGACGATGGCGGTCTACATTCGCTCCACGATGCTGGTGGACGCGACGAATGCGCGTACCCTCGAGCTCCGGGGCGGGACGACCGTCTCGCTCGGCCTGAAGGGTGACCCCGATCCACTCGTGGGTGTGACCGGCCCACTGCAAGCCATGGTCGACGTCATTAACGTCGACTTGCCCGCGCTGACCGCGCGCCTCGATGGTTTCGCGCGGGGCCTGGTCAACGGCGTCAACGAGTACCACCGCAGCGGGTGGACGACCGCGGGCGACGCGTTAGGCGGCAGCAACTGGAACCCGGTCAACGGCCCCACCGGCTCGATGGTGGACTTCTTCGACCCGGCCTGGACCACCGCCGGCGGGATCCGACTCTCAGCGGCCGTCACCACCAGCGCCGCCGTGATCGCAGCCGGTGACGCACAAAATGCGGCGGGGAACAACAACGTCGCGCTGGCCCTGTCTGCGTTGCGCGACGATAGCGGCATGGCTGCCCTGCAAGCTCGGCTGGGGGCCAATTTCGCCACGGTCATCGGCTTCGCCACAGGGGAGTCGTATATCGACCATCATGCCCAGACGATCTCCGGACTCGGGGTGTCGGTCGCTGACGCGTCGCACCAGCACGAGGTCTACGACGCGCTGACCAAGCAGGCAGATAACCGCCGGGCGTCCGTGGCCGGGGTCTCGATTGACGAGGAACTCACACTCCTGATGCGACACCAGCAGGCGTACGCGGCCGCCACCAAGCTCGTCCAGACGGCCGACGAGATGGCCGCCGCCATTCTCGCGATGGTGTAGCGATGTTGATTCTCAGCCGAAAGCCCGGGGATGCCGTCATGATCGACGGCGGCATTCGCATTGTCGTCCTGGCGAGCGATCGCCGGGGCGTGCGCCTGGGCATCGACGCGCCGTCGCATGTCTCGATTGTTCGTGAGGAGATCGCGAGTCAGGTCGCGGACCAGAATCGCCGGGCTGGCGCCGACGCGGCGGCCCGCGACCTGATTGGCGGCGTAAAGCCACGCGCGTCGCCCTGACGGCCAGGACTCACCCCGGCGTGCCCATGCGCCGATACTCCGAAGTGCCCCACTCTTTCGTTCACCCGCCTCTCCCCGTCGCGTGTTCCAGATCATCGGCCTCGTGGTCGTCCTCGGCTCCGTCATTGCGGGGTACGTGCTGCACCACGGCAAGCTCGCGGTGCTCTGGCAACCAACCGAGTTCATCATTATCGGCGGCGCCGGCATCGGTGCGTTCATCCTGGCCAACCCGCCGACGGTCATCAAGCAGTCCATTTCGGCCTCCATCGCCGCCCTCAAGCCGAATCCCTTTACTAAGAAGTCGTACGGGGAGTTGCTGCAGGTCCTGTTCGAGGTCTTCCAGACGGCGCGCAAGGACGGCCTGATCGCCCTGGAACCCCACATCGAGGACCCGAAGAAGAGTGCGATCTTCTCGAAGTACAAGGGATTCCTGCATCACCACCACGCGGTCGTATTCCTCTGCGATACACTCAAGGTGTTGTTGACGGGTGCCGTCGAGGATCATCACCTGGCGGAGATCCTCGACCTGGACCTCGAGCGACACCACGAGGAAGAGCACCAGGTCCCCAATGCCATCACCCTGATGGGCGACGCGATGCCGGGCTTCGGGATCGTCGCCGCCGTGCTCGGCGTGGTCATCACGATGGGCTCGATCGGTGGCGCGGCATCGGAAATCGGCAACAAAGTCGCCGCGGCCCTCGTGGGAACGTTCCTGGGCATTCTCCTCGCCTACGGGATGATCGGCCCGTTTGCCAAGTCCGTCGAGGCGCGCCAGCGCGCCGAGGGACAGTACATGGCCTGCATCCGCACGGCGCTCCTCTCGTTTGCACGCGGCGACGCGCCGATGACCTGCGTCGAGTTTGCCCGTCGCAACATCGAACCCGCAGACCGGCCCTCGTTCGCCGAGTTGGAAGGGCTGACGCGCAAGAAGGCAGCGTAACGTGGCCAAGGGTGGCGGCAAGACCATCATCATCAAGAAGATCAAGAAGGGCGGCCATGGCCACCACGGCGGCTCCTGGAAGGTGGCCTACGCCGACTTCGTGACCGCCATGATGGCCTTCTTCATGGTGATGTGGATCCTCGGCATGGACGAGAACACCAAGAAGGCGATCGAGGGGTACTTCTCCAACCCGATCGGCTTTAAGAAGGGGTACTCGTCCGGCTCGAGTCCGCTGGCCAGTGGATCATCCCCGGCCTCCGTGCAGCGCGAGGCGATGCAGGTCGCCCTGCGCTCGCTCGAGGAACGCCGTTTTGAGGAGATCAAGCGCGTGCTCACCGGCAAGATGGACTCGATCGCCGGCGACGGGCTCATGACCTCCAACATCGAGATCACGATCACCAACGCGGGGCTGCGGATCGAGATGCTGGAGAACTCGCGCGGCAACACCTTCTTCGAGGTGGGTTCCGCCAGCATGAAGGACATCGGCGCCACGGCCCTCGGCGTCATCGCCGGCCAGCTGAACGAGATGGACAACCCAATGGTGATCGAGGGGCACACCGACGCGCGCCCCTACGGCCGGGTGGACTACACCAACTGGGAGTTGTCGGGCGACCGCGCCAACGCGGCGCGGCGGATCCTTGAGCGCAGCGGCATCCCGCCGGCGCGGATCGTCGAGGTCAATGGCCTCGCGGACCGCCAGCTCAAGTACCCGGGCGACCCGCAGAATCCCTCGAACCGGCGGATCTCGATCCTCCTCCCCTACACCACGGTGCCGGAGCCGCGCTCGGTGGATGCGTTGCGGAGCCAGATCGAAGGCGCGGCCCGCGACAGTGCGATCCGCGATGCCGCGCCCGCTACCGGACCCCCGCGTTGACCTGTGGTGCCGGCTGCCGCCAGGGCTGCGGCGGCAGGGCCCGCTGACGCGGCCACACCTCGTCCAGCGTGTTGCCGTCGTAGAGCCGTCCATTCCGCATCACCCACCGCACGGTGTTGGTATTGCGAATGTTGACCAGCGGATCCGCGTCCAGCACGACCAGGTCGGCCAGCTTCCCCGGTTCGACGGAGCCAAGGTCGCGCTCGAGGCCGAGGGCCGTGGCCCCCATGAGCGTGGCCACCCGGAGGGCATCGTGGTTGGACAAACCACCAGATGCCACCGTCCAGAGCTCCCAGTGATACCCGAGCCCCTGCAGCTGCCCATGGCTCCCGATCCCCGCCTTGCCGCCCGCGGCCACCAGGTCGCGGATGACCTTCGCGTGTTCCTTGAAATGGAACTCCTCGTCCATGAACCACCCCGCCGGGCCTGGTGAGCCCCCGGCGCCGGTGCCTCGACGCCGCGTCTTCGCGTCCAGGTCATCATCCGGCGTAAAGCGACGCAGCTTGGGATCCTTGTTGGGGTTCTCGCGCGTGTAGTACCAGTTCTCGGCCCACGGCCCACCATAGGTCACCAGCAGGGTCGGGGTCGACACGGTGCCCGACGTGGCGAACAACTTGAGGACATCGTCGAACAACGGCGTGATCGGGAGGTTGTGCTCGATCCCCGCATACCCGTCGAGCGCCATCGTGATGTTGGTGCGGAAGGCCAGCCCCGCCTCGGTGGTCGGCATCAACTTGAGCTCGCGCGCCGCCATCATGATCCACTGGCGGATCTGCCGGTTGCCCGCGCCGTACATCTTGATCGTCTTCGTGTCGTAGTACTCGCTATATCTCTTGAGGACGTTCCGCGCCTGCTCCAACGAGCGGATGCGTTCACCGGCGAAGATCCCCGGCCCGGTCGAGTAGATCCGCGGACCCACCAGCTCACCTACCGTGACGCGATCGGCATACGACAGCACGTCGGTCGACCCGGTCTGGGGATCGCGCGTCGTCGTCACGCCATAGGCCAGGTTGGCCAGCAACGCCCACGGCTGCACCGTGTGGATGTCTGGCGAGTGCCGAAAGTGCGCATGGGTGTCCACGAAGCCCGGCACGATCGTCTTGCCACGCACATCGATGATGCGCGCGCCCGCGGGCACTGGCACACTCCCGCGGCGCCCGACGCCCACGATGCGGTTGTCGCGCACGACCACGTCCGCTCCGGCCAGCACCTCGGTGCCCCGCATCGTGATCACGCGTGCCCCACGCAACACGACGGCCCCACGCGGGGTGTCCCGATTCCCCGTCACCTGGACGCGAACTTCTGTGGGCTTGTAGGCCGCGGCGGAATCACGTGCCGTGCGCCGCGTCGTGTCGGCCGCCGCCGCCCGTCGCGCCGTCCGCACCGAGTCATCAACGGCCTGCGCACGATCCAGGTCATACGTCACCAGCGCATTGCCAATCGACCAATGCACCACACGGCCATTGGACTGCCACGCCGGAAACTCCCCGCCAATGTCCGAGAGCTTGCGGACCGGCGTGGCTGCATTGTCGGGGTTGGCCACCGAGATCACCGGGACCGGTCCACCCACTTGCGGCACCACCACCGTGTAGAAGTCCGACCCGACCTGGGCGAGGGCGAGATCGCCGCGTGGCGCCATCCGTACGGTAGAGGCGCTCGGGGCTTGCCCGCCGCCAGGGCCGGCCTGGCCGGTCACCCGCACATGCTGCCGAAGGTCGGTCCCGTCCCACCGGAACGAGACCAACCCCTCACCGCCGCCATAGGCATGGATCCGCGTCGCGTCGCTGGTGAAGTGGGGGTCGCCCAGCCCGCCGGCCCCCCGAATGCGCGTCACCGGACCGCCATCGGCACTTACCCATACAAAGCGCGCCGCCTGCCCGCCTCCAAAGCGCTGCAGCGCATCGCGAAGTTCCCGCGCATCCGCCTGCATGGCGACGATGCGGCCCCCATCTGGGGCCCACTGCGTCGCATAATAGGTTGCCGTCTCGTTGGTCAGACGGACCGGCTGGCCCGTACCGTCGGACCGGACCTTGTGGATGTGACCACCGGTCGTCGTCCAGGTGACGTAGGCGATCCACTGCCCATCCGGCGACCACGCCGGATGATGTTCGCCTTCCGCGCTCCCGACCACGCGACGCGGCGTGCCCGAAGGCAGGTCCATCACCCACAGGTCGCCGAACGCTGAGAAGGCCAGCCGCCGCCCATCGGGCGACGGCACCCCGTCGCGGATCTGCGACGCGACGATCGTCGGCGTGTCCTCGATCGGGTACTGGAACTTCACCTCCGGCCCAATGGCCACGTCGACGTCAATCGAGAACGGAATCTTCGACGGCGCCGAGCCGTCCACCGGCACACGCCAGATCTCGCCACCATAGCTCATCACGATCGCCCGGCTGTCCGGCGTGAAGTCGTAACCGGGCAACGCATCAATCTCGAGCATCGACTCCTGGTTGTCGCGCTGGATCGGGTACGCGAGCCACCGTTCCTCTCCCGTCGCCAGCTCGCGCAGACGCAAGCCGGTCTTCTCCTCGTACCGGCTGCCGTAGGCGAGCCACTTGCCGTCCGGGGAGACGGCCGGTCGGAAGGCGGACCCATACCGCGCCGTCATCGTCGTCGCCGTGCCCAGCTGCCGATCGTACTGCGCCAGCTGGTATTGCGGAAAGATGGCGTTGTAGGTCCACGTCGCCTGTCGGGTTGCGTACCACATGTTGCGGCCGTCGGGCGAGAAGGTCGCCCCAATGGCCGACAGCGGGGCCGGCTCGCGGATGACCTGCACCCCCGCCCCACCGTCCACGTGATAGAAGAAGATCTTCGGGGCGCCCTGCCCCGAGCGCGTCACGGCCAGGTACTTGCCATCCGGCGTCCACTCTGGTGACACGTACATGTCGTCGGAGGTCTTCGACAGCTGCACGGTGTCGCGACCGTCGGCGCCCATGACCCAGAGGTTGTCGCCACCGCTGCGGTCGCTGAGGAACGCGATGCGTCGGCCGTCGGGACTGAACCGCGGCTGTGCGTCGTGCGCCAATCCACTCGTCAGGCGCGTGGCCGACCCGCCGGCGATCGGAATGGTGTAGATGTCGCCGAGGAAGTCCAGGACGATACGCTGGCCATCCGGGCTCACGTCGACCGAGATCCATGAGCCCCGGGTGGCGGTGTACGTCAGGCGCCGTGCCGCCTGGAGCGGCAAACCCGCGCGCGGCGGCGTCTGGCCCGCCGTGAGCTGTGGCAGGAGAAGCGCGGCAACCAACAAGCGAGTAGCGACGCGAACAGCGCGAGTCATCAGGGCAGCTCCGAAAAGGACGCAGTCCCCGGAAGTTCGCGCGCGACACACCCCCCCGCCATGCCGGTGTCACATCGCGTGGTCGGGCGTGACGAGCCGCGCGATACGCAGCGTCACCCGCACGCTCCGCACGGGAACCGGCGTGGCGCTGAACCCATTTCCCACCGCCCCGCCGTCTCCAGCCGAGTCATCGTAGATTGTCACGGTGCGCGACCTCGTCCCGAAACTCGCGACGACCCTGCAGGGGTACTCACGCCCCCAACTCGCCAGCGACCTTCTGGCCGGCACGATCGTGGGTATCGTGGCCCTGCCGCTGGCCATTGCCTTCGCCATTGCCAGTGGGGTGACGCCCCAGGCCGGCCTGATCACCGCCATCATCGCCGGCTTCCTGATCTCCGCCCTCGGTGGATCGCGGGTGCAGATCGGGGGGCCGACCGGCGCCTTTGTCGTGATCATCTACGGCATCGTACAGGAGTACGGGATCGACGGACTGCGCGTGGCCACCACGCTGGCCGGGTTGATGCTCATCGCCATGGGCATCGCGCGGATGGGGCTGGTCATCAAGTTCATCCCGCAGCCGCTCATCACGGGCTTCACGTCGGGGATCGCGGTGATCATTGCCCTCGGCCAGGTGAAGGACGCCCTCGGCCTCTCGATGGGCCCCGTGCCGGCGGAGTTCTTCGCCAAGGTGGAGGCCTACGCTCAGAATGTCGGCTCGACCAACCCGTGGGCTATCGGAATCACGTGCCTCGCCGGTGCCATCCTCCTGCTGTGGCCGCGCATCAGTCGCCGGATCCCTGCCCCGTTGGTCGCGTTGATCGTCACGACCGTGGTTGTTCAGGCGTTCCAGCTCCCGGTGGAGACCATCGGGTCCCGCTTTGGCGCGTTGACCCTTGAGCTGCCGATGCCGCGGCCGCCAGCCATCACCCTGTCGGAAGCCACCCGCCTCATCTCGCCAGCCTTTGCCCTCGCCCTGCTGGGAGCCATCGAATCGCTCCTCTCCGCCGTCGTCGCCGATGGGATGATCGGCTCACGCCATCGATCCAACATGGAACTTGTCGCCCAAGGGATCGCGAACGTGGCGTCGGCCACCTTCGGCGGGATCCCGGCGACCGGGGCCATCGCACGGACGGCGACAAACATCAAGAACGGCGCGCGAACGCCCGTCGCAGGGATGTGGCACGCGGTGGTCCTCCTCCTCATCACAGTCCTCTTTGGCCGGTGGGCCTCCTTGATCCCTCTGGCGACCCTCGCCGCCATCCTGCTCCTCGTCGCGTACCACATGAGCGAGTGGCAGAACTTCGTCGATGACCTGCGCGCGCCACGGGCCGACGTCGCCGTCCTGTTGGTGTCATTCCTGTTGACCGTGGTGGTCGACCTCACGGTGGCGATCGAGGTCGGGATGGTCCTGGCCTCGTTCCTGTTCATGTACCGGATGGCGGATACCACCGGAGTGAACCCGATGCGGCGCGCCTTGCAGGACGAGGCCGCGGGCAGTGACCGCGAGCTGTCCGCCGTGGCGATACCGGACGGGGTTGAGGTCTTCGAAGTAAGCGGAGCCTTCTTCTTCGGGGCCGCTGAACGTTTCAAGGACACATTGGCACAGGTGGCGCGCCGTCCGAAGGTCCTGATCATCCGCATGCGCGAGGTCACGCTGCTCGACGCCACCGCCCTGCGTGCGCTACGAGATGTCGTCCGTCGCAGTCGCGCCGAACGGATCCTGGTCCTCGTCGCGGAGGTGCATGCGCAGCCCCGGCTGGCCCTCGAGCGCTCGGCACTATGGCCTGAGCTTGGCGGCGACGCAGTCTTCCTGACGCTGGAGGATGCGCTGGACCACGCCCGGCACTGGATCGCGGGGCGCACGCCAACCCCACTGGCGACCCCGGTCACGGGGCCGCGTTAGGCGACGGCCCTACGCGTCCGTCAGGCGCTCACGCGCCCAGAGCAATGCAGCCAGATACATGTCGCCAAGCAGGGCGGGATCCACGTTGATTGCCTGCGCCTCGGCTGTCACTACGTCCCAGGTGGCCTTCTCGTAGCTCTCGACCAGGGACAGGGGACCGGCGTAGGGACCGCTGCGAACCAGCAGCGCACGCTTGATCTCCTCCGCCAGGTCGATCTTCTCGAGAATCTCGGCCAGCGGCAGCCGCAGCGCCGCCTCCAGCAGCGAAAACAGCCCCACCATGAACAGCGACTCGCTCGCCCGTCGGTCGCCCTTCTGCAACCCGATCATCTCGGCAAAGCGCGCCCGCGCCAGCGCGGCCCGCACCACCTCGAGGTCCATCCCGCCACGGCTCGCCACGGAGGACACCAGGAGGAGGGCCAGCCACTTGTGCAGCTCCGACCGCCCCACCATCCGCACGGCGTGCCGGATCGACTCGATCCCGCGCCCTCCCATCGCGGCGGAGTTCACGGTGCGCAACAACTTCATGGTCAGGGAGACGTCACCCCGAAACGCTTCCTCGAGCCGGCTGTCGGGTGAATCGGCGTCCCGGAGCAGGTTCATCAGGCGGAGGATCGTCAACTGCCCCGCCTGCATTTCCCGCTTGACGAGGATTTCGGGGCGCTGGTAGTAGTACCCCTGGAAGAGGGTGAAGCCCAGTGCCTTGCACTTGGCCTCCACCTCGCGCGTCTCGACACGTTCGGCGAGGAGCGTCACTCCAAAGGGTCGAAGTTGCCCGACCAACACCTCCAGGTCGGCGAACGGCCGTTCAAGCACATCGACCTTCACGATCCCGACGTGCGGGAGGAAGCGGTCCCACGCCGGCGAATACTCGAAGTCGTCCAGCGCCACCGTGTAGCCATTCTTCACCATGGTCTCGATCGTGGCCAGCACCTCGTCGTCCGGGGTGACCGTCTCGAGGACCTCGATCACCACCTGGCGAGGATCAAAGAGGCCGAACACTCCCTGCAGGAGCATGTCGCGCGTGAAGTTCAGGAAGGCGCGTGCTTCGCCGGTCACCTTGTCCAGTCCCATGTTCAGGAAGGTCTGGACCAGGACCTCCGCAGCCATGGTTTCAGCCGAGAGTGCATCGGCGGTCGTGTGCTCGCCCGAGCGCCGGTACAGCAGCTCGTACGCCGCGAGGCGACCGTCCGCCTCAAAAATCGGCTGCCGGGCGACGAAGACGTCGTAGCAGGGAGAGGCCTCGACGGAGGCAGTCTTCACGGTCACGGGCCAGGGGGTGTGGGATGCGGGCGGGCCTCGGGGGGCTCCCTGGGAGTATCGGTCGCTCGACACCCGGCTTGTACCTCCCCCGGGGGTGGGTTACACTGGGAGTCCGGTTACCCGAGGGGCGTTCCCCCCGGTCCGGTCGGTCCCGGTCACACCCGGGATCCCGCGCGAGTAGCTCAGCTGGATAGAGCGTCGGCCTCCGGAGCCGAAGGTCGTGGGTTCGAATCCCGCCTCGCGCATCCCCCCACAGTGCTTGCCCGGCAGCGCCCGCCAGCACTAGCTTCGCGAGGGTTCGCGCTTTGCGACCCCGCCAACCGTGCCGCCCGCCGTGGATATTGCCGAGCTCAAGCGGAAGTCCATTCCCGACCTTCAGTCGCTGGCGACAGAGCTGCAGGTCGGGGAGACCATCGGGCTGCGAAAGCAGGACCTGATCTTCCGGATCGAGCAAAGGCTGCTCGACCAACAGGTCCCCCTCCATTCCGAAGGCGTCCTCGAGATCATGGACGAAGGCTTCGGATTTCTCCGAAGCCAGGATTGGAGCTACCTCCACGGCCCCGACGACATCTACGTCTCGCCGTCGCAGATCAAGCGTTTCGACCTGCGTACCGGTGACACGATTCGCGGGGAAGTGCGGCCGCCCAAGCAGTGGGAGAAGTACCTCGCCCTGCTCAAGGTCGACACGGTCAATGGTGACGTGCCCGACCCGTCGGCCCCGCGGCTGACGTTCGAGAACCTCAAGCCGCGGTATCCAGACCAGCGCTTGCGCCTGGAAGACGGGGATCTGTCGATGCGCGTGGTCGACCTGGTCGCGCCAATCGGCAAGGGGCAACGGGGCCTGATCGTGGCCCCCCCGCGGGCGGGCAAGACCATCCTATTGCAGAAGATGGCGAATGCCATCGTGACGAATCATCCGGAGGTGTGCCTCATCGTGTTGCTCATCGACGAGCGACCGGAAGAGGTCACCGACTTCCTCGAGAATGTCCCCGGGGCAGAAGTCGTCGCGTCGACCTTCGATGAGCCATCCGAACGGCATGTCGCGGTTGGGGAGATGGTCATCGAGAAGGCCAAGCGGCTGGTGGAAGCCGGCCGCGACGTGGTCATCCTGCTGGACTCCATCACCCGGCTCGCGCGCGCCCACAACGCCGTGTTGCCCCAGTCCGGGCGCATCATGTCCGGGGGCCTCGATGCTTCCGCCATGCAAAAGCCCAAGAAGTTCTTTGGCTCGGCGCGCAAGATCGAGGACGGTGGGTCGCTCACGATCGTGGCCACTGCGCTCGTCGAAACCGGGTCGCGGATGGACGAGGTGATCTTCGAGGAGTTCAAGGGGACCGGCAACATGGAGTTGGTGTTGAGCCGCGAAATCGGCAACAAGCGCATCTATCCGGCCATCGACATCAACAAGTCCGGCACCCGGCGCGAGGAGCTGCTGCTCGATCGCGAAGAGATGAACCGCGTCTACCTGCTCCGCACCTTCCTCGGCGACATGCCGTCCGACGAAGCGATCACATTCCTCACCAAGCAGCTGGCCCGCGCGAAGACCAACCGGGAGTTCTTCGTGCAGATGGCCCAGGGGTGATGTCGGCGGGCTCCGGGCCGGGACGCGTCCTGGCCATCGATTACGGCGAGCGACGCATCGGCCTCGCCATCTCCGACCCGTCACGCACGATCGCCACGCCCGCCGGGTTC
The DNA here is from genome assembly GCA_016712265.1 of Gemmatimonadota bacterium. NCBI lineage: Bacteria > Pseudomonadati > Gemmatimonadota > Gemmatimonadota bacterium. Next base: position 1,005,955 of record JADJRJ010000031.1, on the reverse strand, counting down.
ATCCTTCGCCGCGCGGGCAAGCGCCCACCAGTAGCCGAGCTGGTCCGGCAATTTCAGGCGCTCGACGCCACCGACATCGTGCTGGGGCTCCCGCTGGACGGCGACGGGAACGACACGCCCCGCGCCCTCGAGGTCCGCGAGATCGCCCGCACGCTGGGGGAGCGGACCGGTGCGGCCGTACGTCTCGTGGACGAGCGCTTCACCACGGCCGCCGCGCTCCGCGCGATCCGGGAGTTGGGCGGCAGCACGGAGGGCCGCAAGGGCGACGTGGATGCCCTCGCCGCCACGGTCCTGTTGCAACACGCCCTGTCGTTCGCGGACCGGGAGGTCCCCGAGTGACGCGGCGGGCGGGCCTGGGGGCGATCACCATCGGGATGCTGTTGGCGTGTAGCGGTGATCCCACCCCGCGTCGCATCGTGGTCCCCTCGGGCGCGTCGTTTCGGGTGGCCGCCGAGTCGCTCCATGCGCGGGGCGTCATCCGCTTCCCGCGGCTCTTCATGCGATATGCGGCGTGGACCGGGCGTGATCGCCGCATCAAGGCAGGGACGTACGAACTCACCGCACGGCAGTCCTGGGGTGAGGTGCTCGATGCCCTGCAATCCGGGCGCGGGCTGCTCCGGATCATCACGATACCCGAGGGGTGGAACCTCTTTCGGATCGCCCCGCAACTCGCGCGCGTGCTCGAGGTGCCGATCGATTCGGTGCAGGCCGCGGTCGCCGACACCGCACTCCGGCGTCGCCTCGACGTGCCGACGCCAACCATTGAGGGATACCTCTTTCCGGACACCTACGCCTTCTCGCCTGGCACGAGCGCACGAGAGGCGGTACGCCACATGGTCGAGCGCTTCGAGTCCGTGTGGAAGACCGAGTGGGATGAGCGCGGCCGTGCCATGGCGATGACCCGGCATGACCTGCTCACCCTCGCCAGCATCATCGAAACCGAGGCCCGGGTCCCCGAAGAGCGGCCAATCATCTCGGCCGTCTACCACAATCGACTGAAGATCGGCATGCGCTTGCAGGCCGATCCGACGGTGCAGTACGCGCTCGGTCGACATGTCGGCCGCGTCCTCTACAAGGACCTGGAGATCGACTCACCGTACAACACCTATCGGAACTCGGGGCTCCCCCCAGGACCCATTGCTTCGCCTGGTGCGCCGAGCATGGCGGCCGCCGCCAACCCCGCGAAGGTGCCGTGGCTCTACTTCGTCGCCCACCCCGATGGGCACCACGAGTTCCGCGAGACCTTCAGTGAGCACACCCAGGCGATTCGCGCGGTGCGGCGCGCCGCCGCGCAGGCAGAGCGCCGCTAGTGCGCCGCGGATGACACGCGGACGTCCAGGAGCCCGCGGATCGCCAGCAACAGCTCGAGCGGCGTAAACGGCTTGCTCACGTGGCGCGTCTGGCCCGGCACCGTGCGGTCCATCACCTCAGCATGTTCGTTGTAGCCGCTCACGAACACCACGGGCAGGTCGGGCATGGTCTCCCGCAGCCGCTCCGCGAGCGCCACCCCATCCATCTGCGGCATCACGACGTCGGTCACGACCAGGTCCGGCGTCGGGATGCCGGGCAGGAGGCGCAGGGCGTCCTCCCCATGTTCCGCGGTGTGGACCTGATACCCAAACTCCGCGAGAATCCGCTCGGTCGTCGCACGCACGTGCGCGTCATCTTCGACGAGCAGGATGGTCTCCGACCCACGCACCGCGTCCGCTGACGGCGCGCCGATCTGCCGCGCGCGCGGGACCGGATCTGCCGAGAGCGGCAGGCAGACCACAAATGAGGCCCCACCGCCTGCGGCGTCCTCGTGCCAGATGTGTCCGCCATGGCGCCGCACAATACCGTAACACGTCGCGAGACCAAGTCCCGTCCCACGGCCCCGATCCTTGGTCGTGAAGAACGGCTCGAACAAGTGATCGCGAACGGCCGCCGGAATGCCCGGCCCCGTGTCCGTCACCCGGACCAGGACGTAGCGACCCGGGACCACCTCCTCGTTCGCCGGGACGGGGTGCGCCTCGAGATGCCGCAGCGAGGCCACGAGCGTGACGCGTCCGCCGTCCGGCATGGCGTCACGCGCATTGATCACCAGGTTGGTGATCACCTGGTCCACCTGGCCCGGATCGGCATGCACCGGCGGAAGGTCAGGGGCCACGTCGGCCTCAATCTCCACTCGCTCACCCACCAGGCGTCGTAACATGCCCAGGAGCGGGGGCAATGTGCTCCGCAGGTCCACCGGTTGCAGGGCCACGACCTGGCGTCGCGAGAAGGCCAACAGCTGAGAAGTGAGCCGTGCGGCCCGCGCTGACGCACCAGCAATCTCTTCCAGTTCCCGTCCCACCGCGGCCTTCGCCATCCCATTCACCTGGGCAAGGGCAGCGTTGGACATAATCACGGTGAGCAGGTTGTTGAAATCGTGCGCCACCCCACCGGCGAGGCGGCCGATGCTCTCCATCTTTCCGGCATGCACCAGCCGCTGCTCCAGGAGTTCGCGCTCGGTGACATCACGCGTCGTGACGACGAAACGACGTTCGCTCCCCTCCCACGTGAGCTCGCGTCCCTCCGATTCAAGGACGCGCCAACTCCCATCCTTCGCCTTGTATCGAAACTTCGCCTGCCCGACCGCCACTCGACCGCTGAGCACACCTTCGAGCACGAGACTTACGCCGGCCTGGTCTTCTGGATGCACCAGCCGCAGCGCCGATGCACCCACGTTGTCGCGGGTCCCGTACCCGAGTACCCGCGTCACCGCGGGGCTCTCGAAACGAATGGTCGCGGTCTCGTCCAGCACGGTGATGATGTCGCTGGCGCTGTCGATGAGCTGCCCGAACCACGCATCGCGAGCGTGGAGTTCCCGTTCCGCGCGCCCGGCGTCCTCCCGCTGTCGGCGCGCCTCCGCCTGCTCACGCTCCAGCAGGACGACCACCGTCGCCACAAGCCCCACGACGATGAGCAGCAGTTCGAGGATCGGGAGCAGCACGAACCAATCGGGCGCGGGCCACTGCCTCGGGACCGCGAGGCGGAGGTATCCCGCGGCCAATCGCTCCAGGGCAAGGAGGGCGACGGTCACCAGCAAGACGCGGCGCCCAACCCGGGACTCGATGACCAGCTCGCCCCGGAGCAGGAACACCGCGGCGCACATGACAGCGGCGCACCCAACGGCGATCACACCTCGCCACGCCACGGCGTCACCCATGGTCATGCCCGGGAGCGACACGAGGGCAAGCGCGCCGAGCGCTCCAACAACCAGAAACACCCCGAGTGCAGTCCGCGTGATCCGCGCGCCGCCGCGAAGTTCATACGCGCCAGCCACGATCGCGATGAGGACGACGTGCTCGGCAAATTGCGACAGCAGCGCCATCCCAGCCCGGTCCCACAACAACCCGGAAAGGTCGATCGCCAACCGCGACGCAGACCACTCGCGCACACAAAAGCCGAGCCCCGCCGCCGCCCAGTAGCGCAGGACGCGCCGTGCCTCGCCGCCAGAAAACAGCAGCAGCACGCCAGACAGGCAAAAGACCATCGCGACCTCGATGGTCGCCAATAGCTGGGCGTCGTCAGCGGACATGTCCGACCATTGTGTGGCCTGCAGGCAACGGCCGCAAGCATGGCCCAGGTTTGAACGCGCTCATCCGGGTCGTCGACTCACTCTGTAACTTGTGCACCTATGGATGCTGCGCGAGTAAGTGCACGAGGGGCCCTGCGGTGGCACGGGGGACACCCCTGGATTTTTCGTTCCGACCTGGTCGCCCGACCGGACGGGCCCGCCGGCGTCGTCGCCGTTCATGATGTCAGGAACCAGGCATTGGGGTGGGCGCTATGGAGTCCGACATCAGAAATTTCGTTGCGGTTGCTGGATCGCGACCCGACAGCCCAAATCGATGCCACGTGGTGGCACGAACGGATTCACCGTGCCCTCGAGCGCCGTCGGCCACTTGAGGCCGTGGCGAACGCATATCGGTTGATTCATGGCGAGGGGGATGGCCTCCCGTCGTTGGTCTGCGACCGGTACGACCGCTGGCTCGTCGTGCAGCTCTTGTCGGCCGGTCTTGAGCAGTGGCGCGACACCATCATCGAGGGCTTGCAGTCCCTGGCAGCCCCGCAGGGCATTCTGGCCCGCAATGACGCGGCCGTGCGTGAGCGTGAAGGCCTGCAGCGAAACACCGAGCTCCTGCGAGGCGACGTACCCAAGGAAATCGAGGTGCACGAAGAAGACGTCCGGTACCTGGCCGCCCCATGGACGGGACAAAAGACCGGGGCGTTCCTGGACCAGCGAGACAACCGATTGCGTGTCGCCCGGGTGTCCCGCGGTCGTGCCCTCGATTGCTTCAGCTACCACGGCTCCTTCGCGTTGCACCTCGCCCGGCGGGCCGACCACGTAACGGCCGTGGACACCTCCCGGGAGGCCCTGGAGCGTGCGCGCGCCAATGCCGCGCTCAACAGGGGAAGCCCCATAGAGTTTGTCGAGGCCGATGCCTTCGAGTACCTCAGGACGGCCGAGCGCGGCGGGACGCGGTTCGACACCATTGTCGTGGACCCCCCAGCCTTCGCCAAGAACCGCAGCGCCATCGGGAACGCCTTGCGTGGATACCACGAGGTGAACCTGCGCGCCATGCGACTCCTGGCCCCGGGCGGGCTCCTGTTCACGGCCAGCTGCAGCTATCACCTCACCAAACCGCGCTTCCTCGAGATGCTGGAGGGCGCTGCCGCGGACAGTGGACGACGTATTGCCCTCCGAGAGCTCTCCGGCCAACCGCTCGACCACCCGGAGATCCTCTCGATCCCGGAAACCGGCTACCTCAAGGGGGCGTTGGTCGAGGCCATGGATTGACCCGACCGGGGCCGGCGCCTAACGCTGACAGCTCGGGCACCAGTAGGTGCTGCGCCCCGCCTGGACGACCCGCTGGATCGCCCCCCGGCAGCGTCGACACGGCTGCCCCGCCCGATCGTAGGTGGAGAAGCGCTGCGAGTCATCGCCGTCCTGATAGTAGCGCTCAGGATCTGACAGGGCCCTCCGCAAGACATGCTTGACCCCCGCGACCACTCGCTTCATTTCCTCCGATGATAGCTCGCGCGCCGGTCGCCTCGGATCGATGCGGGCGTGCCAGAGCGCCTCGCTGGCGTAGATGTTCCCCACGCCCGCCACAAGCGACTGCTGCAGCAGCAGCGGCTTGATGGCGGTCGACCGGTCGCGAAGGGCCGCCGCGAGGTAGGCCGCCGTGAAGGTTGCTCGATCCGCGTCCGGACCCAGGTCAGGGAGTTGAGGGTCGCCGGCCTCAATGAGCTGGACCGTGCACAGGGCGCGCGGATCAACCAGGACCAGTGCACCGCCAGAGGCGAAGCGCAGGACCACCCGACTATATCGAGGCACGGCGTCCCCACACGTCAGCACGGCCCAGTCCCCGGCCATACGGAAGTGCACCACGAGGCTCCGCCCACTCGCCAGTTGCAGCACCTGGTACTTCGCCCGCCGGGCGACGCTGGTCACGCGATCACCCGTGAGCGCGAGCGCCGCACGCCTCGGCAACGACCGTCGCTGCGCAGGGTGCAGCACCTCCACCTTCGCGATCGTTTGTCCGCGGACCGCGCGGCGTGCGACCCGCGAGGCCGCCTCGACTTCCGGCAGCTCAGGCACTCGCCGCCGTCCGCTTGCGCCAGTACCGCGCGAGACCAGGCCACGAACTCTCGATGGTGGCGCGATGGACCCAGGCAGCCTGCGCCGATGGGAGGTCGCGCGTCAGGAACGCCCACTCCGCATTCGCAAACTGTGCGGCGCGCTCCTCGTCCGTACCAGGCTCATCGAGTGACACCCGCACCTTTTCGGCCCAATCGACGACCCGGCCCCAGAGTTCACTGAGGTGAGCGGCCGGGTCGGCCACCGATCCAAAGTGCGTCAGCAGCAGTTGCTCGGCGCGCCACCCCTCCAGGAGGTCGAGCGAGGTACGCCAGGCCTCGAGGTCGATGTCGGGCGGCGGTGCCGCGGGCAGCGCCGGGGTGCCATGCTGGGTCGCTTCACCGGCGACGTCCCCGGTCCAGGCGAGCCCCTCCCGTTCGTCGAGGAAGGCGAGGTGATGGATGGCATGCCCCGGCGTCGCCGCCACGCGCCAGCGTCTTTCGCCCAGCGCGAGGCGCTCGTCTCCGGCGAGGACGTGCAGGCGGTCGGCCGGCACCGGGAGGAACTCTCCCCAGAGCCTGTCCATATACGTGCCGTAGATGCGTCGCGCACTCGTGAGCAAGCGCGTGGGGTCCACCAGGTGCGGAGCACCGACCTCGTGCACGTACACGGTCGCGCGCGGCACGGCCCTCGCCAGCGCCCCCGTGTAGCCGGCATGGTCCAGGTGAATGTGCGTCAACAGGACGTGCCGGACGTCGCCGAGCTCAGCCCCAAAGCGTCGGAGCGCTTCGTGAAAGCCGTCCGCACACGAGGTAGGTCCCGGGTCGACGACGGCAAGGCCGTCGCGGGTCTCGACGAGGTAGGTGGCGACGGACTCCACCTGTCCCTCGAAGTGAAGGTCGCCGAGGGCGACGCCTTCGCGAATCCGAACCAGCGAGGATTTCCCCATGGGTGCCTGACGAGTGCCTGACGAGGGTGTGCCTAACACTTGCGCGCCTGACGAGACGGCCTTATTTAGGGACTACGCCTATCGCGCAGGGGCATGACCGGATTTACGCGTTCGCTCAAGCACGAGTACGAATGCTACGTGGAGCAGGAGATCGAGAACTATAAGGACTCGATCCCGCGTTCGGCGATCCTCCGCATCGGGGATGAAGCCGTCGCGGTTATGCGCGACAGCGAGCAGCTCCTCCTCGGCGAGGTCGTCCTCTGTGCCGAAGTGGATCGCATCATCCGGGCCCGCCTTCGGCTGCCCTCGTTTACCACCTGGCGTCGACGCCGGCTCAAGCTCCTGGAGCTGTACCGGCGTCCCGAACACTGGGGCATGGCCGCCGACGCCCCCCTGGTCCAGGCGACCCCCGCCACCCCCAACGCCAACGTGCTCGTGGTCGGGACACCGGACGAGGCGACCACGCTGTACCTGACCGCCCACGGCTGCCAGGTCACAACCGTCGAACACGACCCGGACGCCGTCGACCGCGTGCTTGCCGCCGCCGGACAGGTCGGGCTCGCCTCACGCGTCCATGGTATGGACGGGCCTCTGGAGCGGTGGTACCCCCGCGAGCCCCTGCATTGCGTGGTGTCTACCCCTGCGGCCTTCGAGCGTCTCTCCATGGAAGAGAGGATCCGGGTGATCGAGATTCTCAAGAGCGCCACCTTGGACGGCGGCGTTCACCTCGTCCGAACGCTCGTTGCCGGGCAGTCAGCCGTGAGCTGCGAGGACATGGTCCAGCGCTACGATGGCTGGGCGGTCTCCCAGCTGACGCACGACTCGTTCATTGCGCGGAAGGCCGTCGCCTGACAGCCGTGTCGGGCCGACACGGCTGTCCACTCAAGGCCGTGTCACTTCGCAACGGCTTCAGCCGTAGAAGTTACGCGCTCAGGCGGTCCGGCCCGACCCTGATCTCGGCACGGGTTGTGCCTTGGATGTAGTCTGCTTGAGAGGCGGTTCAACACCGCAGCCGCAGCCGGCGAACCGTTCTCGTCGGCTGCGGTTTTTTTTGTCGTCTGGCGCCTGACCTTCACCCGCATCCGGAACACGGGGTCGAGCGTAGGTATAGGTGTCTTTCCAGCGACACTCAGTGAACCACATACAGGGTGAGGGGACATGGAACACTTCAATACGACCTTCGACATCGATGACGAGCCCGTGGGCATCGTGATCTCGGGTGGCAGCCTCCCCGAGCCGGAGCCGCGGTTCTGGGCCTACGTCTGGGGCCAGCAAGAGGAAGAGCCGGGACTGGCGTCCGGGGTTGCCCAGCCGGCCTGACGAGGGCCGTCCCCGGCCGAGCGAACGGGAAACAAAAAAGCCGACGCAACTTCGCGTCGGCCTTTTTGTTGGTTGGGACCACTGACCGCTTACTTCTTCTTCTTCGCGGCCTTCTTCTTGGTGGCCTTCTTCGCAGTCTTCTTCTTGGCAGCCATGAGAAAATCTCCTGGTCTGTGGTTTTTGCCGTTCCATTCCCCCGGTGGAGTGGTCGGCAGCAACCGGATGATCGCTCACCCGGTTGTTCGATCGCGCCAGACTGCGGCGCTGTTCTGCGAAACTACCCGAACCAACCGCTTGTCTCATTGCGTCCCGTGAACCTCCAGCACCAGCGTGCAGTGCCTGACGAACCAAGGATCATCAATAAGACCACCACAATCTATATTGCGTCACTCAAGCTCGTAAAGTTGAATTCGCGACATTTTATTGGCGGAACCACAATAGCGCTTCCCGGACCACCCGATTCGCTGGCACTCACCCGCTCCGGCCGCCCCATCGCTTCCAGGTTGTTGAGCATGAAGATCGGCGACTCATTGAAGCGCAGGTTCTTCACTGCTCGCGTGATCCGCCCGTTCTCGATGAGGAACGTGCCGTCCCGCGTAAGCCCGGTGTAGAGGATCGTCCGCGGATCGACCCCGCGGATATACCAGAAGCGCGTGACTAGCAGGCCGCGCTGTGTCGAGGCAATCAACTCCTCGATGGTCGCGGTGCCACCGCTCATGCGCAGCGTCCCCCCTGCCGACACCGCCTCGACGCCCTTGCGCGATGCCCAATAACGATCGTACGCGAGGTTCCGGACCACACCGTTCTCGATCCAGGTCGTCTTCCGGTTGGGGAGTCCATCGCCAGAGAATGGTGACGCATACGCTTCAGGATCGGCAGGATCACTCGTCAGCGTCACCCGTTCGTCGATCACCTTGAGCCCGACCTTTGTCCCACCGCCCTGCTTGGAGAAGAACGAACGGCCCTCTTCCGCGCTCCGTGCGCTGACCGCGCCGCTGATCAACTGGACGAGGTTCCCCACCGCGGTGGGTTCCAGGATGACCGTATATCGTCCGGGTTCGATGGCCACAGGGTTCTGGGAACGCTTCGCCTTGTCGATCGCACGGGCAGCAAGCGCGCCAGGGTTCACGCGGGTCCAGTCATGGGATGCCGTTCCCGCCCATCCAGACCCCGTCCCATCCTCGGTTCGCACCGTCGTGGTGAAGGCGAGGCCCGTCTGCCGCGTGTACGCGAACAGCCCCTTCGAGTTCGCGACGGCACTCGCTCCGGCCTGGGTCTCGAGGTAGCCGGTAGAAACCAGCCCCGCCTGACGTGAGGCCTCGGTGATCTCCCGCGTCGCGGCCGCCCGCGTGGAAGGATCGAGTCCCGCCGTGGCATCGCTCCACCCGTCGTATGCCGCATACTGCTGCGGCTCCAGCTCGGGCATCGCCTCCGGGTCTTCGGGGGACAACCGCGCGATGCGCTCACTCATCTGCACCGCCTCGCGCAACGCGGCGTCATCCAGCTTGTTGGTCGTCACCGAACCGCTGCGCCTCCCCACCCAACTCAGGATCGTGACCGACGTGTTGAAGTTGTCGCCGCCCGTCGAGACCTGGTTTACCGCGAACCGAGTGTTCCCGCGATTTCCCGAGTTGATCGACACCCGCGCAGCCTCGGCCTGCGAGAATCCGAGAATGCGCTTGGCCAGCGACTCGGCCTCGGCGCGCGACAGCACCCGCGCGCCCTGAAGCGTCTGGAGGTCGCTCATCCCTGCCGCCCCGTGTTGATGACGTTGATCTGGCGGTGCCGCGTTGGCGGGCACCCATGCGAGATCGCGTTCGACTGGGCCGGCTGCCCCTTCCCGTCCCCGAACGCCCCCCAGAGCATGTAGCTGCTCTTTCCACCGATCATGTCGATCGCGTTCCAGAAGACTGGCGTCTGGATCTGGTATGCCACGTCCTTGAGCATCCCGACGACCTTGCCGCCACGAATCTCATAGAACAGCTGCCCGCCAAACTGGGCGTTGTACCGCTGCTGATCGATCGAGAACGAGCCATCGCCGACGATGGCGATCCCGCGGTCCGTCGCCGCGATCAGGTCCTCAAACGAGAGGTCCTTCTCACCGGGAAGTAACGACACGTTGGGCATGCGCTGGAACTGCACGTCGGCCCAGGACTGCGCGTACGAGCAACCGTGCGACCGCGTGGGGCGGCCCTGCTGCTTGTACCACCAATCCAGCCACATCGCCTGTTCGCGCGTGGTCTGGTAGTCGTTGACGAGCCCCGCCTTGATGATGTGGAACTCCTCGGGCTTGACCCCTTCATCGTCCCAGCCAACCGCCGACAGCGAGCCCGCCTGGTGTCGGTCACCCACCACGTTCATGAACTCGGGGCCGTAGCGAAACTTGCCGAGGACCTTCTCCGGCGGGGCGACGAAACTCGTGCCGGCATAGTTGGCCTCGAAGCCATACGCCCGATCCAGCTCGGTGGGATGCGCGATGGCCTCGTGCAACGTGAGGCCCAGGTGTGACGGGTGCAGGACGAGGTCGTAGCGCCCGACATCCACCGGCTTCGCCGAGAGCTTCTGCACGGCCAGGTCCGCCCAGCGGGTCGCGTTCTCGACGAGCTTCGCGTTGGTCACGTACTCGTAGCCCAGCCCCATCGGCTGCGTCTCATACGACTGCAGCGACTGGAAATCCGGGTTGTCTGCCGACACCGCCGTGATGTTCAGGCCGGTGGAGACGCGGTAAATCGTCTGCGCCGTGAAGGTGCCATCGGTGTTCGCGAAGGTCTTCTCCTCGCGAAGGAAGAACATCGAGGAGTTCACGAACCGTGCACCGCGTACCTTGAGCGCCGCCTCGTTGGCTGCCAGCAGCAGAGCGATCTTGTCTTCGACCGCCACGGTGAACGGATCCACCTGAATCGGGCTCTTCCACTCACCATTGGGCGTCGCGTCCGCCGGCGCGAGCTGTACCGGACGCAGCTGCGCGACCCGGTTGGCCTTCCCCTGCGTGACCGCCTGACGTGCAACGCGCGCGACTTCGTCGCGGGTCACATTGCTCGATGCCGCGAATCCCCAGGTCCCCTCGACCAGCGCGCGAACGCCGAACCCGAAGGTGTCGTTGTCCGAAATCCCCTGGACGCGCCGTTCGCGGGTGAAGACGTTGCGCGACCGGTTGCGGGAGAACCGCACGTCGGCGTAGCTGGCGCCGGCACGTCGCGCTTCGTCCAGCGCCACCTTCGCAAACTCACGAAGGACCGGGTCACCGGGGTCGATCGGTCCGGGACCACCGGTGATTGCGGCTCCGTTACCCGTGGTGAGGTGCTGGGCAGGGAGGTGCGCGGCGATGCCGATGGCGGCTGCGGCGCGCGAGGAGTTCTTGAGGAAGGTGCGACGACTGGAGCTCACGCAGTCCCTTTGAAGCGTCTGCGCGAATATAGGAGCAGGGCGCGACCGCCGGAAGTGAAGCCACCGGAAATCACGCCCTTGGGTTCACCGCACGCCGCACGCGGCCACCCGCCGACCGTCGGCTACAATCCCATCCAGTAGCTCGCCTTGATGAGGAACGTGTTCTGCGGATGCGCATCGAACAGGTTGCGATAGTCGCGCCCGAACTGGAACGACCCCGGGTCGAGATGGTCCTGCGTGCGCCCCTGCTGCCACACGAAGAACAACGTGGAACCCGGGCGGTATTCCCACCGCACCACCGTGTTGGAGCGAAACTGCTTGAAGTTGAATCCCTCGGGCGCCGCGCCGTCACCATAGGACGTGAATTGCGCGTCGTAGGTGCGGTTGCGCGGATCGCGCACATGGCGCCAGTCGGTGTACGACCCCCCGGTGGCGAAAGGCTGCGCGTAGAGCTGCACCGACAGCGTTGGCGACGCCGTCCAGTTCACCCGCGACGTGAGCGTGACCGTCTTCTGGTCGAGGCGCGCGATGGTGTACCTCGTGGTGTCCGCCCCGATGGATCCGTAGTTCGCGATCCACTGCCGGTCGTCCACGTTCCGATTGTAGTTCACCCCCAGCGAGGCCGAGAATCTCGACGCCACGCGCACATTCACGCGGGGGCCCAATCCCAGGTTGTGGGAACGCCCGACGTCGCCGCGACTGTAGTTGAAGTTGAACTCTGGCACGACCGCCTTGCGCTGGTCGCCGCCGAATCCCATGAAGCTGAACATGCGAGGCAACTCGAACAATGCGGGGCCGCCGCGCAGGCAGGCACCGCAGTACGTCCCAAGTTCGCCACCCACTCCGCCGTAGAAGAACCACATGTTCTTCAACTGGCCGTTCAGGTTGATGTTCCCACCCCGGCCGTTGGCGACACCGTCGGTAAAGAACGAGTTCCACTGGTTGAAGTTCACCTGCAAGCGCCGGTAGAACGCCCGCGGCTGCTGGAACACCAGCGCAAACCACAGCGAGTGCCCCATGCTGTTGGCGCTCTGCATGTACCCCAGGTCGTTCACTTCCAGGCCAGGCGACTTGTACCACAGCCCGGTGTGAAAACGCGTAATGCCGCCACCACTCTTGTTGATCCCGATCCCCGAGCTGAGCCCCCCGAGGCTGGTGCGCGTGGAGTCGTAGGCGATGTCATCGTCGGGGCGCTGATAGAAGTGCACCCCACTCCGTTGTGTCCGCGCGATCGCCGACTCGCTCCCGTGCACGGCACTGCCGAGCACGTGCCCGGAGACCTGGAGGTTGTCGCCCGGGCCAAACCGGTGCCGGAAGTCGACGCCGGCGGTGTAGGCGTCGCGGCGGAGAAAGTCCCGCGTTTGCGCATCCAGGCTGCGATTGGCGGCAGACACGATAGCCCCGAAGCCGCTGCGACCGCCTCGCAGGTCCTGCTGCATCCTCGCCACGAAGTAGTTCGCGCGCGGCTCCACCGTCAACGAATCGGCGACCGCCTCACGTCCGGTCACGGCGTTCATGACACCAAGGGACATCCCGTTCGACAGGCGACCGGTCAGCTTGGCAGCTCCCAGGATCGTGCTCGACGTCGGGACCGCGTTCGCGTCCGGGCTGAGGAAGCCCGTCTGTGGCGCGCGCCCAACCCGCCGGGAGTAGAAGGGACCCGTGCACTGGCCATCGTTGCAGTCAATGGCGAACGAGAAGATCCCGGTCCCCTCCAGGAAGAACGGCCGCCGCTCCTCGAAGAACTGCTCAAAGGCCGAGAGGTTGAGCACCGCGGGATCAGCCTCCACCTGCCCAAAGTCCGGATTGATCGTTGCGTCCAGGGTCAGGTTCGACGAAATCCCCAGCTTGAGGTCCGCGCCAGCAGTTGATCGTTGCGTCCGCCCCCAGCCGGCTCCGCGGACCCGTGACTCGTTGGACTGCACCGAGTACGGCATCAGTTCCACGCGACGGTTCCCACCGATCCCGCGGATCCCGCGGATTTCCCCGAGTTGGGAGGCGATGCCGAACGCGGTCCGCCGGTACAACGGCCAGCTGCTGCGCTCATTGAGCCGCGCCACTTCACGCTGCACCCCCACGCCGAAGGTGTGTTCATCCCGCGGGGCGAAACGCAGCTGGCTCAGGGGAATGCGAAACTCCGCCACCCACCCGAGGGAGTCGATCGCGGTCTTCACGTCCCAGACCGCATTCCAGGTCTCGTCCTGCTCACCGTCATTGTAGAGGTAGATGTCACGCTGCACCCCGGCGGGATTGACCACGAACTGGTACGCCGTGCGCCGGTCGTGGTACGAGTCGATCATGACGCGGATGTAGTCAGACTGTGTGCGCTCGTCCCGGCGCGAGAGCAGCGCCATGATGGAGTCGGGATGCGGGTCAAAGGCGCGGACGAGCACATAGAGGTTCTTCTCGTCATACGCGAACCGCGCCTCCGTCCGCAGCGTCGGATCGGCGTCCTCGACCGGGTCAAACTGACGGAACGCATCCAGGACCTGCGCCTGCGCCCACACCGCGTCGCGATCCCGGCCATCGATCACCGGCGCGGTACCCGCCTTCACCGCTTCCGTCACGAACGGGGCCACCGCACGCGGGGCCCGCGGGGACGTCGGGGCAAGTTGTTGGGCATGACCTGCGGCACCAGCGGCCACAAGCGTCAAGGACAGGAGGCGTCGCATTGTCACGAGGGTGAAAGCCTCCCTGAGACACCACAGCGCCGTCGATGGTTGGATGGCGGCGGGTCACACAACCGTAGAAGCCGAGGAACCCGTTGTTCAGCCGGGACGACAGCCGTAAGTTGCGCGGCCAGCGTGCGCGCCCGCGCGACGCTTCATCGCCTGAGTCGAGGCGCCCCATGACTCCACCGCAGCGCTCCCACGACCGCGAACTCGCGGCGCTCCTCGCCCCGGATATCCTCGCCCTGCTCGAGGAGTCACCGGGCGACATTGCCGCAGAAACCGAGGAGTTGCACCCGAAGGACCTGGCAGATGTTGCGGAGATGTTGCCGCGCGAGAAACTCGGCGAGTTCCTCCGCGTCCTTGGCCCCGCGCGCGCCGCCCACGTGGTCGAGTACCTGGACGACGAGATCCGGATCGACCTGCTGGAGGAGATGAGCCCCGCGCAGGCTGCTGCGCTGGTCTCGGAGATGACCCCGGACGAACGGGCCGATGTCCTGGAGGAACTCGAGGAAGAAACGGCCGACGAGATCCTCCACGACCTCTCGGACGAGGCACGCCAGGAGACCGAGCGCCTCCTGCAATACGAGCCCGACAGCGCCGGCGGCCTGATGACCACTGAGTTCGTCGCGGTGATGCAGGACCTGAGCATCCAGGACGCCCTCGCCGTGGTGCGCGCTGCCGCGCGCAGCGGGCGCAAGGAAGCCATGCACGCGATCTATGTGGTCGACGAACGGGGGGCGCTCGCCGGCGTGCTGTCCCTGCGCGAGCTCGTCGCCGCGCCAGATGATGCGCGGGTCGCCGATATCGCCTGGACCGAGGTGGTGAAGGTGCCCGCCACGGCGGACCGTGCGGATGTCGCGCGATTCACGTCGGAGTACGACCTCGTCGCCGTCCCCGTGGTCGACGGCTTCGACCGCATCATCGGGGTCATCACGGTCGACGACGTCATCGACGCCATTGTCGAAGAACAGACCGAGGACGCGCAGAAGCAGGGTGCCGTTCAGCCGCTGGAGGTGCCCTATTTCCAGGCCGGCTTCTGGAGTGTCGCCCGCAAGCGCGTGGGATGGCTCGTCTTCCTGTTCATTGGCGAGATGTTCACCGGCACCGCCATGCGGCACTATGAAAGCACCCTCGCCGCGGTGCTCACGCTCACCGTGTTCATCCCGCTGATCATCTCCTCCGGCGGGAACTCCGGCTCCCAGAGCGCGACACTCATCACGCGGGCCCTCGCGGTTGGTGACGTGGACGGGTCCGATGTGTGGCGCATCCTCGCGCGGGAGCTGGGCCAAGGACTCGTGCTCGGCACTTGCCTCGGTCTCCTGGGCTTCGGGCGCGCGTTGCTCTGGGGCACCGAGACCAATGTCGCCGCCGTCGTCGCGCTCACCCTCGTGGGCGTGGTCGTGGTCGGTGCGGTGGTCGGCGCCATGCTGCCGTTAGGCTTCCAGCGCCTCAACGTCGACCCCGCCATTGCCTCGTCGCCCTTCGTGGCATCCCTCGTGGACGTAACCGGGCTGGTCGTGTACTTCTCGCTTGCCCGCGCGTTGCTGCGCGTCGCATGACGGGGTGGTCCCCCGCGGAACGTCGTGCCGCGGGCGCCGTGGCCCTCGCCGCACTCGGGTTCGCGCTCATCTCGATCTGGACCATCGTCGCGACGCGCGACGGAATGGCATTGAGCTTTTTCCTCCTCGTCCGCTTCGTCGCGGCGACGGTCGTCCTTGCTCCCTTTGTTCAGCGCGCCCCGCACCTGTCTCCAGGTCGCGCCGTGGCTGCCCGCATCATGGCGCTGGGCGCGGTTGGCCAGTCGCTGGTCGCTGTCCTCTCCCTCGCGGCACTCGCCTGGATCCCCGCCGCCGCGCTCGTCGCCCTGTTCTACACGTTCCCCGCCTGGATCACCCTTGGCGCCGCCTGGCGTGGGACGGAGCGACTCACGGTGGCGCGCGGGATCGCGCTGATGCTTTCGCTGATTGGCGTGACGTGCCTCGTCGGGTGGCCGGGACGCGAGGCCCTTGACCCGTGGGGCGTGGCGCTCGGCCTCGGGGCCGCGATGGTCTACGCCATCTACGTCCCACTCATGTCCCGCGTGATGGTGGGAGTGCCTGCACTACATGCCACGTGGCTCGTCACCGCCGGGGTCTCCCTGGTCTTTTTGGTCGGCGCACCGGTTCGCGGCGAACTCACCCTCGACGCCACACCCGGCGCGTGGGGGGCGGCCATAGCCACCGGCATTGTATCGACGGCGCTCGCACTCCTGCTCTTCCTGCGGGGCCTGGGGACCCTGGGTCCGGTGCGCACGTCCATCGTCTCCACCATGGAGCCCATCTTCGCCGCCCTGCTCGCGGCGGCCATGGTCGGCCAACCCATCACCCTGCCGATGATCGTCGGCGGCGCCCTGATCATGGCCGCCGTCGTGGTGCTCTCGCTCGGCGACGCGCGTCAGGTGCGTTAGGTCGCCTGGAGCTGCCGCTCCCGAAGGATCACCGCCGCTGTCCCAAGGATGGTGATGCCGGCGAAGGCAAACCACTGCAGGGCATACCCGCGATGCGGACCCTCATTCAACGTCGGGCGTTCGAGCCGGAAGGGGTGCGCCACCGTGGTCTGGATGCCCGCGCCGATCTGTTGCACGGCGATGAGTCGCGCAATGGGATACGGGATCATCGCCTGCAGCGAGTCAAAGTCGAGGCGCCGAATGCCGCGAGACACCGAGGGGACCTGCACGGGGCCTTCACCCGTCGAGAAGACATCGGCGAAGCCCTCGACCCGTTCCTGCACACCCTCCCGCCACAGCGAATCGTTCACCTGCATACCGTCCGCCGCGTACGCCCATCCCCGGTGGACCAGGAGCGCCGGCCCCCCAGCGTCCGGAATCATCGGCGTCAGGAAGACCACCCCCGGTGCCCCCGACCTGGTGCGCGCCGTCCAGATCAGCTGATGGTCGTAGTCGTACCGACCCGAGAGCGATACGGCGCGAAAGCGTGCGCTGTCTGGTGTCGCCAGCAGCGCTTCCAGGGGGGACGCCTCAGCATTGCGGCGCGAAAAGAGCTGCGCGTTGGCGGCTCGTGTCTCATTGAGCCGCCCGACCTGCCAGAACCCGAGGCGCACGAAGGTCCCGGCCGCAAGGAGTGCCGTGAGGACGAAGGCCCGGGTCCGCCAGGTCATACGGCGTGTTGTCGCCATGCCGGAATGATATCAGCCGAACAGGGAGATCTGCTCGCCTAACGATTCCGGGGCGACGACTGGGAGCCCCATTCGTTCCTGCAGCGACCGCACGGTGGCGGGGCTGTGCCCGGCGAAGTGATTGTTGACATACCCATAGGCCGTCCGGACCCGCGCGACGAGGCCAGGGAGCACCCGGGCCCAGGCATCGAGCTCCGCGCCGCGGTCAACCTGGATGCGGGAGTAGTCGGTGATCTCCCGGTCCGGACCCATCCAACGCAGGTACGCGAAGTCCGCCGTGGGGCGCTCCACGAGCTGCAGGAGCACCTTTCGCGAGATCCATCGCGCGTCGGAGAGTGCCAGCGCGACCCCGTGCGTCCGGAGCAGCTCCAATACGTCGTCCGTGATCCACGCGCGGTGCCGGAACTCGATTGCGAACTTGAGCGACCGGTCCAGCAGTGGGAGGAACTCGGCGAGCGCCGGACGCTCCAACGGGCCGAACGACGGCGCACACTGGATAAGGATGGGGCCGAGCTGGTCACCCAGCTCCCGGGCACGGTCGCAGAACTCCTGCAGAATGTCCGCCGCCTGCTGAAAGCGCCGTACGTGCGTGATCTCCTGGGGCAACTTGAGCGCGAAGGTGAAGCCGTGGGGCACCCGAGCGCGCCATCCACGTACGCTCGCCGCCGAAGGAACCGCGTAGAAGGTTGCGTCGATCTCGACGGTATCGAAGGCCCTCGCGTAGTGGCGCAGGTAGTCAGCCGGACGTGTACCGGATGGATAAAAGGGGCCAACCCACGCGTCGTAGTTCCAGCCTTGAGTTCCGAGACGAATCACGTGTCGTTGGGCGAGATGGCAGACTGATGACCATGGTCCGCGCGCCCCTGCCCAAGCGCAAGCCCCAGGTCCCGGCACGCAGCCCCTCCAAGCTGGCGCCAGCTACCAGATGCCAGCCACTGCCATCCCCCTTGCCTTGTCGATATCCCTGTGATATCATTTCGCTAACACCTTCCGAGCCTGCCATGTATCGCGAAATTCCCAAGAAGGGCACTCCGGGGCTCCTCGCCCTCATCCTCTTTCTCGCCTTCGCCGCGGTCGCCTTGTGGCGCATCATCGAGGTCGCTCGATCGGAGGGCGACCCTGCCAGCGCGCTCCTTTGGGCCGCCGTCATCGTCCTCGCGATCATCGGACTCAGCGGTCTGTTCACGGTCCAGCCCAACGACGGCAAGGTCCTCACGCTGTTCGGCAAGTACATGGGTACGGTGCGTGACCAGGGGCTGTGGTGGGCCAACCCCTTCTATGGAAAGAAGCGGGTGTCGTTGCGCGTCCGGAATTTCGAGACGGCCAAGCTCAAGGTGAACGACAACCATTCCAACCCCATCGAGATCGGCGCGGTGGTGGTGTGGAAGGTGGTCGATACGGCCGAGGCGATGTTCGAAGTCGATGACTACACGCACTTCGTCGTCATGCAGTCGGAGGCCGCGGTGCGCGCCCTCGCGTCCTCGTATCCGTACGACGCGCACAGCTCCACCGACGTGGCGTTGAGCACCCACGCGGCGGAGGTGTCCAAGGCCCTGCAGCAGGCGGTCTCGGATCGCCTGCAGAAGGCGGGCGTTGAGGTGATCGAGGCGCGCATCTCGCACCTGGCCTACGCCCCGGAAATCGCCTCGGCGATGCTGCGCCGCCAGCAGGCCTCGGCGATCATTGCCGCGCGGCAGAAGATCGTGGAGGGGGCCGTGTCCATGGTCGAGAATGCACTGGAGTTGATCGCCGACAAGGGGATCGTGGCCCTGGATGACGAGCGGAAGGCGACCATGGTGTCCAATCTCCTGGTGGTGCTGTGTTCCGACCGGGACGCCCAGCCGATCGTGAATGCGGGGTCGCTCTACTAACGGAGCAGTCCCGTGGCTGAGCGGAAACCCTTCCTCCTGCGCATGGACCGCGACCTCCTGGACGCGGTCCAGCGCTGGGCCAACGATGACCTGCGCAGCCTGAATGCCCAGATCGAGTTCCTCCTCCGCCGCGCCTTGCAGCAGGCGGGCCGCCTGCCGCGCGTCGCAGCCGACGAACCACCCACGGACTAACCCCATGTTGATCGCCATGTTGCACCGTCGCGGAATCCGGCTGCCCCGCTGGGTTGGCATCACCTTCCTGGTGGTCGCGGCCCTTGCCCTCGTCTCGGGCCTCGCCGTCGCACAGCCCCGCTCGTTCGGCATGCTCTACATCGTTGGTGGGGACACGGTCGGGATTGAGCGCGTCACGCCCGGCGCGACGAGCTGGATGGGCGACCTGCAGCTCCGCGGCCAACCCCGCGTGCAGTGGACCGGGGCCGTGCGTTCGCCCGGCGTGCTGCAATCGCTGACGTTGGTGGCGTTCCAGAACGCCTCTCCGGATGCCCCGGTCCTGCAGCGCGCCGTGCTGACGCTGGACGGCGATACGGTGCGCGTGGACATCAGTGGCAGCGGCCAGCAGGTCAAGCAGAATATTGCCACCCGCGCCGGCGCCTTGATCTACATGCCCCAGTCGATCGCGATGCTGGACATGGTCATCGCGCGGGCGCGCAGCACGCCGGGGGCCACCGACTCCATTCCACTATTCATGGCGTCCGGTGGGCAGACCGTCCCGGCGGTCACGACCATCGATGGTACCACGGCCACCGTGAGCATCGGGCCGGCACAGACGAACCTCACCCTCGACGCCGCTGGCAAGGTGCTTCGCGCCAGCGTCCCGGCGCAGCGTCTGGAGGCCGTGCGTCTCGAGGGCGCCGCCCTCTCGGCCGTAAAGGTCGGGGGCCCCTCTTACGAACCACCAGCCGGGGCCCCGTATCGCGCCGAGCATGTAAAGGTGCCGGGCAAGGGTGGACATACACTGGCGGGGACCCTCACGCTGCCGCAGGGGGCTGCAGGCCGCCTCCCGGTCGTCGTCACGATCAGCGGGTCCGGTGGCCAGGACCGTGACGAGTACATCCCGATCGTCCCCGGATTCCGACCGTTTCGCCAATTGGCTGACTCGTTAGGCCGCCGCGGGATCGCCGTCCTCCGGTTTGACGACCGGGGCATCGGGGAATCCACCGGTGACCACGGCAAGGCGACCAGCGCCGACTTTGCGGACGACGTCCGCAGTCTCGTGACCTGGCTGCGCGCCCGTCCGGACATCGACCCCGACCGCGTGATGTTGATGGGGCACAGCGAAGGCGGGATGATCGCCCCAATGGTCGCCGCGACGGACGCACGGCTGGCGGGCATTGTGCTCCTGGCCGGCCCCGGGGAGAAGGGCGAGCCCATCCTGCGTTTCCAGCTGCGCAACGGTATCGAAAAGGAGTCGTCGTTGAGCCGCACCGCGAAGGACTCCGCGTTACGCACGATCGACGGGACGATCGCCGGGCTCAAGAAGGACAACGCCTGGATGCGCTTCTTCCTCGAGCACGATCCCCTCCCCGTCGCGCGGCAGGTGATGGTGCCCACCTACATCGTGCAGGGCGCCACCGACCAGCAGGTCACGGCGAACCAGGCCGGCCTGCTCGAGCAGGCGTTCAAGGCGGGCGGCAACCGCGACGTGACCGTGAAGGTCTTTGCCGACCGGAACCACCTCTTCCTTGCCGACCCGGATGGTACGCCGGCAAACTATGGAAAGCTTGCCAGCGGGCGGATCGGTGGGGATGTGATCGGGCCGGTCGTCGACTGGGTGGTCGCGCGGGCCCGTGCGGGCAAGCCCGGGGTGGTCCCATGAGTGCCCATGTGGCCGCCGAACCCACCCGCAAGGCGCGCGAGCTGGCTGAACACCTCAAGAAGGCCATCGGCGACTATCGAATGCGCGATGCGAAGGTGACCGACCAGGACGTTCAGATGGCGATCAAGCTCATGCAGACTTCGTCCGCCAACGAGTTGCGCATCGCGCTCGCGGTCATCGCCGCGTGTGTCGGCGCCTTCGTCTCGGTTGGTCTCGGGGTGGGCGCGTCCAAGGGTCGCATCGGCGGTGGCTCGGCATCGCCGGTGATGTGGGTCTCGATTGGCCTGGCCATCACGGGCGCCGTCGTGGGGGTGATCCTCGGGCGCCGAGCGGACGACTAGGACGGCTGGGGGGACTTAGTCCGCCAGTGTCTCCACCATGACCCGGGAAGCGAGCGCGGGACCAACCTGGACCGTCACCTTCCCCACCCGCAACGAGATCGGCCCCTCAAAGGGCGCCCGCTCGGCGATCGTCACCATCACACCGGGACGAATGCCGATCCTGGCCAGGTAGCGCAACAACTCCCCGTCCTCGTCACTCACCCGGGTGACCCGTGAGCGTTGTCCCATCCCGAGGTCGGCGAGCGTCTGGAGCGGAGTCTCGTCGATCGTTCCTTCCCGCGTCGGGATCGGATGCCCGTGCGGATCGGTCAGCGGCTCGCCGATGGCGGCAGCCATGCGGTCGATCAGCTCGTCCGAGGCCGCGTGCTCCAGCCGCTCCGCTTCCTCGTGCACACGATCCCACGCGTAGCCTAACGCCTTGGCGAGGTACGCCTCGATCACCCGATGGCGCCGAATGGTCCGGAGGGCAGCCCGCCGCCCATTTCCGGTGAGGCGCACCCCACGATACCGCTCGTACGACACTAGCCCCTGGTCGGCGAGGCGCCGCACCATCCCGCTGACGGACGCCGCGGCAATGGACAGTCGACTGGCGATTTCGTTCGTGCCCGCGGCATCGCCGGCCTGCTCGATCGCGTAGATCGCCTTGAGGTAGTCCTCCACCGGCTCGGTGAGGGGACGCTCGCTGGCCGAGGCCGACTGGCTCGAAGGGCGCTTGCGCGCGGTCACGCGTCCGCGCGCGAGGCGCGCACCAGGAGAACCGGCACCGTCGTCGCATGGCGGACCCCGTTCGCCACGCTGCCATACACCACGTCACCGAGCAACTTGTGGCCGTGGGTCGCCATCGCGATGAGGTCGCACTGCTCCCGCGTCGCCGCGTCGACGATCTCGCGCGTCGGGTCGCCGCTGGCGAGGACGCTGTCGGCCTGGAGGCCGCCCCGTGTGGCCTCCGCTGTGATGCGCTCGAGGTACTCGCGGTCGAGACGCATCTCCTCGGACTCGCGGAGCTTGAGGTGATTGATGTTCCGCGCTGCCCAGCCGTCGGCCACATGGATGAAGACCAGCGAGGCCCCACAGTGGCGCGCGAGGGCCGAGACGTGCGTGACGATCACGGCATCGGTGGCACTGTTCTCGAGCGGAACGAGGATGCGCGTGTACATCAGGCCAGCCACCCGCGCACGGTCTGGAACAGCAGCCAGCCGTTGAGGGAGGCGATGATCGTCGCCACGGTGTAGGCGAGCACCTTCACCCACCCGGGGTTCACGAACGACCCCATCTTCAACTTGTCGGACGTGAACATGACCAAGGGGAAGACCGCGAAGGACAGTTGCAGCGACAGGATGACCTGACTCAGGATCAGCAGTTTGGCGGTCCCTTGCTCGCCGTACAAGATGGCCGTGATTGCGGCGGGCACAATGGCAATCGCGCGGGTCAGGAGGCGCCGCAGCCACGGGCGCATCCGGATATTGAGGAACCCTTCCATGACGATCTGCCCGGCGAGCGTGCCCGTCAGCGTGGAGTTCTGCCCGGAGGCCAGGAGTGCCAGGGCGAACACGGTGCTCGCCGCCCCCACGCCCAGCAGCGGGGTCAGCAGCTGATAGGCATCCTGGATCTCGGCCACCTGCGTGTTCCCCGATCGGTGAAAGGTGGCCGCCGCCACGATCAGGATCGCCGCGTTGATAAAGAGCGCGATCGACAGGGCGATGGTCGAATCCGCGAAGGCGTAACGAACCGCTTCGCGCTTTCCCTCCACCGATTCCTCGTACTTGCGTGTCTGCACGATCGACGAATGCAGGTAGAGGTTATGCGGCATCACGGTGGCACCGAGGATGCCGATGGCGATGTAGAGCATCTCCGGGTTCCGCAGGATCTCCGCCGTGGGGATGAAACCCCGGGCGACCGCCACCATGTCCGGACGCGAGACTAACAATTCAAAGAGGAAGCAGAACCCCACGACGGCGACCAGCGCGATGACCAGGGCCTCCAGCAGGCGGAATCCCTTGTTCTGGAGGTAGAGGACGATGAGCACATCGAACGCCGTGATCGCCACCCCCCAGGGCAGCGAGATGCCGAACAACAGGTTGAGCGCAATCGCCGTCCCGATGACCTCCGCCAGGTCACAGGCCGCGATGGCGACCTCGCACAGGGCCCAGAGCGCAAAGTTCACCGGCGCGGAGTAGTGGTCGCGACAGGCCTGCGCGAGGTCGCGCCCGGTGACAATGCCCAGCTTGGACGACAACCCCTGCAGCAACACCGCCATGAGGTTGGAGATCAGGATCACGCTCAGCAGCGTGTAGCCGAATCGCGAGCCCCCGGCGAGGTCCGTCGCCCAATTGCCGGGATCCATGTAGCCGACGGCCACGAGATACCCCGGGCCGGCGAACGCCAGGAGCTTTCGCCATCTGGACAAGCCATGCACCGAGACGCTGCGGTGCACTTCGGCCAACGAGGGTGCCTCGCGGGCCCGGCGCCAGCCGGGCTCAGACGGAGGTGTCGCAAGAACTGGTGGTGCGGACACGGCGGTTGGTTGGGTGTTGGTCTTCACGGTCGACGCCCCGGAGTGGGCCGGCGTAACTTTTTGTTAGTCTATCCTAAACCTCACTCACGAGCAATCCCCTCCCTCGTGCGATGCGCCCCTGCGTTTCGGGAGATCCGGCTGAGTGCGTCCGACCTAGTGGTGAGATCGGGGCGACGTCTTCGGTGACACGCCCATCGCGCCGACCGGTGACCTTAGCGCATGCCCGCCTGCGCCTTCACGTACTCTGCGGCGGCGCGGTGTGTCCCCCACCAGACCCCGGGCTTGGTCTTGATGTGGGCGATGAGCTTCTCCAACGCCACGATGCGGGACCGATGTCCCGAAATGTGCGGATGCATGGTCAGCAGGAACATGGTGCCCTCCGCATGCGCGCGGTCGAACTCGTCGATCCACACCTGCGCGACGTCGCGCGGGTTCATATAGGCATTGCCCTGCGGATTGAACAGCGGCGCGTCGTCGAGGATCCACTCCACGGGGAGTTCCACGATTCCCGTCGGCTGTCCGTCCTGCAGGAGCTCGTACGGGGAGTCGTCGGCCATCAGCGAGCTCTCATAGGTAAAGCCGAGCTCGCGCACGATCCGCAGGGTATTCGGGGAGAAGTTCCAGGACGGGGCGCGATACCCGACAGGCCGCGTCCCGGTCATCGCCGTGAGTGTGTCAATGGCGCGCTGTACCAGCTCCTTCTCGATCGGTCCCGGTAACGTGGTGTTGGTCTCGTGAATCCACCCATGCACGGCAAACTCGTGACGTCCGGAGCGCTTGATCACGTCCACCTGTTGCGGCGCGATCATCAAGCTCATGGCAGGAATAAAGAACGACGCCGGGATGCGGTTCCGATCCAGCAGGTCGACGACTCGCTGGAGGGCGACGCGGGAGCCGTATTGACCCTGGGACAACGCCCCAACGGTTGGTTCACCGAACCGCAGCGAGACCGTCTCATTGTCGACGTCAAACGAGAGCAGGACGGCCACGCGTGCCCCGCCGGGCCAGGTGCGCGGCTTGAGCGATTTGCCGGCGCGCACGGCATTCACAACGCGCATGACGGTGTCCGTGGACCACTGCCACCCCGGCTTGACCGGTGCAGCCTGCCCGAGGAGGGCGACGGGGACGAAACCGCCAAGGAGGAGGGCGAGTCGGCGCATGGTGGTGGCGTGAGGCGTGAGGGTAAAGGAACGACCTAACGACTTGAGACAGGGC
Organism: Gemmatimonadota bacterium; assembly: GCA_016712265.1. Classification (NCBI taxonomy): domain Bacteria; kingdom Pseudomonadati; phylum Gemmatimonadota; species Gemmatimonadota bacterium. The sequence goes on along the minus strand of JADJRJ010000031.1, from coordinate 981,069 downwards.
GCCGAACGAAGCGCGTGCCCAGCGCCTCGATCGCGGTCGGCTGTCCGGTGGCGTCCAGCGAGAACGAGACCAGCCCCCGGCCGGCGCGGCGATCGTCCCAGGGCACCACGAAGGTGTCGTAGTGAAAGTGGGACAACCAACCGGTGAACCCCTTGCCAAAGGCGAACCGCAACCGCCCGTCGCGCAGCTCCACCGTCGCGTCGCCATACAAGGAGTCACTGTAGGTGCCGGCATACTGCGCGAGGTCGAGCGACGGACGGGTTCCCTTGACCTGTGAGGCCATCTGTCGTGCCTCCGCCGCCTTGCCTGCCGCCTCGAGGGCTCCATACAGGTGTTGCAATTCGGCCGACCAGTCGCGTGCCGCGCCCCCACCATAAAGATCGAGCACCCGGTGCAGGATCGCGTGACGCAGCTCGGCATGATCCAGGTTCGCCAGGACATACACGCCCAGCCGCTGGTCGGGGACGAGCCCAATGATCGCAACCTGGCCATCAATACTTCCCGTGTGCATCGCCACGCTCATGCCGCGGTAGTCGTGCAGGAACCAGCCGAGGCCATAGTTCACCTGGTGGGCCCGTGTGAGCGTGCGCGTGGGATAAAAGTCCGCCAGGGGCACGACGACCTGCGCCGAGAGCCAGTCGGCAAACCCGCGCGGCGAGACCAGGCGGCGGCCGCCCACGCGGCCCGAATCCAGGACAAAGCGCATCCACTTGGCCATGTCGTGCACGCTGGACCAGACCGAACCTGCCGCGGCCACCGGGTCAACTGAACGGTTGTCGATGGGCGTCACGGCGCCATCGAGGATCATGTGGGGGGCCGCGACATTCGGCGCGCCGGCCAGCTGCGACAGGAGCGATACGGTCTCCCCCATGCCTAACGGGCGGTGGATGCGCTCCGCCACAAACTGCTCCCACGGCATGCCCGACGCCACCCGCACGACCTCGCCGGCCATGGCGTACTGCACGTTCTGGTAGTGATACGAGTTGCGGAACGACGTCGCCGGTCGCAGGTACCGCATCCGCCGGATCACCTCGGCCGTGCTGTAGTCGCCGCCGGACCAGAGCAGGTCGGACCCGGGCAGCCCGGTGTGATGGGTGAGCAGGTCGCGCACCGTCAGCTCGCGGGTCATCACCGGGTCAAAGAGCTGCAGCGTGGGGAGGTACCGCTGCACGGGGTCGTCAAGCTGCACCTTGCCTTCATCCTGGAGCATCAGCAGCGCCAGGGCCGTCATGGCCTTGGTGGTGGACCCGATGGCGAATCGCGTATGGTCGTCGACCCGATTCCCCGGCGCGCCGAGCTGGCGCACGCCGTACCCGCGACTGAACACCACGGAATCGTCCTTGACCACGGCGACAGCGAGCCCGGGCACCTTCCAGTCAACGACCCCCTGCGCTACCCAACGATCGAATGTACCCCAGTCGGGACGCTGGGCTTGCGCGGTGGCGCTGAGGAGGGCCGTGGCGGCCAGGCAAGCGGTTCGCAGGTGTGTCATGGTCCCTCGTGCACTCGGGTGATCAGTTGGCGCAGGATGCGTTCGGTCATGCCCCACACGACGTGCCCCTCCAGGTGGAACGCCGGCACGCGCCAGGTCGCCCCGCGGGTACTGACCTCCGCCTCGTGATCCAGTTCCGGGTCCAGGAGCCGAGACCACGGGACCCAGAACGCCGCGGCGACCTCGTGGCTGAGGACCAGTGGAGCAGTCGGCGCAATATGCGCCACGAACGGCGTGACGACGATCGGCGGAAGCAACGGCGACCGCGGACGCAACTCGTCGAGCGCCCCAATCACGCGTCCGTTCATACGGATGTCGAGCCCCGTTTCTTCGTGGGTCTCCCGCAGGGCTGTCTGCTCCAGCGACGTGTCGTCGTGCTGCCATCGCCCGCCGGGCAGTGCGACCTGCCCGCTCCACGGATCCCCGTCGCGCTCGGCGCGACGAATCAGAAGGAACTCCGCCTCACCGCGGTCGGAGCGAAAGGTCACCGAGACCGCCGCCCGGGGCGGCGCCCCATCCGTGGCAGCCCGTGCGGGAGGCCGCCCGGTGAGCGAACGCTCAAGTCGTGCGATGAGCTGGTCCACTCGCCGTCAGTCTTCGACGTCGCCGCCCGCGTCGACCCATCCGCGGAAGCCCCCGCTCATCGAGGCGACATTGGTGTACCCCATCTGTTGGAGCGTGTCGGCGGCAAAAGCCGATCGATTGCCGGAGGCGCAGTAGATCACGAGGGGACGGTCCCGGGGGACCGCCGCCTCGATGTTCGTCTCGAGGATCCCGCGCGGGATGAACAGCGCCCCGGGAATGCGGCCGAGGTTCCATTCGTTAGGCTCGCGACAATCGAGCACGACCAGGGACGGCGTCGCCTCCCGCAGCCGCATGGTGTCGGATGCGGTCACCTGGCGGATGCGGGCCTTGGCGTCGGAGATGAGGTCGGCGGCGCTCTTCACAGTCGATGGGGTAGGAGGATTGCCTCGCGAGACGGCGGGCGAAGGGGTAGTTTCGCCCGGTGAGCCTGACGACGAAAGTCCTTATTGCACTGGTGGCTGGCCTGGCCACGGGGATCGCGATCTCGGTCCTGGAGATCCCGGCGATCACCCGCCTCGTGCCGGTCATCGAGCCGCTGGGCACGCTGTGGATCAATGCCATCCGGATGACCGTGATCCCGCTGGTCGTCGGGAGCATCATCGTGGGGGTCACGGCGGCCCCGGATCCGCGCACGATTGGCCGCGTGGGAGGCCGCGCGCTGCTCCTGTTTGTCACCCTCCTCGTGGCCGGAGCGGTTTTCGCGGCGCTGGTCGCCCCGCCGCTGTTTGCCCTCCTGCCGATCGACCCCGCGGCGGCGGACGCGTTGCGGGCCAGTGCGTCGCAGTCGGCAGGCACCGCGGGGGAAAGCGCCCAGAAGCTCACACGTTTTTCCCAGTGGGTCATCGACCTGGTGCCGACGAACCCGGTGAAGGCCGCGGCGGACGGGGCGCTCCTCCCATTGATCATCTTCTCGGTGGCCCTTGGCCTCGCGATTGGCCGGATCTCCGCCGAGGGGCGCGACGTGCTCCGGCGGTTCTTTACCGGGGTGGCGGACAGTGCGTTGACAATGGTCCGGTGGGTGCTCGCCCTCGCACCAGTCGGCGTGTTCGCCCTGAGCGTGCCGCTGGCCGCCCGGCTGGGGCTCTCCGCCGCGGGCGCGCTGCTGGGATATATCGTGGTCACCTCCGCCGTCTGTGTGGTGTTTGGCCTGGTCGTGCTGTATCCCCTCGCGGCCATCACCGGGCGGATCTCGATGCCGACCTTCGCCCGCGCGATCCTCCCGGCGCAAGCCGTGGCGTTCAGCGCGCGATCCTCGCTCGCCTCGCTGCCGGCGATGATGGACATGGCCCGCACCCGCCTGGCGCTGCCGGAGCATGTGGCGGCGTTTTTCCTGCCGCTGGCGGCGTCGACCTTTCGCATCGGCGGCGCGTTAGGCATCACGACGGGGATCGTGTTCATCGCCCGCCTCTATGGCATTGAGCTGGGCCCGTCGCAGCTCGCGAGCATCGTCCTCACCGTGGTGCTCACGACGTTCAGCATCCCCGGGATCCCCGCCGGGTCCATCGTGGCCATGGTGCCGGCGATGATGGCCGCCGGCGTGCCCGTTGAGGGGATGGGCGTTTTGCTGGCCGTGGACACGGTCCCCGACATGTTTCGGACCACGGCGAACGTCACCGGTGACATGGCCGCCGCCGTAGTCATCAGCCGTGGGGAATCGCCCGCGTCCTGACGCGCGGCCGGGCATGCAACAAATTGTTGTGGTCTGCGCGGCCATGGTGACGGCCGGGGCGAGGCTCGCCGACACGTTCGGAGGGTGCTCACCTCCCGTGCTTCCCACGCGCTCCTGGCCGGCCTGGTCCGGCCGGTCGGCGCGCCGCCCCTCCTCAGCGCCCTCGGGTTCGGCCATGCGGCTCGCCTGGATGCTGCCACCGCGCGCGCGTTAGGCATCGAGGCCCACGCGGCGGGTGGAATCGTCGCCCGCCGCGCCGGCACGCTGCGGGCGGTGGCGCTGGTCGCCCATACGCACGAGGTACGGGAGGTCGTCGAGCAATGCACGGCGCGCCTGGCGGCTCGCGCACCAGAGTTCCGGTGGACCCTCCTCGTCATCGCCAGTGCGGGCCATGCGGCCGCGCTCTCCACCTTCCTCGAGGGCAACGGCCGTCCGCAGCGCGCCACCCTCCTCCTCGACCCGCGCCAGCCACGGCAGAGTGACGCCGAAACCCTGGCCGCCGTGGTTGCGGCGGCGGGCGGGGAGGACCTGCTGGTGCACGCCCGCTGGCACGAGATCCTGGGCCGGGATGCCCTGTCGACCAGGTTCTATCGTGCGTTGGAGCGACACGTCCACGCGTTAGGCGAGGGTGCGGAAGGGTCCGCCCCTGCGGAGGTGCGACACGCCCTCGCGCTCTCCACCGCCTCGCGGTTGCTCTTCCTCGCCTTTCTTGAGGGCCGTGGGTGGCTCGACGGCGACGCCAACTTCCTGACCCGGCACGCCGACGCCGCCCTCGCCAGCGGGGGGGTCCACCGGCGTGTGCTCGAGCCCCTGTTTTTCGGGACGCTCAACACGCCGTATGCCCAGCGATCCGTGCGGGCACGCGCCTTCGGGCGCGTCCCGTTCCTCAATGGCGGCCTCTTCAACCGATCGCCCCTCGAGCATCGGTATCGCGCGATGCGATTCCGGGACAGTGAACTCGCCACGTTCTTCGACGAGGTGATCACCCGCTATCGGTTCACCGCCTACGAGGATCGGACGGACGCGTCCGAGGCCGCCATCGACCCGGAGATGCTCGGTCGGGCCTTCGAGAGCCTGATGGCGTCCCGCGACCGGCGGGAGACCGGGGCCTTCTACACTCCACACGCGCTGGTGGAGCGCACGACCGAGGCCGCGTTAGGCGAGTACCTGCACGCGCGTGGTGTACCAGAACCCACCGTCGAACGCTGGCTGGCCGGTGGCGCCGGGGACGATATCGAGCTGCGCGACCACCTGCAGCGGGTCCGTGTCCTCGACCCGGCCTGTGGATCGGGCGCGTTCCTTGTCTTTGCCCTGGACCGCATCGTGGGGCTGCTCGCGACGGCGGGCGACGACACCCCGCGCGCCGCCCTCAAGCGGCTGGTGCTCACCCGGTCCATCTTCGGCGTCGACCTCAACCCGATGGCCGTGTGGTTGTGCGAACTGCGGCTGTGGCTCTCCACGCTGGTGGAACTCGAGGTGAACGATCCGCTGGACCTGCCGCCCCTCCCCAACCTCGATCGCAACGTGCGCGTCGGAGACGCCCTCGATGGCGGGGAATGGGAATCGTCATGCACCGTGTCGCGCGAGATCGCCCGTGACCGGGCGCGGTACGCGCGCAGCACCGGGACGCGCAAGGCGCTCCTGGCCCGCCGCCTCGATGTGGCCGAACGACGCGCCGCGATCGGCGTCGTCGAGGCGCGACTGGCCGGTGTGGCCGAAGAACGCTGGTCGTTGCTCGTCGCGTCGCGCGGTCGCGACCTGTTCGGGGGTCGCCGCGGTTCCCTGCCGGAAGAGCGCGCGCGTCGACAGGAGCTGCAGGCGACGGCCCGCAGGCTCCGTCGCCAGCGGGACGCGTTGCGGGACGGCGCCGCCCTGCCGTTTCGCTTCGCGTCGCACTTCGCGGATGCCATCCACGACGGCGGGTTCGACCTGGTGATAGGCAATCCGCCGTGGGTGCGCCTGCACCGGATCCCGCCGGAGCGGCGCGACCAGTTCCGCGCCACGTACCGAGTCTTTCGCGATGCCGCGTGGGAGGGTGCCTCGTCGCGCGGCGCGTCGTTCGGTGCCCAGGTGGACCTCGCCGCCCTCTTTGCGGAGCAGTCCCTGCGCCTCCTGCGCCCGGATGGCATCCTGGCCCTGCTCCTCCCCATGAAATTGTGGCGCTCCCTTGCCGGCGGCGGCGTGCGCCGGTTGCTGCATGAGAGCCATCGGGTGCGCGTCGTGGAGGACTGGTCCGACGCGCCAGCCGCGTTCGACGCGGCCGCCTATCCGTCGTTGGTCGTGGTCCGCAAGTCAGCGCCCGATGCCACCGCAGCGGTCCGCATGACCGTCCATCGACGCCGGCTCGCCGTCAGCTGGCGGTGTCCACGCGCAGACCTCGCGTTTGATGCGACGCCCGGTGCGCCGTGGATCACCCTGCCGCCGGACGCGCAGCGTGCATTCCGTCGGTTGGCCGAAGTGGGCGCTCCGCTGGCCCAGCTCCAACCCCCAATGCTCGGCCTGAAGTGCGGATGCAATGAGGCCTTCCTTGTGACGCACCCACGGTCCGAGCAGGGCGCGACGATCGTGACCACGGCTCGCGGCAACATCCGGATCGAGCGCGAGATCCTGCGACCGATCCTGCGCGGGGAGCATGTGCGTCCCTGGCAACCCCGTCCGTCGACCGAGTGCGTGATCTGGACCCACGGTGTGGATGGACGACCGTTGCGCACCCTGCCCGAGGCCACGGCGCGCTGGCTGGGGCGCTGGCGTGGGACCCTCGCCGAACGGAGCGACGTCCGCGGGTCCACCGCCTGGTGGTCCCTCTTCCGCATCGACGCCGCCCTCAATGACCGTCCGCGCGTCGTGTGGGCAGACATGAGTCGCGGCCCACGCGCGCTGATCCTCCCGGCACGCTCGCCGGTGGTCCCGCTGAACACCTGCTATGTCCTCCCGTGTCGCGACGACACCGATGCGGCCGCGCTCGCCACCCTGCTAAACACACCCATCGTCGCGGCGTGGCTTGCCTCCATCGCCGAGCCCGCGCGGGGAGGGTACCAGCGCTTCCTGGCCTGGACCGTGGCCGCGCTGCCCCTCCCGGCCGACTGGGCGCGGGCCCGCGACGTCCTCGCCCCGCTGGGACAACGGGCGATGGCCGGCGACATCCCGTCGGACACCGACCTGCTGGCCGCCGCGTGCGACGCCTACCGCGTCAGCCTGCGCAGCGTCGGGCCGCTCGTCGAGTGGCAATGGCGTTAGGCGCCGTCCGTGCCCGGATTGCCGAGGCGGTCCGCTCATCGGTGGTCGTCCCCCCAACCCTGGGCGCGGTCACCCTGCGCCCCCACCAAGTCGAGGCGGCCGCGCTCGTGCTCGACCGCTGCCGCCGGCTGGGCGGCGCGCTGCTGGCCGACCCGGTCGGCGCCGGAAAGACCTACACGGCTATTGCCTGTGCTGCCTTCTATCACACCACCACCGTGGTCGCCCCCGCCGTCCTCCGCGACACGTGGCGTCGGGCCCTCGACCGCACCGGGCAGCAGGCCACGTGGCACTCCCTGGAGAGCCTGTCGCGGACCGTGCCGCCCCTCCCGCCCCCACGCTCGCTGGTGATCGTCGACGAAGCCCATCACGCCCGCAACCCGGCGACGCGCCGCTACCAGTCCCTCGCACGGCTCACCTGGGGCGCCGACGTCGTACTCCTCACCGCGACGCCGATCCACAACAGCGCGCGGGACCTCGAGGCGTTGGTGGAGTTGTTTGCGCGACGCGCCCCGGGTACGGCGGACGCGGTGACACTCCGGCGCAGTGACCCGGCCCTGCCCGGGATGCCGCGCGTCCGTGCGGTGCAGTGGCTTGAGAACCCCGCGACGTCGGCACTCCTGGCGCCGATCCTCTCGCTCCCACCGCCCCTACCGGCGGATGGCGCCGGCCACGCACACGCGTTAGGCGTCCTCAGCCTCGTCCGCCAGTGGCTCTCCAGCCAGGCCGCGCTCGAACGCAGCCTGCGCCGCCGCCGCCTGGCGGCCGAGGCAATGCAGCTCCTCGTGGAGCGCGGGGATGCGCCAACACTCGCGGCCGTGCGCCGCTGCGTGGTCGGCGACGATGCGCTGCAATTCTCGCTTGGTTTCGACAGCTCCCCGGCGCCGCGTCCCGACGAATGGCATCGCACGCTGGCCCGCTGGATCGCCGCCCTCGATGACCTCCTCGCGTTGCTCCGGTCCCAACCCGACGCGGACGCGAGACGAGCGGACGCCATCCTCAACGCTCTTCGCGATCCGTCCCACTCGCCTGCGATTGCCTTTACGCACTCGGCGGCGACGGCGCAGGCAGTCTTTCGTCGACTCCACCAGTCACGCCGCACGGCGGGGATCTGGGGCCCTCATGCGTGGGTAGCGAGCGGACGCGTGCCGCGAGCTGACATCCTCGAGCGACTCCGCCCGAACCGACCGGAGGCCCGCGACCGTGATCCCATGCGCGTTGACCTGCTCGTTTCGACCGATGTCCTCTCGGAAGGGGTAGACCTGCAGGCGGCGGGGACGCTAGTCCACCTGGACCTGCCGTGGACGCCGGCGCGCCTCGAACAACGACTCGGCCGCTTGCGGCGCCCGGGCTCACCGCATGCCGAAGTGGTGCAATACGCCTTTCGCCTACCGACGATGGCCGAACGCTTCCTGCGCCTGATCCGCCGGCTCTGCGACAAGGCCCGCACTTCGCGTACGGCCGCCGGGATCGACCTCGACACCCTCAACCCCGGCACCAGTCGGTTCGATGCGAAGTCGACGCTCGAGCGTGCCCTCGACGCAGTGCGTCCGTGGCGGTCAAACGATCCCACCGCCGCTGCGTGTGTCACCGCCTGCGCATGCGCTCCGAGAAGCGCCGGGTGCGTGGTCGCCGTCCTAGAGCAAGGAGCGGCACGATTCCTCATGGCACTCGATGGGGCCGGAGTCACCTTCGACCTTGTTCGCATCACGCAACTTCTTGAGGCCTCCTCCGGGGCGAAGCCAGGGAGCTGCGTTGGACGCCACGCCACCGCCGCGGAGCGTCGGGTGCGTCGCTGGTGCCGTGAGCAGGAGGTCCTTGGGGATGTCGCCTCCCTCGGCACACCAATCCGTCGGGCTGCGCTGCGCCGACTTCACGAAGTGGGAGCGCGGGCGGCCCGCAGTGACCGGCCCGTCACACTCGCTTCGGTGGCGCACGCCGTATCGCTCGTCCGTCGTGCCGGTGGTGCCGGAGCCGAGCGGTTCCTTGGTGACTGGTTGGCCCTGGGTTCCAGGGACCTCGCCGCCATTCACGCTCTCATCGAGGAGATGCAGCCGAGGGTACGCCCCGCTGACGAAGTCACCCGGATCGTCCCCATCGCGATCCTGGCCCTCGTCCAAGGGTGACCCCGGCGGGCCCCCTGCTATCTTGGCGCATGACTCATCGCGTCGTGCTCTTCGACCTCGACGGCACCCTCGTCGATTCCATTGAACTCATCGTCCGGGCCGCGACCTGGGCGTTCACCTCGGTGCAGGGGCGCTCGCCTGACCGCGCGGAGATCGTGGCCGGCATCGGGAAGCCCCTGATGACACAGTTCGGCGAGTACGCGCGCGACGAGGCGGAGCTCCAGCAGCTGATCGCCGCGTACCGCGAGCACCAGCTTCTGCACCACGACGCGATGACCCAACCCTACGACGGGGTGAATGACGTCGTCGGCTGGCTGGCGGCGTCCGGTCGATCGTTAGGCGTGGTGACCTCCAAGATCGAACCCCTCGCCCATCGCGCCCTGCAGCATGTGGGACTCCACCACCACTTCCCCCTGGTGGTCGGGATCGAGAGCACCGCACGCCACAAGCCCAATCCCGACCCCTTGTGGTTTGCCATGGAACGGCTCGGCGGTGATCCCTCCGAGTCGGTGTACATCGGTGACTCGCCCTTTGACCTCCGCGCCGCGCGCGCGGCCGGGATCGACTCCATCGCGGTGACGTGGGGCGCCTTTCCCGAGGCCACGCTCCGTGCGGAACAACCGACAGCCGTCGTTCGCAACGCCGCGGAACTTCGCGCGCAGCTCACGTAGGGCGGTTGGTCCATCACCCGAGACATCGCATGCGCCTCACCCTGGCCCTCCTCGTCGCCTGCTTGGCGGCCCCGCTCCCCGCCCAGCAGCCGCCATCGATCACCCTGCCCGCAGCGCTCGATCGCGTGCTACGCGACTACGAACAAGGCTGGGAGAAGGGCGATGCGGACGCAGTGTCACGACTGTTCGCCGCCGACGGCTTCGCCCTCCCCAATCGCAAGCCGCCGGCCAAGGGACACGCGGAGATCCGGGCGGCGTACGAGGGCAATGCGGGACCGCTTCGCCTGCGCGCCCTGTCCTTCGCGACGGCCGACTCGGTGGGGTGGATCGTCGGCGCGTATGCCTATGGCGAGCGGACCTCGCCCGACATCGGGAAGTTTGTCCTCGCGCTGCGCAAGGACCGCACGGGCCGGTGGCTCATTGCTGCCGACATCGACAACTCCATCAAGTAGCCGTCATGATTCCTCGCCTCGCCCTGTCACCCTCCCTGTCCATCTCGCGTGTACTGACCGGCCTCTGGCAGGTGGCTGACATGGAGCGCGAGGGACGCGCCGTCGATCTGGACGCGATGGCCGCCGCCATGGAACCCTACGCGGCCGCCGGCCTGACGACGTTCGACATGGCGGACCACTACGGCTCCGCCGAGGACGTCGTCGGGCGCTACCGTCACCGTCCGGGTGCCCGTCCTGTTGAGCTGCTGACCAAGTGGGTGCCGGAGCCCGGGCCGATCACGCGCGAGGCCGTGCGGACCGCCGTGCAGCGCTCGCTGGACCGCATGCGACTTGACCAGTTGCCACTCCTGCAATTCCATGCCTGGCAGTACGCCAACCCCGCCTGGCTCGACGCGCTGTTCTGGCTTACCGAACTGCGCGCCGAGGGTCTGATCGCCAACCTCGGCCTGACCAACTTCGACACGGCGCACCTGCGCATCGCGCTCACCAGCGGCATCCCGGTGGTGAGCAACCAGGTATGCTTTTCCCTGTTGGACCAGCGTGCCGCCGGAGCGATGACCGACCTCTGCCTGGCGCATGGCGTTAAGCTGCTCGCCTTTGGCACCGTTGCCGGTGGGTTGCTGTCAGAGCGTTGGTTGGGACAGCCGGATCCCGCGTCGCTCGCGACATGGTCGCAGATGAAGTACCGGCGGTTTGTGACCGAAGCGGGCGGCTGGGAGGCATTGCAACGCCTGCTCCAGGTGCTGGGCACCGTCGCCGGTCGACACGGGGTGTCCATCGCCAACGTGGCCTGCCGCTACATGATGGAACAGCCGGCGGTTGGGGGGATCATCATCGGGGCGCGACTCGGTGAAAGCGCGCATGTCGAAGAGACGGTGCGACTGGCCACCTTCGCCCTCGACGACGCCAGCCGCGCCGAGATTGCCGCGGTTGTGCAGGGGCTCCGCTCGATCCCCGGTGATTGCGGTGACGAATACCGAAAGCCGCCGTTCCTGACGGCGAGCGGCGACTTGAGCCACCATCTCGAGACCTTCCCGGCCCCCTATGCGACGGAGCGGCGGCAGGGGCGCAGCGTGGCGTTGTCGGGCACCCCGTGGGAGGAGATCGCCGGCTTTGCCCGCGCGGTGCGCGTCGGGGATCGCATCATGGTGTCCGGCACGACGGCCACCCACGGCAATCGCGCGCTCGGGGCCAACGACCCCGCAGCGCAGATGCATGCCATCATCGACAAGGTGGAGGGTGCCATCCTGTCGCTCGGCGGAACGCTGGATGACGTGGTCCGCACAAGGGTGTATGTTCGGGACCCCGGGCAATGGGAGCCAATCTCGCGCGCACACGGCGAGCGCTTTCGCGGCATCCAGCCGGCCAATACCCTGGTCCATGCCCCGCCCATCGGCGACGAGTACCTCGTCGAGATGGACGCGGAGGCCATCATCGGGAGTCCCCCGCTGGCCCCGTGAGCGCACGCGAGGCAGCTTGTGGCATGATGCGCTTCCTGCCTCGCTTCGCCACCCCCGCCCTGGCCCTCGCCCTCGGCGCCGCCTGTGCCCCATCTGGGGCACCGTCGACGGCACCCAGCCCTTCCGCTGTCTTGCGTGTGTGGGACACCCGCGCCAGCCGGATGGTCTCGTTCGACGACCTCTCGCGCGCCGCAGCCGCAGCCGACCTCGTGTTCTTCGGTGAGCAGCATGACGACCCCGTCACGCATGCCACCGAGCTGGCCCTGCTGGCCGCGATTGGCGAGCGACGCGCCAAGGTTGTCCTGTCGATGGAGATGTTCGAGCGCGACGTCCAGGAGGCGATGGACGCCTACCTCGCCGGACGGTCCGCTGAACCACAGTTCCTCGCGGCAACTCGGCCCTGGGATCGCTACACCACCGACTACCGCGGGATGGTCGAGCTGGCCCGCGCGCGCGGCTGGCCGGTCATCGCCTCGAACATCCCGCGTCGGCTGGCCAGCGCCGTGAGTCGTGGTGGACTGGCGACGCTCGACACCATTCCGGCCGCTGACAAGCGATGGATTGCAGCCGAGCACCAGTGCCCCAGGGACGATGAGTACTACCGCCGCTTCGCCGAGTCGATGCAGGGACACGGGAATGGCGGGCCGTCAGGCCCCGCGCTGGATGAGGCGAGCAAGCGCATGGTGGACCGGTTCTACGAGGCGCAGTGCAGCAAGGACGAGGCGATGGGCGAGGCGGTTGCCACGGCGTGGCGCGCCAATCCATCCGCCGTCGTCGTGCACTACGACGGGGCGTTCCACAGCGACTACCGACTGGGGACCGTAGCGCGGGCCGTTCGGCGCAGCACCGGCGCTCGCACCCTGGTCGTCAGCGCCATCCCGGTGCCAACCCTGGACGCGCCGCCGACGGCGGAGCATGCGGCCAAGGCAGACTACCTGGTGTTCACGTTGCGCCTGCCCGCCCCGGCGAAATGAACTTCGCAGGGGACACCCGTGAGCCTACACTCGCCGTGCTCCTGGAGCGCGCGGCGACGCGGGTGTCCGATGCGCAGGCCGCCGTGGCGTGTGGCGTCCTCCTGACGCGTTAGAACTTCGCGCGCAGCCCCGCGCGCATGGTGCGCCCCGGGACGATCGTCACGTTGTCTGGCTCGCCGCGCTGCGTCCCCAGCAGGTTCTCGGCGCTGCCCATGAGCTCAAACGCCGACGTCACCTCGCGCGTGAACACCAGGCCTACCCGGGTCGTGCCGGGATACCGCAGCCAGTAGCCCCGCAACGCGTCGCCGGTCGGCGGCCGATCCGCCGACGTGAGGGAGAGCCAGTCGTAGTTGATCCAGTTGCCCGCCCGCGCGACGTTTGCGGTCGCCGACCAACCGCGGCCGAGCCAATTGGCCGCAAGACTGACGGTGTGCGCCGGTACTTGCAGCACCCGGTCGTTGGGGCGCAGGTCGCCCTGGTACCCGCGCGCCAGCCGCTCCACGCGACTGTCGGTGAGCCCAAGCGATCCCGTGAGGTTGAGGGCGCCGCGGGTGACGCGCCCCTCCAGCTCCCATCCCCGGTTGTCGATCGCCCCGATATTCTCCAGTCGCGTGGTCAGGCCCCGTCCCCCGGGGCCGGTGGAGAGCACCGGCTGGATCAGGTTTGTCGCCCGCTGGTCGAACCGCGTGAGGCTGACCGTGGCGGCTGTGCCATATCGCAGGTCGAATCCGTACTCGAATCCCGCCTGCGATTCGGGCTCCAGGACGACCACCGCCGGCGAGCGCCCACCCCAGGGGTTGTCCCGGCTCCCGACGCGCGGCTGCTGGATCGCGCGGCCATACGACCCACGGAGCGTGATCGCCGTCGGCCCCGCTGTGTGGCGCCAGGCGGCACCGACTGTTGGCAGCGTCTCGACGCCGCTCAGGAGGGTATAACCGACGTTGTGCTCCAGGCGCAGCCCGCCATTCAGCACGAAGGCGCCCCGCCACGTGATTTCGCCCTGGGCCATCAGCCCCGTGGTGTGACGCCAGATCGCCGACTCCCCGGTCTGGGCCGGCGCAAACGACGCCCCACGGGTGGCGTCTCGCAGGCTGGACTGGTCCAGCCCGAAGGTCACGGCGCCAGTGCCAACGGTCCCAGCGACGAAATGCCGATTGCCGGACCAGCGCAAGCTCACGCGTTGGGCATTGCCCGCCGCCGACAACAACGCGCTATCCCCGGGGGTGCGGTACCGGCCCGCAGTGGCCGCGAGGTTGTCGAGCACGTAGCCGTCGACCCCGGCGGTCGCCTGGTGCGACCACAACGCCCGCTCGAACGCCAGGGTGCTTGCGACGGTGTATTCCCGCACCGACTGCGCGCGCGTGCTGTCCCACGGCAGCGTGACCTCGGGCGCCCCGATGGCCGCGTGTGGCTGCAGCGATGACGCCGGCGCCGCTTGCGCCGCCGGCAACAGCGGGCTCAACGGATTGCCCGCCTCCTGCGACACCCCGCGCGCCGTGAACTGCCAGCGCGCGCGCGCGCCCAGTACGGCGGCCCCAACCGTCCCTTGCAGCTGCCGGCTGTACGCGCCGGGCACGAATGCCCCGGTCGTCGCCATCGCCAGCCCCGCCGAGAGTGAGCGGTCCTCCCGACCCATCCGCCCACTGAAGGCATGTTCCTGCACAAACGCTCCCAGGGGCGCGTACGCGCTCTCCGATACCCCGGCGCTGCTCCGCACGGACAGGTGCGAGGGCGCCGACAGCCCGCTCGCCTGGAGGGTCGTGATCTCGATGACACCGCTCACGGCCCCACTGCCGTACAGCGCGGCACCCTGCGGCCCGCGAATGACCTCGATGCGCGCCACCTGGTCCGGCGCCAGCTGCGCGAGGAACAAGGGGTTCGCGACCTCCACCCCATCCACGTAGACCTTGGGATACGAGGCGCCAAACGAACTCGCCCCCCGCAGGCTGGCCACGGCAGCGCCAAGGCTCGAGGGGGACGGAGTCCAGATCCACATGCCAGGGACGTGCGTCGTCAGCAACTGGGCGATCGTCGAGGCGCCACTCGCCTCGATCGCCGCTCGATCCACGATGGTGCGCGCCGCCGTCACCATACCGACCAGCGGAATCCCCCGTGCCTCCTCGACCCTCACCTGCGCCAGCAACGCGGGCGCAGGCAGTGAGTCGGAGACGCCGTCCGCCGGAGGCTGCGGTCGCCGACCGGGCACCAACATGATCCGGTCGGGACCGGTGATCACCGGCTCGAGCGTCGATCCAGACAACCACAACGCCAAGGCATCCCCAAGGCGAACCCCGGACGCCGCGGTGCACGACGTGGCACCAGCTGGCAACAGGTCAACCGAATAGGCGAAGGTCACGCCCGCCTGACGTCCCGCGCGGTCAATGGCGTCCCGCACGGGCAGGCCAGCACCAACACGAATGAGCCTATCCAATGGGGTCGCCCAGCGTCCTCCCTCCGCCGGCGCGCACGCATCCTGCCCTCCCGCGAGGGAAGGAAAGACGAGTGCCACCATCAGGAGCAGTCGCTTCACGGTGTGCTGCCCTCAAGAAGTCTTGCTTCGGCTTACCGGCCTCCACCCCGCGAGACCACGGCCGTGTCGCCCTTCCACGTCACCCGCGCCCCCAGCACCAACGCCGCCTCTTCCATTCGCTGCCGCGCTTCGGCAAGCGTCAGGTCCTGGGTCACCCTCAATACGCGCAATTCCGGATCTTCAAGGCGCACGACCCATCCGGTCCAAGATGCCACCGTGCGGCTGAACTCCTCCATGGAGACATCACGGAAGTGCAGGCGCCCTGACGTCCAGTCCGCGTCACCTTCGGGCACCGTGCCGCGCGACGCCGCCTGGACCGCTCCAGCCGCCACCATTACCTCGTCTCCCTGCGAGAGCTGTACCTCGGCCGCCGCCCCGGTTCCCCGGACGGCGACCGCACCCTCATGGACCGCCACACGCACCTCGCCGTTAACCCCGGAACGCACCGAGAACACGGTGCCGATGTCCCGGACAACTGCATCTCCGGCCAGTACGGTGAAGGGATGCTCCTCCTCGTGCGTCGCTCGGAACCAACCCTGACCCTCAAGTCGGAGGCTGCGGTTCTCCGCGGGGAATCCAGCCGGGATCGTCAGCGTCGCACCCGGCGCCAGCATCGCCACACTTCCGTCCGCCAGGCGGACGGAATCCACCTGCCCGACCGTGCCGCGATACACCGATCCCGCGACGGTGCCATCCGTGTTCGTGGGGACTAACCAGTTCCGCGCGAACACCAGCGCGACCGCGGCCGCCGCGGCCAGCCCCACCCAGCGAATAGCCGGTCGAGGCGAGCCTGCACGACGCGACGCCAGGGACACCACCGACGCCTCGTCCCGTCGCTCCCGCGTTCGCCGGAGCGCCGACTCCACATCCAGACCGCTCGGCAATGCCGCAGGTACCTTCCGCGAAAGGGTATCGAGCGCACGCAACAGCTCCGCGTCCGCCGGATTCGCGCGCAGGAACGACTCCATCCGCGCCCGGTCGCCAGCGTCGCCCTCCCCCGCGATGTGCCGGGCTGCCAACTCCCAGTCCGGAGCGGTGGAATCGCCGTTCGTGTGATCCGTCATACCCCTCGATACACGCGTAAACGAAAGTACCCTAGCCGGGAATCTCCGGCATTTGACCAGCTATCGCCACCGTCCCGATTCACGGTATCATCCGCCCATGTCGACGCCAGACCCCACCCTTCTCGCCCAGCAGGTTGAACGCCTCCGGGCGGGGGACGAGGTCGCCTTCGACGCCCTCTTCCGGGCGTGGTACCCGCCTCTGGTCCAGTTCGCGGAGCGCCTTCTGCGCGAGCGCGAAGGCGCCGAGGAGGTCGTGCAGGATGTGATGCTGGAGCTGTGGAAGCGGCGCGAGACACTGGTGATCACCGGATCTCCGCAGGGATACCTCTACCAGTCAACGCGAAATCGGGCGCTCAATCGT
Source organism: Gemmatimonadota bacterium (assembly GCA_016712265.1). Lineage (NCBI taxonomy): Bacteria > Pseudomonadati > Gemmatimonadota > Gemmatimonadota bacterium. Next base: position 964,451 of record JADJRJ010000031.1, on the reverse strand, counting down.
CTCCGTCACCTTCGGGTCGAGAACCGCGATGACGAGTTCGATGCAGACACCCTTCCCTCCCGGGGGGCCAGCGACGGAGAGGCCGCGGCTGGCGAAGTAGAGGCGGCGCTGGAACGAGCCGTCAACTCGCTGCCGCCTCGCTGCCGCCAGGTGTTCGAACTGAATCGCGTGCAGGGGCTCAAGTATGCGGAAGTCGCCGCGGCCATGGGGATATCGGTGAAGGCGGTCGAGGCGCACATGGCTCGTGCCCTGCGCACCCTCCGCGAGCAGCTGGCGCCGTGGCTCCCCCCCGGTCGAAGCCTGTAGCAGAGAAACCGTGGCCGGCCGGAGGGCCGTAGTCGATTCAAACCCTTTGCCGGTCCCGGACCATCCAATCCGGTGCCAGGCGAAGGACGGCCCTCCCGATGCTCTTGACTCAACCCCAGCGCGACACCCTCTCTGTCGAGAGCGAAGCGCCCGACGTGGCTTTGGCCGCGTCGGGGGACCGGCGAGCCTTCGAGCGTTTGTACCGGGCCCACCAGAACCGTGTGTTCTCGGTGTGTGCCCGCATGGTGGGGGACCGGAACCAGGCGGAGGAGCTGACGCAGGACGTTTTCGTTCGTGCTTGGGACAAGTTGTCCCAATTTCGCGGTGAGGCGGCGTTTGGCACCTGGTTGCACCGCCTTGCCGTGAACGTAGTACTGAACGCGAGAAAGTCGGATGGTCGCGTACGGGCTCGACTCTCGGACGACGAAGAGGCGATGGATCGAGTCCCGGCACCGGGAGGTGCCCCCATGGGCACCTCGTTGGATCTGGAAGCGGCCATTGCGGCCCTCCCCCCCGGGGCCCGCCGCATTTTCGTGCTGCACGATGTGGAAGGGTACAAACACGAGGAGATTGGTGAGATGCTTTCCATCACGGCGGGTGGCAGCAAGGCCCAGCTGCATCGGGCCCGCATGCTGCTCCGCGAGGCACTGAACCGATGACCCATCCCAACTTGTCATGCGAGGCGTTCGAGGCCCAGCTGCCCACCTGGCTCGAGGGTGAGCTCGATGTCTCGGCCACCGCCGACGCCGAGCTGCACCTCGCCGCGTGCGCCGCGTGCCGCGCGGTGGTCGCCGAGCTGGAGCGACTGGCGGACGCCGCCGCTGCATTGCCCGTTTTGTCTCCCTCACGGGACTTGTGGGCCGGGATCGAGGCGCGCATTGCGGCGCCGGTCGTGGCCTTGCCAGTGCGTCCCGCACGGCCCCGCTGGCAGCTCGGGGCGGTCGCCGCCGGGTTGGTGGCGGTCACGGCGCTCTCCACCTGGCAGGTGGCGCGTCGCACCGCCCCGGTGGAGACCCGGGTCGTGGCCGCGTCGGCTGCGCCCCTGGACACCGCCACGCCGGCCGCCGCCCTGACGACCCCGGCCCCGACGCCAGTCATCACGCCGGTCGCTGCGAACCCACAGGCCACACGCCCTTCGGCGCGCGTGACCTACGCGGACGAGATTACGCGGCTGCAGGCGCTCGTCGCCGCCCGCGCAAACGATCTCGACCCCGCGACTGTCGCAATCATCCAGAGCAGCATCGCCACGATCGACCAGGCGATTGTCGAGGCCAAGGCGGCCCTGGAAAATGATCCTGCATCCCGCTTTTTGGAGTCGCAACTAAATAAGTCGCTGGAACGCAAGCTTGGCCTGCTCCGCAAGGCCGCCCTGCTCGCCAGCAGCACCTGACCCGCCCATGACGCGCCGCTCCCTGACTCTCCTGGCCGCCACCCTGCTCGCGGCAACCCGCGCAGCCGGCGCCCAGTCGACGGACCGCAACATCGAGCGCTGGGCCGCCTCGATCGCCGCGGCCGCCGAACGGATCGCCGCGCAGGTCGAACGGAAAGCCAACGAAGTCGCGCGGCGTGTCGAGCGGGAGTTCGACGACAAGAACCGCCGCGAACGCGCCGCACGCGCGCGATGGGAGCGCAACGACGATGCCGACGGCGAGGGACAGTTGAGTCGCATCGACACCACGTTCGCGTTCAGCGCGACCGGGGTGGTGGACCTCTCGGTGATGTCCCGCGACATCATCGTGACGGGCTGGGATCGCAAGGAGGCCCGCGTGCGCGCCGAGTCGGAACGGGGGCGCTTCGACCTCGACCTCACGGCCAGTCGCCTCACGCTGGAGCAACATGCCGGTGGCTCGAATCGCGATCACCGGACGATCACGTACGAAGTCACCGTTCCACGCGGTGCACGGGTGCTCGTGCGCAGCAGCTCGGGCGACATCGAGGTCCGTGGCGCCGGGGGTGAGGTGGAAGCCAGCTCGATGAGCGGTGATGTGCTCATCGATGACGCCGCGGCGCGCGTGGACGTGGGCTCGATCTCCGGGGACGTGATCATCCGCCGCGTCAAGGGACGCGTGGAGGCCGCGACCGCCAGCGGATCGATCGAGGTCGCGGACCTCGAGGGCGACCTCAAGGCCGAATCCACCAGCGGTGACGTGGTCGTCGAACGTGGGCGTGGACGCGACGTGGAGCTCTCCACCACGAGTGGCGACGTGTCCTACACGGGCGACATCGAGGCGGATGGCCGGTACGAGTTCCACTCGCACTCCGGCACCATTGCGCTCACCATCCCATCGGCCAGCAGCGCACGGTTTGCCATCGAGACGTTCAGCGGGGAGATCGATTCCGACTTCCCCATCACGCTGCTCCCCGGCGAACGCAGCCTCAACCGCCGGCCCCGCCGCTTCGAGTTTGCCGTTGGCACCGGCGGCCCTCGCATCATTGCCGAGACGTTCACGGGGAACGTCGAGATCCGCAAACGCTGAGTCCCATGACCACGACCCTGAGAACCCTGGTGGCTGGCGCCCTCCTCGCCGCAACGGCCGGCGCGCAGGAACGCCGCAGTGACCGCGCGTTTACCTGGGAAGGCAACGTTCCGGCGGGCCGCTGGCTCTACGTCCGCAACCTCAACGGCTCCATCCGCGTGGAGCGCGGCTCAGGGAGCCGCGTCGAGGTCGTCGGGACCAAGCGCTGGCGACGCGGCAACCCGGACAACGTCCGCATCGAGATGAAGAAGTCGGGAGACGACGTCATCATCTGCGCCACCTGGAACGAAAACACCCGGTGCGACGAGGAAGGGTATCGCACGCGCAACAGCAGCCGGAGTGAGCGCGACCGCAACAATGACACCTCGGTCGAGTTTGTCGTGCAGCTGCCCGAAGGCGTGAAGCTTGTCACCAGCACCGTGAATGGCGGACTCGACATCCGCGGTGCCAGCGCCGAGGTCGAGGCGAACACGGTGAATGGGTCCATCGACGCCACCTCGTCAGGCGGCCCCGTGAAGGCATCCACGGTCAATGGAGATATCACCGTGAAGATGGCTGACCTGGGCCGCGGCAACCTGGACTTTAGTACGGTCAACGGATCGATCGAGGTGTGGGTGCCCGGAGGCCTCGACGCGGATCTCGACATGCGCACCGTTAACGGGCGCGTGGAGTCCGACTTCCCCATGACGCTCAGTGGCCGGATCAACCCGCGTCACCTGCGCGCCAAGGTTGGAGACGGCGGACGACGCATCAGTTTTTCGACTGTGAACGGAAGCGTGGAGCTTCGGAAACAGTAGGGACAGCTCAGGAGCCACAGCGAAGCACGAGCAGCACGAGCAGCACGGGACGCGTGCTGCCCCAGTCGTGCTGCTCGTACTGCATCAGTTGTCTCCTCCCGTCGACGCTTTCACCCACGGGCACTACCGGGCCGACCGCAGAGCCCCCTACCTTTCGGACGCCTCTCTCCCGGAGTCCTCCCATGGGCGTCTCGTACCGCCCGCTCAATCCCCCGATTGTCGTCCGCACCGGCGCCGAGCGCGCCACGCTCGTGCGACGGACCTACACGCTGGTCTTCGCGAGCGTGCTCGTCACGATGGCGGGTGTCTGGTTCGCGATGGGGCAGCCGCGGATCATGGAAGCCGTGATCCGGCATCCGATCATCACCATGCTGTGTACGCTCGCACCGCTCTTCATCGCCATGAAGATGCGGAACGCGTTCCCGGCCAACCTCGGGCTGGTCTTCCTTTTCACGTTTGTCGAGGGAATCGCGATCTCCCCGATCGTCTACCTCTACTCAAAGACCAACCCGGCCCTCATCGGCCAGGCCGGCATCCTCACCGGATCCACGTTCGGGGCGCTCACCGTCTACGCCTGGCTGTCGCGGCGCGACTTCAGTGCGTGGGGGTCATTCTTCATGATCGGCGTGTGGGTCCTGATTGCGACCTCACTCCTCAACCTGTTCTTCCAGAACGAAACGGCGTCGCTGTGGATCTCCGGCGCCACCGTCATGGTGTTTGGCGGGCTCCTGGTGTTTGATACCTGGCGCATCCGCAACCTCTACGGTCCGGATGACTACGTGGCCGCAGCGGTCAACATCTACCTGGACCTGCTCAACATGTTCCTCGCGATCCTGCACCTCCTCGGAGGTCGCAGCCGCGACTAACGCCCCACCGGCAGCACGTCGATCGCGCGCGCCAGCTCGAAATCCTTCACCGTGATGCCTCCCGCCGAGTGCGTGGACAGCGTCACGGTGATTTTCGTATACCGAATATCAAGGTCTGGGTGGTGATCGCGGGATTCCGCAGCCTCGGCTACCTGGCGCACCCAGGCGATCCCGGCCATGAAGTCGGGAAACGCAAAGACCTTCACCAGCGAATTCCCGCGACGCGACCACCCGGGCAGGGAGCCCAGTTCACGGTGGATCTCGATATCCGAGAGCGGTGCGACGGCCATGGTATCGTGGAGGCTGGTGCGATACACAATACTACGGTCCCGCCCGCCGGCTCGCTGGCCCCCGCGGGCGCCGTTCGTGCCAGTCGGTGTGCCGCTGCCAGGCGCGGCCAAGGGCCAGGACCTGGGCGTCGGCACCCATCGGACCAAACACCTGGAGGCCGACCGGAAGCCCGCCCGCGATTCCCGCGGGCACGCTGAGCGCGGGGATCCCCGCCACGTTCTGCGGCCCGTTGCAGCGCGTGAACGCCTCGACGGTCGTCAACTCGCGACCGTTGATCCGGACCATGGCCGGGGCATCGATCGGCGGCGGGACCACCGGAAGGGTCGCCCCCACCAGAAGGTCCACCGATGCAAAGGCCGCGGCGAAGGCCGCCTGAACCATGGACCGCTTCTCCTGCGCGCGAAGGTACTCCACGGCGGTCCGCGCGTACCCGGCTTCCATGCGCTGGCGCACCTGGGGACCGTAGCCATCCGGTCGGTTGCGCAGGTACTCATCGTGGAATGCCACCGCCTCACTGCTCGCCAGGACCGTGGACGCGTCCTGCACCCCATCGAGCTCTGGTATCCGGACCTCCCGCAGGTCACGCACCAGCGGTCGTAGCGCCTTCAGGGCCGACTCCAGGGCACGCGCCACCGGCCCATCAAGGTCGCGCATGTGGTATTCGGACACTCCAATCACGAGCCGTTTCACTGGCGCGCGCGATCCCTTCAACAAGGCCGCCCCCCTCCCCGGTGGAAGCATCGCCGCGAGCATGAGGGCAGCATCGTCCACCCCACGGGCCATCGGACCCACATGGTCGAGGGAATGGGCGAGGGGAATCACCCCCTCAACGGACACGAGGCCATACGACGGCTTGAACCCGGTGATCCCGCAGGCGGCGGCCGGGATCCGGATGGAGCCGCGCGTGTCGGTCCCGACCGCCAGCGGACAGAGGTCCGCCGCCACGGCGACGGCCGACCCCCCGGAGGAGCCCCCGGAGACCCGGTCGGTATTCCACGGGTTACGGGCCGGGCCGAAGTGCTCGTTGACGTTCGTGACGCCTAACGCGACCTCATGCAGGTTCGCCTTGCCGACCACGACGCACCCTGCCCGCCGTAAGCGACGCACGACCGGGGCATCGGCCTGCGCTGGCAATCCGTCGCCGTAGATCCGGGAGCCGCCGGTGGTCAGCGCATCGCGCGTGAAGATCAGGTCCTTCACCGCGAGGGGAACGCCGGCCAGCGGACCGAGGGGCTCACGCTTTGCGCGGCGTCGATCGATGGCCCCGGCGGCGGCCAGGGCGCTCTCACGCATGACGGTGATGAACGCATTGAGATGGGGCTGCGTCCGCTCGATCGCCTCGAGCGAGGCCGTCACGACCTCGCAGGCCGTGGTGTGCCCGCGGGCGATGTCGCGCGCCACCTCACCGGCCGACCGCGTCATCGGATCCCCACCAGGCCCTTCGCGGCCGCCAGCATTTTGGCCGAATCAAACCCGGTCCCACTGCGAAAGACCGTCACCACGTCGTAGATCGCGGCGGGAGTCGCGACCGGGTTGCCGCGGATCACCGCCAGGTCGGCCACCTTCCCCAACTCGATACTGCCGCGCGTGGCCTGCTCGCCGAGGATGCGGGCGCCGTTGAGGGTCATCACCTGGATCGCCTCCCCGGGGCTGAAGCCGGCCTCGACCAGCATCTCGTAGTTGCGCAGGTCACCAAAGCCCGGAAGCATCCCGCTGCCCCAGGGGTCGACGCCGGCCCCCAGGAGCCCACCGGCCCGGACAAAGTCCCGTTCCCACGCCATCATCTTGCGGATGAGCCGCTCCGGCACGACCAGTCCCTGCGTTCCGAGGGCGGCGTATTCGGCCTCCACCTCGGCCCGCGTGTCGGGGGCGAGCAACTCCATGGCGCGCGGGTGGAGCTTGAAGCGGCCCGGGGTGAACGTCTCGTAGACGGCCAGGGTGGACGTGACGGCGACCTTCTTGTCGGCAAGCTCCTTGATGGAGGCCTGGACCGCCGGGCTCGCGACATCCACGTCCGCCTGGATCCGCATGTTCTCCGCGGGACAGGTGTCGGGACGCTTGCCCGGCACATAGGCGCTATTGGTGATGAAACCGTGCTCCACGGCGTCGAAGCCTAACGCGGCCGCATCGGCGAAGCTGAGGGAGCAGAGGTGCCCGGTGACCTTCATGCCATGCCGATGGGCCTCGTCCACGATGGCGCCGGCGATGGCCCGTGTGAGGTTCCCCTGCAGCTTGAGCCAGGTGGCGCCCTCCTCGGCCCAGTAGGCCACCACGCGGCGGGCCTCGTCCGGCGTGCGCAGCCCCCGGTTCATGGATTCTGGTCCGGCGGCACCATTCAGGTAGGGGCCGGTGATGTGCATGCGCGGCCCGGGCAGGTTCCCCGATTCCACCGCCTGCTTCATGTTCAGCTCCTGGTACGGGAACATGGAGCCGGCCGTGCGGATCGTCGTGACGCCATTGGCGAGGTAGGCCAGCGGCCCGCTCATCGTCATTTGGGTCGTGCGCGTGGTCTGGCGGAAGTACGTATGCTCGTGCAACCCGACCAGGCCGGGGATGACCGTGTGCCCGGCAAGGTCGAGCACCTGGGCATCAGCGGGTGGTGCCAGGCGGCCCGTTGGGCCGATCCCGAAGATCACCCCATCCTTCAGGAGGATGGTCTGGTCCTCGCGCGGGGCCGCGCCCGTGCCGTCGATCAGCCGCACGTGGGTCAGGGCGACCACCGGAGCATCGACACTGACGTACGGGCGAAGGGAGGCCGTGACGGGGAGCCGGCCTTGTGCCGGGAGGACGGCGGCACCGAGCAAGGCCGCCCATCGCATGCTGGATCTGACGAGGCGCATTGGAGGCGTGGTGTGGTCGCTCGAATGTACCTGCCGGACCCATCGGCCGACGTGGGACTCTCATGATGGTGGCGCGATGGCGTTGATCGCCGGGGCTGGTAGCAGCACGGCGCGTCATTTTGACCTGCCATCCTGAGACCTGGCGACCCGGTACCGGGTTGGGACCGGTCTCCTCCGGCGTCTTGATCTTCGGGTTTTGTTCGGTATTATAGGCGTCCCTCGCTGCCCGTCGCGCGGGGGACAACGCGGAGACCGAGATGCAGCAGGCCATGCCATTGGGGGACGCACAGGCGACGTCCTCCCAGCATCCCCTGGTGGGGGAGCAAAAGGACATCCGGTATTACGGCAGTCAGGCGCGAACTCTCCTGAACAGTCCGGACAGTACGGGGATGCCGTTCTGGTCCATCAACCCGTATGTCGGGTGTGCCTTTGGGTGTGCCTACTGCTATGCGCGGTACGCGCATCGGTTTGTCATGGAGCGGGGCACCCTCGCGACGGAGGGTGTCGAGGGGGAGGGAGACGGGGACGGAGCTGAGGTATTGCCTCCCTGGCTGGCCTTTGAGCGGCGGATCTTCGTGAAGCGCAACGCGGCGGAGGTCCTGCGCCGCACGTTGCGGGACCGGAGCTCCGCGGCCGGCGCCGTGCAGCGGGGCGAGACGATCGTGCTGGGCACGGCGACCGACCCGTACCAACCGGCGGAGCGCCTCTTTCGCGTGACGCGAGGCGTGCTCGAGGTGCTGGCTGAGGCTAAAGGTCTCAAGCTGGTGATCATCACGAAGTCGCCGCTGATCACGCGCGACATGGACCTCCTGGTGCGCATCGCCCAGCGCTCGACGCTGACGGTGCACCTGTCCCTGATCACGTTGGACCGGGAGTTGGCGCGACGGATCGAGCCACGCGCGCCCACGCCGGAGTCCCGGCTCCGGGCGTTGCGGCGCCTGAGCGCGGCGGGGATCGAAGCGGGAGTCAACATCATGCCAGTGCTCCCCGGGGTGACGGACCGCCCCGACGCGTTGGCGGCACTGGTTCGGCGCATTGCGGCAGAGGGCGGGACCCACGTGAACCCCAGCCCGCTGCGGTTGCGGGCGACGGCCCGCGCGCGGTACCTGCCGTTCCTGGCCACGGAGTTCCCGCACCTCGTCACTCGTTATGCAGACGCCTACGCCCACAGCCACGAGATGACCCCAGGCTACCGTGACGGCCTGCGTCGCTTCATGAAGCAGCTGTGCGCCGAGGTCGGGCTGCAATACGGCACACCGGACGAACGGGCCTTCGAGCCACGTGCCGGCACAGCCTGGATGGGGGATGACGCGACACCGGCCCCCACGCCCTCACCGGACGTCGCACAGCTGGAGCTCCTGACGGCGAGCTGACGGCCAAGGGAACGCCGCCGACGGAGCCCGCGGTGTCCCACACGTCACGTCGGCCGGGTCAGCGCATAGTAGGCGACATACAACCAGGAGAACACTCCATGAATCACGGCCCACACAATGGATTTGTGCACGCTCCAGGAGATCACCATGGCGAGGGTGCTTCCCATCGTGATCCCGGCGCGCGCGGCATTTCCGGTGCGTACGAAGATCCCGCGCGGAGGCGAAGGGGGTGGCGGCGGGGGCGCACCCGGACCGTGGACGGTGCCGACATAGGGTTCGGACATGGGGAGCCGGAAAGACGGACGCCTCCAGCCTAACGATTTCCAGCACGGCCGCAAGCGGGCGTGCCCCTCCCCTGGCTCCTCCCTCCCTCGATCCGCGTCCCTGTGTCAACCGCACTCGCCACCCTCCGGGCCCAACTGGCCACTGTCGTCGCCCCGACGCCAGCGGTGGAGCGCACGTTGGCGACCGGGATCCTGGCCCTGGATGCGACGCTCCCCGGCGGTGGCATTCCCTGTGGCCGGCTCACCGAGGTCGCGGGAGCGTCCGGCAGCGGGGCCACGTCCCTGGCCCATGCCATCGTCGCCCGGGCCATCGTAGACAAACAACCTGTAGCATATATCGACGCCACCCGCACGCTGGCCCCGGGCGACTGGGCCCCCCTCGCCACGACCGGGCTCCTCTGGGTCATCCGGCCGCCCACCGACGGCCATGGCACCTGGTGCGCGGACATCCTCCTGCGCAGCGGCGCCTTTCGCCTCGTCGTGCTGGATGACACCACCCCCATCCCCCGCAGCATCGTCATCCGGCTCTCGCGCCTCGCCCAGGACACCCAGGCCGCCCTCCTCGTCGTGCATCACCAGCCCGCCGGACGCGGCCTGGTCGGGAGCGCCCTCCGCCTGGAAATGGAACGCCGCCTCCGCCCACGCCACGAACGCCCCGCCTGGCGACGCGTCGAAACCCGACTCGCGCGCGCCGCCCATGGTCAATCCCTCACCCCGGTCTCCACGCGCTCGACCGATGACGCCCCCCCTGCCCACCGCACCCTGCACGCCTTCACCTGCACCATCACCAAGGGGGCCGGACACGATGGCCCCCTGGCCGTCGAGGTGACCTGTGCCCACGACCTCCCGCGTCGCTTGTGTCCGAATCCCGCGATTCCCGATCGGCGTGGTGTGGCACCACGCAACCGGCTCGGTGAACGGGCCGCCCCCGATGCCCCCGGCGCGCGACGAGCAACTCCCCCTCCCGATGGCGTGGGAGGCACCAGCCTCCCATACAAACGGCGGTTTGCAGAACCCGACACCAGCCGGGAGTCCTTCCTCCTGGATGTCACGGCAGGCCATAGGCGGCAGGCGGCAGACGGCGGACGGCAGTCGACAGACGCCCACCGACCACCGGCGCAGCGCGCCCAACACACGAGCAGCAGCGACCGCTGACGCGGGGCCTCGGGGGGGTCGGGACGGCAAGCAGCAGACGGCAGGCGGCGGCACACACGAGCGACCGTGGCACCACTGGGACGACCTCCCCATCGTCCTCGTGGACGGCCAACGCATCCGCACGGCCACCGCGGCCGCCGGGCAGGCACGCATCCGCGCGGGCATGACGATCGCCGAGGCGCGCGCCCGCTGCGCCGCGCTACAGGTCCTGCCCTGGGACGAGGACCTCATCGGCCGTGCAGTCACGCGCGCGACCGCCGCCTTCGTGCGCGCCAGCCCCCAGGTCACCCCGGCCGCCGGCGCTCCTGGCCTCTGGTGGATCGGGGCACATGGCGTCGAGGCGTTAGGCGGAGAGCCCAGCCTGGCCCGCCAACTGGCCTCCATCGCGCGCCTCTGGCACCCGCGCGCCCGCGTCGCCATCGCGGACTCCTGTGTCGCCGCCCGCGCCGCCACCTGGGACACCGGAACCGGCTCGCACCAGGCCGCCGACCCCACTCCGGTCCTCATCCCTCCTGGCGGATGCGCCGCCTACCTCGCCCCGGCCCCGCTGGGCCTCCTCACCATCGACGCGGACCTGCACGCCTCGCTCCGCACCCTGGGGCTCCACGCCATCGGGGACCTGGCACGCCTCACCGCCGAAGATGTTGAGCGTCGTTGGGGTGACCTGGGGCTCGCCGCCTGGCGCCTCGCCCATGGCCTCGACGAGCGACGTCCCGGGCTCACCCGCCTGGAGGCGACCCGGGCCGTGTCGACAGACCTGTCGCCCAGCGTCGACACCACGGAACCCATCCTCTTCCTCGTGCGCGCAGCCCTCGACCGCCTGGTCCACACCCTCATCGCCGACGGCCGCGCCGCCGCCACTCTCGCCATCACCCTCACGCTCGACGACGCGCGCGGCGCCCTCCCCACCAGCCAGCCGCACACCATCACGCGGGAGGTGCAACTGCCACGACCGCTCGCGCGCACCATGCCACTCCTCGAGCGGTGTCGCGCCCTGCTCGAGGCGTGGCCCCTGACCGCCCCTGTCTGTGGCGTCCGCGTGGCCATTACCGCCACGGCTCCCCTCTCGGGCGCCCAGGGAGAGCTGCTCGACACCAGCTGGCGGGATCCCGCCGCGGCCGACGCCGCCTTTGCCCGCCTGCGATCCACGTTAGGCAGCGAGGCCGTCGTCCGGCCCGTCGCCCGCGACACGCATCGCCCTGAGCAGGCCGCCGTCTGGGAACGCGTCGACGACACCGGCCCCGCCCCCCACGCGCACCTCGCCAGCCCCATGCTCGCGCGCACAGCCTGCCGCACTTTTCGCCAACTGGACCCGCCGGAACGCATCGACGTGGAGCCCGTCGGGACAGCCGATGCCCCACGCGCCCTGCGCTGGCGCGACCGGTGGATTCGCGTCCATCGCACCACCGGCCCCGAACGACTCAGCGGCGAATGGTGGCAGGCCACCTACGACCGCGACTACTGGCGCGTGGAAGATGCCGATCATGGTCCCGACCTCGTGCTCTACCACGAGCGCCTCCCCGGGACCGATGGCAGCACGTCGTGGTTTGTGCAGGGCTGGTATGACTAGATGTACGCCGAACTCCACTGCCACTCCGTCTTCTCGCTCCTCGATGGCGCCTCCGAGCCCGAGGCCCTCGTGGCGCGCGCGAAGGCGCTGGCAATGCCCGCCCTTGCCCTCACCGACCATGACGACCTCGGCGGGGCGGTGCGGTTTGCCACGGCCGCGCGTGACGTCGGGCTCGACGGGATCCTCGGCACGGAGCTGACCCTCGAGGTGGACGGACATCCCCGGTACCTCGTCCTCCTCGCCGAGACGCGCGAAGGCTACGGCAACCTGGCATCGCTCATCACGCGCGGGCGGCTCGACCACCCCCGTGGATCCCCGCGGGTCTCCCTCGACACCCTCGCCCGGCATACCAACGGCCTCTTCGCCCTCACCGGGTGCCCCCGCGGCTGGATCCCGTCGCTCCTGGCCGCCGACAAACCCGCCGAAGCCTGTGATGCCGCGGCCACGCTCATCGACCTCTTCGAACGGCGGGTGGCCATTGAAGTCTGGGACCATCGCCTGCCGGAGGAACGCCTCCTCGTCCGGCAACTCATCCCCCTCGCGCGATCGCTCGACCTCCCCTGGGTCGTCACGAACGACGTCCACTACGCCCTGCCGACCGGGCGCCTGGTGCACGACGTGTTGTCCGCCTTGCGCCACCAGAAGCGGCTCGACGAGATGGGGACACGCCTCCGCCCCAATGGCGAGTGGTACCTCAAGGGCCCGGCCCAGGTCGCCCGTCGCTGGCAGGCCGACCTCACCGGCGTGCGCACCACGCTGGCCATCGCCGAGCGCTGTGCCTTTCGCCTCGCCGACCTCAAGCCCACGCTGCCAAACTTTCCGTTGCCGCCCGGCGTGTCCGCCGACGACTACCTGGCCCGCCTGGTGGAACAGGGCGCCCTGGACCGGTGGGGCAGGCCCCTGGACGCCCTCGACGCCAAATACCGGCGCCAGATCACCCACGAACTGGACCTGATCCGCCGCCTCGGCTTCTCCGGCTACTTCCTCATCGTCTGGGATATCGTGCGGTTCGCGAATCGCGAAGGCGTGTTGTGCCAGGGGCGCGGCTCCGCGGCCAACTCGGTGGTCTGCTACTGCCTGGGGATCACCGCCGTCGACCCGGTCAAACTGGAGCTCCTCTTCGAGCGCTTCCTCAGCGAGGAACGCAAGGAAGCCCCGGACATCGACATCGACTTCGCCCATCGGGATCGCGAAAAGGTGTTGCAGTACGTGTACGAGCGGTACGGTCGCGAACATGCCGCGATGGTCTGTGAACAGATCACCTACCGAGGCCGCTCGGCCGTGCGGGATGCTGCCCGCGTGTTGGGATTCTCGGTCCAGCAGGCCGACATGCTCAGCGCACTCAGCGACCGCTTCTCCGCCCAGGCCACGGCGGACGCACTCCGCGGCCCCACCACGCCGGAGGAGATGCTGGGCAAGGAGTACGACAAGGACCCGCGCAGCGATGGCCCGGGCATTCCCGACGATCCCCGCCAGAAGACGCAGGAGTGGAGCGCCGAGCGCTTGCTGGCGGAACGATATGGGCAGGACATGATGGCGGGGACGTACACCAGCGCGAAGTTGCGCGAGGAACGGGCGCGGGGGCGGAAGATGGCGATCGAGGGCGAAACGGTGGATAGCGAACGGCGGGCGGTGAGTGGGAGCGAGACGGCGGGCGGCGGACGGCAGGCGGCAGGAGACCGCGTCGACGGCGAAGCACGAGGAGCACGCGCAGCCCGAGAGGCACGGGCAGCACGAGAGCGGGCTGATCTGGCGGCGCGGAGTGGACGGCCTGAATTCACGGGGCGTCGCAAGCATCAGTACGATGACGCGCCGCCATCCGAGGCGCCGAGTGGGCGTCGCACATCGAAGGGGTATGAGCCGTACGGGAATGCCAACGGGCGTGATACGGCACAACAGAATACCCGGGCCAGCGATGTCCTCGCGCCGTTAGGCATCACATCAGGCCACTCGCCCCCGCCATCTGCCGCCCGCCGCCTGCCGCCTGATTCCACTCCGCCGGCTGCCCCAACGACAGCTGTGCACCCCATCCTGTCCCAGGCTGGGCTCGATCCGAACGACCGCAGGGTGCAGGTGCTCCCGGATATCGTCGCGGGGCTCCACCAGGCCCCACGGCATCGCTCGATCCACGTCGGTGGCTTTGTGCTCACGGCCGAGCCACTGCGCACCGTGGTGCCCATCGAACCCGCGTCGATGCCCGGTCGCACGGTCATCCAGTGGGAACGCGATGACCTCGACGCGGCGGGGCTCGTGAAGATCGACCTGCTCGGCCTTGGCATGCTCACCGTGCTGCAGGACTGCCTCAAGTACATCCGCGGTTCGCGTGGTGTCACGGTGGAGCTGGGTCGCCTCGACATGACCGACCAGGCCGTGTACGACGACATCTGCGCGGCCGATACCATCGGCGTGTTCCAGGTCGAAAGCCGCGCGCAGATGAATACGTTGCCGCGCCTCAAGCCTCGCTCGTTCTACGACCTGGTGGTGGAGGTCGCCCTCATCCGCCCGGGGCCGATCCAGGGCGAGATGGTGCATCCCTACCTGCGGCGCCGCGCGGGCGAGGAGCCCGTCACATACCCCCACCCCACCCTCGAGCCCATCCTCAAACGCACGTTAGGCATCCCGCTTTTCCAGGAGCAAGGAATGCAGGTGGCTATCACGGCCGCCGGCTTCACCCCGGGCGAGGCCGATACACTGCGTCGGGCGATGGGACACAAGCGCTCGCGCGAGCGCATGGCGGCCATCTGCGAGAAACTCCTGGCGGGCATGCGCGCCAACGGCATCCCGGACGAGGTCGGGCGGCGGATCTACAACCAGATCAATGCGTTCGCCGACTACGGTTTTCCGGAATCCCACGCCGCGAGTTTTGCCCTCATCGTTTTTGCCTCGGCCTACCTGCGGCACTACTACGCCGCCGAGTTCACGGCGGCGATCCTCAATGCGCAGCCCATGGGGTTCTACTCGGTAGGGACGCTGATCGAGGACGCGAAGCGACATGGCGTGGTGGTGCACCCGATCGACCTCACGCGGTCGGCGTGGGATACGGCGCTGGAATGCGCCGATGGGCGCGTGGTGGTGCCGTTCGGGACCGAGGTGCGCGTGCTGCGGCGGGAGCAGGTCGGCGATGTGCCAGGGGCACGGGGGGCCCCCCCCGATTTCGAAGATACGACGCGACCCAACACCGCGCGTCATCATGCCATTGCCACTGGTAGCAATTCCACGCCTCCGCCCGCCGTCCGGCTCGGCATCCGCCTCGTGCGCGGCCTGGGCGCGGCCGCACGGGAGACGCTCGCGCTGGCCCTGCGTGAGGGACCCTTCGTAGACATCGACGACGTGGTCCAGCGCGCTGGCCTCGACCAGCGCGCCCTCCGCTCCCTCGCCGAAGCCGGTGCCTTCGACACCATGGCGAATGACGTGCCACCCAACGAACGCCGACGCACCGCCCTCTGGCGCGTCCTCGAGGCCACACGCGGCGATGCCGGCCCCCTCGCCCCTTCGCACCGCCGGCGCGAGCGGGCTCCGTTGCCTCCCATGAGCCGCCTGGAAACCACGGACGCGGACTATCGCGTCACCGGCCTCTCGCTCAACGGGCATCCCATGCGACACCTGCGCGCCCTCCTCGCACCCAACGGCGTGGTGACCGCGCGGGAACTGTTCACCCATGGCCGCGATGGCACGAAGGTCGCCCATGCCGGCCTCGTCATCTGCCGACAACGCCCCGGAACAGCTAAAGGGTTCGTCTTCCTGTCACTGGAAGACGAGACCGGCATCCTCAATGTCGTCGTCACGCCGAAACGCTTCGAACAGCAGGCCCTGCTCATCTCCACATCACCACTCCTGCTGGTGCGCGGTACCCTGCAGGTGGAGGGAAAGGTCGTCAACCTCCGAGGCGAGCAGTTCACCGCACTCAAGGCCGACGCGGGCGAGGCGTGGGCCCGAAGCCACGATTTTCATTGAGGAGCGCCTGGAGTCGCAATCGATCCTGGCGCCCCGATGATGCCCCGGCCGAGCACAGTCCCGCGGCAACACACAAGATGCCCAGCCCCAAACGCCGCCAGACTCGGCTTTACCTGACCTCCGGATTACGGCCACCGGCCACGGGCGCTCAGCCACCGCCCCGCCATTCCCAACATTCACCTCACCCACCACGTTTCGCACCCAGACATACCCTCCAGCTGACTCGTCGCATGCGCCGCGCCCTGACGTTGTGGTCCGCCTCTCTTTGCCTCGCCCTCACCCTTGCGGGCCCCGTGCGGGCCGCAGCGCAAACAGCCACCGCAGTCAGTGCCGTCTCCCCAGCAGCACGCAGGGGACTGGTGGCACTGCCCGCCGGCGGACCCATCCGGCTGGACGGCGCCCTGGACGAGGAAGTCTGGAAGCGCGCTCCGGGAGCGACAGGGTTTGTGCAGAGCGAACCGCGGGAGGGGCAGCCGGCGACCGAACAGACCGAGGTCTTCGTGGCCTTCGACGCCGACAACCTGTACATCGGCGCCTTCATGCGGGACTCGGACCCATCGCGCGAGATCGTGAACGATATCCGCAAGGACTTCCGCGAGGACGACCAGGACGACTTCGAGGTGATCCTCGACACCTTTCATGACCGCCGCAACGGATACGTGTTCATCACCAACCCCGCGGGCGGCCGCGTCGACCGGCAAATCGCCAACGAAGGGCGCGAGATCAACTCCAGCTGGGACGCCATCTGGGACGTACGCACGCGGCGCAGCGCCGACGGCTGGACCGCCGAAATGCGCATCCCGTTCCGCACGCTCAGGTTCGAGCCAGGCGCCGACCAACCGTGGGGGATCAACTTCTCGCGTCGCATTCGGCGCAAGAACGAGGTCACCTTCTGGTCGCCGGTCCCGCGCTCGTTCAACCTCATGCGCCTCTCACTCGCCGGCGATGTCACCGGCCTCAAGGTCGGTGCCGCGGGACGCGACCTCCGCCTCAAGCCTTACCTCCTCGGGAATACGGTCCGCGACGTTGGCGTCACGGCCCACGACCAGAAGTTCGACGCCGGCCTCGACATGAAGTTTGCCGTCACGCGTGGCCTGACGCTCGACGGCACGATTCGTCCCGACTTCGCGCAGGTCGAGGCCGACGAGCAGCAGGTGAACCTCACGCAATTCGCGCAGTTCTTCCCGGAGAAGCGCGAGGCCTTCCTGGAGAACTCCGGGATGTTCTACGTCGGCGATGCGGCGCGACTGAATCGCGTCTTCGTCCCGGCGACCCCGGACGACGACAACCTGCTCTTCTTCTCGCGGCGCATCGGCATCCGCAACGACCGCAAGCCGCTCCCCATTGACGCCGGCGCGCGCCTGACCGGCATGGCCGGCGGCTTTGGCATCGGCTTGATCAACATGCAGGTCCGCGGGGACGACGTCACCGACGCCAACAACTACACCGTCGTCCGCCTGCGCCGGAACGTGTCACGCGGCTCCGACATCGGCGTGCTCTTCATGCAGCGCCAGTCCACCGAGAACGCGGACAACTACAACCGGGTAGCCGGCATCGACGCCAACATCCGCTTCCTCGGGCGGCTCGACTGGAACTCGTACTTCATTGGCACCCGCACTCCGGGACGCACCGAGGGCCAGTACTCGGCCCGCACCTCGCTCAACTGGGAAGGCAACTTCTTTCATGGCAAGGGCGGGGTGATGTCCCTCGGCGAGAACTTCAACAACGACCTCGGCTTCTATCGCCGCATTGGGGTCAAGAAGTGGTTCGCGGACATCGGCGTCCGCCCGCGGCCCGAGGCGCTGCGCAAGCGCGGGGTGCGTGAACTCCACCCGCATATCGTGTGGGACCTCTTCACGGACCAAGGGAACCACATGGTCCAGAAACGCCTGCACACCGGGCAGACCTTCTTCTTCGAGAATGGGGCGGTCTTCGAGCTGTCCTACAACCCTTCCTTCAATCTCCTTGACCGCCCCCTGCGCCTGAGTCCCAAGGCCGATCCCCTCCCCGCCGGCCCGTACAGCTGGCAGGAATGGGGCATCCTCGCCAACACCGACCAGAGCCGTCGCGTCTCGCTGAGCTCGCGCCTCGCGTGGGGCGAGCTGTACAACGGCACCCAGCAGACGATCAACGCCTCCATCACCCTGCGCCCCAACTACCGGGTGCGCATCACCTCCGGCGTACAGCGCACGGCGGGGGACCTCGACCTGGCGAAGGGCACGTTCGTCAACAGCTTCTGGACGACACGCGCCAACTACTCGTTCTCGCCGAACATGTTCATCGACGCGCTGTCGCAATACGACCCTTCGTCCAAGCAGCTCAACGCCAACGTGCGCTTCAACCTGATCCACCACCCCCTCAGCGACCTGTTCCTCGTCTACAATGACCAGCGCTTCCTGACGCCGGATGCCCCGATTGCTGGCCGGTCGCTCGTGCTGAAGTTCACGCAGATGATGGCGTTCTAGCGCCGACCCAGCTCCTCCTCAAAGCGCTGGTTCCCTATCCGATACTCGCGCCAGTCCTTGTAGTCGAAGTGCCACCATTCCGCCTCGTAGACGAGGAATCCCTCGGCCTCCATGGCGGTGCGCAGGATCTCGCGCAGCTCGCGTTGCCGGGCCGTCCCCCCGGGGTAGTCCGGGTACGAACGGTCCGACATCTCATCGTACCCCCCGGTCATGCGCACCGGGCGCCCGGTCGTGAGGTCGTACAGCGTCAGGTCGACGGCGCACCCCCGATTGTGCCGTGAGCCACGCGAGGGATCGGCGACGAAGACATGGTTCGCCTCCGGCGTGCCATCCCAGAACATCTTCGTCACGTACCACGGACGATACCCGTCGTGGATCAGCAAGCCAAGCCCCTGCGCGCGCAGGGCGCGATGGGCACGCACCAGCGCCTCGGCAGCCGGCCGTTGCAGGAACGCGCGAGCCTGCGTGTAGACCGGCACGGAGAGGAAGTTGTCGCGCGTCGCGTACCGCACGTCGAGCTTGATGGTGGCGTCCAGTGGCGCCAACTCCACCAGGTCACTCTCCCGAAAGGTCCCCCGCTCCACCGGAGGAGTCGCCGCAAGCGCGATCCGCCGGAGCTCGTCCACCGGCTTCACCGGGGTGATGCGAAAGACCGCCGCGTCCTCCCCGGGGATCTTCCGCCGTGCAAAGGTGACCTCCGCGGCCACCACCTGCGTCGCGCGCCCGCGTGCGTCACGCATGAACCGCAGTCGCTCCCCGGCATACAACCCGTAGTCCGGGAAGGCGTACTCGTTCGGGCCAACCTCGCGGAGGGGGTACTCGGCAAACCACTCGATGAGGGCCGTCAACCGTCCGTTCCGCTCATGGATGTACAGCACGTTGTGGTCCCACCCATACTCACCGATCAACCCGCTCCAGTGCGCGGGCAGCACCCGGCGCGCCGGCGCGGGGTCCACGCGACGCAGCGTGTCGCGATCGACCACGATGGCATTGGCGATCGGGACGACCACCGAGCCGTAGGTCGCCGGATCGTCCACGACCAGGGTATCGCCAGATAACACCCGTAATCGCAGGCGCATGTCGCCGCGCGCGGGATCGAGGTACAGCAGGGTATCGCGCGCCACCAGCCGCACCTGACGCTCACCGCTCCCGTACGTGCCGGCGAGGGCCAGCGCGCGCTCCCGGGTGGTTGGGGTTGTGAGGCGCGGCGCGGCAGCGGCGCCTCCGCGCTGCATGGCCATGGCGTCGCGGAGCACGGCCATCGCAATCCGCTCGACCGTGCCATTGGTGAAGTCGCGGGCCGCCGAGACGGCCACGCCGAGGCGCGCCCCCGGAAGGGCGATCAGCTCCGTCGCAAAGCCGTAGATGGCGCCGCCGTGACGCACCATGCGCTCACCGTCCAGCGACCCCACCATGAACCCGAGGCCAAACCCGTCTGTCGCACCGGGTGCGCTGAACTGCGGCACCCACATCTCCTCGAGGGACTCCCGTCGCAACACCGGAGCCCCGCCATCAAATAAGGCCGACACAAAGCGCCCCAGCTCCGGCATGGTCGCGTACATGCTCCCCGCCGGGGCCATCCCCAGCTGGAAGCGCGGCGCCGCAAACGACGTCCCGTGTCGGGTCCACATGAGCGCGTGGGATACCGCGTCCGCGGTCCGGGGGGTCGGTACAAACGACGCACCCGTCATCCCCAGCGGGTCGAGGATCGCGCGTTGCAGGTACGCACCGAACGGTTGCCCCTGCACCTTCTCCAGGACACGGCCAACCACGGCGATGCCGGCATTCGAGTACTTGGTGCGCGTGCCGGGCTTGTACACGAGCGCCGTTCGGTTGAGGCTCGCGACCGTGGCCGCCAGGGTCGGCTCGGAGGTCTCGAAGTAGTTCCCCACCGGGGGCTCGCGCACCAGCCCGGCGCGGTGCGACATGAGGTGCCGCAGTGTGATCGTCCCACCAAAGCGATTCCGCGGGCGAAACTCGGGGAGGTACCGGGTCACCGGGGCATCGAGGTCGAGGACCCCGCGCTCCACGAGCTGCATCACCCCGATGTCTGTGAACAACTTCGAGACGGATCCCACGCGGTACACCGTCTGCGCCGTCGCCGGGATGGTGCCCGCGCTATCGGCGTACCCGAATCCGCGCGCCCACACCACCCGGTCACCTTCCACCAGGGCCACCGAGAGGGCGGGCAGTCCCTTGTCCTTCATCTCGTGCTCGATGAAGGGGGACAGGCGTGTGGCCAGGGGCGCGTACTTCGCGTCCGGCCCCACCGTCGATTGCGCCTCCACCAAGGGTCCAACCACGGCCAGCATGAGTCCGGGAACCAAGCGTCGCATTGCGTCTGTCCTCCAGATGCGGATCCTGCGTGGGTCGTACCGTCACAGATGCCAACGAGCCCGCCCGCGCCAGCGCGCGGACGGGCCCGGACACAGCTCACCCGCGCTAGCTGCTGCGCGCGATGTTCGGGTTGTTGAGCCGCTCGATATCCGGGAGTGGGAGGCACTTGTTCGTGCCGTAGGTGCCACCCCCGTTGGGGAACGGCGCTCCCGCCGCCGGCTTGAACGGCACGTTGAAGCGAATCGTGTCGTACAGGCGATGCCCTTCCAGGAACAGCTCGCGCCGACGCTCCTCCCGCACCTGGGCCTGGATCGCCGCCTCATCCGTCGAGGCAAACGTTGGCAACCCGGCAAAGCGCGATCGCAGCTGGTTGATGATCCCGACGGCGGTCTGGCCCCCGGCCACCTCGGCGCGGATCAGGAGCGCCTCGCGCCAGGTCGCGATCGGAATCGGTGCGGTCAACGAGGTGTACTTGTTCTGGGACCACAAGCGCACGGCCGGGAGCGAGCCGCCACGTCCCGCATCCACGACCGGGACGCGCGGGTCCACCACCCCGTTGATCGTGAGGTTGCGGAACTGGGTGTCCACCGTCACGGTGCCGCTCGTGTTGTTGATGCGGAAGACCCGATTCTCCGCGCGACCCGCGGCCGCGGTGGTGCGCGCGTTCAAGACGAAGTTATTGGGAACCAGCGCCGCGTCGGCCGCAGCTTCCGCGCGCTTGCCCTGATTGATCCGCGCGCGCGCCCGACCGACGAGGGCCATGTACCGGATGCTGTCCGGAACACCGGCGGTGCCGATCGCCGTCGTGAACCGCGCTTCGGCCAGCGCGAAGACCTGCGCCGGCGTCAGCTCCGGCCCGAGGTCGACCGCCGCCGAGCAGAACCCCTCGCCGAGCAGGATGTGGGCGAACCCCGCGTAGGCCGCCGTGCGGGCAATGAGTCCCGCGCGCCCGGGGACCTGCGCGTCGGTCCACTCATTCAAGAGCTTGAGGGCCTGGTCCGCCTGAAAGCGTGCGACCGAGATCGGCGTGTAGAGGCCAAAGCCCCCACAGCCACCCGTGGCATACAGCGCCGAAGACGGGTTGCTGGACCGGCGGTCAATGTCCCAGGTCGCGGCATTCGCCTGGGAGTCCATGAATTCATCCGCGATGGTCCCTGCAGAAAGCACATAGTTACCGAACGCACACTCAAAATCCGCCACCGCCCCGGCCACCATCACCGGGGCGTTGTTTGGCTGGAGCAGGGTTTCGGCGAGAATACGGCTGGGCGCATCCGCGCTGAGCAGAGTGTCGCATGCGGTCAGTGTTCCGCTGCCCAACAAGACGATGGCAGTCCGGCGGATGATCCGGCGCGCGCTGGCACGTGAGCGGTACATCATGATCGATCGCTCCTTGGCTGTGGCCGGTTAGTAGGAGAGGGAGACGGAAAACAACACCTGCGCGAGGGGCGGCACCTGCGCCTGCTCGAGCCGGACGAACTGCTGGAGCGTGAAGAAATTCTCCGGGTCCGTGCCGCCGTAAGGCGTCCACAACGCAAGGTTACGACCCGAGAGCGTCATGGCTCCACTCCGTGCGCCGACCCAGCGCGCCATGTCCTGCCCCATGTTGTAGCTGGCCGAGACCTCGCGCAGGCGCGCGAACTTGGCCTTCTGGTAGGTGAACTCGCGCAGGATGCCGTTGGATTGCGCCTGCGCCACGAACACGGGGTCATACTTCTCCGGCTCGATGTTGGCGAGGCACTGGTTGAACACCTGGCAGCGGGCGCGGTCGTTGTTATTCAGCACGCGATGTCCGCCCTTGAAGTCCACGAGGCCATAAAAACGCCACTTCTGGAACGCAGTGACGGTCGTGTTGAACGACCCCTCGACTGCCGGGTCCGCGCGGCCGATGAAGACCCGCGGCGCATTGGGCTGCCCCGCGGCCGTGAGACAGTCGACCACGCCGCCTTTCCCGAGGCCGTCGTCGCACTTCATGTTCTCGGCGCGGCGGGTCGTGGCGTTGTACGTCGCGCTACGGACCTTGTAGTCATACCAGGTCATCACCGCCTTCCCGATGGTGTTGCGGTTGCCACCAATCTGGATGAACGGGTTACCCAACGGGTCCTTCGCCAGGTTAGCGGTGTTGCCCAGGCTCGTGATCTGGTTGTTGTTGTTGGAGATGTTGAACCCGAAGTCCAGGTTCAGGTTGCGCATGTTCAGGGCGTTGTACCGCGTTTGCAGCTCAATACCCGTGCTGCGGATCCCGCCGATGTTGACCACCCGCTGCCCCGCGAACCCGCTCGACGGCGGCACGTCCTGGAACAGGATGCCGTCCTTGGTGTCACGACGATACCAGGTCACCTCGGCGCTCACCCGCTCGCTGAGAAAGGTCCCATCAAACCCGAGTTCGATCTCGCCCGCACGTTCCGGCTTGAGGTCGGGATTGCCGAGGGACAGGGGGGACACCGCCGGGTTCCCGTCACCACCGGTGGTCGCCGAATAGGTGCGAAGCGCGGTGTTCACGTCCGGTTGCTGGCCCGTTTGCCCATACGCGCCCCGCAGCTTGAGCGAGTTGATCCACCCGAGCTTGAACCAGGGTTCTTCATTGATGACCCAGGTCCCGGAGACCTTGGGATAGGTGACCCAGCTGAAGTCTTCACCGAAGGCCGAGTTGTTATCCACCCGGAGTGCTGCCGTGAGGTACATCCGGTCGTTGAAGTTCAGCTGTTCCTGACCATAAAACCCGACCGTTGAGTTCTCAAAGAAGTCCTCGCCGCCAAACGTCGTGGCGGCGGCGTCGACGAGCGTCAGTCCACCGGACGGAAAGCCCTCACCACGCGCGGCTACGGCGTAGGTCTGACGGCGGAAGTACTGTGCCCCAACGCTCGTGCTGGTCTGCAGGCCGAAAAGCGCCTTCTTGAGCGACGCCGCGTAGTCGATCGACGTGACGCTCAGCTCGCGACGGCGCGTGGCCTTGTTGCCGTTCTGGTCCACCGGGTTCGTGAAGAACTGCCGGTAGAACGGCCCCATGCGCTGCGTCTGGTTGACGTTGTCCTCGCCCGTCAGGTCGTTGCCAACCACAAGCCGCTGGTTCAGCCACGTGCCCAACCGGTGGTTCATCTGGATCGACCCGGTGGTGCGCTTCACCGCCTGCCACTGCTTGAACGCACCCCAGAACGCCTCGGGCGGCGCCGAGAAGTACCCCCGACGCAGCTTCTCGGCATCGGTGACGGGGGTCTGCCCGAAGTAAAGCGAGAACCAGGCACCGCCGCCGGCCTCAAGCGGCACGTTCACCACCGACTGGTTGGTGTTGAAGACGGCCTGGATATCCAGGTTCTTGTATGGCGACAAAGCGACGTTTCCACCGCCGGACCAGCGCCACAGGGAGTTGGTCGGTTCGATGCCTTTGTCGTTGTCGTATGAACCGTTGAAGTTGTACTTGACGACGTCGGTGCCGCCGTTGAGTCCCATGTTGTAGGACTGCGACAGCCCGGTCTTGAAGAGGCCGAGGCCAGCCTCGCGGTTGATCGCCACGGGATTCCAGGCGGAGATCGTTCCATCCGCCAACCGGCGATAGGTCTGCCCAATGCGCTCTTCGGCATTCTGGAACCAACTGCCACCCTCACGCACGTTCAGGGAAAAGACGGAGCGCCCGGCCTTGCCGCGCTTGGTGATGATCTGGATGACGCCATTGTTGGCCTCGGTCCCGTACAGCGTCGCGGCCGCTGGCCCCTTGATCACCTCGATGCTTTCGATGTTCTCCGGGTCGATGTCGTTGAGGCGCGAAATCACCCCGGACGAGAAGAATTGCGAGCGGGGCCCCGTGGAGACGTCATTGGCGATACGCACACCGTCGACATAGATGAGCGGCTGGTCATTCAGAGAGAGCGAGGCCGCGCCGCGGATGCGGATGCGTGGCCCCGATCCCACCGCCCCGGACCCACCCGTCATCACCACCCCCGCCGCCTTGCCGTTCAGCAGAGTGGTCATGTCCGGGGCTGGCGCCAGAGCCTGAATCGTCGCCGCGTCGACCTTGGTCACCGAATTGCCGATAGCGCGCTTCTCCACCGGTTCCGCCGTTCCCGTGATCACGACCTCGCTCAAGGAGGCCACTTGCTCACTCAGAGTCACGCGCACATCCGTCTGGCCCACGCGCGCGGTGACGGTCGCCGGCTTGAAGCCGAGCCGCCGCACCTGGAGTGTCACCTGCGCACCCGTCACCCCCGTAATACGGAAAGCGCCCGATCCATCGGTCTGTGCCCCGAGCGTCGTTCCCTCCACCTGCACTTGGGCTCCGTCGAGCCCGCGGAGCGTTCGAGCGTCCACCACGGTGCCGCCGACGACGCCTGTTTGCGCGACGACGGGGGGGGCGGCTAACCCCAGCGACAGCACGAAAGCTGCGAGGTGTCGCCAGCCAGCTCCCCATCCCGGACTCGCGGTTTTCCTTTCACGCATCACCCCTCCTTGTTGAGGACTCCAATTTGCATACAGAGATACGCGCCTGCGCGCAGTCGCACCAGATGGCGGTGTCAGGCGCGCGCGCGGCGACGCCAGGCGTAGTACGCCGGCACGCCGAGCAACACCATCCCGATCCCGATCGCGGCCTGACGGGGCTGCGACATCACCGTGTTCACGACGATCGCCGATGCCGCGAGCACGAACAACGCCGGCGTCAGGGGATACCCAGGTACACGGAAGGGGCGGCGCGCCTCGGGCCGCTTGATGCGCAGGGCGATGACCGCCGCCGCCCCCAGTCCATAGAAGATCCACCCGACAAAGACGACGTAGTTCAGGAGCTGGCTGAACGTCCCGACCCACGGAAACACCATCGCCCAGAGGCAGCACGCCATGATGGCGAGCGCCGGGGTGCCATACTGCGGATTCACCGCGCCTAACGCACGGAAAAACACCCCGTCGTTTGCCATGTTGTAGAACACGCGGGGTGCCGTGAGCACCGTCGCCAGCGCCGCGCTCAACATCGAGATGATGATGGCGAGCGCCAACAGCTGCGCCGCCCGATCCCCGAGCACCGCGGCCACCGCCTCACCGGCCACCCGGTCGGACGCCATCACCCGGGCCGGACCGAGCGCCGCGAGATACGCGAAGTTCGCGACGAGGTAGATCGCGACCAGCGCCACCGTGCCAAGCGCGATCGCGCGCGGAAGCGAGCGCTGGGGATCCAGGGCGTCCCCATCGCTGAACGTGACGTACTGCCATCCCTCGTAGGCCCACAACACGGGAATCAGCGCCAGCCCTGCCGTGCTCAGTGTCAGCCCCGACGGCGCGTTCACCGACGCGGCACCGGACGTTGCGGCTCCACCATCTCCCAGGGCGAACAACAGTGCGCTCATGAGGAGGATCGCCAGCACCTTTACTCCGGTCGCCACGTTCTGCACTGAGGCACTGCCGCGCGTCCCGCGCACGGTCATGACCATGATGCCCAGCAGGAAGATGTCCGCGATGACCTTGCGTGCCGTCGGAGACAACTCCGTGAACTGGCCGAGGTAGTTGGCGGCCGCAACGGCCAGGGTGGCGATGGTGCCCGACCCAATGACAAAAAACAGGGTCCAGCCGTACAGAAACGCGGGGAGGCGACCGAATCCGTCGCGGATGAACCCGTACAGGCCACCGGAGCCCCCATCCATCGCACTCAGTTCCCCGTAGGACAGGGCCCCAAGGAGGGACAGGACGCCGCCGAGCAACCACACCAGGCTCGCCGTCGTCACCGATCCGCCCGTCGTGCGCAACACCTCACTCGGAACCAGGAAAATACCGGATCCGATCACATTCCCAATGACGAGGAGGGTCAGGTCCGTCGTGCCTAACGTGCGCTTGAGTGCCATGCCGGGGGCGTTGGGGAGGCGGGAACGTACCGCGCCACCACGCACCGCGCGAGCGTCTAGCTCCCAAGCCGGTCGAGGTCCGCCGGCACGTCGACATCCACCGGCACCGAGGCGTCGACGTGCATCCAGGCCACCCGATCCCCCAGCGCCTGAAGCAGGTCGCGCGCACCGCGGTCACCTTCGAGGAGCTCGAGCCGGCGTCGGAGCGTCGCGTCCAACAGCACCGGATGCCCGGGCACGCCCTCCTGATACACCGGAACGACGGCCGCAGAAGTGGACCCTTCCCAGGTCTCGATCACCCGTCGCACCACCGCAGGATCGATTCCCGGCTGGTCGCCGAGCGCGACGAGGAACGCATCGCATTCCCTGGGAAGCGCACCGATCCCGGCGCGGATGGAGGCACTCATCCCGCCTTCGGGATCCACGGTCACCACCGTGACGTCGCGACCTGCGACCGCCGCCGAGATCTCCTCGGCATGGTCACCGGCGGTCACGATCACCCGGTCGAGCCCACTCGCGCGCAGCTGGTCGATCACGTGGACCACCAAGGGCGCACCGGCGTGCATGGCCAGGACCTTGACCCCGCCAAACCGTGCCCCGCGCCCGGCCGCCAGCACAATCGCTCCGATCATGGCACGCCCTCCCGTGCTCGTTGCCGGTACAGGGTCACCCCGGTATGCAGCACCGTCAGTGGAAGCGTCGCACACGAGACCCGACTGCGGGGCAACTCGGCGCCTAACGCGCGCAGCAGTTCGTCACTCGTAAAGGTGGCCACATCCTCAATATGCGCCCCGCGCACCAGGTCCGTCAGCACTGAGGCAGCGGCCACGCAGACGGCGCAGGCGTTGGCCGTGAACCCGGCCTCCACCACCGTCTCCCCTTCGAGTCGCAGCTCAACACGTACCCGGTCACCACACAGGGGGTTGCTCCCTTCCTGCGACACCGACGCTGCCGCCAAGGCGCCTTGGTTTCGCGGGCGCCGAAAATGCTCGAAGATCGTCTCTCCATACGGCAGCGTCACCAGGTCACTCCACCTCGCCACGTTCGCGCTGGGCGCGATACGGCGGAAAACGATACGCCATGTCCCGCGTGAGCAAGCCGCCGTGCCCAACGGACGCCAAACGCTCCGGCGTGATGGCCATGTCGGCAAAGACCCACGTGAAGATGAGGTCGAAAATGGTGGCTTGCGAGAGGACCCCGCAACTTGGCAACCCGATCACCCACCCGTCACCCAGCTGCGCGATCCAGCAGAGGCTGCCAGGGTGCGCCGCCATCCCGCGTCGGACGCGCCGTGCCCCCAACGCATCGAGCGCCTGGAAGACCGGGTCGAGGGGGTCCATCGCTCGTGTTCCCGCCACGACGGTCACGTGACAGTCGCGCCCCGACCGCTCGATCGCCTCCCGCACCGCCATGGCGTCCGGTGCCACATGGTCAACCCGATTCAGCGTCCCGCCAAACCACCGCACCTTCTCGCCAAACGATTCGCCGAACCTGGCGCGCGCCCGTTCCCCGAGGCGCTCGAGCACCACCGCCGCGACATGATGCGGCGAGAACCTCCTGACCCGAAGCGGCGCTCCTCGCGTGGTCATGAGGACCTCGGCCGCCGCGACCGCCGCCTCACCGACCACGAATGGGATCACCTTCGCACATCCCACCACCTCATCGCGCTCGACGACCTGCCCATCAAACAGGGTGTACACCGCGAGGTCCTCATGGCGGTTCAGCTCCGCGAGTGTCCCGGCGTCAACTTCCAACACCCCCCGCCATGTGGCGGTCAGCGGCCACTGGCCGCGCGTCACGGTATCCACGTGAACGCCCGAGCCGGCCGCCGCGCGTGCGACGCGCCCCCCAGCCACCGCCTCGACCAGGTCCCCGGCGTCACACCGGACCAGGTGCAGCGCCTCCCATACGCCATCGGCCAGGCGCACGCGGTCGCCGTCGCCGAGCTGCGTCCCCTTCTCCAGGACGACATGACCCGCGCCGTCCCGAACGGGGACGGTGCAGAGGGATCCCTCCAGCACGGCGGTGCCTAACGCCGAGCGCGTGAGCACCCACGGCGTCACCGGCCGGCCCCCGGCTCCCGCGGCGGTCGATCCCGCATCGCCCCCCCAGGTCGACCGCGCAGCGATGCCAACCCCTCGGCCAGCACACTTAGCGCGATCTCCGCCGGCGTGCGGGCGCCGATGTCCAGGCCGACCGGCATCCGGACCCGCGCCAGCGACGCCGCGCTGACTCCCTGGTCGGCCAGGAACTCCCGCATCGCCTGGCCGCGCCGCGTACTCCCCAAACAGCCAATGTATCCGGCCTCGCTCTCCAGCACCCGACGCAAGACCGGCAGGTCATACTTGTAGTCATGCGAGAGCAGCACCACCATGGTGTCACGATGCAGGGTCAGCCGTCCCGCGATGTCGCTGGGCATTCCCACCAGGACCTCATCGACCGACGGAAATCGCGCGGTCGTGGCATACCGCTCGCGCCCGTCCACCACGACGACCCACAACCCCAGCACCCGCGCCAACTCGGCCAGCGGCTGCGCCACGTGCGTCGCCCCAAAGATGACCAGGCGGGCAGCCGGGGCGTGCACCTCAACGTACAGCCGACGCGGCGGCGATCCGGCGACGACCTCGATGCCACTCACGCGGTCGCGCAGGCGCACCTGGGCGAGCTCGCGCGCGAGGCGCGGGTCGACCCCTCCACCCAGCGTCCCCTCGATCGTCCCATCCTCATGAACCAGCAGCCGCTCCCGCGATCCCGACAGATCAATGACCAGGGCGACCGCTCGCCCCGCATCCACCACGGCTCGCACCGCCTCGAGTCCACGGGTGACGGGGTCGGTCGGCACGGGTGCAACGGGTTCGATCAACAGCTCCACGGATCCGGCACAGGTCATCCCCAATGCCGCGGCATCGGCCTCGCCCAGGGACATCTCCACCACCTGCGCCTCACCTGAGACCAAGACTTCCTGCGCCGCCTCGACGACGCGAGCATCCACACACCCGCCAATCGTCACCGCCCCGACGATGCTCCCGTCCTCGTCCACCCACATGCGCGCCCCCGGTGTCCGCGGCGAGGACCCAGTGGTCCCGATCAGGGTCGCCACTGCCGCGCGTCGCGTGGGTAACCCCCCAGGCGTTGGTGCTGTCATGTCCTTCCTCCCGCTTCAGGCATCCGGAGAAGTCTCGCCACCGGTGACGGCGCCGTCCATCGCCATCAGACCGCCAACCGGGGAATGATCGCCTCGAGCGCGGCGATGTTGTGGCACGGCACGAGCGCATCCAGATGGGGTAGCGCCGCCCGCATGCCCCGCGTCTCCGGCG
The DNA here is from genome assembly GCA_016712265.1 of Gemmatimonadota bacterium. NCBI lineage: Bacteria > Pseudomonadati > Gemmatimonadota > Gemmatimonadota bacterium. The sequence continues at coordinate 934,600 of JADJRJ010000031.1, read as the reverse complement.
CAAACCCCGGCGCCCCCATCAGCGGATTGAGCCAGATCACGCGTCCCACGCGCCGACGCAGTTCGCGCAGGGCGTCGCCAAGATCTTCCGGGTCGCCAACATCCCATCCGTCAGAAAGGACCAGCACCACCGTGCGTCGATCCAGCAGCCCGGGGTAGCCGCGAACCAACGACGCCAACGCGTCGCCAATCCGCGTGCCGCCCGACCAGTCGCGCACCAGCTGACCCAGATCGCGCAGTGCCGTACGAAACCGGGCACCGCGCATCGCGTGCGTCGCGCGAGTGAGTCGCGTCGCAAAGAAGAACGTCTCCACCGTGGCCCCCGTGTTTTGGAGCGCGTGCAAGAAGGGCAGCAGGAACGCGGTGTACAGCTCCATGGAACCTGACACGTCGCACACGGCCACGATGCGCGTCCGGCGGACGCGACGCTGTCGCCGCACCAGGCGGATCATCTCCCCCAGGTCTCGTGTCGAGGCCCGCACCGTCCCGCGCAGGTCAATGTTCCCACGGTTGGCGCGCTGCCACCGTCGGCTCCGGCGCAGCGTCAACCGTCGAACCAGCCGCGCCGCCACGCGGGCCAGGGCCGGCTCATCCACGGTGGCCCATTGCGCGAAGTCACGCTGGCTGAGGCGTTCCGTGGCACTCGGCGATCTCAACTCCACGGATCCCGCGGGGTCCGCGGTCTCACCCTTCATCCAGTTGGCCACGGTAACGGGCGCCACCCCCGCCACCGGTTTCCGGGGTGCGAGCGCGGCGTCGGCGACAGGGGCACCGGGAGACGGCGCGTCGCCAGGCCCACCAACGTCGCCCCACGCCCGCGCGAACTCCTCATCAAGGATGGCCGCATCCTCAGGCCGAGTGAGGAGCACCGCGTGCAGCCCCAACCGCGCGTCCTCACGGTCCGCCAGGGTGACCGCCAGCAGGGCATCCAGCGCGGCCGCCGCGCGATCCGCGCCGACGGCCATCCCTCGCGCGCGAAGCTGCCGCACCAGGCGCACCACCGCCGCGTCCAACCCCGTGGGTGCTGTGTGCACTAGTTACCGACAGCTAGCATGGCCGGCAGCTGCCCGTCGGCCAGTGCGGCGCTCACCAGCGCGTGGTCACGTTCGTCCTTCAGCACGCAGCCCAGGGTGGCCTGGACCACCTCGGCATCCAGGTGATCCGCGTGGAGCGCAACGAGTGCCAGCCCCCAGTCAACCGACTCGGCGACCCCCGGTGTCTTCTCGAGTCGGCGCGTGCGCAGGGACTGGAGGAAGGCCGTGAGTTCCCGGGCAAGGCGCTCCGTGATTCCCGGCACCCGGGCCCGCACGACCCGCAACTCCTTGTCAAACGACGGATACCCGATCCAGGTGTACAGGCAGCGGCGGCGCAATGCCTCGGACAGGTCCCGGGACCGATTCGACGTGAGGATCACTACCGGTCGGTAGGTCGCACGGATAGTGCCCAGTTCGGGGATACTCACCTGGAAGTCAGAGAGGACCTCCAGCAGGAACGCCTCGAATTCCTCATCCGCGCGATCGACCTCATCGATGAGCAGGACGGGTGAGCGGTCCGGGTGCGTGATCGCGGCGAGGAGTGGTCGCTTGAGGAGAAACGCCTCAGAGAAGAGGGTCCGCTCGCGTTCCGCCGCGGGGGTGGCCGACCCCTCCTGCAGCTTCAGGTGCAGCAGCTGCCGCGGGTAGTTCCACTCGTACAGGGCGCTGGAGGCGTCGAGCCCCTCGTAGCATTGAAGTCGGATCAAGTCGGTGTTGAGGATCCGCGCCAGGACCTTGGCGATCTCGGTCTTCCCGACTCCCGGATGCCCCTCGACCAGCAGGGGCTTCTGGAGGGTAGTGGCGAGAAAGACCGCTGTCGCCACGTCCCGATCCGTGACGTATGCCGTGGCCTCCATCGCGCGCTGGATCTCACGAATTCGCTCGTTCACAACCCGGAATCGGGAATGGGGTTCGGCTGGACGATAGCGCGGGCACCGCGTCGCGGGCAGAGCGCGGGGTATTCTGTAACGATGTCGTCACGGGCAAGGAGAATGCTTTGTAACGATAAGATTTGTAACAAGCTTGAGGCACAATTGTAACGGCCACCTTCCGCACCTCGCCCGTACTCCCGTGCCCCATCCCTTCCTCGCCCCGCGTCGCAGACTCGCCGTCATTCTCCTGCTCGGCGTCGCCCAGAGCGCGGTGGCGCAAGCACCGGCGGATTCGGGCCGGCCGAAGAGTGCCGCACCGGCGCAGGCCGCGCCTTCGCGCGCCTGGTACGATCGGATCAGCCTCAGGGGGTATGCCCAGATCCGGTACAACCGACTCCTTGAGAGCAACAAGCAGCTGACCTGCCCGCAATGTGACCGGTCGATCGGAAACAACGGCGGCCTGTTCCTGCGTCGAGGCCGCCTCATCCTGTCCGGTGACATCAACAATCGGGTCTCGATCTACGTTCAGCCGGACTACGCGTCCGACGCCGCCGGCACTGCGCACTACCTGCAGCTCCGGGATGCGTACTTCGATCTCTGGCTGGACGGCGCGAAGGAGCACCGCTTGCGCTTTGGCCAGAGCAAGGTCCCGTTTGGGTTCGAGAACCTGCAATCGAGCTCCAATCGACTCCCCCTCGACCGGCACGACGGCTTGAACAGCGCCGTACCGAACGAGCGGGACTTTGGGCTGTTCTACTATTGGAGTTCAAGCACGGCGCGCCGTCGCTTCCGGATCCTGACCGACAGCGGCCTGAAGGGCACGGGTGACTACGGCGTGTTTGGCGTCGGCCTCATGAATGGCCAGACGGCCAACCGGCCGGAGGCCAACAATTCACTCCACGCCGTGGCGCGCGCTACCTACCCGTTCCGGCTCTCCAACGGCCAGTTCATCGAGGCCAGCGTCCAGGGATACAAGGGCCGGTTCGTCGTTCCCTCGCGCACGGCGAATGTTCGTGCACTTCCGGAGTACGCCGACGACCGGGTCGCCGTCTCCCTGGTCTGGTACGCGCAGCCCTTTGGGTTGGTCGGGGAGTGGAATTGGGGTGAGGGACCAGAGTATGAGGCGAGCACCCGATCGATCGAGACGGGGCGACTGCGCGGCGGCTTCGTGCAGTCCATGTATCGCTGGCAGGTCGACGGCCAGGTCATCCAGCCGTTCGTCCGGGCGCACTTCTACTCTGGTGGCAAGAAGGTCGAGCAGGACGCCCGACACTACGAGGTCCATGAATACGAAGGAGGAGTCGAATGGCTGCCGACATCCAGCTTTGAGCTCACGGCACAGTACACGCGCTCAGACCGTCTGACGCTCGACGCCGCACTTCCAGCCAACTACAGACAGAAGGGCGGATTCCTCCGGCTGCAGGCGCAGTTCAACTACTGACCTGGCGGGCTCCCTCGCCACACTTGCCCAGCGGCTCCGACGGGTGCCCTGCCGGTCGCCCGGGGATGGGGATATCGTTGGGATCTCGCGCGAGGCGACCCCATGTCCCTGGTCATACACGAAGCGTTCACGGTGCAGGCAAGCCCGGACCGGGTCTTTGCCTTCCTGAATAACCCGGCGGACGTCGTGACGTGCCTGCCTGGGGCCGAGCTGACGGAAAGCATTGACGCACGCACCCATGTGGGGCGCGTCCGGGTCAAGGTGGGACCGGTCAGCACGGCCTACGCGGGACGGGCGGTCCTCACCGAGGTGGACCCGGCCCTGCGGCGCGTGACGATCACCGGCGAAGGCAAGGAAAGCGGTGGCAGCGGGTCCGCGCGCCTGCACATGGTGGCGGTCGCAACGGCCACCGCGGACGGCTCGACGAGCGTCACCGTCGATGCCACCATCGATATTGCGGGACGCATCATGCAGTTTGGCCGCGGCCTGATCGAGTCGGTGTCGAAGCAGCTCTTCCAGCAGTTCGTAGTCGCCGCGCGGGAGAAGCTGGAGCGGGCACCAGAGACGGCGGTACTCGCCACGCCCACCACGGTGACCGGCCCGTCGGCCCCGCCAGCGGTGGAGGCACCGAGGGAGTTGCGGCTCCTGCCCCTCCTTTGGCGAAGCTTGGTGGACTGGATCAAGCGGCTGCTCGGACGCTCCTGAACGCGCGGAGGGGTCGGACGTTCATCCGACCCCTCCGCCAGGTCCTCGCTGCCGGTGACTACTTCCTGCCGATCGCTGCAGCCAGGGCGCGTTGCGTGAAGACCTTGGCCAAGTTGGCCTTGTAGGCGACGCTGCCTCGTGCATCCTCGATGAACTCCACCCCATCGGCAGCACGATCCGCGGCCGCGGCACCGGCGCCCGCAGCCAATGCAGCCTCCACGGCAGCCAGCCGCATCGGTCGCGGGGCGAGCCCTGTGAGGGCGACACGCCCGCCGGACGCTCCCAGCTGAATCGCCACGCCGGCGATCGCATACCCTGACGCCGGATCGGCATGCTTGGCATAGGCGCAGGCCGCGCTGGACACCGGCACCTGGACCGCGACAAGCAGCTCACCCGGGGCGAGCGCGGTCTGGAATGTGTCGACAAAGAACTGGTCGGCCCCCACCGTGCGGCTCCCGTTCTTCCCCTGCAGTACCAGCGACGCGCCTAACGCGAGCATGGCCGCCGGCAGGTCCGCCGCGGGATCGGCATGGGCGAGTGATCCGCCGATCGTCCCCATGTTGCGGATCATCTGGTCACCGATGTGGCCGGCGACCTCGGCCAGGAGTGGGGCCTTGGCGCGCACCACGGCCGAGGTGGCCACGTCAGCGTGCCGCGTCATCGCCCCGATGGTGACGACCCCACCCGCCTCCGTGATGCCCGATAGCCCGGGCACCCGCCCCAGGTCAATCAGGTGCGCGGGGGTCGCGAAGCGCAGCTTCATCACCGGGAGCAGCGAATGCCCTCCCGCGAGGACCTTGGCGTCGTCCCCAAAGGTCGCCAGCAACTCGAGCGCGTGAGGCACCGAGGTGGCGCGATGATACTCAAACGATGCGGGATACATGTTTAGTGTCCTCCCCGGGCCGTCTGGATGGCTGCCCAGATCTTCGCCGGGGTGAGCGGCATGTCGAGGTGCGTGATACCGAAGGGAGCGAGCGCATCGAGCACCGCATTGGCCGTGGCGGCGGTGCTCGCAATCGTGCCGGCCTCGCCGGCACCCTTGACGCCTAACGGGTTGATCGGCGAAGGCGTAACGGTCCGGTCGGTTTCGACCATGGGCAGGAAGTGGGCCTTCGGGAGTGCGTAGGTCATGAGGGAGCCGGTGAGCAGCTGGCCATTTCCGTCATAGACGCCGCCCTCCCACAGCGCCTGGGCCACCCCCTGCGCAATGCCGCCGTGCAGCTGCCCATCCACGATCATCGGATTGATCACGTTCCCGAAGTCATCCACGGCGACGTATTTCATGAGCATCACCTGACCGGTCGTGGCATCGACCTCGACGACGGCAACGTGCGTCCCGAAGGGATACACGAAGTTGGACGGGTTGAAGAACGACGTGCTGTCGAGCCCCGGCTCCATGTCGCCCGGGATATTGTGCGCGAGATATGCCGCCAGCGCGATCTCCCCAAAGCCCTTCTGCTTGCCCGGCGCGCCCTTGACGGAGTACGTCCCATCCTTGAAGTCGACATCCTCGACCGCCGCCTCCAACTGGTGTGCGGCAATCCGGCGCCCCTTCTCCTTCACCTTCTGCAGCGACATGAACAGGGCCGATCCACCCACGGCGCCAGATCGGGAGCCGTAGGAGCCCATTCCGAACGGGATCTTCGCCGTGTCGCCGTGCACGACCTCGACGTCGTCCAGGGCGCAGCCAAGCTCGTGAGCGACAATCTGGGCGAAGGTCGTCTCGTGTCCCTGCCCGTGGGAATGTGAGCCGGTGAGGACCGTGACCTTGCCCGTCGGGTGCACACGCACGGCACCTGATTCGTAGAGGCCAGCCTGGGCGCCCAGCGATCCCACCACATGGGATGGGGCAAGGCCACACGCCTCGATATAACTGGAGAGCCCAATGCCGATGTACCGTCCGTTGGCGCGGGCGGCCGCCTGTTCCGACCGCAGCTGCGCATACCCCACCATGCCTAACGCCTTATCCAGCGCCGGGGCGTAGTTCCCCGAGTCATACTGCAGGGCCACAGCCGTCTGGTACGGAAACTTCGTCGGCGCGATGAAGTTGCGGCGCCGCAGCTCGGCCGGGTCCACCCCCAGCGTGCCGGCGGCGATGTCGAGCGTGCGCTCGAGCACGTACGTCGCCTCGGGGCGCCCGGCCCCGCGGTACGCGTCCACCGGCACGGTATTCGTGTAGGCGGCCGTCACCGAGACGTGGATCACGGGGATGTCGTATTGACCAGACAGCAGCGTTCCGTAGAGGTACGTCGGGACCGCCGGCGCGAACAGGGTGAAGTGTGCCCCCATGTTGGCGACCGTGTTGACCCGCAGCCCAACGATCTTGCCAGTGGCGTCGAACGCCATTTCGACATCCGTCTCGTGATCCCGTCCGTGCGAGTCCGAGAGGAACGCCTCACTGCGCGTGGCCGTCCACTTGACCGGTGCGCCGACCTGCTTCGACGCCCAGCACGCCACGACCTCCTCAGGATAGATGAAGATCTTGGAGCCGAAGCCGCCGCCCACGTCGGGCGCCACCACACGGAAGCGCTGTTCGGGGATCCCCAGGACAAATGCCCCCATGATCAGGCGATGCACGTGCGGGTTCTGCGACGTCACGTACAGCGTCAGTTCGTCGTTGGCCGCGTCGAAGCTCGCCAGACAGGCGCGCGGCTCGATCGCGTTGGGGATCAGCCGTTGGTTCCCCAGGTGCTGCCGGACGACGGTCTTGGCGCCCTTGATCGCCGCGTCGGTCCCCGCCGCATCCCCCAACTGCCAGGTGAACGCCACGTTCCCCGCGGCATTGCCATGCACTTGCGGCGCACCGCCGCGCAGGGCGTCCACGGCAGATGCCACCGCGGCCAGTTCTTCGTAGTCGACCGCGACCGCCTCGGCCGCATCGCGCGCTCCCGCGGCGGATTCCGCCAGGACCACGGCCACCGCCTCGCCGACATACCGTGCGGTATCGACGGCGATGGCATGGTGCTCCGCCACGTTGATCCCGGCGTGCAGCCACCCCACCGGGATCGGGTTCACTCCGCCAGCCTTGAGGTCCGCGCCTGTGAAGACGGCACGCACCCCCGGCATTGCACGGGCGGCCGCCGCATCCACCGCGCGAATCTTCGCGTGCGCATAGGGACTGCGCACGAAGGCCGCGTGCAGCTGCCCCGGCAAGTTGATGTCGTCCGTGTACTTGCCTCGCCCGGTAATGAACCGACCGTCTTCCTTTCGTCTGACACTCGCGCCAATCATCGCTTGGCCCTCCTCACGCCTTGGCCATCGTGCGGGCCGCCGTCTGGACGGCACGCACGATGTTCTGGTAGCCCGTGCAGCGGCACAGGTTGCCCTCGAGGGCCCCGCGGATCTCCGCCTCGGACGGCTGCGGCGTGCGCGCCAGCAAGTCCGCCGCGCTCATGATCATCCCCGGCGTACAAAAGCCGCACTGCAGCCCATGTTCTTCCTTGAACGCGGCCTGCAAGGGGTGCAGCGCCTCGCCACGCGCCATCCCCTCGATGGTGGTGACGGCACTCCCGTCCGCTTGCACGGCGAGGACCGTACAGGACTTCACCGCCCGGCCATCGAGGTGCACGGTACACGCACCGCACTGGCTGGTGTCGCAGCCGACGTGGGTGCCAGTCAAGCTCAATTGCTCGCGCAGGAAATGCACGAGCAGCGTGCGCGGTTCCACCTCACGCGTCACGGCCTTGCCGTTGACGGTGATCGTGATCGTCGTCATCTCAGCCGCTCCATGAGAAAGCACTTACGCGGCCTAGCTTGCAGTCCGTACCATGCGCCGTCAAGCAACCCCGCGCGTTACCGGCGCCGTGGCGCCGGTCGCGGGGCGACCAGCGGCGTGCGACGGAGCGCCCGCCCGGGCCGGCGATCTGTGAACTGGCCAGCGTCGACCATCGCCACGCCATTCACGAACACCCACTCGATACCGACGGGATACTGGTGGGGATCCTCGAAGGTGCTTCGGTCCGAGACCTGGACCGGGTCAAAGACCATGACGTCGGCGAACGCGCCCTCACGCAGCACCCCTCGTGTCGCCAACCCCAGGCGACGTGCCGGCATGCCGGTCATCTTGTGCACGGCCTGCTCCAGCGTGAGGAGTTGGAGATCGCGGCTGTAGCGTCCGAGCACACGTGGAAAGGTGCCATACGCCCGCGGGTGCGGCTTGCCATCCCCGGGGCGCGTCAATCGGCCGTCCGAGGCGATCATCGTTTGGGGGTGCTGCATGATCCGACGCACGTCGCCTTCATCGATGATGTGATAGATCATCCGGGCACCGCCCTTGAGCACCGCCTCGATCACCAGGGGCGGCGCTTTCTCAGGCACCGGCTCGACGCCGCGGATCACGGCGAAGTCGTAGAGCGTCTTTCCCTCCAATTCCTTCATCCACGCCACCTGGCCGAATTGCACGCGCTTGAGGTCACCGCCGCCCCGGTCGTTCATGAGGTAATCCAGGATCCCGCGCTCGATCGAGTCGCGGAGCATCGGGTCACGGACGCGTCGCGCAAACGCAGTGTCGCCGTCCGCCAGTGCCCAGGGCGGCACGAGGACATCGATCCCGGTCTGGCTCGCCGTGTACGGGTACTGGTCGATCATGACGTCGATGCCACGCCGTCGAGCGGCGTCGACCATGGCCAAGGTCTCAACACTCTTTCCCCACATCTGGCGACCGACCGCCTTGTGGTGGGTGAGGACGACGGGGATGCGGGCCTGCCGCCCGATCTCGATGGCCTCACGCACCCCGTCCATCAGGCCAAGTCCCTCCTCACGCAGGTGCGAGGTGTAGATCCCGCCCGACGCGGCCGCAACCTTGGACAGCTCAATCACCTCCGCGGTCTTCGAATAGTAGCCCGGGATGTATCGCAAACCGGTGCTCAGCCCGAAGGCCCCGTCGCGCATCCCCTGGGCGACCAACTCCTTCATGCGGGCAAGCTCCGCCGTGGACGGGTCCCGTGCGGCGTCACCCATCACGCGCTCGCGAATGGTGTTGTGGCCGACGAGGTAGGCCACGTTCATCCCTACCCCACCGCGCGCCACGCTGTCGAGGTATGGAGCAAGGGGCAGCGGGCCACCACCATCCGGGCCACCCACCGCGAGCGTCACCCCCTGTCGCACATGGCTCTCCGCCCCACGAAGCGTCAGCAGTGGTTCCAGGTGCGCGTGCAGGTCAATGAAGCCGGGGGCGACCACCTTCCCCGTCGCCTCGATCACCCGCGTTTGTGGACCGCCGCGCAGGCGCAGTCGCGACACCCGCACGATACGGTCGCCGCGAATGGCGACGTCGCCCAGAAAGCGTGGCTGCCCCGTACCGTCGACAATCGTGCCGCCCCGGATGATGATGTCATAGCCCGACTGGGCCGGCGCGGCTGTCGCGCTGAGGACAGACAGTAGCAGGACGACGCGCATGACACGCTCCGGGGTGAGTGCGCGCCCAATATGCGTCGCGCACCCCGTCCTGCCAGCCCGCGGCTACACCGGCGTGACGGCGCGGCCCTCCAACCGCAGGGTCCACGTGCGCCGCTCACCCGGGTCGAGCCATGCCGCCGACTTCCAGTCACCTAACGCGTCGTCCACGGTGTCCGGCGCCCCAATGGCAGGCTCCACGGCAAGGTTGAGGTACGGCAGCTCGCTGCGGAACGGCGTCCACCCGCGCTTGTTCAACCAGAGCCCAAGGTGCGGGATCTCCCGGACATCCCAGTGCATGGCCAGCTCCACCTCACCCTCTTGGAGTATCGCGAGCCCCTCACGCATGTCCAGGAACAGCTTGCACGCATACTTCTTGGCCACGTCGAAGGGCGCCCGGAAGTCGCACGCGCGCGAGCCGGCTCGCACCCAGGGCCATTGGTGTTCCGACCGCAGTTCGCCGAGGTCGATCCCGTGACGCGCCCACGCGCGCAACCGCGTCCCCTCCGGCAGCACCAGGCGCGTGCGCTCGCTGAGCGGGAACAGCGGGTGGGCACTCCAGAGGAACGGCAGGCGATCCGTGCCCTGGTTCGCGACCGCATATCCCAGGTGGACCATGCCCTGCCGGTCGATGCGGACCGACCGTTCGAACGCATAGGGCCACCGCACGCCCACCCAGTGGCACGTCGCCGTTTGTCCATCGGGCCCGGTGGCCACCTCCACCTCGGCCGCCCGGGACCAGAGTTCTCCATGGTCGGGCAGCGAGGTGCCCCCCACCCCCTTCACCCAACTAGGCACCCGGCAGGCGCCGACCGTGGGAAAACACTCGTCCCACCCGCCGGTGTCCGCCGTTTCCACATAGGACGCACCGTCTGCGCCGGGCGCCATCGGGGTGATGTCGCTCTGCCAGAGCCATTGGCGCCCCGCCAGCCAGAGTTCCGCCAGCTTGCCGCCTAACGATGGTACGACCAGCACCGACGACTCCCCCGCACGCAGTTCAATGAACGGGAAGTCCCTCGGGGCCGGCAGGACCGGCGGGCGCTTGCGAAGGAACGGGAGCCTCACGACCCCGGCACGCGCTCCCCGCGGGTCGCGAGCACGCGGGCCACGGCCGCCCCAATCTTGTTGTTCGGGGTGCTCGCCCCTGCTGTGATCCCCACCGTCACGGGTCCAGCGGGCAGCCACGCCTCGGCCTCGGCCTCGACGTGGGCCACCCCTGCGACGCGGTAGTGAAGGCGACCGGTGACCGGATCGATCCCCTCGGCATCCTCCATGTGATAGGTGCGCACGCGCTCGGCGCACAACGCCGCGAGGGAGATGGTGTTTGAGGAATTGAAGCCGCCCACCACCAGCATCACGTCGGGCGCCGCCGCCAGCACGTCGAGGACGGCGTCCTGTCGATCCTGCGTGGCCGAGCAGATCGTGTCAAAGGTACGAAACGCCTCAGCGCGATGGTCCGCGCCGTAGGCCGCTTCCAGCGCCTGCCCCACCTGTTCGCCAATGGCCAGCGACTCCTTGGCCAACATCGTGGTCTGGTTGGCCACGCCGATACGTCGCAGGTGAAGGTCGGGATCGAAGCCGGGCGATACGGCGCGCTCGAAGCGCGCCATGAAGGCATCCCGATCGCCGTGGCCGTGTCGCGCCACCGCCTCGATGTACGTCATCACCACCTCGGCCTCCGGCATGTCGCGCACGACGAGGTAGTGGCCACCGGGGTACTTGAGCACCTGCGACGCGGTCGCTCGCGTCTCCTCATGGTACCACTTGCCGTGAATCAACGCGGTGCGTGCATCGCGGGCGTATTGCTCCACACGCTTCCAGACATTGAGAACCGATCCACAGGTGGTGTCGACCACGACGCATCCATGCGCCCGCAGGGCCCGGAAGTCGGCGTAGGTTACGCCAAACGCGGGAAGGATCACGACATCCGCGGCATCTACCGCAGCGTAGTCGAACCGCGGCGTCCCATCGGTCGCCCCCACTCGGGGTTCCATGACCTGGATCCCGAGGTCGCGGAGCCGCTCGTTGACATGCGGATTGTGGATGATCTCTCCCAGCAACCAGAGACGCCGATCCGGGAAGCGACGACGGGCCTGGTACGCATAGTCCACGGCCCGCTCCACGCCGTAACAGAATCCGAACTCCCTGGCGAGCAGGATGGTGAGGTCGCCAACGACGAGGCGATAGTCATTGGCGCGGAGGCGATCGACGAGGGCGTCAGCGTAGGCCGCTTCGAGCTCACCCTGGACGATGGCGGCCGCGCCGAGGCCCTTGCGAAAGTAGGTCTCTTGCGGCTCGGTCACGGGGTCATCCGGGCCAAGGCCGACCGCGCCTCGTCTGCGGACAGGCGGAAGGGCGCGAGCAACTCCAGGAAGGCCGCCGGCCAGGGCTGCGACCTGGTGTGCCCGGCCGTGGCGCACACAAGGACCAGGGACCCGGACGCGCGCCGTCGACCGCCAGCCCCGACAAAGTCGAAGGCGATGGTCAGCGAGGTCGTGCCGACTTTCGGAATGTAGACCACGACCGTGAGCTGTTCATCCAGGGTCGGCGGCGACTCATAGTCGAGGTGCATCGCGCGCCGCGGGATCGTGAAATCGAAGCGCGTGAGGAAGTCGAGGTGCGAAATCCCAACGGACCGGAACATCTCGGCTTCGCCAAGCTCCATGAAGCGGGTGTAGGCGTCGTACCGGATGATCCCGGCCATGTCCACGTCGGCCCAGCGGACGTATTCACGAATCACAAACGGCGCGGTCATCGCGGCTCCGGTGCCCAGAGGGGTGCACTCAACAGGGGCGCCAGCGCATAGGCCACGAGCACCTCGTAGGCCTGCGCGCGATCGACGAGTCCCGCGGTGAGGATGCCCACGGCGCCCGCCCCATGTTTCGTCCCGGTGGTCGCGCAATACGCATCCATCGCATGCCCGAGCTCCATGCCCTGCCGCACCAGGGTGGCGACGGCGGGAGGCAGCGGCATCGACAGGGAGCCGCCGATAGACGTGGCGCCGTCGGCGAACGCGGCCACCGCCCACGCACAGGTCCGCAAACCCTCCGCTGCGGCCACCACACCGCCCTCCAGCCCGAGCCCCACGTCGGCACCGAGCGCCTCGCGGGCGCGCTCGGCGCGGGCACGCGCGCCGGCGATGGTCTGTTCGTCGCCCCACGGCTGGTCCGGCACGCCGGACGACACGCCGACGCCCTCCACCTCCCATCCGGCACCCCAGCGCCTAACGACACTCTCCACCGCGCGCACCTTGACGGGGTTTGCGGACCCGACCGCGATCATCGGCATGTGGCAGGACGTGGCGTGGGTGGCACGCGGATAATGTAGTCGCCGCACCCATCGTGGCCCACTATCCTTGCGCCGCGCCTCATTGGCGGTAACGTAGGGCATGGAGGTGCTCCTCTCACCGGCGGGCCGCGACGCGCATGGGGTGCCGCGCAGCACAGAGTTCTCCCGTGTGGGGGAGCGACTCTGGCTTGACTTCGTGAACACGGACGAGGCCCGACGTGGACACCGCATCGACCTGCTCCGCGACTTCGATGCGTTGGTCGAATTCCTGGTGGATGCCGCCGTCCTCGATGCCGAACGCGCGAGTGGCATGCGCCGCCGTGCGCACCAACAGCCTGCCGGCGCGACCGCCGCCCTTGTCGAGGCCAGACGAAGTCGCGCCGCCCTGCGGCAGCTGGCCGAACGTGGCGCGCAATCGGAACGGGTCCGGCTGGATGCCCTCGCCGAGATCAATCGCGTGCTGGGGCGGTCGGCCGTGACCCGCCGCATCGACCTCCGTGAAGATGGTACCTTTGCCCATACCCTGGTGCCTGTGGGCGACGCATTCGCGGCGCTCCTCATCCCGGTGATCGAATCGGCAGCGGACGCGATGATCGAGGGTGAACTACCGCGCGTGCGACGATGCGGCGACCCGCGGTGCACCCGCGTGTTTTTCGACGACACTCGCAACGGACGGCGCCGATGGTGTGAAATGTCCACGTGCGGCAACCGCGCCAAGGCGGCCCGCTGGCGCGAGCGTCACGACGCGCCGGCGGGCTCGAGCGGCGCTCCGCGAACGTAACCACCGGACACGGCGTAGTCGCGGAGCCGCCGCTGCAGGATCCGCCGTCCCCGAAACAGGCGGGACTTGACCGTACCCTCCGGGACACCCAACACCTCAGCAATCTCCGCGTACCGCATCCCATGCACGTCACTCATGAGGACGGCGGTCCGGTATTCCGAGGGCAAGGCCTCGATGGAGGCGACGATCTCCTCATCGATGAATGAGTCGTAGAACGCCCCCTCGGGGTCCGCGTCGCCAACCAACGTCTCCGGCCCCACGGGGCTTTCGGGATCGTCCGTGGACAGCACTTCCCGCGCACTGATCCGTCGCTTGCGGCTGACAAACACGTGGTAGAGGATCGTGAAAAGCCAGGCGCGCATGTTGGTCCCCGGACGGAACTGATGCCAACGCTCCAGGGCACGCAGGTAGGTGTCAGAGACGAGATCCTCCGCATCGTCAGGATTGCGCGACAGCTTCAGCGCAAAGGAGTACAGCGGGGGCAGCTGTCGCTGTGCCGCCGCCTCGAACCCCTCGCGAGCCCAATCGGCGGCAGAGGGCACATCACCCACCGCCGGCACGTCGGTACGCTCGAACTCCAGGACAGCCGTCATGCGGGTACGCCCTCGCGGAGGTGGGTGGAAATAAATCGCTTCAGGTCGGCGGCAATGGCGCGCAGCATCTCCGCATCGCGATTGACTTTCGACATCATCAGGGCTCCTTCGAGGGTGGCGATGAGGAAGCGCGCCAGCCGTCGCGTGTCCACTTCGGGGTTGAGCAGGGGACGCGCCTCCCACAAGAGAGCCTCGATCTGCGCCGCCCACCGATCGAACACCTGAACCAGCCGCTCGCGGAACCCCTCATGCAGGTCGGCCATTTCAGTCGCGAGAGTGCCGAACGGACTCCCCACGCGGAATCCACGCTCGGTCTGCAGGGCGACCAGTGAGTCGATGAACAGGTGCAGTCGTTCCAGCGGGTGAATCAGCGGCTCGCGCAGGATCACCAAGCCCCGCTCAGCGAACGACTCGAATTGGCGCCCCAGCACCTCGAGCCCGAGCTCTTCCTTGGACTTGAAATAGTGGTAGAAGTGGCTCTTTCCGCTGAGATCCGCTCGTTCGATCACGTCATCGACTGAGGTTCGCTTGAACCCTTTCTCGGCGATGAGCGAGGCGGCCGCTCCCACGATTCTCCCCCGGGTGTCCTTCATGCACACTAATTAGGACTGGCGAGTCCAAAAAAGCAAGCCCACTGAGACAGCTATCTCCTCAATAGCTACCGTAAAGTGTTATTTAGCATATGGTTACGGAACCATCAAAATAGGACTGTTCAGTACAATTGCCCAGCCCTTGCTTGGCAACTTTCTTCCGACGCACCCCCGGCGCCCCTCATGCCACCCATTGCCGTCACGCGGACGTACCTGGAGCTCACAGCGAGCATCACGCCGGCGATCACGCCGCCTCCGCCGGGCACATCATGGCGGGTGCTCGATGCGACGGCGTGGGACGAGACTCGCCTGCTCTACACAGAAGTGGGAGCGGACTATGCGTGGCGCGATCGGCTGCCATGGTCCGAGGCGCAGTGGGCTGAGCTGGTCGCGTCGCCCTCCACGCGCGTGTTCGTGCTGGATGTGGACGAGCGGCCCGGCGGATACGCGGAGCTCTCGACCGTCGGCCGCGCCATCGAGATCGCGTATTTCGGCCTGAAGGGTTTTGCGCAGGGCCGCGGATTGGGCCGCTGGATGTTGGAGCGCGCGATCGCCGAGGCCCAGGCAATGGGCGCGGAGCGCGTCTGGCTTCACACCTGCACGCTGGACGCCCCCGCGGCCCTCCCCAACTACCTGGCGCGTGGCTTTTCCGTTGTGCGCACCGAGACGTACACCGTGGAGGTCCCCGACGCCTAACGCTTCCCGCGTCGTTTCGGCGAGACGCGCGACCGGTCCCGCGATCGGCGGAACCGATCCAGCTCTCCACGGGTGCGCGCCGTATCGCGGTCGCGTTGCTTCCGACGCCCCTCCTCCTCGCGTTGGCGACGCCGGCTGGTTTCCTCGGGAGACCAGGGCCGATCGAGCAACTCCTGCAGCTCGTCGAGGGTCGCGGCGCGCACACTCCCGCGCTGCCCGCGATGCACAACGAAGCGCACCGGGCGATCCAGCACCGGCACCTCCTCGGCGGCAAGCGAGCGAGCCAGCTTCTCCGGAAGCACAAGTCGCGCGACACCGACGGCCGGGCCGTCCGACGGTTCCTCGACGTCGTACTCGATGCCCACCACTTGTTCGCGAACCAGCGCCTCACCCGGAAGCTCGTTCAGACGTGCCCGCGTCTCGGTGTCCACCAACCCTCGGAGGTCCAGGCGGAGCGTGGCGGCCCGGTAGGCGCGCACCGACTGGACGCCGGCCAGCGCCTCAAGGTAGCGCCCCCGCAGTTCGGGCAGGCCGAGGCGCGGCGTGGCGCCCCCGCTGCGGCGATAGCAGTCGCGCACCTCGTCGATATCGCGCCGATTGGCCCGCACCGCCGGATGCCGTGCCTCCTCCCTGGCCAGTGCCTCGGCGAGCGCGAGACGAGCCGCGTCCCCTTCCGCGTCGTGGAACTCGTCCAGGAAGGTCTCTTCGCGCTCCAGCTCAAAGCCGAAATACGTCACGCGTTCGCGACGGATCACGGCGTCTCGTCGTTCATCTCCGGCGTACACCACTTCCGCGGCACCTCGGACGGCGTACTGGTGCACGAGGTCCTTGGGCAGTTGCGTGCCTTCGATCGACGCGCGCGGGTTTCCGAACCGATCGGCGAAGTACCGCAGCGATCCCGCCACGGCGCCCCAGGATCCACAGACGCTCGTCTTGGAGACGCGGGCTTCCTGCCCGTCCACGGTCGTCTCGTCAATCACGAGGTCAAACGGCATGATGCGGGCGATCAGGTCGCCGAAGGCCCGTCGCACGGCGTCGTCGGCTGGCGGCATGGCCTCCGGCAGCGGCACCCCGACGGCGCGACAGACGCTCGCCATCGCCAACGCCGCATCCTCCACCGCCTTGACCAGCACGCCACGGCGGTCGGCCCAGGCGGCGATCATCGTCTCGTCAAACAGGTGCCGCGGCAGGCCGTACACCTCGCCGAGGTAGCCCGCCTTGCGAAAGGCCTCAGCATACACGTTGTAGGCGGTGAGGTGGTCGCTCCCGGCCACGACCAACCCCTCGAGGTCGCGCTGCTCTCGTGTCATCCGGTGCAGGCTCTCGATGCTCGCCATCACGGCGAGATAGGGCATCAGCCGGTCCTCGCCATGGGCGATCAGCTCCGCCCACGGACGCTCCACCGGCAGCGACTCGACGATCTTGCCATACCGCGAGAGCCGCCCGTTCTCGACCAGGCCGCGCGCCTCGAGGCGCGCCAGTGCCTTGCGGTACGCGATCCGGTCCAGTTGCACCGGCAGGTCCAGCGTGTCCGCGCGCACCCCCAACCCAGCACACGTCAGGGCGACGCGCTCCGAATCCCCCCCCAACTGGAACTCGGGAGCAGTTGGCCGGAGTGCCGAGAACACGATGTCGCGGTCGGTGAGCAGGTAGACCCGCCCCCCCTCGACCCGGCCGTGGACCCGGCCAGCCATCTGCAGGATCTCGTTGGTGCCCAAGTGGAGGCGTGTGAGCACGTTCTTGCCGCGTTCCACGACATTGGCGAACCGGGTGTCATCGATGATCACCGTGTCGAGCCCCTTGATGTTCAAGGCGCTTTGTCCAGCAGCGGTCATGGCCAGGAAGAACGGCTTCGGCGCGCCCTCCTCGAGGAACGGCCGAATCACGCGAATGGGCTCGCCGCCATGGTAAAAGGCGCTCGTGATCCGGCGGAACCGGTCCCCCACGACGGCCGCCACCTGCTCCACCGCGGCGCGCGTCGGCAGGAACATGCCGACCCCGCGACGCTCGCGCATCACCTGCTGCAGGAACTTGTCGTCAAGGAACTCGGCCGGGTCCCGCCGCACCACGCGCACATCGGCCGCACGCGACGGATCGAACGCCGTGCTGTGGACGATGTCCGCCGCTTCCAGGTACCGCGCGTAGAAACTCGGGTCGACCGTCGCGGACAACCAGATGAACCGGCAACCCACGCGCTTGCCTAACGCGAGACACAACTCCAACTCGGCGGACGTCTGGTGGATCTCGTCGATGACCAGGGTGTCGCCGGCCAGGATGTCGCCGTCCATGAACCACCGGCGCGCGATCCCGGTGGTGACAATGATGACGTTCCATGTCGGCGTCTCCGGCGTCGCCTCACGCTCCCGGTTCACCACGCCTACGCGCAGGTCGCTGGTGCCGAGGATCACCTCGGCGATGGGGCGCACGGACAGCGTCTTCCCCGTGCCGGTTCCGGCCACAATCCCGAACCCGCGTCCGCCGCGCGCCAGGGCCCGGACTTCCTCACCGTGCTCCCGCTCCAGCACCGTGTCGATGTGCAGGCCAAGCGCGAGTTCGATGGTCTCGCAGGCCGCCCGGGTCGGGGCGATGATGATGACGCGCCCGGTCGGCGGCTTGGCCGCGAGGAACGCCTCGTGGTCCGGGGGGAGCGAGCGATCGCGGACGTTGCTGCGCATGCGTCAACCTAACGCAGCGCGGTTTCGCTACGGCTTCTTCGGCTTGTCCTTGTCCTTCTTCCCGGACTCCGGCTCCCCTTTCGCATCTTCCCCGAAGATCACCCGCCCGTTCCGCGGCTTGTGCTTCACCGCGGTCGCACAATCGACGGGGGCGGGCTGCTTGTCGGGCGGCACGCCATCAATCCAGATGCGGCACATCCCGCGGGGCGGACGATATTCGCGCGGGATCTCAGGGGCCTGTTCACGGCGCGTCGGCACCAGCGAGCGCAACTGCTGTGCGCCCGCCGCCCACGGCGATGCCGCGAGCAGAAATCCGCCAACCACCAATGAACCCACCGTCCAACGCGCCATCCTGTTGCCCTCCGGGGCCACGGCTCACCCGACCAGACGCACCGCTCGTGCCGCGCGAGCCCTCGCCTGCTGGGTGGGGCTAAACATATGTGCCAGAACCGCTTGTCAACTCCCCATGCGCACCGCCCCGACCCGGCGTCACCCGTGGGGGACGTCCCGGCGTGGACATCTGGACACCGGTACGCAGCGATACCCTCGCCGCCCGCCGATGTGCCGTGGTTCCCTAGTCGCCAAAGGAAATCCCGGCCGCACGAGCGGTTCGGACGATGTCGTGGGTCAGCTCGACACGACGGGGCGCCCCAATCGCGTCGGTGATCGGGATCGCGACGATGTGCGGCGACTGCAGCGCGACCATGTGCCCCCACTTCTGCTGCTCGACTGCTTCGACGGCCGCGCCGCCAAATCGGGTCGCGAGCAGGCGGTCGTAACCGGTCGGGGAGCCGCCACGCTGAAGGTGGCCGAGGACCAGGGATCGCGCCTCCTTTCCCGTGCGCTCCTGGATTTCCCAGGCGATCCGGCCCGCGATGCCCCCCACGCGCTTGTCCTGCCCGGGGAGCGAGGATCCCATGATCGCTTCCTGGCCGCCGATGGGGTAGGCGCCCTCGGCGACGACCACGATGGAAAAACGTTGTCCGGAACGATCGCGCGAGCGCACTTTCGCGCAGACCTTCTCAATGTCGAACGGAACTTCCGGCATGAGGATGACATCGGCCGTCGCGGCCACCCCTGCATGGAGGGCGATAAAACCGGCATGCCGCCCCATTACCTCCATCACAATCACCCGTTCGTGCGACTCCGCAGTGGTGTGCAACTTGTCGATGGCTTCGATGGCCGTGTTGACCGCCGTATCGAACCCGAACGTCGTAATCGTCCCGGCCACGTCGTTGTCAATCGTCTTGGGCACGCCGACGATATGGACGCCGCGCTCGTGCAGTTGCTGGCCTATGCGCAGGGATCCATCTCCACCAATCGTGATGATGGCGTCGATGCCGAGTCGCTCGATGGTCGACAGCAACTCGGCTGAACGGTCGATCTCCACCCAGCTGCCGTCGGGTTGCCGTACGGGGAAGGCGAACGGGTTCCCGCGATTGGTCGTCCGGAGGATGGTGCCCCCGAGGTGCGCGATGCCGCGGACCCGATCACGGTTCAGCGGAATGATCTCGTCCTCGCCCAGCAACCCGAAGTACCCGCGACAAATACCCAACACGTCCCATCCACGGCTGGTGGCACTGAGGACAGCCGCGCGGATCACGGCGTTGAGCCCGGGCGCGTCACCGCCACCCGTTGAGATTGCTATGCGCATGTTGGGAGGTCGTAGGGCGGGAGCGCGAGCACGACGCAGGAACTAGAGAGGAGTATCGACCGCGCCGAGGAGATTCACGACCTCCCCCGGGTGCGCATGTCGACGGACGACCGACTTCTGGAAGACCGGGATCCCGTCGCGGGTCACCTCGAAGCGGCCACCCGACGAGGGCAACAGCTCGACGAGCGCGGCAGGGTAGGTCGTGCGAATCTCGACCGCCAGACTGGCGGCCCGAGGTTCGTAGCTTCACATCACGCAGTATTCGATGGTTACGTACATCATCGGGGGGGAAGGGGGTTGCCGCTCAGGTTGGCAATCATCCGGATCAGGGAGTCCTGGGCCTGGACCACGCGCGCGAGTGAGTCGATGCGGTCGTTCAGGTCGAGCTGTGCTTCCTGCATGGACAGGAGTACCTCGGTCGTTTCTGACACCTGCTGGGCCAGGTTGAGGTCGTCCTGGCGGGGTAGGCCACAGGCGAGGGCGGACGGAAGCCACACGCCGAACGCGGCACGAAGGGAGCGTCGCATCCCTCAACGCTACTGGCAGCCCGAGAAGGCGGGAAGTGCCCTCCGATGCCACGATTCGGCACCGGTCGCGGTGAACCGGGCACGACTTCCTCGGCGCGCTCATCAGGTTTGGGCGCATGTCGCGCACATCCCGTTCGTTAGGTCGCCACGGCGGCTCGCTCATCGAGTTGCTCCTCGCCATGGTCGTACTCGGCCTGGCCGCCCTCGTCGCACTCCCGCCGTTTCGGTCCGCACAGGACCGACTCGCCGCCGAAGGGGCCGCCGCCCAGGCCGTCCGTTCCCTGATGGATGGGCGAGACCACGCCGTTCGGCGCAGCGAACGCACCGCCCTGCGGATGGACACGGCCAGCGCGCGTTTGTCGATTGTCGCTGGTCCAGAGACCGTGGCCGTGCACGACCTCGGCGCCGTGTTCGGCGTGACCCTGTCCACGACGCGTGACTCCATCGCCTGGAGCCCGCTGGGGCTCGGCTATGGTGCCGCCAACGCCCGACTCATCGTCGCTCGCGGACAGGCAGCCGAGACGATCACGGTCAGCCGGCTGGGGCGCGTCCGGCGATGAGTGACGTCTCGGATGATCCCGACGAACGCGCGCGCGACCTCAGGCGCCTGTGGGCCCTGCTCCGCCGCGCCTATCCCGACGTCCCGAAATCGAACCCGGGAATCGAGATGCGTTCGATGGGTTGTCCGAGGACGCGCTCGATCGTGCGGACCATCGCAATTTCGTCCGGTGCCATGAACGTGAAGGCGTCGCCGGATTGCGCGGCCCGCCCGGTGCGCCCGATCCGGTGGATGTAGTCCTCGGCCTGGCCCGGCACGTCGTAGTTGATGACGTGGCTGATCCCCGAGATATCGAGTCCACGCTGGGCGATATCCGTGGCCACCAACACCTTGATGTCGCCGCGGCGAAATGCCTCCAGGGCCGCATTGCGTTGCGCCTGCGTCTTGTCGGCATGCATGGCCGTCGCCTCGACCCCCGCTTCGTGCAGGGCGCGCACGACCCGGTCCGCTCCATGCTTGGTTCGCGTGAAGACCAGGGTCGATTCCATGTCGTGGCTGCTCAAGAGCGACACGAGCAGGGCCGTCTTGCGGGTGCCCGGCACCGGGTACACCGCGTGGCGGACCGTGTGCGCGGCTTGCGACCGCCGCCCCACCTGAACCACGAGGGGACGTCGCAGGTACTTGCGCGCCAGTGCCTCGACTTCGGGGGGCATGGTCGCGCTGAACAGGAGCGTTTGGCGATAGGGCGAGATGCCGCTCACGATCCGGTTGATCTGCGGAGCGAACCCCATGTCCAACATGCGGTCTGCCTCATCGAGGACCAGGATCTCGAGCTCATCCAGGGCCACATTTCGCTTTTCCATGTGGTCGATAAGGCGCCCCGGAGTGGCCACGATCACGTCAACGCCGTTTCGCAGCGCCTGCTCCTGCGGTTCATACGAGACGCCGCCAAACACCGGGATGACGTCCAGGCCGGAGAACTGGCCGTACTTCCGGAACGACCCCTCGACTTGCTGGCAGAGTTCGCGGGTGGGCGTGAGGATCAGCGCGCGGGTGCGCCGTGGCCCCCCATGGAGGCGGTGGATGATCGGCAGGGTGAAGGCCGCCGTCTTGCCGGTGCCGGTCTGAGCCAGTCCCATCACGTCGCGTCCGCGCAGGCAGAGCGGGATCGCCTCGGTCTGGATGGGAGTGGGTGCCACGTACCCGGCCGCAGCCACGGCGGAGACGAGTTCCGGGAGGAGCCCCAGTGCCGCAAACGCTGACGCGTCGGCAGCTGGAGTAGGAGCCGCTTCCGGTTCGGCGGGAACGGCGGTGGGCAGGGCCGTCTCCTCGTGCGGCACCGCTTCGTCCGGATTCTTCCTTGACGGGGCCCGCCCCCGTCCCCGTGGTGTGCTGCGCTTGATCATCTGCTACTCAGCTCGTCTCATGCGGGGGAATGTACCGACCCCGGGCCTCCGCAGCGCGCAAGATGCGGCAGCAGGTGGTCGAGCACCTGGTCAGGCACCTCTTCCGCCAGCACATGACCTGCCCCGGGAAAGGTCACCGCGGGCCAGCCGACGGCCTGAGCACGCTGAGCGCTCGCGCGTGAACGCACGAGGAGGTCGCGGTCTCCAAGCAAAACCAGGGTCGGGGCCTGGATAGCGGCGAGTTCGCTGTCCGCGCGCGGGGCGAAGCGATAGTGATGCAGCAACGCATGAAGGGCGCGCGCAAACGCCGGGTCGGCCGTCGGGGCCCAGTACTCGTCGACGTCTCGCGAGGCCCATCGTCCCTCCCGTCCATACACGGCCCGTAGCAGGAGCGGCATGCTCCAGCGGGGGACGGCATACGGGACCAGCGGCGCGACCACCACCGGGGTGAACAGGCGCGCCCACGTCACGAATCGCACGGGGGCGAGGCCAACCGGGGCCAGCAAGGTGAGCGACCGCACCCGGGCCGGGGCAAACGCCGCCAGATCCAGAGAGACGCCGCCGCCTAACGAATGTGCCACGACGTGCGCACGCGGAATCCCCACGGCATCCAGCGCGGCGACGACGAAGGCACGCATCGCCGGCGCGGTGTAAGGTTCGATGGCTGTTGGGCGCGACGACCCCCCGTGTCCACGAAGGTCGAGGGCGACCGCGCGGTACCCCGCGGCAGCCAGGGGAGCCATCAAACGGCGGAAGAAGTACGCGGAACACGCCCAGCCGTGCACCAGGACCACCGGCGCCCCGTCGGTCGGGCCCGCCTCAACCACGCGGGCACGTTCGCCATCAGGCAATTCCAGCAAATGCGCGCTGACATCCGGCGTGTGCGCCGGGTACCAATCGGACTCGGGCAGGTGCCCGCGAAACGTCTCCAGCATGCGGTCGGATCAGCAAGGGCGGGGTGGAGCCACACACCGTGCCTGGCTCCACACCGAACGTAGCTTCCTCGTGGGGCGCCGGGAAACGGCCGGGAGCACATCGCCGTGCGGCCGGCTCCGGGGGTGCCGGGTCCCGACCGGAACCCTGGCGCCGGACCGGCCGCGGAACACGTCTCCTTAGGTGAACTCCGGACCGCGCTCGAGGTGCCTGGCGATGAGGGCGAGTCGGAAGGTGACTTCCCCCGGTACACCCGCTTCCCCGTCGCCAGCCAGGTCGACGAACGGCCATGCCATGGGCATCTGGCTGACCAGTCCCTGCCCTCGCGACGGACGCCAGATCAATTCCCGATCCCTCGCGTTGAGCAGCCGCTCCCAGGCCTGCATCCATCCGGGATGCCTCCCCAACAAACGGCAGCGCGCCGCGAGCTCGAGCCAGAAGGCCGCAAAAGGCACATCGGCATCCACCGCGCCACGCGCCCCAAGTGGATCGCCCAGCAGAAGCGCCGGATGCTCCAAGGGCCGAGCCCCGACCCACTGCCGAGCCGGATGTTTCGGGATTGGGCGTTGAAGCCAGGTCGCGAGTCGATCCAGAAAATCGTCATGTTCGTTCAGGAACGTCGGCATGAACGACAGCATGAGGAGGAAATGAAACGACGGCGGAAATGCGTCGGGATGCAGTGCGACCTCGCCTCCTTGCTTGACCCAGGGATCATCCGCGAGTTCGGAAGCGAGGAACTCATCCACGCGCTCAAGCAGGCGCATGGCCGCGCCACGCAGGCGCGGATCCATTTCGTACCCCGCATGGGCGAGCGCGCTGGCGGCCGCCGCGCGGAGAATGCTGCGGGCAAACTGCACGGTTTCGGTGTCCCTGCCCATGCCGGCGAATTCGTACGTGAAGGCGTGGTCCGCATCCTCGGCGAGCAGGCGAAACAAGGGACGGCGGGCGGCGAGGAAGGGCGGCGCCCCCGGGTCCCAGCCAAGCTCCAGCAGTCGGTGTACGGCCATCACCGTCCCGACCTGTGAGGCGGCGTCACGTGCTCCGACCTTGGGAACACCCAACATCAGGTTGTTCCAGATCCCATCGACACGCTGGGCCACCGCCAGGCGGATCCCCTCTCGTTGCGTGAGCCACACGGCATCAGTGAGAGCCGAACCGACGTCCGCCGGCAGCAGCTCCCGGAGGGCGCGATAGCGCAGCACTCGACCGGCAGCGTCGAGCAGTGGCACCCCCGAAAACTCCACCGGCGGCGGCGGAGGAGGTGGCGGGGGTGGGGGTGGGGGCGATGGTGGGGCCGACGTGAACTCCCCGTCCTCGTCGAACGAGAGGATCTTGCCCGCTGTTTGTTGGTTAAGTTCTTGTGCCATATGGAGTTAAACAGCCAACAGTGCCCGTCATCCCCCAAACGGCCGTAACGATAGCATTTTGACCGCCCGGCGCTAGCCCTCCCTGCGGTAGTAATTTCTTGCCAGACCAGGCGCGAGGTGACATGCGAGGGGAGTTTGTGGAACTCGATGGGGACCGCCTCTACTACTTCGCGGCGGGTACCCGAGGCCAGGGGTGTCCGGTGGTCTTCATTCACGGATTTCCCACGACGTCCCACCTGTGGCAGGAGGTCGTTCCCCTGGTGCCGCCCGGGCGCAGGGTGGTCGTCATGGACCAGCTCGGGTGTGGGCGAAGCGTGGCTGCACCCGGTGCGGATCTCGGGATTGCATCCCAGGCTCGTCGCACGCTGCGGCTCCTGGATGCCCTGCGGATCGAGTGCGCCAGCCTGGTGACGCACGGCATTGGCGCGCTGATCGCGACGGAGCTGGCTCGTCAAGCGCGCGGTCGCGTCTCGGACCTCCTCCTGGTGAACCCGGCACGAGCGAGTGCTCCGCTGCATGGCTGGGGAACCCTGCGGTGGCTGACCGGCGTCGTGCGATGGGCCGCGCCTACCGTGGGCGCGAGCTTGCTCCACGGTGCGATGGTGAAGCGTTTCTTTGACAAGTCACGCGCGGTCCACAGCGCCGACCTGTATGCGCGGCCATTTGCCGGGCCGAGCGGGCCGGCGGTCCTGACCGGTCACCTGCGCGCGCTCGCCCGGCCGTGTGCCGAGCCCGACATGGGGGAATCGCCGGCACGCGCGTCTATTGTGTGCGGCCGTGAGTGTCGCCATGACCGCCGCGTGGCCGCGGCTTTCGCGGCAGCCATTCCCGGGGCAACATTGCACGAGGTGCCTGCCGCGGGACACTTCCTGCCGGAAGAAGCGCCAGAACAACTCGCCAAGATCCTCGCATCACACCTGGCGCCATGACGGTCTCCCGGCTCGACACCTTTCGTTCGATGGTCGCCCGCAATCCATCCAACCCGTTGGCGCGGTTTGGGCTGGCGAACGAGGCCATGAAAGCGGGGTTACACGCAGAGGCCGAAGAACACCTGCGCGCCTACCTCGGCTCGTATGACGACGAAGGCAACGGCTTTGGCCGCCATGCCGAGGTGCTCGAGGCCCTTGAGCGGTTCGAGGAGGCCAAGACCGCGTTACGCCTGGGGATCGATGCCGCGCACCGCTTCGGGCATCCGGGGATGGCGACTGAACTCACCGATCGACTTGACGCCCTGGAGGGCCGCGCATGAAGCTGTTCCGTCGGAGTGCTTGCCTCATCGCCGCGCTCGTGGCCGTCGACGCCGGTGCGCAACAAGCTGCGCCCGTCGCCTCGATTTCGGTCGGCACACGGGTACGGGTCGTCGCCACGACGATTCGCCGCGACCGCTTTGTGGGCCGTGTGGACTCGCTCGAAGCGGGTGAGATGGTGCTGGATACCGCCGGCGTGCGACGTCGGCTGGGCTTCGAGATGGGACCCGTCCTGGTCGAGCAATACCGGCGGGTACGCATCCGCACGGGCGCCATTGAGCGGATCGAGGTCAGCGGGGGGCGTACGACCCGCTCGGCGACGATCAAGGGCGCCATCATCGGCGGACTGCTCGGCGCGGCGTTGATCGGCTTTGGCCAGGCCCCCGAAGTGAATCCCTCGTTCCAGGACTTCCTGAATGGCGCCCCCAAGGGCCTGGCGGCGGGCCTCGTGGTGGGTGCCGGTGTTGGGTACGCGTTAGGCGGCGAGCGGTGGCTGCCGGCAGAGGTTCCGCGGTAGCGATTCAGGCGGCCGTCGCGGCGCGCACGCGCGGCGGTGGACCCGCCCGCTAACGGACTTCCTTGGCGGCGTCGAGGACGTTGGCGATCTCCCGACTGAGGGCCCGGGCTTCCTGGGTCGCGGAGCTCACATCATTCATGGCCGACTGGACGCCGGCCGAGCGCAGGGCGACCAGGTCGAGCCGCATGCCTTGCAGCATGAGGGAGGCGCTCTCAAGTTGAGATGCCAGCGTCTCGCGACGCGAGGCGAGGTCCTTCATGGTGACGAGCTGTCGTTCCAGCAGCTGCACCCTCTGGTCCCGGTCTCGTCCTTCCGGTAGCGCGCGTGCAGCCTCTATGCGCGCCGCCGCCTCGGCCATCGCATGGGGCTGTGTGTCAGCATCAATGCGATGCAGCGCACCGGCGAGGGAAGCAATCCGCTCGACCAGCGCGTCGACCGTCGGCAACACGTCGGGGATCAGCTCCCGATCGGCCTTTCCGAGCCGCGCCACGGCGTCGCGCAGGGTCTCGCGGTCGTCGGCCGCGCGCCGAATGGCCGTACCGTGCGGCCCGGCCAACACGTCGGGCGGTGCCAGTGATGACGCGCCGTCCGCCGGCACCCCCGCCCGGAGTCGCCCCCGCTGTTCGGCATTCCGCGCCAGGGCCTCCCGCGCCTTCGGCCCATAGACGTCAGCCCACTGGACCCCATCATCGCGAAGCGAACCCCAATGGCGGAGTAGCCCCATCAACATGCCGAATGCCGGGAACATTACCCAGAAGAACCCCGGAGAGAACACCAGGTTGATGACCGTGAGGAAGGCGAGCGTGGTCACGGTGCTTGTCGCCCGCCGACGAAAGCGACGGATCTTCTCGATCACCGGGAGCTGGTCGAGCGCCTCGCCCCTGCCCTGCCGCCCCTTGGCGGCCGGCCCCTGCCACCCTTGCCGCGCATCGCGCCACGAGGCGGGCATCCAGGCAGGCACCGGCGGGCGCGCGGGGCCACCGTCCCTCGTGCTCCATCCGGGATTCGCCGCTTCGATCGCACTGCGCGCCGGCGGTTGCTCGGTGGCCTGTCGCGAGACGCGTGGCAGGCGGACGCGTGCCACCTCGACCGCATCACGCGGCACCGCGTGTTTCCATGGCGCCGGGGGGGGGGCGGGAGCTTCGGGAGCGTCCGCGGGTGCCGGCCCTTCGCGCCGCACGAGGGCGTCGCGAAACGCGTGGGCGCTGGCGAAACGATCCGCCGGCTTCTTGGCCATCGCGCATTCGAGGATGCCGGTCAGCCAGGCGGGGGCGTCAGGGCGCTGCGCGCGAATCGGCCGCGGCGTCTCACTGATGTGCTTCATCAGCATGGCCGGGGTGTTGGACGCGTGGAACGGCAGCTCGCCGCACAACATGTGGTACCCAACCACCGCGAGCGAATACAGGTCGGATCGCCCGTCGATCTCCTTCTCACCCATGGCTTGCTCGGGTGACATGTAGGCAGGCGTACCCACGGCAATGCCGGTGACGGTCAATCTGGCGTCGCCCTCGGCCGCGCGAGCGATCCCGAAGTCGGTGACCATAGGCCGACCCGAGTGGCGGTCGAGCAGGATATTGTCTGGCTTAATGTCCCGGTGCACAATCCCGCGGCCGTGCGCGTAACCGAGGGCATCCGCGACCGCGCGGAGGGTGTCGGCCGTGAACTCCGGGCTGAGGTGGCGTTCGCGCGCAATGCGACTCGCGAGGCTCTCGCCATCCACCAGGGCCATCACAAAGCAGACCAGGCCATCGCGTTCCTCGACGGCGTAGATCGGGACGATGTTGGCATGGCTGAGCTGCGCCGCGGTCTGGGCTTCACGGAGGAAGCGCTGCTTCACGTCTTCCCGGTATGCGAGTTCTGGCGGGAGGACCTTGATGGCGACCTCGCGGCGCAGCTTGCGATCCGTGGCGCGATACACGACGCCCATGCCCCCGCGCCCCACCTCGCGACCGACGTCGTAGGCGTCGCTCAGGGCGGCAGTGACGCGTTCGCGGAGGACGTCGGACATGAGGGGAACGAGGAAGGGGCCGGCGCCGCAGCGACTACGGGCGTCTGGCCCTACCGGCCCGGCGTCCGTCCAGTTTCGCCATTTCGTCCTTGACGTACATGGCGGTGTCGACCTCTCGCGCCAGGACGGCGGCCTGCTCGGCCACGCTGGTGATGTGGTCGAAGGTCTGCGACCCCGCCTTGAGCCGGATGATGTCGAGCCGCATGTTCTGCAGGGCGATCGCACAGCTTTCGAGCTTTTCGCGGAGCGTCGTGGCCCGCGACCCGACGTCGGCCCACGCGCGCCGTTGCCGCTTGAGCATGGCGAGGCGCCGCACCCGATCCTCACTGGCCGCGACATCGAGCGGGTTGGCTTCGGCCTCGAGGCGGGCGATCTCGGCATCGACCTCCGCTCGCGGGGCGTCCGGTTGGTGGCGCTCGAGATCGGCGAGGCTGATCGCGAGGGCTTCCACCTTGCTGTACAGGGCCGCCGCGCTCGAGGGGACGTCCTTGAGCTGCTGCTGTTCCCGTTTTGTGAGGGTTTGCATCAGCCGGACGATGTCCTCGCGGTTGCGCAGCGATTCCTGCACGAGGGCCGCATGCGTGCCAAACGCGGAAACCGGCGCCGCGGCTCCGCCGGAACGTGCAATGAGTGGGCGCGACATGGCCCCGCCGAGGAGGGCACCATCCCGCTCGCGGCGCAGCCGGTCCCGCTCCCGGACGTCGTGGCGCTTCCGGGGATCCCAGAGCGCGCGCACCGAGTCCGCCCATTCCGCGACCACGTCGAAGAACATTCGATCGTGGGGTTCCTTCAGGACGTGGCGCCAATCGAAGCCGTCGGTCCAGAGTTTGGCGTACTTCCAGGCGATGAAGATGGTCCACAGTCCCCAGACTCCGACAAAGTCGACGATGCCGAAGATGTTGAGGATGATCGCGGCCACACCGAAGAACGCCCACGGCCCTGCGGACTTGCGGAACTGGACGACGCGTCCGTCGTGCCACTTGGCCACTTCGGCGTCGGAGATCAGCGAGGCCACGTCCGCCGACGCCGGCGCCGCGAGCGGCTGCGGTGCCACCGGCCGTGCCGCCGGGGCCAGGGCCCTGGCCTGCGGCACATTGCGGCTTTCGAGGGCGTTGGCCAACGCCGTCGCACTCGCGAAGCGATCGGCGGGATCCTTCTCGAGCATGATCATGATCGCGCTCGCCAGGTCCGGCGACAGGCTGGGACAGCGATCCGTGATCGGCGGTGGGGCCTCGGAGAGGTGCTTGACGAGGAGGGCGGGCGTGCTGGAGGCGTTGAACGGGAGGTCGCCCGTCAACATCTGGTAGCCGACAATGCCTAACGAATACAGGTCGCTCCGCCCATCGACCTCGCGCTCTCCCATCGACTGCTCCGGCGACATGTACGCCGGCGTCCCGATCGCCGTCCCCGTCGCGGTCAAGCGGGCATCGGCGCCTTCCGTGATCGCGCGCGCGATCCCGAAGTCCGTGACCATCACCCGGCCGTCGCGATCAATCAGGATGTTGTCCGGCTTGATGTCCCGGTGGACGACCCCGCGTTCGTGCGCGTAGGCGAGGGCCCGCGCCGTGTCCACGAGGATCTTCCGCACCTCCTCCTCGCGCATCGCCCCCTCGCGATGGAGCCGAACGGCGAGGTTCTCGCCGTCGACAAACGCCATGACAAAGAAGACCAGCCCTTCGCGCTCGTCGACGGAGAAGATCGGAACAATGTTGGGGTGGCCGAGCTGGGCAGCGGTCTCCGCCTCTCTCAAGAACCGGGTCCGAATCTCTCCTCGGAACGCCAGCTCGGGCGGGAGCAGCTTGATGGCCACCGCGCGCTTGAGCCGACGGTCCCGGGCGAGGTAGACAATCCCCATGCCGCCGCGACCGATCTCCCGGTCGACCTCGTACCCCTCCTGCAGCACGCGCTCAACATGCGCCCGCAAGTCGGAGTCGGACGCCGGAATCAGGGGGTCGGGCACCAGGTGGAGGTGTGGGAGAAACGCCAGCAGGCGCGTGCGAAGTGTATCACTGACCGGAAGGTCGGGGTAGAGACATTCTCCGTCCGGGGGGCCAGACCGGTAACCGCCGACGCTCGTGCGCACGCCCGCGGACCCGCTTTTCGGCAGCTCTCCTACGTCAGTATGGCTGGTGAAAGTTGCAAAGCCGGTCAGGGTGGCGTAATTCACGCGCGCAGGTCCTTGCGAGAGGAGGACCCAATCGTGGTGGCCCGACCCGGATCGCCCGAACTCCAGACATCTCATGACGCAACGGCAGACGCTTCCCGTCCTTCCACTCCGCGGCACCGTGATCCTCCCAGGGGTCACGAACCCGATCGCCGCTGGGCGGCCGGGCACCCTGCGCGCCATCGAGGCCGCGCTCAAGGGGGACCGGCTGGTCTTCGCGGTGGCCCAGAAGGACAACACCGATGAACCGACGCCGGATATCCTGTACTCCATGGGAGTCCTGGCCCGCATCGGGCAAATCCAGCGCGGGCTTGGGGGTGTTCAGCTCCTGCTGCAGGGCGAACAGCGGGCGACCGCCCTCCAGTACAGCACCACCGAAGGATACCTGACAGCTGTCGTCCTCCCCACCGAGGAGATGCGGCCGCTGGACGAAAACGATGCGGCCTTTGAGGCCCTCCACAAAGAGACCAGGGAACGCGCCCAGGAACTCGGCGAAAAGCGCGGGCTGCCCGAGGAGGTCGTGCACCAGGTGCTCGACTCCGTCGAGGACCCCGGCAAGTTCGCCGACCTGGTCGCCGGCTACATCGAACTGCCCGTGCCCGAGAAGCAGGGACTCCTCGAGACGCTGAGCGTTGAGGAGCGGCTCCGCCGCGTGCTGGTGCACGTGCAGCGGCAGATCGGGATGCTCGAGGCGCAGGAGGAGATCAAGTCTCAGGTGCAGGAGGAACTCGGCGAACGTCAGCGGGAGATGTTCCTGCGCGAGCAGCTCAAGGCCATCCAGAAGGAGCTCGGCGACGACGACCAATCGAAGGAGGTCTCGGAGCTGCGGGAGAAGCTCTCCAAATTGGACCTTCCCAAGGAGGCTCGGACCGAGGTCGAGCGTGAACTCGGGCGCTTGGAGCGTTCTGGACGTGAGTCCATGGAGGCTCAGGTGATTCGCACCTACCTGGAGTGGATCGCCGAATTGCCGTGGGGCAAGCGATCCGACGACCAGCTCGACCTGAACAACGCCGGCACCGTGCTCGATGAGGATCACTACGGGCTGCAGGACGTGAAGGACCGCGTGCTCGAGTTCCTTGCCGTGCGGCAGCTTCGTGCACGCCAGGTGGCGGAGGAGGTCACCAAGACCGGCGAGTTTCCGGCGTCGCGGCTCCGGGGGGCACGCGAGGATGCTACACCGACGTTGCATCCCAACGAAGTCGAGGAACGAATCACGGACGCCGCCGAAGCGAAGGCGCGTGCGATGGCCAAGGGGCCCATCTTGTTGTTTGCCGGCCCGCCGGGCGTTGGCAAGACGTCGATCGCGAAATCGATCGCGCGTTCCCTCGGGCGGCAGTACGTGCGCGTCGCCCTGGGGGGTGCCCGCGACGAGGCGGACATCCGCGGGCACCGTCGTACCTATGTGGGTGCGATGCCGGGTCGGGTCATCCAGGGGATGAAACAGGCGGGGACCAAGAATCCCGTGTTCCTGCTGGACGAAGTCGACAAGCTCGGCCAGTCGTTCCAGGGTGACCCGGCGTCCGCCCTGCTCGAAGTCCTGGACCCGGCACAGAACGACTCATTCACGGATCACTACCTGGGCGTGCCCTTCGACCTGAGCGAGGTGCTGTTCATCGCGACGGCCAACTTCATCCAGAACATTCCGGGCCCGTTGCTCGACCGCATGGAAGTCGTGGAGTTCAGCGGTTACACCGAGCGGGAGAAGGCGGAGATCGCGAAGAAGTACTTGATTCCACGCCAGCTGGAGGAGTCCGGCCTTGGGGACCGGCACGTGACGTTCTCCGACGACGCCGTGATGTCCGTGGTGTCGCAGTACACGCGCGAGAGCGGTGTTCGCCAGCTCGAACGGGAGATCGGGCGGGCCGCCCGCAAGGTGGCACGCAAGATTGCCGCGGGGGACGAGAGCGACATCGCCGACAGCGTGATCGACGCGGTCGAGGTGCGCGAGCTGCTCGGTCGACCCAAGGTGCACCCGGAGCGCGTCCAGGAGACGCACCAGGTCGGGATGGCGACCGGCATGTACTACGCCCCAGGGGGGCGACATCATGTTCGTGGAGGCGTCCATCCGGCGTGACGGCGCCGCGCGACCAACGGACGACGAAGCTCGACGGAGCGGGCCGATGGCGCTGATTCTCACCGGCCAGCTCGGCGACGTAATGAAGGAGAGCGCCCGTGCGGCGTTGACGTACGCCACCAACAATGCGGCGGCGTTAGGCATCCCGGCCGACAAGTTGGCCGGGGCATCGGAGGCACATATTCACGTGCCGGCGGGAGCCATTCCCAAGGACGGCCCGTCGGCCGGCCTGGCGATCGCCACGGCCATCGTGTCGGAACTCTCCGGCATCCCGGTGCGTCGCGACGTGGCGATGACCGGCGAGATCACGTTGCGCGGCCGCGCGCTGCCGATCGGTGGGGTCAAGGAGAAGGTGCTCGGCGCGCACCGCGCCGGCATCACCACCATCATCATCCCGCGGCGGAACGAGGCGGATCTCGAGGACGTGCCCGCCGAAGTCCGCGCGCAACTGACCTTTCATGCGGTCGACACGCTGTCGGAGGTCCTGGCGATCGCGCTGGTGGGTGAACCACGACCTGACGTGAAGGCGGCCTGATCACCGCGATGGCAAGACGCACGCGGGCCACCCACCTTGGGTGGCCCGTTTGCGTTGACACGAGCGTCGCATCGTCAGGGAGACCCTGATATTGCGGGGGCGCGGGTGGTCGATACCCCAAGGCGACCACTCGCTTGCAGGCCCCGCATGCTCGCCACTCGAGACCGCGCCACCCCGACCGGCCGTGAACGGACGTTCGGCGAAGACCAGATCATCGTATCGAAGACCGACCTCCAGGGCCGGATCACGTATGCCAACGACGTGTTCATTGCGGTGTCGGGGTACGAGGAAGCCGAGCTGATCGGCGCGCCGCACAGCCTGATCCGGCATCCGGACATGCCGCGCGCCGTGTTCAAGCTCCTGTGGGACACCCTGGCGCAGGGTCGTGAGATCTTTGCGTATGTCAACAACCTCGCGCGGGACGGCTCCAACTACTGGGTGCTCGCCCATGTGACCCCCTCGCGTGATCGCGCAGGACGCATCACCGGGTATCACTCCAACCGGCGCGTGCCGGAGCGGCGATGCGTCGACGCCATCGCCGGCATCTATACCGTCCTCCGGGACACGGAGCGCGCTCACCCGGACCGCCAGACCGGGCTGGCGGCCTCCCATGCCCTGCTCGAAGAAACCCTCGCCAGCACCGGGAAGAGTTATGAAGAGTGGATCTGGAGCCTCTAGCCCCATGACACTGCACACACCGATCGCGCGACGCAGTGCACCGTCCGCCGCAGACACCGAGCTACTGGACATCCGCGAGGGGATCCGCGCCATCGCCGACGCCTGCCGGCAGAGTGCCGAGGGTGACCTGGAGGTCCGTGTCCTGGGCATCCGGAGGGACGGCCCGTTAGGCGACCTGGCGCGAAGCATCAACCACCTGCTGGACCTGACCGACGCCTTCATCCGCGAGTCACAGGCCTCGCTGCAGCACGCGAGCGAACGCAAGTACTATCGGCTGGTCCTGGAACGCGGGTTGCTTGGCACGTACCGCGACGCGGCACGCCTGATCAACGGAGCGACGGCCCAGATGGCCGCCCAAGCCGCAGCCCTCGACACGGCACGCGTGGAGCGACTGCGGCTTGCCGACGACTTTGAGGGGGTCATCAAGTCGGTGGTCGACAGCGTCGCCGCAGCGGCCACGGAAGCACGGGCAACCGCAGAGGGCCTGTCCGACACGGCGCGGGCAACCAATTCGCAGTCCGTGACCGTCGCCGCCGCTTCCGAGGAAGCATCGGTGTCGTTGGACACAGTCGCCCAGGCCGCCGAGCAGGTGGAGATGGGCGTAAGCCAGATCGAGGAGCAGTCGACGCGTGCGCAACACCAGGCCTCGTCGGCGGTCACCGCAGCCGAACGAGCCAACACGACCGTGTTCGGGCTGGCCGATGCGACCGCCCAGATCTCTCGGGTCGTGAAGTTGATCAACGACATCGCCGGCCAGACGCGGTTGCTCGCGCTGAACGCTGCGATCGAGGCGGCACACGCCGGCGAGGTGGGACGCGGGTTCGCCGTGGTCGCCGCCGAGGTAAAGTCCCTCGCGTCCAAGACGGGCGAGGCCACGGGGGTGATCGGAGCCCAGGTGCAGGCGATCCAGGACGCGACGGGCGAAGCGATCGATGCCATCGACGGGATCACGGGGGCGATTCGGCAGATGCACCAGATGTCCGGCGAGGTGACGGATGCCGTGCGCGGGCAGCGGCAGGCCACGACGGCGATCAATCACAACATTCGCGAAGCCGGCGAGGGCACGCGGCAAGTGGCGAGCGGCATCCAGCTGGTGGCCAGTGCCGTCCGGGACACGAGCGACGCGGCGGGCCAGATGCAAGGCGCCGCCGCCGAGTTGTCTCGCATGGCCGAGCTGCTGCGCAGCGAGGTGGATCGCTTCCTCGCGAGTGTGCGCGGCGCCTAACGCCAGGGACGGAGCCACCCGGCGGGACTCACCTCAAGGCGCGGCGCCAGCACGACATCCATGGCGACGCGTGCCGAAGCCGCGGGGAACGCCTGCCGCGCGAGTGCCGTGGTGGCGACAAAGGGATCGGCGGCGCCTGTATGCACGAGGTACCCGAAGTCTTCGAGCGATCCGATCGTCATCGCACTGAGCGGCATCGTCGCGTTGGCTTCGGCGAACCCGGTCATCAATTCCGCGTCGAACACGGACTCGCGCCAATGCGACCCCTGGGTGCCAGATCCCCCGGAGTTCTCGACGGGCACACTCCCCGGACCGCAAGCAACGGTGAAGCCACTGGCGACACACCCCTCGGTCCCGCGGGCACCGATGAAGCGCGGATCCACGGCGACATCGCCTTCGAGCAGGTTCTTCGCGCGCCACAGGGAGCCCACGCCAATGACATGCAGCATCTCGTGCATGACGACAGCCTCGAATCGCCCCGACGCCAGCAGGTTCTGGGCATCGGCTACATCAAACTGCATGAGGCCGACGACGGTGTGCCGCGAGGTAGAGCGCGTCACGCACGGTCCCGCTCGTCCGAGCACCTTGCCGGGCCCGTCGATCTCGCTCACCTCGGCGTAGATCACCACGTCGTCGACCGTCTCGGTCACGACACCGGCCGGGCCGCCGCACCGCGACGGATCAAAACTCGTGAGGAGCTGGTCGGCGACATCGCCCACGATCACCCCCGCGATGCGATCCGCGGCCGTCTCGAAGGCCTGTCGAATGGCGTCACTGGCCGTCCCCGAGAACCGGACGTCAATGTGGTAGTCGGACTGGAACTCCGCGCGGAGCGCGGTCGCCACGGCGGGATGTGCCGCAAGGACGGCGCGCCCCGTGATGTTGCGCTTCTTGAGGCCCAATCGCCACACCGCCGGACTGGTGGCGCCCTCCGCGTCCGATGTCACCTGCGCGGGGAGCAGCGTCGCGCCCGCAGCGTCCAACGTGAGATTCACGCGTTCGCCGGCGACGGGGTTGCCATACTGGTCCGCTACCTGCAACACCAGCGGTTCGACCATGGCGGTACCGGCTAACGTCCGCTTGCCGTTCCCCGAGATGCTGATGATTTGCGAGGGCGGGCCGGCCACTCCTGTCGCGACAATCAGCAGTGGCGCGAGGCCGTCCACCTTCACCTGGAGCGCGTTGCGGCCAGCCCTCGTGCCCAGTATCCACTGCCCAACGGATGTCCGCCCGGCGGAGGTGCGCGTCGGCGCAGCGACGAGCGTTCCACCGCCTTCGACCACCGAGACGGTGACCGCCAGGCCCACCACGGGCTGGCCATTGGTGCCGAGGACCTGGAACGATGGCGACGGCGTCAGCGCCAGTCCAACCACTGCGGATGGCGCCTCGCTCGTGCTCGCGATGCTGGCCGGGGTGACGCTGGACGCGGTGGCTGCATCCCCACACGCGACGACCCCAAACAGCATGACGACATGTCCGACGGCACAGCGACGCATCTCCCCTCCAGCGATTTCCGGCGCGGCAAGCTACCAGCCCTCGACCACCCGCGCGACCCGTGACGAGGCCCCCGCAAGGCACGACACGCCGTCGCCGTGGGACCCCAGGCCTGACCCTTACCGGGTGTGCCGCGGTTCCCCACTCAGGGGCGCGGTGCCGGACGAAGCGGCGTGAGCCCCTCGCGCATGGCGCGAGCCACCCGGTCCTGGAAGGCGAATGCGCTGTCCACACGCCCGGTGAGGATTGTGCTCCACGCAGTGGAGTCAGTCGCGGCGAAGACGAGCCGGAGGGTCACCCGCACCTGCTCGCGCTCCCGCTGAATACTCCCCTCCAGCAGGTGCGAGACTCCCAGTCGACGCCCGGCCGCTGGGCTCGCCATGACGGAGTCCCGGAGCGCGCGCACCGAGGCGTCCGAGACCACCCGTACGCGTGGCAGCTGAGTGAGGGTCTGGGCGAGGATCGGCGCCAGCGCCGCGGCCACGTCGCGCGCCTGGGCGTCGTTCCCAACGACCTGCAGCGGCACGACGGCGACGGAGAGGCCGGTCGTGTCCGGCACGAGCGCCACAGACACTCCCGGCGTCGCTCCCGCGCGCGACTGGTACCAGCCTGCGGCGGCGAGGACAGCGAACACCGCCGCCGTCCCGAGCCCGGCCGCGCGCCAACGCTTCGCGCGCGTCGGCACCTGGACCGCGAAGACGCCGCTCACGACTTCCGGATCTTCGAGGAGCCGCAGGAGAACGGACGCCGAGTCCGGGCGTCGCGACGGCTGCTTCTCGAGGCACCGCATGAGCAGCTCATTCAACGCGCGCGGGACGTCGTAGCGGCGCGTGTACAGCGGGGCGGGGGCCTCGGTCATCTGGGCCGCCAGCAGTTCCTGTGGGGTCCGCCCGTGGAACGGCGGCGCGCCGGCCAGCATCTCATACCCGAGGATGCCTAACGCATACAAGTCGGCCCGGTGATCCACCGAGGGATCCGCCGCGGCCTGCTCGGGTGCCATGTAGGCTGGCGTCCCGATGGTCATCCCGGCCCCGGTCATCCCCGGGGCGTGCGGTCCGACGTGCGCCCCATGGCGCGAGGCGCTGAGTGCCTTCGCTACGCCAAAGTCCGTGACCACCGCGGCACCAGCCCCGGTCGACAACAGCACGTTGTCCGGCTTGATGTCGCGATGCACCACGCCCTGCGCGTGAGCGAACACCAGCGCACGCGACACGTCCTTCAACACGTTCACGGTCTCGCGAACGGACATGGGACCACGACGCACCCGGGCGCGCACGGACTCGCCCTCGATGAACGGCATGATGAAATACGGCAGGCCGTGCATGCGCCCGGACGACAACACCGGCACGATGTTCGGATGCTGCAGGGACGCGCTAAGCAGGATCTCCCGCTCAAAGCGCTCCGCCGAAATCGCGGCGGTCAATCCCGCTGGGAGGAGCTTGACCACCACCCGACGCTGATGTCGCAGGTCCGTGGCGAGCACCACTTGCGACATGCCCCCACCGCTCAGTTCGCGCTCAATGCGATAGTCGGCGCCGAGGTGCTCGCGCAGGAGGGTGCGGATGTCGGCCATGGGGTCGAGGAGTTGGACAACCGTTCCGGCGTCCGGGTTGCTGCCGAGCGCCGCACGTCCCCACCTACGCCTGGGCACGGGGATAGGTGTCGGTCGGCACCCGCACGGCGATCCCGTCCTTCACTGGCTGTCCCGGGGCCCTCGCGTGCCCACGCGCCATCGGATACGATGCGTCACTCTCAACCTCAGCCCCATGCCTTCCCTGCGTTCCCTGGCCATCGCGATCGCCGCCGCCCTGCCCTGGTCGACCTCGGCGCAGTCACGGTTTGACCACGCGACGAGGATCGGTCGCGTGGACTCACTGCACTCGGCTCACCTGAAGGAGCAGCGCCCGTACCTTGTGTACACGCCGCCCTCCTACAGCGACACTACCGCAACCCCGCAGCACTACCCGGTGCTGTACCTGCTCGACGGCGACGCACACTTCCATTCCGTGACCGGGCTGATCCAGATCCTCGGCACGGGGGTAAATGGGACCTATGTCCTTCCGGAGATGATCGTCGTGGCGATTCCCAATACGCGGGACCGCCTGCGCGACATGACGCCCACGCGCACGACGGTCGGGTTCGGCGGCACCGCGATGCCCGGGCTCGAGACCAGCGGCGGAATGCCGGCCTTCCTGTCGTTCATCCGCGATGAGCTGATCCCCCAGGTGGAGCGCGGCTATCGCACCCTCCCGTTCCGGGTCTTTGTCGGACACTCGCTGGGAGGGATCACGGCGATCCAGGCGCTGTACACCATGCCGGAGCTGTTTCACGCGTACGTCGCGATCGATCCCAGCCTGTGGTGGGACAACACCCTCCTGCTGCGCCAGGCCAAGGCCCGGATGGCTGCGGCCAACTGGGCCGGCCGTGCCCTGTACGTGGCGCAGGCCAACACGTTGAGCCCCGATGACTCCGTGACCAACCCGCATTTTGGCGCGATCACCCAGTTCGATGCGCAGCTCAAGGCATACAAGCCGGCCGGGTTTCGCTACGCCTTCAAGTACTATGAGCACGACGACCATGGCTCGGTTCCGCTGGTGGCGGAATACGATGCCCTGCGCTTTATCTTTGACGGGTACAAGCTCAACCTGCCGCGTACCCTGGCCGCGCCGCGCACGGTCGTGACGCATTTCCAGGACGTCTCCGCCAAACTTGGGGTGACGTTCACACCATCCGAGGGCGCCCTGCGCCTCCTGGGTTCAGTGGCCATGGGCCAGGACGCGACGAAGTCCGCCGAGTTCCATCGGATGGCGACGGAACTGTACCCGCGGAGCTGGCGCGCCTGGGACAACCTTGGGGTGGCCGCCCTCGCAGCGAAGGACACGGTGGGGGCTCGACGCGCGTGGGAGGAGAGTCTGCGGCTGAACGCCGGCAACGCGGCCCTCCGCGACCGTCTCAGCGCACTCCGGCGGTAGCAGCCTTCAGCTCCCACAGGTACGAGGACGGGACCGTGCCGTCCTCGTGGATCCGGCGGACCAGGGCGGACCCCACGATGACGCCACGCGCACCGGCGTCGCATGCCCGCCGTACATCGGAGGGCGTTGAGATGCCAAAACCGACCACGGCGGGTGGAGCAGCCGAGCGCTGCAGGGCGGCGATGCGACCGGCGAGTGCGGCCCCGTCCGCGTGGCGGTCATCGCCGGTCACGCCGGGGCGACTCGTGACATAGGTGTAGCCTCGCGTTCGCCGTGCCAGTTCGGCAACCCGCGCTTCCGAAAGGTTGGGTGCCGCGACGTAGATCGGCGATACCCCCGCGGCCACCGCCGCCACGTCGAACGGGCCACCCTCGTCGAGCGGCAGGTCAGCGACCAGGACCGAGTCGACACCGACCGCGGCCGCCTCGCGATAGAAGCGGGCGACCCCACGTGCGGTGACCGTGTTCGCATACACGAGCAACCCGATCGGCAGGTGTGGCGCCAGCTCGCGGAGCTCGTGGACGAGGTCCAGGCACTCGCGCACGCGGATGCCCGAGGCGACCGCACGGGTCGCGGCGGCCTGGAGGACGGGACCGTCGGCCACGGGGTCACTGAACGGCACCCCCAGCTCCACACCGTCAATCGGCTGCTCGACCATCGCCGCCAGGACGTCCCGCGAGCGCGCGCGATCGGGGTCGCCTAACGTGACGAAGGGGATCAGCGCGCTTTCGCCGCGGAGGGACAGGCGCTCGAACATCGCCGCGTATCGCGCCGTCATGGGGCGCCTCCGCGGGTGCTGGTGCCTGCCGCCAGGGTGGCGAGGTCCTTGTCCCCGCGGCCCGACAGGTTCACCAGCACCGACCGCGCCTCGCCATCGCGGAGGAGCACGCATGCGGCGGCCAGGGCGTGGGCAGACTCCAACGCGGGGAGGATCCCCTCACAGCGCGCGAGCTCCAGGGCCGCTGCGATCGCATCGGCGTCCGTGCAACCCACATACCGCGCCCGTCCGGTGGCCTGCAACCATGCGTGTTCAGGCCCTACCGCAGGATAGTCCAGCCCGGCGGAGATGGAGTGCGACTCAATCACCAACCCGTCCTCGTCCTCAAGGATCATGGTGTGGGCGCCGTGGAGAATGCCTGGTCGCCCACGTTGCAGCGTGGCCCCGTGCGCCCCGGAGTCGAGGCCGCGCCCCGCCGGCTCCACGCCGACGAGGGGCACGGGGTCGTCGAGGAATGCCGTGAACATCCCGATGGCGTTCGAGCCTCCCCCGACGCAGGCGACAACGGCGTCAGGGAGGCTCTCCACGGCAGCGAGGTATTGTGCCCGGGCCTCGTCGCCGATGACCCGTTGGAAGTCGCGGACCATGCGCGGAAACGGATGGGGGCCGGCAGCGGTCCCCAGCAGGTAGTGCGTGTCCTCGTAGCGCGCGGACCAATCACGCAGCGCCTCGTTGATGGCGTCCTTGAGCGTCGCCGACCCGGTGTGGACGGCCACCACGGTCGCACCGAACAACCGCATACGTCCCACGTTGGGCGCTTGCCGCTCGATATCCCGCGCGCCCATATAGACCACGACGTCAAGCCCGAGTGCCGCGCCGGCCATCGCCGTGGCGACGCCATGTTGTCCAGCGCCGGTCTCGGCGATGAGCCGGCGCTTCCCGAGGCGTCGGGCGAGCAGGGCCTGACCCAGTGCCTGGTTGGTTTTGTGTGCCCCACCGTGAAGCAGGTCCTCGCGCTTGAGCCACACCTCACCCCCCAACGCCGCACCAAACCTGCCGCAGCGGTACAGTGGAGTCGGCCGACCCGCCCAGTGACGCAACAGGTGGCGCAGTTCGGCGCAGAAGGGTTCGTCGGTCATGGCGTCCAGCCAGGCCGCCTCGAGTTCCTCGAGGGCGGGCACGAGGATCTCGGGGACGAACACTCCACCGAACTCGCCGAACCGTGTGCTGGTGATCATGCGACGCGCTCCATGTCACTCGACTCGTTCAGGCTCGCATGGCGAATCGTGCTGCGTCGCGCACGCAGAAAGGCGTTGACCAGACCGGCCTCCTTGCAGCCGGGCGACGACTCCACTCCACTGCTGACATCCAGGATGCGTGCCCCATACTGCGCGGCATGCGCCACGTTCTGCGGCGAGAGGCCGCCGGCGAGTCCGTACGGATAGGGAACCCCGCCCCCCTCCAGGAGGCTCCAGTTGAAGGTGCGCCCGGTCCCCCCGCGTCGCCCCTCCGCATATCCGTCGAACATGGTCAGGTCGACTCCCGGCGTGGCGGCGTCGGGGAGGCGGTCCCGCACCGTGACAGCCTGCCAAATCTCGCACGAGGGATCGAGGCATTCCCGGAGCTCGGCGATGTCGTCCGCGCGCTCGCACCCGTGCAGCTGAACGCCGGCCAGCGACAGGGTGCCCGCGACCTTCGCCACCGTGGCGGGATGCGCGTCGACGAAGACGCCCACCCAATCCAGCGGTGCCGCGCGGCGGACGGTGTCCGCCTGAGACAGCGACACGGCGCGTGGTGACGGCGCATGAAACACGAGCCCCCCGTGCGTCGCGCCGGCACCGTGAGCGGCGCGCGCGTCGTCTGGCCTGGTGAGCCCGCAGATCTTGGTGGTGCCAAAGACCAGGTGGCGCACGGCGCGATCCACGTCCTGCGCCTGCATGAGGGAGGATCCCACCAAGGCACCGTCCACCAGCGGGAGCAGGCGCTCGAACGTGGCGCGCGTGTCGATCCCGGATTCCGCGATGCACAGGGCACCCGGCGGAACCAGTGGGGCCAACGTGAGGGTCGTGGCCACGTCGACCTTCAACGTGCCGAGGTCGCGATTGTTGATCCCGATGACCTGGGCACCATGCGTGCGGGCACGTCGCATCTCCGTCGCCGTGTGCACCTCGGTGAGCACCCCCATCTGCAGCTCCCTGGCGACGGCTGCACACGACGCGTAGGCCGCGTCGTCAAGAACCGAGAGCATGAGCAGGACCGCGTCGGCCCCGTGATACCGCGCTTCCACGACCTGGTAGGGATCCAGGATGAAGTCTTTCGCCAGGACGGGCTGCCGCACGGCACCACGCACCTGCCGCAGGAGGTCGTAGGATCCACCGAAGAATTCCGGCTCCGTGAGGACCGATATGGCGCTCGCATGTCGCGCGTAGGCGTCGAGCACGGGCACCAGCTGGTCAGTGGCGCGCAACGCGCCTCGGGACGGTGAACGCGGCTTGACCTCGAGGATGAAAGCCGGCGGCGCCTGGCGCAGGGCGCGCTCGAAGGAACGCCCCGACGGCGCGAGCCCCTCGAACAGGTCCGCGAGCGGACGCCGAGCGCGTCGTTCCTCGAGTCGAGCGCGGGTGCACGCCAGGATGCGTTCAAGCGCCACGGGTCACCTCGATCATGCGCTCGAGTCGTCGGGCGGGTTCCCCATCGTTAAGCAACCGCTGGGCATGCGCGGTCCCGGCCGCCAGCGTAGGGGCCAGCCCGGCGATCCACAACACCGCCCCGGCGTTCACGGCGACCGCAGCGCCGTGTGCCTCGGAACCACGACCTGACAGGAGGTGCCGCAGCCATTCGCCAGGGTGTTGTCCGTCGGTCGGACGCAGTGCCGAGCGTGGGGAGCGCCCGACGCCAGCATCTTCTGGCGTCAGTGTCAGCATTTGCAGTTGCCCGTTGGTCACGCGAACGGCCGTGGTCTCCCCATGCAGGGCGATCTCATCAAGCCCACTGCCGTGCACCACGAGCGCGGACGTGCACCCGAGCTGGGAAAGGGTTTCGGCGGCCGGGCGGACCAGGTGCGGCGCATACACACCGACCAGCTGGATCTC
Organism: Gemmatimonadota bacterium; assembly: GCA_016712265.1. Lineage (NCBI taxonomy): Bacteria > Pseudomonadati > Gemmatimonadota > Gemmatimonadota bacterium. Next base: position 891,422 of record JADJRJ010000031.1, on the reverse strand, counting down.
GGGAGCGGCCGGATTCGCCAGCGGGCCGAGCAGGTTGAAGACCGTGCGCGTGCGCAACGATCGGCGGACCCCGGCAGCATGGCGCATCCCGGGGTGGTAGCGTGGCGCAAAGAGGAAGCAGACACCGACAGCGTCGAGGCACGCTCGGGCGCGCTCAGGCTCGACGTCAATCGACACGCCGGCGGCTTCCAGGATGTCCGCTGATCCGCACCGCGACGAGATCGCACGATTGCCGTGCTTGACGACGGGCAGGCCCGCCGCGGCGACCACGAAGGCCGCCGCCGTCGAGATGTTGATCGTGCCCGCCCCGTCGCCACCGGTGCCGCAGGTGTCGGCCAGTGGGTACCCCGGCCGCGGAAACGGAACCGCACACTCGCGCATGGCACGCGCGGCACCCGCAATCTCCGCCGGCGACTCACCGCGAGTCTTGAGGGCCGCGAGCAACGCGGCGATCTCCACTTCGCTGAAGGCGCCAGCGATGATCCCGCGGAACGCGCGGTAACTCTCGTCGCACCGGAGTGACCGATGCGCGAGCGCGTCAAGCAGGTTATGCGCCTCGACGTCGATAATCGACGCGGGAGCTTCGGGCAGTACGGATAACACAAACGCCTCCGGGGAGTGGTGAGACCATCCGGCGGCAGGCGTCGACAAAACAAGAAAGCCCACCGCACAGGCGGTGGGCTCGACAAGGCAACTGAGTGGTTAGCTCACGTGCACGAGGACCCACCGCGGTGTATACCGCGCCAGGTCCAGCGCCAGCTCGAGAGATTCAGTCGGCCCGTCATGTTGGGTGCAAGGTGACGGGGACACCGCGAATCGTCAATCCCTCACGCCTGGCTAGCCCGCAGACCCCGACGGATTCGCTGCCAGGCCCTCGGCTCGCCCCTCACCGATGCACGGGCCCCAGCGTAAGATCCCGGGGACCTTCTGCCCCACCTGTCCATGCATCGTCGATCAGTTTCCCCTGCGTGCGTCGCACTGGCGTTCGCATTGCTCCCGGCTGTCTTGTCCGCCCAGGCACCCCGGGTCGGTCCACCTCGGGGCACCGTGGTGGTGGTCGGCGGCGGTACGATGGGTCCCGAGATCTACCAGGCCTTCATTACGGCGGCTGGTGGCCCCGAGGCCCTGATCGTGATCGTGCCTAACGCCGGCGGCGCAGAAAGCTACCCACAGGACGGCCCGGGCACGCGCGGATGGAAGGCCGCGGGAGCCCGCAACCTTTACACCTACTTCACGAAAGACCGGAAGGTTGCCGACAGCGATACCTTTGTCGCCGTGCTCAAGCGGGCCGGTGGGGTCTGGTTTGAGGGAGGACGCCAGTTCCGTCTGGTGGATGCCTACGCCGGGACGAAGACCGAAGTGGCGTTCCGGGAGGTCCTGGCCCGCGGCGGCGTGGTCGGAGGTTCCTCCGCCGGAGCGTCGATCCTCGGCGACTTCCTGGTGCGCGGCGCGCCGTCGAACAACAACTTCATCATGCATTTTCCGGGATACGAGAAGGGCTTTGCCTACCTCAAGAACACCGGGGTCGACCAGCATGTCGTCGCGCGCGACCGACTCGCGGACTTCGCGGATTCGCTTCTCCCGAAGTTCCCGAACCTCCTCGGCATCTCGGAAGATGAGGGCACCGCGTGGGTCATCCGCGGCGACACCGGAACGATTATCGGCAAGAGCAAGGGCTTTGTCTACGGCGGCAAGGACCCGAACGACGCGGATGCGCCGCTCCTCACCCTGCATCCCGGTGACCGCTATGACCTCGGCGCGCGACGCGTGCTGCGCCGCGCCAACGAAGGGACGGCCCTGACCGCCGAGTTCGTGGGCGACCTGTTTCGCAAGTACGCGGACCCCATCGCCGGAGGAGCGGCCGTGTTGGTCGCCCACGAGGGACGCGTGCTCGTGAACCGGGCGTTCGGGATCCCCGCACAGCCGAAGTACACCCCACGCACGACGGTGCCCGTATTCACGTTAGGCGCGATCGCCGGGATCTTTCAGGGCATCTGTGACCAACTGCCCGAACCGCCGGCCCGCCAAGGCGCTGACACCACGGCGGCCGCTCCCATGACCCCGTTCCAACGTTGCGTCTCGCAGCGTGCGGGTGCCCCGGTCGGCTTGCGCAAGACGATGGCCACCGCGTCCGGCGAGGTGAAGTCGAACGTCGACGAACTGTACCGCGTGGCCTTGGCACTCCAGCAGGGCAGCTACGCACGGGCCGGATCCAACGAGCCCGGCGTGCCGCGTCGGCCGATCGACGCGACACGGGGCTGGGAGACTGACGACGTCAGTGGTGCGGCGCGTTTTCGGGCCTTCGCCACCACCAATGGCCGGCGCAGCGCCTTCGTACGGATTCCCTCGCGCGAGATCACCATCCTGGTGCTGACCAACGATGAAGGAGCGGACGCCCGAGGCATCGCGGATCGGCTGCTGGATGCGCTGAACGCGAGCTCACGATAGGGCGCGTTCGGTTCTTCCGCCTCACGTCACACGGCGCAGGGCCACGCGGGGGCACTGCGCGACATCGGGGGACCCGGCGCTCCTTCACTCCCGAGCAAGCGCTCCCGACGCACCGAACCGCCATTCGGCACCAACCGTGAGCTGCCGGCCGGGAGCCGGAAACCCGAACGCCTCGACGTAGCGCGCACCCCCGAGGTTGTCGGCTCGCAACAGAAGCCGCACGGGCGCCGTGGCTGCCCACGTGAGGGCGAGGTCCGTTCGCGTCCATGGCGCAAGCCGCACCGGACGCGCCGGGAAGGTGCTGAAATCGCGATCGGTGCGATCGCCGATGCGCACCGCCGTCGCATGCACGACCAGACGCGAGTGCGGAGTCACCGTCGCTCCAAGGGTTACGGTGTGCGCAGGACGCCGCAGCAATCGTTCACCGTTGACAAACACCGCCCCCGCCCCTTCCTCAAGCCCGGCATCGAGCACTTCGGTCTCCAGCCAGGTCGAGGCCGCGTTAAGCTGCCACTGCGCTCCCAGGCGCAGGTGACCGTCCAACTCGACCCCATCCGACGCCGCGCGCGCCACATTAAAGAAGTGCGGCCCGGTCTCAAGATAGGCGTACTGGATCAGGTTGGCGAACCGTTGCCGGAAGGCCGTGGCGCTCACCTCCCCCAGCCCCGAGCGCAGCGCGTGGACCAGGCCGAGCTCGGCCACGCGACCTCGCTCCGGCGTCAGGTTGGGATTTCCTGTAGTGAAGGCCGTGTTGAATTGCTCAAGAAAGGTCGGTGCCTTGAACGACGTCCCGATCGACCCGCGCAGGCGCCAACCCTCGCCGAGGCGCGCCCCGACCCCGACACGCGCGGTCGTGAAGCCTCCGAAGACGGAGTTGTCGTCGTGCCGCGCCCCCATGGTGAACTGCAGGGGATCCGAACCACCGGCCACCTGTGCCCAGGCGGCGCGCGTCGTCCGGTGAGCGCCGAAGGCGGGATTGCCCCCAAAGTTGGAACTGTCGCGGCTGTGTTGGGCCTCTAGCGCCCACTCAGCACCAACGATCGCCAGCAGCTCCTCGCGCGGCTGAAGCTCCAGCCGCGACTCGACCACGCGACGCCGCACGGAGCCCCGGTTGAGGTAGGTATGGAGGCCGACCGAGTCCGCCGGCCCGTCCGGCCGGTCGTCAGTTACCCCGCGACCTTCAAGCGCGCTTGCCCCGGCATGAAGGCGCACTCGATCAGTCAACCGAAGCGTGCCGTCCATCCCAACCGTCGCGCGCCGTCCGCGGCGAAAGGCGTTGTGGTCCGTGACGCGGCCGGCGCCGTCCGTAGGCACCTGCGTTTCGTCGCGGCGCTGCTGGGCAGTGACGGCCAACGTGGAACGGCCTCCGGTCCAGCTGGCCCGAGCGGCGAGCGCCTCATTCCACCACCCGCTGTTGAAGGGCTGGATCCCAGCGCTCTGTCGACGTCCGGCATTGACCGTCGCGTTCCACGACGCCAAGCCACCGCCTAACGAACTTTCCACGCTCCGGGTGTCGTACGTACCACCGGACGCGCGCACAGTGCCCTGCATCCGGCCCGTCGCGCGCCGAGTGAAAAGCTGCACCACCCCGGCCAGCGCGTCAGACCCGTACAGGACACTCGCTGGCCCGCGGACAACTTCGATGCGATCGAGCCCATCGAGGGTCCATGCGGAAAGGTCGATCGCCCCGCCCGGCTCGTTGACGGGAACACCATCGACCAACACGCGGACATAGTCGCTTTCGGCGCCGCGCACGAAGAGCGACACCTGTGTCCCGGGGCCTCCGCTGCGAACGAGGTGAAGCCCGGGGAGCGCGCGCAGGGCATCCGCCACATCCGAGACCCCGGCGGCGCGCAGCACCTGGGCGTCGAGCACATTGGTGCTTGCGACCCCCCGTCCATGTTGATGGTCGGTGCGCGTTGCCGTGACGACGACCGGCACAAGGCGTGTGGTGTCGCGCTCCTGCGCGACGAGAGCGCGGTGCCCCAACGCGCACGAGGCGATCAGGAGCATGGAACGGCGGCGATGCATCAGCGACCTCCCGACGCGCCCCACGGCGCGTCCGGTTGCGGGGGCCCTCGCGCATTAACAAAAAGCGCACGGGCCGTCCCTCGGAAATCCCCGTGGGCAGGACCGTGCGAAGCGACGCGCAAGTGCGCGGGCTCCACCGTCTCCTCCCCCGAGGATGGTGAGTGGACCGCGCGTGGGTCGTCTCCTGGCTTCAGGGACCGTTGCCCGCCTTCCCGGTCGCGAGGACCAGTGGCAAGTGGACGACGTGTTGCTCCTGTTACAGTGGCGGGGCCGCACCGGCATCACACCGGTTTCCGTATCCCGCGCGCGGTTGGTTCAGTTGTGGGGAGGAGAGTAGCGGCCGCTGGTCAGCGTGGCAACCCTTGTCCCCGACTCTTCGTCACGGCTTGACCACCTTCACTTCCTGCATCCGGCGCGGCGGTGAGACATAGGCGCTCACGAGGCTCTCGTGTCCGTCCGCGCCGATGGCTGACACGCCAAACACCCAGTCGTCGATGTTGACGTTCGGCAAGGTGAACGTCGTGACGTTGCCCACGACCTGCGAATGCTGCCAATCGTTGGTCCACGTATCGCGCCAGTAGACCCGATACGCGGCCGCACCGGGCGCGGCGCGCCACGTGAGGGTGGCGTCGTACCCCGACGGAATCCGGCTGACGCTCGCCCCTCGGTCTCCCGCCACGATCGGTGCCGGCGGGGCGAGGGCCACCGTCGCGGCTCCCGCCGCGTTCACGCGCGCGTTCTGGGCGAGGTAGCGGAAGTCCACTCCCTCGATCTTGTCCTCGGCCGTGTGCTGGCGCGCAAAGTTCTCGTTGGCCTCGCGGAAGACCACGGCCGGGAAATCGAAGGCGGTGAAGGACGAGTGATCGCTCCCGCGGCCGAACCGATCCTCGCGCGCCATCAGGCGGATCCGGTGCGATGGCACGTACGTCGCCGCCAACCGGTGAATGTATCGCGCCAGCTGCCGGTGCGGCGAATCCTCGGGGCCTAACGAGTACACCCGCACCGTCTCCGCATCGATCACGCCGTTGCCGCCGAGTGAGTTCCCGACAATGTCGTTGTTGAAGTTGGCCGTCACCTCGACCTTGGCCGCCGCCAGGTTCTGGGCGTGCGCCATCGACCCGAACAACCCCTGCTCTTCCCCCGCCCACAGGATGAACACGAGGGTCGCGTCGAACTCGACGTCGCTCTCGGCGAAGACCCGGGCCAGCTCCATCGTGAGGATCGTCCCGCTGCCATCATCGTTGGCGCCGGGCGCATCGTTGTCATGGTTGAACGCCGAACTGGCCTGCGGGTTCGCGCCACCGGTGTTCAACCGTGTCTGGCCGCCCGGGCCGAGGTTCACGGTGTCGTAGTGCCCGCTGATGTAGACCCGCCGCGGCGAGCGCCCCGGCAGGATCGCCACCACGTTGCGCAGCTCGACTTCGCGGGTGATCCGACCCGTCGGCACAAGGCGATGGCTGTCAAAGCTGACCTGCAGGCGCCGATACTGGCTCAGCTCACGGTGAATCCATCGGCGCGCCGCGCCGACGCCACGCGTCGCCGACAACGTATCGGACAAGGTGGACCGGGTTCCGAAGGACACCAGGCGCTCGGACAGCTGCCGAAGGCGATCGGGCGATACGGCAGCGACCAACTTGACGATCCGGGGATCTGCGTCGGCGCGGAGGCCCTGGCCCGACAGGGGCAGGGCCAGGGTGACGCAGATCCAAGCAGCGGCGAGTTTCATCGGACAGCTCCTTTACGGCGCGGGCGGAGCCGGCGGTGCCGCGTCGTCATCCGTCATGCGGTCGCGGAGTTTCTGGTAGCCGACCTTGAGGTCGCCCAACCAATCCGCGGCCTTCTCCTTCGCATCGGCGACCACGTCGTCCAGTTGGTCGTCGGCCTTGTCGGCCCACGCAGCGGCCTTGGAGCGGAGATCGTCGAGCTTGCCGTCCAGCTCGGCGAGTTCGTCCCGCAACTCGGCCTTCCCCAGCGACATCTTCACCCGAAGTTCATCACGCTCCTGCTGGAGCTCGGTCATCATCGCGTCAATGCGCTCGCGCCACGTGCTCATGGTTCCTCTCTGCCAGGGTGGTACGGTGATCGTAGCCGCCTGTCACCCGAGAGGGAAGCACGGTGCGCATCCCGGTCCGTGTCGCCTAGTCGCTCCGCAAGGCGACGGAGGCCTCCAACCGCGTGGCGCGTCGAGCCGGCCACCAGGTGGCAGCGATGGCGACCACCCCAACGCCAAGGGACACGAAAACCAACGTCACCGGGTCCCGGGGAGAGACGCCGAAGACGAGGGAGCGCAGGGCTCCCGCCAACAAGAGCGAGCCTGTCGCGCCGATCATGATGCCCATCGCCGCCAGGGACGCCCCGGTGCGCACGAAGTCGGTGAGGATACGGGCCGGCGTCGCACCAAGCGCCGTGCGTACCCCGATTTCGCGCGTGCGCTCATTCACCATTCCCGACATCACGCCGAAGATCCCGACCGCAGCCAGGATCATGGCCGCCACCGAGAACACCTGGAACAGCAGCCGAGCGAACAGCCGCTGGCGCGCGCCCTGTGCGACGACCTCCGAGAGCGGGGACACCTCAGCGATGGAAATGGCGGGATCGATGCGACGCAGGACGCTGCGCACCGCGGCTTCGGCCGCCGCCGATGTCATCGCCGTCTGGACCACGAGTCGAACGTGTGCATCGGCGAACGCGTTCTGGTCCAGCGGCAGGTAAATGGCAGCGCCGCGCGCGCCATCGAGGGTCGGGTGTTGCACGTCGTTGACCACACCAACCACCGTGCGCAGGGGCGGGTCCCCTCCACCCATACGCACACGCGCGCCGAGGGGGTCCTGCTCCCCGAAGGTGCGGCGCGCCAGCCCTGCACTGATGACCACCACCGGGTCGCCACCGGCACGGTCCAGGCTGTCCAGAAAACGTCCCCGGTGCAGCCGCAACCCCATGGTGCGCGCATAGTCCGGCGTGACGGCGTACCGAAAGGCATCGCCGTCCTCCGCGGGCGCCACCGTCGGCTTCGACTCCCAGCGCAGGCCATACGCATCGAAGTCACTGGAGAGCGGCAGCTGGCTCGTCAGGGACGCGGTGGTGACTCCGGGGATCGCCTGCACCGCTTCATGGACTGACCGCCAGAGCGCCCAGACCGTGGCGTTCTCCGCGTAGCGGAGTCCCCCAACGCCTAACGCCATCGAGACGCGATCCTGCTCGACAAACCCCACATCCACCGACAACAGGCGTTGCACACTTCGCACGAGGACCCCGGCCCCACCGAGGAGCAGGAGCGCCATGGCCATCTCGAGCACCACCAGGGCACGGCGCAGACGATCGTGTCCTCCGCGAACGACGGCTCGCGACGCACCAGCCAGCCGCGCGCGCATGCCGCGGACCCGGACGACCGCGCTGGGCACCAACCCGCTGACGAGGCCCGACAGAAGGGCCATCCCGGACGCGAGCGCCATCGACAGTGCATCCACGCGGACTTGGTCGAGCCGCGGAAGCGACGCCGGCGCGATCGCCACGAGAGTCCCCACCGCGGCGTGCGCGAGGGCGACGCCAAAGAGGACACCGAGTGCAGCCACGACTAGCGCCTCCAGCGCGAGCCCACGGGCCAGGCGCCAGGTACTGGCGCCTAACGCCGCCCGGACCGTCAACTCCCCCGTGCGCTGCACCGCGCGGGCGAGGAAGAGGTTCGTCGTGTTGGCGAGGGCAATCAGCAGCAAGAGCGTGGCGGCGCCAACAAGGGCAAGCAGGGGCCGCCGCACTCCTTCCACGACCTGGTCGCGCAACCCCGTCACCACCATCCCGTTCTGCCCATACACCTGCGGATACGCCGCGCGCATCGCCTCGAACGCTACCTCAACCTGTCGCTGGACCTCGGTGCGGTCGGCGCCGGCGCGCAGCCGCGCCATGGCCTGCAGATGCCGGCAATCGCGGCAGGCCGACCCCTGCGTCTCCACATATCGGAGGGGCCGCAGGTATTGCGCCCCGGGATCCAGCAACGGCTCAAAGCGGGCCGGCAGGATGCCCACGACCTGGTGCATGGTCCCCGTCAGCTCAATGGTTCGGCCGATGAGCCCGGAGTCAGCCCCGAAGTGCCGGCGCCACGTCTCGTCGGTCAGGATCACCGCGCGTGCTGCTTCCGGTCGATCCTCCTCTGGAAGGAAGGTCCTTCCCTGCGCGACGGTCACTCCCATCACCTGGAACCACGGTGCCGAGACCGCCGCGCCAGCCAGTCGCACGGCGCCCTCCGGGCGGGAGAGCGTGGCGTAGACGGATGAAGATGCGGCCACCGCCTCGAACGCCGGCACCCGCTGCGCAAGGTCGCCGATGGTGGCAAATCCGACGCGCCCCAAGCTGCCGTCCCCGAAACGCTCACGCAGCGTCACGATGCGATCCGCCTCCCGAAACGGCAGCGTCCCCCACAGCGACGGCCGCGCCACGGCGAGCACGAGGCTGGCCGCGCCGATGCCTAACGCGAGTGTCAGGCTCGCCGCCAGGGTAAACCCGGGGGCGCGTCGCAAGCGACGGAGGGCCAACGTGACATCCAGGGAGAGGTCGGTCATGAGGCCACGTGAGAACGGGGTAGATGCCAGGTCGCGATTGCGGCGCAGGGCAACCGCGACCGTTTCTCGCCAGAAACGGCTGCGCGCGACGCGAAGCGGCGTACCGGTCGCGACGCGTTCGGCAAACGACTCCAGGAGGTCGCCGACGAGGAACTCGCGTTCGGCCTCCGGTACGCACCGCTCAAGGAGCCACAGAGCCAGCCGCGGCGGCCCAGGTTCGCGCCCGATCACGTCAGCCCCCGAGGGTCGCCTGAAGGCCGCGCGCGAGGGCGCGCATCGCCTGCCACGCCTCCGCGATCGCCGCGCGGCCGGCCGGCTCTACGAGGTACAACCGACGCCGGCGACCACCGCGCTGTGGCAGCGGCTCACCAACGCGCGACGTGACGAACCCCTTCTCCTCCAGTCGTGCGAGCGCGGTATACACGGCACCCATCGTCACGTCCCGTCCCGCCTGCTCGGCGATCACCCGTTGCACCGCCGCCCCGAAGCCCTCGTCCCCGAGTTGCAGCAGGGCCAGCATTACCAGTTGTTCCAGGTCGCCCAACGCCATGACACGATCCTCAGTATTTCTTCTGGAAACCAGAATATATCGTCCTGGCTCTGGTGACAAGCCGGACCTGCCCGCTTGCATCGCGACCCGACCAGTCCGTGCAACGGCACGTCCCATCGGATTGTCGAAGAGGAGACAAGACCCCTAGACTCCCTGCATGGTCGACTCCCCGCAGCCGGTACTGGATCCCTTGGTCGAGCGACTCTACGACGCACTGGGGAGCACGTATCACTTTGAGCGGGAGCTGGGCGGCGGCGGGATGTCCCGCGTCTTCCTCGCGCGCGAACGCGCCCTGGATCGGCGTGTCGTCATCAAGGTCCTCCCGGAGGCGTTGGCGGAAGGCCTCTCCGTGGATCGGTTCCGGCGCGAGATCCTCCTCGCAGCCGGGCTGCAACATCCCAACATCGTGCCGGTGATCGCGGCGGGGGATGCGGGGGGCTTGCCGTGGTTCGTGATGCCATACGTCGAGGGGGAATCGCTGCGGGCCCGAGTCACGCGAGGCCCGATGCTCATCCCCGAGGCGGTCGCCGTGCTCCGCGATGTGGGCCGTGCCCTGGCCTATGCGCATGCGCGCGGGATCATCCACCGCGACATCAAGCCGGACAACATCCTCCTGACTGGTGGAGCGGCCGTTGTCGTCGACTTTGGCGTGGCCAAGGCGGTCGCGGATGCGGGAAGCCCGACGGGAGCGCCTGCCGGGCGCACGTTGACTCGCGTCGGGATGTCGTTAGGCACCCCGGCGTACATGGCACCAGAACAGGTGGTCGCGGACCCGTCCGCCTCACAACAGGTGGACCTGTACGCGCTGGGGATCACCGCATTCGAGATGTTGACCGGGCGCGTGCCCTTTGCCGGTGGATCGCTGCAGGAGGTGATGTCTGCCCACCTCACCCAGGCGCCTGAGCGTCTGGAGGTCGCGCGTCCTGGAACGCCCACGGCCCTGGTCTCGATTGTGCAGCAGTGCCTTGCCAAGGACCCGGCACAACGACCGGCTGGGGCGGACGCCTTTCTGCGCCTGCTCGACGACCCGGCCGTGGTCAGCGGAGCGGTTCCGTCCCTGGCCGCCATGGCGGCGCCCACACGCCCGCGCCCCCGCTGGCGCCCGCTGGCGGGCCTCGGCGTCGCGGCCCTGGCCGCTGCGGGCACCTGGTGGTTTGTCTCCCGACGAGAGGCCGCCCCGGCCGCGACGCCGATGATCGCCGTCCTCCCGCTCGACCTGGCCTCAGCGGACACCAGTGACGCCTACCTCGCCCAGGGCATCGCCGATGAGGTGCTCGGCGCCCTCGGACGAGTGCCAGGGATCCGCGTGGCCTCACGCCTGGCGACGCGCGCCATCGCCGCCTCCGCGACGCCAGCGGACGCGGCACAGGGTGCGGGCGTGACACTGGTCCTGGAGGGAAGCGTGCAGCGACGAGGTGACCGCGTGCGCGTCACGGCGCAGCTCGCCGACCCGGTCACCGGCGCCACGACCTGGTCCGAGACCTATGATCGACCCGGGCACGAGCTGTACGCCCTGCAGGGCGAGATCGCGTCCAGTGTCGCCGCCGTCGTCCGCGCCGATGTCGTACGGGACGCGCCACGCGGTGCCGTCGCATCGCGCGACGCCGTCGCCTACGACGAGTACCTGCGGGGACACTTCCTCCTCGCCCGGCGCAGCCCGGCCACCATCCAGGAGGCCATCACACGATTTGAGCGGACGATCGCCCGCGACCCGTCCTTTGCCCCAGCTCATGCCGAGCTCGCGCAGGCACTCGCCGTGCTTCCCCTGTACACCGGAGGGGGCACCGAGCTGCTGGCCCGTGCGCAGGCTGCGGCGGAGCGGGCGTTGTCGCTCGACAGCACCCTCGCCCCGGCGCACGCGGCGCAGGGCTACCTGCACAACGCCGCGTGGCGATGGGCGGATGGCCGCCGCTCGCTCGAGCGCGCGGTGGCGATGGATTCCTCGGACGTGACGGCCCTGCAGTGGCTCGCCGAGAACTACCTGCTCACGGGGCGTCCGGACGCGGCACGCCGCACGTTCGCCGCGGCATCGCGCCTGGACCCATCGTCTCCGATCCCTGCGGCGCTCGAAGCGGTTGCCGCCGCGTTAGGCGGAGACGTGGACGCGGGCGTCCAGCTCGGCCGCCGGGTCGTCGATGCGCATCCCTCGCAAGCCGTTCCGCGCTTTATGCTGGGCACGGTGTTGAGCTGGGCCGGTCGCCACCGCGAAGCGATCGAGGAGTTGAGCGAGGCCCGCCGCCTTGCGCCGGGGGTGCTCGCGGTCATTGGCACCCTCGGGCAGGCGCACGCCCGCTCCGGGGAGGGCGCCATCGCGCGCACCCTGCTGGGCGAGCTGCGACGCACGCCGAACGCCCCGGGGGTCCAGCCCGCGATCGCCAAGATCCTGGTGGCCCTCGGCGACCGGGACGGTGCCATGGCGGCGCTGGAGTCCGCGCTGGCGCAACGCGACGGGTTCTTTGCGAGTGAGCCGGTGCAGAGCCCGCTGTTCAGGGAACTCACCGGCCACCCGCGGTGGCCAGCATTACTTGCGGCCGCCGGGGTGGCCGCGACTCGGTGAGCTCAGCCGCGCATGCCTAACGCGGCCACCCCGACTGCGGGATCCCGGCGGTGATGCGCAGCGCATTGCCAAAGTACACCTTCTTCAGGACCGCGTCCGGCAAGTCGATCCCGTAGAGCTTCCAGAAGGCGTGGTAGTCGCGATAGTAGTCGAAGTAGTCGTCTCGGGTCTCGAAGACGCGCCAGTAGTACGGGTATTCCTCCGGCTGAAACGAGTCCTTGCCGAACAGGATGCGGTCCTGGTACTTCACGAAGAAGTCGTGCGCCGCCCGTGGCTGACGCCCAATGTCGTACAGGACCGCCCCCACCTCGGCGTGCAGGTTCGGCATCTCGTCGAACATCTTGCCCAGGCGCCCGAGGTCATTGGCATGCCACCCGAGGTGGGCGATGACAAAGGTGGTCTTCGGGTTTCGGCGGAGCATGTTGTCCCGCTCCTGCATCAGCATCTCGAAGCTGGGAAAGTCATCCCCGTAGCGCCGCCCGGGGAACAGCGCCAATTCCAGCCAGCGTTCGTTGTTGTTGTCAATCGTTTGCCAAAATTCCTGCGGATCGGCGGTGTGGATGAACACCGGGAGCTTGAGCCGCGCGGCCGCCTGCCAGACGGGATCCAGATCCGGATCATCGATCTTCAGCCGTGTGCCATCCGCCTTCTTGGTGGACAGGCCCAACCCCTTCCCGATCTCGCCCACCCCGACGGCACCGGCAGCCGCATCCGCCTCGAGTTGGGCAATCGCCTTCGCGGCCCACCCGGGCCCCACCGCCTGGAAGTTGATCCCGGTGAGGATGCGCACGCGGTCCTTCATGCCGGGCGACGCCTTGATCAGCTCGACTTGTCGCTTGAGGTTCTCGCCAGACGTGTTGTTCGCCGCGACCATGACCCGGACGTTGATCGCATCAAGGTCCGCGCGCAGCTGTTCCAGGCCTTCCGCGGAGTTGAGCTGACTCGTGGGGTGCCCGTGGTAGTCAATGGCCGGAAATTTCGCCTTTGGCACCGTGTGTTCGGGCACCTTGAGCGTGTTGCGAGGCCGGTAGTCCACGATGCTGGGCGCGGGCATCGTCGGCGCCTGGCAGTTGCGGGGACGAACTTCCGTCATCCCCGGCGGGCACTGCTCACCGGGCTTGATCTGGGTCCCGGCATTCCCCCTCCCTCCCTGCGCGACAACGGCGAGCGGGGCGAAGGAAAAGAGCCAGACAGCGAATCGGGAGCAGCGCATCGGAGACGTCGGTGAGAGTGGGGGAAATCTGTACTCCGGTGCCCACCGGTGGTAACGGGAGCAGGTCCTTCAGGCGGGGGGGCGCGGCAGGCGCATGAGGTACGCGGTGCCGTCAGGCGTCTCGACGAGGCCAATCGGCAGAAATCCCGCCTTCTCGTAGCAGCGAATGGCCCGGGCGTTCGTCGGATCGGGGTCGAGCTGGATGGCCGTGACCGTCGGATCGGAGAAGAGCCGCTTGCAGAAGGCGCGAACCATCGCCGTACCCAGACCACGATTCACCAGGTCCGGTTCCCCGATAAACTGGTCGATTCCACGCACCGTCGGATCAGTGAACCCCGTCCACCACCCGCCTCCCGTGTCGACCGCGATATAGGACTGGATGTAGCCGATCGGCTGGCCGTGATGGCGCACGACATAGCGACAATCCCCGGGATCCGGGGGCTCGGGCAGGAAGTCCTCACGCACCTCCTCGAGAGTCGGCTCACAATCCCACCACTCGGCCACGTGCGGTTGCGAGATCCACCGCAGGAGGAGTGGGAGGTCCGCCGCGGTGACCGGGACGAAGTCGAATTCCGCCGACATGGGAACGTGGGACGACAATCGTGGTACCCTCTCACCGGACGCCACCGCAAACGTAACTTGGCGACATCCTCCGCCGCATCGCCTCCATGCGACCTTGCCTCCTCGCTTCCTCCCTTGGCTTCCTGCTCGGGAGTTCCCTCGTCGCCCAGGACACGTTTGCGGGGGTCGATCGCATTGTCGCCGTGGGGGATGTCCACGGTGACTACGAACGGTTTGTTTCGCTGCTGCGCCAGGCGCGGGTTCTCGACGACAAGGCGCGGTGGATCGGGGGGCGGACGCACCTGGTGCAGACCGGGGACGTCCCCGATCGCGGGCCCGATTCGCGAAAGGTGATGGACCTGTTGATGGCACTGGCCCCCGAGGCGGAGCGCGCCGGCGGCAGGGTCCATGCGCTCATCGGGAACCACGAGGTCATGAACGTGCTCGGTGACCTCCGGTACGTCCATCCCGGGGAGTACGCCGCCTTCCGCTCCAACAATGCGAAGTCCCTGCAGCAGCGCGCCTTTGAGGTGCTATCGGACTCGACCCGCCGGAAGGATGCCGCGTATCGAGCGGAATGGTTGGCGGCCCACCCCCTGGGCTGGGTCGAGCACCGCATGGCCTTTGAGGCAAACGGGAAATACGCGAGCTGGATCCGCGGCAACCCGGCCGTGGTGCGAATCAACGACTGGCTGTTCCTGCACGGGGGGATCGGACCGAAGTACGTGGACCACACCCTTGCGGCCCTGAACGATGGCGTGCGCCGTGCACTGGACCCGACGCAGCCTCCCCCGGACGGGAACATGGCGGAGGATCCCGAGGGTCCGCTCTGGTACCGCGGGCTTGCCACGGGAGCCGAGGACTCGCTGGCGGCGCATGTCGAGCAGGTCCTCGCACACCTCAACGTGCGCCATATCGCCATCGGGCACTCGGTTTCCCCGGGGGCCATCTTTCCCAGGTTTGACGGCAAGGTCGTCCTGATCGACGTGGGCCTCGCGGCCGCATACCAGGGGCCGCCGGCCGCCCTGATCATCGAGGGCGGCAAGGCGTTCGCCCTCCACCGGGGCACGGTTCTCGACCTCCCGTTAGGCGGGGACCCGCTGGCCTACCTCAAGGCGGCGGCGGCGCTTGATCCTCCGCCCTCGCGGCTGCAGGCGGTGATCGACCAGATGAACGCCGTGCGGGTCCCACGCTGATGGGGGGCATGCCGCCCAGGGGTTAGGCTCTCAGAACGCCGGGGCGCCACCGCGTACCAGGCGCCAGAGGTCCATCCGGAGGACGGGAGGCTCGGTGCCATCGAGGAAGTACTCCGTGTAGCGCCGTTCGGGGGGAGTCGCCGCGGTGGCCAGCTGACCGGTGGCACGATCCAGCTCGGCGATCACCAATCCCGGGGGTGGGGTCCATGGCAAGGCCGCGCGGGTCGTTCCCGCCAGTTGGAGCATCCGTCCGAAGATCGGTGCGGCCAACGTGCCGCCCGCAGCACCGGGGGCGATACTCGTCGGCTTGTCCGTGCCGAGCCAGACGCCCGCCACGAGATCCGGCGTCATCCCCACAAACCAGACGTCGGTGTTGTCGTCGGTCGTCCCGGTCTTCCCTGCGACCGGGAGCGAGGCGGGCAGGTACCGGCGGACACTCGTGGCCGTGCCACGATCCACCGCATCACGCAGCATATCGCGCACGATAAACGCCACCCGGGGATCCAGCGCTGGCACTGGTGTTTGCAGCCGGTTCTGCCACACGACCTTGCCTTGCGCGTCCTCGATGCGCGTGATGAAGCGGGCCTCCACGCGTGCGCCAAGGTTGGCGAAGGTGGCGTACGCGGCGACCAGGTCGAGGGGCTGCACCACCGAGGCGCCGATCGCGCTGGATGGATAGGGGGCAATCGGCGACGTGATGCCTAACGCGCGTGCTGTCGCGATGACGGAATCCATCCCCACCTGCTGCGCCAGGGTAACCGCCACCGGGTTGCGCGACCGCGTCAGTGCCTCGCGCATCGTCACTACGCCGAGGAACTCGCCGTCGGAGTTCTTCGGCCGGTACACCGTCCGGTTCGAGAGGGGGATGGCGATGGCCGTGTCACCCACCATGGTGTTGGCCGCCAGGCTCTCCGCGACGGCCGTGGCGTACACAAAGGGCTTGAAGGCCGAGCCGGGCTGCCGCATTCCGTTCACAGCGCGATTGAACGGGGAGGTCGCGTAGTCTCGTCCACCCACCAGGGCGCGGACATCCCCGGTGAACGGATCCATGGCCACCACGAGGCCCTGCAGGATTCGTGTGGAGTCCCTGCCCCCGGTCGAGGCCTTTGGCAACGCATACCCCGGGCGCTGCTCGACCGCGGTGACCCCTTCGGCAAGCGCCTCCACCGCCGCACGCTGCAGGAAGGGATCCAGCGTGGTATAGATGCGGTGTGGGCCACTGGATACCGGGGGATACAGTCGTGCGGCCTGTACGCGCACGACATCCACGTACCACGGAGCCTGCGCGGCGAAGCCCTCGTCGGTCACCGTCACCAGCGGTTCCGCCTGCGCCCGCGTCGCTTCGGCGCGGGTGATGTAGCCCTGCTGCGCCATGAGCGCGAGCACGGTGTTCCGTCGCTCCCGATTACGATCCGGTCGGCGCACGGGATCATAGATGGCCGGCCCCTTGGGCATCGCGGCGAGCGACGCGGCTTCGGCCAACGTCAGCCGGGCCGCGGGCTTTCCGAAGTAGTGTCGCGCCGCGCTCTCGATTCCGTAGTACCGCCGCCCGAAGTGCAACTGGTTGAGGAAGGCTTCGAGGATCTGGTCCTTGGTGTAGTGACGCTCCATTTCCCGGGCCGCCTGCTGTTCGCGCAGCTTGCGGCTGATCGACCGGTCCCTGCGGTCGATGATGTCGGGATGCATGTTGCCGACAAGCAGCTGCGTGATGGTGCTGGCGCCCCGCGGGCGACCACGCGCGGCATCCTTGATCGCGGCCGCGACGCCGACCAGGTCGACCCCGTCATGCTGGTAGAAGCGCTGGTCCTCGACGGCGATGAATGCCTGTGGGACGTACTTCGGCAGCGCCTTGAGGGAAACCACCGTGCGCCACTCGGCGCCAACTTCCCCGATGTAGGCCCCATCACGCGCAAGGACCAGCGACGACTGCGCGGGAGGGACGATCCGCCACGGTTCGTTTGTGACCTGGGTCACGGCCTGCTGGGCACCGAGAGAACCGCCCACCGCCGTGCAGGCCGCGAGGGCGAGGCCCCGGCACCGCGCGCCTAACGTGTGCAGCCGACGCCCGGACTGTAACGAAATGACGGTCATTGTATCAGGTCGTGTCACGATCCGGAAACGGCGAAGGTTCGGCAAGATCGCATAAGTCGTTGTACAGCAACCAGATGGACGATATACCCGCGCCCGCGCCCTTCGGTCCCGCGCTTGCCTTGGAGGAACGGCAGACCTCAACCCGTCGCCGATGTCCGCCAGCTCCGTCCGCGTTCCCCGCGTCGCGTTCTACTCCCATGATACCATGGGATTGGGCCACATGCGTCGCAACCTGCTTCTCGCAGGCGAGCTGGCGACCATGGCCCCGCACCCCTCGACGCTCCTGATCACCGGGACACGGGAGATCGCCCGCTTCTCGTTGCCACGGGGCGTTGACCTGTTGAGTCTGCCGGCGCTCTACAAGGACGCCACGTCGCAATACCACGCGCGGACGCTCAACGTGGCCCTGGACGAGATCATTGCCTTGCGAAGCGCCATCATCCAGGGCGCCATCGAGACCTTCGCGCCCGATGTGTTCATCGTCGACAACGTCCCACGTGGCGCGCTGGGCGAATTGGAGCCGACGCTGCGCATGCTGCGGCGCGACGGACGCACGCGCTGTGTGCTTGGGTTGCGCGACATACTCGACGATCCCACGCACGTGCGCGCGGAGTGGAACCGGGCCGGCAACGTGGCGACGATTCGCCAGTACTACGATGCGGTATGGGTGTACGGGGATGAGTCGGTACTCGATGTCGCCCTGGAATACGACCTGCCGGCGGACGTCCGGCGCCGGATGCATTACACCGGGTACCTCGACCAGCGCCGGCGTACCCCATCGCGCGCGACCACGCCGGAGGGCGCGTCCCACGACGTGGTTTGCCTGCTGGGCGGCGGGCAGGACGGATTGCCGCTGGCCCGCGCCTTCCTGCAAGCCGACTTCCCCGCGCCGTGGCAACCCCTGCTCGTCACGGGCCCGATGATGTCTGTGGTGGCGCGCACCGAGGTCGAACGCCTGGCCGCGCTGGCTCCGGACAAACGCATCCTGGAGTTTGTCGACGACCCGGCGGCACTGATGCGGGACGCGCGCGCGGTGATCACCATGGGTGGGTACAACACGGTGTGCGATGTGCTCTCGCACGGCGTCCGGGCCCTCGTCGTGCCGCGCGTGGTCCCCCGCACGGAGCAGCTGATCCGGGCGTCGCGCCTCGCCGAGCGCGGCCTGCTGGAGATGCTTCATCCGGACGCGCTGACCCCAGACGCGCTGCGATCCTGGGTCTGCACGCCGCCCGTGCGGCCGCCACGGCGTCCCGTACGCCTCCACGAGGGGCCGGCGATCGGCGCCCTGCTGCACGCACTCGTCCCCGCGGGCACGGCCGAGGTGCGCCATGCGAGCTGAGTCGCCACGTATCGGCTACGTCGTGAAGCGATACCCTCGCTTCTCGGAGACCTTCATCGTGAACGAGATCCTCGCCCACGAGGCCGCGGGACTGGATCTCGAGGTGTTCGCATTGTACCCGCCGAACGATACTCACTTCCAGGATGCGATCGCCCGCGTCCGCGCGCCGGTCACCTACCTCACCGCAGACGGCCTGCGCGCTGCCGATCTCTGGGGCGCCATCCAGCAGGCGGGTGCCGACGTCCCCGGACTCTGGTCCCGCCTCGAACTCGCGCGCGGGAGCGAGGCACGCGCGGTCTACCAGGGAGCGCTGTTGGCACGGGAGGTGCGCCGCCGGGGAATCACCAACCTGCATGCCCACTTCGCCACGGTCGCCGCCGAGGTAGCGCGCCTCGCCGCGGGATGGTCTGGCATACCCTACACCGTCACCGCCCACGCCAAGGACATCTTCCACGAGAGCGTGACCGCAGTGGGGCTGCGGCGCGTGCTGGGCGATGCCGCGCACGTCGTGACGGTGAGTGACCACAACGTCGAGTACCTGACGAGCGACGTGGGGCTGGACGCGCGCTCCGTCCGCCGCCTCTACAACGGCATCGACCTCGCGCGCTTCGCGTGGCAGGCGCCAGCGCCTGGCGGGCCGCCGCACATCATCTTCGTGGGCCGGTTCGTAGAGAAGAAGGGGCTGCCCGACCTCATCGAGGCCTGTGCCGTGCTGCGCGCGCGCGGCGTGGACCACCGGTGCACGCTGGTTGGGGGCGGACCGCTCGAATCCACCTTGCGGGCGCTGGTTGAGGCGCGAGGCCTGGGCGATACCGTGCATTTTGCCGGCCCACGGCCGCAAGCCGAGGTCATCGCGATGGTTGGGCAGGCGGCGGTGTTCGCCGCCCCCTGCCGTGTCGCTCAGGACGGGGACCGCGACGGACTCCCGACGGTGTTGCTGGAGGCGATGGCGTTAGGCACGCCCGTGGTGGCGACCGACGTGGTGGGGATCCCCGAAGTCGTGCGCCACGGAGAGACGGGACTGTTGGTCCCGGAGCGAGACGCCGACGCCCTGGCCGTCGCGCTGACCCAGCTGCTCGTGACCCCGTCCCTTCGGCTGCGGCTTTCCACGGGCGCGCGGGCGCTCATGGAGCAGTCGTTCGACGTCGTCACCAATGCGGCCGCGCTGCGGGACGTCTTCGCGGCCGGGCGGCCCGCGCGACACTTGGCGAGGGCCTCCTGATGCGGATCGCCTATGTCTGCGCCGACGCCGGCATCCCGATCTACGGGTCGAAGGGCGCGTCGATCCACGTGCAGGGCGTCCTGCGCGCCATGCGACGGGCGGGGCACGACGTGGTCGTCCTGGCTGCGCGGACGGGTGACGTTCCCCCCGCGTGGGCGGCCGACCTCGGCGTCACGATGCTCCCGCGCCTGGGGGGCGACGCCCCGGATCCCACGGCCGTGACCGCACACAACCACGCGATTGCAGCGGCCCTGACCCAGGTGGGCCCCGTCGACCTGGTGTACGAACGATTGTCGCTGTGGAGTTTTGGGGCCATGGAGCAGGCGCGCCACCTGGGCGTCCCGGGATGCCTGGAAGTGAACGCCCCCCTCGTGGACGAGGCGGTGACACACCGCGGGCTGGCGGATCGCGCGACAGCAGATCGGGCCGTCGCCCGATCGCTCGCGGCGGCCAGCCAGGTCATCGCCGTGTCGGAGGAAGTGGCCGCGTGGGCCAAGGCCAATCCCTGCACGACCGGGCCGGTGGTCGTGGAACCGAACGGCGTGGACCCCGCGCGCTTTACGGCGCAACGCCCGGCAGCCGGCGCCCCATTCACCGTCGGGTTCATCGGGACGCTCAAGCCCTGGCACGGCCTGGACCAGCTGGCCGATACCTTTGCGCTGGTCAAGCGCCGGGTCCCCGAGGCTCGGCTCTTGATCGTTGGCGACGGCCCCGGACGGGAGACGCTCACTGCGCGGCTGGTGTGGCGTGGCGTTGCGGAGGCCGTGACGTTCACCGGAGCCGTCCCGGCAGAACACGTGGGAGCCGAGCTCGCCCGCATGCACGTGGCGCTGGCCCCATATCCCGCACGCGGGCCGTTCTACTTCTCCCCACTCAAGGTGGTCGAGTGTCAGGCCGCAGGAGTCCCGGTCGTCGCCAGTGAGGTCGGGCAACTGCGCAGCCTCATCCGTCATCGAGAGACGGGATGGCTGGTACCGCCCGGCAGTGCGCGCGCGATGGCGCTCGCGTGCCTGGCCATCCACGCCGCGCCGGCGCAGGCCGCCACCATGGCGAATGTGGCGCGCGCGGAGGTCCTGGCCGAACGCTCCTGGGACGCAGTCGTGGACCGGATCCTCACCCGGGCGCAGGCCGCCGCCGTGCGGAGACCGGTCACCCGCGGACCTCAGCAGCTGGTGGCCATATGAGCGGCGCCTCTTCCTGGCGTCGCCTCGCACGCCACGTAGGTCCCGACCTCGCCCGTGAACGCCGCCCCATCGCGCTGGCCGTGGTGGCACTGCTCGCGGAAGTAGCCCTGCGCGTGGCGGAACCGTGGCCGGTCAAAGTGCTCATCGACCATGTGCTCGGATCGGCGGCCCGTCCGGACTGGCTCCCGATAGCGCTCACGCCGTCGGCCCTCGCCGCCGTGTGCGGCGCCGCCCTGCTGACCATCGTTGGACTCCGCGCGGGCGCGGCGTACGTGGAGACGATTGCCCTCGCGCTGGCGGCGAATCGCGTGCTGACGCGACTGCGTGGCGCGCTGTTCCACCGACTCCAGCTCCTGCCGCTGACCTACCACCAGACATCGCGCGCCGGCGACCTGACCGTTCGCCTGACGAGCGACGTCGGCATGTTGCAGGACGTGACGCTGACGGCCGCCCTGCCGCTGCTCGCGGATGCCGGCATCCTCATCGGCATGGTGTCGTTGATGGCCTGGCAGCAGCCGGTCCTCACCCTGGTCGCGCTGCTCCCCATGCCCCTGTTCCTCCTGCGATGGCGCGGGACGCATCGGCGCATTCGTGACGCGGCGCGTGTTCAGCGACGCCGGGAAGGGGCCATGGCGGCGACCGCGAGCGAATCCCTCAGCGCGATTCGCACGGTGCAGGCCCTATCGCTCACGGAGGTCATCGGCGAGAGCTTCAGCCGGGAGAACCAACGCACCGCCTCGCAGGGGGTGAAGGCCAAGCGCCTCTCCGCGGGGCTCGAGCGCAGCGTCGATGTGGCGATCGCCCTGAGCACGGCCCTCCTGCTCTGGTACGGGACGCGCCTTGTCCTACGCCAGCAGATGACCGCAGGTGACCTGCTGGTGTTCGCCGCGTACCTGAAGACGGCGTTCAAGCCGCTGCAGTCGTTTGCCAAGTACACGAGCCGACTCGGCAAGGCCTCGGCGGCGGCGGAGCGCGTGCTGGACGTGCTCGACCGCACGCCTGGCGTCGTGGATCCCCCACAGGCCATCACCGCACCACCGCTGCGCGGCGAGATCCGGTTGGACGACCTGCACTTCGCCTACCACGCCGACGCGCCCGTGCTGGCCGGGGTGACGGCGCACATCCGCCCCGGTGAGCTGGTCGCGATTGTTGGAGCCTCGGGGGCCGGCAAGTCGACGTTGGTCCACCTGCTGTTGCGGCTGTACGCGCCGAGCCGTGGCCGGATCGTCGTGGACGATCACGACGTCGATATGCTGACCCTGACCTCCTGGCGCAGCCAGGTCGGGGTCGTGCTCCAGGACACCGTGCTCTTTGCAGGCACCGTCCGCGACAATCTGACGTTAGGCACGACGGGGCGCAGTGAGGCCCAGGTGCTGGCCGCCCTCCGCCTCGCCAACGCGGCGGGGTTTGTCGCCGCCCTCCCGCAGGGACTGGACACGGTGCTCGGCGAACGCGGCGCAACCGTGTCGAACGGGCAGCGGCAACGTTTGTCGATCGCGCGCGCGGTGTTACGCGACCCGCCGGTCCTGGTGCTCGACGAACCCACGGTCGGCCTCGATGAAGAGAACGAGCGGGACGTGTGCGAAGCGCTCCTGCGACTGGCCCGGGGTCGCACCACCTTCCTCGTGACCCATGCCTTGCACCTCGCGGCGCGCGCGGACCGGGTGCTGGTGCTTGGGGCGGGCCGCCTCGTGGAGGATGGCACGCCGGCCGACCTGCTGCGCCGCGGAGGTGCGTTCGCGAATTGGTATCGCGATCAGTCGGCGCGGATGAGTGGGGCTGTCGTACCGCTGCCGGTGTCCCATGCCGGATAGCGCCGATCACGACCTCGCCGACCGGGATGGTGCCCTCCCGGGGCTGGCCGACGTGCTCACCCCAACCCGGGACAGCGACTGGTGGCGACGGGTGGCCCCGACGGCACTCGGTGATCCGGTGGTGGCGTATGTGAAGTACAAACCCGGGCAGAGCTGCCTGGCAGGGGTCGTGGTCGGCGGCTCGCGGTACCTCGTGAAGGCGTGGCGGCCGGCCGACCCCGCGATGGCAGCCTACCCTGTGGCTGACGCCACCCGTGCGATCACCGTGACGGCGTTTCCCGATGATGCGAGGGTGCGAGGGTCGCGCTGGCTGCTGGACGACGCGTCGCGAGATCGTGCGCACCGCCGCCTCAGGCTACCGTCCCCCAGCGCGTGCGGCGTGGAGCTGCTCGCGTGGAAGCCGGAGCGACGCGCCGTGTATCGGGTCGCGGTGGCCGGTGCGCCGGTCGCCCTCATCAAGTGCCATGCGGCGGGCGCCGCGCGCCAGGCGGAGGAGACGGCGCGCGCCTTCCGGGGACTGCCGTTCGCCACCCCCAACCTGCGCGGACGATCGACGCGGCGTGGCGTCCTCTCCTACGACTGGATTGCCGGCACGACCCTCACCCACACCAGCCTGTCGCCAGGGTATGGCGAAGAGGCAGGTCGCTTACTCGCCGCCCTGCACGCGGCAGGCGCCCTCACCCTCGGGGTCCGCGACCCCAGGGAACGACACCAGCGACTGCGCGACTCCGTGGCCGCCCTCACGATGATCTTGCCAGACGTTCACGCTACGGCCCAGAGTGCGCTCGCAGAGATCGAACGCCGGCGGCCGCCGGCCGGCCCCACGGTGCCGACCCATGGCGACTTCTACGTGAAGCAGCTCGTCGATACCGGGCGTGGCCTCGCCTGTCTGGACTTCGATGAAGCGGCGATGGGCGACGCGACCGATGACCTTGCGGTGTTCGTGGCCCACATCGAACGCGACGTCGCGCGTGGCACAATCACCGCCGCGCAGGCCCGCGTGATCGAGGATGCGTTCCTGGACGGGTATGGACGCCGTCGCGGATCGCTGGACCTCTCCGTGGCGGAACACCTGCTGGGATTTGTGCATCATCCGTTCCGGCACCGCGCCCCGGATTGGGCTGGCGAGACGCGCACCTTGGTCGAGCATGTGCGATTCCTGCTCGCCCGGCGTCATGCGCCGCTCACGCCCCTGCCGCACCCATGCGTCGTGGATGTAGCGGCCCCGTTGCTGGATTGCCGGCATGCAACCGCCGCCGTACGGGCCGGGGTGCCGGGGTATCCCACCGCCGAGGTGACGCGCGTTCAGGTCGAGCGGCACAAGGCGGGGCGACGCACGTTGCTGTCATTCCTGGTGCGCGCAACCCCTGGTGCGCCAGAAGAGCGATGGCTGGCGAAGGCGCGCTCCCGGGGCACCGATCATCGCACCGCCGCCCTCCAGCAGTCCTTGTGGGATGCCGGGCTCCATAGCGGATCATCACATGGGGTTTCGGTACCCGCCCTGCTCGGTGTCCTCGAGCCGCACCACACTGTGGTGCACCGCTGGGTAAGTGGCGTCCCGCTCCATGCGGCCCTCGCCAACGGGTGCCGGCCGGCCGTCGCCGGCCGGCGCATCGCGCGTGCCCTCGAGGTGCTGCATGGCGCGCCCGTTCATGTTGCGCGTCGTTGGACAATTGACGACGAACTCGGCATGTTGGAAGGACGACTCACCACCCTCGCCGCCGCGCGCCCCGCGTTGGCCGCCGGAGTCGCGCGACTCTGGCACCGGCTGGTGCCCCTGGCGACCCCGCTGCGCACCCGCTCGCGTGTCGCCCTCGTCCACCGCGACTTCTACCATGACCAGCTGCTGTTCGATGGCGAGCGCACCTGGATCCTGGACCTCGATTGCGCCGCCCGCGGTGACCCGGCGATCGACGTGGGGAACTTCGCTGCGCACCTGATCGAGGGAGCGTGGCGCGGGGCGTATCCCGGGCCCGAGGCCGCGGCGGTGATTCAGTCGTTGCTAGATGACTACACCCGGGATGCCGCCGACGACGAACGCGACGCGGTGGCGCGCTGGACGGGACTCGCGCTTGCCCGGCTGCTCGAGATCGCCCTGCACCATGACAGTCGCCGCCCGAGTGTGCCGGAGTTCCTGGAGCGGCTACTGCACTGGCTCCCCGCGCGTACGCGCGGCGCGAGCGTCACCCCACCGGCGCTGTTGGCCCTGGAGGTCGCCTGATGAAATCGGTCGTCTTTTTGGCGTTTGGTCTCGCCGCCGTGTGCGGTGCACAGGATCGGGTCATTGCCGCTCGTCCGGCAACGGCAACCGTCGCCGCCGACAGCGGTCAGGCCCGGACCTCGTCCCGCATGGACGTGCCCGGGTTCCGTCACCTGCAGCTGCAATCCTTCGTCCTCTCACGACTGGATGACAACGTCAACCGGGATACCCTGCGCGTGGCGTCGGTCGGGGTGATCTCCGGCCTTGGGGCCCAACTCGTGAGCGGTCCCGTGCGACCCTGGTTGGTGGCCGAGTACGACGCCGCCTTCCACCGCTACACCGCCACCAACCGGTTCAACCGGGTCTCCCAGCGCGGACGCCTGACGGTGGGGGGCCGGCTGACGCGCTGGTGGACCCTCGAGATGGTCTCCGAGGGATCGCTCAAGGGATCGTTCGAGGATCGCGACGTGAGCGACCAGGTCACACTGCAACCGCGCACCGAGTTCAAGCTCGGCGATGCCCGACGGGTCCGCTTCACGGCGTCGCATCGCTGGCGGCGGTATCCAGAGAGCCCGGACCAGGATGCGATCAACCAATACGCGGCGGCGGAATTTCGGCACCGCCTTCCGGATGGTGCCTCGTGGGAAAGCGAGTTCCGCGTCGAGCGCAACCAGGCTCACGTCACCCGGTTCGACTATCGCCGGACCACCTGGAACTCGACCTACACCACGCCACTGTGGCGCGGGGCGACACTCGAAGTCGAAATGCAGTACCGGTTACAGGCGTACTCGAACCGACTGGTCGAGATCGAGGACGAGGACGTCCTCCGACGCGACCACCGCTTGCAGCCGGGCGCGGCGTTCAGCTGGCAGATGGGACCGGTGCAGCTGGAGCTCAGTTACGAACCGGAATGGCGTCGCTCGAACGATCCCACGCGAAACATCGACCAGCACGTCCTGCTCATGGGACTCCGGCATCGCTGGTAGGTCCGGTTGCTGGTGAGGGTGGGGGACGCCAGCTTTCGCTCATGTCCCGCACCCTCGTCCTGGCCACCGCGCAACTGCACCCCCGAAAGGGGGATTACCCCGGCAACATGCGTCGACTCGGCCAAGTGATCGCCGAGTTGGACGGCGCGACCCCGCGTCCGCAGGTGGTGCATTTCCCGGAGACGGTCCTGTCCGGCTACTTCGTGGAGGGCGGGGTGCGGGAGGTGGCCGTGACGGCGGGCCAGCTCGCGCGGGACCTCGACGCCGCGGTACGGGCGGCGGCGCCGCATGGCACCCGTCCGATCGACGTGGTCGTTGGATTCTACGAACGGTGGCGTGAGACCCTCCACAACAGCGCGGCCTACGTACGCATCGGTGACGGTGCGCCGCGGGTGCTGCACGTGCACCGTAAGGCGTTCCTGCCGACGTACGGCTTGTTCGACGAGGAGCGTTTCGTCGAGCGTGGGCATGAGGTGCGCTCCTTCGACACGCCGTGGGGGCGCGCCGCCATGCTGATCTGCGAGGACGCCTGGCACTCGCTCTCGGCCACGATCGCGGCCCTGGGCGACGCGGAGCTGATCTTCGTCTCGGCGGCAACACCCGCGCGTGGTGCACATCCGCGTCAGGATGAAACACCGGGCCCGGCCAGCGTCTCGCGATGGGAGCGGTTGATCCGCGAGATGGCTGAGGAGCACGGGGTGTTCGTCTCATTATCCAATCTCGTGGGCAGTGAAGGCGGGAAGGTATTTGCCGGGGCGTCATGCGTGTTCGGTCCCCACGGGGACGTGCGAGCGCGCGCGCCGTCGTGGGAGGAAGCCGTGGTGGTGACGACACTCGGGCTCGGGGATATCGGGAGGGCGCGGGCAGACACCCCCCTATTGGCCGACCTCCGGACGGCGCTTCCGCATTTGCGAAAGAGCTTGGAGTTGGCGGAGGGTCGGGCGACGGCTGGCCGCGGCGCGGAGGGGGCCGAGGTTGGGGAAGGAGCGGCCTATGACGAAGCCCCGGTGGCTCGCGCGAGCGCCGCCCCATCCGTTGGGGCCCCCCCCCCCCGACTTCAAGATACGACCGACGTTTCGAACGACCGCAATCATTTTGTCCCCGTCCGTATCATCGCATCCCCAGCGCACACACCGTCGATCCCTACCCTCGAGATCGATGCCGCGCTCGTCGAACGGTGGCTCGTGCGCTTCCTGGCCGATGAGCTCAGCCGGCGCGGTATGCAGCGGGTCGTGGTCGGCCTCTCCGGCGGTGTGGACTCCGCCGTCACCGCCACGCTGGCCGCGCGCGCCCTAGGGCCGGCCAACGTCCTCGCCGTGCGTTTGCCGTATCGTACGTCGAGTCCCGACTCCCTCGCGCATGCGCAGCTGGTCATCGACCAGCTCGGGATCCCTTCGACCACGCTCGACATCTCGTCGGCCGTCGATGGTTACCTCGCCCTCGCGCCCGGGGTCTCCCCCGCGCGGGCCGGCAACGTGATGGCCCGGACGCGCATGATTGCCCTGTTCGACCAGTCGGCCGCCTGCGGGGGTATCCCGTTAGGCACCGGAAACAAGAGTGAGCGCCTGCTGGGGTACTTCACCTGGCATGCGGACGACTCTCCCCCGGTCAACCCGTTAGGCGACCTCTTCAAGACCCAGGTGTGGGCCCTCGCCCGCCACCTCGGCGTCCCGGATGCCATTGTCGACAAGCCAGCCTCCGCCGACCTCGTCTCCGGCCAGACGGATGAAGGAGACTTCGGCATCAGCTACGCTCGGGCCGACGTCATCCTCAATGCCCTGACGAGCGGGTATGCGGCAGCGGACCTCCCAGCGCTGGGCTTCGCCCCCGAGGACGTTGAGCTGGTGAGACGCCGCTTGGATGGCACGCACTGGAAGCGGCGGTTGCCGGCCGTGGCGATGCTGAGCCAATCGGCCATTGGCGAATCGTACCTGCGCCCCGTGGACTACTGACCGTGAGCTACACGCTCAAGCTCAAGGACATCGTGATCGGCTGGTGCGACTTCGACGTGCGCGACGCCGCCACCCGACTCGCGCGCGGGCCATTCCGTCCCGGACTCGGCTTCGAGCTCGTGGAGCCCATTTTCCTCCTCCGGCCCGTTGATCCCCACGCGCCGGATGCCCTCGAACGCGAGATGCGGTATCGTCGTGCGCGCAACACCCTGGCGCTCTCCCTCCACGCCGCGGACGGCTCAGAAGTGGACACGGCGCGCATCGACATCGTGCGCGACGACGCCAGTGCGACGGAGTTGGCGCTGGAAGTGTCGGTCGTGGACCGGGGGTTCTGGCGCGCCCCCTGAGCCGTCGCGAACGCGGCGGTCGACGCGCCACGACGGCCGCCTCCTGGCCCCGCGCCACCCCTACGGCTTGACGGGGCTTCGCCCCCACCTTCAGGTGGACCTGGATGAGGCCCCCCTCTGGAGCCGACGCGCCCTTGAACACCTCGACGCGGGCGATGTCGGATACGGCGATGCGATAGCCACCGATCGTCGATTGCCCGTCCACCTCACGCCCCATGCCGCGCGCACTGACCACCTCGCGCCCTTCGGCGTCGATCACACTGACCATGGGCTCGATGCCCGGTCCGGTCACGCGCGTCCCCGACGAGTCCGCGCGACGTGAGGTGAGCAGCTCAACGGTCGGTGCCCCGTCGCGCGACCGTGCACGGATCCGCACCGTACCACCGGCAGCAGCAGCAGCGGTGTCTCCAGACGCAGCCACGGGCCGTTCCAGGAGAGTGACCGCCGTGTCCCCGCGCACCCGCACCCGTACGCCGCTTGCGGTGGCCGGCGCGACGGGACGCTCGAGCAGCGACGATGGCGCGCGTGACGACAGCCCCTGCCATGCGGCCCCCGGCTTGAGGCGCATCACGATCATCCCACCGCGCGCCCCCTCCGGGAGGGCGGCCTTCCCCTTGATCACCTCGACCGACTCAATGGCGTCCGGCGCAATCCCTGCCATGGTCGAGTCCCGCGCTCCCGTCACTCGGCCCGAGTAGACCACCGCGCCCGTCGCATCACGGACCACCAGGACGGGGTCCATCGAGGTATCCGCCGCACTGAGACTCAGCTCGACCCCCTCGACCAGCGACGCGCGAACCGAGTCGCGATTCTCCCCCGTGATCGTGACGGGGGACGCCTTGCCCTCCTTGACGACGTAGTCAGCGACCGGCGCCACGGGGGCCGGCATGCGCGTTTCGCACGCGGCGAGAGCGGCCGACGCCACCAGCGCCGTCATGGCGATGCGTCGCGTCCGGGAGAGAGTTGGGCGGGTGGTCATGGCATCGATCCGGGTGTGGAGTTGAGAGCGGGAGGTCGCGAAGGAGAGCAACGCAGGCAGGGGACGAAGCCGTGGCGCCGCCAGATCCAGGAGGAGTGACGCATAGTCGCCTAACGACACCCCGTTGCGGAGCACCCGGGCGTCGCAGTCGCACTCGATCGCCGTGCGCAGGCGTCGGAAGCACCACCACAACGGAAGGTTCCAGGGGAGGAGGACGAGCAGCCCCGCTGCCGCCAGCAGGAGTCGCGCATCCCCAGCGGCCACGTGTTCCCGTTCGTGGTCGAGGAGCAACCGCGCCGACGGCTCCGGCAGGGCCTTGAGGGACCGTGGGACGAAAATCGCGGGATCTCCCCAGGGCGCCGCCCCAGGTCCCACCCCGTCGGTCTCAATCACCGGCGTCCCCAGCCAGGTTGTGCGCACGCCCCGCCGCCGTGCGCGCACGAGTGCGGCGATGCCTCCAACGATGCCCAGCAGTACGAGCATCGAGGCGCCACCCCAACCCAATGCCGCCAGGTCGAGCGAGGCCGTCGAGACGGCCGGTCGCGCGGTGCGCTCGACGGAATGGACGATCCCGCTTGTGCCGACAGAAATGTCAGGCACCGCGCGCGGCCGGATCGCCGCACCCACCAGGACCAAAGCCATGCCGACCATCGCGCCCAGCCACAGGAATCGCGTCGGACGCCCGACAGTCCGCAACCAGGCGTCGATCCCCCACGCCGCAATGCCAATCGCCGCGCTCACGATCGTCCCGTACGCCATCCAGGCCAGGGTCATGGAGCCTCCCGCGCCGATAGCCGTTCGTTCAGCACCCGACGCAGGCGGCGCACCTCGTCATCCGTGACGCCTTCGGCGTCCACCAGGTGCGCGAGTAGCAATTCGCGCGATCCCCCGAAGATCTTGTCCACGATGCGTCCCAGCGCGCGGTTCCCCGCCGCTTCACGCGCTACCAAAGGGAGGTATCGGTGCGCCTTGCCGACGACCTCGTGGCCGACATGCCCCTTGGCCTCGAGTGTGCGCAGGACGGTCAACACGGTGGTATACGCGAGCGGATCAGCGAGCGCTCCGCGCACTTCGCTGACGGTGCATGGCCCGCGCTCCCAGAGCACGGCCATACAGTCGAGTTCCCGTTCCGTGAACGACGCCATGTGACTCCTACTAAAGGACTCGTTGGTAGGCTACACCAAGGCGCGACTTCTGTCAACTAGAGACTTAGTTGGGTGAAACCTGGCTGCACCGTCGAGCGAAGGGCGCACAGGGGTTCAATCCCTCCGGGCAGCCCGGCGGTCCAAGAGAACGGGCGCCGGCGAGGCCCCAGCTCACCCGTCAACCCACGGACATGAAGACCTTGTTGCGACTCCTGCTTGTCCCGGCTCTCCTGTTCTCCCTGTTTGCCGCCGACGGTGGCGCGCAGGAGAAGAAGGTCACCCCGGGCCTCTACGAGATGGTGCCGGACGCGAACTTCAGCGCCGATTTCGACCCGAACGGCGTCATCATCGAGTTCACGGATGCGCTCATGACCGCCACCGTCCAGGGACAGCTCCTTGTGAAGAGCAAGATCTCGCTGGCCGACGATATCATGACCGTCGAGGACCTGGAGGGTCAGGTGGCCTGCCCCGGGATCGCGACATTCAAGGTGAGCTTCACCGAGAAGGGGTTCCGCATGACCCCGGTCGAGGATCCGTGCGAAGAGCGTGGCGCGGTGTTGGCCCAGGTGACGATGGTCAAGAAGGGATAGGGCGCGACGCTCGCCACGTCAGCGACGGCCTCGCCTCCTGGCGGGGCCGTTTCGTTTGGCCGATCGCGCAACTTTCGGG
The DNA here is from genome assembly GCA_016712265.1 of Gemmatimonadota bacterium. NCBI lineage: Bacteria > Pseudomonadati > Gemmatimonadota > Gemmatimonadota bacterium. The sequence continues at coordinate 860,382 of JADJRJ010000031.1, read as the reverse complement.
TTGGCCGTGTGGCGACGCCGCCCTAGGATCCACGCATGGCTCGCCCGACGGATTTCGACCGTATCAGTCGCGCCCTCGCGTTTCTCGAGGCGCGCGCGCCCACGCAACCGCCGCTGGGTGAACTCGCGTCGCACGTGGGGCTCAGCGAGTTCCACCTGCAGCGGCTCTTTACGCGGTGGGCCGGGGTGAGCCCCAAGCGCTTCATGCAGGTGCAGGCCCTCCATCACGCCAAGGAGGCGCTCGAGGGCGCACGCAGCGTGATGGACGGCACCTGGGAAGCCGGCTTGTCGAGCCCCGGGCGCCTGCACGACCTCTTTGTCACCCTGGAAGCGGTGACCCCGGGGGAATTCCGGAGTGGCGGCGCCGGCTTGCGCATCGATGCCGGCTTTCACGAGACACCGTTTGGCGAGTGCTTGTTAGGCACGACGGCGCGAGGGGTGTGCGGGCTGTCGTTCTTTGATGGCGACCGTGACGAGGCGTGGGCCGACCTGGAGGCGCGCTGGCCTGGCGCAGCGGTCACCGAGGCCCCGCGACGGACGTCGCGAACGGCCGCGGCGATCTTCGGCCCGTTAGGCGGCCGGACCCACCGGCCGCTGGCCCTCCTGGTCCGCGGGACCAACTTCCAGGTGCAGGTCTGGACCGCCCTGCTGCGCATCCCGCCGGGACGCTTCGCCGCCTACGAGGACGTGGCCGGCGCCGTGGGGAACCCGAAGGCCGTCCGCGCGGTGGGCACAGCGGTGGGCCGAAACCCGATCGCCTTTCTCATCCCGTGTCATCGCGTGATCCGCGCGAATGGAGCGATCGGCGGTTACCGGTGGGGGGTCCCCCGCAAGCGGGCAATCCTCGCCTGGGAGGCGGGGCGTCGAGCAGGATAGTTACCCATTCGGCGTGATGCGGCGCGGACGACTCGTTGGCGGGACGATGCCGGCCAGTCGATAGCCGGACACCAGCTTGCCGTAGTGTTCGGCCTGGTGTTCCACCCACATCACGAGTCGGGAGGACGCGCCCTTCTCCACCGCTGGATACGAGGCGGCGATCGCGGCCTCCATCTCCCGGATCATCAGGGCCCGGGTCCGGGGTTTGGCCTCGTCCGCCTTCTCGCGCGCGGCATAGTCGAACGGCTGCCCGAGCAATTCGGCGGTCGACATTTCGAGCCCGATCGTCACGTGGCGCAACTCATCCATGAGGGTGCGTGCGTCCGGGTGTGGGCGCGTTTCCAGTCGTGCGTCGGGAAGCTGCGAGTCTCTTGCCATGACGAGGATCTTGTCGTGCAGCGCTTTCCATTGGCGGAACGTGGCCTGCTCCCAGGAGGGAGGCTGCCCTGTGCCCTGCGCCAGGGCGCGCTGGGTCGTGAGGGCCAGGGCCAGGAGGAGGATCGAACGGAAGCCGCGCATGGACGTGATCGTGGTGGTGGAGGTGAAGAGTATGGCGCGCCCCCTCGCGTTCCGGTGGCGGTTCGTGACGAACCGCCGGTTCGACGGCGCGAGTCCCCGAAGCGCCATGCCTGCGCAAGGGGCGACGTCCCAGGACCATCGTACCGGTCGGCGGCGTACCGACCAGCGGCCGCGTGTCGCCTAACGCGCATTGACCTCGCCAGTTGATCCCACGGATGTCGTTATACCCGAGCGCAGACAGCTTGACGGTGCGCATGCCAACTGACAGCTTCCCTGTACTTGGTAAGGGGGAATACGATGCCGGAGACGATGAGCCTGCTGCAGGGGACACTCGACGTCCTCATCCTGCGTACCCTGGCATGGGAGCCCATGCACAGTTACGCCGTCGCTCGCTGGATCCGGGATCGCACCGGGGGAACCCTCGATATCGAGGACGCGCCCCTCTATAAGGCGCTGCATCGGCTGGAGCACGCGGGCGCACTGGAGGCGACGTGGGGGGTCAGCGAGAACAACCGCCGGGCGCGCTACTACAAACTCACAGCTGCCGGTCGCGCGATGCTGCGTCGATCCGAAGCCGACTGGCGACGCTACGCGGCGGCGGTCTTCGCCGTCCTGGAGCCCGCATGAACTGGCGCCGCTGGATCAACCTTCCCGTGCGCGGGCCGCAGGACGTGGCGCGCGACGTTGAGGCCGAGCTGCAGTTCCACCTGGACGCCCGGACTGACGATCTCGTGGCACAGGGGCTCTCACCGGAGGCCGCACGATCGAAGGCCCTCGACGATTTCGGCGACGTCGCCGAGGCACGGCGTTATGCCACGCGGCTGGATCGCGCGACACTCGCCGCGGGCGCCCGTCGGGATCGCTGGGGCGCCATCCGCCAGGACGTCAGCTACGCCTGGCGCGGGCTTCGGCGCGCCCCTGCCTTCACCGCGACCACGCTCCTGACGCTGGCGTTAGGCATCGGGGCCACCACGGCCATCTTCTCCCTCGTGCACTCGATCGTGCTCCGCCCCCTGACCTACCCGGATCCGGGCCAGCTCTATCGCGTGTGGTCCGCGAACGCGAGCGCGGGGACCCTGGAAGCGGGCATGTCCGCCATGGACCTCGATGACTTCCGGGCGCAACGCTCCGCGGTCGCCGACCTGGGAGGATACTTCCACCAGGACGGAAGCGGCCTCGACTTCACCGGCGAGGGCGAACCCGAACACCCGTGCACGGCCGCCTCCCCCGGGAGGACGAACTCGTTCGCGGCGGCCCCGATCGTGTCGTCGTCCTCACGGAGCCCTTCTGGCGGCGCCGCTTTGGCGCGGATCCCTCGGTGGTGGGACGCGCCCTCACCATCAATGGCTCCCCGTTCCAGGTCATCGGAGTCCTGCCTGCCACGTTCACCTACCCGTCCGCTGCAGCCGACGTGTACGTGCCCTTCTCGATCTTCACCGACGACCAGATTCCCCGCTTGCGCTTCGTCCGCCTCCTTGGGGTCGTCGCGCGCGCGCGCGATGGGACCTCGCAGGGCGAGGTCTCCACGGAGCTGCACACCATCGCGACGCGCCTCGCAGCGCGTTATCCGGAGAACGCCGCGTGGGACGGGGTCACCGTGCGGCCACTGCACGGCTCCATCGTCGGCGATGTGAGCCGCACCCTGTGGCTCTTGCTCGGGGCCGTGGGGCTGCTGCTGCTCATTGCGTGCGTCAACGTGGCCTCGCTGCAGCTGGCGCGTGCGACGGCACGCGCTGGCGAGGTGGCCGTGCGAACCGCGCTTGGGGCGTCTCGGGGTCGGCTGGTCCAGCAACTCGTGACCGAGAGCCTGGTCCTTGCCTCGCTCGGGGGCGCCCTCGGTGTGGCGACCGCCTACGGCCTGGTGCGGCTGGTGCGCATCGCCGCCGCCGACCAACTGCCGCGCGGGGGTGAGGTCGTGCTCGACGGGACCGTGCTTGCCTTCGCCACCGGGCTCTCCGTCATCGCGGGACTGCTCTTTGGTGCGGTCCCCGCCGTGTCAGCATCGGCCTGGACCGCCGACGCCTTGCGATCCACCAGGTCGGCGACCGGCCTGCGAACACGCGGTCGGCGCGTGCTCGTGGTGGCCGAGGTCACCCTCGCGATGGTGCTGGTGGTGGCGGGGGGACTCATGGTGCGCAGCCTGCGGGCGCTGACGGGCGTCGACCTCGGATTCCGACCGGATCATCTCCTGGTCGTGAGCTATTCGCTGAGCACGGAGCGACACGGCGACAACTACCCGCTGGTCTACGAGCGCATCCTGCAACAGGTGAGAGCCGTGCCAGGCGTCGTGTCGGCCGGGGCCGTGAAGGAAGCCCCGTTCCAGGGCACGGGAGAACGCGTGGGCTTTCGCCTGCCGGGTATGGTCGTTCCCGCGGGTGAAGACTCACCTACCGCGGCGATGCTCAATGTGAGCGATGGGTTCTTTGCGGTCATGGGCACGCGCGTGGAAGGGGGACGGGAGTTCTTACCGGCCGATCGGCGGGACGCGCCCCCAGTGGTAGTCGTGAATCGCGCCTTTGCCCGACGCTGGTTCCCGGGTCGCGACGCGGTGGGCGAGCGGCTGGTGTTCGGTGCGAACGCGGGGGTTGAGATCGTCGGCGTGGTCCAGGGCATCCGCCAGTCGGAGGTAGCAGCCGAGGCCGAGCCCACGATCTACGTGCATGAGATGCAGCAGGGACGCGTCGGGGTGAACCTGGTCGTTCGCACCCACGGCTCGCCGCTCGCGATCGCCGCGGCGGTCCGACGCGCCATCCGCGAGGTGGACCCCCTCCAGGTGATTCGCACCACATTCACCATGGAGGAGGCGGTGCGCGACGCCCTCGCACGCCCGCGCATGCTGGTGGTGCTGCTCGGTGCGTTCGGGATCCTCGGCCTCCTGCTTGGCGCCGTCGGGCTCTACGGTGTGCTCGCCTACCTCGTCCAGCAGCGGCGCAAGGACTTCGGCGTGCGGCTGGCGCTCGGAGCATCACACCAGCGCGTGCTGCATGCGGTGTTGGCCGAAGGGCTGCGCCTCGCTGGCATGGGCGTCGTCCTGGGCACGGGGCTCGCGCTCGCTGTCGGTCGCTGGTTGTCGTCTGTCCTGTATGGCGTGCGTGCCGGTGACCCGTTAACCCTGGTCGTGGTGGCTCTGGTCCTCATGACGACCGCGGCCGTCGCCAGCGTGCTTCCCGCGCGACGAGCGGCGTCCACCAACCTGTTGACGGCGCTACGCGCCGACTAGGGAGCGGACCGCTCCGCAGGACGCGAACCAATGCAGTGGCGCCGGTTGCGTCGCGGCGGCCGCAGGGCAAACCCCGCGGCCGCCGCACGGCCCTCGACCGCTGAGGCTCGTTGGGATAATCTCCGGAGCCTGATCGCTCGAAGGTCGGGCACCACCTCCCTTCTGTACCGCGTGCTCCACTACGACATCAGCGTCATTCCCGGTGACGGGATCGGCAAGGAAGTGATCCCCGAGGGGCTCCGTGTGCTCGAGGCGGTCGGGGCGAGGCACGGCCTGACGTTCACCTGGCACGAGAAGCCATGGGCGAGCTGCGACTGGTACCTCGCGCACGGCCAGATGATGCCGGACGACTGGCGCGAACAGCTGCTCGCGACTGATGCGATCTACTTCGGTGCCGTCGGATGGCCGGCAACCGTCCCCGACCATGTCTCGCTGTGGGGCAGCTTGCTCAAGTTCCGGCGCGAGTTCGACCAATACGTCAACCTGCGCCCGTGCCGGTTGATGCCCGGCGTCCCCTCACCGCTCGCCGGCCGCACCCCGGGCGACATCGACTTCTACGTCGTGCGCGAAAACACCGAGGGGGAGTACTCGAGCATCGGGGGGCGTCTCTTCGAGGGGACCTCGCGCGAGACGGTCATCCAGGAGACCGTGATGACGCGCATCGGGGTGGACCGCGTCCTGCGCTTCGCCTTCGACCTCGCACAGCGCCGGCCGAAGCGCCACCTCACCTCGGCGACGAAGAGCAACGGGATCAACATCACGATGCCCTACTGGGACGAGCGCGTCGCCGCGATGGCGTCCGATTTCCCCGACGTGCGTGTGGACAAGTACCACATCGACATCCTGTGCGCCAACTTCGTGTTGCATCCCGACTGGTTCGACGTGGTTGTGGCGAGCAACCTCTTTGGCGACATCCTCTCCGACCTGGGGCCGGCCTGCACCGGCACGATCGGGATCGCGCCGAGTGCGAACATCAATCCTGAGCGCAGCTTTCCGTCACTGTTCGAACCCGTGCACGGCTCCGCGCCGGACATCGCCGGGCGCGGGATCGCCAACCCGATCGGGATGATCTGGTCCGGCGCGCTGATGCTGGAGCACCTGGGGCATCCCGAAGCTGCCGCCGACATCGTCGGGGCCATCGAGCGTGTGCTCAGCGACCCCGGCATCCCGCGCACGCCGGACATGGGCGGCCGGGCGACGACCACAGAGCTGGGTCGCGCGATCGCCGAGGCGCTGTAGACCGAAGGGCACACGACACGGCGCCCCGGATTGAGTCCGGGGCGCCGTCGTTGGCCGTTTCTGCCGTCTGCCGTCTACTTCTCCTTCTGCCGCCGCCGCACCGCCTCCAGCTGCAGGTCGTCCAGCGTCTCGTCGGGCACCAGCTCCGACCCATCGCACAGCAGGTAGATGATCTCCACCCGCCGGTTCCGCGCCATGTCGCGTGCATCGCGGATGGGCTCCAGCAACCGGTCCTCGCCTAACGCATCGGCTCGCAGGATGCGATCCCCGGCGATGCCGTTGGCCGCCAGGTAGGCACTGACGGCATCCACCCGCCGCTGCGACAACGCCTGGTTGTACGCATTGCTCGCCCGTGGGTCCGTGTGCCCGCTCAATCGCACGCGCACGGCCGGGTTCGCCTTGAGCTGCGCGATGGTCGCATCGAGTACGCGACGCGTCGATGCTGCGAGGTCATGCTTGTCCAGGGCGAAATGGACGGCACGCGCCACGTTCGAGAGACGCTCGGGGCCGTCGCACGCGCGGCGTGGCAGGCGCGCGCTATCCGGTTGCGGCACGGGAGCCGGTCGATCCGGCACGACCATCGGCGGCTCCACCGGGACCGGGTTCACGCGCGTGCGCTCGACGGCCAGGAGGCGCTGTTCGGCGTCGCGCAGGGCGTCAGCATCGCTCACGCACGCGGGCCCAGCAAGGATTGGGTGGCCGGCGCGCAACAACGTCGCCTCGGCACGGGCTATCTCATCCGGAGCGCCGAGGCGGTCAGCCTCCTGCCGCAGGGTCATCGCCTTGCCGAGCAGCTCCTCGCCGAACACGCGCACGTTGTTCGGGAACAGCACACTGCCGAGCGTTCCCGCCGGCACCTCACCCCCAGATTCGACCACCGACAGATCACGCTCGGCGAGCACGATCATGTCTTCCGGAAAGGCCGTGCGATCGTTGCGCTCATAGGCGTCGCGGGCCATGGTCACGTACTCCGCGGCGCGGGTCGCGAGGTACTTGCGGGTGCCGGCCGCCGATGAGGTGCGCGCCACGCGCTGCTCCAGGGCGTGAAAGACGGCGAGGTCGCGGGCGAAGGCCTCGTCGGTGATCCGCTGCGCGACCGGGGTCAGGCGCTGGCCGGCGGGAGCCTGGGCCCCCACACTCACGGCCGCACCCATGAGGGCGCCTAACGCGCCGAGTGTCAGGCGTCGCATCTTACTCTTCCTCCTTGCTGCTGCCCGAGGGCGGCGCGCCGCCGATCCCGAACAGGCTCTCGTCGAATTTGAAGCCGAGTTCGAGGTACGGTCCCTTGCGCGTGGTGCCCATCGTGTTGAGGTCCTTGTCGGTGAAGCCAAACAGGTTGTAGCCGCCAGCCACGCGGAGGTTCTTCATGAGGATGAGGCCAAGCTCGCCCCCCAGGCCGTAGCGACGATCGGCGAACCCGTCACTGAAGAGGGTCGAGGTGATCAGGCCGGCGTCAAACCGGGAGCTGAGATCCAGGACCCCGCGCGCCATGAGGAGTTGGGCGGTGTTATCACTCTCGATCCCGTTGACGCGGTTGTTCGCCATCTTCCCGGCGTAGCGGCCGGAGAAGGTGAAGCGCTGCACCGGCTGGTAGTTGACCATCGCGGCCAGGATGTGCGCCTGGTCGCGCGTGGACAGCGCCTGCCCGAGTCCCCCAAGGCGTTCGAAGCGATGTTCGTATCGGGCCAAGGCGTTCCAGTGGTTGCGATCGGTCTCGCGCCAGGCGAGGCCGAATTGCGAGAAGCCGCGGGTCTGGCGCTGGGCGGCGTCGTAGTCATCCCACAGCGTGCGACCGAGCAGCGTCCAGTCGCGCGAGAGCTTTCGCGCATAGCCGAACGACGCGAGGGTGTTATCGCCAGTGAAGGCGTCACGGTACTCGAGGCGCGCCGTGCTCTTCCAGAGTGACGGCTTGGTCCATTCGATGGCACCGGTGATCGCGAGCGCCTCGTTCTGGTTGGTCTGGGTGCTGACGCCCTGCAAGAGCGGCGAGACCCGCTCGAACGAGGTGTTCAGCAACAACCCTGGCGCGATCGCCCAGCGATTACGCAACCCGATCGACGCCTCGACGTCCCGGCCGTTGAAGGCATCGCGCGCGCGGTACTCGCTGAAGACCTGCGTGTTCTTGAGGTAATCGGCATCGACGCCGAACACGGTGTAGTTGCGGTCCTTGCCCAGCGACGGCGTGAACTGGTCCCGGAAGCCCGCGAGCATCTCGTGGCGTCCGTAGAGTCGTGCACGGTTGGCGATGATGTACTCGCCACCGACGGCCAGGCGCCGACGATCGGCGTCGCGTACGTCCTGCTCGACCTCACCGAACACCGAGGTTCGCGTGTTCTGCGGCAGGGTGTACTGCAGTCGTGCACGTAGGGCGCTCACGTCGCGGTCGTCCACCGGCGTCCCCGGAACGATCACCCCGGTCGCCGTCTCCGGTTCATTGGTGCGGGCGTAGCGGTAGCCGAACTCGCCACGCAGGGCCTGCGAGAACTGCCGCTCGATGGCGAGGAGCGCGCCTTCACGCCGTGCCCCGTCCGCTCCGTATTGCGAGCGGAGCCCTTCCGCCACCAGGCGCGTGCCGGCGGCAAGCTGCTTCGAGAAACGGCCGCCGAACTCGGTGCGCCCGCCAGTGAAGACCGAGGACAGGTTGGCGTACCCGGCGTCGGAGCGGACCGCGAACAGCCGGCCCTCGAGCGTCGACGACTGGTGCCGCAACTCAACGCGTTGCGCGTCGCCGCTGGCCGCGCCTTCGGGGCGCGTCCAGCCGAGTTCACCGAAGAGGGTGGTGTTGGTGCCGAGCTTGGCCGTGGCGTTGACGCCGTAGAGCGCGTGGCCGGTGGTCGGCCCTTCGTCGCGGGCCACGGTGGCGCCGAGCTCGAGGCGATCGCCCGCGCGCACCGAGCCGTCGAGGCCGTACACCCAGAAGGCCTTGCTGCGACCGTCCTCGGTTTCGTAGGTGACGCGAATCGAGACCGGGTTCAGGTTGGCGTCCAGGCTCTGCACCGGCGCGCGGAACAGGATGCGTCCCGTCACGGGTTCGATGGTGTAGTCGGCAAAGCGGGTCATCGCCGTGCGCGAGAGGATCACGCTCGGCTGGTTGCGATCGCGCACGATGATCTCGACGCGCTCGCTATTGATGAGCCCCGTGCTGCGAGAGAGTGCATAGGGGCCGGAGATGCCGCGCCCGGAGATCTCGTCCACTTGCTGCGAGATGCGTCCCTGGCTGGCGAAGAAGGTGGCCGTCCCATCGCGCCCCTCGAGGTGCTGCACGAAGCCGGTGAGGGAGCGGTCGTAGGCGGTGAGCACGCGCCGATCATCGGCGCGCGTGGTCTGGAAGTCGCCGTACATGGTATAGCCGGTCCCCTTGTCGAGCCGGGCGTAGAAGCGACGGCGCGATTGCGCATCGAACTCGCGGATGGAGGCATCGCCGTACACCGGGAAGAACTCGTTCGGGCTGATGTCACGGAAGAAGGTGCGTCCGCGATCGCGTTCGGAGTCGTAGGAAAGGGTGAGGAGGCGATCATCGAGGACGGTCCCCTTCATGAACAGCTGGGTGCGGACGCCAGCCCGTGTGGCGCTGGTGTCATCGCCCGTCGACCAATGCCGCAAGGCGTCATCGAAGCCATCGCTGCGATCCGAGAGTCCGAGCCCGCCATTCAGGAGCTTCTGCCAGTCGATGCGGGCATGAACGAGGCCGCTGACGAGCATCTGCCGGTTGACCGGCACGAAGGTGACCTGGACGGTGGTCGAGGCATCGGGAGTGGTCACGCGGACCTCGCCGACGCCGGGCTGCGGCGCGGCGATGAGCAGGAACGAGCCCTCCCCGTTCTCGAGGACGGCTTGCAGCCCCTGTTCCGTGCCTCCCACGTCATTGGCCGACCAGCGGCCTAACGACGCCTCGAGCGTGACCACCGTGCGGCCGGGACGCGGGTTGCCCTGACTGTCCAGCACGCGCACCGCGACCTCGGTCATGGACTGTCCGTCGGCGGGCACCCCCTGGTTCACCAGGCTGCTGCCCAATCGGAGTTCGACCAGCCCGCGGTTGGCCTGACTGGTGCCCTCCTGCAGCGCGCGGGCGCGCAACGGCGTCACGGGAAGCTGTGAGTTCACCTCGGTGAGGCCAGGGCCGCGGAACAGCGGCGCATACCGTCGCGTCCAGGTCTGTTCGATGCCTTGGCGCCCGCCGCCCTGGGCAGGGCTCTGGAAGGCACCAGACACCTCAATCCCGGCGCGTGGAACCGCCACGATCGAGTCTGTCGCCACGATCAGGCCCTGACGCACGCGCGCGGGGTCGCCCATCACCCCCCCGAGCTCGCGATCCGTCACGGCGTTGCGCGGCGCGTACCCCACCACGGGTTGCGCCGGCTCACCCGCATTGTTCACCTCACCCGTGCGACGGCGCGCCAGGACGGCCTTCAGCACCTCCGGCGAGCGCGACCCATCCGCGAAGTCCGCGCGGTGCAGCTCACCCGCCTTGACGTCAGCAAAGCGCGTGTAGCCATCGCCTGCGTTGCGATTGACCAGCGGCACCAGCTCGGCCCCGTTGGGGAGCGTCGTGCGATCGACCTTCACGACATGCAGCCGCGAGGAGACGTTGTAGAAGTTGTACTTGCCCTCGACGTCGGTGACCGCGCTGGTCCCGTCCTCGAGGTACACACGGACCCCGGGGATACCGACCTCGCCGGCATCCTGCATCCCCTGCCGTTCACAGTCGCACTGGATGAACACCTTGCCGAGGATGGCACCGCGTTCATCGAACACGCCGCCGCTCACGCGGACGGTCGCACGCGCCGGCGGCGTCTCGCCACCACGCGACTTCGACGCGGCGACGGCGACGTTCACCTGCTGGCCACTGCGCGCCCCGGGTCCGACGCGCACCCGGTACGTCAGCGTCACCTGGCCGTTCGCCGGCACACGGCCCACCTCAAAGACGAGCCGCGGGCCCGGCGCGCCGGTCACGACGATTCCGCCGGCCCCGTTCACGCGCACCGACTGTGCCTCGAGCAGGAAGCCCGCCGGCAGGATGTCTGTCACGATGCCGTCCAACACATCGCCGGCGCCGCCGTTCTTCACGACAATGGTGTAGTCGGCGACCTCGCCCACCTGCACCTCGGCGCGCGCCACCCGCTTCTCGAGCTCCAGCTTGCCCTGGCCAACCACCGCCGGATCGGAGCAGGAGCGATTGTTGAGCAGCGACCCCGTTTCGTTGGTCCCGCGCACAACCAGGCAGTTGGTCACGCGGGGGAAGGCGGCCGCCGTCACGTTCACCGTCAGGGTGACGGCGGGCGACAGCCCCGGCGGGAGCGCGGTCGGACGAATGCAGGTCACGATGTTCCCTGCCGCACCGCACTGCCACCCCGTCCCGGTGGCCGAGACGAAGGTGAGGCCAGCTGGCAGGGTGTCGACCATGGTGATCGGCGGGCGTGCCGGTGCCGTGCCAATGTTGCGCACGGCCAGTGTAAAGGTGGCGGGTCGCCCCACTTCCACGGGCCCGATGACATCCTTGAGTGCCACGAGGTCCACGTCGCCGAGCGGGGTCGACACCTTGGTACCGCAATCGTTGGCGGTATTGGTGTCGCCCGTCGTGCGCACACACGCCACGTTGCGCACCGTGGCCGGGGCGTCGGCGGTGACGTTGGCCGTCACGCTGATCGTGACCGACTCCCCAGCGCCTAACGGGGGCGCGGTGCGCGTGCAGGTGACCAGCTGTCCGGCGGCCGTGCAGGTGAAGCCCGGGCCGCTGGCGCCGACGAAGGTGAGCCCGGCGGGGAGCGAGTCCGTCACCACGATCGGCGCCGTGGTCGGCACCGTCCCGATGTTGCGGGCAGTCAGGGTGTAGGTGGTGGGAGCGCCCACCACCAGGGTGTCCGCGCCCTGCTTGGTGAGGGCAAGGTCAATCACGCCAGCCACCGGTGTGGTGACCGTGTCGTCGTTGTTCCCCGGGTTGGCATCACCCGGCGTCGCCACACTCGCCCGGTTCGTCACCGCCGGCACGGCGGCCGCGGTGGGCACGACGGTGAGGGTGATGGTGAGCGTGCCGTTAGGCGCGAGCGGGCCGGGGTGCGTGCAGGTCACGACCTGCCCGGCGATCGTGCAGGTCCAGCCCGACCCCGTGGCTCCAGTAATCGTGAGGCCGTTTGGTACCACATCGGTCACGGTGATGAGGCCGGTCGTCGGTCCACTCCCCGCGTTCCGCACCGTGATCGTATAGCTGGCCGGCTGGCCCACCAGGAACGGACCGTTCGCCACCTTGTCGAGCGCCAAGTCGGGCGGAAGGGTGGTGGGCGTCGGCGAGATGCCGCCCGTGTCATTGCCTGGGTTGCCGTCGCCCGGGACGCCTACGGTCGCCGTGTTCGCGATGCTCGTGACATCCGCCGCGACCGCGACGACGAGGTCGATGGTCGAGGTCGTCCCGGCCGCGATCGGCGTGGGGTTGGTGCACGTGACTGTTTGTCCGACGGCAGTACACGTCCAGCCACTGCCTGAGGCGCTCACGAAGGTGAGCCCGGTCTGGAGGATGTCTGTCACTGTCGTGGTGCCGCTGGTTGCCGCACCACCCACGTTCGACACCGTCAGCCGGAAGGTCACCGAGCCACCCGCGACCGGCGGCGTCAGCAGCGACTTCGCCAGTGCAAGGTCAGGGGTCGGCGCGCCAACCGGCACGCTGCCAGTCGTCGCCGTGTTGTTCCCCGGCACAACATCACCAAGCGTGGTCACGGTGGCCGTGTTCACCACGCTCGGTGCCGCCGTATTCCCGACACTCACGACGAGCGTCAGGGCGACCGACTGCCCGGCGGCCAACACATTGGCACGTGAGCAGGTCACCAGCTGACCGGCCGCGGAGCAGGTAAAGTCGGTCCCCGAGCCCGAGACGAAGGTGAGGCCGGCTGGCAGGTTGTCAGTGACCGTGATCTGCCCAATGGTCGGCGATGAGCCGACGTTGGAGACCGTCAGGACGAAGCTCCCGTTGGATCCGACGGTCAGGGGGCTGGCAGTCTTGGCGATGGCGAGGTCAATCCCCGTCGCCACGGGAGCGGCGACACTCGCGGTGTTGTTGGTCGGGTCGGAGTCACCGGCCGTCGCGACGGTCGCCGTGTTGGTGACCGTGCCGCTGAGTCCGGCGGCCACCGCGACCTGCAGGGTGATAGCGAACGACTGACCCGCGGCGAGCGCAGCGGACCTGGTGCAGGTGACGGTCTGCCCCACCGCGCTGCACGTGGCGCCGCTGCTCGCCGTGAACGTGAGCCCGGTTGGCAGCACATCCGTCACCGTGATCGGCCCGGTCGTTGGCTGCGTCGAGTTGTTCAAGACGGTGAGCGCGTACGTCGCGTTCTGCCCGGCGACCAAGGTGCCGACGAGCGTCTTGGCGATGGACAGATCCAGCAGCGTGGTCGCCACTGGTGTCGAGATCGTGCTGCTGTTGTTGGTGGTATTCAGGTCGCCCGGCGTGCTCACCGTCGCCGTATTGGTGACACTCGGCACGGCGGCGGAGCCGACGGCCACCTGGAGCGACACGGTGCTGCTCGCGCTCGCACCCAGCGGACCAGGCGACGTGCAGGTGACGGTCTGACCGACGGCACTGCAGCTCCACCCGGCACCCGCGAAGGACTGATAGGTGAGCCCGGACGGCAGGACATCAGTGACAGTGATGCTTCCCGTAGTTGGCCCGGCCGACACGTTCGTCACGGCCAGCTGGTACGTGGCGGTGCCGCCGACGGTGAATGATGACGAGGTCGTCTTGGCGATCGTGAGGTCCGGCACCGAGACCACGGTCGTCGGGTCCGTGCCCACATCGTTGGAAGGGTCGGTGTCGCCGGGCGTGGCGACCGTCGCCCGGTTGGTGACCGACGGAAGCGCCGCGGCGCCGACATTCACGGTCAGCGCAATCGACGTGGACGCGGCTGCCGCCAGGGGGCCGGGGTTGGTGCAGGTCACGATCTGGCCGGTCGCCCCGCAGCTCCAGCTGGTCCCGGTCCCGGATGCGAAGGTCAAGCCAGTCGGCAGCGTGTCCGTCAGAGTGATCGTGCCGGTGGTGGCGACGCTGCCTACGTTGGAGATCGCGAGCGTGTAGATCCCTTGCTGGCCGACGACGAATGTCCCCGTGTGGCTCTTGCTCAGGGCGAGGTTCGGGGCACCCGGAGTGGTCACCGGGGTGACAGCCGTGCCGAGGTCGTTGGTGGTGTTGGCATCACCCGGAGTGCTGATCCATGCGCGATTCGTGACGCTCGGCGCGGCCGGCGCTGACACGTTGACCGTCAGTGTGATCGCCGTGGAGGCGCTGGCTGCGAGCGGGCCGGGGTTGGTGCAGATGACCACCTGTCCCGCCGCGCCGCAACTCCAGCCGGTCCCTGTGCCGGAGGCAAACGCCAGTCCCGCCGGCAACGTGTCGGTCACCGTCAGCGCCCCCGTGGTGCTCCCGGTCGAGACGTTAGTGATCGTGAGGTCGTAGGTCGCGCTGCTACCCACGGTGAAGGCACTGGTGGCCGACTTGGTGATCGCCAGGTCCGGGATGGACAGGACGGTAGTCGGGTCGATCGCTGTGTTGTTGTTGGGATTGCCATCGAGGCCGGAGGCGACATGGGCCCGGTTTGTCACCGACGGGGCTGCGGCAGGTCCGACGGCCACGGTGATGCTGGCAGAGGTTGAGCTACCGACATTCAATGGAGTGGTCACCGTACAGGTGATGACCTGGCCAACCGCAGGACAGGGGGGCGGGCCGGAGACGAAGGTGAGACCGGCCGGGAGGGTGTCCACGATCGTGAAGGTCCCGGAGAACGCGACCGTCCCACTATTCGTGACGCGCAGCGTGTACACCCCGTTCGTTCCTACCGTGAAGTTGCCGGTGTGGGTCTTTGTGATCGTCAGGTCCACGCCACTCGGCGACGTCACCGGGGTCGTGGCCGACCCGCTGTTGTTGTTCGCGTTGCTTTCGCCGGTTGTGGCCACGTGGGCCGTGTTCGTTACGCTGGGAACGGCAGGGGCCGACACCGTCACGGTCAACGTGAGGGTGGAGGTTGCGGCGACGCCGAGCGGGCCCGCATTGGTGCACGTCACGACTTGTCCGGTGGCCGCGCAGCTCCATCCGGTCCCGGTGCCCGAGGCAAATGCGAGTCCGGCCGGCAGGGTGTCGGTGACCGTGAGGGCACCGCTGGTTGCGGCGGACCCGGCGTTCGTCACGGCCAGGTTGTAGGTCGCACTCGAGCCCACCACGAACGCCGACGTAGCGCTCTTGGCCATGGTCAGGTCGGGCGCCGCGGCGGTCCCCACGGGGGTCACCACAGTTGAGCTGTTGTTCCCACTGACCGCGTCGGCCGGCGTGGCAACGTGCGCCGTGTTCGTGACACTCGGCGCGGCTGGTGCGGTCACCGAGACGCTGAGGGTGATCGTGCTCGAGGTGGCCGGCGCGAGGGGGCCGGGATTCGTGCAGGTCACGATGGATCCGGAAACACCACAGCTCCACCCCGTGCCGGTGGCCGACTGGAACAACAGCCCGGTCGGCAGCGTGTCGGTCACGCTGATGATCCCCTGTGTCGCCGTCGTGCCCACATTCGCAATGGCCAGCGCGTACGACGCCGGACTCCCGACCGTGAACGCCGTGGTCGCTGTCTTGGTGATCGCCAGGTCAATATTGGAGCCTACCGTCGTTGGGTCGGCGGCGCTGTTGTTGTTGGGATTGCCATCGCCAGGCGAGGCCACGTGCGCCCGATTCGTCACCGAGGGGAAGGCGGCAGGCCCGACCGCCACGGTGATGCTCGCCGAGGTCGAGCTGCCGGGGTTCAGCGGCGTGGTGACCGTGCACGTGATCACCTGGCCGACCGCGGGACATGGCGGTGGGCCGGACACAAAGGTGAGGCCGGCCGGCAAGGTGTCCGCGATGGTGAAGGTCCCTGAGAACGCGGTCGTCCCGCTATTCGTGACCCGAAGCGTGTAGACCCCGTTGGTTCCTACCGTGAAGTTGCCGGTGTGGGTCTTGGTAATGGTCAGGTCGGCCCCCGCCGGGTTGGAGACGGGGGTGGTGACCGTGGCCGTGTTGTTTGAGGTGTTGACGTCGCCCGGCGACTGGACATGCGCGCGGTTGGTGACCGACGGTGCCGCCGCGGTGAGGACGTCCACGGTCAGCGTGATCGGGATGCTGGCCCCCGACGCCACGCCAGCCGGCTGGGTACAGCTAACGATCTGGCCCGTGGCCCCGCAGGACCACCCGGCACCGGTCCCGCTCACGAAGCTCAGCCCCGTGGGGAGGGTGTCGGTGACGGTGGTGACACCTGTGGAAGGGCCACTCGAGGTGTTGGTGATCCCGATGGTGTACGTCGCCTGGTTACCCACCACAAACGCGCCGCCTGCCGTCTTGGTGATCGCGAAGTCCGGGATGGACTCCACGTTCACGGCGTCACTGGACACGTCATTGGCGGGGACGGCGTCGCCCGCAATGGCGATCCACGCGCGATTGACGAAGCTGGGATACGCCGCCGCTCCCACGTCGACGGTGAGGGTGATCGCGGTGGATGCATTGGGGCCGATCGGTCCGGCATTGAGACACGTCACCACCTGCCCAGTCGCACCGCAGCTCCACCCCGCACCGGTGCCACTGCTGAACGTGACGCCGGTCGGGAGGGTATCCGTGACGGTCAGTGGCCCTGTGCCCGTGGCCACCGTCTGGTTGGTGACCGTGAGCGTGAAGGTGCCCTGTCGCAATCCCACGAAGTTGCCCACGTGGGACTTGGTGATCGACAGGTCAATCGGCGGATCGACGACGGTGGTCGGGTCCGACGCCGAGTTGTTGCCGGCGTTCGACTCCCCACCGCCCGACACGGTGGCCGTGTTGGTGATGGCACCGGCCGCTCCGTTGCTGACGCTGACGGTCAGGGTGATCGGTGGCGCCGCGGCGGCTGAGGCAAGGGTGCCTGACCGCGTGCACGTCACCGTTTGTGCGACGATCGCGCAGCTCCACCCGGTACCGGTCGCCAGCGTCGGGGTCAGGCCTGCCGGCAGGACGTCCGAGACCGAGTACGTCCCCGCGGTGGTACCCGACCCGGCGTTCGTGACGACCAGGCTGTAGGTGCCGGTGGCACCCCGGACGAAATTTCCGGTGTGCGATTTCGCGATCGTGAGGTCCGGCAGCTCAACGGTCACGGTCGTCGGCGTCCCCCCAATGGGGCCGCCCGGCGGTCGGCTGGCGACGGCGGTCTCCGCGTTGGTGCCCCCATCGCGAAAGCGAAGCTGCGCCGAGTTGGAGATCACGGTGCCCTGTCCCACGCCGGCGTTGACCACCACGCGAAACTGGACGGAGGTGCTCGTATTCGCCGCGATGGTGCCGTTCAGCGTCGCGGTCGCGGCCGTTCCGAGGCGGAAGCGAATGCGGTTGAACGCCGGTTCGTGGAAGGCCTGATCGTCACCGGTCGCGTCCGTCTTGGCGCCGGCGTTAGGCCCGGAGGTGATCACGAGCGAACCGGACGCGAAGGTCGTATTGGCGGGTATCGAGTCGATGAGCGCGACCTGCAGGGCGTCATCAGGCCCCCCCGTGTTGCTCACGGTGACGTCGTACACCAGCGTGTCGCCTGGCAGGACAGTGCCACCGTTGAGGTCGGTCACCGTCTTGATCACGTTCCCGGGGAGCCCCGTCGCCAGCACCACGACGGGGCGCAAGACGGGCGGCGGCGGCAGCGCCGGGCCGGAGGCCGGAAGCGACAGGGCCAGGGGAAGCGCCGGAGCAAGAAGGAAGCGTGACCAGAACATGAATGCGTGCCTTGAGTTGACCTGCTGGTGCAGCGGGAGAGATCCCGCTGCACTGTGACTGCCATCACCGCCCCGCGGAAACGGGAAATTCGGTCAGAAGGCAGGAAAATCCCGTGCCAGCTGCCCCCGGTCCCTCGGCCGGGCGGTCCCGGCTCCGTGTTCTGGAATTGTCGTCCGGATTCAGGCGGCCAGGGCGAGCGAAACGGCGCGGCGCGCACCGCGCTTGAGCGCCCGGTGGACGGCCCGGGCATAGCGCACAAAGTTCATCCCGGCCCACGGATACCGCGCGAAAAACTGCGTCGGATGCATGTCCCCCTTGAGCCGGTTGCAGGGCGCGCATGCGACCACCAGGTTGCCCGGCGCGTCCGTCCCTCCCCGGGCGACGGGAATCACGTGGTCCAGGGTCGCGGACTCAAGGGGCAAGACCGTGGCGCAGTACACGCATCGCCGTCCGCAATCGCGTAACGTCGCGTGCTTGAGCGCGCGCTTCTGTTCGCGCAGGTGATGGGCGCGGCGCACCAGGGACCGATGACGCCGGTCGCGCGAGTCGCGCCCGGACTGGAGCCGCAGGAAGACACGCTGGGGCATAGCACCTCGCCAAACGACGACACCCCGCACCGGCATGCCGGGACGGGGTGGTGAGGGGGGTGAGACCACGGGGAGGCGCAACTCGCCGCCTGCGAGGCGGCGCCGCGTACCTGGTGCGGATTGCCTGACGAGAGCCTGGCATTCGCCTCCGGTGCCTGACGATCCCGTTAGGTGGTCGTACCCACGGGTGCCTAGTTATGCCATCGGCCCCCGGCCTCGCGCAAGGGGGGCCTAACGCCCGTTATGCAACAGCGACACCGAGCGGTGTCACGCGGCGAACGGGGTCGTGCATGGCACACATGATCCGCGCCGCCATCGCATCGAGGGTGGTACGGTCCGGCATACCAGACCCCGGGAACGGGAGCGGAACGTCAAACCCATCGCCAGCCACGCGCGGAATCAAGTGCACATGGTGGTGAAAGACGTCCTGTCCCGCTTCTCGACCGGACGACACCACCACGTTCACGGCGGAGGCGCCAGCAAGTCGGCGGACGACGGGCGACAACCGGAGCGCCACGCTGAAGAGGTGCAGCGCGAGTTCCTCGGGGACGTCGTCCATCGAATCGAAATGGGCCTTCGGGACGACCAGGACGTGGCCGGCGTTCACCGGCTGGATGTCCATCAACGCGATCGCATCCCCGTCCTCATAGCAAATCGAGGCCTCGCCCGCGCCATGAACGATCTCGCAGAAAATGCAGTGACGCGTGGTGCTGACTCCCATGTTGCCCGAATCCATGCTGGTGGTACCCTCCCGAGGTTCACGGTTGGTGCCATCAGCCGGCTCGCCCCTTCCCTCGACGTCCAACTCCTTGGTACCGAACACCTTGCCCGCCACTCGTCGTCAGGGCCACTCCCCTTGCGCCTCGCCGGGATCCGGTCCCTGTGGCGTCGAGGCAACGCAACCCGATGGGATCGGCCACACCCGGTGCGCGCGCGTCGCTGCGCCACTATGCCTCGGTCGTCATAACAACACACCGGCCGGGAGGCAGATCGGCGCCCACTCCGGTATCTTTCGCGCCGCTGGTGATTCCCCGATTCCCCGATTTGCACATGGCGACCCAGACCCGGGCTGAACGCTCCTCGCGCACTGCCGGCCTCGACCGTGCGGACCTCCTGCGCATCTATCGCACGATGCTGACCTCGCGTCGTCTCGACGACAAGGAGATCCAGCTCAAACGCCAGAACAAGATCTTCTTCCAGATCTCCGGCGCGGGACATGAGGCCATCACGGTCGCCACCGGCATGCTCATGAAGCCGGGGCACGACTGGTTTTATACCTACTACCGCGATCGCGCCCTGTGCCTGGCCCTGGGGATGACCCCGGCCGAGATGTTGTATGAAGCAGTCGGCGCCGCGATCGATCCGAACTCCGGGGGCCGCCAGATGCCCTCCCACTTCGGGCACAAGGCACTGAACATCGTCAGCGCGTCCTCGCCCACCGGCACCCAGTTCCTGCAGGCCGTCGGGTGCGCCGAGGGGATCCATCGCGCCAGTGAACTCGGGATCACCGAAGGGTATGCCAAGGACGAAATCGTCTACGTCTCGTCGGGCGACGGGACGACCTCCGAGGGTGAGTTCTGGGAGTCGCTGAACACCGCGTGCAACCTCAAGCTCCCGGTGGTCTACTGTATCCAGGACAACCAGTACGCGATCTCGGTCCCGGTGGAGGTCAACACGGCCGGCGGATCGATATCCAAGCTCGTCGCATCGTTCCCCGACCTGTACATCCAGGAAGTCGACGGCTGCGACTTCTTCGCGAGCTACGAAGTGATGAAGCGCGCCGTGGACCACGCGCGGGCCCGCAAGGGACCGGCATTCGTCCACGCGCACGTGATCCGGCCCTACTCGCACTCGCTCTCCGACGACGAGGTGTTGTATCGCCCGGACGAGGAGCGCGAGAAGGATGCACTCCGCGACCCGATCACGACCTTCCCCGCCTGGCTGCTCGCCGAAGGCCACGCGACGGAGGCCGACCTAGCGAAGATCCAGGAAGAGGTGGACGCCGAGGTGCTGGCCGCCACGGACGATGCCCTGGGGCAGCCCCAACCGGACGCGTCCACGATCTACTTCGGCGTGTACTCCCCCGACGTCGACCCCACGGGTGACGCCTTCGACACCGAGGACGACCCGCACTCGTCAGGCAACGAGACGACGATGGTCGACCTGATCAACGCGTGCTTGCGCGATGAGATGCGGCGCAACCCGAAGCTCATGGTCTTCGGGCAGGATGTCGCCGACGTCTCCCGCGAGAAGTACCTGGGCAAGGTCAAGGGCAAGGGCGGAGTCTTCAAGGCGACGCACGGACTCCAGAAGGAGTTCGGCTCCGATCGGGTGTACAACACGCCGCTCGCCGAGGCGAACATCGTCGGGCGTGCCATCGGGATGGCCCACCGTGGCTTCAAGCCGGTCGTCGAAGTCCAGTTCTTCGACTACATCTGGCCGGCCTACATGCAGATTCGCGACGAACTCGCGACGATGCGCTGGCGCTCCAACAACAACTTCTCGTCGCCCGTGGTCGTGCGCACGACGTACGGCGGGTACATCCGCGGGGCGATCTACCACTCGCAGACCGGGGCCTCGCTGTTCACGCATTGCCCGGGGTTGCGTGTCGTCTGTCCGTCGAACGCCCTCGACGCCAACGGGCTGCTTCGCACGGCGATTCGCTGCGATGACCCGGTCATCTTCCTCGAACACAAGCACCTCTACCGCCAGACCTACAACAAGGCAGCCTACCCGGGACCGAACTTCATGATCCCGTTCGGCAAGGCGCGCACGGTGCGGGCCGGGACGGACGTCACGCTCGTCACCTATGGCGCAACGGTTCAGCGCGCTTTCGCGGCCGCCAACCAGGTGGCCGACGAGGGGATCTCGGTCGAGGTGATCGACCTGCGTACCCTGAGCCCCTGGGACCAGGAGACGGTGTACGCCTCGGCCAAGCGGACCAACCGCGTGATCGTGGCCTACGAAGACTCTATCTCGTGGGGCTATGGCGCGGAGATCGCCGCGCGGATCGCCGACGACTGCTTTGCGTGGCTCGACGCGCCCGTACGCCGCGTGGCGAGCACGGACACCTTCGTCGGATACGCGCCTCAGCTCGAGGACGCCATCCTGCCGCAGATCGACGACTTTGTCCGGGCGTACCGCGAGATCGCGAAGTACTAGGTGTGGGACGGCAGACGGCAGACGGCAGACGGCAGACGGCAGACGGCAGTCGGCGGATGGCACGGGCAAGGGACGGGTTCCTTCGCGCCACGTACACTCGTTGGTAGCACCAGTCAGCGTCGCAACCTTCACCAGGAGTCCCCGATGAAAGGTGCCGGTGGAACGGAAGGCGGGCTGGGGCAGTTCTTTGGCGGGCTCGCCATGGTGGTCGCTGGCAGCTACCTCTTCCTGCAGCGCGTCACCGTGAGCAGCGGCTTCTGGGACTTTGGGGGACGCAACGCCTTCGGGTTGTCGCTGATCCCGCTCCTGGTCGGGATCGGGATCCTGTTCTTCAATGGCAAGTCCGCGATCGGGCGCCTCCTGACCGGTGGAGGCTTCCTCATCATCGTGGTCGGAATCATCGCGAACATGCGGGTCTACTTTGGCCCGGCGTCGCTCTACGACACGCTGCTCATCCTCGGCTTGCTCGCTGCCGGCGTCGGGCTCGTCGCGCGGTCCTTGCGTTCGTCACCGGCGGCCGAGACCGCTCGCCAGGCCCCATAGCGGAATGGATTCGCGCCGGACTATCGCCGACCCAGGCGCGTCAGGGCCGCCTCGAGCATGCCATCACGACCCGCCCGGAACGCCGCCGTGTCAAACGGGACCAGGACGTCGAGGGGAATTCCCCGCCCTTCATAGATTACCCCGTCGGCCGCGCGGTACCGTTCTCCGGAGAACGTGTACCGCCAACCATTGGGAAGCTGCGCCCGGAAGAGGTCGGACAAGTGACCCGACGTGTGCTCCCCGAGGATCGTGACTCCCGCACGAGTACGCATCGAGAGCACGAAGGTCTCCGCAGCACTGAAGGTCCAGCCTGAGACGAGGACGATCGTCGGCCCGTCAAGTGCCTGGGACGGCGACGCATCGACGAACACCGAATCCCACGGGCCCACCTGGTCATGGTGTGGCCCGTTGCGCCGGGCCTTGGTGTAGCTGAAGGTTCGTGGCCCCCGAAACCACCGGGCGACCTCCAGCCCTACCGCATCATAGCCGCCCTCGTTGTTGCGCAGGTCCACAATCAATCCCGCCACGCCCGCCATCGCGGCGACGACCTCCGGCATGACTGCGCGCACCGCAGCCACACTGGCGGCCTCGCGTCCATCGCCTCCAAGCCCCTCGAATGCGGCGAGATCCAAGTACCCAACGGCGCCGAGCCTTCCCCAGGCGATCCGACCTGCCCCGGCCCGACGGAGTGGGCCGCCCGCGTAGCGTGACTCCACCCGACCAACGAGCTGCGCCATGAGCTCGCCGTGCGGATACTCGTTCGCCCACCCCGTCGTTCGGCGGTCGAGCGAGGGCGCCGAGATCTGGATGTGCCCATCATCGAGCGCCTGAGCCATTCGCTCCAAGGCGCCAAAGAGGGTCGTCGCGCTGGTGTCGCGAGCCACCGTCGCGCAGGCGCTACGTCCCAGCGCCTCCCAGGAGCCGCGGCGCAAGCGCTGGGGAAACACGGCGTAGCGTTGGTCAAGCTCCTTCCAGAACTCCCGTACCACCCGCCCCGCCATCCCTGCCCTACCACACTGCGCGAGGGCCTCGACCTCCTGTGCACTCGCGCCCCCTGGGAGCGCAATCGCGCAGAGGGCGAGGCGCAGGACACCGCGCAGTGCTCGCCTTACAGGCTGTTCAAGGCCTGGTCGAGGTCCCACTGCAGGTCCTCCACGTTCTCGATCCCGACGGCGTACCGGACGAGCCCTTCCGGTATGCCCAGTTCCCGCCGCTGGGCAGCGGTGATCTCCACGTGACTGGTGGTCGATGGTGGCCCGGCCAGGGTCGACACCGAACCCAGGCTCGCGGCGAGGTGCACGTAGCGCAGGCGGGCGAGGAACGCCCCGACGGCGTCGTCCCCGGCGCGGAGCGCAAAGCTCAAGACACCGCCAAAGCCCGACATCTGGCTCCGCGCGATCGCATGCTGCGGATGATCGGGCAGCCCGGGATAGAACACCTCGGCCACGGCGGGGTGTGCGGAGAGAAACCGCGACAACGACTCGGCGGATGCATTTTGTCGTTGGACGCGCAGCTCAAGCGTCTTCATCCCCCGAAGGATGAGGTAGGCCGACATCGGGTGCATCACGGCACCGTTGACCTCGCGGAAGCTGAACACGCGCTGCATGAGCTCACGCCCGCCGCACAACACGCCGCCAATGGCGTCGGAGTGCCCGCCGAGGTACTTGGTGGCGCTGTGCAGGACGGCATCGGCACCGAGGGCCAGGGGTCGCTGGTTGATCGGGGTGGCAAAGGTATTGTCCACCGCGACGAGCGCCCCAACCCGGTGCGCGGCCGCGGCCAGGCGGCGCACATCGAGGATCTTGAGGGTCGGGTTGGTGGGTGTCTCGAGGTACAGCAAGCGGCACCCGGCGGCGACTTCGCGCTCCAGTGCCTCATGATCCGCCGTCTCGACCAGCACGACCGAAATCCCTTGCCGGGGCAACGTCTCCAGGAAGAGCTTGCTGGTTCCGCCATAGGTGTCCCGGATCGATACCACGCGATCACCTGGCGAGAGCACCGTGGCGAACAGGTTGCTCACCGCCGCCATCCCCGAGGCGAATGACACTGCGGCCTCCGCCCCCTCGAGGGCGCAGATCTTGGCCTCGAATACATCTGTCGTGGGGTTGGTCGATCGGCCATAGATGTGTCCTGGGGCCTGACCCAACGCTACCGCACGCCATGCCTCAAGCGTTTCGAAGCCGTAGGTCACACCGAGGTGGAGCGGCACGGTCGTGATGCCGTGCGGAAACAGCAGCTCTTCCCCGGCCCAGACCGACGTAGTTCCCGGCCCGGGCTGGTGAGGTTGATCCATCGTGGTCATGCGATTTTACCGTGGGCGAAAGTGAACCTTCGTGGAGGAGCGGCAACGGAAGTCGCCCCGCCTCTGCGCTGACGTGGGGCGCGACGAACCGTCCAGCACAATGCAAGGGCCTGTCGGGCGCGCGCTACTCGAAACTCGGCTCGTACGCCTCTGCGTCACGGGGCCGCAGGTGAGCATTCCGATTCAGCATGCGGACGCAGGTATTCCAGCGCAGGATGGCCTCGTCGTTGCCCGCTGGTCGCAGGGCCTCGGCCTTTCCATACGCGGTCAGTGCCTTCTCGATCCACTCATAGGCCATCTCGGCCGCGCGGGGCATGTCGCGGGCCAGGATCGCCTTCGCCCAGCGCTCGGCGATAATCCCCTGATAGTACGCGCTCTTGTACGGGTCTTCGAGCGCCGTCACCGCCTCGATCGCTCGCCGCAGGTCCTCCACATGCCCGACCGCGAACTGGTCGGTGATCGCGAGGACATGCATCACGACGGCGTCCGCGTTGGTTGGGTCCACGGCGAGCACATCCAGGCAAATACTCTCGGCCGCGATCGAGTCGCTGAGGACCCGGTACCGATGGGCCTTCAGCAACGCGGCGGGCACCCCTTCCTTCGAGATCGGCTTGAGCGATGGCATGGCGGTTACTCCTTCCGTTTGCCGCGGAACAACCGCACCAGCTTCACCACCGGGTCGTAGAACTCGTCCACGACCCGTTCCTTGAGCGGGATGATCGCGTTGTCGGTGATCGTGATATGCTCGGGACAGACCTTGGTGCAGCACTTGGTGATGTTGCAGTAGCCGATCGCCTGGTCTTCCTTGAGGTCGCGCAAGCGGTCCTCGGTGTCCAGCGGATGCATCTCGAGGGCCGCCGAGTACACGAAGAAGCGCGGGCCGATGAAGTCCTCGTGCTTGTGATGATCCCGGAGGACGTGACACACGTCCTGGCAGAGGAAACACTCGATGCACTTCCTGAACTCCTGGACGCGATCGACATCCTCCTGGGCCATTCGCCACGTGCCATCGGGGGCGTCCGGCTTGCGTGGGGTGAATTTCCGGATGCGCTTCTTTTGCTCGTAGTTCCAGGAGACGTCGGTGACGAGGTCGCGCACGTGCGGAAAGGCACGCATCGGCTCGATCGTGATCGGCTTGTCCACGGGCAGCTCCTCCATGCGCGTCATGCACATCAGCCGCGGCATGCCATTGATCTCGGCCGAGCATGAGCCGCACTTACCCGCCTTGCAGTTCCACCGAATGGCGAGATCACTCGCATTCTCCGCCTGCACCTGGTGCATGGCGTCGAGCACCACCATTCCCTCGGTGATGTCGGTGGTGTAGTCGGCAAAGGCACCGGTTCCGCGTTCACCGCGCCAGATCCGGAAGGTTGTTTGGGGCATGGGGTGCTGGTTCCTGGTGGCTGGTCTAACTGCCAGCTGCTATTGCTGGTGCTGAATGCTGCCGTCTGTCGTCTGCCGTCTGCCGTCTGCCGTCTGCCGTCTGCCGTCTGCGGAACCTACTTCGACTGCTCCTCAATGATCGCCTGCAGCTCCGCGGGCAATGCGGCCTGCGGGCGGCGTTCCATCACCATCTCGCCGGATGTGCCCCGTTTGAGAACGATGTTGAATGCGCCGTACGTCTTGTCCTTGTCCGGATAGTCGTCGCGGAAGTGGCCGCCACGACTCTCCTTGCGCTCGATGGCGGCGAGGGTGATGGCCTCGCTGATCGTGAGCAGGTTGTCGAGGTCGAGGGCGGTGTGCCAGCCGGGGTTGTATTCCCGATTGCCAACGACGCCCACCTGCCGCGCCCGGGTGCGCAGGGCGTGCACCCCGTCGAGCGCTCGCTTCATCTCCTCTTCACGTCGCACGATCCCGACCAGGTCCTGCATCATCTCCTGCAATTCGTGCTGGATCTTGTAGGGCGCTTCGGGACTGCCGGTTCGGTCGAACGGTGCGAGGGCATCGGCCAGCGCGCGGTCCGCATCGGCGGCAGCCACCTGGGCTGCTCCTCGGTCTGCCGCGAACTTCGCCGCGAAGTCGCCCGCGCGCTTCCCGAACACCAGCAGGTCGGACAACGAGTTGCCACCCAGGCGATTCGCCCCGTGCAGCCCCGCCGCACACTCGCCGGCGGCGAACAGCCCGGGCACCGTGGACATCTGCGACTCGCCGTCCACCCGGATCCCACCCATGATGTAGTGGGTCGTTGGCCCCACCTCCATCGGCGTCGTCGTGATGTCGATGTTGGCTAACTGCATGAACTGGTGGTACATCGAGGGCAACTTCTTCTTGATGTGTTCAGCGGCGTTCGGCAGGCGATCCTTGATCCACGCGATATCGAGGAAGACCCCGCCGTGCGGCGACCCGCGGCCCTCGCGAACCTCCCGCTGGATGCAGCGCGCGACGTGGTCACGCGTCAGCAACTCCGGTGGCCGACGTGCGGACTTGTCGCCCTGCGTGTACCGCCACCCCTCCTCCTCGGAGTCCGCCGTCTGGTTGCGGTAGTTCTCCGGGATGTCATCGAACATGAAGCGCTTGCCCTGCGAGTTTCGCAGCACGCCACCCTCGCCACGGACGCCTTCCGTCACCAGGATGCCCTTCACGCTCGGGGGCCAGACCATCCCCGTCGGGTGGAACTGGACAAACTCCATGTCCATCAGCTCGGCACCGGCGTTGTAGGCAAGGGAATGGCCGTCGCCGGTGTACTCCCAGCTGTTGCTGGTCACCTTGAAGGCCCGCCCGATCCCGCCCGTGGCCAGCACCACCGCCTTGCAGGCAAACAACGTGAAGCGGCCACGCTCGCGGTCGTACGCGAGCGCCCCCGAGACCCGGTCGCCGTCCTTGAGCAGGCACACGACCGTGACTTCCATGTGCACGTCGATCCCCTTCTGGTAGACCGCGTGGTCCTGGAGCGTGCGAATCAGCTCAAGCCCTGTCCGGTCCCCGACGTGGGCGAGCCGCGGATACCGATGGCCGCCAAAATTGCGTTGCAGGATCCGGCCGTCCGGCGTGCGATCGAATACGGCCCCCCACGCCTCCAGCTCGCGCACCCGGTCCGGCGCTTCTTTCGCGTGCAGCTCGGCCATCCGCCAGTTGTTCATATACTGGCCGCCGCGCATGGTGTCGGCAAAGTGCACCCGCCAGTTGTCGCGGTCGTCGACATGCCCCATGGCCGCCGCCATCCCGCCCTCGGCCATCACCGTGTGCGCCTTCCCCAACAACGACTTGCAGACCAGCCCCACGCGGGCCCCGGCATCGGCGGCGGCAATGGCCGCGCGCAACCCCGCACCGCCAGCTCCCACCACGAGCACGTCATGTTCGATGCGCTGATACTCGGCCATGCTACAGGATCCTCAGGTCGGTCCAGATCCCCATCGCGCAGAGCCGGATGTACACGTCCGTGAACGCCACCGTGATCAATGAACACCACGCCCAGTTCATGTGCCCACGGTTGCACACACTGGAGCACTCGTAGGCCAGCTTGCGCACGGGCGACTTGGACAACTCGTTGAGCAGCCCGCCCACGACGTGTCGCATGGAGTGACACCCGATCGTGTATCCGGACAGGAGCAGGACGTTCAGCAACATCACCAACGACCCGACGCCGATCCCGAACGTCTTCGCCCCAGTCACCGGATCCGTCCACCAGAACGCGAGGTAGGCGTCGTACCAGAGGAAGATCAGGAAGATGAACGACAGCAGCAGCCCGTACCGGTGGAAGTTCTGCATCACCAGCGGGAAGTACCGCTCACCCAGGTAGCTCTTGCGGGGCTCGCCAACCGCACACGACGGCGGATCGGCCCAGAAGGCCTTGTAGTAGGCCCCGCGATAGTAGTAGCAGGTGAACCGGAACAGCGCCGGGACCGGAAGGATCAGCAGGGCCGGCGAAAACGGGAGCCAACCGGGCCACCACGTCGGCTTGGGGCCGAACCACGCGTGGGGCGAGTCGCCCCAGATCTCCGGTGAGTAGAACGGCGAGAGGTAGGGCCCGTGGGTGTAAAACGCATTCTGGAACGCCGCCCACGTGGCATAGACCAGGAAACTCGTGAGGATCGTGACCACGATGAGGTTCGGGACCCACCAAGCATCGCGGCGGAGGGTCTCACCAAACCCTCGCTGATCCATCACCGGCAACGAACGCTGCATGCGGAGTCGGTTCGGGACAGGCCGGGGGGGATCCCGACGGCGCGGTAAACAACCCCCCGGCCCGGGGGCTGTCAAATCGACCCGCGCGTGAGCCGGATCACAGCGGCGCCGCACCTCTCCGTCACGCCCGGGGTCGCGCGACTCAAGCGCGCCACGGCGCTCCTCCGACACTCACCTCCGACCCACCCTGGCCCTGGAGGTTTGCATGCGTCGGTTCCTGGTTCGCTCCACCCTGGCAGTCGTCCCCCTCGCACTGCTCGCGTGCGCGGACGACGATGGCGTCAGCGTAGCGGAGTCGAGGCCGGTGACGCTGTCCATCGCCTCGGCGCCCATATCGATGTTTACCGGTGATACCGCCACCCTCGGGGCGACGGCCCTGGATGGGAACGGCCGGGGAGTCGCATCGGGGTTCGTCTCGTGGACCACGTCTGACTCGACAATCGCCGCGTTCGTCGCACCGGGGACACTCGTCGCCACTGGACACGGCACCGTTCGCATTACCGCCACCGCCGCCGGTCTCACGGCGCAACACGACATTACGATCGCCCTGGCGACCGCCGAACGCCGACTCGCCTACGCCTTCGCGCATGAAGAAGCGCCGAGCGCCGCGTATCAACCGATGCGCGCCTTTGCGTACAACGGCACCGGAGGAGCGATCCGAATCGAACGCAGCACCGTCGGTCGCTACCGCGTGACCTTTGAACGCCTCGCCCGGGTGGATTCGAGCCTCCGCGAGGTCGTGCTCGTGACCGCCTATGGCTCGGCCGGCGAGCGCTGTCACATCGAGGAATGGGGCAACACGCCTAACCAGCGGGATCTGGAGGCCTGGGTGGCCTGTTACCTTGGCAACGGCGATCCTGTGGACTCGCGGTTCACGACCCTGGTGGTCGGTTCGCGCGCGCTGCCGGGACGCCATGGGTTCGCATCCCTCGCGGCGAGTGCACCCGAAGGCGCGTCGACGGCGGCGCCTAACGCCTTTTCCTCGTCCGGGCAGCCCGTGGCCGTGGACCGCTCCGCCGCCGGGAGCTACCTGGTCCACATGAACGCGCCGCGGACGACACTGCCGGAGAACTACTTCATCAGCACGGTTGGCGGCGCACCGGACCTCTGCAAGGTCGCCTCATGGAACCAGGGCGAATGGGCCTCGGTGGTCTGTTATGCCGCATCGGGCGCGCATACCGACGCGCGCTTCTCCATCCTGATGGTCGAGGAAGGGCGTCCGGGGAAGCGGTTCGCGATTGCCTGGGCGAATGACCCGACCGCAGCGATCGACCAGCCCTACGTTCCGCCGGCCATGTATCAGCGGTCCACCGCAGGCCTCCCGGCGCGCATCACTCGCCTCGGGGTCGGCGAATACGCCGTCGAGTTCCCGGGGCTGGCCAATGGGGGCGCCACGGCGGAGATCGTGCAGGTGTCGCCGTTTGGCTCGGGACTCACGACCTGCCAGTTGCAGGGATGGACCGAGGATACGGGGTCGACCCTGCGGGTTCAGGTGCGCTGCTGGAACCGGGCGAGCAACCTGCGCGAGGATGGACAGTTTACCGTCCTGGTACTGGAATAGGCTGAGGTTGCGGTTTCCCCGAGTGTCCTGCGACGGACCGTCGCGTTACCCTTGTCCCTGCGCGGCAATGTGGCGGCGCTCTGGCGAGGGGATCGGGAACCATGGGGACGACGGGGACGACCGGGGCACGAGGAATGCAACGAGAAGTCGGTATGTGGGCTGACAACTCCCAGCGTGACCGAATTTTCGAGATGATCGGGTGCCACACGGTGACGTATCACCGGGTGCGTAACGCGCGCGTGGAGCACCAGCGCCGGGCGATGATCCTCGCATTGGTGGCGGCGGCCATCGCGTGGATCGCCTTCGCTGCCCAATAGAGGGTTCGAGGCTGCACG
Organism: Gemmatimonadota bacterium; assembly: GCA_016712265.1. NCBI lineage: Bacteria > Pseudomonadati > Gemmatimonadota > Gemmatimonadota bacterium. Next base: position 830,183 of record JADJRJ010000031.1, on the reverse strand, counting down.
CCAGGAGGGCCCCCCGCCACATGCGGGGGGCCCTTTTGCTTGCCCCGAGGGGCCTGCAGGTGGGGAATCGCCCCGGATAGGTGTTTCCTTCACAAGTTCGTGACATTGGCGTCTATAGCCAGTGACAAGGAAACCTCGCGCCATTTCCGTCTCATGACCGCCACCACTCTGCTCGACGTCTGCGTGCGTCGGGCACTGCTCCTGTTGCTCCCGGTCGCCATCGCCTGTCGCGAGGATCCCGCGGGTCCGGGGAGCGCTGCGACCACACCCGGGGCCGACAATCCCGATTGGACCACGGCATCGCACTCGAACGACGCGTCCCCGAGTTACGCCACGGTCTTTGGAGGGGATGTGGTGAACACCCTCGACATCACCATGACGGCGGCGCAGTGGACCACGATCCGCGCCAACATGCGGAGCCTGTGGGGCTTTGACTTCGGCTCGGGCGGTGGCGGCGCCCCCGGCGGATTCCCGCAGACCGAGCCGGCGTACCAGGCGGTCACCGTACGGTTCAACGGCAAGACCTGGAAACACGTCGGCTACCGACTCAAGGGTAACTCGAGCCTCTCATCCGCGTGGCGTGCGGGCAACTACAAGCTCCCCTTTCGCCTGCAGTTTGACGAGTTCGAGGACTCCCTCCCCACGGTCAAGAACCAGCGGCTGTACGGCTTCAAGGAAGTCTCCATGTCGCCTGGTTTCGCGGACCCTTCGCTGATTCGCGAGAAGGTCACGGCGGACCTGCTGCGCTCAGCCGGTGTCCCCGCAGCCCGCACGGCCTTCTATCGCGTGTTTGTCGACTTTGGCGCTGGCCGCAAGTATTGCGGCGTCTACACGATGGTCGAAGTCATCGACGATACGATGATCGAGGACCAGTTCGGGGAGGAGAGCGGCAACATCTACAAGCCCGAGAGCAATTTCGCGGCGTTCAACCAGCTCCAGTTCGAGAAGAAGAACAACGAGGCCGCCCCCACCTGGAGCGATGTCCAGGCGTTCATCACCGCCCTTAACGCGCCGACGCGCACATCCAATCCCACGAGCTGGCGTACGTCGTTGGAAGCCACCTTCAACATGGAGCACTTTGTGAAGTGGCTGGCGATCAACAATGCGATGGTGAACTGGGATACCTACGGTGCCATCGCGCACAACTACTACCTGTACCACCATTCGACACGCAAGCTGACCTGGATCCCCTGGGACCACAACCAGAGCATGAGCGGCAACCCGGGCGTCACTGGTGGTGTGCAGGGTGGCCAGGGTCCCCGACTGGGGCTGTCCCTCTCCATGAATGAGGCCGGCAACAACTGGCCGCTTGCCCGCGCGGTCGCCCAGGACTCCGTCTACCTCGGGCGGTACCGCACCCACATGAAGGCATTTGTCTCAACGGTCTTCACCGAGGCCAACATGCAGACCATGTTCGACCGAGCCCACGGGTTGATCGCACCCTACGTGGTGGGTGCAGAGGGCGAACAGCCCGGGTACACGTTCACGAGTGCGGCGCAGTTTGCGGCCGCGCTGCCGGCACTCAAGGCACACGTCGCCGCCCGGCGCGCCCTGGTCAACAGCTGGATCCCGTGACGACCCCCGCGTTGGGCTCCGCCGTCGACGCGTCACTGGACGCGCTCGACGAGGTGTCACTCGCCTCCCTCGGCCGGGCGGCGCTGCTGAATCGCGTGGATACGAAGTACATCGTGCCCGTCGCGATGGTCCCGGCCCTCATCGCGGCGTGCGCCCCCACCTATCGGGCCCTCGTCGTCGACGGGGAGCGCACCTTTCCGTACCTCACGCGGTACTTCGATACGCCAGAGCTGGCCTTCTTTCGCGACCATGTGACCGGCCGCCTCCCGCGCCGCAAGGTGCGCATTCGCAGCTACGTACGTGGGGGGACGTGTGTCCTCGAGTTGAAGCGCAAGACCAATGGTGGTCGAACCGTAAAGCTGCGGCAGGCCGTAGACGCCAACGACGCGTCGGCGCTGCCCGCACTCGCCCGGGCCCCCTTCATCGACGTCGCGGCGCCCAGCCCGGACGCGATCCGTGCGACCCTCGACGTGGGCTTCACCCGGGCTACCCTGGTCAACGTCGACCTGGCCGAGCGCGTCACGATTGACCTCGACCTGACCTACACCTCCGGGCCGGCGCAGCTCACCTTCGCCGACACCGCCATTGTGGAGGTCAAGCAGGAGCGTCGCGCGCGGACCCTGGTCACGGAGCTGCTCCGCCACGCACGGTATCGCCCCGCCAGGGTCAGCAAATACTGCGTCGGCGTGGCCGCCCTTCTCTCCCCTGCCCCGGTGCCGACGTACCGGCGCCTCCTCACCCATCTCCACGCCCCCTCACATGCTGCCCTCCCTGGTGTTTAGCCAGGCCGGCGCGACCCTGCCCGCTGGACTCGTACCGGGCGACCTCGCCACACGGCTCGCACTCGACCTCGGGACCCTCATCCTCCTGGTGCGGGTGGTCCACTTTCGGTATTACCGGCGGTCCGACCTGTTTCTCACCTTCTTCGCGCTCAACCTCGTCGTCTTCCTGGTGACGCTGCTGCTGAACCGCGTGGAGATGACCATGGGCGCCGCCTTCGGCCTCTTCGCGGTGTTCTCGATGCTGCGGTATCGCACCGAGGGAATCACCGCGCGGGACATGACCTACCTGTTCCTCGTCATCGGCCTGGGCCTCCTCATGTCCGTCGCGCCCGGCGGATGGCCCGTCCTCGCGAGCGTCTGCGCCCTCATCGTGCTGGGCACCGTGGCCCTCGAGGCGGGCGTTCTCGCCCCGCGGGAGCGGGCACATCCGGTGATGTATGACAACATCGGCCTGGTGCACGCGGCGAGCCGCCCCGCCCTCCTCAACGACCTCCGGGCACGCACCGGACTCGACGTGCGCCACGTCGACATCGAGGAGATCGACTTTGTGCGCGACACCGCGCGCCTGACCATCCACTACCGCGACGCATGAGGCGCCTTCTCCTCGGCGCGCTGGTCGCGACCTCGAGCGGCGCACAAACGAGCCGCAGCGATCCCACCGACCTCCAGGCATGGTATGGGGGATCCCTACGCCTGGACCTTCCCAGCCGATGGCGCGCGAGTGCCGAGTACCGCCTGCGGATGGTGGACAACGCCCATCAGGTCCGGGGATCCTACGTCACCCTCGGCGCGTCGCGCCGCGTGGCCGGCCCGCTCCGGTTCCTCTCGTCCTACCGCCTGGCACTCGTGAACGAGGGGACCTTCCACCGGGTCGCAGGGGGCGCAGAGGCGGAACGCGAAGTTGGGGACGTGACGCTTGGCCTCCGGGGACTGGTGCAATACCAGAAGCAGAACTTCACGGACAACGATGAAACCAGCTCCGACGAGGACACCTTCGTTCGTGCGCGGCTGGAACTGTCCCATCGCCTCTCCGACCGTGTCGACCTGTACGCCTCGAGCGAGCCGTACCTCGCCCTCGGTGCCAATCATGTGGTGGACAACTGGCGCAACACGGTGGGCACCAAGCTCGAACTGGCCAAAGGGCGGAAGCTGAACCTCTTCTACATCTATCGGCCGGACTACGCCAAGGCGACCTACAACCGGACCTTCCACGTCATCGGGGTCGACCTCGACTGGACGGTCAAGGTGGGCGGCGGCAAGGCGGCCACGCCGCGTTAGGCCGGGGCGGCACCCTCGCGCGGCCCGTCCGGCGAGGCTAGAATGCGGGTCGCCTTCCGCTCGCCCCGCCGCATGGCCCTCCTCGCACGGTTGCGCCCCCTCGCTGACGGGATCCTCGTCCGTCTCGGCGCCTACTACGCCGCCGTTTTCGTCGTCGGGTGGGCCGCCTGGAACATCGCGCCCCCCGTCGCGCGCACCTTCCTCGAACGGAACCTCGGTCCCGTCATGGGAGGCGCCCAACCTACCGGTGACCTCACCGCCCCGTTCACACCGGCGGTCCCAACCCCCATGGGCTCGTCGCATGAAATGGCGATCCTCGCCATGATGGTGGGGACCATGGCGATCGTGCTCGCCCTCCCCATGGCCTGGGTGTACATGTACACGCGCCAGAAGAAGGGCTTCCAGCAGTCCGTGGTGCATACCATCGTGTTGATGCCAGCCGTGGTGGCGGCGGTCTCCCTATTGGTGCGCAACAACACGGGGCTCGCCTTTGCGCTCGCGGGAATTGTCGCGGCGGTCCGCTTTCGCACGGCGCTCGACGACTCGCGCGACGCCGTGTTCATCTTTGCCGTCAGCGCCCTCGGCCTGGCCTGCGGCGTGCACCTCGAGTTCGCGGCCGCGCTCTCGCTCCTCTTTAACCTGATCGCCCTCGGGCTGTGGTACTCCGATTTCGGTCGTACGCCACCCGGCTTCGAGGGCGCGCGCGCCGAGGCCCACCTACAGCGGGCCCTCGCCATTGCCAATCGCACAAGTCAGTTTGTTGCGCGGGTCGATCGCGAGGTCCTGGAGTCGCTGTCCCCGGCGCAGCTTGATGCCCTCGCCCAACGGGTGCGCAAGCGTCGCGACGAGGTGGCGCCACCCGAGAACCCTCGCTGGACCGCGCAACTCCAGATCGTCGTGAGCGACGACGCGGGGCGCCCGGCCGTCGAGCGCGTCCTCGCCGATCGCACCAAGCAATGGGAGTTCGCGCGCGCCGAGTTCCTCACCGAAGGCACCCGGCTCACGTATCGCATTCGCACACGCAAGGCGATGCCAGCGCAGGACATCGCGACCTTTGTCGAAAGCGACGCCACCCCCTACGTCGCGTCCGTCACCGTCCAGGAGGATCCCGCATGACGCGCCTGCCTGCCCTCGTGGCCCTCTCAATCGTGGCGGCCACGGCCAGCCTCGCCCAGGACGCAACCAAGGGAAAGAAGAAGGACGGACCGCCCAAGGCAATGACGGCCGCAGATTCCGCTGCCCGCGCCGCCAAGAAAGAAAAGGAGCGGGCGAAGGACATGCGCAAGGCGAACACCCGCGCGCTCTTTGCGGAGGAACGCCCGATCGAGTTCACCCTGGTCGCGAACTATGGAGCCCTCGCCCGCGATCGCGACACGCTCTCCACCAAGCGCTTCGCCGGCACCCTGGTCTTCGCGGACTCAACCGGCGCGGAACGCCGCCTGCCAGTGACCTTGCGGACGCGCGGCCACTTCCGCCTGATGGCGCGCAACTGCCGGTTTGTCCCCGTGCGCATCGAGTTTCCGGATAGTGGTCGCAAGGGAACCCCGTTCGCCGGGCAATCGGGACTCAAGCTCGGCACCCACTGCCAGAATGGCGATCGGCGGTTCGACGCCTACACCCGGCGCGAGTACCTGGCCTATCGCCTCTTCAACATCATCACGCCAATGAGTTTCCGGGCGCGCCTCGCGACCGGGACCTATCTCGACTCCGCGTCCGGCAAGGTCGTGGCGACGCATACCGCGATGTTCATCGAGAACGAGGACGACCTGGCCACCCGCATGGGCGGCAACGTGCGCGACATGCGCGGCGCCCTGTTCGATGACCTGCAAGCCGACCAGTTGTTGCGCGTCGTCCTCTTCCAGTACCTGATCGGCAACACGGACTTCTCGTTCGCAGCCCTGCACAACACCCGGGTCGTCCAGACGCGCGACGGAACGGTGTATCCGGTCGCGTATGACTTTGATTTCTCGGGACTCGTCGCCGCGCACTACGCGACACCCGATCCGCGCATGGGGATCCTCAAGGTCACCGAGCGCCGCTTTCGTGGGCCGTGCCGGCCCCTCGATACCTACCTGGCGGCGGTCGAGCCGTTCGTCACGCGCAAGGCGGCGCTGCTCGCCGAGGTGGACCGAGTGCCCGGGATCACGAAGGACGAACGGTCCTGGGCCCTGGACTTCCTGGGTGAGTTCTTCCGACGCGTCGAAAAACCCCAGGACCTCAAGCGGCACATTGTGGACATGTGCGAGTCGCGCCCGGGGCTCTGACCCACCGCCGGGATACCGCTACACGCCACCCGGCTTCTTGAGCTTGCCAAGGATGCCACGCTTCACGGCATCCTTGGCCGATTCCTTGGCCGCCTCCCGGACGCCCTCCTTCAGTCCCTCCATGGCGCCCTGGCGGGCCGCGGCCACCAGCGAGTCCACGTTAAGCTGGCTCGGGTCGCACGACGGGCTGTTCTTGCCGTGCTCCTTCTCGCAGTCCTTCTTCGCCTGCTCCATGGCCTTCCCCGTCTCGGCGACGACCTCTTTCATGTCCGTCACCTTGTAGTCGGCCGGGATGTCGAACAGCGCGGCGTCGAGGTTGGACCGCTTGAGCTCCGTCATCTCCATGACCGTTCGCGATTTCGTGACCTTGCCCTTGTCGTCGGTCTCGGTGGCGTCCACGATGGACTTCAGCGCGATCCCCTTCGGGTAGTCGCGCTCGGCGTCGACGAGCTTCCGCGCCGCGTCACCGCCCAGGCGGGAGGCGCCGCGGGCAAAGCGATCGGTCCATGCCTCCCACGACTTGTCCATCGGGAGATCGGTGCTGACCCACAAGTCGGTGACCGACTCGTGTTGCGAGGACAGTTTCTTGCCGAAAACCTGCATCTGCATCCGGTAGCTGCGCGTCACGCGGTACTTCTGCGTCGCACGGCCCAACATCCCTTCCCCGGCGCCGAGCGCTTCCACCGAGACCTTCGGGTCGGTGACGTCCATCTTGATGAACGAACCCACCGCGCCCATCCCCATGCCAAGGTCCGCGGCATCCATGGTGATGGCCGTCTTGTCTTCGGGATTCACCATCGCCATCGACGACTTGTCGGCGTCGAGCAGCATGTACCCCTTGGCCGGCATCCCTTGCTGACGGTCGAGGAAGGTCCACCGCATCTTGCCGGGGATCATCTGCACCGAGACGGAGGGCTGCGCGGCGCGCGGGTCGCTGGACTCGGTCACCTTCCAAGTGAACGTCCACCCTTCGGCGCGGGGAACGGGAGTGGCCGCAAGGGTCGCCACCGCAGCGACAGCGGCGACGAGGGGAAAGGCTCTGATCGTCATTGGGGGATCTCCTGGGAAACGCGGACCGGGTCATGCCGGCGGTGGTGGCCGCGGCCTCTGGATGATGACGGCATCCAGCCCCCCAGGTCACTCGGGGAACCCCCGGCTCACGGTCGGCGGTACACCACTTTCCCACCGACCACGGTCATCATGACCTTCGCGTCTTTCAGCTCCGCCGGGGTGAGCCGGGTCAAGTCCTGGTCGATGAGGACGAGGTCCGCCAGCTTCCCGACCTCGAGCGTCCCCTTCTCGGCCTCCTCGAACGAGGCATAGGCGCTCCCGGTCGTGTACGCCCGCAGGGCTTCTTCAACCGTGATCTTCTGGTCAGGCACCCAGCCATCGGGATTTCGCCCGTCGAGGGTGCGACGGGTGACCGCCGCATAGATCCCTTCCAGTGGAGTCGCGGGGGCGACGAACCAGTCCGACCCGAACGCCATCGTCGCATTGAGGTCCAGGAGGGAGCGAAACGCGTAGGTTCGCGTGGCCCGCTCCGCGCCAATCACGCGGTCCGCCCACCGCCCGTCATCAATGGCGTGATACGGCTGCATGGACGCGATCACCCCCAGCTCGCCGAACCGCGCGAGGTCATTCGGCCCGATGTGCTGCGCATGCTCGATGCGAAATCGACGATCGCGCACCCCGTTCTCCCGAGCCACGCGCTCAAAGATCCCCAGCTGGGTGTTGATCGCCCGGTCGCCGATAGCGTGGACGGCGACGTGCAACCCGGCACTGTCCGCCCCTTTCACCCGCGCGTACAGCGTCTCCGGCGACGTGATGAAGAGCCCGGTATCGGACGGCTTGTCGGTGAATCCCTCGAACATCGCCGCCGTGTGGCTGCCTAACGACCCGTCGACGAAACCCTTGAGCATCCCGATGCGCAGCCAGGCGTCGCCGCGCCCGGACGCCGCGATGGTGTCGCGCAACGCCTCCCACTCGCTGAGCGGCACGGCCGCATAGATGCGGGTCTTGAGGCGCCCCGCGGCCAGGGCCCGGCGGAAGATCCCCAGCTCGTTCCACGCCCCGCCAGCGCCGAGGGCCCCCATATGGTGCACGCTGGTCACGCCCTGCGAGGCCACGTAGGACATCGCGGCATCGAGGGCCCGATCCTCCATTTCGTCGGACGCCAGGGGCATGACCTTCGCCACCAGCTCCGCCGCGTTGTCCTTGAGGACCCCTGTGGGCTCGCCGCTCGCGTCCTTGACGATCTCCCCACCCGCGGGAGTCGCGGTGGCGCGGGTCACCTGCCCGGCGGTCAGCGCCGCCGTGTTGGCCAGCGACATGTGGCCGTCCAGCCGGTTAATGAATACCGGGTGGTTGGGCGTGACGCTGTCGATCCATTCCTTCGTCGGGAGCTCCCCGCCCCAGAGGGTGTGGTCCCAGTCACCATTGGTGATCCAGGTGCCCGCGGGCACCGTTTGCGCAAAAGCGCCGATGCGTCGGACGAACTCCTCCTTCGTCGACGCGTCCCGCAGCTGCACCGAGCTCAGGCCGAATCCGCCGTCGACGAAGTGCACGTGGGCATCGATAAAGCCCGGCACGACCATCCGTCCGGCCGCGTCGACCAACTCCGCCTTGCCTGCCAGCTTGCGCACTTCGGCGCTCGACCCCACCGCGACGATGCGATCCCCGGCCATCGCCACCGCGTCGGCCCACGGACGCTGCTGGTTGCCGGTCCAGACGCGGGCATTGACGATCGCGAGCGTCACGGTGCCGCCTGCGCGCTGGCCGTCGTCCCGCTTCATGTCACAGGCGGCGGTGAGCAGGCACGTCAGCGCGCCCAGGGTGCGATACCGCATGGGAATCCCTCATGAGGGGTGATGGTCGTGCAGCAACCGGCAAGTCCCAACGCACCTACCGGCGCTCGATCGCGTCCCGGATGTCGAGCAGGATCTCGAAGTACAGCTGCTCGCGACGGTACGCGAAGTCGAGGCTTTGCATCTGGCCGTCGTCGCCGGTCGCCTTGGCGCGGTCAAAGGCGTCCTTGTACATGTCGTCGAGGTTGGTCAGGATACGATCGCGGGATCGGGACATACGCGTCTTCTCGATGGCTCGGGGGGTCAAGCGTGGAGGCTCCTCAACGGCGGGCGGGCGGTCGTCCTTCGACTCGATCGCCTGCAGCAGGTACTTCTTCGCGGCGCCCATGAACAGGCGGCGTGGATTGAGGGGCTCCGGCACGCGCGGAATCTAGCGCGAGACCCTGCGGGGTGAGGGCGCCGGATTGCCCGGACATTCCGTCACAACCGGTGGAACACCGCCTCCTCGACCACGCGGCCGCCCTTGAGGTGCTCAACCACGATGCGCTCGAGCAGCGCGGGGGTGACCCCGGCATACCAGACCCCCTCAGGGTAGACCACCACGATCGGCCCGCCGGCACACACGCCGAGGCAGGGCGTCTCACCACGTTTGACCCGTGACGGGCCGAAGAGGAGGTCTTCCCGCTGAAGCAGCGCGGCCAGCTGTGAATACAGGCCCCTACCCTGGCGATCCGGCGTGCAAAAGCCACCGGTGCACACCAGGACGTGGTGCCGGTACGACTCCATGAACGGCTCGGGCGCCGACGAAATCCGGGGGGGTGACACGAGAAACAACGTAAGCGTGCGTCATGATTCCGGCGGCCGTTGGCGATGCGCGGTCCCCACGGCCATCATTTGGACGACCCATTCCCTGCCCCATGCCGCGCTGCGCCATCCGACTTGCCCTGATCACCTTCGCCACCGGCTCCCTCGCGGCCGGTGCGCAGCCCGGCGGCGCGGCGCGGCCCGCGCTCGACGCCGTCTTCGCGAACATCGATGCCAAGGGACCAGGGTGCGCGGTAGGGGTCGGCGAGGGCGGTCGTCTGACCTATGCCCGCGGGTTCGGGATGGCTGATCTCGAGCACGGAGTCCCGCTCTCCGCGACCACGCCGTTCTACATCGCCTCGACATCCAAGCAGTTCGCCGCCTTCGCGATCGTGCTGCTCGCGCGCGACGGCCGCCTGTCCCTGGATGACGACGTCCGGAAGTACATCCCGGAACTCGCGGACTTCGGCACCCCGATCACGATCCGTCACCTCCTGCACCACACGTCCGGGTTGCGCGACTACTTCGAGGTGTTGGGCAGTCGCGGGTGGCCGTTCGACGGCACGCTCACCGAGGAGGAGTTCCTCCGCATCGTGGGCCGGCAGCGCGAGCTGAACTTCCCACCCGGCAGCCAGCACCTGTACAGCAACACGGGATACGTGCTGCTGTCGATCATCGTGCAGCGTGTCCGCGGACAGTCGCTGCGCCAGTTCGCTCAGGAGCGCATCTTCGCGCCACTCGGGATGGAACGGTCCGTCTTTCGCGACGACCACCGGATGCTCATCCCGGATCGCGCGCTCGCCTATGAGATGATCCCCGGCAACGCCCTCCGGCTCTCGGTCCCGCAATTCGATGTCGTCGGCGACGGCGGATTGTATGCGTCAGTCGAGGACCTCGTACGCTGGGCCGGCAACGCCTACACACCCAAATCCGGCGACGCGCGCGACTGGGCAACGTTGACGACGCGCGGGGTGCTGACCAGCGGCGACACCATCCCCTACGCGCTCGGCATCAGCCACGGCACCTGGGGCGGCCGCGCCACGCTCGCCCACGGTGGTGCATTCGGGGGGTATCGCGCTGAACTGTTGCGCGTCCCCGAGGCGCGACTCGACGTGGCCGTCCTCTGCAACTTCGCCGGGGCAGATCCGACCGGGTTCGCGCGCCGCGTGGTCGATGCGATCGTCCCTCCGCGTCCGTCCGCGTCCACCCCCACCGCGGGACGCACCCTGGTGCGACCCAACGAGGCCCTCCCCACCGGGACCTGGCTGTCGCGCTGGACCGAGCGCTGGGTGCGCATCTCGCGCGAGGGCGACTCGCTCGTCGCGGCTGGCCCGTTTGCCCGCACGCGCGTTGTGCTCACGGAGCAGGGGCTCGAGATCCCGGCCCAGCGGATCACAATCCGTCGTGACCCCACCCAGGCCGGCGCGTGGGAAATGTCGTTAGGCGGCGCCGGGCGGGAACCCCTCATCGCCGTGGACACCACCGTGCCACGCCAGGGGGCGATCGCCGCCACCATGGGTGAGTTTACCAGCCCGGAGAGCGAGGGTCGCCTCACCCTCATCGTCGAGAGTGGGCAGCTGACGCTGCGCCGGCTCGGCGTCCCGCCGACCCGGCTCGCCCCACTCGGGCCCAATCGCTTCACCGCCGGACCGGTGGTCGTCACGATGCTCGGGCAAGCCCCGTTCGACTCCCTGCGGGTCTCCAGCCCACGGGCCTCCCGCGTGAAATTCGTGCGGATCGCGCGATAGCCACACAACGCGCGGGTTATCTTCCCGTACCCGGAGGAAGCTCATGACCAATCCCATAGAGACGCGTGGATACGCGCGTCCCGACATCCTTGTCTCGACGTCGTGGCTCGCTGAACACCTGACCGACCCGTCGCTTCGCATCCTCGAGAGTGACGAGGATGTGCTCCTGTACGACATGGGCCACATCCCGGGTGCCCAGAAGATCGATTGGCACTCCGACCTCAATGACCGCGTCCAGCGCGACTACGTCTCGCGGGAGGGCTTCGAGGCCCTCCTGCGCGCGCGGGGCATCGACGCGACCACTACCGTCGTGTTCTACGGCGACAAGAACAACTGGTGGGCCTGTTACGCCTTTTGGGTCTTCCAGCTCTTCGGCTTCACGAACGCGCGCATCCTCGACGGCGGACGTGCCAAGTGGGAAGCCGAGGGCCGGGACATGGTCACCGACGTCCCGCGCCCTGCCCCATCAGCGTACGTCGCGCCCCCACGGGACGACGCGAAGATTCGCGCCTTTTTTGCCGAGACCCGCGCCCACATGGAGGCCGGCCGCCCCATGGTCGACGTGCGCTCTCCCCAGGAGTACACGGGGGAACGCACCCACATGCCGGACTACCCGCAGGAAGGCACCCTGCGCGGCGGGCATATCCCCGGGGCCCGTTCAGTCCCTTGGGCCCGCGCCGTCAACGCCGACGCCACGTTCAAGAGCGCGACGGAGTTGCGGGCCATTTATGAGGCCGAGCATGGACTGCATGCGACCGACGAGGTCATCGCCTACTGCCGCATCGGCGAACGTTCCTCGCATACCTGGTTCGTCCTGACGTACTTGTTAGGCTATCCCCACGTGCGCAACTACGACGGCAGCTGGACCGAGTGGGGCAATGCGGTCCGTGCCCCCATTCGACAGGGAGCAGAACCGTGAGTGAAGTGGAGACCATCCCCGGCATCGGCGTCGCCTTCTACAACGCCATGCACATCGCATGGAACGGCGAGCACCGGTTCGATGCGGGGCGTCCGGATGGCCCGACCATCCGCATCGATGCGTCGGCCAAGACAGGCCCAAGCCCGGTGGACGCGGTCCTCACCGCGCTCGGGACCTGCACGGCAGTGGACGTCGTCGACATTCTCGAGAAGCGTCGCACGCCGGCCGCATCCCTCACGATTGACGTGAAAGCCGCCCGCGCCGACGCGACCCCCAAGCGGTTGATCGGCGTCCTGCTGACATACACGATCACCGGTGAGGGCATCGACCGCGCGAATGCCGAGCGGGCCATTGAGCTGTCGGTCACCAAGTACTGCTCGGTGCGCGACTCGCTCGACCCGAACCTGCCGGTACGCTGGCAGCTGATCCTTAACGGCGCGAGCGACTGACAGCCCGTCAGATCATGGCAGTGACGCGGGGGTCCCGGAGCAAGACCGGGACCCCCGTATCGTATTCCCTTCCCTCAGATAGGGCTCATCACCGTCCGGGCCGAAACCCCTGCTCGGTACACGCCTCCTCCACGTCAGGCATCAGGTGGCCGCCGTGTTCGCCACCGAGCATCCGGCCCTCCAGATCGTGCCGCATCACCGCACCGCGAGCCACCGACGGTGTGGCGAGCGCCGGATCGAACCCGACGCTCGGCCCCCCCTGGTTCTCAAGCCCCATCCCTACACTCATCCGGCACCAGCCGCGGCGCGACGTCACCTCCGTGGTGTCATCACGAAAGCGTGACGCGGCCTGCAGAATCTCCTGGCGCTTGCGCTCGCGGGCCACCGACGGATTCGCGAGGATGTCCGAGATGACGTCGTGCATGGAGTGGAGGTTGTCGAAGATGATGGCAAACTCCGGATAGCGTGCCGCGAACCGGGGCGCCACGACACCAGTCATGGGCATGACGTACGGCATGGTCGCCGCTCCACCTGGTAGCATCTGCCGGAACCGCCCAACCGTCGCCTCGAGGAGCCGCCGCTGCTGCGCGGTGTCCGCCGTGGCCAGGAACGGCTCGTAGAGCCCCACCTGCAGCCAGTGATAGGCCCAGATGAGCCCGTTGAACTTCGGGTACCCCTGCCGGAACGCCAACGAGTACGGCTGCTCCTGCATCAGCGCCATGCTCTTGGGCTTCTCGCTGAAGCGCAGGTCGGGTCGGGTCCGGTAATACGCGAGGATGCCCGCCATCTCGGCATCGCGGGCCGCCGGGGAGAGTCGCGCATCGCTCAAGACATCGTACGCCTGGCGATGCAGGATGTGCGCCCACTCGAACATCGCCTTGGCTTCCGGGGCCAGCCGCGCGTAGTGTGGCTCGATCGCCATCTCCTCCAACGGAAAACGAGGCGGGCGCACCAGCAAGTTGGTGGTGAGGAACGCGTACTCCCGTTGTTCGAGGAGGTCGACCGCGCGATCGGGCTTCGTCCAGAGCTTCTCGTACAGGATGGCGTGCCCGTAGTCAAAGGCGTTGAACAGGCGATCGGCGACCCGGTAGTTGTTTCGGAAGTACCAGTTGTGCGACCCGGGCAGGTAGAACTGGTCCCACACCCGACTCCATTGCGCGTGCAGCGGTGTCACCGCCGCCGCGAGCGACGCCAGCGCGAGGATCACGCGTTTCATCGCACACCTCCCAGGCGATGCAGCAACCCAAACGATCGGGCGCTCCCCATCGTGACAAACCAGCCTCGTGCGTCGCCCAGCTCCCGGCCCAATCCGAAATCCAGCGCCGTGCGAGGGTCCACCTGCACACGCAGGCCGACCGCGGTACTCCAGCGCACCTCCGCACCGGCGAACGCCGGATCTTCCGCCACAATCTCGGCGCCGATCAGGAATGACTGGAGCACGAACGCGTGGTCGGCCGCCAACCCCGCGCTCCAGCGTGAGGCATCGGGATCGCCGGCGGCATCACCACCGTGCACCGACACATTGGCGTGTACCCGGCCATGCGACAGGGTCCGCGTGGCGAGTGCGGCCAACTCGGTGCGCGTGGTGGTGGGTCCATAGGGCCCGGCGGGCGCGTGGACTCCCACGCGCACGGCGAGCCCCGGCCATCGCGTGGTCTCTGCGTTCAGCGCGTGGAGCGCCGTCAACTCAACGCCGGCCGCGCCCAGCGTCCCGCCGCGTGGATACAGGAGCGGGACCCCCAGCTCGACCTGGGTCCGAGGGAAGATTCCCCACGCCAGTTCCGGCTCCGCGCCAATCACCGAGCGGGAGCCACGGGCCCCGGTGAGTCGCAAGGGCGCCACTTGCCACTCGATCGCGTGGCGCTCGATGACGAGAGCGTCTTCGACGCGCAGGGGGCGGCCGGCATCGAGGTTGTAGTAGTCGGTCTGGGCACGCACGGGACCGGCGAACGCGCCCAGGAGGGCAAGCGCGAGCGCCGGGGCCATGAGGCCCGCAGGGCTGGACATGTTGTGTGTGGTTGGGGATGAACGGACAGGCGGCCGCACCCAGGCGGCCAGGCAGGCTGTGCGTTATCCCCTCGGCGGCGGCAACTCCGGCACCAACACCACGGACCGCAGGTCGCCGGCCCGTGTATCCATGCGCCGCACCGGCCGCGGCGCATCGGACGCCACCGCGCCTGGCACCATCACCATCAACACCGTACACGCCGGCGCAGACAGACAGTCGGACGTGTCACGACCCCCGTCGTCCTGCGGCGGCGCCTCATGATGATGGGCAGACGGAACGGACACCGCCTGCCCGCCGTTCACTCCGTCACGACACGGCAGCGCCCATCCCCCCAGCAGGACTTGCAGGAGGAGGGCAACACTTAGGACCGCGCCACTGCGACGGAAGCTCACGTTTGAATCCTCGCGACTCGATGATCCCCGCGCAATGGCCGCGCCCGTCGCGCCGCCTCAGCGGACATGTTTGTACATCAGGTCGATCAGCTCGTCGTACATCGGGTCTGCATCGCCGGCGCGAATGGCGGCCGACGCGCAGTGCTTGAGGTGGTTGCGCATCAACTCGCGGCCTACCGCGCGCAGCGCCTCCTGCACGGACGACACCTGGGTGAGAATGTCCGCGCAGTACCGCTCCTCGTCCACCATCCGTTGCAACCCGCGCACCTGGCCCTCGATGCGCTTCAGGCGCCGCAGGTTGCGCTCCTTCACGTCGGGGTCCACCCCAACCGCGTGGCGGCCGGTCTCCAGGGGCGTTTCACACCCACACGTCGCGGCGGGTCGTTTCATGAGGAGACCGGGGCGAACCGACGGAGCCGGAGGGAGTTGGAGACGACGCTCACCGAGCTGAACGCCATCGCCGCACTCGCCAGGACGGGACTGAGCAGGATCCCAAATGCCGGGTACAACACGCCGGCCGCCACGGGGATGCCCACCACATTGTAGATGAACGCCCAAAACAGGTTCTGGCGCGTAATCCGGAGCGTCTGCCTGGCGAGGGCCAGGGTGTCGACGACCGTACGCGGGTCCCCGCGCATCAGCGCCACATCGGCCGCCTCCACCGCCACGTCGGCACCAGTGCCTAACGCAATCCCCACGTCGGCCTGCGCCAACGCCGGCCCGTCGTTGATCCCGTCGCCCACCATGGCCACCACGCGGCCACGCGCCTGCAGGTCGCGAATGGCCTGCACCTTGCCCTCGGGGCGTACGCCGCCCAGCGCCCGCGGAATCCCCAGGATGGCCGCCACGGCATCCGCCGTCGCTTGCACGTCACCCGAGAGCAGGACCACCTCGACACCGCGTGCGCGCAGCGCCGCCACCGCGGAGGCGCTTTCCTCCTTTGGGGCATCCGCCAGCGCGAGGGCCCCCGCCCACTGGCCATCGATCGCCACGTGCACCGGGGTCCACGCCCGGGCCTCCCAGGTGGCCTCGACGTCGGCAGGCATCGCCCCCGCGACCCCCTCGCGATGCAGCATCGCCGCATTGCCGACCACGACCCACTGGCCCCGCACGCGCCCCCGCACCCCCTCGCCGGTTACAGACGAGAACTGCTCCACCAACGGGTCTGCCCCCACGGCACCACGCACCACCGCTCCCGCCAACGGGTGTTCCGACAATGCCTCGACCGATGCAGCCAATCCACGCACGTCGGCGGCGCTGCGCCCGGGGGCCACCTCCGTCGCGACCACGGCAGGCGCCCCACGCGTCAGCGTCCCGGTCTTGTCGAATACCACGGTGTCCACCCGCGATGCCCGCTCCAGCGCATCACCACCCTTCACCAGCGCGCCGAACTGCGCCGCGCGCCCCGTCGCCACCATCACGGCCGTTGGCACGGCGAGCCCCATGGCACACGGACACGCGATGATCAGCACCGCGAGTGCCGCCGCCGTGGCCCGGACCACGCCACCCGAGGGGTCGAGGATCCACCACGCGACAAAGGTCACCGCGGAGAGACCGAGGACGCTCGGCACAAACACGGCACTCACCCGATCGGCGAGTCGCTGGATCGGCGCTCGTGAGGCCTGTGCCTCGCGCATCATGGCGACGATGCGCGACAGGACCGATGCTTCGCCCAGGGTGGTCGCGCGTATGACCAACGCGCCCGTGCGATTCACCGTGCCGCCAGCCACCGTATCGCCCACCCGCTTGGCAACTGGCACCGGTTCCCCGGTGAGCATCGCCTCGTCCACCGCGCTCTCCCCACGCAGCACGACACCGTCCACCGCCAACCGTTCGCCGGGCCGCACCACGACCTCGTCCCCACCCCGCACCTCCGCGACCGGGACCTCGCGTTCCACCCCATCCCGCACCACGCGCGCGACGGCGGGCTGCAGGTCCACGAGGGCGCGAATCGCCGACGAGGTCTCCCGCTTCGCGCGAGCCTCCAAGGCATGCCCCACCTGGACCAGCGCGATGATGATGATCACCGCCTCGTAATACACGTCGGGCGCCAGGCCGCGGCCCAGGAACAGCTCCGGCCACCCCGTTGCCACCACGGAATACAGGAACGCCGCTCCCGTGCCTAACGCCACGAGGGTGTTCATGTCCGTCGCCCCATGCCGGGCTCCCTGCCAGGCCCGCACGTAGAACGCTCGCCCCGCGGTGACCATCACGGCGGCGGTCACCACGAGCAACGTCCACGACACGACGGACGTCGGCACCTCGTACAACCAGGGCACGAGGCCGCGCACCCAGGGGTCAATCACGCGCATCGACCATCGCATGAACGGGTCGGTCGCCTGGTGCGTGGCGTGAGCGGCCATCAGCGGCATCGAGAGGACCATCGCCACCATCCCCGCACCGAGGGCCGCGCTCGCCTCACGCACGAGGCGGCGGTAGTCGCCATCCAGCGCCGCATCCTGCGCGACCTGCGCCCGTGCGGCGGTCTCTTCTTCGCGCGGCAGGCTGGCCTCGTACCCGCTGGCCTTGATGCGATCCACGAGCGCCGCCGCCGTGACCTGCGCGGGATCGAAGGTCACCGCCGCGCTGTGGGTCATCAAGTTAACGTTGGCGGCGGCCACCCCCGGCGTCTTTTCGAGGGTGCGTTGCACCCGCGCCGAGCACGCCGCACAGGTCATCCCGCCGACGGGAAGCACCACGCGCGCACGATCGGCGGCGGGCTCCACCGTGGTCGACATACGGGCTACGTGCGCTCCTCGGCGCTGTAGCCCGCGTCCGCCAGTGCGTCCACCAGCACGCCGACGGGCACCGCATCATCCACCTGCACTTCCGCGGCGCCGATCTCCACCTTGCGCACGCTGGCGCCGGGGACGCCGCGTAGCGCCTGATCCACCGCACGCACGCAGTGGCCGCAGCTCATCCCTTCGACCTTCAAGACGACGTCCTTCATGGCGTCCTCCGATACCGGGTGGGGGTATTCTGCCAGACCAACCCCGATTGCATCAGAGGAGTTCCCCCTAGGCCGGCCCCTTACACGAGGCCCTCGCGCTTCAGGGCGTCCATCACCGCGTGGCGCACCCCCTCCGGCATCTGGCCCGCATGACGACAGCGCCCTAGCGCCGCCAGGAACCCCTGCGCGAACTCGGCGTGCGGCAGGCAGTGCGCACAGTTGGCCAGGTGGTCCTTGACCATCTGGTAGCGCTCTGCGGTCAATTCTTCGTCCAGGTAGTCCCACAGCTGAGCCATCGCCGTGGTGCAATCGCAGGTCGGTTTGCTCATGACACGGGCTCCCGGGCCACCGTGGTGAATCCGGCATCGCGCGCATAATCCGCGAGGCGCTCTTGTAGCTGCCGGCGCGCCCGAAAGAGGCGCGACCGGACGGTTCCGATCGGTACCCCGAGGATCTCCGAGGCCTCCTCGTACGAATTGCCCTCCACATCCACCACCACGACCGCAGACCGGAACGGCTCGTTGAGCTGGCCAATGGCGTCAGCCAACGCAGGGGCCAGGTCCATCCGGGCGAGGCGATCGGCCGTGCCGTCCCCGATCATCCGGGCGTGGTGCATCACGCTGCCGAGCGCGTCCTGATCCCCGCCGGTCAGGTCCTCGATCGACATCGTCCCGCGTTCGCGCTCGAGCGACCGGAGGAAAGCGTTGCGGCAGATCGTGAACAACCATCGCCGGGCGTCCGAACCGGGCTGGAAGGTGTGCCAGGACCGGAACGCCCGCAGGTAGGTCTCCTGGACCAGATCCTCGGCGCGACTGGCGTCCCGCGTCAGCGACATGGCAAAGCGGTAGACGTCTTCCATCCGGGCGAGCACCTCCCGGTCGAACTCCTCTCTCGACATGCTCTCGGCGAAAAGGGGGCCATGCGGAGACCAAGCCATGGGGCCGCGCCGGGGTTCCGCCCGACGTGTCAGAGATTTACCCCGGTTTCGGGAGGACCGCTACGCGCAGTATTGTCCTGCATGGACCTCACGACCCTTCGTCGCGACTACGCGCTGGCGACTCTCGACGTCGCCGATGTCGACCCGGACCCGCTCGTCCAGTTCCGCCTGTGGTTCGCGGAGGCCCAGCGCGCCGAGTTGGTGGAGCCGAACGCTATGACCCTGGCGACCGCGGCGGCGGACGGCACTCCGAGTGCGCGCATCGTCCTCCTCAAGGAAGTGCACCCCCGCGGCTTCACCTTCTTTACGGACTACCGGAGCCACAAGGCCCAGGACCTTGAAGCCAATCCCCGTGCAGCCCTGGTCTTTCTCTGGAAGGAACTCGAGCGCCAGGTACGCATCGCGGGTACCGTGGAGCGCACGGACGAGGCGGAGTCCACGGCCTACTACGAAGCGCGCCCACTGGGGAGCCGCGTCGGCGCCTGGGCCTCTGTGCAAAGCAGCGTGCTCCCGGACCGGGATGAGCTGGACCGCCGTGTGGCGGAGGCTACCGCCCGGTTTGCGGGGGGTGATCCCCCACGACCGGATCACTGGGGCGGATATCGCGTGATTCCCCACGCGGTGGAATTCTGGCAGGGACGGCCCAGTCGGTTGCACGACCGGGTGCGGTACGAGAAATCCAGCGAGGGGTGGCTGCGCACGCGCCTGTCGCCCTGAACGTACACGAATCGCGGTCGGTCGCTTACCAGACCCGCTCGGACGCTTCCACTTCCTCGCGCAGCTTGATGTAGCTCGCGTACCGCTCGGGATGCACCTCGCCGCTTGTCACGCCATCCCGAACGGCGCAACCGGGCTCCGAGACGTGCCGGCACGTCGAGAACTTGCAGCTGCCGCCACGCGCGCGGATTTCGGGAAAGCATTGGTCGAGAGAGGCCGACGGCAATCCCCACAACCCGACCTCGCGCAGGCCGGGGGTGTCGACGACATAGCCGCCATCCGGCAGCGGGTGCATCCACGACCCGACGGTGGTGTGACGCCCCTTGTTGACGGAGGCCGAGATCTCGCCCACGCGCAGGTCGAGCCCAGGGTACATGGTGTTGAGCAGCGACGACTTGCCGACCCCGGACGGCCCGCTCAGGGCACTGGTGCGGTCCTGGAGGCGCTCGTGCAATGCCTCCACCCCCATCCCCGTGCGGATCGAGGTGAGGACGACCGGATAGCCTAATAACTCATAGCGGTCGAACACCGCATGGGCCGCATCCACGGAAGCCAGGTCGACCTTGTTGACCACCACCGTGGCCGCGAGGTCGTTGGCTTCGGCGATCACCAGGAATCGGTCCAGCATCCGGACGTTCGGCTCCGGCCGGACCATGGCAAACACCACGATCACCTGGTCGAGGTTGGAGGCCACGATGCGCTCGCCGTAGGCTCCGCTGGGATTGCGGCGGGAGAGCACCGACACCCGTGGATGAATTGCGGTGATGGCCAGGGTGTCGCCGGCCGCGTCGCCCTCGACGGTCACGCGGTCGCCCACCACCAACTTCAGGGTGCCTTCCCGCTTCGCCTTGCCCCGCAACGCGGCCACACCGATGGTGCCGTCGTCCAGCTGCACGCGCCATTGCCCGCCGGTGCCGGCGAGTACCCGCCCTTCGCTCACGGTGTGTCCTCGCGCATCACATCCCACCATCGTCGGTTGGGCGCATCCCCGGCGGCGGCCTGGATGCACGTGTCCAGCACGCGCTTCACCCCCGTGAGCGACCAAGCCGCCAAGGCTGCCCGGACGGTGTCTTCTGCGGGACCAACTTCGAGAAACTCCGACTCCACGTGGCCGTCGATGCCCTGGGTTCCCATGCGCCGCCAGCGAAGGAAGAGGAAGTAGGCGCCCCATGGCGCTGCCGAGTCGCCCGTGCCGTCCACCTCAATGGAGACGGAGTACGACAACCCGTCACGCCCCTCAAAGGCGGCGGGGCGCGCGTGGACCGCCATGTAGCCCCCGATGGTGTTCGGGTCCCCGGCCTCGGGGTTGGGGGGAAGGTGGCGACCAGCCACGCCTAACGACGTACGCGGCCCATCGGCACCGACGGATCCTGGGCCAGGCGCGTGATCACGAGGTCCCGGGGGCGGGTCGCTGCCTTGTCGCCAACGTCCCAGTTCACCACGCCATCGTCGCTTTCCGGCTCGAGCAGGTAGGTGATGAGCACGCCCAGGGGCTGACCCACGGGGACAACGACGGTCCCGGCGGGCAGCGTCGTGAGCGGAGTGGCGGTCCAGCGGCCCTCGAGTCGCACTTCCCGGCGCCCCTGGAACGGGGAGGCGGCAATGATGGTAGAGTCGACGCTGAACTGGGGGCCGGCGTTCCCCGTCCACTCACGCCGGGTGGCATACATCGTCACGCCATGGTGCCGTAGCACGGCGAGCACCGCGGTGTCCGTCGCGGGGAGCGCGTAACCCCACGGGGCCGTCGCGACACGCGTGGGCGTGAAGCGGTCATGGATCGGCATCCGTCGCGTGACAAACCGCCCCGTGCGCCGCATCCCGGCCCGCACCCCGGGCTCCCGCCGCGTGGTGTCTGTCGTCCGCTCCAACTCTTCGTAGATCACGTCGCCCTGGAACGGCGTGGCCGTGAGCTGCGCGCGGACGGGCACCCGCGCGGGCGTGGCCCCACCCCATGCCGTCACCGCGGCATCCGAGCGCGCGGTGAGGGCCCGGATCTCATTCCCGCGCTCGGCGACGACCGACAGCAGCTCGCGAACAAACGCGTAGGTCGCGCGCACGCGCGTCGCGAACGGATCGTGGGAGTAGGCCTCCGAGAGGATGCTGATGCGCCCTCGCAGGGCGTAGTAGTTGGTGCCAAACCGCGGCCGATGGTCGTAGGTCTGCCAGGCACGGGGCACGCTGCCCGGGCCGGCGTCACCGGCAAAGTTCCCGTAGGGGAAGATGTTGACGTCATGGCGCGCCTTGACCCGTCGCTGGACCTCGGGCATCAAGGAATCTCGGGCGAAGGCGCCGCCAAAGGTGGCGCCCGGCAGTTCGGCCGCGGGATTCAGCGACGGCGCCCAGGTCAGGTGGTACCCGTGATACGAACCGTTGGTGGTGTGCAGGTCCACCAGGACGTGCGGATCCCACAACGCGAGGGTCGCGAGCGCCCCCTGGGTCTCCGGTGCCATGGCCTTCATGTAGTCTCGATTGAGGTCGAGCCCCTGCGCGTTGGGCCGCTGTCCGACCATCTCTGGCCCGTTCTGCGCCCCACGGGTCCGCGCCTGCACATCGAGTCTTTCGTTCCCGTCGCCGTTGTAGATCGGCACGGCAATCAACACCAGGGAGTCGAGCACATTCTTCGCCGGCGACGCCAACAGGTCACGGAGGAGCGCCTGCAGGGCTTCTTTGCCCTCGACCTCTCCCGCGTGAATGTTGCCCTGGACGTAGACGATCGGACGTCCCGAGGCGCGCGCGGCTTCGGGCGTGGCATACCGCGGCCGCGAGGCGATGACATATGGAATGTCGCGTCCTTCGCTCGTGCGACCGACCGTCCCTCGCCCCACGCGATACCGTCGGCCCAGCGTGTCCAGGAACGCCATGACGTCCGCGTGCGTGCTGGTCTCGGTGAAGTTCGAGCGCTCGGCTCGCGTCCGCGGCAGGTCAGGCGCCCCACCAGTCGAGGCGCGAGGGGCACAGGCGGTCGCCACCAACACGGTACCACACAGCAGGATACAAAGCGGGCGCATGAGGCTGGTCAGGGAAGTACGAGCAGTGCGGGCAGCACGGGCAGCACGGAAGTATCGCTGGAGAATGGGCGGAGCACAGGGGGCGCGGAGATCCGGCTGGGGGTCATTTCACCACGACGAGGCCAACCTCGCCGCTGAAGTCGTCACGCACCCGGGCCAGGTTGCGCGGCACCGCGAGCTCGCGGCGGTCCAGCCGGAGGTTCAGGCGGTGGAGTCCCGGGGCGACGCGATAGTAACCTTGCCATTCCCCATTTGGCTGTCGGATAAGCGGTACGGGGATCCAGTCCACGAAGTCGGCCAGCATCTCGACCTCGCGGACCCCTGGAGCCCAGACGCGAATCTCGCGGATGCCGAGCGAATCCAGCGCTTCACCAATCACCAGCGTCAGCGGCTCGGTGGTGGGTAGCTCCGGACGCTCCGGAATCCGGCGGACCGGCCGTGGCGGCGCTGGGCGCCGCAGCGACCATTTCCCCCCAGGCAGGCGCAGCGCCATGGCGCCGTAGGTGCCACCTGGCAGTCCCTGGATCAGGTCCACGGGATAGCTCCCCGCTGAGGCGGTCGCGAAGAGCCCGGCCACCAGTGGCCAGGTCACGCTGACACTTCCCCAGAAACTCTCCGCCTTGTCGGCCTCACCGACCCGGATGCCGCCGGTGGCGTCCCAGGTGGTGCGGCCGCGCACCCACGAGAGGCTGCCTTCGGTGTCGCCTAACAAGTCACCAAACTGGAGTTGCATCGGCCGGGTGGTGAGGGCCACCACGGTGCGCGACCCGGCTTGCCACCATCCCCCGGCTTCCCCCATGACGGTGGTGCGCCACCCCACACCGTCGAAGGTCCGCGCCACCGACGCCCCCACCCGCGTGGCATACCGGGCGGCCCCCAGGTGCAGGCGGGTCTCCCCCGTCACCTGCAGGGTCGGCATGAATCCCTGCTGCGCCGTGGCGGCCGCCTGGAGCCCCACTTCGCCGCGCACGTCGTTGAACCACCGACCGAGGCGTCCCTTCGGCGCCATGGGCGCGCTGAAGCGCGAACCTGCGAGGTACCCCTGCATGCTCCACCGCCCGTCGTTGAACAGCGAGAGCAGCGAATTGGCCGACAGGACTCCGGTCGGCCGCTCGATGACCGCCAGGTCATTCAGCGTGATGGCGCCGAAGGTCTGGCCATTGTCGTACGCTACGCTGGCGAAGCCGACATCTCGGGTGCGGGTGGCCTGTGCCCCAGCATTCGCAGATACCACGGCGAACGCTGCAACCCTAACAAACAGATGCGCGGCGGAGCCAGGGGCCCCACCGCGCCAGGACAGTCCGCGAATACGGCGAAGGGGTCGTTACGGGCGCTTGGGTTTCGGCTTGCCCCGCGGACCAGCCGGACGTGCTCCGTCGCCCGCTCCGGAGACATTGGCGTTCCCCTGCACCGCGCCTGCAGCATTCGTGGTGGCCAGGGGGTCCGCCACACGTGACTGGCCCCGAACCGAAGGTAATGGGCTCCCCGGACCACCGCTATTGCCGCTGGTTGCAGCCTGCTGGGCCAGAACCTGCTCAAGCCCCTGCCCACCGAGCGCGGCCGCGGTTGGGGCCGCCACGCCACCATTCATGAAGCGCTTGATCTCCTGACGGAGGACGTAGAGCTGGTCTGCACTCGCACCGGCGAGCACGAGACTGACGACCCGTGGGGCAATGCTATCCGCCGGCACGCCATCATTGGTCAGGATGGTCATCACCTCGAGCGCGCTGGCGACCGGCGAGGCCGCACGTGCCACGCGCAGTCGCTCGAGCTCATGGAGCGCGATCCCGGCACGCAGGGCCTGCGCCCCCGCCTCGACGTCCTTGACGCTCGACGTCGGTCCCAGGGCTTCCCGGGCACGCTTGAGGTCGCCAACGAGCGAGCGCACCACAGCGACAATCTGTGCGCCCGTGGCCTGCTTGCTCGCCCCTTCCAGGGCCTTGTCGATGATCGGCTCGGTCGGCAGTCCATCCCGACGCGCCGCATCGACCACCGCCACCACGGCCTCACGCGTGCGCGCGTCCAGGCGTCCGACCAGCCGTTGGTCGTCGGTCATCGCGGTCCACGCCGCGAGGGCCACGGGTCCGAGGAGCAGCGTGAGGGCGCGTGTCGTCTTCATGGGACCGGCGTGACCTTCACGATCGAGTTCGGGGAACCGAAGTCACTCGGCGACACACTCGCCATCGGATCCACCACACGCTGGGTTCCGTTCACGAGGAACTGGTATTCGTGGACACCCACGGGAAGAGACAACGTGACGCGCCACGCCTGCGTCTCCACATCGTACGTCATGGGGGTCGGCGTCCAGTCATTGAAGCTGCCGATCAACTCGACGCGGGAGGTCGGCGGTGCGACCAGCACAAACTGCGCAGGCGCGGTCAAGGCCGCTTCGCGCTCGGGGGTGTCATTCACCGGCACCAGCACTTCCTGCGATGCATCAACCACGGACGACCCCGCCGGCTGTCGGGCCAGCATACCTACCGCGGCGATACCGGCGAAGGCCGCCGCTGCTGCGAGCCCGGCGATCGGCGCGGGCACCGCGAGCTGGCGACGATACCACGGCTGCCGCACCCGGCGGCTCTCCAGCGAGATCACCTCGGGAGCCAACGACGCCATGACCCGCATGTCGAACTGCGGATCCAAGTCGACGGGCTCCTTGAGCTCGCGCGCCACCTTGGCGATGAATAGGTCGATTTCCTGGTCTCTCACCCTTGGGCCTCCTGGAGCAGGACCCGCAATCGTTCGCAGGCCCGCTTGACTCGCATCTTGAGTGCCGACACCCCCACCCCCGTCAACTCCGACATCTCTTCATACCCGAGGTCTTCCACGTGTTTCAACAGGAACGCCTCGCGCTGCTCCACGTCCAATCGTGCCAGGGCGCGGTCGATCTCTTCCCGCCATGCCGCCTGTTCCGCCGGATGCTCATGCGCCGCACCAAGCAGCGCTCCTTCATCCCGTACGAACGTCTTCTCCCGCCGACCACGTCGCGTCCCGGTCGTTCGGCACCGGTTCGCCAGGATGCGGAAGAGCCATGACCCAAACCGCTCTGGGTCATCGCACCGTGCCAGGGAGCGATAGGCACGGACGAAGGCATCCTGCAGCGCCTCTTCCGCATCTTCCCGCGTCCCGAGCATCCGCACAGCGTATCGCGCGAACTGCGCCCGATACCGCCCCACCAGAATCGCGTATGCCGCCGTATCACCGGCCAGCACCCGCGCCACGATGGCCGCGTCGTCGTTCTGTACGGGTAGACCCTGCGAAAGCGTCATTCGTCAACGTCGGGTCACGACCGAGCGGGCTCGACCGTGGTAATGTCGGGCAACTCGTTGCAACACAACGAGTTGCGGAAATGAAGAAAATGGCGGCCCGAGCCGTATCCAGACCCTCGGACTCCTTCCCTGGCGTCCGGAACCCCACGGGTGGTCCCCCAATCTGGCGGGTCCCGAAGCCCGGGTCGACCCCCTCAGCAACTTCATCGTTAGGGTGTGCGCTGCATCACCCGCCGGCGCGCGACCCCTCGCCCGTTGACACCTTACGCCAGTGGGTGCCCCGTCTGCGGGTAGAACCGCTCGCCCCGCCGCGCCATGTGCACCAGGATTTCCGCCGGCACAAAGCGCCCCGGAAACCGATCATTGAGCTTCTCGAGCCGCGTGAGCAGCGCCGCGGGGCCCATGGCATCGATCGTCCGGAACGGTCCGCCGCGAAATGGGGGATACCCAAAGCCGAAGACCGCACCCACATCACCGTCGCGCGGCGAGCGGATGATCCCCTCCTCAAGGCAGCGCGCCGCCTCGCCCAGGATCGCACACATGAGGCGTTCGGTGATCTCGCCGGGCTCCACGGCCACGCGTTGCGCCCCGGTCGGGAACAGCGCGTACACGGATGGATCCACGCCACCTCGTACGCCGTCGGCATCGTACAGGTAGAAGCCGCTCTTGCCCTTGCGCCCCAGGCGCCCGGCCTCGACCACGGCCCGCAGCGAAGCCGGCGGCGCCATGCGTTCGCCAAAGGCCTCATGGAAGATCGGCGCCACCTTGCCCGCCACGTCGAGCCCGACTTCATCCAGCAGCGTGATCGGGCCCACGGGGAATCCGTCGGCCACGACCGCCGCATCCAGGGCATCAATCGCGCATCCCGCGTCGAGCAATCGGCCTGCTTCGTTGAGGTAGGGATTCAGGATGCGATTGACATAGAATCCCGGCGCATCGCGCACCACGATCACGGTCTTCCCGAGCCGCTTCCCAAACGCCACGGCGGCGGCCGTGACGTCATCCCGGGTCGAGGGCGTGACGATGACTTCCAGCAACGGCATCTTGTGCACGGGCGAGAAGAAGTGCATCCCGAGCACCCGCTCCGGGCGGCGCGACACCTCGGCGATCCGCGCGATCGGGATCGTGCTGGTGTTGGACGCGACAATCGCCCCCGCATCGAGTACCGCTTCCAGCTCTCGCACGACCTGGTGCTTCACCGCGAGCTCCTCAAAGACGGCCTCGATGACCAGGTCTACGTGACCAAACCCCGTGTAGTCTACCGTGCCCCCCGCGAGCAGCAGCTGGTCGTCGAGCTGCTGGCGGGTGACTTGGCGCTTCTTCAGGCGCTCGGATAACACCGCGCGGACCGACGCAAGACCCTTCCCCACGCGCTCCAGGCTGGCGTCCTTCAACCGCACCGGGACCCCCTGCTGCACCGCCACCGTCGTGATCCCGGCCCCCATGAACCCCGCCCCCAGCACGCCTAACGACTCGACCGGCGGCACCACCGCAGGCACCGCCGCCACGCCGGGGTCCTTCTTGAGCGCCGTCGTCGCGAAGAACAGGAAGATGAGCTCGCGGCACACGGGAGACGCGGCCAGCTCCCCGAACAGCTTCGCCTCGGTGGCAAAGCCGGCGGCACGACTCCCGTAGGCCGCATCCACGGCCGCGAGCGCGGCGGGAATCGCCGGGTAGTGTCCCTTGCTCTTCGCCATCGCCATTTCGCCCGCCTTCTTGAGCACCACGGACCGGCCCAGCGGATTGCCTTCCAGCGCCACATCCATAAGGGTCCGATGGCGCCCCGGCGCCTTCCGTCGCATGGTACCCGCTGCGATGGCGCTCGCACGCTCCAGCGCGACGCGCCGCAGGATGGCTGGATGAACCATCTCGTGCACCAGCCCCATCTGCAGCGCCTTCTTCGCTCGCACGTTGCGCCCGGTCAGGATCATGTCCAGGGCGGCCTGCAACCCCACCACGTGCGGGAGCCGCTGCGTGCCACCGGCACCGGGAATCAGCCCCAGCTGGATCTCGGGCAACGCCAACACTGTCTTCTCATGATCGCTCGCAATCCGGTAGGCGCAGGCAAGCGCGGTCTCGAGACCGCCTCCGAGGCAGGCACCGTGAATCGCCGCGACCATCGGGACGCGGGCACGCTCCAACCGATCGAGCAGCTGGTGACCCTCCTTGGACGCCGCCTCGGCCTGGAAGGCCGTCGTCCACTCCAGAAACTCCTCGATATCCGCACCGGCAATGAAGGTGTCCGGCTTGCCGCTCAACAGCACGGCCGCCCCCACTGCCGTATCACGCTCCAACGCGTCGAGGACCGCCACGAACTCGTCCTTCACTACGCGCGAGAACTTGTTCACGGGCTCACCGGGCAGGTCAAAGGTGATCACCGCCACGGCCCCCACGCGCTCCACCGTCAAGGCTGTCATGGGTTCACTCCCGCTCCACGACCATGGAAAAACCCAAACCGCCCGCAGCACACACCGTCATCAGGCCGAACTGGCCCCCACGGCGCGCCAGTTCATTGCACAACGTCGTCGTGATGCGCGCCCCCGTCGCCCCGAACGGATGCCCGATCGACACGGACCCGCCCAGGACGTTGAGGCGCGCCCGGTCGACCTCGCCCACGGGCTGGGTGAAGCCGGCCTTGGCCGCCCACTCGCGCGAGGCCAGCCCCTTGAGGTTGCACAACACCTGCGCAGCAAACGCTTCGTGCATTTCCACGAGGTCAATGTCCGCCAGCGTCAGCCCGGCCCGTCGCAGGGCCAGCGGCGCGGCCAACACCGGGGCCATGAGAAGCTGATCTGCCGGGTCTACGGCCGCGTAGGCGTACGACCTGATGTACGCCAGCGGCGTGTACCCTGCGGCCTTTGCGCGATCCTCTCCCATGAGCAGCACACACGCGGCGCCGTCGGTGAGCGGCGACGCGTTACCGGCGGTCACCGACCCGTAGCGCCGATCGAACGCCGGTTTGAGTGACGCCAGCTGCTCCAGGCTGGTGTCTTCCCGAATCCCGTTGTCCGTCGCGATGGCAGTGCCATCGGGCGGCACGAAGAACGGCGCGATTTCACTCGTAAGCCGCCCATCCGCGGTGCCAGCCCAAGCCATGCGATGCGACCGGAGCGCAAACTGATCCTGCTCCTCTCGAGTGACCCCATGGATCTTCGCCATCCGCTCCGCCGCCTGACCCATCGTCTCCCCCGTGCTCGGCTCGGCGATGGCCGGAGCAACAGGGACCAGGTCCTTGGGACGAACGCGTGCGAAGGCACCAAGTCGCGCGCCGAGTGAGCGCGCCTTGGAGGCCGCGATCAGAGCGTCGGAGAAGGTCTTGGTGTGCAGGATCGGGACGTTGGTGAGTGATTCCGTCCCTCCAGCGATGGCGACATCGGCATGCCCCAACACGATCTGGTCCGCCGCATCCGTGATCGCCTGGTTGGCCGACGCGCAGGCACGACCAACACTGTGCGCCTGGACCGTTCGCCCCAGCTGCGGGATGAGCGCAACCTCACGGGCGACACTGGGCGCGAGTGGCGACGGAAGGACGGTGCCGAACACCAGGAGATCGACCTGCGGGCCGGTGAGGCCGTAGCGGCGGACGAGTTCGGCCACGCAATGGCGGCCGAGGTCCACGGCCGTCAGGTTGCGGAAGACAGTCCCCGAACGAGCAAACGGCGTACGTACGCCAGCCACGATGGCGACGCGCCTTCCGTTTCCATAAGTGCCCATTCCGGAAAGCAGTCCGGTCCCCGCCGTGGAGGCAAGGGCCGGTGCCCCCGCCCTACTTCACGCGTACCTTCACCGCCTCGACAAAACGCTGGGCGTCCTGTGCGGAAAACTGCTCAAGGAGGGTGCGATCGCCGTCGGACTTGATGGTCTCGAGGTTGATGCCATGTGGTTCGCCCTTGCGATACCGGATGACAATCTTGCGACCGTCATACGAGATGTCGCGCACATCGGAAACGGGCACGGTGATCTCGCCCCCCAGAAGCTTGTTGACGCCGTCCACGACCACCTTGCCGATGGCCGCGCCCACTCCCTCTGCCTTTGACTTGTCGAGTTCCCGCTTCATCTCCAGCCGGATGTGTCGGCGCATCGAATCGGAGAGCCCCGCCACAATGTGATCGTCCCGCAGCGCCATAAAGGCCGCGCGATTGGTCGTGAGGATCCGGACTTCACCCGCCCGGAGCGGCGGGAGGGCAACCTCGGGGGTCGCGGGCATTTCGACGACGCTGGGCGCGTCCATTCCTGCTGGTGGCCCGGCGATCGCGATCTCCACGTCATGCGCGGAACGGGGAATCGCTGGGGCGGCGTCCAGCTCGGCCAGGTCGACCTGTACTCCCCGACGAGGCTCCGGACCGCGGACCTTCTGCACGATGCGATAGCCGCCGAGCAAGACGGTCAGGCCGAGGGCGAAGATGACAAGTCGGGCGACGAATCCCATGGGAACCTCGGGGCTGAAAATGAGGCGGGGCACACCGGCATGTTGGTGCGCCCCGCTGGGCCCTACGGCACCCGCGCGGCGCGGGTGTCAGTTCGCTCCGGCAGCTATCGGAGGTGGAACCGATTGGTGTACACCATGACCACCCCGAAACGACTGGCGTCAAAGCGGCGAGTGTCCATGACCACCTGCCCCAGTTCCATCCCGCGAATGGCGATCACCGCTTCGACATCCGACATGAAAACCTGGTCCGGGCGAAGGTTCACGGGCAGCTCGTCGATGAAGAGCTGGCCGCAATATGACTCGCCCGAGAAGCGCAGGCAGGAGCTGTTGACCCCACTGGGCATGGAGACGCCCAGCATGCGTCCGGCGCGGGCGTAGTCCCCAAGGGTGGTGAAGCGCGAGCGAAGGACCGAGATCGAATCCGGCCCGACCATCCTCGTGAACCCGGCCAGTACCGTACCACCAAAAACGCGTCGCATGCTCTGTTCGAGGGCGTCACGCACGCCAAGTTCCGCGCTGCGGCCAGTGAGGTGCACGGTGTCCGTCAGCACTTCGTTCGCCGGCAGCTCGAACGACTCGGTGTTGACCGGCAGGAACCCCTGCCGACGAACGAGCAGGGTGTACTTGCCGGCCTTGTCGGCGCGGACGGAGAAGCCGCCAAATGCGTCGGTGGTCGCCGAGTCGACGATGCGGTCGCGCTTGCCCAGGAGGACCACCTTGGCTTGCTGGGCGGCCGATTTTCCGGCGCCCACCACCACGATGCCCTGGAAAGACTGGGCGGTCAGGCTACCGATCGGCAGCAGGGCGAGTGCGAGTACCTGGGACGTCGTGCGCATCGTCATCCTCCTGTGTCTGAGTCGTGCTACCCCGGGGGTGCCCCCCTGTGCCAACGACACACGGCCCCGCGGCTGACCCTACCCCTGCTGGGCGTGGATCGTGAAAAGTTCGAGGATCTTCAGGCGCCGCGTGCGTGCCGGGAGCTTGAGGAAGGCGATCTCCCCGACGGCCTTGCCCACGAGCGATTTGCCGATCGGAGAGGCCATCGAGACGTACCCCTCATCGAACTGCTCGGAGTCACCGAACACGAGGTTGTACGTCTCGAGCGCCTTCGTGTCCTGGCATTCGACCACCACGCGCGAGCCCAGCCCCACCTTGTCGAGCGGGATCTGGGTCATGTCGACCGACGAGAGTTTCGAGAGGCGTTGCCGGAGCTGGCCCAGCCGCGCCTGGACGAATTGCTGACGCTCGAGTGCTGCCTTGTACTCGCTGTTCTCGCGCAGGTCACCCAGCTCGACCGCCTTCCGGATCTCGTTGGGGATGACGACGTTGAGCTCGTGCTGGAGCTTTTCGACCTCGGCACCGAGCTTCTGCTTGAGTTCTTCGAGCATGGCTGGACAACAAAAGGGGAGCGCCCGGCCGTCAGGATGCGGCCGGGCGCCAAGGGAGGGTCTGATGGCAACCTAGGGGCCGCCCTTGCCCTTGGCAATCGGTTGGTCCCGGGGGGCTGGCCTCCCGCCGAACCCCAGCTGAACTTGGATGTTCCCGCCTCCACCACCCCGCATGCGCCTGTCCGTCCTTCGCCCTGCCCTCGCCCTGCTGGCCGCCGCCTGCTCCCTGGAGCCGCTGGGGGACGACGTCGAGCCCGAAACGGGCCCCGGCGTAGTGTACTCCCTGGTGTCCGTGAACGGGGCGTCCATCCCCGCGCAGGTGGTGCAAGCGCAAACGGTGGTTGAGGTGACCCGTGGCGCCCTGACCCTGGCCACCGATTCCACCTTTATCCTGTCCTACATCGTGCGAACGAGAGGAGGGAGCTCGGAACAAGTCGGCACGATCACCGCGCGCGGGAGTTACGGCCTGGCAGGGACCCAGCTGGCGATGCGCGTCGCGGGGGACACCGCGGTACGCTACCGCGGCTCGCACAGCGCATCCGACGTGGCCGTCGGCGATGTGAGTGTGCCGAACGGCGACCAGTTCGTGTTCCGTCGCTAGGCCCGACGCGTTACCCCTTGGATCGCGCGTATTCGTCCCGCAACGCCTGCATGAGCGCACCGCGCTGGTCGTACAAGCGGCGCAGCGGGCGTTTGGGGCGCTTGGCGAGGGCGTACGACGTCAGGAGCGGGAGAGCGACCGTGGAGTCCAGGTAACAGACCACGGCGTCCGGGAGGCGATCCGGGTCAATCTTGCCCCAGCTCACCGCCTCGGCGGGTGTCGCGCCCGACAGTCCGCCAGTGTCGGGGCGCGCGTCGGTGATCTGCAGGAAGTAGTCGTGCCCTC
The DNA here is from genome assembly GCA_016712265.1 of Gemmatimonadota bacterium. Classification (NCBI taxonomy): domain Bacteria; kingdom Pseudomonadati; phylum Gemmatimonadota; species Gemmatimonadota bacterium. The sequence goes on along the minus strand of JADJRJ010000031.1, from coordinate 797,576 downwards.
GTTCGTCGATGCCGAGGACTTCCTGGATCTGCGGTTCCGTCTGGAGGGCGAAGTTCTTGGGACTGCCCCCACCGAGGATGGTGATCGCGCTCTTGCCGCCCCGTCGCTTGGCGCCGAGGACAATTGCCGCCGTCTCGTTCACGTCGGCGTTGGGATCGATCATGCAGCGATTGCCATCCAGGGAGAGCGCGGCGACGTTCATCCCGATCGACGAGTCGCCGGGCGACGACGTGTAGATCGGCACGCCACACTTGTACGCCGCGCTCAGCAGCGACTTCTGCCCGATCCCCAGCTTGCGTTCCCGCTCGGCGACGTACTTGCCGCAGAGCCAGTGGAACTCCGCGCTGGACATCGTGCGCTGGAATTCCTTGCCCTGCACGATGGCGCGAAAGAACGCGTCGGTGGACAGGAGCACGTCGTAGTCGAAGAAGATGTCGTAAATCCGCACGACGCCCTCCTCGCGCAGCACCACGTCTGAGGTGGACGGGTTGCCGCGGTGCATGGCGAGGCCAAGCCCGAAATGCGTGTCGTGGTACAGGTTGGCGCCGGTGGAGATGATCCAGTCGACAAACCCCGCCTCGATGAGCGGGATCACCGCCGCCATGCCGAGGCCGGCGGGCGTCAGCGCCCCCGTCATCGTGAGGCCGATAGTGACGTCGCGCTCGAGCATCTTGTCGGCAAACAACTGGCACCCCTCGCGGAGCCGTCCGGCGTTGTACGCGAGGTACGTTCCCTCGATCAGGTCAACGACGCGCTCCTTGCCCGTGATCTTGCGCGGCATGATGCGCTGGCCCCGGAGAAAGCGGGAAGCGGCCATAGTGTGTCCCTTGCCGGCCCGCTCGCGCGCCTCGGCCGCCGCCTTCTGCGTGGCCTTGTCACCGGAAGCACTCGCCCGCTTGACCGGCTTGCCCACGCGCGACCCCTTGAGGCCGAGCGAGCGCCCGGCCGATTTCCGTGACTTCATCGAGTGTGCTCCAGGCGCCGACGGGCGGCGCTGAGTTGGGCGTCGTACGCGGCGACCACGGCCTGGACGGCCTCCTGGGGATCGTCCGTCACGAGCATGAGGTCCATGTCGCCCGCCGCGATCTTGCGCTCGTTGAGCACGCGCGATTGCAGCCAGCGCACCAGCCCGGCCCAGTAGTGCCGGCCGAACAGGATCACCGGGAACTGGTAAATCTTCCCTGTCTGGATGAGCGTCAGCGCCTCGAACAACTCGTCGAGGGTGCCGAAGCCGCCGGGGAAGATGATGAACGCGTTCGAGTACTTGATGAACATCGTCTTCCGCACCATGAAGTAGCGGAAGTTGACGAGGGTGTCCACGTACGGGTTGGCCCCTTGCTCAAAGGGCAACTCGATGTTGCAGCCAATCGAACGGCCGTGGCCAAGCTTGGCACCCTTGTTGGCCGCTTCCATGATGCCTGGGCCCGCGCCCGTGATGATCGCGAAGCCCGCCTCGGCCAGCAAGCGCGCCACTTCCTGCGCGGCCTGGTACTGCGGATCGTCGGGGCCGGTGCGCGCCGAGCCGAAGAGGGTCACCCCCTTCTCGACGTCGGCGAAGACATCAAACCCCTCGATGAACTCCGACATGATCCGCATCACGCGCCAGGTGTCGGAGCGCGTGAAATCGACGTGCGGCATGCCGTGCTGGAGGAGCTTGGCGTCCTCGGTGGTCGGCAGGATCTCGCGGATCGAGGTATCAATCGCCTGATGCGCGCCGCTCGTCCGGATCCCGGGGACAGCGGAGGGCGGGGTGCGACCGGCGGCACGATGGCCTTGCTCGGTTCGCTCACGCAACCCGGCGACGGCTTCCTGACTCGCACTGAGGAGGCGATCGGGATCCATCGCACGACCGCCAGCCGACTTGGGTCCGCGTGCACGCGGCTTTCGATTTGCCATCGCCCTTGTTCTGGTGAAGTATTCGCCGCCCACGCGCGCCTGAGTTTAATCAACCCACCGATGCCCGTCATCATCCTTGTCGCTGACGGGGCGCGCCCGGACACCCTCGCTGCGGCGATGGACCGCGGCGAGCTCCCGGCCATGTCACAACTCCGCGCCGAGGGAGGCGCGCATGTCGTCACGACGTGCTGGCCCTCGGTGACGGGGATGGCCTACGCTCCCTTTCTCATGGGCATGTTCCCGGGTCACGTGGGACTGCCAGGACTGCGCTGGTTTGACCGATCGCGGCGCATTGGGCGCCTGATGGGTCACGCGCGGAGCTACGTGGGCTCGGGCATGCGCCACGTGGACGCTGACCTGACCGGTGATGCGCGCACGGCGTACGAGATGACGGAGCGTCGGCTTGGCGCGCTGAGTGTGATCCATCGCGGGCTCCCCTGGAGCGACCGGCTCGGCTTCGGGGCAGCGTTCGCCTTGCGGGCGGCCCGCACGCACTTTCGCGGCAACGTGCGTGGCTGGCTCGCGATCGATCGCGAGATCGGACAGGCCGTCGCCCACCGCATTCGTCGGGATCGGCCACAGTTCGTCTTTGCGGCGTTTACCGGCATTGACAAGACATCGCATTCGGAAGGGCACGATGCCCGCGTGGTTCGCGATGCGATGCGCATTGTGGACGATGCCGTGGCCGAGATCCGGCACGACGCCGAGCGCGCGGACACGTGGCGCGACACGCACCTGTGGATTGTGAGCGACCACGGGCACTCCCCAGTGCGGCAACACGACGACCTGGCCGTGTGGATGCGCGCGGACGGTCATCGCGTGCTGGCCCACCCCTGGACCCTGGGTGGCGGGCATGACGTGGCGGTGATGGTGAGCGGCAATGCGATGGCCCACCTGTACCTGGATCTTGCCGCGCGCGCGCCCAGGGGGTGGGACGCCCTGCGCTCCCAGTGGCAGGGCACGCTGGAGGCGTTGTTGGCGCGCCCCTCCGTGGACCTCGTGATCGCCCCGCTGGATGCCACGCGGGCCGAGGTCCACGGCCGGGGCCGCGGCCACGGAACGATCGCGCTCGAGGCGGGGTGGTACCGCTACCACCCCGTGACGGGGGACCCGTTAGGCACCGGGGCCATGGCCGCGAGCGACCCGACGGGCGCCTGGGACGCCACCCGTGCATCCGACTATCCGGACGTTTTGGTCCAGGTCGTGTCCATGCTGCGATCGTCGCGGATCGGCGACCTGATGGTCTCGGCCGCGCGCGACTGGGACCTGCGGGCCAAATACGAGCCGATCCCGCACCATTCGTCGCATGGGGCCCTGCACCGCGATCACATGCTCGTCCCGCTGCTGCTGAATCGCCCATGCGTGGCCGCACCGCGACGGACCGTCGACGTATTGCCGACGGCCATGCGGGCGCTCGGGGTATCCCCACCGACGGCGGTGGACGGAGCCGTCTTCCTGTAAGCGGATCCGCGCGGGCTCGTTGGGGCTACGGGATCACTTGCGGCTTCGGCTCGATGCGCACGATCCAGAGCCCGTTGTACATGTCGTTGACGTAGGCCAGCCCGTTCTTGACCACGACGCCCCACGTCATCGCCGCGTTCTTCACGCGCCCGTCCATGTCGGCGGTGTTGAGGTGCGCAATCTCGCGCCCCTGGGCGCGCAGGTCACCACGCAGCTCGCCGCTGACATCGAACGCGCGGAAGCCGCCGTTGTACGCGCCCATGTAGAGCGTGTCGCCGGCGACCCAGACGTTGTGCACCCCGCCGAACTCCGGCTCGTAGTGGGCCACGGACTTCGGGTTGTTCATGTCGCTGACGTCGACGACCTGCAGGCGGCCATACGCCCGCCCGGCCGAGGCGTCCTTGGCCCCCTTAACACCGGCGGCGGGAAAGACCTCGTCGGCAATGAAGACGTAGTTCTTGTGGCGCCAGGCCGTGTGGGTGCCGCGAATGAAGCCGGGGCCACCACTCGCCTCGACGTCCCGGTACAGGGCGTTGAGATCGTACTTGAACTGTGAGACAAACTGCGGATTGCTCGGCGAACCACCCTTGACGCCGTTGCCCACGTCGAGGATCACGAGGCCGTCGTTCCACCAGCTGCCGTACAGCAGGCCGTCCTGCACGTCGATGTCATGCAACGTGCGCCCGACGTCGCCATGGGCCTTGGGGGTCTTCCACTGGGCGACCTCCTTCGGCTTGTACGGGTCGCTGATGTCGATGACATGCAGCGCGCCGGTGCCGTCGTTCGTGAGGTAGATGTGCGTCCCGTACTTCTCCTGCTTGAAGATGAAGGACGAGTGCACGCCGGACGTGACGCCGTCGGTGAACTCGCTGATCACCTTCGGGTGCTTCGGGTCCTCGAGCGAGCAGATCACGATCCCGTTCTTGCGGTCGCTGGCCCCCTCGCGCGTGAAGACCAGGAACTTCCCGTCCGGGGTCGTCATCACGTCGTTGACGCGGCGGGTGTTGGACACGATCGAGTCGGTCACGACCGGCTGGGCCGGGTTGCTGATATCGATGGCGTACATCACGTCACCGCCGCCACCGCTCCCGAGGTAGGCGTGCTTGCCGTCCGGGTGAATCCAGACTTCCTCCGTGGAGAAGCGCGTGCGCGGCAGGCGACCAACGACAGAAAGCGGTCGTCGCACGTCGCGCGGGGCGAGCCGCACCACGGCCTGGGAGGTACGCGACCCCTGGCTCGCCGTCACCACGAACTCACCGGGCGCGTACCCGGTGAACGCCCCATCCTGCGCGATGATCCCCTCACCCGGCGAAAAGGACCACCCCGTTGAGAGGCCCGCGATCTCGCGACCGCGTGCATCCTTCGCGACCGTCTTGAAGCGCACCACGTCGCCCTGCCGGGCGTCCACGCGGGCCGGGGACAACTCCATCGACGCGACCGTCGTATTGAGCACCTCCACCGGAACCGTCACGGTGGCGGCACCCGACGAGCCGGTCAGGGTCGCGCGCCCGGCACCTGCACTGGCGAGCATCCCGTCCTGGTCCACTCGCACGATTGCCGGTGCGGACGACCGCCAGCTGATCCGCTCATCGGGACGCGGATCGCCGGTCTTCGAGAACACCTGACCACCGATCCGCAGCCGCTGGCCGAGGGCCATCTTCACCGCCCCATAACTCGGGGTGATCGTGGCCGCCGGGCCCGGGACCATCTTCACCTCGATGCGTTCCGTCTTTGGCCGTTGACCGGGGATCAGCGCCGTCACCGCCACCGGGAGGGTACCGGTCGCGCCGGACGTGACCAGGCCGAGCGAGTCCACCTGGCCCTCGAATCGCGCCCCCTGTCCCAGAAAGAGGAAGCGCACGCCGGCAACCGGACGCCCTTGGGCATCCACCGCCTGGGCACGCAGTCGCATGGTGTCCCCGGCGACCACCGTGGGCTTGGCCGGAGTCACGATGAGCCGCGCGACTTCCGGCGTCTGGGCCGCGGTTACCGCCGGCAGCGAAACGGCGCCGAGTAGCGCGGCGGCACGTGTGAAGGAGTGCATGTAGAAAGGTCCGTCAGGATGGAACGGGAACGATGCATCCCCGACCTGACCTTGGGCAACGAGGGCGCCCCCTCTCCGGGGGACGCCGGCGGGCCAGCCGTGCCCGTTGCCGAGGGGCACGGGGGGTGCTTCATTCGCACGATGAGCTCGGCGACAACTCGTCCGGTGGATCCGGCCCACGCGTTTGAGCTGGAGCGCGTGGTGGCGTGGCTGCGCCAGGAGGTCGGTCCGTGCGAAGGGCCTGTCCAAGTCGCGCAGTTCGCGGGTGGTCAGTCGAACCCGACCTTCCTGCTCACCGCGTCCGCGGGGCAGTACGTCCTGCGCCGCAAGCCCGCCGGGCCCACCCTGCGCACGGCGCACGCCGTCGACCGCGAATTCCGCGTCACCCGAGCGCTGCACGCCGCTGGATTCCCGGTCGCACGGCCGTTGGCCCTCTGCGACGACCCGTCGGTGATCGGCACGCCGTTTTTCGTGATGGAGTACGTCGAGGGGACCATCCACTGGGATCCGCGGTTGCCGCGCGTGCCTGCCGCCGGCCGTCGCGTGATGTTCGCCGAAATGGCCAGCGTCCTCGCCCGGCTCCACGCAATCGACATCGACGGCGCGGGCCTTGGGGACTTCGGCCGTCGCGACGGCTACTTCGCGCGGCAGGTCGCCCGGTGGTCCGAGCAGTACCTGGCCTCACGCACGCGCGACATCCCGGCGATGGATGCCCTCGTCCATTGGCTGCGGGACCACCAACCGCGCGAGTCCGGCCGGTCGGCGATCCTGCACGGCGACTTCCGGCTCGACAACCTGATCTTTGATCCCGACGCCCCAGTGGTGCGCGCGGTGATTGACTGGGAGCTGTCCACGTTAGGCGACCCGCTGGCGGACCTGAGCTACCAGTGCATGGTCTGGCACCTCCCGGAAGGGGCCTTCGGAAGCCTGCGCGGCGTGGACCTCGTGCGCGAGGGGCTCCCGGACGAGGCCGAATACCTGGCGATGTACAGCGAGCGCACCGGGCTCAAACGTCCCGATGACTGGGACGTCGCGATCGTGTACAACCTCTTTCGCCTGGCGGCGATCCTCGAGGGGGTCGCTCGGCGTGCCATCGATGGGAATGCGTCCAGTGCACGTGCGACGGAGATGGGACGCCTGGTCGAACCGATCGCGGACGGCGCCTGGGCCCTGGCCCGTTCCGTGTAAGGTCGCCGGGCCGGCGTTCCGACTGCCACGCCCTCGCACGTGAGTGACCCGCCGTCGTCGGATGGGTCGTGGTCGCCGCCGGAAATACCGCAGCGTAGCTTGGGGAATGGACTTCCAGCCGACACCGCGCACCGCCGAGCTGCTGGCGCGACTTCACGATTTCATGGCCGCGCACGTGTACCCCAACGAAGCGCGATACCGTGCCGAGGTGGAAGCGGGCGACCGGTGGGCGCCGGTAGGATTCGTGGATGAGCTGCGTGCCCACGCCCGCGCGGCGGGCCTCTGGAACCTCTTCCTGACCCACAGCAGCCGCGGCGCCGGGCTGAGTAACGTCGAGTACGCACACCTCGCGGAGGTGATGGGCCGGGTGGAATGGGCCAGCGAGGTGTTCAACTGCGCCGCGCCCGACACCGGCAACATGGAAGTGCTGGATCGCTACGGCACGCCAGACCAACAGTCGCGCTGGCTGACCCCGCTGCTCGCCTGCGAGATCCGCTCGGCCTATGTGATGACCGAGCCCGACGTGGCGTCATCCGACGCGACCAACGTCGCGCTGGAGATCCGTCGCGACGGGAACGATTACGTGCTGAACGGGCGCAAGTGGTGGGCGACGAACGCGGCCGACGCCCGCTGCGCCTTGTTCATCGTGATGGGGCGCAGCAGCACGGCGGCGCCGCGGCACCAGCAGCACTCGATGATCCTCGTGCCGCGGAACGCGCCGGGGGTGCGCATCGTCCGCACGCTCAGCGTGTTTGGCTACGACGACGCCCCGCACGGGCACTGCGAGATCGACTTCCAGGGAGTGCGCGTCCCGGCGGACCAGATGATCCTTGGCGAGGGTCGTGGATTCGAGATCGCGCAGGGGCGGCTCGGCCCCGGGCGGATCCACCACTGCATGCGGTCAATCGGCGCGGCGGAGCGTGCGTTCGAGATGATGGTCGCGCGCTTGCAGTCCCGCGTGGCCTTCGGCAAGCCGGTGGCCGAGCAATCCCTGTGGCATGAGCGGATCGCCGACGCGCGGTGCGAGATCGACATGGCGCGCCTGCTGGTGCTCAAGGCGGCGTGGATGATGGACACCGTGGGGATCAAGGGCGCCCAGAAGGAGATCGCCATGATCAAGGTGGTGGCCCCGCGTATGGCCTGTCGCGTGATCGACCTGGCGATCCAGGCGCACGGGGGCGGCGGGCTGTCGGCGGACCATCCCCTCGCGAGCATGTACGCGGGGCAGCGGTCGCTGCGCATCGCGGATGGGCCGGACGAGGTGCACCAGCGCACCGTGGCCCGCCTGGAGCTGCGCGGGGCGCGTTAGGCGCCCCGTCCTGCCTACTTCGCCGCCCTGATCAGCCGTTCCTGCACCGCACGCAGCGGAAGCCCGGGCCCGCCGCTGATGTTCCACGCATTGAAGACCACCACCATCTCCTGGTCGGGAAACGCCATCGGGAACTGCCCACCGAACCCGGACCCGGCCCAGATGAACGCGTCCGGCTGTACCGGATTGCTGTAGAGCCACCACTTGTACCCGTACTTCGGCGCGCCGGCGCGCGTGCTGGTCGCGATGTGCGGTGTCACGGATTCACGCACCCAGCGTTCCGACACGACGGTCGTTCCCTTCCACCGGCCGCCCTGCAGCCACAGCTGCCAGATCCGCGCCAGGTCGGTCGCTTCGAGATACAAACCACCCTCGGTGTCGATGGCTCCTGAGGTCGAGCGCTTCCAGTGCCAGTTGGTGATGCCGAGTGGCGCGAAGAGATGGCGCGCCGCGTACTCCTCGATGTCGACGCCGGTGGCGCGGAAGAAGATGTGCGCGAGCAACGCGCTCTCGCCGCTGCTGTAGTTGAACTGTGTTCCCGGCTCGCGCATCATCGGCCGGTCGATGGTGAACTTGACCCAGTCCGGGCTGGCCTCGAGCGCGCCCGCCGTGTTGCGCGGATCGCTATACGGAATGCTTTCGTTCCAGTCGAATCCGCCCGTCATCGTGAGCAAGTGGCGGATGGTGATGCGCCGCTTGCGATCGTCGAGGTTCGCGACGGCGGCGGTATCCCAGTAGGTGAGGATCGGCGTGTCGAGTGCCGGGAATTCACCGCGGGTGACCGCCACCCCGATCACCGCTGAAGCCACGGTCTTGGAGACAGACTGCAGGGTGTGCAGTGAGCCCCGTCGATACGTCGGGTGCCACCACGGATTGAAGTAGTTGAAGGGCCCAGTGGGGTCGTGCGAGTTGTTCAGCGACGAAGCGGCGCGCGACGAGTCGCCGTAGATCTTGTCGTAGTCGCGTGGATACCGCTTGTCCATCACGAGACGACCGCGCCGAATGACAACCATGCGATCAATGTTGCCGTACTTCCCCGCCGTGATCTCCTTGTCGAGGCTGTCGAGGACGGCGGGGTTGATACCGACCTTCGACGGGGTCGACGTTGGCCACGTGAATGACGTTGACTGGGCGCCGAGCGACGAGGCGGCGAGCAGCGCGAGGGCGACGGCGGCGAAGGAGGGTCGGCGTGTCATGATCATATTGTATGGAGCCGCGGTAGGTGGCGGAAAGAAACCAGTTGCCATGCCGAACGCCGGGAGCAGTTACGGCACGACCTTCGGCTTCGGCTCCATGCGGATGACCCACAACCCGTTCTGGTTGTCGTTCACCCAGGCGAGCCCGTTCTTGTAGATCACGCCCCAGACCCGAGACGCATTCTGCACCTTGCCGTCCATGTCGGCGGTATTCACGTGCCCGATCTCGCGTCCTTGCGCCCGCAAATCCCCGCGGAGTTCGCCTGAAATGTCGAACGCGCGAAAGCCGGCCTCGTAGGCGCCCATGAACAACGTGTCACCCGTCACCCACACGTTGTGCACGCCGCCGTACTCGGGCTCGTAGTACGCCACCGACTTCGGGTTGGCCATGTCACTCACGTCGATCACCTGCAGGCGGCCATACGCCCGTGAGGCGGCCGCATCCTTCGCCCCCTGCACTTCCTTTGCCGCGAAGACCTCGTCGGCGATGAAGACGTAGTTCTTGTGGCGCCAGGCCGTATGGGTGCCCCGGATGAAGCCGGGTCCACCCACGGCTTCCACGTCGCGGTACAGCGCATTCAGGTCGTACTTGTACTGCGTCACCAACTGCGGACTGGAGGGCGAGCCCCCCTTCATCCCGTTCCCGACGTCGAGCACGACGAGCCCGTCGTTCCACCACGAGGCGTAGAGCAGCCCGTCCTGGATGTCGATGTCGTGCAGGGACCGTCCGGCATCCCCGTGGGCCTTGGGGGTCTTCCACTGACCCACTTCACGCGGCTTGTACGGGTCCGTGATGTCGATGACGTGCAGCGCCCCGGTGCCGTCGTTCGTCAGGTAGACGTGCGTGCCGAACTTCTCTTGCCTAAAGATGAAAGCCGAGTGCACGCCGGAGGTCACCCCGTCGGTGAACTCGCTGATGACCTTTGGGTGTTTGGGATCTTCCAGCGAGCAGATCACGATTCCGTTCTTCCGGTCGCTCGCCCCCTCGCGCGTGAAGACGAGGAACTTCCCGTCCGGCGTCGTCATGATGTCGTTGACGCGCCGCGTGTTGGTCACGATCGAGTCGGTGACGACGGGCGCCGCGGGATTCGCGATGTCAATCGCGTACATCACGTCGCCACCCCGGCCGCTCCCCAGGTACGCGTGCTTGCCGTCCGGGTGGAGCCAGAGTTCTTCGGTACGGAAGCGCGTGCGCGGCAAGCGGCCGACGACCGACATGGGCCGTCGCACGTCGCGTGGCGCGACGCGCACGATGGCATGGGCGGTCTGGCCTCCCTGCGAGCCCGTGATGAGGTACTCCCCGGGCTCGTAGGCGACGAAGCTGCCTTGCTGGTCGATGACCCCCTGGCCTGGTGCAAACGACCAGCTGGTTGCGAGCCCCGGGATGGTGCGTCCCGCGCCGTCACGCGCCACGGCCTGCAGGCGGATCGCATCTCCCTGCCGGGCGTCGACCCGGCCGGGCGTAACGTCCAGCCGTGCGACGCGCTGGGGCACCACCTCGACCTCGACGGCGCGTGCGACGGCGCCCACCTGGGCCGTGACTCGAGTCCTTCCCGGGCGCACCCCACGCACCATCCCGGCCGCATCGATGGTGGCCGCCGCGCCACTCGCCCGCCAGGTGACCGCGTCCTGCCGCTCGTCGTTGGTCGCGCTGAAGGCCTTCGCCGTGAGGTGAAACGATTGCCCCACGGCCAGCCGCAGGGCTCCCTGCGATGGGACCACGCGGACAGCGGGGCCCGGCATCATGCGGACGTCGACCCGCGTCACTACAGGCCGCGCGCCTGGGACGGTCGCCACGACAACAACGGGGATCGTCCCCGTGGCTCCGGATCGGACAAGCCCGACCGAGTCCACCTCCGCCTCGAAGTCTCCGCCATCGGCCTGGAAACGGATGCGCGCGTTAGGCACCAGCTGCCCCGAGGCATCCAGCGCCTGGGCGCGCAGGCGGAGGGTGTCCCCCGCGATCATCTCCGGCTTCGCCGGGGTGACCACGACACGCGCGACGGGAGACGTCGCCGCGACTTGAAGGAACAGGAAGGGCAGGAGCATGGATCAGGACGTGGGTGACTAGGGAACGACGGTCGGCTTCGGCTCCATCTTCACGATCCAGAGCCCGGAGTTCATGTCGTTGAGGAAGATCAGGTTGTTCTTGACGACCACGCCCCAGGTCATCGTGGCGTTCGGCACGCGCCCCTTGGGGCTCTGCGGCTGGAAGTGCGAGATCTCGCGCCCCTGCTTCTGCAGGTCACCCTTGAGCTCACCGGACACGTCGAAGGCGTGGAACCCCGAGTTGTAGGCCCCCATGTAGAGCGTGTCGCCAGCTGCCCAGATGTTGTGCACCCCGCCGAACTCCGGCTCGTAGTAGGCCACGCTCTTCGGGTTCATGATGTCGCTCACGTCGACCACCTGCAGCCGCCCGTACGCGCGCCCGACCTTGTCGCCCAGCGCGTTCTGGACTTCCACGGGGTCGAACACCTCGTCAGCAATAAAGACATAGTTGCGGTGCCGCCAGGCGGTGTGCGTCCCGCGGATGTAGCCGGCCCCGGCCTCGGTCTCCACGCGCGTCTTGTACAGCGCGTCGAGGTCGTACTTGAACTGCGACACGAGCACGGGCTTGGACGGCGTGCCGCCCTTGATCCCGTTGCCGACATCCAGGATGATCAGGCCATCGTTCCACCAGCTGCCGTAGAGCAGCCCGTCCTGCACGTCCACGTCATGCAGCGTGCGCCCAACATCGCTGTTCCCCGGGCGGGGGGTCTTCCACTGGGCGACCTCCCGCGGCTTCGCGGGATCGTCGATGTTGATCATGTGCACGGCGCCGGTGCCGTCATTCGTGATGTAGGCGTGGCGCCCGTGCTTCGGGTCGGTGTAGATGAATGCCGAGTGGACGCCGGACGTCACACCATCGGTGAACTCACCCACCTTCTTCGGCCGCAGGGGATCCTCGAGGGTCATCACCACGATCCCGTTGCGGCGGTTGTCGGCCCCCTCGCGGGTGAACACCAGGACTTCCCCTTTCTCGTCGGTCATGATGTCGTTGACGATCCGGAAGTTGTCCACCACCGAGTCCACGATCGCCGGCGCCGAGGGGTTCGAGATGTCGATCGTATAGAAGCGGTCGCCGCCAGCGTGCGTGCCGAGGTACGCCACCTTGCCGTTGGGGTGGACCCAGACTTCCGAGGTCACGAACGCGGTGCGCAGCACCGAGCCTACGACGGTGGTCTTTCGCCGGACGTTGCGGTCCGTGAGGTTCACGGAGACGTCCCCGCTGACCCGGCCCAGGTTGGCTGTCACCAGATACGACCCGGGTTCGAATCCGACAAACGATCCGTCACTGTTGATCTCGCCCCGACCAGGGGCCATCGTCCAGCTCGGGACCAATCCGTCGATCACGCGCCCGGCTGCGTTCTTGACCTGCACGCCAAATCGCAACACGTCGCCTTGCCGCGCGGTCGCCGACGACGGCGTGAGGGCGACGGTCGCGCCCGTGGCGCTCACCACCGCGAGGTCCAGCGTACTCGTGGCTGCCCCGGCCACCGCGGTCACAGTCGCCCGACCCGGCGCGACTGCCGTGGCGATGCCGCGCTCGTCAATCCGCACGACACTCGGCGCTGAGGACCGCCAGCTCACGCGCTCGGTGGCGGAGTCCCCGTCCGCGGAACGTGCCGCGGCCTGCAGTTGCAGGCGCTGCCCCGCCAGCATGCGCGCCGGACGCGGCGTGATCGCCACCCGCGCCGCCGGACCCGCCACCATCTGCACCTCGACGCGCGCCGTCACCGGCCGGCTGCCGGGTACCAATGCCGACACCGTGACCGGGAACTTGCCCACGGCCCCGGACGTCACGAGCCCCGTTGAGTCCACCGCCGCCTCGAATCCGGCGCCACCGGCGAAGTAGCGGATCCTCGCGTTAGGCACGGGCTGACCGGTCGCATCCAGCAGGCGGGCCGACAGCCGCAGGGTGTCCTTGGCCACCATCCGGGGATTGGTGGGCGTCACCACGATCCGCGGTCCCTGCTGGGCCCCCAGGGCACCGGCCCCAAGGAGGAAGGGAAGAAGCCGCCAGGCCGAACTATGCATATCAGGTCTCACGTCGAAGGGTCTGCGTCGCACCAACCATCTGAAACTCGCCCGGACCGAGGCCCGAAGCAACGTCCGAAAACGCATCACGGGCCGCTCGCGCGACCCGTGATGACCACCACCTACCGTCTTGGCTGATCAGCGCAGCCCGGCCGGCACCGCCGACGGAGCCTGGTTCGCCCACGGCATCGGCGGCAGCTTCCGCACGCGGGGCCATTCCTCGTCGAGCGTGTTGGCATTGTACAACCGGCCGTTCACCATCACCCGCGCGATCGAGTTGGTGTTGCGAATGTTGACCAGCGGGTCGCGATCGAGGACGAGCAGGTCGGCCATCTTCCCGGCTTCGAGCGAGCCGATGTCCTGCCCCATCCCGATCCCCTCGGCTCCAAAGATGGTCGCGACGCGCAGCGCGTCGTGGGTCGACAACCCGCCACTCTGCAGCATCCAGATCTCCCAGTGCATCCCGAGCCCCTGGAGCTGGCCGTGCGAACCGGCGCCGATGCGACCGCCGGCCGCGACGGTCTTCGCCACGTCCTGCGCGTGCTGGAAGAACGAGTACTCCTCCTTGAGGAACCACCCACCAGGCCCGGGGCTTCCACCGCCACCACTCCCCCGGCGCCGGACCTTGCCGTCAAAGTCCACCGGATGCGTGAATCGCTTCAGCTTCGCATCGTTGACCAGGTCCTCGTTGGTGTACCAGTAGTTCTCGCCGAACGGCCCGCCGTAGGCGACGATGAGCGTCGGCGAGTTCAGCGTCTGCGTGCCCTTGTACCACTCGAAGACGTCGTCGTACTTGGGGGTGATCGGCAGGGTGTGCTCGATCCCCGGGTAGCCATCGAGGCCGTGCGTGATGTCGAGCTTGTGGTCGAGGCCGCCCTCGGTGGTCGGCATGATCCCCAGCTGCTTGGCGGCCATGATCACCCACTGCCGCTGCTGCCGGTTCCCGGTCATGTACATCTTGAGGGTGCCGGTCTTGTAGTAGTCGGCGTACCGCTTGAGCACCTGCACGGCGTGCGCGGAGTCGCGGATGGCCTCTCCGAGGAAGACGCCGGGGCCCGTCGTGTAGATGCGCGGGCCGACCATCTCGCCCGTCTCCACGCGGTCGCCATACGTCAGGAAGTCGGTCACGGCGGTCTGCGGGTCGCGAGTCGTCGTCGTGCCGTACGCCAGCGTGGTGAGGTATTGCCACGTTTGCGTATTGTGGATCTGTGGCGTGAGCCACTGCGGATGGTAGTGCGTGTCGACAGACCCTGGAGTGATGGTCTTGCCGCTCACGTCGATCGTGCGTGCCCCGGCCGGGATGCGCACCCGTCCGCGCGGGCCGATCGCCTCGATGCGATTGTCGCGGACCACGATGTCGGCGTTGGCGATGATCTCCTTCCCCTTCATCGTGATGGCGCGTCCACCGCGCAACACGACCACCCCGCGCGGGATGTCGCGCGGCGCGGTCACCGCCACCCGCACCTCGCTCGGCTTGTACCCCGGGGTCTCCTTCTTCGCCGCCGTCGAGTCCCGCTTGGTGGTGTCCTTCGGCGCCGCCGCCTTGACGCGGGCGTCCGCCTTGAGGGAGTCCTCGACGACCTTCGCCCGATCGAGGTCGTAGGTCCATACCGCGTTCCCGAGCGCCCACATCACGCGACGTCCGTCACGCGACCAGTTCGGGAACTCGCCGCCGACCTCGTTGAGCTTGCGCACCGGGACCGCCGCACTCGCAGGAGCGGCGACACTTACCGTCGGCGGGGTCGCCCCCACCTGCGGCACCGTGATCGTGTACATGTCCATCCCGACCAGGGCGAGGGCCTGGTCGCCGCGCGGCGCCATCATCACCAGGGAGGCCGGTGGTGCGGACGGGGGAGCAGGCTCGGTATCGTCGCCAAGGTGCGTCTGGAAGTTCTCGTCCCCCCACATGGGGCGCGCGGCGCGGCCACCCAGCCAACTGCGCGACATGTTCTTGACCATTTGTCCATCGAGGGTCAGCTGCCCACCGAACCCCGGGGGCATTGGCCCGGTGACCTTCAGGTGCGACTTCTGGTCGGTGCCGTCCCAGCGGAACGAGACGAGGCCGTCACGGCCGCTATAAGCAAAGATGCGGTCGGGGTCCGTCGTGAAGTGCATGTTCCCGGTCCCACCCGATGGCATGATGAGGGTCGCGGTGCCCCGGTGGCCGGCACCCAAACGAGGTCGGCCGCCGTCGCGCCCCAGAAGGCGCCCCCGGCTTCCTGCAGCTCCCGGCGCCGCGGCACGCGTGGCCACGATCCGGTCGCCCCGTGGCGACCACGCGAGGTCGGAATACAGCCCGCGCGCCATCGTGATCGTCTGCGTCGTCCAGCTGCTGCCGTTTTGTGACGCACGGACGATGTCCCCGCCCGTCACGTCGTTCCAGGTCGTCCAGGCCAACGATCTCCCGTCGGGGGACCAGGTCGGCCCGAACTCACCCACGTCGGCATTCGACACCCGACGCGGCGTGCCATTCGGCCAGTCCATCACGTACACGCGATCGAGGGCGGAGAAGGCCAGCTGGCGACCGTCCGGCGATGGCGAGAGGTCACGCACCTGCTTGGCCGTCAGCGTCGCGGACGTGTCGACGCGATAGGAGAACTTGACCTCGGGGCCCAGCTCCAGGTCCACCTTCGCACTGAACGGGATCTTCGTCGGGGCAGACTTGTCGACCGGGACGCGCCAGATCTCGCCGCCGTAGGTCACGATCACCGCACGCGAATCCGGAGTGAAGGAGAATCCGGGATAGGCATCGAGCGGCGCACGCGACTCGATGTCGTCGCGTTGCACGGGAAAGGCCAGCCAATCCTCGGCCTGCGTCTCCAGGTTCCGGATGCGCAGCCCCGTCTTGATCTCGTGACGCGAGGCGAAGACGAGGTGCTTGCCGTCGGGCGAGAGGGTGGGACGGAAGGCCGACCCCTGACGCGTGGACATCGTCGACGACTTGCCGGTCTCGCGATCGTAGACCCCGAGCTGGTACTGGGGACCTAACGAGTTGTACGTCCAGTCACCGAAGCGTTGCGCATACCACACGTAGCGCCCGTCGTTGCCGAAGGCGGCGCCGAGCTGCTTGACTTGCGGACCCGCGGTCCCGAGCGCGACCCCGTTGCCCCCGTCGACGTGGTACATCCACAACTTCGCCGTCCCGAACTGGCCCGTGGCCCGCGACACGACGATGTACTTGCCGTCCGGGGCGAACTCGGGCGACACATACTCCGAGGTATTCCCCTTGGTCACCTGCACGGTGTCCTTGCCGTCGAGCGACATCATCCAGACGTTGTCGCCGCCCGAACGGTCAGAGACGAACACGATGCGCTTGCCATCCGGGGAAAAGCGCGGTTGGGCGTCGTAGGCGAGGCCATTCGTCAGGCGCGTCGCGGTCCCGCCGCCAACCGGGAGGGTGTAGAGGTCGCCAAGCATGTCGAAGACGATCGTCTGTCCATCCGGCGACACGTCCAGCGAGATCCACGTCCCCTTCGTGGTCGTGAAGGGAATGGGTGCGCGCCGTCTTGAGCGGGAAGCGTGGTCGCCGGCGGAGCCGCCGGGCCCTGCGCCTGGACCAACGACGCGAGGGTCGCCAGCAGGAGAACGTGTCGTTTCATGGGAGCCATTGTGGTGGTGCGGCCGGGATACGCGCCGCGCGATACGCGGAAAGCTACCGCCACGGCGGGGACTCCCGGAATACGAGCCGTTTCCGCCGCCTCGCCGGTCCGACAGTCGTCACCGTGACCCGGGTGCCCGGAGCGGCTGGAGTCCGGCGCTGGTGGCCCGCGGTGCCTTGCGGTTGGCCGCGCTCGGCGCCGTCCGCCCGCGGCCCGTCGCTACCCGCCGGCGAGCCTCCGAACCGACAGGCGCCTAACGACGGAGCCCGTCGCCTCGCGCGAAAAACCCGGGCAACGAGACCGGGGACACCCCGGTGATCGGGGAACGGCCTCGCAGCGCCTGCGCGGCCCCCCGCTCCGAGGCGTCGCCGACACTGTAGGTCACCAGGTACGTCCCGACCGTCGGCACCTGCCGGATGAGGTACGGATTCCCGAGCGCGACCATGGCGGTACGCGCATTCATGGCGGGGAGGGATGCCATCCAGGTGGCGATGGCCGCCGGGATCGCCGGGCGGCCCTCCCCTTCGATGCGACGCACATAGGCGGCGAGCACCACACGCTCGGCCCGGCGGATCGCGGGGGCCATGGCGTCCAGCTGCGGCTGGGTCGTGGCTGGCGAGATCTTTATCACGCGCACGGAGGTGTCTCCCGCGCGCATGGCCGCGCTGAAGACCCGGCCGGCGCGCAACTCGGTCTCCGGCATGTACTGGATCACCAGGGTCCCGCGGCTCGCCATGGGCACGAGGGTGTCCCGGTCCCGGAGCAGGGTGATCGAGCGCTGGGCGATCTCGGCGGCCTTCGCGCGATGCGCCGTCGCTCCAACGACCTCGCGCAGGGTGTCCAGCGAAACGAACGGGTGGAAGGCCACGCCACTGCGCGCCTTGAGTTCCAGCACGCGTCGCACCGAGGCGTCAATGCGTTCCCGCGAGATCTCGCCGCGCTCCACCGCCGCCACCACCGCGTCGATGGCCTTCGTGGGGTCGCTGGGCTTGAGCAGGATGTCCGATCCGGCCTTGACCGCGAGCACGGAGCTCTCGGCCACGCCGTATCCCTTCCCCACCCCTTCCATGGTCATGGCGTCGGTGATGGCGACGCCCCGAAAGCCGAGCGTGTCGCGCAGCACACCCGTCATGATGCGCGGCGCGAGCGTCGCCGGCGTGGACGAATCGCCTTCGACCGCCGGGAGGGCGATGTGGGCGGACATCACCATGGACGCTCCCGCGTCGATCGCTGCCTTGAAGGGGACCAGCTCCACGGCGCGCAGTCGCGCCCAGTCCGCCCCAACGATCGGCAGCCCGACGTGGGAGTCCACTTCCGTGTCCCCGTGCCCCGGGAAGTGCTTGGCCGTGGCGATGGTGCCGGCGTCCATCGACCCGCGGACAAACAGCGCCGACAGGCGTGCCACCCGGGCCGGGTCCTCACCAAACGACCGGGTGTTGATGACCGGGTTGGCCGGATTGTTGTTGACATCGACCGTGGGGGCGAAGTTGATGTGGATGCCGACGGCGCGCGCCTCGCGCCCGATGATGTACGCCGCGTCGCGCATAATCCTCATCGCGCCCGGTGGCCGCAATCCCCATCGCCGTCGGGAAGACCGTCGCCCACCGGCGTCCATGAGGTAGTGCGAGAAGACGCCGCCTTCCAGTCGCCCCAGGGCCGGCTCGAGGTCCGATGAGACCAGCAGGGGCACCTTGGCGAGCCGCTGGAAGGCGTTCACCTTCGCCGCAACCTCCACCGGCGTGCCTAACGACATGCTCACCCCGCCGATGCCGTCGCGTGTGATCCATCGGGCCACCTCGGCGTAGGTCGAGTCCCCGCTGGAGGTGTAGTCGCCGAGCACCCAGACCATCACCATCTGGCCGACCTTCTCGCGGAGGGTGAGCGAGGCCATGGTGCGATCCACCCAGGCGCGGCCCGCGCGCGGCAGCGCGGTCCTGGGGTCCAGGGCAGCCGCCTCGGGAGCGGCCGCCCCCACCGAGGCAGGGACCCGCGCACACGCGAGGGCAGCGAGCACGACGAACGACAAGCAACGGTAGCGCATCATGTCCGGAAGATGCGCGGGCGACACCTCGGCCTCAAGCTCGTCGAGCGTTCGTGAGCGAGCGGCATCGGCGGCCGGGCGCTGAAGACAGCCGTTTCGTACTTTTCGGCGCATGTCGTCAGCTCTCGTTCGCCTGCGCCAGTTTGCGCTTCGTCGGCAGTTCCCACGCCAACCTCGTTGGGCCGCGCGATCGCTCGCCTTGGCTTCCGTGCAGGCCGACCCGATCCGGGCGCCGGCACGTGCGCAGGACCTGATCCTCCGCCATCGCGTCACTGGTTATGTCGCCGGTGACCTGGAGCGCCGGTACGCACGGCTGGATGTCGAAGAAGACTTCTTCATCAACTATGGATTCGTGACACCCGAGCTCCATGCGCTGATGCATCCGCGGACGGCGCCGCCGGTGGTCGGCAGCGGAGCGAAAGCGCGCGGATAACATTCTCGCGTTCGTGCGCAACATGGTGTGGTGCATCCGCGCGACGTGGATTCACATTTTCGCACGGCAAGGCGACGAACTGGTTTGGTGGTCGGTCGAACGTCACCACGCAGGTGATGGATGCGATGCACTATCGCGGCCTGCTGCGGATTGCGCGACGCGAGGGCGGCGCACGGCTCTACGCCGCGCGACCAGCGGTTGAGGCGCCGCGGGATATCACGGCCGCCATGGATCGTATGGTGGACATCGTCGTTGGCGAAATGCCCCGGTGCCGGCGACGACCTTGCTCCACCTCACCGCGCGCGCCGGGCTGCGCGGCGCCGCAATGGGAAGGTGAGCGAGCGGCGGCGAGCCCGCGCACGCACGCGCTTGCCGCATATGCGTATCGACGGCGTGGACTGGTACTGGCCTGACGGGGAATCGCCGTCATCGCGACGCAGGGTTGTGCCCGACGTGGTGCGCCTGCTGGCGCCGTTTGATCCGTTTGTGGGATCGGCCGCGCTTTGAGTTGTTCAACGGCTGGGGCTATCGCTTCGAGGCGTACACGCCGGCGCCGAAGCGGGTGCGAGGTACTACGCGCTGCCGCTGCTCTGGCGCGATACGGTGATTGGCTGGGCCAACCTCTCGGTGAACGACGGTGTGCTGGTGCCGGACGTCGGGTTGCGGAACGGCCGAGCGCCGGGTGACGCCGGGTTTGCGGCGTCGCTCGAGGCAGAGCTAGGGCGGGTGAGCGTCTTTCTCGGCTGCGACCCTGCGCGTAGCGAGCAGGTAGCCAGCTGAATTTCGTCCGTCGTCACAATCGGCAGGCTCGGTCCTCGCTGACTCCGGTGCGCACGTGTGGCACGCGGAACGAGGCAACCCGCGCGTCTCAGATGCCGGAGGCCTTCTGGAGGGCTGGCCGAAAAGACTCGCACGACGAACAACAGACGGAGCGGGCGATCAGCGCGCCAGGAGTTGCTCGAAGAAGGCACCTATGTTGTTTTTGCGGTCCACAAAATGCAGCTCCAGAATCCAGTGCCTCGGGTTCCCGTTCTTGTCGAGCTGAAGAATGTCCTGGTGGTTGTCAGGTGCACATCCAGGCAGAGATCGCTGGGATCATCGGGTTGTTCGTGCGGAAACTCTCCTATGATGTGCCCGGCAATCGCGTTTCCGAATTCGTAGCCGTAGCGCTGTGCGAGACCGTTCGCGTAGGCGAAGAATTCTTGCACCAGTGAGGGGCGGCTCTGGGTGAAATACCAGGGCGTTTCCCTTCCCGGCGCCACGCCGCTTCGACGTCCGTGCGAATTTTCTGCTTTAGCGGGTCATTGCCCAGGACATAGGTTCGTCCCAGGTCTGCCTCCCAGCCGTCGAAGACGGGATGGAAATCGCAAAACAGAATGTCGCCTTCCTGGATCATCACATCTGACGGATCCGACGCGTAGGGCTGCAGGGTATTGAGGCTTGCCCCTGACAATCTTCTTGCCCCAATGCTGGTCGACGCCGAAATCGTCGCGTGCAATGCGCACGATCGTCGCGGAGCTGCCCCTGTTTTGCCCGCAGCAATCAAGCCGCGATCTTCAATCGTCGGAACAGTTCCTGGCTTTCTGTTCGGGCGAAAGAGATGCGTGCCCACCTGGTCCATGATTCCCAGTTCTGCGAATGGACCGGTACGATAACTGCCCGCGCGGTCTCGAGCAGCGCGATGTGACGGATCGCTCATCACGCGCCCGCGCCGCCCGCCGCCCCCCACTGGAGCTCCTGGGGGCCAGGTGAGGGGGCTAAGGAGCCGCCAGAAGGCCCGACCAGCTGCCCGTTGTGCCACCAGAGCGCCCGGCTGAGCGCCCGCGCGGCGCGTCGATCAAAGTGCCAGGCGAGCCCCCGTGGTCACTCCAGCAACTCCGGAGCGCCAGGACAAAACCTCGTTCAGGTGCATCGATCCGGTCTGAAGCGCGATGCCCGCGCCCAGGCCGAGGAGCACGCCGCTTGTCACTCCTAACCAGCGGCTTCGCGGATACCGCGTGATCAAAGGCGCGCGCGTAGGCCTGTGCGGAATCGGAGACGACCAAAGAGGCTAGTCGCGGCATCCCGGTCAACGTCGTACGGCCCACGACCTGGTTCGTTCCCCGGACGAGCCGACTGCTCTCAAGGCGGAGCGAGCAGGTCGCGTAGGTACAGCTCGCCAGAGGCGCTTGTCCGATTACCGGCGACGTCGCGCCACTGCTCAGGGCGATCGTCCCAATAAGCCACAGTCGAAGTTGGCGCATAGAAGCTCCCAAGGACTCCCGAAGTTTACCTCTTAACTGCCTTCGTGTTCCTCCCAGCTCAACCTTCGGCGCGCCTTTCGCGCCGTATGTTCCCCGCGACCCCGATCGAACTCTCCCTATCGACGCCCACCCGTTAAGCGCGGGCCCACCTCAAGCTCCAGCGTCAGCTCGAGCGCCTCTCGCGCCACCCAAAGCCCAGCGAACCGTCCTCGCCGCGCTCGACGGCGTCCTCCAGCAGGTGGCCCGCCCGCGGCGCACCGCGGAAGCAGCACCGCGCGGCCCACCGGGCCCGCGCAAGCAACAGCAGTGCGGGCCGCTAAAACAAAAGCCCGACCGCGTGGGCCGGGCTTCCCGTCTCGTTCCTCTGCTGTTTGCCCTAACCGGGCGTGCAGCTGGCGGGGTGATACCACCGCCCTGCAGCTGACGCTTATGGGTTAGGCTGCTACGTTGCTTCCGCTGTCACGGCAGCCTCACCGTAAATCCCACTGTGTCAGCGAGGCGAAGGCCCTGTGCGGTTGGGCGATACATTCGGTCTTGTGCTCACCACGCGCTGCTGCTGCGCGCGGTATCGATGTCGAGGCCATGTATCCGGGTCCGTCGTACGACACGATCAGCCGATACCTCCCAGGACGTGCCAGCGCATAGCGCCGCAAGGCAATCTTCCGCGAAAGGGGCACCGACTCGTACGCCCCATCGCTGACACACCTAAGGTCTTGCCGTTGCAGCAGCGCGGCCTTTCGGGGAGGAGCACCAAGAACTCTCCAGTGCCCCAGAGCCTACCCCGCGCCCCAAAGACTCCGCCGGCCCTCCATCCGGTCGGTCAGGCTGAAAGGAGAATCGTCGGGATGATTGTCGAAGTTCGATGGACTTGGCCGTTTACAATTGAGTAGACGACCTCAACGGGTGTGCTATCTCCCGCGAATACCGTGTCTGCGGTCATCCTTGCTCGAAGCTCGGCGCCGTTTGCTTCTCTTGCCGAGACAAAGGCCGCCTGCGTAGTTCGTGCGAGAGGCTCCGGACCATGAGCAGGCTGCCTCGGCGAGGAGAGAAGGTCACAGGTGCACAGGCGGCAGCTCGGATGCAAATGGAGCTAGTCCTCGTGGCGACAACCATCGACGGAACAACGCTTGACTGGCATAGAGGCCTGGCGGCAGCTGCTGTGATCAGACGATTGGTTGTTCGTGCACCGCTTGACGGTCGCCGATGTAGACGCCATTGCGCTCCCGCCGTGCGCAAAATCTCATGCGAAGCAGTGGATATCAGGTCTCCAGCACCGAGATCATTCCGGATCAGAATGCGGCCGGGCAACGTGCGACCGAGCACACCGGTGTTGGGATTGCCATCTGAATTCTTCCGTCTCGTGTCAGGTGCGGTCCGTGGGGCTGACGGAGGAAACATCGAGATCAGTCGCCTCAAAAGCATCAGCGGCCTGGCTGAAGATGTTGGCGCCCCTCTGGGCAAGGATCGCCCCGTTCCCGAGCCGTCGCGCGTGGTTGTCACCAGCCGTCGACACTCGGGTCCTCTACGCCTTCCTTGTTCTTCGCGCGCAGCCCAAACGGGTCGAAGTTGACGGGATCGCCGTTGGCGTAGCCATAGAGGTTGAGGCCGCCGGCCGCATGATGGGATCCTCCTGCGTGAAGCGCCCGCTCTTGGGGTCGTACAGCCGGTTCCGCTGATAGATCAGCCCCGCCTCCCGCTTCTCCTGCAGCAGGCTCCCGTGCCAGCTCAACGTCAACAGCCCCCGTGCCTGCCGATACCGGATCCGCCGTGAACGGCCACGTAACGTACACACACCGCTGCGCCGTGTGCGCCCGGCGCCGGGCACGCCGCCTGCCCCACCGCCACCGTGTACGGCGGTACTGCGCCCCGTCGCTGAACAGCCCCAGCAATGGCGTCCCCGCACGTCCCAGAACACCAGCAACGTGAAGCGCGGCCACGTCAGGCTCGCGCCCGACGGGTTGTCCTTGTAGTCGTAGCGCGTCACGCTCAGCGGTTGGTCACCCCAGCCCCGGCCCGTACGACCCGCCCGAAGAAGGGTTCCGGGTCAACGTCGAGGACGGGGCCTGATACGTCGGGAATCCGCTGTCCAACTCCTCCGAGCTCGCCCCATCGATCGGCGCCCGGATCTCGGCCAGCTCCTGATCCCCCGTCCCAGATCGTGCGCCGCACCCCCACTCGTCACACACCCCACGTCCGTCGTCGGCGCGCAGGTCGTGCTCGTGCTCACCAGACGCGCCCGCCCCAGCGGGTCGTAGCGGAACTCCTCCAACGTGCGCCGGCCCGAGCCGCCGATCCACGGCCGCCACCCGATCGTCGCCCCGATAATACGTCGCCCGCTCCTCGCTCACCGCCGCCCCCTGGGGGTGGTGGTGATCTCGGGCGGTGTTCCCCGCGTGTCGTAGGCATACTGCGTCCACGTCGGCGTTGACCCCGCGTTCGCGACCTGCTCTCAGTTAGTAGGTGGATGACACGACGGGGTTAGACGGCACGGACATTGCAGGCCAGGCGCTCGCGCGCGCGGCACACTCCAAACGTCGAGCACAGCCGCGTGTTGCGGCCGTGGGTTGCGGCGCGCACACGAGGCCTTCCACCCTCCCCTGGAGTGCGCCCGCTGTCAACCGTCCCGTCATCCGCGCTTAGGCGGGCGTCACCCGGGCGGGCGCAGCCCCTGGCCCGCGCTGGCCACCACACGGGCGAGCTCCGCGCAGGTCGTCGTGGACATCGAGGTCACGCCCAATGGGCTTAGTGACGCGGTGCCTCGCCTGGAATTCAGTGGCGGGCATAGCTTCAGCTTCACTCTCCGGAATTACGGCACCATTGGGGGCCCCGATGCACGCGTAACGTTCAGTTGCGGTGGCTCAGGGATCACCGTCACGACGTGCCCAGGGCAGGTCTTCGTTCCGCCGGCCGATGCACAGGACCCCCTCGGGGCCGTCAACGTGACGCTGGTGGCGACCATGGGGCTGGCACAAGCAGGCATGACGGTGACGCTGACCGCCTTTGCCGAAGCAAGCGTGGGCGGATCAACGTATGCGGACACGGCCGCTGGGTGGTGGGATCTCACCGCGGTAAAACCGGGGGTCGCGACCCTGGTTGGCTCACCGACCGCGTTCACCATGGCGCGCGGCGCACCTGCCAACGCGGTGCTGACCCTCACCAATAGTGGCGAACTGCCAACCGCGTTCTCCTTCGACGACGTCGCCGGGTGCTCGGGAGTTCTTTCCTCCTGCAGCAGAACCCCATCCACGACGGGTGTGCTCCCGGTCAACGGAAGTAGTAACGTCACCTACGCCTGGACGGCAGCGGCTGCCGGCTTGGTCACCCTGCAGGCCGTCGCTATGCATGGGGCCCGGCTGGTCGCCTCGCTGCCGCTGATGATCACGATTGTGGATGCGTCGGCGACGGCGAATCCAACCGGACTGGCGCTGCCACAGGGTGCGGCCGGACACGCTTATACCGGCTTCACGGTCACCAACGCGCCGGGGGGGCCACCGGCGACCTACCAGCTTACCCTGGTATCCACAGGAGGCGTGGGTGCCCGCTTCAGTGAGAACGCCTCGTCCAACACATCGGTGTCACTCGGTCCGGCAACGCCCGCGACCTCGCCCACCGTGCTTCTGGACGCACCCCCATCTGGGACCGGCAGTGTGCGGCTCGATGTGTCGTTCAACGGGACGCTGCTTTCCTCGGCCACTCTCGCCGTAGCGGCCATCACGGGCAACATCGTGCCAGGTGCGGCGACAACCAGCGCGACGCTTGGCAACATCGGCGTGACCTACACCGGATTCTCAATTGTCGGTACACCAAATGTCGCCTTCACCGCAGAGGTGAACGGGACGTGCGCAGGGGTCACCAACTGTCGGTTTAGCAATGGAGCGAGCTCGATGGTCGTGAACTCGGGCAGCACCGGCACGGTGGCTTTGCCTGTGGTGTACGACGCGCCGACGGTCGGGGCAGGCTCGTTCCCGCTGCGCCTGAGGTACTCGGGCAGCACCCTGTCGACGGCCACCCTGGCGATCAACGTCAATACGACGGTATCGATTACCGGACCTGCGTCAGATGTACTGGTCGTTGCCAACCAACCATCGCAATCCATCGCCTTTCAGGTGACCAACGGTGGCGGCCCCGTGGCCAACGTTACCTTCTCGCACAATTGCGGCGCCCTGCCCTCGCCGGTGGCGGCGTTGACCTGCACGCTATCGCCGGCAGCCGTGACGAGCCTCGCGACCGGGTCCACAGCCTTGACGTTGACGTACACCAGCGGCGCTCCACTGGGCAGCAGCACGGTTGTCGTGACCGCGACCGCAGGAACGGCGCTGGCGACGGGGTCTGTCAATATCAGGGTTCCCAGCGCGACTGTCACGGCTCCGGGTCCAGTCACGGCGACCATGGGCACTGCGGCGCTTCCCCTCGATTTCCAACTCCTCAACAATGGCCCCGGAGCGATCACCTATTACCGCACGGTAAGCTGCAGCGCCATCCTCGCACCGTGCGGGTACAACGGCCAGAGTCCGGTTGTACAACAGGGCCAGTCAAGTGCCGCACCAGCCACTTTCACGCCGACCGCCCTCGGCAGCGGATCCGTGACGCTCGAGGTTCGACTCAACTCCGCGACCGGGCCAATCGTCGCCACCGGCGTGGCCAACGTGACAGTGCAGTCCGCACTGGCTGGCTTGACGGTGACGACGATGAACCTGACTGCGGATTCGCTGCTATACCGGGATCAATGCCTCTCGCTCTCGCTCGGGTCGTCGGCGGCGTCGGAATGCGGGGACCTGCGGATCGTGCACCCGTTGCCTTCGGTGCGAGCGCTCAACGTCACCCGGACACCGACCCTGACGTACAACAGCAACCACGCCCGGCCCTATCCCGTCGTGCCGGCGAACCTCACGCTGCAGTCTGGGGCAGCGATTCCGACGCTTGTGAGCGCCGTGCTCAAGGTCAGCGGGGTTCCGCGCGCCTCAGCGTCTTGGCCCGGCTCGCAGTGGTCCGCAGGCAGTACCCGTCGAGTGGCCCTCGGCTTCAACGCAGATTCCGCTGGCTTGGCCACTGGTGTATCCGTATGTGCTCGAGGTGACGACCAGCTGGGGCGCGCAGTCGGCGCTCACGACGGGCACCGGTAGCCTCATCGTCGTCAATCGGACGACAAGTACCTTTGGTGCCGGGTGGTGGCTCAGCGGCCTCGAAAGCCTCGACCTGAGCACCCCCAATAACCTCACGTGGATTGGTGGGGACGGGGGAGTGCGCCGGTATGCGCTCCGGGCTGGCACCACCGCGCCCAATCGGGTGTGGGGGGCACCCTCCATGACCTACCCGGACACGATCCGCGAAGTGGGATCAGAGTTCGTGCGACAACTCCCGGACTCCGTGTGGGTAGTGTTCAATGCGGCGGGACGGCACGTGCGGACCCGCAACCGGCAAGGTCACGTCACGACCTTCGCCTACTCCGGCGGAGGGCGGCTGCTCTCGATCACCCTTCCGCCAACGACGTCGCCGACGGTCTACACCTTCGGCTACACCCCGAGCCAGCTCGCCTCGGTCAGCGTCCCTGGAAACTCTGGAACGCGCACGGTCACGGTCACCTACGACGCGCCAACCAGGCGCATCATGGCGATTCAAGACCCTGGGACGCCGGTGAGGTTCGTGAGCTTTGGCTATGGATCGGACCATCGCATCCTCACGCGCACCAACGGGCGCGGCGCGGTGACGACGTTCGCCTACGATGTAGCAAGCCGGGTCCAGAGCGCGTCGCTTGCCGATGCCTGGCGCGATCACGCGCAGTATGACGAACGCCCAGGCGTTTGGGCTCGCGGCTGCGGTGGACACCGCGACGGTGAAGACCACCATCACGGGACCGGGAAGCGGGCAAGTCACGCAGTTTCGCATGAACAGGTACGGCGCGCCCACGAGCATTCTGGACGCGGCGGGACAGTCCACTCTCCTGACCCGGGGAGGCGGAATGCCCGGATTGGTGACCTACACCTCAAACCCTGCGGGCCACGCCGTGACGGCGACCTATGACGCCCGGGGGCGCATCGTGTCGCAGACGGCTCCGGCACCAAGCGGCGTCAGCGGAACGACCAGCGTCACCTGGGAGCCGAAGTGGGATCAGGTGACCCGGATTACCAACCCCTCAGGCGACTACACAGAGTTTGGCATCAGCACGACCAATGGCAATCGCCTGTGGCAGCAAGACAACCGAGGTCTCCCGAGCCGCGACCTTCAGCTACAACGGCAACAATCAGGTGGAGGTGGTCGTCGCGCCCGACGGCAGCGATGAAGGATACTTCACGATGCCAAGGGAATCTGAACCGGTATGACAACCAACTCGACCAGACCACGCTGTACACCAACAACGCCAACACCGGGCTCACCACCACAACCCTGATCCCGACCGGCACCAACGCGGGTGGCACTCCGCGCGAGAACACCACGCTCACGTACACCGAGCGCAACGACGTGCTGAGCAGTGTCACGACGGCGGCAGGCGGTGGTGGGACGAAGCCATCGCGAACGTGTACGACGCCGAGGACAATGTGCAGTCGGTCGCTCGATCGTGGACTCCAAACCCCGGAACATTGCGGTACAGACCACGTCGTACGTGTACGACAATGCCGACCGCGCCGTGTCTCAGTCAGGTCGACGGGCGGCGCGCAATACACCAGCTATGACGCCGCCGGGAATGTCACTGGGGTCACGCTGCGTTCCGGCGGGAGTATGACCATGTCCTACGATGTCCTCAATCGGCTGATCACGATCGATCAGCGGACCAACCGCCTACAACTATCCTACGCCGAACATCACGCCCCGTGACCGGTGGGAGAACGGCCCCTACAACTATTCAGCCTCATTCGAGTCGCAGGCTTCACGTACCACGCCACCAACCAGGTCCTGACCGCAACGGGCCTCGACGCCGACATTGCCCGATCGTACCACTCGAGCGGGGCGCTCATGTCGGAAACCCAGGTGGTCAAGACTCGTTCCCGCACGGGGACGCCCCACACCTACTCGCTGAACTACGGCTACGACATCAACGGCCGCCGCACCAGCCTGCTGCTGAGCCCGACCACGTTGTTCACGGGCTCGGCCATGAGCTGGAGCTACACCTCGTGGGGTGCGCTCGCCGGGGTCACGGATATCGCCGGCAATTCCTTCAGCTTCACCTATAACGGTCGTGGCCTGCTGACCAACGTCAGCTATCCCGCGGGGATCGCCCAGACCCTGGGCTATGACCTCGCGGGTCGCCTGAACCTTGACCAGATCCTGCGCCCGGGGTCGACCGCCTTCCCGAACTTTGGGAGCACGACCATCCGGAACTTCAGCGTCGCCTCGCGGAACGCGCGGGCAGATCCTCAGCGCGAGTGATCAGGTGGCCTTCGCCGGCGGCGGGTATCCCAGGGGTACCTACAGCGGGTTTGGGTACCTGCTCACCGACTCCCCTGGTCGCGAGCGGCTACAGCCTCGTGAATCAGACAACGCCGCTCTTTACCCAGAACGGAAGCTTCACGTGCGACGCCCTGGGCAATCTCTTGACGAATAGTGGGGCTGGTCCCTGCCGCCTCAGGCTGGCACCTTCGCGACCACAAACACGTACAATGCCGCCGGCCGTCTTGGGCTACAGGTCGCGAATGCGGGGTCAACGCCGACGTGGACGCAGTATGCCTACGACACGGCGGGGGAACACCCTTGCTTCGAGACCACCACGCCCAGGGGCGGCGGTGAGCGAGGGCGGGCGACGTATTATCGGGGCGACGATCGGGTGGCGGCCGTGGATCGGCGGCTCTCGGGCCGGCGCACGTTGGAGGAGTTCCGCTACGACCCGCTGGGGCGGCGCGTCTGGGTGAGCACGAGCACGACCTGCGCGCCGACGACGGACGTGGGGTGTGTGACGAGTGGGGTGCGGCGCACGATCTGGGACGGGGATCAGGAGCTGGCCGAGATCCGGGCGCCGATCGATGGGGCGAGCTCGGAGGAGTTGGACAGCGGATTCCCGACGTATCAGGCCCCGTCCTCGACGTTGGACCCGAACCCCTTCTTCGGGCGGGTCGTGTACGGGCCGGGGCTGGGGGTGGACCAACCGCTGAGCGTGACGCGCTACGACTACAAGGACAACCCGTCGGGCGCGAGCCTGACGTGGCCGCGCTTCACGTTGCTGGTGTTCTGGGACGTGCGGGGGACGCCATTGCTGGGGCTGTTCAGCGACGGGGCGCAGTACCGGCCGTACACGGTGGCGGTGGGGCAGGCGGCGTGCCCGGCGCCGGGCGTGGCCACGGCGCAGCGGTGTGTGACGTTACGTGGCCGTTCACGGCGGATCCGTATCGGCAGGTGCACGGGGGCTGTTGACGTTAAGCTGGCACGGGAGCCTGCTGCAGGAGAAGCGGGAGGCGGGGGGGCTGATCTATCAGCGGAACCGGCTGTACGACCCCAAGAGCGGGCGCTTCACGCAGGAGGATCCCATCGGCCTGGCCGGCGGCCTCAACCTCTATGGCTACGCCAACGGCGATCCCGTCAACTTCTCCGACCCGTTTGGGACTTGCAAAGTCCAAGTTGGATACACCCGAGTCCGTAGCTTGGGTAGGCATGCGTTCATCACCGTGACGAGCCCCGACAACACGGCTACGGTGTACCGAGGCGGGCCTACCACCGATACATGGAGTGAACGGGCGAGCAATTCCTCGAAGACTTCGTCTGGGCGGGCCGCCGACGCGGGTGGTGCAGACTCCAAGGCTGCGGACAACTCGTCTTTTGGCAGGATTCGCGCCGAATCGTACTCGGCGTGGGGTGCTCGTGACTACGAGAATCCGAGCGCTGTTTCCTATGATTCACCGGTGGTGGACAACCAGGAACCTTGCGATGACATCAACGCCTCCTTGGAAGGTACCGCTGCCGCTATCAACGCTCGAAGAATCGGGTACCACACGTTTTCGGCGAACAGTAACTCGGTAGTTAACACGATGCTGCTTCGATCAGGCCTTCCCTATCGTTCATTGAACCGGCGAGCCGTCGCCGGCAACGTGAACCTCCTTCCCTAGTGCATCCAAACCAGATGTCAGCAAAGCCCCAAGGCCGAGCGTGGAGAGTCGCGATTCTCGTTGCAGCTGGCTTACAAGCGGCCTGCCGCAGCACAGATCCCACCCCGGAAGCAGTTAAGGGCGTGGTAATACAGTCTGGGGTTCTAGGTCAAGAGCCGCCGGAGGTGGAGCGGCGGCTCCGCGAGCTAAGGTTCGTTGGAGGAGGGCGCTTGAGTGTTGACCCCTTCGACGAGAGGCGCTCGGAGATCGGTGCATCAGTCCGCGATTCGACCGGGAAGGTAGGTCGCAAATGGAGTATTACCGTATTAGTTCACTTCGACTCCACGCGCTCTGCGACGAGCGTTGAGACATACAGGTCCGCAATTAATCCTCTTTGATCGCCCATGGGCCTAACCCTTGAGCTTCACCTGCGGCGCGATGGTATCGCGCCGACGGGTACACGCGTCGGTTAGGCAAGAACCGGATCGCCGCCGGCGCAGCCGTAGAGGTTGAGGCCGCCGGCGAGGCCAATGGGATCTTCTTGCGTGAATCGCCCGCTCTTCGGATCGTACTCGTGCTTTTAGCGACTATCGTAGGCTCACCCATTCACTCTGCCGCGTTTCTGGGAATAAGACCTCTCGCCTCGGAGGGTGAACGCACCGCGACGGAAGTACCGCGAAAGTCCCGCGCGTTTCGGGTTATGAGAAAATGCGCACCCGCCCTCAGGCAAGCGGCCACTTGAACGGCATCCTCGAATTCGCGCAGGCCCAGCGAAAGGGCCCGATGAAAATCCGCGCTGTCCAGGGGCACCACGGTTACGACCTGCAACAGGTCATTCACCGCGGTCGTCGCCGTGCGACGGTCGCGCGCCCGTTCCACGTGGTAGTGGACAGTGGTGAGGGTGTGGCCCGCGACCAAGCCAACAATGTCACCCCGGGCAGAGGCGTCGAGGAGCGCGGCCGCGTCGTCGCTCCACGGATCACGCGCCAACACGACATCCAGGATGACATTCGTATCAAACAGGAGGAGCGTCCGTTCGAGCAGCCCCTCGCCCTCCGCAACGCGAGCCCGCCGACGTCGCTCGGCCACTACCGCTTGCCGTACTTGCGAACGAGATGCGATCGATACGTGCGCGCGTCGACATCCTTGCCCGCGGCAACGCCGAGCAGCCTGCGCACCGCCGGCGACAGTGCCGCCGGTGAGGGCCCGAGCGGAAGCGAGCGGAGGAAGTCGCCGACCAGACGTGAGATGCTGGTGCCGTGCTTCCGGCTATAGCGCTCACCGCGCGCCATGGCTTCGTCGTCCAAGGTCAGGTTACGCGGTTTCTTGACGGTGTGAGCCATGGGCCTCAGGGGATGCGCATAACCCGTGCACGAAAGATGCGCACGCCGTGTGCGACGTCAAGACACCCGGGATTCCCCGAGGCTCCTACCCATGAGCCGTGGGAGTCGTGACAACCCGAACCCGGTGTTCTCCTGAAGTGGTTGCACGTCCGACCCCCCGTAGACATGAGTCGTGGGGGCGCTCGCGTTGGAGCAGGCCGCGGTCACCCCCATTGCCAGCAGTGGTCGGGAGCCATTGGCCAGACGTTGCGCCAGTCGGTCGAGCGCCGAGTGGTTGGACCCGGGGTACGCACGGGACACGCTGGCGGCCGAGCGTGCGCAGGCAAGGGAACGGGTGCGCGAAGGCCATGCACGGCGCCGTGGGGATGGGGTCCGTGCGCGCGACCGCACGCTTCGCCGAAATCGCTTGAAGTACCACGTCTGCGGGCTCTGCGCGCGCGGACGGGCTGATCTGCCGGTCGGTTTCGGCCAGCGCGACACCGGGTTCGGCGCCGTGTCGTCTGGTTTGGAGGCCGTGTCCCCTGTCTTCGAGGGCGTGTGTAGCGGCGGCGCCACTTTGGATCACTGCGCCGTGAGTCGTGCGGCCGGAGTTGGTGCGGTGTCGGGTGGAAATGCTCGCGTCTACACGCGCGCCACGGCCATGCAGACCGGGAGCGGCGCTGTGTCGTGACGATTTGCTGGCGGTGACAGTGGAGTTGGTCCCGGTATAGCCGGAGTTGGTCCCGGTACAGCCGGAGCAGGTGCTGTGTCGGGCGGAAATGCTCGCGTGCGCATGCGGACCGCTGCTGTGTCGGCCGGAGTTGGTGCTGTATCGGGGCGCGCCGCCGATGTGGCGCCAGGAATTGCGACGCGTGACCCCGGAATTGCTCGTGTGGAGGGCGGCCGCGGTGATCGTCATACGCGAAACGGTCGTGGTGCAGGCGGAAATGCCAGGAGCGCGGTGCGCGCGACGAGCTGCGACGCCGGAGTTGCCGCTGTGCACACGCGTGTGTTCACCGGTGCAGGCGGAAACGCTCGTGTACGCACGCGAATCGCGAACGGTGCCACGCGTGTCGGTCGTGTGCTGAGGCGTCCGTGCAACATTTCGCGCGGACGAAGCCGTTGGCGCCGCGTTTCTGAAGCTGTCACGACGCGTCTTGACCACTCGCGTCGACGTCTCGCTCGGGCGAGCTGCCGCCCGAGGCCCGCAACGCCCCTCAGAGGTCGTCGCGCCGCGCGTAAGGGACCACCTCGCCCGTGGTGCAAAACCGCGCCAGGAGGCGCAGGTACATCGCCCAGCAAAACGACGAAGTCCGCTTGTGGGCCGTCTTGCCGTCCCAACCCCGATGGTAGAAGTGCAGCCGGGTGACATCCCCCTCGGCCACCAGCCGCGCCCCCACGCGCGTGCCGCGCCAGTCTTCCATGGGAGCGGTCTCGGTCATCTCCCACTCGATCGTATGGGGCGCGTCGTAGACCCGCACTACGCCGGCCCACTGATGCTCGGCGTCGAACCCGAACGTGTAGCGGCCGCCGAGTCGCGGCTCGGCCGTCGATGCGTCGGTCCACCAGGCGGCCAGGCCAGGGCCCGTGCCGAAGCAGGCAAACACGCGGTCGATCGGCGCGGCAACCACAAGCTCGTGTTCAATGTCCATCGGGAACTCCGGGGTGGTACAGGGTCATCCGCCGGACTCGTCGGTGCGACAGGCGTCGACCGCGGGAATCCGGAGGGCGCGACGCGTGGGGACGAAGGTGGCTGCCACGACGCTCGCGGCGAGGATGCCACCAACACTCAGCAGCACCCGGGGATCGGTCGCCTGCACCTGGTACAAGAGCCCGCTGAGCAGTC
This sequence comes from Gemmatimonadota bacterium, assembly GCA_016712265.1. NCBI lineage: Bacteria > Pseudomonadati > Gemmatimonadota > Gemmatimonadota bacterium. Next base: position 763,910 of record JADJRJ010000031.1, on the reverse strand, counting down.
GTGCCCCGCCAAGGGCGAGGGGCAGGCCGAGGACGAGGCCCACGAGGGCCCACACGGCCACATCGGCGAGGACGAGCCGCACGATGTGCGCGGGCGACGCCCCGATCGCGCCACGAATGCCGATCTCGCGCGTGCGCCGCCGCACCCGATACGCCGTGATCCCGTGAATGCCGAGCCAGGCGATCGCCACACCAACGCCGGCGATCCATCCGGCCTGGGTGGCATTGGTGCGCATCCCGCGCCACTGCAGCTCATAACCCTCCGTCGCGCGCGCCACCCCGACGGGACGATCGGGCACATGACGCACGAGCAAGTCGCGGAACGGCCGCAACAGCGTCGTCGGATCACCCGAGGTCGCGGCGACAAACGACGGAAAGGCACTCAGCGCCTGTGCCCAGGGACGATAGAGCTCGGCCCCCAGCTCCGTGGTCAGGGCCGTCGCCGTCGCCGCCCGGTGATCCGCCACGACGCCAACGATCGTCAGCGTGGTCCCCGCGCCGGACGCGGTGTCCACGCGGACCGTCTGGCCGACCGGATCGGCGCCGGGCCACCAGCGCGCGGCTGCCCATGCGTTGACCATCGCCACGGGGGCGCCACCGGCCACGTCGGCCGCGGAGAACGCCCGTCCACGCAACACCGGCACCCGCAGCGTCTCGAAGTAGCCCGGCGTGACCCCAATCTCCACGGACGGCGCCAGCCGCGCGTCGAGCGGTGCCCCGCCGTCCACCGTGAAGGAGGCGGTCCCACGCGGGACGGTCGTGCGCGCGGCGGCCGACTGCACACCAGGCAGCTGCCCCAGCTCGAGCAGCAGTCGCTCGGTGACCGGCACGTAGGCCCCGGGCACACGCCACGGATGCGGGAAACTCGGCGTCCCCTGCACCACGCGGTCGGCGTCGAAACCTAACGAGACTTGCGAGAGGGCCACCGCCGACCGTTGCAGCAACACGCCACTCGACACGAGGGCAAAGGCCAGGGCAACCTGGAGCACCAGGAGCGCATGTTGCCAGCGGCTGCGCGGGGCCGTGTTGCCCGCCGCGGCGCGCAAGGCCGTGCGGCCGGCGGCGCCGAGTGCCACACGCACCGGCGCCATCGACAGGATGACACCGACCAACAGGGCCAAACCCGCCGCGAATCCCCACACGTGCGCATCCACCCGCGGGCGCATCCCGGCGAGGCGGCCCGCGTTCAGGACGTCCACCGAACCGAGGACGCCCAGTAACCACTGCGCCACCAGGGCGCCGGCGACGGTGCCGCCCAGCACCAGGAGGGCATATTGCACCACCAACTGCCTGGCCAGGCGGCTGCGCGACGCGCCTAACGCGGCCCGCACCGCCACCTCGCGTCGTTGGTCCAGGGCCCGCACGAGGGTCAGGTTCGCCAGGTTGGCGACGGCGAGCAGGAGCAGCCCCCCAACCATGCCGGCAAAGATCAGGTCGTACTGTTGCGCCGCGGCGACGTACCGCTCGCGCAGCGGAGCCGCCGCGACCACCATCCGCGTGGGCCCGGCTGGGCCGCGCTGGTCCGGCATCTCAAGCTGCTGCAGCTCGGCCTCGAGGTCCCGCAGGGTGTGCCCCGGGCGCAGGCGGCCAATCACGCTGAGGCTCCGGATGGACGGGCGCGTGCTGGGATCGAGGGTCGGCACCGCCGGGAGCCAGAACTTCGATCCTGTCTCGAAGTCGAAGCCGGGCGGCATCACCCCAACGACGGTGTACTGCGAGTCGCTGAGCTTGATGACCCGCCCCACGACGGTGGGATCCGCGCCGAACTGGTTGGTCCAGAAGTCGTGCGCGAGCAGGGTGACGAGCGGGGCACCCAGCTGGTCGTCACTAGCCAGCAGTGGCCGGCCCAACACCGGGGTCACACCCAACAGGCTGAAGGCCTCCGGCGTGAGCACCCCACCCATCACCGGGAGCGGCTCCCCCCCTGCCATGTAGACCTTGCCGCCAGCGGTGAAGCCGATGACGGCGTCCAGCGTGCGGAACTCGTGGCGCCGCAGCACGTCAGCAAACGTCGCATAGGAGACATCGCATCGCGCCCCGCACGCCGCGGACGGTCCAGCCGCCGGGACTTCGCTGAGGGAGACCAGGCGATCGCCATCCGGGAACGGCAGCGCACGCAGCCGCACGCCGTCCAGGATCGCGAACGCTGCCATGGAGCCGCCGAGCCCCAATGCCAGCGATCCGAGGACCACTGCCGCAAACAGCGGGCTTCGGCTCAGGGCGCGCAACGCCGTGCGCACATCATCGAGAAGAGCAGCGATCATCCCTCAATACTGCGGCCGCGACCGGGGCCTCGCGAGGGTGGTCGATGGTGCAACCGCGGGATGAGGTGATGGTCCACCGGCCGGCGACGACCATCATGCCAGCAAGCTGTCGGATCGAGTGCAGGGCGCGGCGTCCTGCGGCCCCCCCCCTGATCATCGCCGTGGCGCCACCAAGGCGGCCCCCCTCCGCCGGGCCTCATGGCGGAGAGGGTCGACCGTGCGCAGAGGCCGCGACCGATCCTACAGTGGCCGCGTGAGTCGCACGAACACGTTCCTCCCGGGTCGCAACAGCCTGAGTGGGTCCACGTGGGCTCGATACGCGCGGTTGAACACGTTGTCGATCCCCACCTGCACGGTGGTGCCGAGTACCGGAGCGCCTCCGCGGAGGTGCGCGATACCATACCCCGGCGCGACCTGTTCACCCGCATCCTGCGCGATGCGATCCTGCCGCGCCGCGACGCTCCATTCCACCTCGACCCACCGCGCGCGCATCCAGGGGCTCGACAGGCGGAGCGCAAGCAGTCCTTCGAGCGGCGGAGTCACGGCGAGCGGCGTCCCCGTCGCCAGGTTCTCTCCATGCGTCCAGGTCATCGTGCTCCGGAGGGTGGCAGCGGCCGACAACGCCACGTCCGCCGACGCACTCATCCCCTGCAGCCGGGCATTGGCCACGTTGGCGTACTCACGCACCGGCCGGCCGGACACGGAGTCCCCGACCGCGAGCCGCGGAGCGATGAGGTCGCTAAGCGCGTTGCGGAACAGCGTCACGCTCGCGCCAGTGCGGCCGCGCTCCGTGAGTCCGTCCCACGCCAGCGTCGCCTCGAGATTGCGGCTCCGCTCGGAGCTCAGCGTGGGCGACCCTCGGTAAATAAAGCCGTCCGGGCGGAGCGCCACGCCGTACAACTCCGTGGGATCGGGGACCCGGTAGCCAAAGCCTAACGAGGTGCGCGCCGCGAAGCCGTGCGGCAACACGGCGCGGAGCCCCACATTGCCGGTCCCGACCGACTCGTCGCTGGACGTGCGGTCGTCGGCCCGGCGGGACACCCGATCCACGCGCACTCCGCCTGTCGCGGCGAGGCGTGAAGTGAGGTCGACCTCACCCTGCGAGAACGCCCCGAGGTCAGACATCCGCACGGCCGGCCATGTGCGAAGGACGACCTGGCTCACCGGCGTGGTGGCGCCGGAGCCACTGACGCGCAGGCTCTCGTTCCATCGCGTGGCCTCGGCATCCCAGAGTGTGGCGTCCAGTCCGAGGTCCACCCGCGCGCGGCTGGCGGGCAGGAGCCGTACCTGCGCGCGTCCGCCGGAGGTCGTGGAGTGCGAACGCGCGTCGGTCAGCGATCGCATCGTCATCGGCATGCCGCCCGTACCGGTCATCGGCATCGACATGTCGATGGTCATGTGGTGGTCCAGGCGCTGTACATACGCCCGCGCCGCGAAGGCATCGACGACGCCGCGTCCCACCTGCCACCCGTAGTCGGTGGCGAACTGCAGGCGTCGCTCAAGGGGAATCGCCGCGCCAGCCATCGCAGGCCACCCGATGTCCCGGCCCTCGTACAGGGTTGACTGAAGCGCAATGCGCTGGGCTGGGGTCGGCGCCAGGCCGAGCGTCGCCGCGAAGTTCCCGTCACGATAGGACGACCCGTCCACGCGACCAACACCTGACCGGTAGTCTCCAAACGAGGCGACATCCGCCGTCACCATCGCGTCGACGCGACCGCGCCGTCCGCCGAGGGCCCCGCCCAGCGTCGCGCCCGGCACGGCGGACGAACCACCCAGCCGCAGCTCACCATTCCAGCCCTCTGTCGCCGGCGGTCGACGCGTGACCACGTTGATCACCCCGCCCACGTTCCCCGAGCCATACAACGTGGATCCCGGACCGGAGAGCACCTCGACACGCTCGACGCTCCCGGCAGCCACTGTCGACAGCCCCTGGTCCATGCCAAAGGTGCAGGCCCGGTTCAGGCGCGCCCCATCCACCATCACGGTGAGCCGCTCCCCTCCGAGCCCACGCAACAGGGCACGAGACCCCCACTCCCCCATGCGCTGCACCGCCAGCCCTTCCACCCCCTCCAGCCGCTCGGCGAGTGAGCTCCCTCCCCGTTCGCCAACGGCCGTGCGGAACACGGCGCCACTGCTCAGGGCGCTTGCGGCGCCAAGGTCGGTACCTCGGGCCGCCACGACCACTTCATTCAGGAGGGTCGGCTGCGGCTCCAGCTCGATCGTGCCGCCGGCGAGCCGCGCCATCAGCACGATGGTGCGGAACCCCAGTCGCTGAAGGGTGATGGTGGTGGTATCAGTCGGGGCGTCGATGGCAAACCGACCAAGGGAATCGGTGGCCACCGCGCGCAAGGCCGCCGTGACGCGAACCCCAACGACGGGGAGCTTTGAGTCGGCATGACGCACCTCGCCGGTTACCCGGAGAGCCTGGGCGTCGAGGGCAAGGGGAGCGGCGACGAGGGCAATGAAGACGACGCGTCGCGGCGCCCATCTGGGCAGCAGTGACATGAGGGGTCCGGTTGGGGAAAGCGGACGCGTCAGGACGACGCGTCGCGACTCAGGTCCAACGGATCCGCGGCGGTGGTCGCGAGAACGGGAGAAGCCCGTCAGTCGTCGCCGGCGGCACACTGACGAGTCGCGGCACCAACTGTACGGGCGCTTCGCGTGGCGCGTGAGACGCCACGGCGCTCTCGGGCAGCCCGACCATTCCGCTGGCCGCGCAATCACCGAGGCAGTCGCATGGGACGCGCTGCGGGTCCGGCGCGCCACCGTGGTGCGCCGCGCCACGCGTTGCGTCCACCGCCTCATGGTGGACGCACGGCGACGCCCCGATCACCCCAAGCAGGGTTGTCAGAGTAATGGCGGCCGCCACCGCGCGGACCAGGGAAGCCCGGAGCATGAGGGAATGCTCCGCCCCGCGCGGCCTGATGACCATCGGGGAGTTCCCCGTCCCGTCGTGAGGGATCCCCGCGCAGGGATTACCTTGTCAGCCATGTCATGGCTTCAGCTCTCGTTGCGCCTGGCCGCTCGGGCGCTCGTGAACCCGGCACTGGCACGGGCACTCCTGGTCGTCGCCTGGCGATTCCGCGATCGCCGCTGGTGGCGCAAGCTCCCCTTCCTACCGCTCCCGGCCCGCGAGTACGTCCGCTGGCGGATGTACACCGCGTACGGCGACGCGGATGTCATTCCCCCGGCCGAGGACGTGGTGCGATATGCACACTGGGCCGCCGCCCGCTGACGCCGCAGGGCACGCCACGCGGGTCAAGGCGCTGGCCTACGCCCTCGGCTTCGACCTTGTCGGGATCACCACCCTGGGTCCGTCGGAGACAATCGGCGCCTTCAACGACTGGATCGCGCAGGGCTACGCCGGCACCATGGGATACCTCGCACGTGGAGCCGAGAAGCGCGCGGATTCCCGACTCGTGTATGATGGGGCGGTGTCGGCGATCGTCGTGGGGATGAACTATGGGGGCACGCAACCGCCGGGACCGATCGCTCGTTATGCACGCGGACGCGACTACCACGACGTCCTGGTCGACCGGCTCAACGAGTTGCTCAGCCGCGTGCGCGGCGAGGTGGCCCCCACGGTGCGCGGCAAGCCGTATGTAGACACCGGCCCGATCCTCGAACGCGACCTCGCCCGCCGTGCGGGACTCGGCTGGTTTGGCAAGAACACGAACCTGATCCACCCCCGCCACGGCTCGTTCTTCTTTCTTGGCGCGCTGCTGCTCGACCTCCCGCTTGCCGCGGATGCGCCGTTCGAGGAGGATCATTGCGGCACCTGCACGCGCTGCCTGACGGCGTGCCCCACCGGCGCCTTCGTGGCGCCCCGGGTGCTGGACGCCACGCGTTGCATCTCCTACCTGACCATTGAGCTACGGGACGAGATCCCGGCGCCGCTGCGCCCGCTCATGGGCGAGCTCGTGTTCGGGTGCGATATCTGCCAGGAGGTCTGTCCGTGGAACGTCAAGTTCGCCCACGACGTCACCGACCCCGAGCTCCAAACCCGCCCCGAGCTGGTGGCTCCCGACCTTGCCGAGCTGGTTCAATTGAGCGAGGAGCAGTTCCGGGCGCGTTTTCGCGGAAGCCCGGTGTTGCGCACCAAGCGGCGCGGCCTCGCGCGGAATGTCGCGGTGGCGCTGGGGAACCGTGGCGCACCCGGCGATGCGCCCGCGCTCCAGCGCGCCGCGCAGGACCCCGAGCCGATCGTGCGCGAGCACGCGGCGTGGGCCCAGGCACAGCGCGCGAACCGCGAGGCTCGTTAGGCGGCGCCCGGCCCGCCCATGATGCGAGGCACCAACCGCGGCGTGCGCTCCCGCCATGCGCGATACGCCGGCTCCGCCCCCCAACGCGCCTCGGCCTTCCGCTCGAGCATGGGGATCCCGCTGACGCGCATCAGCAACCAGGCCACAAAGAGCGGGGACAGCAGGGCCAGCCTTTCCCACCCCACCAACACCGGGGCCGCCATCACCGCCACGCCGACCCAGAGCAGGATCTCGCCGAAGTAGTTCGGGTGACGCGAACGCGCCCAGAGCCCGGTGGCGATGAACCGACCGCGGTTCCGTGGGTCGGCGGCAAAGCGCGCCTTCTGGCCGTCGGCGATCACTTCAATAAGAAACCCGGCCGCCCATAGGACGAAACCCACCGCCAACGCGACGTCCGCCTGGGCGCGGCGATCGGACACGATGCCGAGGACCGCTGGGGCCGAGGTGATGACGACCCAGAGTCCCTGTAGCGTCCACGCGAGGAGGAATCGCGGTGCCGACTGCTTGATCTCGTCGAAGCGGTCGTCACGACCCGCGCGCTGGATGCGCCCGACGAGGTAACTCCCGAGGCGCAGCGCCCATATTACCACCATCAGGGCGAGGAGCGCCGCGCGGAGGTCCAGCGGCCAGCCATTCCAGACCGCCAGCGCCGTCGCCGTGATAAACGTCGCGCTCCCCACGAGGTCATAGAAGCGCTCGGTCCGCCTCGCGAACGCCGGGACGAAGGCGACCCACTGGATGAGCAGCGCGATGAGGGCGATGGACCAGAACATGTCGGCGCTGTACGGGGAGTCGAGCACGGCTCATTTCAAACGGCCGGCGCACGCGCGGCGTTCCGTCGGGGGGCCGGCACTCAGGGCGTTACTTGCACCCGGTGTCGCCGTGCGGCCGCCCGCCGCTTACGCCCGGCCATCGTCGATCGCCGCGACGACATCCGCGGCCGTCAATGGTGACCGAGGTCCGCGTCGAGCGGCAATCCGATCACGGAGCGCGTGAAGGCGAGCGACCGCGGCGCGGGTCTGGTCGAGCGGCCGTCTCCCCTCCGGGACAATCCGGGCGATCGGATGATCGTGCCGTGTGATGATGATCTCCTCGCCGCTCGCGACGCGGTCGAGGAGCTCGCCGAACCGGGTCTTGGCGTCGAACGCGGTCACACGTTTCATCGTCCACCATCACATTGACTAGACATTAACCAGTTTGCGGCGTCGCAGTTGACGTCACAAGGCTTCGGCCCGGCGAAGGCCCTCGATGCCCGGCCTCGCGGCCTCCGGGATTCGCATCATCCGGCCCAATGATGCCTGGACTCGCTCGCTGAGAACGTCCGACCGTCACCCCACTGATCGCGAGCACCCTGCCCGGTCCACCACGCCGAAGCGCGCCACTGGTCGGGTCCCATATTACCAGCTAGCTTGCTTGCATGAAAGCCACGATCGACTTCGACGAACATCTGTACCGGCGGCTCAAGGTCGAGGCGGCCCGTCGCGGCCGCACGGTGCGCGAGCTCATGGCGGAGGGAGTCCGCCTGGTCCTCGACGCGCCGGCGCCCGCAGAAGCGCCTGACGCCTCCGCGCGTGCCGCGGACTGGCGCCCGGCCTGGTTCGGCGCACTGGAGAGTCATGCCCGCGCTGTCGAGGATCACTCGATGCCGGCGATCCGGTCGAGCATCGCCGCCGGTCGCGCGGCAGCTGCCGTGAAGGGGCGGAAGCGATGAGCGTCGGCCTCGACACGTCGGTGGTGCTGCGGCTGCTGACGGGACTTCCAGAGGCGGAAGGAGAACGGGCCCGCACGGAACTGGCCGCGGCTCGCGCACCCGTTGTGGTGTCGGACCTCGTCGTGGCGGAGACGTACTTCGCGCTCCGGCATCATTACGCGGTGCCGCACGGCGAGGCGACGAGAGCGCTCCATGCCTTCCTCGCCGATCCTCGGGTGCGCAGCGCCGGCGTGGCGGCTGGTGTGCTGGCTGACCCGTCGTCGCGAGTGCCAAAGCCACGGCCGGGAGTCGTGGATCGGCTCATTCATGCCGATTATCGCCGCGAGTCGCTTGACGTGGTCACCTTCGACCGCGATCTGGCGCGACTCGAGGGTGTCCGCCTCCTCCGACGGGAGCAGGGGGCGTAGCCGCCGGTCGCGCCATGCGGCCCAAAGGTCGCCTGCAGTTGCCGTGCAGGCAGCGCCGTCTCCCGACCTCCGACTTCCGGCTTCCGACGGTAGCTTTTCCCGTACCGATCCCCTTCCGATGCGACTGACCCTCTCCCTCTCCCTCGCCCTCGCCGCCGCCGTGCTCCCCACGCCCTCGCGCGCCCAGGATCGCCCCGCCGGGTGGCCGGCGTTCGCCAAGCAGATGGACAGCCTCGCGCGCGCCGGTCACGTGGTCGGCGGGAGCGCGGTCTTCGTGAAGGACGGGCACATCGTCGCCCGGCACCACTACGGACTCGCGGACCGGACGCGGAACGCCCCCGTCACCGATCGCTCGATCTTTCACTACGGATCGATCACCAAGACGCTCACCGCCATCGCCATCCTGCAGCTGCGGGATCGCGGCAAGCTGTCGCTCGATGACAAGGTCATCCGCTGGGTGCCGGAGCTGCGCCGCATGCACGACCCCTTTGGGATGATGGACAGCATCACCGTGCGCATGCTCCTCGCCCACACCTCCGGCTTCCAGAACCCCACCTGGCCGTACGGAAACGGCAAGCCGTGGGAGCCGTTCGAGCCCACCACCTGGGACCAGCTGGTCGCCATGATGCCGTACCAGCAGCTGGTCTTCCGTCCGGGATCGCGCTGGGGGTACTCAAACCCGGCCTACATCTACCTTGCCCGCATCATTGAGTCGATCAGTGGCGATCCATGGGTGGGGTACATCCAGAAGCAGATCTTCTCGCCCCTCCAGCTCGACCGCAGCTACTTCGGCTCCACGCCGTATCATCTCGCGGACGACCGCGCCAACAACTACACGATCGTGCGCGACAGCGCGACGAAGTCCACGGCCGTGCGAGAGAATGGTCGCGACTTCGACCCGGGGATCACCATCCCGAACGGTGGATGGAATGCGCCACTCGATGACCTCGCCCGCTACGTCGCCTTCCTGACGAACAGCAGCGGGGGCGACACCGAGCGGCAGCGCCGGTTTGACGCCGTCCTGTCGCGCGCGACCCTCACCGAGATGTGGCAGCCGATCATCCGTCAGGGCGCCGCCCCGGAGAGCCGGATGGGGCTTGGCTTCTTCCTCCTCGACCACGCGGGGACCCCACTGATCGGACACACCGGGAGCCAGGCGGGCTTTCTTTCCTTCTTTTGGGTGAACCCGCAGACCCGGACGGGGGTCGTCGTGGCGCTCAACACGGACAGCAACGTGCGCGACGTGCCCGCCGCCCTGACGCCGATCATGCAACGGGCCCTCCCCCTCCTGCGCGGCACGCCCTGAGGGGAGCTGCTTCCACCGTCCCCGCCCCAGCGGGGATTCCACCGACCCGTCGCCGAATGCTGTTCGAGCCACTGACCCTGCGCTCCGTCACCCTGCGGAATCGCATTGCCGCCTCGCCGATGTGCCAGTATTCGGCGACGGACGGCGTGCCGAACGACTGGCACTTCGTCCACCTGGGCGGGCTGGCGACCGGCGGTGCCGGGTTGGTCATCGCCGAGGCGACGGCCGTCAGCCCCGACGGACGGATCAGCCCGCATTGCACCGGGATCTGGAACGACACCCAGCGCGATGCGTGGAAGCGCATTGCCGCATTTGTCAGCGCCCAGGGGGCCGTGCCGGGGATCCAGCTGGGACATGCCGGCCGCAAGGCGAGCACCCACCGGCCGTGGGAAGGGAGCGGCGCGGTGAGCGAGGGTGGCTGGACGCCGGTCGCACCGAGCGCCGTGGCCTTCTCGCCAACCTACCCGATGCCAGCTGCGCTTGACGCCGCTGGCATCCACCCGACCGTCGACGCCTTTCGCGAGGCCGCACGGCGCGCCCTCGCCGCAGGGTTCCAGGTCATTGAGCTGCATGCCGCCCACGGGTACCTCATCCACGAATTCCTCTCCCCGCTCGCGAACCAGCGCACGGACGCATACGGCGGCTCGTTCGAGAACCGGACCCGTTTCCTGCACGAGGTGGTCGCCGCAACACGCGAGGTGTGGCCGGAGCAGTTTCCACTCTTCGTCCGATTGTCCGCGACAGACTGGGTGGAGGGGGGATGGACGGTGGAGGAGTCGGTCGCGCTGGCCCGCGAACTCCGTGGGCAAGGGGTCGACCTGATCGATACGTCGTCCGCGGGCCTCTCACCGGCGCAGAAGATCGCGCTGGGACCGGGCTACCAGGTCCCGTTCGCCCGTCGCATCCGCGAGGAGGCCGGGATCGCCACCGGGGCGGTGGGGCTGATCACCGATCCGCACCAGGCCGAGGCGATCATCGCCAACGGCGATGCCGACCTGGTGCTGCTCGCGCGCGAATTGCTCAGGAACCCGCGATGGCCGCTCGCCGCGGCGAAGGCGTTAGGCGTCGCCGGCCCCTGGCCCCGCCAATACGAGCGCGCCCGAGGCTGAGCACCGCCAGCCCCGTGCAGCACGTGCCGCTCGTACTGCTCGTACTGCACGCTCTTGAACAACCCCGGACCCCGCGTCACCTCCGTGCGGTACCTCCTGCTCCCTTCCCGTACACGATCCTCCCACCCACCATCGTCATCGTCACTTTTGCCTCCTTCAGCTGCACCCCCGGGATCGCGAACAGGTCCCGATCGATGACCACCAGGTCGGCGAGCTTCCCGGTCGTGATGCTCCCCTTGGTCGCCTCCTCCCCCTCGGCCCACGCGTTGTTCACCGTGTAGCTCCGCAGGCTCGTCTCCAGGTCGAGGCGCTGCTCGGGGAACCAGCCGCCCTCCGGCTTGCCGTCCATCGTTTGTCTCGTGACCGCCGCATAGAGGATGGTCATGGGGTTGGCCGTGTACCAGCTCGCATTCGTCCCAGGCCAGTCCGAGCCGAAGAGGAGCGGCACCCCCGCGTCGTGAAAGGTCTTGAAGGCGTAGGCCCACCGCGCCCGCTCCCCGATGCGCTGTTCCATCCAGCGCATGTCGTCGATGGCGTGATACGGCTGCACCTCGGCGATGAGCCCGAGTCGCTTGTACCGCTGTGCGACGGCCGCGTTGCGAATCACCTGGGAGTGGATCACGCGCCACCGACGCTCCTTCGGCCCATTCACCTGCATCACCTTTTCCATGATGGTGAGCACGCTGTCGATGGCCTCGTCGCCAATGGCGTGCACGTTCGCCCACCAGCCGGCAGAGTCCAGCCCAAAGAGCAGGCGCTCCATGTTGCCGGCTGGCATCATGCCTGAGCCCGGGCCGTCGGTCGCGGCGGTGTTCGTCGAGTCGCGCCATTCGCCGCGCTTGCCGCTGTGGAGCTGCGGTTCGTAGAACCGGGCCGTGGAGTTCCCCTGGATCCCGTCGACGAAACCCTTCAGCGCGCGCACGCGCACCCAGTCGTCGCCAAAGCCGGGCGCAATCCCGGCGTAGGTCATCTCGTTCCACTTGTCGAGCGTGGGCCGGGCGAAGACCCGCACGGTCAGCTCTCCGCGTCGCTTCAACTCGGTGTAGACGGGGAGCTGGAACGGCGGGGTGATGTCATGGATCGTCGTCACCCCCAACTCGGCGAGGTGCGTCATGGCCGCGCGCGCCTCGCGCAGGCGCTGGTCGAAGGTCTTGGGGGCGACGGCGGCCCGCACGCGGGCGAGCGCGTCATCCGCGACGCGGCCCGTCGCTCGCCCGCTCACGCACTCGAGCCCGGCCACGGGTTGCCCACACGACAGGCCCGCCCGTTCCAGCGCCAACCCGTTCGCAAGCCAGGCACTTCGGTCCCATCGATTGAACAACATGGGGATCGACCCGCTAACCGAATCGATGATCGACCGATCCGGCGAAAAGCGCTGCGACACCGGCACGGCCTGCGCACCGGTCGAGCTGGCGGGGTTGTCTTCGTAGGCGCCCCAATCGCCACCCGTCAGCCACTGCCCGGGGCTCATGCGGGCGACGGCCGCATTGACGCGCGCGGCAAACGGCGCCGGCGTGCTCACGTCCAGGAGGTTCGCCCCGATGAGCAACGCCCCGGCCTGGTTGAAGTGCGTGTGGTCGTCAATGAACCCGGGGGTGACGAACTTCCCCCCGAGGTCGATGACGCGGGTCCGCGCGGTCCGGTGCCTGGACATTGCCGCGTTGCTGCCGACGGCAATGAACCGGTCGCCGCGGATTGCGACGGCCTGGGCGGCTGGGCGGAGGGTATCCCCGGTCCAGATTCGGCCGTTGCGCAGGATGAGGTCGGCGTCCTGGGCACCCAGGGCGCTCGCGGCAAGGCCGGCCAGAAGGAGGGCGTTTCGCATGCAGAGATTCTGGACCGCCGTCCGGACGATGACAACCGTCGCCCCCCGACCGCTCGCGCCACAGGGGTCCGGTGCCCAATTTCCCCGATCTCGACCCCAGCCCGCCCCGCCATGCGCTTCTCCACTGCCTTCCTCGTCACCGTGCTCGGCACCTCTGTCGTCGGTGCCCAGCGCCCGATCACCATCGATGACATCATGGACCTGAAGAACGCCGGGTCCGTGCAGGTCTCCCCCGATGGGTCGCGCATCCTCTACAGCATTGCGGCGTGGGAGCACCCCGCCGCACGCGACACCAGCAAGGGCGACCAGCACGACATGCGCTCGCATGTCTGGATCATTCGCGCCGACGGCAGTGGCAATCGTCAGCTCACGTTTGGCGAACGCGGAGAGTCCGCCCCGCAGTGGTCACCCGACGGTCGCTACATCTCGTTTGTCTCCGCGCGAGGGGCGGCGAATGGCACGGACGGCCCACGGCCACAAGTCTGGCTGATGCACGCCGATGGCGGCGAAGCGTTCGCCCTCACCACGGCACGCGACGGGGTCAGTGGATACACCTGGGCGCCGAACAGCCAGTCCATCGCCTACCTCACCACGGACTCGCTCACCCGTGACGCCGAGGCGAAGGCGCGCCGTCGCGACGACCCCAAGACGTTCGAGGGGGACATGCGGATGCCGCACATCTGGGTCGTGAATGTCGCAACAAAAAAGGCGGAGAAGATCACGAGTGGGGCGTTCTCGGTCGCCGGAACGCCGACCTGGTCCCCGGACGGGACGCGCCTCGCCTTCCTGGCCCGCCCGACGACCCTGATTCGCGATGAACGGCGCGAGGCGCGGATCGTCACCGTGGCCAGCAAGGCGAGCGAGACGGTTGCGGGCCCGGCGAACATGACCCTGCAGTCGACCCCGGTGTGGTCGCCCGACGGCCGCACCCTGGCGTTCGGCGCACTCCTCGAGGACTGGAAGCCCAACGGGGACGGGATGTACCCGCGCTCGCTGCACAACACCAACCTGTTCACCTACGACCTCGCCACCCGGACCGCGAAGAACGCGGCCGCCGCGTCGTGGGACTACTCGGTCGGGCAGCTGCGCTGGTCGCGCGACGGACAGCGCATCTTCGTGAGCACCCAGGATCGCGTGTTCGGCGCGATGTTCGCCTACACGCCGGCAACCGGCCAATACCAGCGCCTCTCCACAGGATCGCAGCTGCGCGCAGCGTCATTCTCCGATGACGAACGCGTGGTGGCCTTCGCGATGGACACGCCGACCTCACCCGCGGACGTGTACGTCACCGACGCGACCTTCGCAGCTCCACGAAAGCTGACGACCGTGAACCCGCAGCTCGCCCAGATCGCGTTCGGCGAGAGTGAAGTCGTCACATGGAAGTCCACGGACGGCTGGACCGTGGAAGGGATCCTGCTCAAGCCCGTGGGATACCGCCCCGGCCAGCGCGTGCCGCTCAAGGTGGACGTCCACGGCGGCCCGACGGGCGCCCACACCAACGGCTTCAAGGCCAACTGGGGATCCCCGGGCCAGTACTACGCCGGCCAGGGATGGGCCGTGCTGTATCCCAATCCGCGCGGGTCCACCGGCTACGGCGAGAAGTTCATGCGCGGCAACATCAAGGACTGGGGCGCGGGCGACTATCGCGACATCATGACTGGCGTGGATGAACTGGTCCGCCGCGGCGTGGCCGACTCGACGCGCCTCGCCGTGACCGGATGGAGTTACGGCGGCTTCATGACGGGCTGGGTCGTCTCGCAGACCGGCCGCTTCAAGGCCGCGATGATGGGCGCCGGGCTCTCCAACATGGAAAGCATGTACGGCACCACCGACATCCCGGGCTACATCGGCACCTTCTACGACGGCATGCCGCAGCTCGACGGGACCATCAACAACAAGTCGCTCGAGTTTTACCGCTCACGCTCCGCCGTCCAGTACGCGAGCAAGGTCACCACGCCGTTGCTCATGCTGCACGGATCCAACGACGAGCGAGTCCCGATCGGGCAGCCGATGGAGTACTTCCGGCACCTCAAGGATCGCGGCAAGACGACGGAGCTGGTCTTCTACCCACGCGAAGGCCACGGCCTTGGGGAGTACTACCACCAGATGGACAAGATCCGGCGCGAGCATGAGTGGCTCACGCGTTTCACGTTGAGGAACGCCGTCCAGTAAGCTGCCCCGCACCATGCCGCGACCGTGAGCACCTGATGGACGCGCGCTCACGGTCGTGATGGACGCGCCGCCACCGGGTGGCGCGACCGGCTTTCCCTTTCTCCCCTTCTGCTCGCCCCGTGGCTCCTCGCTCCTGGCTCTGCACCTGGTGCGGCTCCGAAACCAACCTTCCCGAACGACCGGGGAGCAGCTGGATCGCCGCCGCCTTGCTCGTTCCCTTCGTGATTCCCGGCGTCGTCTACCAGGCGTGGCGCCTGACGTCCAAACGCATGCTTTGCCCGATTTGTGGGCAAGCGCAGCTCATCCCGGGCGACTCGCCCCTGGCGCGCACCTGGCGACACGCGGGGTGGATTCCCGGGCAGTCACTGCCGACCGGGCAAACCGACCCGCGCATCGAGCGCATTGAGCACGCCATCGACGCCATCGCCGCGGAAGTCGAGCGGGTCGGCCGCGCCCGCGACGGAGGACAACGACTCCCGCCAGGCTAGGTCGGTCATCCTACTCCTCGCGCAACGCGCGCATCGGGTCCATCCGGGCCGCGCGCCGCGCCGGCAGGTACCCAGCCATCGCCGCCGCCGCGGCCAGGATCACGGCGGACGCCGCCATCGCCAGCGGATCGCGCGGCGTCAGCCCAAAGAGGAACTGCTGCACGAGCGGCGCAGCCACCAGCACGACGCCGAGCCCGGCCACGGTCCCGACCAGGAGCACCACACCGACCTCGCCCAGGACGCCGCCCAGCACGCGGCGCGGCGCAGCTCCCAGGGCGAGCCGGATGCCGATCTCCCCGCGGCGACGCGCCACGTGATACGCCATCGTGCCGTACAACCCGATCGCCGCGAGCAGCACCGCGAGGATGCCGAAGAACCCAGATAACGTGGCGAGGAGTCGCTCTCGCACGATCGTGTCGGCCACCTGCTGCTCCAGGGCCTTGAACCGCAGGGTGGCCCGTGGGTGGACCTCCGCGAACAGGGCGGTCACCGCCGCCTGGAGCCCCGTCGCAGGGCCTGCGGCCTTGATGACAAACGCGGGCCCCCCGTTGAACGACGAATCCTGGGCGAGGGCAAAGAACGCCGACGGAGGCGCAGGATCTCGGAGGTTCTGATACTTCGCGTCGGTGACCACGCCAATCACCTCGATGGGCGGCGACGTCCCCCGTCCACGCTCGAGCCGGAAGGTGCGGCCCACCGGGTTGGGATGCTGGAAGTACCGCATCGCGGCCGACTGGTTGATGACCGCCACCGCCGGCGCCCCGACTTGGTCCTGCGGGCCAATGTCGCGCCCCGCAACCAACCGCATCCCGAGGGTGGCGAAGTAGTCCGACGAAACCTCGTTGAGGTAGATCTCACGATCCTCGGGCTTCGTCGCGGCGAGACCCTCGATGACGACCAGGTCATTCCACGACGAACGTGCGAGGGGAGTATTGAAGGAGCTGGTGGCGTTGCGCACCCCTGGCAACGCCCGCAGCCGTTCGAGGAGGCGGGCCTGGGTGGTCAACGCCGCCGCACCCGACTCGCGCAGGTTGGCTTCAACCACCAGCACCTGGTCCGGGACGAACCCCGCCTCGACCTGTTCCAGGGCCCGGAAACTTCCGACGAGCAGCGCCGCCCCCGTCACCAGCACGAGCGAGAGCGCGAGTTGGGCACTCACCAGGACCTTCCCGATCCCGAAGCGACTGTGGCCTTCGATCACCCCGCGCCCCCCGTGACCCTGCATCGCGGACTGCGGGTCGGTGCGCACCGCGCGCCACGCCGGGGCGAGGCCGAAGAGCACCGCAGTGGCTACCGCGACCCCAATCGTGAAGAGCAAGACGCGCCCATCGATCGACAGGTCCAGCGAGACCGGGTCCCGGCTCGACATCATCCGCACGAGGAGGTGGCTGCCCTGGTAGGCCAGTCCGATCCCGATGGTTGCCCCAGCAACGGAAAGCACGAGCCCTTCGACGAACAACTGCTGGACGAGGCGCCCGCGCGAGGCACCCAGCGCCACCCGCACGGCCAGCTCACGGCGCCGCACGGAGGCCCGGGCGAGCATGAGGTTCGCCACGTTGGCACACGCCACCAGCAGCACGAGCGCGACGATCCCCATGAGCACCAGGAGGGCGCCGGCGTAGGTCGTCCGCACGCCGGACAAGGCGTCGACGCTCTCGTGCGCCACGAGGTGGCGACCCAGGTAGTCCTTGACGTTCTCCGCCGACCAGTTTGGCGGCGTCGTGCGCTCGAACCACCCCGGGGACAGCTGCGCGAGGCGCGCGTTGACCTGCGCGAGCGGGAGGTCCGAACGCATCCGGCCGAGGATCGTGAGGAACCACCAGCTGCGATGGTCGAGGAAGCCACCGGAGGGCGAGAGGACCTGGCCCGCGCAGAGGGGGACGAAGACCGAGGGTGCGGTCCCGGTCTCGAGGCCTGTGAACCCCGGCTCGGCCACACCGACGATGTCGAACACGTGCCCGCTCAGGGTGACCTGGCGACCCACGGCGCCCGCGTCGCCGCCGAATTCCCGTTGCCAGAAGGCGTGACTGAGCACCGCGGTCGCCGCACACCCGCGCACGTCGTCTGCCGGGCCGAGGATGCGCCCCGACGCCGCCCCCACACCTAGCACGGGAAAGTAGGATCCGCTGACAAACAGCGCGTCGACGGGGCGCTCGACCCCGGTGTCGGCGAGGTTGAATTGGGCGCCCCCAAAGGCGAGGGCCCCCGCGAACACGTCCTGCCCGTCGCGGACCTGTTCCCAGAGTGGGTTGGTGAAGCTGGCCAGCTCGTCGTCTGCCGACATGCTGAGCGCGACCAGCTGCTCGGGCGCCTGCACCGGGAGCGACCGGAGCATGACGGCGTTGACGAGGCTGAAGATGGCCGTGTTCGCCCCAATGCCGAGCGCGAGTGAGGCCACGGCCACCAGGGTGAAGGCCGGGGCGCTGCGCAACGCGCGCGTCGCATACCGCACATCGGCGAGCCACGACTCCGCGCGCGGGGCGAGATCCGCGTCCCGGGTGGCCTCGCGCACCGTGGTGACGTGCCCGAAGCGGCGTCGCGCCTCATGCCGCGCCCGGTCGCGTGGCACGCCCGCCGCCACGAGGTCGTCCTCGCGCTCCGCGAGATGGAAGTCGAGTTCGCGACGGATCTCGTCCTCGACGCGCCCCGGGCGCAGCACATTCAGCAGTCGACGCAACCACATGTCAGCCTCTCGCGTGATGGTCAGGCGTACCGCAACACACGCTGCACGCCATCGCGCAGCCGGGCCCAGCTCTCCTCTGCCTCCCCCAACTGCTTCTTGCCGGCCGCCGTGATGGTGTAGAAGCGCGCCTGCCGGTTCTTCTCGGTCAGTCCCCACGTCGCGCGCACCAGCCCGGATTGCTCCATGCGATGCAGCGCCGGGTAGAGCGACCCCTCCTCCACGCGCAGCTGCTCGTCGGAGACGCGCTGGATGTGCGCCGTGATCCCGTAGCCGTGCAGCGGCCCGCGACGCGCCAGGGTCTTGAGGACCAGGAGGTCGAGCGTGCCCTGCAGGATGTCGTTGCGTGCCATACCTAGACTCCTATGCCTGACGGTCTAGGTATATGGGGTCAGCTCGTCTGTGTCAAATCCACGCGTGTCGTCCGCGTCGGCCCTCGAGGGCCGACCGCGTCACCCCCGGCGGCCGAACACCCCGAGCGCGCCCAGCCGGGCCACCAGACGGCCGGCCATCCGTGCGAACCGGACCGGACCGACCGAGACGTATCGACCCCGCCGGCCCTGTCGTCTGTTGAGGACGTGCTAGACTTCCCTGCGAACCCTCCGCCCCGCGGACTCCGTGCCACAATTGATTCGCGAACAACTCCGGGCCCTCGACTTCCTCTCCGGACTCACTGACACGGCGATCCACCAGCTCGCCAAGCACGTGGAGCCTCGCACCTTCGAGACCAACCACGAATTGTTCGCCCAGGGCCAACCCAGGGTCCTCATGGCCCTCATCGTCTCGGGCGCTATCGCCATCGAGAAGAGCGCGGGCGACCGCCCGATCCGGCTGGTCACCCTTGGGGCCGGCGAGGCCGTCGGCGAGGGGATCCTCTTGGACGAGACGCCGCATGGCACCACGGCCCTCGCCCTGCAGGACACGCAAGCCCTCGTCCTCAGCAAGGACCGGGTCGCCGACATCCTGAAGGACTTTCCGCAGCTTTACGCGGCGCTGGTCGGGCGTGCCGCCCGGGCGATTTCGCGGCGACTGGCGGCGACCGACGCCACCCTCGCCGGCCGTGGACGCCTCATGGGCTTCAGTGGCGCGGCCGTCCGCGAGGAAAAGGACCTCCTCGGCGTCCGCACCGTCCCGAACGACGCCCTGTATGGCGTCCAGACCCTGCGCGCCCTCGAGAACTTCCCGATCACCGGCACCCCGATCCGCGAGCTCCCCGCCCTGATCGAGGCACTCGCCGCCGTGAAGGAGGCTGCCGCGCTGGCCAACCAGGAACTCGGGCTGCTGGATCAGGAGCGATGCGACGCCATCACCACGGCCGCGCAAGAGATCCGCGCCGGCCGACATCACGAGCATTTCCTCGTGGACGTGATCCAGGGCGGCGCGGGGACCTCCACGAACATGAACGCCAACGAGGTCATCGCGAACCGCGCGCTGGAGCTGCTGGGGGAACGCCGTGGGCAGTACGATCGCCTCCACCCGAACGAACATGTCAACCTGAGCCAGTCGACCAACGACGTGTATCCGACCGCTGTTCGATTGTCGCTGCACGGGGAGATCGAGACCCTGCGCGTGGCAATGCGCGAGTTGGCCGAGGCGTTCCTGGCCAAGGGGCGTGAGTTCTCCCCCCTGCTCAAGATGGGTCGCACGCAGCTCCAGGACGCGGTACCCATGACCCTCGGCCAGGAGTTCTCGGCGTTTGGCCACACGATCCTCGAGGATGTGGAGCGCCTGGGCGAGTCGCTGTCGCTGATCCGCGAGATCAACATGGGCGCGACCGCCATCGGGACGGG
Organism: Gemmatimonadota bacterium; assembly: GCA_016712265.1. Lineage (NCBI taxonomy): Bacteria > Pseudomonadati > Gemmatimonadota > Gemmatimonadota bacterium. The sequence continues at coordinate 743,897 of JADJRJ010000031.1, read as the reverse complement.
GATTACCGCCCCGGCGGGCTACGCTGAGTCGGTCCGTCGCCACCTGAGCCAGGTGACCGGGCTCGCGCTGGTGACCGCACCGGACCTGGTGGAGGCCACCTCGGACACCGGGGCGTTCGTCCAGTTGAGTGGTGTGCTCAAGCGCTGCGCGACCAAGCTCTCCAAGATCTGCAACGACCTCCGCCTGCTCTCTTCGGGGCCCCGGGCCGGGTTTGGCGAGATCAACCTGCCGGCCATGCAGCCCGGCTCCTCGATCATGCCGGGGAAGGTGAACCCGGTCATTCCCGAAGTGGTGAACCAGGTGTGCTTCGAGATCATCGGCGGGGACGTGACGGTAACGATGGCGGCGGAGGCGGGTCAGTTTCAATTGAATGCGTTCGAGCCAGTGATCGCCTATCACCTGCTGCGCGGAATTGCGTCACTGCGTAACGCCTGCACAGTGCTGAAGTCGCGATGCGTCGAGGGCATCACGGCGAATCCCGATCGCCTGAAGCGGTTTGTTGAGGAGTCCATCGGGATCGTGACCGCCCTGGTCCCTGTGCTTGGGTACAAGACGTGCACCGACGTCGCAAAGGAGGCGGCGGCGACGGGTCGCGGCGTCTACGACATCGTGATGTCGCGCGGGCTGCTGACGCGGGAGCGCCTCGATGAGATCCTGAATCCTAGCGCGATGATTGGCGGGGGCACGGGATGAGCGGCCCCAAGATGGACGGCGCCGGCATCGCGAAGATGGCGACGCTGGATCAGGCGCAGCTCCAGTTAACGCGTATTCATGCGATCGTGGAGCGGATGGCGATCGAGGTGCGGGGCCAGAAGAACACCTCGCAGATGCGCCAGCAGATCCAGCGGACGGCGACGCCGCTGGTCGGGCTGCTCAAGGGGCAGTTCGGGATGATTTCGGACCTGGTGTCTGCGCTGATCCTGGTGTTGTCACGAGGCGGGAGCGACCAGACGCGCCTGCGCTCGCTGCGTGAGTTCGTGGGCCAGATCCGGACGGCGCTGGAGATCGCCGTGAACAAGACGAAGGAGTTGCACACCTCCGGGGGAGAGGAGAAGGCCGCACCCAAGGGCTGAGAGAGGCTGAACCACGGCTTGCGTCCGGCGACGAGACTGCGCCCCGCGACCGTGCGCGGATCGGTCGTCTGCCTTCAGCCGTCTGTCGTCTGCCGCCTGCGACCTCGTTCGGACCTAAGTCCTTGAATCGCAACGGGTCCGGAACTCCCTGACTGCTTGCCGGCATGCTCCCCGGCCGGTAGCTTGCGGCGGCTTTAGCCTGCCCGTTGCGACCCTCGCGCGGCGCATTTCGACACCACCCCTCTGGACAGAGTGATGACACGGAATTCTGGCCCGCGTCAGCTCGTGCGCGCCGCATGGCCGGCGCTCCTGTTGCTCGCCATCGCGGCATGCGGCGGCAACTACCCCAACTCCACCTTTCTCCCCACGACGGAGTTCAACCGCGACGTCACGTCGCTGTGGAACACGATGATGTGGTGGGGCACGATCGTCTTCGTCATCGTCGAGGCGATCCTGCTCTACGCGATCGTGCGGTATCGGCGGCGACCCAACTCCCCCGATCCGAAGCACGTGCACGGGAACACCGTCATGGAAATCACCTGGACGGTCCTCCCGCTGTTCGTCCTGGCGATCATTGCCGTGCCGACCGTGCGCTACATCTGGAAGTATCAGGGCGCCGCTCCGGCGGACGCGCTCAAGATCCAGGTGATCGGCCACCAGTGGTGGTGGGAGTTCAAGTATCCGCAGTACAACGTCTCCACCGCCAACGAGGTGTACCTGCAGACCGGGCGCGCCGTCGAGTTCGAGCTGCAGACCGTCGACGTGATCCACTCGTTCTGGATCCCGGCGCTTGGCGGGAAGCGCGACTTGATCAACAACCACACGAATCGGATCTGGTTCACCCCGGATTCCACGGGTGAGCAAGCCTTCATCGGGAGCTGCAACGAGTATTGCGGGGACTCGCATGCGAACATGCGGTTCCGGGCCTACACGGTGAATGCGGCGAACTTCGAGAGCTGGGCGACGCACCAGGCGGCGAACGCGGTGTTCCCGCCGCCCGCGCCGCCCGCCGTCGCACCGGCAACGGCGGTCCCGGCCGCCAACAGGGCCCCAGCACCGCCTCCAGCGCCCGCCGCCGCACCGAGCAGCGGATACGAGTTCCCCGTCGACCAGTTGGGTGCCCACATCGTGCCGCGCACACCGATTCCTGCGTCGCTCACGTTCAACGAGGCGGCGCTGGCCAACGGCGATGCGACCCGCGGCTTCCAGACCTACTCGCGGTCGCTGTGCATCGGCTGCCACAAGATCCGCGGCAACCCGGCCTCGCAGAGCCCGATCGGGCCCGACCTGACCCACGTCGCCTCGCGGCATACCATCGCCGGGGGACTGTTTCCCAACGATGCGAAGCATATGGCCTACTGGATCAAGAACGCGGTGGCCATGAAGCCCGGCGCCAAGATGCAGGTGGTCGGCAAGGGCGAGATGGATCCCATCCTCAAGCGGCCGGTCTCGACCGGCGGCCTGACGGACGAACAGATCGCCGACATCGTGGCCTACCTGCGAACGCTGAAGTAGACGGCTGATGGGCCGGGGCGCCGCCCCACGCACCCCGGCACGACCGACCTCCGACACCGAATCCACATCCCCATGGCTACCGTCGCAGCATCTCCCACCTACACGTCGTATGCGAGCGGCGAGAAGGCAGGGATCATGGCGTGGTTGACGACGACCGATCACAAGAAGATCGGCACGCTCTACCTCCACACCTCCCTCTTCTTCTTCGTCTTTGGCGGCCTCGAGGCCGTCCTGATGCGCTGGCAATTGATGAAGCCGAACCAGACCATCGTAACGGCCGACCAGTTCAACCAGCTCTTCACGATGCACGGCACCACGATGGTCTTCCTGGCCATCATGCCGCTCTCCGCCGCGTTCTTCAATTACCTCATCCCCCTGCAGCTGGGGGCCCGTGACGTCGCCTTCCCGCGACTTAACGCGTTCAGCTACTGGGTGTACCTGTTCGGCGGGTTGTTCATCACCATCCCGATCTTCGGCTGGATGGCGCCGAACGGTGGCTGGTTTGCCTACGCCCCACTCTCGGGACGTACCTACTCGCCCGGGATCAACATGGATTTCTGGGTCCTCGGCATCCAGATCCTCGGTATCTCCTCGCTGGCGGCGGCGTTCAACTTTGCGACCACGGTGATCAACCTGCGGGCGCCCGGGATGAACCTGATGCGCATGCCGATGTTCACCTGGATGTCGTTCGTGACGCAGTTCCTGATCATCCTCGCCTTCCCGGTGATCACGATCGCGCTCGTCTTCCTCCAGTTCGACCGCTTCTTCGGCACCAACTTCTACCAGGTCTCGGCCGGCGCCGACCCGCTCCTCTGGCAGCACCTGTTCTGGGTCTTCGGTCACCCCGAGGTCTACATCCTCATCCTCCCGGCCTTCGGCCTGGTCAGTGAGGTCCTGCCGACCAACTCCAAGAAGCCACTCTTCGGGTATGGCGTGATGGCCTACTCCGGGATCCTGATCGGCTTCCTCGGCTTTGGCGTGTGGGCCCACCACATGTTCGCCGTCGGCATGGGCCCGATCGGGGACACGGTGTTCTCGCTCACCACGATGCTCATCGCCATTCCCACGGGCGTGAAGATCTTCAACTGGATCTTCACGATGTGGGGCGGCTCGATCCGCTTTACGGCAGCGATGAAGTTCGCCATCGGCCTCATCGCCCTGTTCACCATCGGCGGCATCTCCGGGATCACCCACTCGTCGCCGCCGTCCGACCTGCAGCAGACCGACACCTACTACATCGTCGCGCACTTCCACTACGTGCTCTTCGGTGGCGCGATCATGGGCATCTTCTCCGGGATCTACCACTACTTCCCGAAGATGTACGGCCGCTACATGAACGAGACGGCCGGCACCTGGCACTTCTGGCTGAACTTCATCGCGATGAACCTGACGTTCTTCCCGATGCACTTCAGCGGCATGCTCGGCATGCCACGCCGCATCTACACGTACGATGCGAACCAAGGCTGGGACACCCTGAACATGATCTCGACGATCGGCGCCCTCCTGCTGATGCCGGCGACGCTGATCTTCATCTGGAACTTCTTCGCCTCCAAGAAGGGCGGGGCCCCGGCCCCGGGGAATGCGTGGGACGCCGCGACCCTCGAATGGTCGATCCCGTCGCCGCCGCCCGAGTACAACTTCGCCAAGATCCCGGTGGTCCACTCGCGGTATCCGCTGTGGGACCTCACCCACCCCGAGCGGACGAAGGACGTGCCCCACACGGACGCCGGCCTCGTACACACCGGTGAGCACGACGTGGTCGACATGCACATCGAGACCGAGACCTTCACCGCGAAGCAGCTCGGCATCCCGATGCCGTCCTCCACGATCAAGCCGCTGTGGACCGCCCTCGGCCTGGTCATCATGTTCACCGGCCTGCTGATCCTGCCCCACAACAAGTCCGCAGGGTTCGCCGGCATCGGCCTTGGCGCCTCCATGCTCGTCGGGTTCCTCTATGCGTGGCTCACCACCCCGCTCGAGGAGCACCACTAAATGCGCGCCGCCGATTCTGCCGGCCGGCCAATTCCTTCCTCCGTCCTTTCCCTCGGAGCCCAACCACTCGTGTCCGCCAACGCCCATGCGGCTCCCGCCCACGGGAGCCACGAGGAGCACCACCACTACACGACCACCGGCCTCGACAGCCGGAAGATCGCCATCTGGGCGTTCATCGGGTCGGAGTGCATGCTCTTCGCCTCACTGATCTCCACGTACCTGATCTACAAGGGCCGCTCCGTCGTCGGGCCGTTCCCGCATTCGTCCTGGACGCACCCGCAGACGGGCAAGGTGTTCGCGCCGATCCTGAACATCCCGGTCACCTCGGCATCGACCTTCGTGCTGCTGATGTCGTCGTTGGCGATGGTGCTCGCGCTGTCCGCGGTCGAGAACAAGGACAAGCCGTTGCCCTCCGGAGCCGGCCTCGGTGACCGGATGCTCGCTTCGTCCAAGCTCTGGCTCTGGATGACGTGCCTTCTCGGCGCCGGCTTCCTCGCCTTCCAGGCCTACGAGTTCACCTCGTTCGTCCACGAAGGGCTGACCATCAAGACCAACCTCTTCGGCTCCACCTTCTTCACCCTCACCGGCTTCCACGGCGCGCACGTGACCGCCGGAGTGATCTGGCTCGGTACCCTGCTCGCGATTGATTACCAGCGCGGGCTCGGACCAAAGGATGCCCTGAACGTTGACCTTGCCGCCCTGTACTGGCACTTCGTCGACGTCGTCTGGATCGCGATCTTCACTCTCCTCTACCTCATTCCGGATTGAGGCCCGACATGGCGAACGATTCCCACGCCGAGCATTACCACCCAAGCTGGAAGGAGTACAAGTGGGTCGCCCTGATCCTCACGGTCATCACGATCGTCGAGGTCTGGGCCTACTACATCCCCAGCTTTGTTGCGTCCTCGATATTCGTCCCCGCATTGCTCATCATGTCGGCCGTGAAGTTCGCGATCGTCGTGATGTTCTACATGCACCTCAAGTACGACCACAAGTTGTTCCGGGCCCTGTTCACCGGGCCGCTGATCATCGCGATTGCCACGTTGATGGCGCTGCTCGCGGTCATGGGTGCGCTGAAGAAGTAGCGGCTCACCCGACCAGACGTAGCGAGGGCCGGGAGCGCAGTTGCCGCTCCCGGCCCTCGTTGCGTCTGGCAGTCAAAGGGGGGCACTAGCCTTCGCGACACCCACCCCGCAGCTTTGCCGTCTGCCGTCTGCCGCCCCCGTCCACCGTCTCGATCCCAACCCATGCGCTACCTCGCTCTCCTCGCCCTCGCCGCCACCACTGTTGGCGCGCAGGACCGCAAGCCGGTCGGCACGTCGTCCCCGACGCTGACCCCGGCGATCATCGTCGGAAAGACGGTCTACGGATCGGGCCAGCTCGGCATGAGCCGCGACAATCCTGATACATCCATCGCCGGCCAGACCAAGGCGACGCTCGAGAATATCAAGCGCGTCTTTGAGCAGGCGGGAACGACCATGGATCGGGTCGACAAGTGCACGGTCTTCATGACCGACGTGAAGGATTTCGCCGGGATGAACGCCGTGTATCGCACCTTCTTCCCCTCGGCACCACCGGCTCGCTCCACGGTAGTGGTGGCCGCGCTGGTGGTCCCCAACGCGAAGATCGAGATCGAGTGCATCGCGCACCTCCCCTGAGGTCGCCGACTTCTCGAAGCGCCCCGGCCCTCAAAGCCGGGGCGCTCTGCTTTTCAGGGCGCCGTTCGGCATTCAACGCCCCCCGCAGGCCCCGAGCCCGCTAGCTTTCGTCTGCCGTCTGCCGTCTGCCGCCTCGCCCCCTACCGGTCCGCCTCCTGTCTTTCTCCACGCTCCATCTCGACCCCGCCCTGCTCAAGGCGGTCAAGGAACTCGGCTTCGCCAAGCCGACCCCCATCCAGTCCGACGCGATCCCGGGGGCTATCGAGGGACGTGATGTCCTGGCGTGCGCCATGACCGGAAGCGGCAAGACGCTCGCCTTCCTACTCCCCGTCGTGCACCAGCTGCTCACCCGCAAGGGGAAGGGCACGCGGGTCCTCGTGCTGACCCCCACGCGCGAGTTGGCCGCCCAGATCCTCGAGGAGTTCAATACCATCGCCCTGCACACCCCGATTCGCGGCGCGGCGATCTTCGGCGGCGTCGGGATGGGGCCGCAGGAACACGCCTTCCGAACCGGCGTCGATGTGCTCGTCGCGACGCCGGGGCGCCTCCTCGACCACCTGCGCCACCCGTACGCATCCCTCGGCCACATCGAGCACCTCGTGCTCGATGAAGCGGATCGCATGCTCGACATGGGGTTCCTCCCCGACATCCGCAAGGTCCTCAAGCAGCTGCCCGCCAAGCGGCAGACGCTGTTCTTCAGCGCCACGATGCCCGGGCCAATCCTCGAGCTGACGCGCGAGATGCTGAAGAGCCCGCTCACGATCAACCTGGCGCGCAAGGCGGCGCCGGCCGTGGGGATCACCCAGGCGGTCTATCCGGTCCAGCAGGAGCTCAAGTCGGCCCTGCTGCTCGAGCTCCTCAACCGGGATCTCATGGAACAGGCCCTGGTCTTCACGCGCACCAAGCACCGGGCCAACCGCCTGTGGGAGTTCCTGGACAAACGCGGCGTTTCAGCCGCCCGGATTCACGGCAATCGCTCGCAAGCACAGCGTACTCAGGCGCTCTCCGGCTTCAAGGACGGGACCTTCCGCGTCCTCGTGGCGACCGACATCGCCGCGCGTGGCATCGACGTGGAGGCGCTTGGGCATGTGGTGAACTTCGACGTCCCGCTCGCCTCCGAGGACTACATCCATCGCGTCGGACGCACGGCGCGCGCAGAACTCACCGGCGAGGCCTACACCTTTGTCTCACCGGGCGAAGAGGACGACCTGCGGGCGATCGAGCGGGCCGTCGGCAAGGGACTGCCGCGCGTGACCCTGCCCGACTTCGACTACAACGCCCGGACCGACCAGAAGCTGGAGGTCCCGCTCAAGGACCGGCTCGCCGCCCACCGCGCGCAGCGCGCGAAGGGACGCGACAAGGCAAACCCGCGCGAGCAGCGGCCGTCACGTGAGGCCGCGCGGTCCGGGCCTTCCCGACCGGCAGCAGCACCCGCCGCGCGCGCCGACCGGCCGGACCACGTCGCAGGGACTCCATCGGCACCGGGCAGTGCCAGCAAGCGACGCCGGCGTCGTGGAGGCCGAGGGCGCGGCCCCCAAGGTGGTGGGCCGTATCGCGAAGCTTGACCAGGCACGGCCCGGGCCTGTCGCCCGAAGCCGCACCCCACACAGCTCCAGCAGCGGCCGGGCATCCCCCACGGGGCGCCCGGCCGCTCTTCACTCAGGCCGGCGCGTCGTTGAAGATGAAGCCGGGGTTGAGCGAAACGGGCACCAGCCCCAACTCGACCCCCGTGCCCGCCGCCAGCAGACCTCGCCGGCGCTCCACCTCCAGTGACAGCAACTCCGCCTCCAGGCACTTCCGTCGGGCCTCGAGGCGCGAGGCCTCGATCGCGACGTTGAGCTGCGCTTCGCGCATGGGATCGCACGACGAGCAGTGGGCCAACTCGGCCTCATACAGCGTTCCGTCCGTGGGGACCGTGATCTCCCGCGTATCACGCGCTTCCTGGCCAACTTTCGGCCCGCCCTTCAAGGTGGCCTCGACCACCTTCTTGAGGCTGGCGCTGAGGTCGCCCATGTCATCCAGGCGACGCCACTCGCCCTGGGAACCCAGCCGCCACTCGATCAGGACCACCCGCGTCACCAGCTGGTACACCTCGAGCACGCGACGCACGAAGTACGTGACGGCGTAACACGGGTTCTCGTTCTTCAGGACACGCTGCGTGCTTTCGCGGTGTTCCGCGTCCTCGAAGGTGCTGACGACGATCGAGCGCTCCGCCTCCATCGCCTGTGACGCGGTCACGGCGTACTGGGAGAAGGTCTCGGCCGTCGCGCTGGCCGTGGCCCCGGTCGCGAAGCGCGTCTCGGCCGCACTCGACCGATCGATGGAACCTGAGGGAGCGCCAAAGAATCCGGCGAGGCCACCGCCCACCGACAGCGACGAATCGGAGGCGGACCGCGTCTCCAGCAGGCTGTTCGCGTACGACGACGTGCTGGACGACCGGCGGTTCTGCGACAACGCGCTGACCGTTTGCCGGAACGACGCGTGCACGGAAAGCCGCTGCGTCTCCGAGCGCGTGCGCCGATAGCGGTCGAACTCGTAGATCCGCACCTCCTCACCGGGGATCAGGGTGGTGGAGTAGAGGAGCGGCCCCTGCTGGCGTCCCTTCAGCTTGAGGCAGTGTTCGTAGGTGACCCGCACGTGCAATCGCTCATCGCCGAACACGCGCGATTCGAAGAAGCTCATGCACCGGTCGTGTGGCAGCCACGGGACATGTGCGGGCCCCTGGCAACCACCTGGTACGTCCCCCATGCATCCGCCGCCACATCCGGTGCAATCCCCGGCGCCTGCGGCGCCATGGGTGTGTGCGCTCGTTCCCATCGTCCCCTCCCGTCTGGTTGATCGGCACGGACGGTTCCGTGCACCTGCATACTGCGCATCCTCGACGGCGCAGGACACTGGGGCTCCCCGATACCCCGAGCTCGACGGTACGGCGGCCTGCCAAAGGCACCCCGCTGGCGGGAGTGGTTGACCCGAGCCCGCCTTCGTTCGTTAGGGTACACTCACCCAGCGGCGCGCCGGTGCCGGTTGCCCGGGACGCGGTGATGCGCTATCCGTTTGGCGTGACCGTCACACCGCACCGCCGGATGCCCCGCTGGGCCGACGACCCGATCGGTAGCCGCCACCGACGCCGGGTCTTGCAGCAGGTGCTCATGTCCCTGCTCATCCTCTTCTCGCTCAACGCGATCGTGCGGTACACGGCGGACCCGGGATACCGCATCCCCTGGCCCGGGTACGCCGTGCTGCTGGTGGCACTGCTGCTCAACCGGCGTGGTTACGTGACGCTGGCGAGCATACTCACGGTGCTCCTCCCACCCGCCTTCCTCGCGGCCACGTTCCTCGGCGCCGACCCACAGCGCCCGCCAGTTGCCGTGGTCTACCTCCTCATCGACCTGATTCTCGGCAGCATCCTGCTAGGCAGCGCGGCGACGATCACCCTCGGTGTGCTCAATATCGCGTTGCTGCTGGTGCTGGACATCGCCAGCCCGGTGATGCGGGCCAGCGGCGTGGTGGACATCATCCTCCTGTTGTTTGTCATCACGACCGTGCTCCTCGTGTTCGGCCTGCGGGTCCGCGCCCGGCTGGAAGCCGAGCGTGATGCGGCACTGGTCGAGAGCAACACGCGCATGTCCGTGATGCTCGAGTCGGCCATGGACGCCGTGATCTCCCTCGATGCCCGCGGGCGCATCGACAACGTGAACCCGGCCGCGGTGCGCATCTTTGGCTACGCCCGCGAGGCGATGATCGGGCACGACATGGCCGACTTGATCATTCCCGCCGCGCAGCGCGCGCAGCACCGCGCCGGCCTCGCCCGCGTTGCGGCGACGGGATCGAGTGGACTGGTCGGCCAGCGACTCGAGCTCCGTGCGTGCCGCGCGGACGGCACGACCTTCCCCTGCGAGCTCACCATCGCCGTCGCCCAGCTGTCGACGGGGACCATGTTCACCGGCTTCGTCCGGGACCTGAGCGAGCGTGAGGCCGCCAAGGCACGCTCCGCCGCGCTCGAGGAGCAGTTGCGCGAGTCGCAGAAGATGCAGGCCATCGGGCAGCTTGCCGGTGGCGTGGCGCATGAGTTCAACAACATGCTTCAGGTGATCACGGGATTTCTCTCGATGGCCGTGGACGACTTGAAGACCAAGGCGCCCGAGGCCGTCAGCGACCTGACGCATGCCACCGAGGCGGCGATGCGCGCGAGCGACCTCACGCGACGACTCCTCGCCTTTTCCCGTCGACAGGTCCTCAACCTCGAAGTGGTCGAGTTCAACGAGGCGCTCTCGGCAAGCCTCACCCTCATCCGACGCACGTTGGGTGAACAGGTCGAGGTGGAGTACCATCCGGGCTCGCGCCTTCCCACGGTACGCCTCGACCGCTCCCAGCTTGAGCAGGTCGTGCTCAACCTCTGCCTGAACGCCCGCGACGCCATGCCTGACGGGGGCCGACTCATCCTCGAGACCGTGGTGGACGTGCCCGAGTCGTTTGTCGCCGACCATCCCTGGGCCCAGCCTGGCACCTACGTCGCGATGGTCGTGGCGGACACGGGGAGTGGGATGCAGCCGGAGGTCGCCGCGCACATCTTCGAGCCCTTCTTCACAACCAAGGGACTCCGCGGCGGCACTGGCCTGGGGCTCGCGGTGGTCTACGGGATCGTCGAACAGCATCGCGGCTTCATCCGTGTCGACACCGTCCCCGGCGAGGGCACCTCGTTCCGCGTGTACTGGCCCGTGTCTGGCGACGCCCCGACACCGCGGCCCACGCGAGATGCTGAAGCGGCGCCGGGAGGCACCGAGACGATCCTGGTCGCCGAGGACGCGGATGCGATCCGAGAGCTGGTGTCACGGGCCGCCACCGCCGTGGGCTACCGCGTGATCACCGCTCGCGACGGGCGGGAGGCCTGTGCACGCCTGACGGAGAATCCAGACGCGATCGACATGGTCATCCTCGACATGGTCATGCCCCGATTGAGCGGTCGCGGCGCCCTCGAGGAGATGCGTCGGCAGCGGCCGGAGCTCCCCTGCCTGTTCCTGTCGGGCTACAGCGCCTCCGAGGTCACCGACCAGTGGCTCAAGGACAACGGCTGCACGCTCCTCCACAAACCGGTGACACCGCAGGCCCTCCTCCGCGCGATCCGCGCGACCCTCGACAACCGCCCGCATGGCGCATGATGTTCATCGCATGCGCCCCGATGCCCTTCCCCTTGTCCTGATTCGCCGGTTCCTCGGCGTGGTCTTCATCGCCTACGGCCTGGTCAAGCTCTTCGGTGGCCAGTTCGTCTACGGCGAATGGACCATTACGCGCAGCACGGCAAGTGGCCCCTTCCTGGTGTGGGCGTTTTACGGCTTCTCGCCCGCCTACGCGAAGTTCATCGCGATGTGCGAGCTGATCCCGGGGATCCTCCTCCTGTTTCCCCGGACGGCATTCGTCGGCGCCGCCGCCCTCTTTCCGGTGGCGCTCAACATCACGGTGATGGACTTCGCCTACGGCTTTCCCGGAGTGAAGTACCTGGTCGCGATCTACACGGCATTGCTCGCCCTCCTGCTCTGGGTCGAGCGCGAGAAGGTGTGGATGATGTTCGTTCCCCACGCGCGTGCGCGTGCCGCTCTCGCAGCGACCGCCACGGTTCAGGTCCCCGCCGCGCCGACGCGCCCCGCCGCTGTGCGTTGGTTCGTGGGCACACTGTCCACCCTCTTCCTCCTATGGGTGGCAAACATGGTGGTCGAGGGGTCCACCGACGGCCCGGAACCACGAGCGCTGGCTGCGGTCAATGGCGACACCGGGTCGCTCATCCTCAAGCGATCGCGCCTGACCGGGCAGGCAGGGATCGGGAGGACCGCCATCGTTTGGCTTCGCACGCCGGCGGACACGAGTGTCGCGGCCCGTGTGTACCTGACGCGCCCGACCGGCTTCGTGCCCTGGCGCGTCGATTCAATGCAGCCCGCCCGTTAGCTGGCACTCGGGCACGGCGCGCGGGACGCGCTGGGAGGAGAACACGCGCCCGCGGCCGCCAGGTCAATTGCGCTGACCTGCCCCACCCCACCCATCAGGAAAGGCGCAATTCGCGCGAAAAGGAGCTCACGCGGCCGGACGTCGTGCGTCCGCGAGGGCGACGGGCATGAGAAAGGGGCAGGAAGGCGTAACGCCTCCCTGCCCCTCCTTTCACTCCTTGAATCGGTTCGCCGATCGTGCCTTATGCGTTCCGGTTCAGGCAACCCGTGAACTTGGCGTTGTTCTTCTCGGAGATCGGGATGATGATGTTCACGTCCCCGCCGCGCGTCAGGTTGTCCTTGTGGTACGGCCCCGTCGGGAAGACGGTCTCCGCCCCACGCTGATACTGGCGGATCATGCGACGGAGGTCACCCACGCGGCGCCCCTGACCGAAGAGCGCAAACGCACGCTCCCGGAACATGAGGTCGACGCGCGCGGCCTGCGCGCCTGGATCCGTCGGGGCTGCCATGCTGTAGGGCGCGCGGGCTTCGGCGAGCTTGGAGAGCCAGAGCGCCGTGTTCCCGGCCTGGAGTGCGGCCTCGGCCTCGATCAAGCGTGCTTCCACCCCCGAGGCGATCTTCACGGAGTGGTTGAACGCGTTGTAGGCCTTGAAGAACCAGGCCGGCGTGCGCTGGTCGAACACCGACGGCGCGCCGGTCCCATCCACCGGAACCCGGGGGTCGCCCGCCGTTCCGAAGTTGAGGCCGTTGGTGCCTTCCAGGTTCGCGACCAGTAGCCCTTGCACGTTGTACGAGTAGTTGAACGTGAAGCTCTGCTGGCGCGGGGTCGCCGTGCCGTGCTGGAACCGGTAGTCAAAGGTGGTTGGCACACTCGCCACCGCTGCTGCCGCTGCCGCGAACTGACCCTGGTTCAAGAGTGATCGGCCCTTGAGCAGGTTCGCAAGGTTGCGCGACTTGGCATCGATCCCGGTTGCCGCCAAGGCGGCGTCCATCTTCGCTGACGCCCCCTGGAGGAGCTGGGTCGTCGTCTGCGGATCTCCGTAGACGATATCCGGCTCCGCCGTGGAGACCGGTGCCCCCGAGCAATAGCTCTCGGCCAGCACCAGGTTGATCAGCCCCGACAGGGCCAGCATTTCCGCCTGGCGTCCATCGGCGGCACCGGCGGCCTTCAAGCCGGCGGCCGCGCGATCTGCCGCGGTACGCGCACGGTGCTGGTCGATGTAGGTCTGCAACCAGGCACCGTTCTGTTCGCGGACCGCACGCAAGTCCATCTCGCGCAGCTCCGGCGGTGTTGCACCGAAGGCGAATTCATCACTCAGGTACCCCGTGGCCGTGATGATGCCGATCCCGGCACCACCCCCACCACCGCCGGAGATAGCGACGGTCAGGTCACCCATGGCGCCGGCGTAGAGTGCCGCCGCGCCCTGGAGCGAACCGGATAGGGCCCCGGGAGAGATCTGGTCGGGACGGTCTGCCTTGAGCAACCGTTCCGTCGAGCAGGCGGCGAGGCTAACCGCCGCAAGCGTGGCGCCGGTGAGGCGCGCGCCACGCGCAAACATCGCCGTGTTCTTCATGGGATGCATGGTGGTGGCTATCAGTAGTTGAGGTTGATGCGGACGAGGAACTGACGCGGCTGCGCCTGCTGCACGAAGTTGTAGCTCGCCGCATCGCCGCCCTGCGTCGTGTTTTCGGGATCCCAGCTGGTGAAGTCGGTCTGGAGCCACAGGTTGCGCCCAGTCAACGTGACGGTCGCGCCGCTCGCCTTGAGCAGGCTCGCGAGGCGCGGGGTCAGGGTGTACGAGACCGAGGCCTCGCGCAGCCGCATGAAGTCCGCCTTCTCGCCATACGCGCCGAAGGCACGCGGACCGGCGACGGCCTTCGCCTGCTCCTCGAGGTCAAAGCCCTTCACATGCAGCGCCGCGCAGTTCTGCACGAACGCGCACTGGAAGAGGCCGTTCACGTTGTGCGAGACGAACCCGGTGCGGATGTCGAGGAGGCCGGAGATGCGCAGCCGGTCCTTGAGCAAGCCGAACGAGTTGTTAATCCCGATCGTGTTGACCGGCACCGTGTAGCCATTGAAGACCGCCGTGTCCGTCACGACGACTTCGCTCGGCTCGATCTGCTGGTTGTTGTTCGCGTCCTTGTAGCTCGTCAGGCGCGGCCACCACAACCCGAACAACGGGTAGCCAGGCCGGTTCTGGAATCCGAACCCGGTAAGCGGCGGGATGCCCGGCGCCAGGGAGACCAGCTTGTTCTTGTTCTGGGAGTACTCGACGCCGAGGTCCCAGCGCAGGTTGTCGCTATCCCACATACGAGCGTTGGTCGAGATCTCGATCCCCTTGTTCGTCACGACACCGATGTTCTCGATGCGCGACGCACCGGCACCGAGCGAACCCGGCAGCGGACGGTTCACGAGGGCGTCGGACGTTTCCTTGTTGTAGTACGTGACCTGCAGCGAGACGCGGTTGTTGTAGAAGTTCGCGTCGAACCCGCCCTCGATCTCGCGCGAGCGCTCGGGCTTGATCCCCGAGTTACCCAGCGCACCGAATGTCACTGACGGCACGTCGCCGCCGCCGAAGATCGACGTCGTCGTCGGGTTCAGGAACGTCACCGCAGCCGAGGCGGTCGGCTGCTGGCCCGACACGCCGTAGGCCAGGCGCGGACGGACCTGGTTGAGCCACTTCGCATCCGGGCGCTCGATCGCCACGTACGACACGGTGGCCTTCGGGTAGACGATAGCGCCGAAGTCGCCGCCGAACGCGGAGTTCTGGTCGCGGCGGAGTGCCCCCGTGACGAACAACTTGTCCTTCCACCCTAACTGCTGCTCCACGTACGCCCCGAAGATGACGGTCTCGATGGTCTGCTCGGCCGACGTCTTCTGCGAGCCGGCGTCGATCGTGCGGCCGCCCGGCGGGAGAATCGCGGCCTGGCTGAGCGAGCCCGTCAGCCGATCGCGGTTCCACTGGATGCCCACCGCCGTCTTCGACTGGATCGACGACGTCAGCTGGAAAGTGGAGGTCGCGTTGAGGTCCACCGACCACTTCGCGTTGTTCCACTTGTTGATCTGCCGCAAGCCCTGCCGGTCGATGCCGCAGCTGGCGCAGCCCTGTCCGTTCGCGATGAAGGCTTCGTCATTGAACGCGAGCCAATCCACGCCGGCCGTCGCGCGCGTCGAGAGCCACGACGAGGGACGGTAGTTCATCGTCGCGCTGTTCAGGAACTGGTTGTTGTATCGCGAGACCTGCTTGGAGAAGCCCTGGCTTGGCGGGGCAAAGCCCCAGTGGCTGCGGAACCCGGGAGCCGGGATGCCGAACATCCCGGACGTGATCGCGCCCTGCAGGTTGTCGCCCGTCTGCGGGAACTGCGTCCAGTTGTTGACGTACCCCGCGTTGATGTTCAGGTCGGCTTCCTGCGACAGGGCGATGTTCAGATTCGTGCGCAGGTTCGCCTTGGTCAGCTGGTTCGGGATGCGCTGATCACGCGACAAGGTCGTGATGCCACGCTCCAGGAGCAGCGAGTCGATTTCCGCATCCGGCATCTTGAGGACACCGAGATCATTTTCCCAGTCGCCGGAGACGAAGTACCGGACCGTTTCCGTACCACCGGTCACCTGGGCGCCATACTGCTGACGCTGCCCAACGCCGAGCGGCGTCGTTTCCTTGTCCTCAAGGAGGTTGCGCGTATGCACCTTGGTCACCGTGCACGACCCCTGTGCCGCCTGCCACTGGAGACAGTTGGTCGCCGCACCGGCCGACGTACGTCCCTCTGTGTAATAGATGCCAGGGTACTCGGCCGGGTCATACGACCGGCCGCCCTCACCGAAGAGGCTCCACTTCGCCGGACCGGCCTTCCCCTTCTTGGTGGTCACGACGATCACGCCGTTGGCCGCCTGCGTCCCGTAGAGGGTCGCCGCCGAGGGGCCTTTCACCACCTCGATGCTCTCGATCTCCTCGGGATTCAGGTTGTTCAGGAAATTCGGCCGTGCTCCTCCGATGAACGTCCCGAGGGCCAACGACCCAGACTCCATGCGGACGCCGTCCACAAGGATCAGGGGATCATTGGAGAGCGACGCCGAGCTGATCCCGCGAATGCGCACGCGCGACCCACCGCCCACGCTCCCATTGGACGCAATCATCGTCACGCCCGCGGTACGACCGTTGAGGACATCCTGCATCGCGGTGATCGGCGCATCGGCCGTCAGCTTGGCCGCGTCGATCTTGGCGATCGAGTTGCCGAGTTCGCGGGTCAGCTGCTGCCCCGTGGCCGTCGTGACGACTGCTTCGAGCTGGTAGGGTGCCTTGACGATGGTGAAGTCGGAGGTCGCCGCACCACCGGCGCTGACCGTGACTGACTGGATCGCCGAGAGGTAGCCGATCCGGATCACGCGCACCTGATACGTGCCTGCCGTGAGGCGTGCGATCGTGTACCGTCCGTCCGCGCCCGTGATGGCGCCGACGTTGGTGCCGTCCACGCGAATTTGTGCGCCGTCGACGGGCGCTCCGCCATCGCGATCCGTGACCCGTCCCGTGACCCGGCCGGTGGCCTGGGCGTGCAGGGACGAGACGCTCGCGACGAGCAGGAACGCCAGCGTCGACCAACGTCGCTGACCGAGCCTGTGCTGCATGGAGCCTCCTGGGGTGTGTGGTGCCGATCTCGTGGTGGTTGGGGACCACCAGTCCGATATTGGATACAATCGGCGGGCGAGACGATACGACCGGTGTCGGCGGTGCGCAAGCAGCCCGTGGGACGGACCGTGCCCCCTCGCCATCCCGGCACCTCGGACCGTATCGTCCGACCATGACCGACTCCACCCGCACGCGCCTCCCGGCCCTCGACGTCTTCCGCGGACTCACCGTCGCCGGCATGCTGCTCGTCAACAACCCGGGAAGTTGGTCCGCCATCTACCCGCCACTCGCCCATGCCACCTGGCATGGTTGGACCCCGACGGACCTCATCTTCCCCTTCTTCCTGTTCATCGTCGGAGTGACCACCCACCTCTCGCTCGAGGCCCGACGCCAACGCGGGAGCAGCGATGCCGCGCTCGTCAGGCAGGTGGTCCGGCGTGGGGCGCTCATCGTCGCGTGCGGGCTCCTGCTGGCTTCCTTTCCCTGGATCCCGTTGACGCGGATCACCGAGGTACGCATCCCCGGCGTCCTTCAGCGCATCGGGCTCGCCTACCTCGTCGCCGGACTGGTCATCCTCCGCACGTCGTGGCGCCAACAACTGGCGGTGCTTGTCGCGATCCTTCTGGGGTACTGGGCGCTCATGACCCTCGTTCCCGTCCCGGGATACGGGCTGGGCGCCTTCAACCTCGACGATCCCTCCGCCTCGCTCGCCGCCTGGATCGACCGGTCCGTGTTCGGGTCCCACCTCTGGCGGACGTCGAAGACCTGGGATCCTGAGGGGCTCCTCAGCACCCTCCCGGCCGTCGGCACGGTGCTCTGCGGTTCGTTTGTCGGGCGGTGGCTCGGGTCCAGCCGACCGCTCCCCGACCGGCTCCTCGCCCTCGCCTGCGTGGGATCCCTGGCCATGGTCGTGGGTCTCATGTGGCATTGGACCTTCCCGATCAACAAGAGCCTCTGGACCAGTTCCTACGTGGTGTTCACCGCCGGGATGGGAGCGGTCGCCCTCGCGACTTGCACCTGGCTGGTGGATGTGTTAGGCATAACGAGTTGGGCGGCGCCCTTCCACTGGTTTGGTCGCAACCCGATGATCGCGTTCCTCGGGTCGGGGGCGATGGCACGCCTCATGGGCAGCATCATTACGGTGCCCGTCGACGGTGCGCGAGCGCCCCTGCAGCGTGTGATCTACGACCAGGCCTTCGCCAGCTGGCTGGCCCCGCGGAACGCTTCGTTGCTCTACGCGCTCACCTTCGTCGCTTGTTGGGCGGCGATCCTGTTCGCCCTGGATCGTCGCAAGGTGTACTTCAAGGTCTGATCCCCGGCTCGCAGCGGGGCATTACCGGTCCCCGTATGCGCCTCGCCCGCCGCTATCTCCGATCCTGCTTCGCGGTCGCCGCCCTGGTGGTCGGTGACGCCATGGCGGCGGGCGCCCAGTCCAGGGAGACCCCACGTCGCTCCACCGCGTCGACTCGGACGAAATCCGCGCCCCCCAAAAAGAAGGTGGTCCCTGCGGCATCGCGAGGGCGGCGTCGGCCGCCGCCACCCCCTCCGCTGGTCCCCACGACCCCGTGGGGGGCCGCCTCGTTGGCATCGGACCTGAACGCCCTCCTGGATCAACGCGTCAAGACGGGTACCTGGGGCGTCCTGGTCACCTCACTCACGCGCGGGGACACCCTCTTCGCCCGGCAGGCCGACACGCCGCTCATGCCGGCCTCCACCCAGAAGCTCTTCACCACCGTCCTCGCCTTCGATCGACTCGGCCCCTGGCACCAGCTCAACACCGACGTGCTGCGCGTCGGGACCCTTGAGCCTGATGGCACCCTCCGGGGCTCCCTGGTCCTTCGCGGCGGCGGCGACCCCGCCCTCGCCGGACGCTTCCTCGGCGGAACCCCCGAGTCGCCGATGGCCGTCCTCGCTCAGATGGTCGTGAACGCCGGGGTCAAGCGCGTCACCGGAGACATCATCGCCGACGCCAGCGCCTTTGAGGCCCGCCGGATCCCTGACGGATGGCTCGCCCGCTACCTGAACGACAGCTACGCGGCGCGTGTCTCGGCGCTGTCCCTGAATGCCAACCTGTTGCACGTCGCCGTCACACCGGTCCGCGGCCGTGCGACCCCGTCCATCACCTTGCGGCCCGCGCTGGCCGGGGTGAAGGTGGTCAACCAAACGAAGATTCGCGGGACCGGTCGCAGCGCCCGGCTCTCCATCAGCCGAACGAAGGACGGGACGGTCGTGGCCAAGGGGTGGATCGGTGGACGCTCCCAAGCCCGAGTCTACACGGTGGTCGTTGAAGACCCCTCCCAGTTCGCCGCCAGCGCCTTCCGGTCTGCGCTGATCGCGGCAGGGATCAACGTGGACGGTGTCGTGCGGAGCGATCCTACTCCCGATGGCGCGGCCCGCGTGGCGACCTTGTCGTCGCCGCCGCTGACCCAGCTTGCCCGCGTGATGAACGGCGAGAGCGACAACCACTTCGCCGAGCTGCTGCTGCGCGCGGCCGCGAGGGGCCCGGACGGCGCCGCGGTCGGGAGCGCGCAACTGGCCGACGAGCAGCTCGACATGCTGCTCCGTGAGCGCGCCGGTATCGCCCCGCACGCCATTCAGATCAAGGACGGCAGCGGACTTTCGTCGCTCAACCGGGTGACCCCGCGCGCACTCACGAACCTACTGGCCTATGCCAGCCGTGCCCCGTGGTCGCGGGAGTTCGAGCAGTCGCTTCCCATCGCGGGCACCTCGGAGACCCTCCGCTCCCGGATGATAAACACCCCGGCGCAGGGCAACCTGCACGCCAAGACCGGCACCACCGGTGATGTGGTGTCACTGGGTGGCTACGTGACCTCGCGCTCAGGGGAACGCCTGGCCTTTGCCTTCCTGTACAACGGCCAGGAGCGCTGGAACGCGCGCGAGACCATCGACGCAATGGGCGCGACGCTCGCGGGTTTCTCGAGGTAGACACCAGGGGGCAAGGTGCGGCCCGCTTTACGCGTCCCATGAAGTACGTGCACTAACACGACCCTGCGATCGCTGCCCGGGAGGGCGCCAGCACCGCCCGACCGAGCGCGAACCTGTGGCGAGTGCGCCTCAGGTTGACAGCGCGTAGGGATCCGGCACAGTGTGAGCCACCACTCAGCGACGCTGGCACCCGGGCACTGCGTCTCTCCAACAACCGCCCGTATTCCAGCCGCGGTACTCACTCGGAGGATCTTCATGGGAACGCAGTTGAAGTCGACCACCAGACGCACCTCGTACCTTGTGCTCGCCGCCCTCGCCGCCGCCTGCTCCGACGGTGCCACGGAGCCGACGGTGAGTCCCCGGACACTGGACCAACCCGCATTGTCGACGATCACCGCATCGACAGAAACCGGGACCTATCTGGTGAGGCTCGGATCCGCGTCGGGCATGTCCACGGCAAGTGCGTCGATCGCCGCGATGGGCGCGAGGGTCGTGCGCCAGATCGATGCGTTAGGCCTCCTGTACGTCCAGGAACTCTCGGACGCCAATGCCGCAACACTCGCCGCGGACCCGAATGTGTCCATTGTCAGGGACCGCTTGATGCGCTGGCTGCCGGAGCCCACGCTGGTGCAGCCGCAGCTCGTGACGGCGGTGGGCGGGCCGGCGGCTACCGGAACGGACCAGAGCGGTGCGCAGTTCTTCAACCAGTTCCAGTGGTCACTCAAGGTGACCAGGGCCAACCAGGCATGGACGCCGAGCAACGGCGGCGCGGGTGAAACCGTCTGCGTCCTCGATACCGGCGTTGATCCCGGCCACCTGGACCTGGCGGGCACCGTGGATCCGACACGCAATGTCACGGAGATCTTCACCCCGCGCTTTGCCTCCGACCTCACCTCGGACGACTACAACTTCCACGGCACCTTCGTTTCGGCGCAGATTCGCAGCAACGGCCTTGGCATGGCCTCGGTCGCTCCGAATGCCACGCTCTGTTCGATCAAGGTGCTCAGCGAAGACGGCAACGGGACCTTCGGCGACATCATCTACGGGATCTACCTCGCCACCCAGTTTAACGCCGACGTGATCAACATGAGCCTCGGCGGTTACGTGCAGGAGACCAACCCGGCCAACGCCCCGCTCCTCTCCGCCCTCCAGGGCGTCATCGACCTGGCGCGCCAGTCGGGCACGATGGTCGTCGCTGCGTCCGGCAACGACGGCTTCAACATGGGCGCCGTCCGCGAGGCGCTCAGGGTCATCAACATCCCCGCCCAAATGCGCGGGGTGATCAGTGTTGGCGCGACCGGCCCGTACCGGCAGAAGAACTTCGACCTCCTCACCAGCTACTCCAACTTTGGGGCACTGGACGCACTCGACCTCGTGGCCCCGGGCGGCAATGGTGGGCTCCCCGAGGGGGTGCGCGAGGACTACATCATTTCGGCCTGCTCCCGCTTCGCTTTCGGTGGTGCGTGCGCCAGCGGATTGACCTACCTGTTCGGCAACGGGACAAGCTTCGCCGCCCCGCTCGTCGCCGGCGCGGCCGCCGTGGTCGAATCGACCATCGGGAGCGTGCCGACGCCAGCGCTGGAGTCGTGCATTCTCTCCAACACGGACGCGGTGGGCACGCCCCGCGCGCGCTACGGCCGCGGACGGTTGAACGTGCTCAAGGCCTCGCAATGCGCGGCGTTCTGATGCGCGAGGGCTGACGACACACCAGCGTATGCAAGCGCCCGACAGCGTGAAGCTGCCGGGCGTTTGTTTTTCCTGCCAGAGGCCGCATCCCAGCAGCCATGGACTCGCTAGCTGCGGCGCTCCTCCAGGTGCACGCCGCGAGCCGCCAGGGCTGCGATGTACGCGGCCCCCGGCATCGCTTCATCCGGGGTGCAGACCCCGCGCTGCGTCACCTGGCCGCGGACCTGCATCAGGCCCGTGATGGCCAGTGAGTAGCCGGTGCACCGCATCATGGCCGAGATGCCGTGCGCCGCGTCGTAGCGATCCACGAGGTTCCACTCGATCGTCTGCGGCACTCCGCCCTTGGTGCCACTGACGGTCACGCGCAGCGCGACGAGGTCCTTCCCCTTCGGCTTGTTCAGCCGCGGGTTCATGACGGCGACGGCCACGTCGCGCGGGCGCACCTGCACGCCCTTCACGTCCACGGGCTCCAGGTCCAGCAGCCCGAGGTCGCGAATGGCCTCCATGAGCTTCGCGTGGCCGGGGTACCGCAGCGTCTTGTATTCCATCGTCGGGATCTTCCCTTCGTAGCGAAAGCCGAGGGTGGAGAGCCCGCCAGCGGTGTGGAACGCCTCCAGGGTGCCTAACGGCGACGGAAACTCCACCGGGACGATCTCACTGAGCGCCTTCACCTGCTGGCGCTTGCCGTCGCGAATGATCCAGGACAGGGTGGTGTAGTAGTCGAGCACCCCTTCCAGCGAATAGACGATCTGGTAGTTGAGCGGCGGCTCCGGCGCCTGGGGCAGTCCGCCGACGTAGATGCGGACGGCGTCCGTCGCATCAAGTTGCTCGATCCCGTGCTGGGCGAGGATGTTCACCATCCCGGGTGCGACCCCACAATCCGGGATGACCGAGAGCCCGGCGGCCAGGGCCGTCGCGTGCAGCTTCTTCTGCTCGGCGACGATCTCGGTGTTTCCACCGAGGTCGGAGAAGTGGGCCTTCGATGCAATCGCCCACTCCGCGAGATCGCGGTTGAAATAGTAGGGCGCGGCACTCATCACCGCGTCGCACGCTTCCATATGAGGGACGACAGCGGCGCGATCACGAACGTCGAGCTGCACCGGCACCAGGCGCGACCCGACGTAGGGCGCGAGGAAGGCGGGGAGGGAGTCGACCCGGAGGTCGGCAATCCGGACTTCGGTCACGTCCGGGTCTTGCAACAGATCAAAGGCGCAGGCAGAGCCCTGAAGGCCCGCGCCCAAAACGAGCATACGCATTGGTGCTACGGCTGTGGTGATAAGGGAACGGCAATCTAACCGCGCCGGGAAGCGGCTCCCTTCACCTCCGGCCGTTATGTCCCGGGACGTCGGCGCGGCAGATCACTCACGCGCGCTGCAAGCCGAGAAACGCTGCCGCGCCGCGGCTGGGTCGGCGTTCCCCCTACTTTCGCACGGTCACACGCCCAAGGATCGTGACATCAGGATCCACCGCGACGGAACGCGGGGCCCCGGTCAACTTGACCGCCACCGGGACGGTCGCCACGCGGGTTGCCGGCAAGGTCACCCGGACCCGCTCGGTGCGGCCGGTCGGATCGGTCACGTCGAGGGCGAGGTTGAGGCGGTACGGGGCCGCGGTGCCGGCCTGGGTCGCCGTCACCTCAAGGGTTCGGCGCGAGGCATCCCACTGCCACGCGACATCCAACTCTGCCGTGCCGGGGCGGTGCAGCCATTGGTCGAAGAACCAGTCGAGGGGACGGCCGGCCGCCGACTCGACCTCACGACGGAAATCATCGGTCAGGGCGTTCCCGTGGCGGTACTTCTGGTAGTAGCTGCGGATGCCGCGGAAGAACGCACTGTCGCCAACTTCGCGTCGCAGCATGTGGAGTACGAACCCGGCCTTCTGGTAGACCAGCCCGTTGAGCACGTTCGCCACGTTCGCGAGTTGTGTGTTCACGACCGGGGTGGTCGCAGCCATGGTGAGCCCGAGGACCGAGGTACGCATGCGTTCCATGTCGCCGCGGAAGGTGCTGTCGCCGTGCGCATGTTCGGTCCACAACGCGGCGAAGTAGGTCGCGAACCCCTCCGACAACCAGACGTGCGGCCACTCACGAGTCGTCACCGCGTCCCCAAACCACTGGTGCGCGGTCTCGTGGGCGATGAGCCCCTCATCCATGCTGCGCCGCTTGTAGATCGCGTCGGCATAGAAGATGGCCGAGGCGTTTTCCATGCCGCCGTAGCGGGTCGTCGACTGCACGTGCGCCAGTTTCTCGTATGGGAACGGGCCGATCACGCGCGACATCCACGCCACCATCTCGCCCGCGAGGCGGAACGGTCCGGGCATGTAGTCGCGCACGTCGGGGGTGATCCAGACGGATTGGCGCACGCATCCCGGCAGCTCACCCAGTCCGCACGCGGTGTCGCCGAGTTCGTACACCGCAAACGGCGCCACGCCGATCACCATGACCGACGTGTAGAGCGGCCGCGCGGTGGCGTATCGGGTCACGGTCATCCCCGAGCGACCGGGTTCGGGGGTTTCCTCGAGCAGCGCACCATTGGCGATGACGCGATGCGTAGACGGCGCCCGGACCGTCCATGCAACAGTCGCCTTGTCACTGGGGTGGTCGACCGTCGCAAGCCACTGCCGGGCGCGGTGCGGGAAGTTGTCGCCAAAGGCGGTCCAGCCGCCGGACGAGTCGGCTGAGAGAATGAGTCCGTCCGTGGGCCGACCGGCGTAGCGCAATCGGAGGCGCAACGTGTCCCGCTGTCCCGCGGGGAGCGGGACGGTGACCTGGTCGCCTTCGCGGGTCGCAGTCACCGCCGCGCCATTCACCGACGCGTCACGCACCGCGAACGCGGGCACGAGGTCGAGCGCAATCGATCGGGCCGCGCCCGTGCGCATCACCGTGACCTCGCTAACAATATCCAGCGTGTCAGGACGCGCCGGCCGACGGAAGTCCACCGTAAAGTCGTAGTGCAGCACGTCGAACCCCGCGCGGCTCGAGCCCGTGCGCGACGGCGCCTGTGCAACCACCAGCGCCGGCAGGCACACCAGGCCGAGGTACCCCATCACTCGAAATGACATCACAGGTCAAAGTCTCCAGTGCAGGCGTTGCCGTCTGCCGTCTGCCGTCTGCCGTCTGCCGTCTGCCGCCTAGCCCCGGACCCGATTCCGCCCCTCCGCCTTCGCCCGATACAACGCCTGGTCGGCCGCGGCGAGCAGGTCTTCCGGTGAGTCAATCCCTGGCGACGGAAAGGTGGCGACTCCGATACTCGCCGTGAGCTGCAACGTCCCACCACTTCCGCGCGTGAACGCGCGTGCTTCCACCCCCTCCCGCAACCGCTCGGCGAAGGCCTGCGCCCCCTGCGAACCCGTCTCGGGCAGCACAACGACAAACTCCTCGCCCCCGTACCGCGCGACCACGTCCACCGCGCGCACCGCCCCCTGCAGGTAGGCCGCCATCTCGGCGAGCACGTCATCGCCCACCAGGTGCCCGTAGTTGTCGTTGACCTTCTTGAAGTGGTCCAGGTCGATCAGCAACAACGACACCTCCGATTCGTAGCGCTTGACGCGCTCGGTTTCGGCCGCCAATCGCTCGGTCAACGCGCGTCGGTTCAACACGCGGGTCAGCGGATCGGTCCGGGCAAGCTGCTCGAGGCGTCGGTTGTCCGCCTTGGTGCTCTCCAGTGCCTGGGCCCGCTGGATCGCCGTGACTGCCGCACGTACCACCGTATCCGCGAACTCGAGGTCGTCCCGGGTGAGTGGGGGTTCGTGGACGCTCCGCCGGAGAAAGAAGACGCCGGCCTGGTTGGGCTGCAGGGCGAACGGCAGGGCGATCACGGATCGCACGGTGACCTTCATCCCCGCGGCCGCCCATCGGGCCCGGGCGCCCTCGTAGATGGGACTCGTCGCCACGTCCTCGACGAGCACCGCGCGCCCCGATTCCAGGGCGATCTGGATTTCCGGGTATCGCTCCAGCTCGAGCTCGAGGATCGTCTCGCTGCCCTGCTCGAAGGCCGTCGCCACCACCCGCGGGCGTTCGCCGGCCTTCGCCAGGATGACGGAGCAATGGGTCAGCTCCAGCGCGCGCGCGACGCGCCGCGCCAACAAGTGATAGATCTCGCCGGTCGACAGATCCTCGCTGACCTCATGCAGGATGTCGACCAGCTGGCGCCGATGCTCGGCCTCCCCACGCACGCGTTCCAGCTCACGATTGGCCTGCGACAACGCCTCCGACGCCGAACGCAGGATCGTCCGCATGCGCAATTGCGCCTGGATGCGGGCGAGGAGTTCCTTGACCCGGAACGGCTTCTTGACGAAATCCGCAGCGCCGAGCCCGAGGGCCCGCACGGCGGCCTCCTCAGGGGGCAACCCGGACATGATGAGCACCGGGAGTTCGCGCCAGCGTGGATCGGACTTGATGCGCTCTAGCAGCTGGTACCCGTCGATCCCTGGCAGGGTCACATCCAGCAGCACCAGGTCCGGGGTGTACTCGAGCAGCACGGCGGGCACATCGGCCCCCGAGGCCGCCGTGCGGACGTCATACCCGTGCTCGCGCAGCAGCCAGGTGATGGTCTGCAGCACGGCCCCATCGCCATCGGCGACGAGGATGCGCGCGTTAGGCATGGCCGAGGAGCTGCGAGAGCCCCTCCCATTCAATGTTGCCCCCTGAGAGGATGCAGACCGTCCCGGGCTCCACGGTGACGCGGCCATCGAGCACGGCCGCGAGGGTGATCGCGCCGCTAGGCTCGGCGACCAGCTTGGCCCTGTCGAGCAGGTAGCGAACCGCGCGCACGATGGCGCTCTCGTCTACTGTGACGACCTCGTCGAGGTACGCCTGATGATGGGCAAACGGCAGCGTCCCGATCCGCACGGCCATCAGCCCGTCCGCGATGCTGTGCGTCGACTCCAGCGTGACCGGTTCACCGGCGGCGCGCGCGCGGGTCAGCTTGGGAGCGCCCCCGGGCTCAACCCCGACGACTCGTGTGGAAGGGCTCAACAGTTTGACGGCCGCCGCGACCCCGCTCGACAGCCCACCGCCACCGACCGGGACGAGCACCTGCCTGACGTTCGGCATGTCCTGCACCACCTCGAGGCCGACCGTCCCCTGTCCCTCGATGATCCAGGGATGGTCGTAGGGGGGGACCATGGTGAGGCCTTGGGCGTTCATCAGCTCCACGGCACGGTCCATCCGGTGCTGGGTAGTGGTGCCGGCCAATTCGATGGTGGCACCGAGCCGTTCGGCCCCGCCGCGCTTGGCCGCAGTGACCGTCGTGGGCATGACGACGGTCGCCGGAACCCCGAACATCCGGGCTGCGAGGGCGACCGCCTGCGCGTGGTTCCCCGACGACGGCGCGATAACCCCCCGGCCCCGTTCGTCCGGGGTGAGCCGGGAGAGGAAGTTGTATGCCCCGCGGAACTTGAAGGCCCCACCACGTTGCAGCATTTCCGGCTTCAGGATCACCTCCCCCGCGGGGGTGGCGAGCGGCAGAAGGGGGGTGCGAATCGCCACGTCGGCCAATCGTGCGGCCGCAGCCTCCAGATCCAGACGGGAGATGAGGGACGAAGCGTCAGAAGTCGGCATATCGGCGGCTGTAACGAAGTGAGCCAAGGCAATGTGGCGCCTGATCTTCCGGGCCACCATGCATCAGGGACGCCCAATCTATCATCGTGCGGGGAAACACGGCCGTAGTCCTTGACGGCGACGGTTATAGATGTGACCGTTTGATTACGGAATCCCTTTGGGCGACGCCCCCCCGGGCGCCGCTTTCCCCGTTCCCCGCATGAGGAGGCTCACCATGTCCTTCGCCGTCAGCATGAGGCAGGGCGCCAGAGCATCACTCGCCGCGCTCGCGTTGTTTGCAAGTGCCGCTGTGTTGCCCGCCCAAACCGCGACGACCGTCACGGGCCGCGTCACCGCACAGGAATCGAACGAGCCATTGAGCGACGTTCGCGTGCTAGTGGTCGGCACGACGGTGTTCGCGATCACCAACCAGGAAGGTCGGTACACGCTACGCAACGTGCCGGCCGGCAACCAGGAAGTCCGTGTGCTGCGCGTCGGCTACACGGAGCAAAAGAAGGCAGTGTCGGTCGCCGCCGGTCAGGCCGCGACGTTGGACTTCTCCCTAACGCGCGCCGTCATTCAGCTGCAGGAAGTTGTCACGACCGCGACCGGCGACCAGCGCCGGGTAGAGATCGGCAACTCGGTGTCAGCCATCGACGCGGTGAAGCGCGTGGAAGCCTCGCCCATCAAGAACATGGGCGATCTTCTGACCACGACGGCGCCGGGCGTCCAAGTGCTGCCGGCGAACATGACCGGTGGTGGTAGCCGCGTCCGCATTCGCGGCACGGCGTCACTGTCGCTGACCAACGACCCCATCTACATCATCGACGGCATTCGCATGACGTCGACGGGTGGCCAGGGGATCGGCGTCGGCGGCACGAGCGCGAGCCGCGTGAACGACCTGAACCCCGAGGAAATCGAGAACATCGAGGTCGTGAAGGGTCCCTCGGCAGCGACGCTCTACGGCACGGACGCCGCGAACGGCGTCATCGTGATCACGACCAAGAAGGGCCGCGCCGGGAGCGCGCAATGGAGCGCCTACGGTGAGACCGGGCTGATCCGGGACGACAACACCTACCCGACGATGCACGCGATCCTCGGGAAGGCACCGAACTCCTCGACCGTGCGTCGCTGCTACCTGCATGAAGTCGGCCTGGGCACCTGCATCAAGGACAGCACGACGTCGGTCAACGTCTTCTCGGACCCCGACCTGACACCGATCAAGGATGGCTTCCGCGGCCAGGGTGGCCTGCAGATCCAGGGCGGAACGGAGGCGGTGCGGTACTTCGTCGCCGGCGAATACGAGAACGAGGTCGGCACCTTCGGCCTGCCGGACTTCGAGCGGCGCCGCTTTGACTCGCTCAACGTCCCGATCACCGACGCGATGGAGCGCCCGAACACGCTGCGCAAGTCGTCGTTCCGCACCAACCTGAACAGCGCGATCTCCCCCACGCTGGACATCGGCATCACGTCCAACTTCATCAAGCTGGACCAGCGGATTCCGCAGGTCGACAACAACGTCAACTCCTTCTGGTACAACGGAACGACCGGCCCCGGGTTCCGCGGCGCCGGACCGGGCTACAACCCGATTGGCTCGTTAGGCCAGAACCTGTACGGATGGCGCCAGTTCACCCCGGGCGACATCTTCCAGCACAAGACGACGCAGAACACGCAGCGCTTCATCAACTCCGGCACCGCGAACTGGCGTCCGTTCACCTGGATGCAGAACCGGGCCGACGTCGGCATCGACCTCTCGGACCGCGCCGAGTTCCAGCTGTGCATGTTCGCCAACTGCGCGGACTTCGGCACGAACCGCCTCGGCCGGGCCATTGACCTCCGCGGCAACATCCGCAACGTGACCACGAACCTGGGCTCCACCGTGACCTGGCAGCCGAAGCCTTGGCTCGGGGCCAAGACCACGGCGGGCGCACAGTACGTCTACTTCTCGTTCGAGACGTCTACCGCGCAGGGCTCTACGTTGCCGCCTGGCGCGCAGACCCCGTCGTCGGGCTCCATCCCGAGCGTTGGGTCGGGCACAACCCTCCAAAAGACGCTCGGCCTCTTTGTCGAAGAGCAGGTCGCTATCAACGACCGCTTGTTCCTTACGGCGGCGGTGCGCACCGACCAGAACTCCGCTTTCGGCACCAACTTCCAGCGCGTGTTCTACCCCAAGGGCGCGGTCTCCTGGGTGATGTCGGACGAGAGCTTCTTCCCGAAGATGAGCTGGCTCAACCAGTTCCGCGTCCGTGGCGCCGTCGGTTCGTCGGGCGTGCAGCCGGGCCCGAATGACGCGCTGCGCACCTTTGGTGTCGTATCGACCAACGTCGCGTCGGCCGAAGTCGCCGGCCTCCGTTCGGCGGCCCTCGGCAACTTCGACCTCAAGCCGGAACGGTCGCAGGAAATCGAGGCCGGGTTCGATTCGCGCCTCTTCTCCGAGCGCGTGAACTTCGAGTTCACGTACTATCGCAAGACCTCCCAGGACGCCCTGATCAACCAGGTCATCGCCCCGTCGGCCGGATCGTCCTCCGCGACCGTCCTGCGGAACCTCGGCTCCGTGCGCAACTGGGGCTACGAAGCGCTCATCACGGCACAGGTCCTTAACCTCCGCAACATTTCCTGGGACGTCACGTTCAACGGGTCACACAACTCCAATGAGCTGGTGACCCTTGGCAATGACGCGCAGGGCAAGCCGATCCCGCCGATCATCGGCACCACGATCCAGCAACGCCCGGGCTATCCGCTGAACGGCTACTGGCAGCGGCCCTACACGTATGCGGATGCGAACAATGACGGCATCATCGTCCCGTCGGAAATCACGGTCGCGGATAGCGCCATCTTCCGCGGGTACTCGCAGCCCCGGCTCGAGCTGTCGATCATCAACGGGATCGACCTCTTCAATCGCCGACTCCGCATTCAGGGGCTCGTCGACCACAAGAGTGGCTTCAAGGTCCTGAACTCGGAGCAGCAGTTCCTCTGCCAGCAGGCCGTGTCGTGCCTCGAGACGTCGACGTTGAACCCGCCGCTCTATCGCCAGGCCCGTGCGGTCGCGCAGCGCTTCAAGACGCCGGTGACCACGCTGGACGGATACATCGAAGACAACTCCTTCATCCGTTTCCGCGAGTTGTCGGCGACGTTCACCCTTCCCGATCGCTGGGCGCGCACCTTTGCCCGCGCCAAGGGCGCCACCATCGTCGGCGCCGCCCGCAACCTCGCCGTCTGGACCGATTGGACGGGCGTGGATCCGGAACAGAACTACAGCCAGGGTGACACGCAGGCCACGCTGCTCACCGCAGGCCCCCCGAAGTACGTCACGTTCCGTGTCAACCTCCGTTACTAAACACCAACAGTGAGAACCCACATGCTTCGGAATACTCCGATCCTGCGCGGACCGCTCGCCGCTGGTGCCGCCGCGATCCTTCTCGCCTGCTCGAGCGTGACCGACACGCTCCTGGAGGCCGAGGACCCGGATATCATCCAGCCTTCGACGGTCAGCACCCCTGAGGCCGCCAATGCCACCCGGCTTGGCGCCCTCGGGCGTTTCCGCAACATCACCGCCGGCGGCGAGGGCGCCTGGATGCTCGGCGGCCTCCTGGCCGACGAATGGAAGTCCGGCGACACCTTCCTGCAGCGCAACGAGACCGACCAGCGCCTCGTGCAGGAGAACAACGGCAACGTCCAGAACATGCTGCGCGAGATCTACCGTGCGCGCAACAACGCCCGTGAGGCCATTGGCTTCCTGGAGAAGCTCAAGCCCAACCCTGCGGCGGACCGCGGCGAACTCTGGTTCGTCATCGGGATGGCCGAAATGATGCTCGCCGAGAACTTCTGCAATGGCACGCCAATCAGCGACGCATCGACGGGAGAGATCGTTTACGGTGGCCCCAAGTCGAACCAGGAAGTGTTCACCATGGCCCTGGCGCACTACGACACGGCCCTCGCGCTAGCCAACGGCTCGGACGCCGCGTCGGTAGCTGTGCGTAACGCCGCGACCATCGCCCGCGCACGTACGCAGGTCCACCTCGGCCAGTTTGCCGCGGCGGCCAGTGCGGTGGCGTCTGTTCCCACGTCGTATCGATACAACAACACCTTCGCCCTCACCTCGGGCGACAACCAGATCTGGTCGCTGAACTTCAGCGCCCGGCGTTGGGTGGTGGGTGACTCCTTCGACGTCGGCGGCATCATCCAGAACGCCATACCGTTTGCGTCGGCTGGCGATCCTCGTATTCCGGTCACCGGCGCGAGCAATTCGACTGCCGCGAAGAGCTTCGACGGGTCTACAAACTTCGTGTATCAGCGGCTGTATGATCGCAGCACGCCGGCCACCGTGCTTTCCGGCATCGATGCGCGTTTGATTGAGGCCGAGGCCCGGCTGCAAGCCAACGACTTTGCGGGGATGATGACGATCCTCAACGCCTTGCGTGCCGCACCTCAGAGCCTGGGTGCCATCACGACGCCCGCGATGGCGGCGTTGGCCACACCCACCACGCGGGATGCGGCGATTGACCTGTTCTTCCGCGAGAAGGCGTTCTGGCAGTTCTCGCGTGGGTATCGGTTGGGCGACCTCCGCCGCCTGGTTCGTCAGTACACTCGGACGCAGGACCGCGTCTTCCCGAACGGCCAGTTCTTCAAGGCGGGCACTTACGGGAACAACGTGAACTTCCCGGTCACCGTGGACGAGCAGAACAACCAGCTCGCTGCGGGCTGCACCAACCGCAACGCGTAGGACGCACCACAACGCAGTACGCACAACGGGACGAGGGTAGAGGGCTTCGGCCTCTCTACCCTCGTTCTTTTTGTTCCCCACACGATGCGGGAACGCATGCGGGTGGGACCATGCCTAACCCGGCCGCAGGACGGCCATCCGGCGGCCGAGGTGCGCGCGCTCGGCGTCATTGGTCGCGAGGCGGTGCGCCTCCTGGAACGCGAGCCACGCGTCCGCATCACGCCCGACACGGTGCAGCAGTTCCGCGCGCGCCGAGTGCAGGTGCACATAACCACGCAACTCCCCGCGCGCGATGATCGCCTCGACCAGCTGAAGACCCTCCGCCGGCCCCCGCGCCATGGCCACCGCCACTGCATGGTTCAGCGCCACGACCGGCGTGGGCGATGACGTCATCAACAGTTCGTACCACCGAACGACCTCGGGCCAGTCCGTGTCGCTCACGCGCCGCGCCCGGGCGTGCACCGCGGCAATCGCGGCCTGGATGCCATACGGCCCTACCTCGCCCTCGCCTAACAAGCGGCTCACCAGCCCCAGGCCCTCGGCCAGCTGATCCTGGCCCCACCGAGTTCGATCCTGGTCCTCCAGCAAGACCAGCGCCCCGGCGGAATCCGCGCGTGCAGCACGCCGTGCGTCCTGCAACAACATCAGGGCCAGCAATCCACGCGCCTCGATGTCGCCGGTAAGCTCGACCAGCAGGCGCCCCAGACGGATGGCCTCGCGCGCAAGGTCCGCGCGGGTGACCGAGGCGCCGGCGGCCGGCGAATACCCTTCATTGAAGACGAGGTACACGACCTGGAGCACGCCCTCCAGCCGGTCGTGGATTTCATGCGGCTCGGGTACGACATAGGGGATTCCCGCGTCCCGGATCTTGGCCTTGGCGCGAACGATCCGCTGGGCGAGGGTTGGGGCCGGCACGAGGAAGGCCCGCGCGATTTCCTCGGTATTCAGGCCACAAACCGTCCGCAGCGTCAGCGCCACGCGCGCCTCTGGGGCCAGCGCGGGGTGGCAGCAGGTGAAGATCAATCGCAACCGGTCATCGGGCCACGTGCCATCGCTGTCGCTCACAGGCTCGGCGACGCGTTCCAGCTCCGCCGCGAGCAGCCCCAACTTCTGGTCATACACGGCGCGCCGTCGCACTCGGTCCAGCGCGCGGAACCGCCCGGTTGAGACCAGCCACGCCACCGGGTTGCCGGGCGCACCGTCCGCCGGCCACTGCTCGGCGGCCGCGAGAAAGGCGTCGTGCAGCGCCTCCTCCGCGAGGTCGAAGTCGCGGAGGAGCCGAATGAGCGTCGCGAGGATGCGTCGGGAATCCTCGCGATAGACTCGGTCAAGTGCCGCAGCGATCTCTGTCACGGCTGGAGGATATCCCGTCGATCCCACATTGCCCACAGGGCGCACGGGATCCCGGTGAACGCCGGGACCCCGCGCCGGGACTCACATGGTGCCACCCTGCGAGAAGTCGATGACCGGCCGGACCTCCACAGAGCCATACCGGCAGCTGGGAATCCGTGACGCGATCTGGATGGCCTCGTTCAGGTCCTTGGCATCGATCAGGTACAGCCCGCCCAGCTGCTCCTTGGTCTCGGCGAACGGCCCATCGGTCGTCTGCAACTTGCCGTTGCGAATCCGCAGGGTCGTAGCCGTGGCCACGGGCTGCAGCGCCTCACCCGCGTGATAGTGCCCGGTCTTCTGGACGTCCTGGGTGAAGGCGAAGTACTCGCCCATGATCTTGTCGCCTTCCTTTTGCATGGCGGCGTTCATCTCGGTCTCGTTGTCGTAGATCAGGCAGGCGTAGCGCATGGGTCAAGCTCCGGTGAGTGAGTTCGGCAAGTAGTCGAACGGGAGCGGGCGAATTCGACACCCGCCCGTGCTGCACGGGCTGGCCCGGACTCGTGCTGCACGTACCTCGCGGTTCTGATCCTGGGGCGGCCTGGATGGCCTCGGAACGGCACGGACGCGGCACGAGAGGCACGAGCAGCCCGCGCAGCACGGGGGGCACGAGGGGCACGAGCAGCCCGGCCGGCACGGGAGGCGTCGGGCCCACCCCTACCGCCTCGTGCTGCCCGTGCTGCCCGTGCTGCCCGTCATGTCGTTGACTCTCTGAACCAAAGCAACCATCCCCCTTCCCCCAGTGTCTAAGGGAAAGACTCTGGGAGGTCACCATGCCCGACGCCCCACCGCTCCTCAAGGGCACCCTCGACGTGCTCGTCCTCAAGGCCCTCGCCTGGGACGCCATGCACGGGTTCGAGATCACGACCTGGCTCGAGGAACGATCGAGCGGACTCGTCGCCGCAGACGAGGGCGCCCTCTACCACGCGCTGCACCGCCTGGAGGAGCGCGGCTTCATCGCCTCCGAGTGGCGGCTGACGCAGAACAACCGGCGCGCGCGCTACTACAAGCTCCTCCCGGCTGGGCGCGCACACCTCAAGACCGAGGGGGCGAACCTCGAGCGTTATGCCCGCGCCCTCACGGCGATCCTCACCGCGAGGTCCGCATGACCCAGCGTCCACGGATCGTCGACCTCGGGCCGCGCCACACGGATGCGGCGGCGGAGATGCGCGAGGAGCTGGCCCTTCATGTCGACGCAAGGGCCGAGCGGCTCATCGCTCAGGGGTGGGATCCAGCTGCGGCTCGCGCCGAGGCGTTGCGCCGACTCGGAGGACCGCGTGCCGACCTGGAGGCGTCTGCCGCGCAAAAGGTGCGGCGGCTCGCCTGGCGCGAGTGGGCGACGGACCTCGTGGACGATACCCGGTACGCCTGGCGCGGGCTCGTCCGGCAGCCGCTCTTTGCTGCCGTCGCAATCCTGACCATCGGTATCGGCATCGGGGCCAACACCGCCATCTATACCGCGGTGGATGCCATCCTTTGGCGGTCGCTGCCGTTCCCGGAGCCCGGGCGCCTGATGGACATCATCCAGACTTCCCCGGACGCCGGACAGTCCCAGTGGTCGTGGCCCAAGTTCACGGTCTTCCGCGACAACCAGCAGGCCTTTGCCTCGGTCGCGCTGCATGCGAATGGACCGGCCATTTTGGGGGGCGGCGAGCCGGAACGCATCGAGATCGAAGAGGTGTCTGCCACCTACCTGTCGACCCTTCGCGTCCCGGTCGCCATGGGTCGCGACTTCCCCGCGACGATCGACGCCGCCCCGGGGGCGCCGCGCTTGGCGATGCTCAGTGAGGCGCTGTGGCAGCGACGCTTCAACGCGGATCCCAACATCGTCGGCTCCACGGTCACCCTGGACAATGCGCCCTGGGAGGTGGTCGGGGTCCTTCCGGCTGGTTTTCGTGGTTTGTCTGGCCGGGCAGATGTCCTCCTGAACGTCTCGGCGCGTACTGCGGATGACCTGCAGCAGGAGTGGTCGCTGGAGTTCGGGATGATCGGGCGGCTCCGGGATGGCGTCCCACCATCGGGCGGCACCTCGGAAGCCGAGCGCCTGGGGCCGCGCATCTATGAGGCGTATCCGATGCGGGAGGGGATGGTGAGCACCAGTGCGAACCCCCGGCAGTGGGGAGCGACGGCGCGCGCGCTCGACGCGATCCGCGCGCCGGAGTTGCTGCAGCGTTCCCTGCTGGTGTTGTTTGGGGCGGTGGCCCTTGTGCTGCTGATTGCGTGCGTGAACCTCGCCAACCTGCTGTTGGCTCGCGCGCTGGCTCGTCGGCAGGAGATGGCAGTTCGCCTCG
This sequence comes from Gemmatimonadota bacterium, assembly GCA_016712265.1. NCBI lineage: Bacteria > Pseudomonadati > Gemmatimonadota > Gemmatimonadota bacterium. The sequence goes on along the minus strand of JADJRJ010000031.1, from coordinate 708,520 downwards.
CGATCGGCGCCCGGCGCGGACGGATCATCCGCCTCCTCATGGCGGAGAGTCTCGTGATTGCGATCCTCGGGGGGACCGTGGGGTTGGGGTTCGCCTGGCTCGGTTCACGCGCGCTCGCCGCGGCCAACCCTCAGGAGACGCTCGCCGTGCAGGGGCTGCAGGGTGGGATCGGCGCGATCGGCTTCGAGAGCGTTCGGCTGGATGGGCGCGCCCTCGTCTTCGCTGCGGCCATCACGCTGCTGGTCACCCTGCTTTTCGGCCTGGTACCGGCGTGGCGCGCCACGCGGACGAACCTCACGAGCGACTTGCGGGATGGCGGCGCAGGGAGCGGTGCCAGTCGGCGCGCCGGCGTCGGTCGGCGGTTGCTGGTGATCACCGAAGTCGCGTTGGCCGTGATCCTCCTCGCGGGGTCTGGCCTGATGATTCGGAGCCTGGGAAAGCTCCTGGCCGTCGATCCCGGATTCGACGCGGCGAACGTGCTCACCCTGCGGCTCTCCTTGCCTCCAGGGACCTTTGCGCCGGACTCCATGCCTGGCTTCTACGACGAAGTGCAGCAGGCGATTGCCGCAGTCCCTGGCGTCGAGCGGGTGGCGTTGGCCGACTGCCCGCCGTTGAACAACGGGTGTAACGGCACCGTCATGACCTTCCCTGACCGCCCGCAGCAAGCAGCCGGCAATGCCATGGTTGGGGTGCACTGGGTCTCGCCGGAGTGGTACCGCACGCTGCGCGTCCCGCTCATCCGCGGGCGCGGGTTCACGGAGGCTGATCGTCTTGGGGGGCCGAAGGTGGTGGTGATCAATGAATCGGCGGCCCGGACGTACTTCGCCGGCGAGGATCCGATCGGACGTCGCGTCGCGGTCTGGCAGGGCGGGTTCCACGAGGGGGCGGAGGTGATCGGCATCGTGGGGGATGTGCGATTCGGCACGATCGACTCCACGGCCCGCCCGGATACCTACATCTCCTATGGCCAGGCGCGGATCCCGCGGATGATGGTCTTTGCGCGCACCGTGGGCGATCCGCGCGCCGTGATTGGCGCGGTGCGCGAGGCGCTGCGCCGCGTCGCCCCGATGGCGCCGGTGTACGACGTCAGGACGCTGGAGGAACGGGTGTCGAGGGCAGGCGCGCAAACGCGCATGAGTGCCGTCCTGCTCGGTGCCTTCGCCCTGGCCGCGCTGGTGCTGGCCGTGATCGGCATCTACGGCGTGACCTCGTTTGCCGTCACGCAACGCGCTCGCGAACTGGGGATCCGGATGGCGTTAGGCGCCGGTCGTTCCCAGGTCCAGCAGTTGGTCCTCTTCGAATCCGCGCGCCTCGCCGTCATCGGGCTCGCGGTGGGGACGCTCGGGGCACTCGCTCTCACCCGAACCCTGGGCGCACTGTTGTACCAGGTGTCGACGAACGATCCGCTCACCTTCGTCGTCATGGGTGTCGTGCTGTTGGGAACGGCGCTGCTGGCAGGTTGGCTCCCCGCGCGCCGCGCCTCGCGCATCCACCCGGCGGGGGTGCTACGCCACTGATCGGCGAATCACGAGGGCCGGCGGCTTGCGGAACTCATGGCCGCGCGGCGGCGTGGATAGGGTGTCGTCGCGCGTCATCTCCGGCCATGTCGCCAGGAGTTGGCTCAGCGCCACCTCTGCCTCGACGCGGGCCACCGCGGCCCCAAGGCAGAAATGCCTGCCGAAGGCAAACGCCAGGTGCGGCACCGTCGCGGGACGCCACGGGTCAAACCGATCGGGATCGACATAGTGCGCAGGGTCGCGATTCGCCGCCCCAAGCATGCATTGCACCAGCTCCCCCTCGGGGATCGCGACGCCGTTGACCGTCGCGCCGGCCGCCGCATAACGCGTGGCCGTCTGCACCGCCGCATCCCATCGCAGCGATTCCTCGACGCAGGCCATCAGGTCGGCCGTGGACGAGCGGGCGCGCGCGAGGGTCGACGGATGGCTCAGCATCGCCCACAACGCGTTCGCAATCATCGCTTCGGTCGTCTCGATCCCGCCAAAGAGCACGATCAGAGCATTGGAGCCGATCTCCTCGTCATCGAGAAGGCGCGGGTGCACCCGCGCGAGCTGGACGAGCAGCGAGTGCTCGTTCGGCGATGGGGCACGGAGTATGGGGGTGATCGACGCCCGGAAGGCCTGGACGGCCCCCAGCGCGCGCGCTCGCGTCGCGGGGGCGCCCGCGTAGTTCATCAGGGCGTCCGCGAAGGTGTCATACCACTCCCGCAGCATGCCATCGTGCGCGGGGTCCAGCCCGATCACGCGCGCCACGACCTCCAGGGCAATCGGTGCGGCGTACTCCCGCCGCACCTCGACCGTGGCGCTCATGCGAAGCGCAGCAACCCTCGAACCAACGATCTGCTCGATCAGTGGACGCGCGTCCTCTGCCGCGCGCGCATTGAACGGCGGGGCACAAGCCGACTTGTACCGGCGCTGTTGGTCGCCCTCGGTCGACAGCATCTGCGCGCCAAACGTCCGCCGGATCGGCGATTGCTCGCCGTCGGTGCGAAAGTGCTCGGGATCGCGGAGGACCTCCATGACCAGGTCCCGACTCGTGACGAGCCACTGGTCGATCGCAGGCACCCAGGTCACCGGCTCAGACGCGCGCAGCCGATGAAAGTGCGGATAGGGATCGCCTTCGAGGTCGGCCTGGGTGAGCTGCGCCCCCAGGGGGAATCTGTCACGGGAATCGGCCATATAACCAAGAATACGGGTCGAAACGCGGTGCGACGAGCACCCTTGCCCCAATCCGGCCCGCGGGCGTCTCTTTGCCACGTCCCCAGCTGACCCACTCCATGCGCCCGTTCCTCCTCCTCGCCTGCAGCGCGTCCCTCGCCGCCGCCCAGGACCTCGGCTCCCTCCCCTGGCGCCACATCGGCCCGGCATCGTTCGGCGGTCGCATCGACGACATCGAAGCCGTCGCCACACGCCCATCGACCATCTTCGTCGGCACGGCGGGCGGCGGGATCTTCCGTTCCACCAACAACGGGACGACCTGGGTTCCGGTCTTCGATCGCGACGGTCGGTCGACTTCCATCGGCGATATTGCGATTGCGCCGAGCGACCCGAACATCGTGTGGGCCGGCACCGGTGAGCCAAACAACAGGCAGAGTTCCACCTGGGGCGACGGTGTCTATCGGTCGCTCGATGGGGGCACGACCTGGACACACATGGGGCTCGCCGCCACTCAACACATCGGCCGAGTGGTTGTCCATCCGCGTGATCCGTCCACCGTCTTTGTCGCCGCCCTCGGCCGCCTGTGGGGCCCGAACGCGGATCGCGGGCTCTACCGCACGCGCGACGCGGGACGAAGCTGGCAAAAGGTCCTGAACGTGAACGACGTCACGGGAGCCGTCGACGTCGCCCTCGACCCCGACGGTCGCACGTTGTACGTCGCCATGTATCAACGCATGCGCCGCGGACATGGCTTTGTCGGCGGGGGGCCGGGAAGCGGGCTCTATCGCTCTCTCGACGGCGGAGATTCATGGGAGCGCGTTTCGAATGGCCTCCCGAAGGGCGACATCGGTCGCATTGGCGTGGCCATTGCGCCGAGCCAGCCGTCGACCGTGTACGCCATCGTGGAAAGCCGCCAGGGTGGCGTCTTTCGCTCGGACGATCGCGGCGCCACGTGGCGCAAGGTCAACAGCCTCAACCCGCGCCCGATGTACTACTCGCAGGTGCGCGTCGATCCGCAACACCCGGATAAGGTCTGGGTGCTGGGCACCAACGTGCACCTCTCGGTGGACGGCGGCAAGACCTTCACGACGGAGAACACCGGCGACCGCATCCATGTGGACCATCACGCCCTGTGGCTCAACCCCGCGGACGGGCAACACATGATGCTCGGCAACGACGGCGGGTTGTACTTCACCTACGACGGCGCACGCAACTGGGACTTTGTCGACAACCTGCCGATCGGTCAGTTCTATGACATCGACGTGGACGGGCGCGATCCGTACTACGTCTACGGCGGCACGCAGGACAACGGCACCTGGGGCGTCCCGGTGCGCACGTACAACGGCGTCGGGATCATGAACAGCGACGTCATCAACATCGCGTATGGCGACGGCTTCTACACCGTCACCGACCCCGCCGACCCGGCATACATCTACGCCAACTCGCAGGGCGGGCGCGCCTATCGCGTCCACCTCGGCACCCGCGAAGAACGCGGGATCCGCCCGGTTCCCACGGACGCGAAGGAGGAGTATCGCTTCAACTGGAGCTCGCCGATGCTCCGATCACCGCATGACGCGAAGACCATCTACTACGGTGGCAACAAGCTGTTCCGAACGCGTGATGGGGGACAGAGTTGGGATGAGGTCTCGCCGGACCTCACCCGCAAACTCGACTGGAAAAAGCTCCCGATCATGGGGATCGTGCGCGACTCCACGACCTTGTCGCGCGACGACGGCGTCAGCGACTACGGCACCATCACCACGATCAGCGAGTCACCGAAAGCCGCCGGCACACTCCTGGTCGGCACCGACGACGGAAACGTGCAGCTTACCACCGACGGAGGTCGCACCTGGTCTGACATCACCAGTCGCTTCACCCTGCCCGGGGCGCGATGGGTGAGCCGGGTGCTGTGGTCGGCCCACGACGCTCGCACCGCGTACGTCGCCTTTGACGGCCACCACGACGACGACCAGAGCCCCTGGCTCTTCCGCACCACGGACGGCGGCAGCACCTGGCGCCCGAGCATGGGCGACCTCCCCGCCGGCCACTCCATCAAGGTCGTCGATGAACACCCCCGGAACCGCAACGTGTTGTTCGCCGGGACGGAGTTCGGGTTGTTTGTCACCTGGGACGGCGGTACCAAATGGCACGCAACCTCCGGCGGGGTGCCACGGGTCCGCGTCGACGACATCGCCATCCACCCCACGCGGGGAGACCTGCTGCTTGGCACGCATGGCCGCAGCATCATCGTGCTGGATGACATCGGCATGCTCGCGGCGGGCGCTCCGGTGGCCGAACGGGCCACACTGTATCCCATGTTGCCCGCGCGGCAGCGATTCATCACCCGCGTGTTGCCCACACCCGGCGCCCGCAACTTTCAGGCACCCAACCCGGCCGAGGGGGTGCTGATCACATTCGCGTTAGGCACACCCATGAGTCGCGCGGACACCGTGGCCCGACTGACCGTGGCCGACGCCTCCGGCGCCGTGGTCCGAACGCTGTCGGTTCCGGCCACCGCCGGACTGCACCGCACCAACTGGGACCTGCATCACGAGCGCGCCCCCGGAGTGACCGCCGCGGACGAGGGCTGGTTCGGCGCGCCGGCAGGGAGCTGGGCCCTCCCCGGACGCTACACCGTGACACTCGCCGCGAGGGGAACCCAGGTCTCGCAGGTCGTGGAGGTCCTCGCCGACAACCGCCTCGCCGTGGCGGAAGGCGCCGTCACGGCGCGCCACGCCGCTTCGCGACGCCTCGCTGAACTCCTCGCCGCATTCGACCGCGGCGTGCAGCTGCACAAGGCACTGGTCGCCGAGCGAAAGCGCATCGAGGATGCCGCGGCGGGAACGCCGCGCCGCGATTCCCTCGCCACGTTGCTCCGTGAGACAGGAACCCAGCTGGATTCACTGGCTCGTCGTTTCGGTGCCGGGTTCGGTGGGTCCAAGTTCGGCTACCTGGACCTGGACGGCTCACTCCAGGCGTCCAGCACGCCCCCCACGGTGGCGCAGCAGCGGGCCATGGACCAGCTCGCTTCTCGATTGCGGGACGATTTGCGCTCCTTGAACGCCCTCCTCGCCGGCTCCATGGCCGAGCTGCGACGCCGGGACGCCGGCAGCTCAACAAGCCTCACCGCGGTGCCCATTCCCTGACGGGCAGCAGCGTTCCCCATATCTTGGGGGATGCTGGCTGCGCTCCTCCTGCTCCAGGTCACCACCAACGAACCGCGGGCCATCGTCGACGGTGCGACGATGGCCGCCGAGCGCGGGACGATCGCCCAGTGGCTGGCCCCCTGGCAGCGCCGGCCCACCAGCGATCGTGCGGCGAATCTCGCACGGGGCTCCGCCGCCTTCCATCTCTACCAGTTCGCTGAGGCCGCGTCCCGGCTGAGGCGCGCGGACGCGGGTTCAGCCGACGACATTGCCCGGCTGGCCCAACTCGGCCTCGGCCGCATTCTGGTCCAGCAGGGGCGATACCTCGCGGCCGACTCACTCCTGATCCGAGTCGACGCGCAGTCTCGCGCCGCGGCAGACACCGCGACGGCCATCGAGTCGCTGCTCCTGCGCGCCGGCATCGGGCGCCGGGTGCGCTCCGCGGCCGCGGCGAACGCGATCCTCGACACCGTCGAGGCGCTCGGCGCCAGCCGACGCCCGAACCTCGCGGCGTCGATGCACTGTCGTCGGGCCGGCAACGCCGCCCTCACCGGCGACTATGCCGCCATGCGACGCCTGGCCCAACTCGGCATTGCTGCTGCCCAGACCGCCCGGAGCCTCCGCCTGGAGGCCGCCTGCCACTTCGTGCGCGCCACAACCTTCGCCCGCATGGGCCTGAGTGACTCTGTCAGTCGGGCGATGGACACGACGGTCGCCCTGCAACGGCGCAGCGGTGACCTCATCGCCTTTGGCGCCGCCCAACAGTGGGCCGGATTCTACGCAGTATCGTTAGGTAACGTACAGGGAGGCGAACGGTACCTCGCCGAGGCGTGGACCGCCGCCACGGCGTCCCGGAGCGTGGACGTGCTGGCGTGGACGGCCTTGTCGCGCGCGTCAGCGAGTACCACGCTGAACAACACACGCGCCGCTCGGCGATGGCTGGCCACGGCGGACTCGCTGATGCGGCTCTCTGGCGACGCCGAAGGGCTCCGCACCGTGTTGCGCATGCGGGCCATCACCGCCTTCGCGGCCGGTGACACCTCGCGAGGATGGCCCCTGGCCCTCGAGTTCCAGCAGCAGGCAGTACGCGCTGGTGACGTGACCGCGCAACGCGACGGCCTGTTCACCCTGGTCCGTCACGCCCTGATCGCCGGTGACCGCCCGCGGACCCGCGCCTACCTCGACTCCCTGGCCACCTTGATCCGCGGGCGAGGCATGCAGGGCTTTGAACCTTCGTTGCGTGCCATCGCCGGGGAAGCAGCGCTGCTCGACGAACAATGGAGCACCGCCCGGCGCGAGTTCGATGCCGTCCTGGGCTCCCTGCACGCTTCCCAGTACGCGTTCCGCCACGCGGTGGAGACGATGCGGGCGATAGCCCTGGTGCGCGATGGACGCCTGGCCGAGGGGGCCGCAGCAGCGCAAATCGCCGAGGACGAACATCGGCGATGGCGCGCGTCGATCGCCGACAGTGCCCTGCGTCGATTTGCCACGGCCACCGAACGCGGCGGGTTGACCTACCACACCGAGCTGGTGCGACTCCTCGCTGGGGGAGGACGACACCGCGAGGCACTCCGCCTGGCGGAGTCCCAGCGCGCGCTACGCCTCCGTGAACAGTTGCTCGATGCCTCCGCCTGGGCCACCGGGAATGCGCGTTCACGACCTGAGGCCGCCCCAGTCGAACTTGCGGAGGTGCAGCAGCGCCTCCCGGATGACAGCACGGCCGTCGTTGAATACGTGCTGGGGGAGTTTCGCATGCCGTCGGTGGCGCTGGTCATCACGCGTCGGGGCGCGTGGTCCTTCGACCTTCCGTCCGCCGTGGACCTTCGGCCGGAGATCCAGCGACTCCTCGCCGCGGCCGAGCAGGGACGTAGCACGACCACGAGTTCCCGCGCGCTGGGGCGGGTCCTGTTTGAGCCGCTGCGTGTGCCGTTCGAACGCGCTGGCATTCGCCGCGTGATCATCGTGGCCGACGGCGCGATGCACCTCATTCCGTTTGTACTACTTGAGGTTGGCGGAGTGCCCGCCGTGGGGCGTTGGACCATGTCCGAGGCGCCATCGGTGGCGGTGGCCATGGACGGATGGACGCGCCCGACGCGCGTGCCGTCGGGGCCTATCGTAGCCCTCGGCGATCCCGTGGTCCGCACGCCAGGGGGACGCACACGACCGCTCCCGGGAGCCAGGGACGAAGTGCGCGCACTCCAACGCAGGAGTGCCGGCGCGATGGTCCGCGTCGACGGCGGTGCCAGCGAATCATACCTCAAGGCGTTGCCCACCACGCCGCGCCTGCTCCATGTCGCCGCCCATGGCGAGGTGGACGACTGGGATGGGCGACAGGCAGCACTCTTGTTGTCAGCAGACGCCACCAACGACGGCCGGTGGTTCGCCGGGGAGATCGCCACCCTCCCCTTTGACGACACGCTGGTCGTCCTCTCCGCCTGTCGCACCAACCTCGGCGACCTGATCGCAGGCGAGGGGGTGACCGGCCTCACCAGCGCGTTCCTGCAGGCGGGGGCCCGGACCGTGCTGGCGACGGCGTGGCGCATTCCTGACCGCGAGATCGTCCCGCTGGTGGAGCGATTCTACGATGGCCTTGGCGCCGGCCTGACGGCCGGTGCGGCGCTGCAGGCGGCCCAGGTGGACGCCCGCCGGCGGGGGGCGCCGGCCTCCGTGTGGGCCGCCTTTCGTCTCGTCGGCGATCCGTACCTGACGGTGTCGCTGCGTTAGGGAACGACTCGGACGCGCACCAGCGGCGAGCGCGTTTCGTTGCCGTCGGCACGCCGGGCCACCACCAGCCAATCAACAGCTTCCGTGCCTAACGGGAGCACCGCAGCCGGCACGGTGAGGGAGGAGTCACTGGTCACACTTGAGTGCAGTGCGGTGCCCAGGGTGTCCAGGAGCTCCACGCGATAGGCGTCTGCCCCGGCGACCGGATGCCACGCCACCGTGATGGCGGTCCCGGTCGCGACGGACGACGGCGCCACGACGCGCACCGCCGTGGTGTCGTCGGCCCGGACGCCGGAGGTCCCGGCGGCCGGTGCCCGAAAATAGAGCGTGACCGCGAGGAGCGCCGTGGCCGCGGCGGCGAGGGGCATCCACACACGACGCAGGGCCGAGGGCGCCACGGCGCGCGCGGCCTGGCTCGTGGCCCGGAGCAGCTCGTACTCGGAGCGACAGGCCGCACACGCCATGACATGGTCGAAAACCCCGGCATCGCGCTCGTGCTGCAGCCGGGCGGTCGCCACACGCTGCACGTCCTCGAGGTGTGCGCACCCCACGCGCGTCGCCGCGCGGCGGCGCGCCAACAGTTGCTGGTAGGCGACCTGCAGTTCGTCGTTGGTCATTGGTCGTTGAGGTTCGAGCGCAAGTCGTCCATCCCGCGCGACAGCAGGTTTCGCACCTTCCCCTCGCTCCACCCCAACCGCTCCACGATTTCACGACGGTCATACCCGGCCAGCGACATCCGTACCACCATCCGGCGCGACGGGACGAGTTGGCCGAGCGCCACCTCGACGCGACGTGCGAGGTCGTCGGCCTGTACCCCGTCATCCGCGCCACCGCGTTGCGCCACCCCCTCCAGCACCTCCGCCGACGCCTCCACCGACCGTCCGGCCTCGCGCCGCCGGCGCCGGAGCATGTCCAGCGCCGCCGTCGTCGCTGCCTGATATACGTATGACGTCGGGAGGGCCGTGATCTCCTCACTCGAGCTTCGGCCACGCCACAGCCGGATCCGGAGGTCCTGGATCAGCTCCTCCAGGTCGGCGTCGTGGAGCGCGTGTCGGGCCGCAATGCTGCGCACCATGGTGCGAAACCGCCCGAGCACACTTTCGAGCGCCTGGGAGAGGTCGCCAGGGGCAGTCATGGACGGAACCTAACCTCGACCCGGGCTGAGACGGATGCGCATTGGCGACGTGAGACATGGTGGGAGCGCCGCGGTCCCCCCAGTGGCCTCCGCTCACCCATACCCCGGATTCCTCCATGCGCACCATGCATCGTTCACTGCTCCTCTTGGCCACCACGGCTGGGCTCGCGACGGAAGCCCAGACCCAGGGCCGCGAACTCTTCGGGATGTTCTCCGTCGGGCCAGCCCTCCCCATGGGAACGTTTGCCGATGATTTCGGCGCGGGGTGGTCCGTCTCGGCCGGCGTCGGACGCGCCCTCGCGAACAGGAATGTCGAGCTCCGGGGCACGGCGACCTATGGCTCGTTCGGCGTCTCCAGTGAACTCGGCGGCGGCTCGGGGACCAGCACGCCGTTCGCCATGACCGCCGACCTCCTCTATCGCATCGGGAAGGCGGACGCCCAGCTGCGTCCCTACCTGGTTGGCGGCGCCGGTCTTTCCTCGGTGGGTTACTCGTCCGAGTACTCGTACGAGCCGGGCGGCGGCGGAAGCTCGTATTCGGAGCGAGACAACGGGATGACGGTGGGCGCCGGCGGCGGCGTTATCGCACAGCGCGGGCGCACGGGGTTCTTCGCCGAGGCGCGGTATGCGATCGTCACCGGGAGTGACCACAGCCACCTGCCGATCACGGTCGGGGTCCGGATCGGCGCTCGTTAGGCTGCGGGTTCGGGGGACGGGGATCGGACCCGGCGTCCCCCGATCACCACCTCCAGCCCCGTCAGGGCCCGGCTGAGCTCATCCCGGGAAGGATCATCGAGGGTCTCGAGTAACTCGGCCAGCATGGCCACCCGTCGCGCGCGACCATCGAGCAGGATCTTTCGTCCCCGCGTCGTCGCCTCGATGCGACTCACCCTCCCGTCTGCGGCGTCGGCGCGTCGCTTGACGAGACCTTCGGCTTCCAGGCCCTGCACCAGGCGGGTCATGGTGGGCGGCTTCACCTGTTCGGCCGCCGCCAGTTCCGTGATGGTCACCGGACCGGCGAACACAACGACCGAGAGGGCAGAGAGCCGCGGCCCGCTGAGTCCGGTCGCTTCATCCACCTTCCGCAGGCGACGCAACAGGTGGATGGCAATGGAGTGCAGCCGGTCCGCGGTCGCCAGGAGCTCGGACACCGTCAGCTCGCGACCGGGACCTCACTCATGAGCAGCAAGGTGTTCCCGTCCGGGTCGGCGAACTCGCAAAGCCAGAGGGTGTAGTTCGGCGCCTTGTGCGCGATGTGCGGCGCGTCCTTTACCAGGGCGCCCCGCGTCTTGAGCGTGTCGTAGGTCGCCTGGATGTCAGCGACCTTGAAGTAGATCGCCGATCCCCGCTGGTCCTTCGCGCCGTCTTCGCGCACCCCAACGAGCAGTCGCACATTCCCAGCCATGAAGAAGGACATCTGCGGCGGCGCCGTGAAGAGATGCTGCAGGCCGAGGGTATCGCGGTAGTACGCCGTGGCCCGGTCGAGGTCGGAGACGGGGACTAACAGCTGCCCAACGGTCGCGGTCGAGAGATCTGCGTTGGAGGACATGGGAGTTGTGGGTTCAGGGGATGCGCACCGCCGGCCCGGCCGTCTGCCGGACTGCCGCCTGGCGTCTGGCGTCTGGCGTCTGGCGTCTGGCGTCTGGCGTCTGGCCAGATACTTAGCCTCGCTAACAATATGCGTCAACCCCGCGATACTCCCGGTACCGTAGCCGTTCCCGACACCCGTACCGGAGCGCAGATTCCGGCTCGAAACCTTCGCCCCGCCCCCTGTGCGCACCTTCGCCGTTCTCCTTGCCTCCGTGGCCGCCGTGCCGGCCGTGGCCCAGACCCCCTTCGATGGCCTCCGCGCGCGGTCGATCGGCCCGGCCGTGATGGGCGGGCGCATTCACGACGTCGAGGTTGATCCTCGCGAGCCGGCCACGATCTACATTGGCGCAGCAGCTGGCGGCATGTGGAAGACGACTAACAAGGGGACCACCTGGGCCCCGGTCTTCGAGGGGCAGCCGGACAATACGTTCGGCGACATCGCGATCTTTCCCGGCGACTCGCGCGTGATCTGGGCCGGGACCGGGGAACAGAACAACCGCCAGAGCTCCTCGTGGGGTGGTGGCATTTACCGGTCCACCGATGCCGGTGCCACCTGGACCTTCCTCGGCCTCAAGGAGACGGCGAGCATCGGCCGGGTTGTTCCGCACCCGACCGACGCGAACACCGCATGGGTGGCCGCCGTCGGCAACTTGTGGAAGCCGAGCATGGAGCGTGGCGTCTTCAAGACCACGGACGCGGGCCGGACGTGGAGCAAGGTATTGTTTGTCGACTCGCTCACCGGTGCCACCGAGCTGGTGATCGACCCCCGCGACCCGAACGTCCTCTACGCCGCGACCTACCAGCGCCTGCGTTCCACCTTCGGGTTCAACGGTGGCGGCCCGGGGGCCGGACTGTACAAGAGCCTGGACGGCGGCACGACCTGGAACAAGATCGAGCTCGGTTTGCCCACCGGTGACAAGGGGCGCATCGGGCTGTCCATCGCCCTCTCCAATCCGAGCGTGCTCGTCGCCACGGTCGAGCATCCCGGCCAGGGTGGCCTCTACCGCACCGAGGACGCTGGCGCCACGTGGAAGATGGTGAGCCGCCAGAACCCACGGCCCATGTACTACTCCAAGCCCTACATCGACCCAACCACGGACAAGCGCGTGTGGCTGATGGGGGTGCAGCCCTCCAAGAGTGAGGACGGCGGCACCACGTTCGAGGGGATGCCCAACTCCCCAACCTATGACCTTGGCCTCAAGGACGACCACCACGCGCTCTGGATCGATCCACGGAACCCGCGCCACCTGCTGCTCGGCGGCGACGGAGGGCTGCACGAGTCCTGGGACCTGGGCTACACCTATACCCGCATCAACAACTTTGCGATCGCCCAGTTCTATCGCATTGCCGTGGACAACCGCGATCCCTACTGGATCTACGGCGGGTTGCAGGATGCACATTCGTTCATGGGGCCCAGCCAGACCAACCACTGGTTAGGCATCCTGAACAGCGACTGGCGGCAGATCGGGTTCTCCGATGGCACGGGTCACTCCGTGGACAAGCGCGGACATCGGTACGTGTACTCGACCTCGAGTGGTGGCAACCTGACGCGCGTGGATGCGGAGACGGGAGATCGTTACGACATCCAGCCGCAGGCACCGTCCGGCGAGTCATACCGGTTCGACTGGACCGCACCCATCGTCGCCTCGCAGCACACGGCCGGCACCGTCTACCTCGGAGCCAACAAGCTGCTCATCTCGCGCGACTTCGGCTCCACCTGGACCGCGACGAAGGACCTCACGCGCCAGGTGAATCGCGACACGCTACGCATCGGAGGCGTTCTCAACACGGAGATTCGCATCTCGCGCAATGACGGCGAGTCCAACTTCTCGGAGATCACGACCGTCGCCGAGTCGCCCCTCGACCCACGCATCCTCTGGGCGGGAACGGATGACGGCAACGTACAGCTCTCCCGGGACGGCGGCCTGACCTGGACCGAACTCAGCGCGGGGATCCGCAGTGTCCCCAGCGGCTCGTTTGTCGACCGGATTGTCGCGTCAAGCAGCGGGCGAGGCGCCGCCTATGTCACGATCGACAACCACCGCGTCGGGGACTTCGCGCCGCACGTATTTCGCACGACGGACTTCGGGCGCACGTGGACCCACGTCACGTCCGGCCTGGCCGCCGACGCCCCGGTGCGCTCGATCGCCGAGTACCCCGGCAAGGGGCACGTGTTGTTTGCCGGCACCGAGCGGTTTGTCTACTTCACCGTAGATGGCGGGGACACGTGGCAGCGACTCGGCGCGGGACTGCCCACCACGCGGTACGATGAGCTGATCGTTCACCCGCGGACGAAGGACCTCGTCCTGGGCACCCACGGTCGGGCGATCTGGATTCTCGATGACGTGTCGCCGATCGCCGACTGGACCCCGGCGGTTGCCGCGAAGGGCGCGCACCTGTTCCCGGTGCGACAGGCCACCATCATCAACTACTGGGCCGACGTCTCCACCGCTGCCCACGGCATTTATGCCGCGGAGAACCCGATGGAAGGCGCCATGTTCACCTACCACCTCGGGCGGGCCGCACAGTCGGTGAAGTTCACGATCACCAACGCGGCGGGCCGCGTGATCCGCGAACTCCCCGGCCCGAGTGCCGGTGGTGCGGCACACCGGATCAACTGGGATCTTCGGTACGCGCCGGCGAGCGGGCCGGGCGGTGGCGGAGGAGGTGGGGAGGAGGGGGTGCCACCTGGCATGCAGGGCGGACGCACCACCGGGCGCCAGGCACTTCCCATCCCGGTGCACAACATCGGACCGCGCGGGTTCTACGTCTCACCGGGCACCTACACGGTGACGATGGATGTCGATGGGGCGAAGAGCCGCCAGACCTTCACGGTGCGCGGTGATCCGACGTCCATGATTACGGTCGCGGAACACCAGGCGCGTGAGGCCTTCCTGCTTGAGGCGCAGGATGTGCAGGCGAAGTTGACTGACGGCATCGCGAAGTTCCGCGCGAAGCTGGGCAGCGCCACGGCGGCGGACTCCGCTCGTTATGCCCCACTCGTGCAACGGCTGGGATTGGCGCCCGCGGCCGGCGGCCCTCGCGGGGGCGGTGGTGGTTTCGGGCGTCCGCGCGGCCCGATCGCCGCGCTCGCGGCCCTGCCGGGCGCATGGAATGGCAACGGGGCACGTCACGGTGGGCTCCAGGCACCGACGGGGACGCACCGCAAGGTGCTCGCCGACGCCAAGGCCCTGCTGGTTGAGCTGCAACGCGCGCTCGCTACACGGTAGGAGGGCAAACCACACGGGGCCTGGCGGCACCGAGCCCGGTGCCGCCAGCTCAGCCCTCGCGATAGCGCTCCGGCGCATAACGACGCGCGAGCAGTCCGGTGGCGGCCGACCGATCGATGTCAACGATCAACACCCCGGGCTCACCGTACGGCAGGTGGGCGTGCAACTCTCCCAGCGGGTTGATGACCGTCGTGGCCGACTCCTGAAACCGCACGCCGTAGTTGACGCTGGCAAACCAAATGGTGTTCTCGCGGCTGCGCATCAGCATGGCCTTTTCGTAATACGGATTCGCCACGTCGCCCCACGTGGTCAGTCGCGGCCCCGTGCGATCGCTCCCGGTCAACTGCGGATGAAAGACGATGTGCGCGCCCCGCGCCGCCGCCCACCGCACCGTTTCCGGATACCGCCACCCTTCGTGGCAGATCGCGATCCCGAAGCGCAGCCCCTCGAACTCAAACACCCGTCGCGTATCTCCGGGTATGTAGGGGGCGTCCTCGCTGGGGTCGAGCTGGTTCTTGGTCTGCAGGCCAAGCACCGCCCCGTGCGCATCCACCACCAGCGACGCGATCTGGCTTCCAGCGGGCGTCACATGCTCGACCCCGACGATCATCGCGATTCGTGACGCTCGCGCGATGGCACGCACCGCGATCGTCGCCCGTTCCTCGTCCGCCGCGGACCAATCGGGCACATCGAAATCCTGGCCGCGCAGCCCCGGCAGGTACGCCTCGGGAAAGCAGACGATCGCCGCCCCGCGCCTGGCCGCGTCCGCCGTGTACGCGCGGACGTGATCGAGGCCGTCGGCAATCGACGACGGAATCGGGGGAGAGGCGAGGGCGATGCGCATCGGCGGGCGGGTTACCGCACAAACTACCGCCGTGAACTCACAACGGCCCGTCCGCCCACGGCCCCCACATGGCGTAGGTGACGCTGGCGTTGGTCCCCGTCACGGTCGCCGAGCCCTGCACGTTGAAGAAGAGCACCTCGCCGTCCGGGCTGAAGCAGGCGCCGGCAAACTCCCGGGGGCCAGGGCGCCCTTCCACCACGGGGTGCCGCACGAGGTCGAGGATGCGTCCCGATCGGTCCAGCCCTCGCACGAATTGGTCGTCGGAGCCGTCCTCACAGATCACGAGCCCCCCCCGCGGGGTGCGAACAATGTTGTCCGGCGCATCCAACACCGCCGCTGAGGGTGATTCAAACACGAGCGTAAGACGACCCTTCGCGGCGTCCACGGGTTCGTAAAAGAACACCTGACCTGCCTTCGCGTTGCCGCCGTTCGTCGAGACGATGTAGATGCCGCCGTCGCCGGCCCAGGCCCCCTCGAGGCGCGCGAACACCGCCGCCCCCTTGGCCAGTCCCTCGCGGAAAACCGCCGCGGGGTCACTCTCAGCGGCCGCGGGATCGGGCGCTTCGATGTCGATCCAGTGCGCGGAGAGCGTCGTTCCGGGCAACAGGTCGCGCGCCGTCACGAACCCTGGCCGCCCGTCGATGGCCAGGATCTGCAACCGTCCCCCTTCGGCGAGGTGGTCCCGCCGCTTCGGGATGAAGCGGTAGAAGCCAGCCCCAGGCCTGGCGGGATTCTCCGGGTCGTACCAGGCGTCCTCCGTCTCGTACACCATCCCCGTGCGGGGGTCGACGGCTACGGCCTCGTGAACGAAGCGCCCCATCGCCGTGAGCGCGACGGGCGATACCGTCGCGCGCGCCTCCGCGGGTACCTCAAATACGTAGCCATGGGGCCGTGCGAAGCCCTGGGATATCCCGTTGCAGTTCTCCTCCGCGCTGAGCCAGCTCCCCCAGGGGGTCGGCCCCCCAGCGCAGTTGACCCGCGTCCCAGCCAGGCTGATGAACTCATCGACGACTTCCACGGTCCGGTTCATGCCGCCTCCCGACATGCGGAGTTCGAGCGAACTGGTTCCTCCACTCGCGCGCGGATCGTAAGCGGGGGATCCGATTGCCCGTCCGTCAGCGGCGGCGTCAGTCATCTCATGGTTCCGAATCAGCCGGACGTTGCCATTCTCCAGGGGAAAGGCCGCCATGCCGTCAAACGCGTTCGGCACGGTCAGGTCGGGGTGACCGGTAGCCGGCCGAAGTGCCTGCGAGATGCGCACGACCTTGAACCGCTCGGGGATCTCGAATTCCGGGCAATCGGGACTCCGGACCAGCGGTCCATACCCGTAGGCCTTCCAGTCATCCAGAGCGCGGCGCCGGTCATCGGGCGCGGCCCAGCTCCACCGAGCCAACCCGGCCAGGGTCGGGGTTGCGGCGGCCGTCGCGCCATAGCGCCATACTCGTTCGAGGAATTCGCGTCTTGCCCGCTGGGTGGCCATCTTCACTATGCTCCGTCGACCGGGTGCATGTCGCGCATGCGCCAAATTTCAGCGGCGCCTGCCCCCACCGCTATCCGGGATCTGGCTACATCCCTGTCACGAGCCATCGCCGGGCACCAACCGCACCTGCGGCGGTGTCTGGCGGGCCGACGGCGTTTCCCAAACCGAGGACCGAACATGCTGATTTCGAAAGCCATGAACGTCGCGATGAACGAGCAGGTCGGGAACGAACTCGCGGCCTCCCACCAGTACATCGCCATCGCCGTGTATTTCGAGGGCGAGGGGCTCCCCATGCTGGCGAAACACTTCCACGCGCAGTCCGCCGAGGAACGTGTACACGCCATGCGGTTCGTGAAGTTTCTCTCGGATGCGTCCGCAAAGGTCACGATCCCGGCGATTCCCGCTCCTCGTGCGACCTTCAAGTCCGCCGAAGATGCGGTGCGCCTCGCACTCGAATCCGAGATGCGCGTGACGAGCCAGATCAATGCCCTGATGGACCGCGCAGTCAAGGAAGGCGATCACCTGTCCAAGAACGAACTCGAGTGGTTCGTGCGCGAGCAGCGCGAGGAGGTGACGAGCATGGACACCTTATTGCGCATGGTGAAGCGCGCGGGCGAGAGCGGCCTGTTCTTCGTCGAGAGCTTCCTCCTGAGCGGAGGCATGGCGGGTGAAGCTGGAGCGGAGGGGGGCGCAGCGGGATAGGCATCGAACGGCAGGGGGCAGAGGGTGGACCGCCCACCCCGCATGGCGGTCGCCCTGCCCTCGCCCGATGGCATCCGACCACAACCTCCCTGATCTTTCTCCTGTCCAACCCCCGATCCATGCGACTCAGGACCTTGTCACTCCTCACTCTGGCCGCGGCTGCCGGCTGCACGGGCGCCCGCCGACCTCCGTCCCTGATGGGTCCGGAGGCAGCCATCGCACGTGCGCGTGCCGACTCCCTCCGCTACCCGTATACCGTCGCCGACATCGAGTTCATGTCGGGGATGATCCATCACCACGCGCAGGCGATCCAGATTTCCAAGTGGGCGCCGACGCGTGGCGCGAGCCCGGCGATCATTCGACTGACCGAACGGATCATCAACGCCCAGCGTGACGAGATCGCCCTCATGGGCACCTGGCTCGCGGACCGCAACCAACCGGTCCCGGCGGCGGACACCCTCGGGACCGCCAACCATGCCGCGATGGGCCACGCCGGCCACAGCATGGCGATGATGCCGGGGATGTTGACCGCGGAGCAGCTCGCACAACTCGACGCGGCACGCGGCGGCGAGTTCGACCGCCTGTTCCTGACCTTCATGATCCAGCATCACCGTGGTGCCGTCGACATGGTGAAGACGCTCTTTGCCGCACACGGCGCTGGCCAGGACGAAACCATTTTCAAGTTTGCCTCGGACGCCGAGACGGACCAGACGACCGAGATCAATCGCATGTTGCAGATGTTGCTTGAACTTCCCTAACCCCCGGAGGCCCCTGGGATGAACGCCAATCGTTTGCTGCACCGCGCCACACGCGCCGCGACCGTCGTGCTGATCGCGGCGTGTGCGCGCAACACCCCCGCTCCCACCCCGACACCGGTCATCGACCCACGCAACGATGCACGCGTGGGCCTGAAAGCCGGACTGCACGACGCGGGCGAGGCCGTCTCGAACCTCAAGATCGTTTCCAAGGCGGTCTCGCCGCCGGGCTTTGCCGGAATCACCAACTCGGACCTGGCCTTCACCGGCAACTACGTCATCCAGGGGAACTACAACGGCCCGGTGATCTGGGACGTGTCCAACCCCGCGCAGCCGAAGCTCGTCACCGCGTTCAGCTGCCCGGCTTCGCAGAACGACGTCTCGGTCTACAAGAACCTGATGTTCATGTCCGCCGAGGCCAATAACGGACGCGTCGACTGCTTGCCCGGCGGTGTGCCCGACACGGTCAGCGCCATCCGTTTCCGCGGCGTCCGCGTCTTTGACATCACGGACATCAAGAATCCCAAGGTCGTGGCCAACGTGCAGACCTGCCGCGGCTCGCACACCCACACGGTGGTCGAGAGCCCGCGCGACCCGAACAACATCTACATCTACGTCTCGGGCTCGGCCGGCGTCCGCTCACCCAACGAACTGCCCGGGTGCGTCTCATCGAACCCGAACACGGACCCGAACTCGTCGCTCTTCCGCATCGAGATCATCCGGGTGCCGTTGAACAACCCGGCGGCCTCCGCCGTCGTGAGTCGCGCCAACATCTTCACCGGCCTCACCGCCACGCCGAGCCATGGCGCAGCCCCGGACGACATCGCCGCCGCGAAGGCGTCGGCCGATCGCGCCCGCGCTGCGGGCGGCTTTATCGCGAAGAACCCTTCGCAGGGCACGGACATGGTGGTCGCGGGCCAGATGCTCCGCATGTTCCTCGACTCCACGGTCAAGGCGCGCGGGGGCACGGGCGCTCCCACGGCAGCCGACTCGGCCACGCTCCGGACCACCCTGCAGTCGTACGTGGATCGGTTCTTTGCCCCGCAACGCGCGGGGGCCCCGATTGCCGCGGGCCGTCAGTGCCACGACATCACCGTGTATCCGTCGTTGGGCCTTGCCGGTGGCGCCTGCGAAGGTCACGGGATCCTGCTCGACATCTCCGACCCGGTCAACCCGATGCGTCTGGATGCCGTGGCGGACTCCAACTTTGCCTACTGGCACTCGGCCACGTTCAACAACGACGGTACGAAGATCCTCTTCTCCGACGAGTGGGGTGGTGGTGGCGCCCCGAAGTGCCGCGCGACCGACAAGATGGAGTGGGGCTCGAACGCCATCTTCACGATCGAGAACCGGAAGATGAAGTTCCAGAGCTACTACAAGATCCCGACCGTGCAAACGGCTCAGGAGAACTGCGTCGCCCACAACGGATCCCTCATCCCCATCCCGGGGCGCGACGTCATGGTGCAGTCGTGGTATCAGGGTGGCATCTCCGTGTTTGACTGGACCAACCCGGCCAAGCCCTACGAGATCGCGTTCTTTGATCGCGGCCCCGTTGACTCGACCCGTATGGGGAGCGGCGGCTCGTGGTCGGTGTACTGGTACAACGGCTCGATTGTCTCTTCCGAGATTTCGCGCGGAATGGACATCGCGGACCTGGTGCCGAGCCAGTTTGTGTCACAGAACGAGATCGACGCCGCCAAGACCGTGCGTTGGACGCACCTCAACGCCCAGGGGCAGCCGAAGATCGAGTGGCCGCCTTCGTTCTCGCTGGCCAAGGCGTTCGTGGACCAGCTGGAGCGCAACAAGTGCCTGAGCGCGTCGCGGATCGCGACGGTGCGTGGGTCGCTGTCGACCGCGGAGCGGGCGAACGGTGGTGCGCGCACGACGGCCCTGTCGACGCTGGCGACGGCGCTGGAGGGTGATGCCCGCGGGTCATGTGACCCGAACCGCGTGCAGATGCTGATCAAGGCCGTGAAGGACTTGTCGAGCGTCGTGTCCTGATTCACGCTGGGTGTGTCGTGCGAGCGGGCCGTCCGAAAGGGCGGCCCGCTTGCATATCAGGATCCGCCGGCCCTAACGCGAAAGTACCGTGAGGCGCGTCCTTCCACGGTCGTCCAGCTCGATCGCCACATCGGCCTGTCCCGCCCCGGCGGCCACCAACGCGGCCTGGCGCTGGTCCGGGGGCAAGGCATTCAACGACGCGACCGAGCGCGGCAACACCTGGCCGACCACGCGCGCTCCCAGTTGCTCCGCACTCGGCATCAAGGTGATGGCCGGCCCCACGACCAGGAACGTGCGCCGGCTGAACGCCGGGCCGATGCGATCGAGGAATCCCCGGACCTCGGTCAGGCGTGGACCTTCGACCTTGCTGAATGCGATCTCGAACTGCGCGACCCGCGCGATCGCGAGTAGAGCGACCACCAACGGCAGGGCCGCAAGCAGGCGGCGATGTCCCGTGGGAACGGACGACGGGCCTCGGGGCAACGCCGCCGCGACGAGGAGGAACGCGAACGGGGCCAAGGTGCGCGTCACGGCTTGCACGGCGACAAACTGCGCAATACCTGCGGCCGCGAGCAGGCCCAGCGTCACCGCGGGATCGCGCGCGACCCGCGCCTCACCGCTCAGCCCCCGCGCCGCGAGGAGGAGCGCCAGCAGGGGTCCGACGAGCATGTAGCCGAGGGTCCAGCGCACGGCAAGCCACGCATTCGTCAGGACAATCGTCGCGTACCGAGCGACAGTGAGCGGCGTGGACGACTGCGATTGGACCCCCTGCGCCCACGCCTCGGGATCAGACCATGGCGCGTAGGTCCACGGCGACGGCCCGAAGCGCGCGACCGCCACCGTGCCAAGCTCCGAGACCGGCACCGTGTCGTAGGCCGCGTGCGCCCCCATGTGACGATCGGGGGTCTGGCCGTCGCACTCGCGCAGGAACCAGCAGGCATTGAGCGAACCGGTCACGCCAAGCGTCGGATGTCCCGCCGACACGCTCAGCGGCTCTACCCAGAGCGAGGCGAGCAGCACCATCGGCCCCAGGTACAGACCCAACCGGCGCGCATCGCGCCACGCAGGGTCCCGCCAGGCGAGGACTGCTGTGCCAACAATCAGCCATGGCCACATGGAAGTCTTTGCCAGGAAGCCCGCCCCAGCCCACAGCCCCGCCAAGCCAACGCGGGGCTCTGTTGCACGCCACAACGCCACCCACCACCCCACCATGCACACCAGCAGCAGCAGGTCCGGCGTGACCGCACTGATCCGCACAAGGACCAGCGACGCGATGAGGTAGGCCGACCATGCGGCGGCCGTGGCGACGACGCCAGCCTTGGCCATCGCGCGGTGCAACACGAGGGCTCCGGCACTCACCACCGCCGCGTTGAGCAGGTGAGCGGTCGCGACGCTGGGCCCAACCACGGCGAGCAGCAAGGGATACAACGGAGACCAGTACCCCTGAACAAACGACGCGAAATCTCCCGACCGGACGGCCCGCGCGAGGTCGAGGTACGCCACCCCGTCAGGATTGACCTGGTCCCGGGTGATCCAGGCGAACCCGACGGCGAGGATGATCGCGGCGGCGCACCACAGGTGATTGACCCACGGTGCCCTCGCCTGCGCCAGTGGTGCCGGCGGCGGTGTCCGCGGTGCGCGCGGTCGTTTGGACATGGCGGGAACGTACGGAGATCCTCGGCACAACGGCAGCGGCGCGGCCATGATGGCACGGCCGCACTTGGGCACGACCAGTGTCAGGGGCGCAGGTGGCCCGGCAGCGCCGCGGGACAGGCCAGCGCTCGCAGTTCGGCTTCGCGGGCACGGACCGCGTCCATCGCGTGGCGTCGGCCGAGGTTCCACTGCGTCCATCGCCGGGTGAAACGTTCCGTGGACGTCCCGGTCCAGCGCTCGAGCAACGCGGCCGCGGCTCGGCACCGCGTCTCTCCGTCCGCGACGGCACCGGCCGCCTGGGGCCGAAGCATGGCGCCGACGACCGTGGGGACGGCGTCACCACCTAACGACGCTACATAGGGCCAGTCCAGGCCCATCGCGGGGGAGCTGGCGTCCGCCGCCCGGTTGAGGTGTTGGCGCGTCACCCAGGCGTCCGGGCCCATGGCGTTCAGGCCGAGCAGGATGGCAAATCCGCTCGCGACCGCGCCCGTCGCGAATCCCCGCGGCCGCTCGCGCAACACGGTGACACCGAGCCATGTGGAGACAACGGCGAACCATGCCATGAACGCCGTCGCGTACAGGCGATCCAGCGAGATGCCATAGAAGCGCACGTAGAGCTGCATCCGCGCAAACGCGGAGATGATGATGACGCCGAGCAGGACCAACAGGATGGCGGACAGCCCGCGGTACAGCTGCCGGCCACGCGTGTCCGCATTGGGCACCAACGCTCCCACCACGAGGAGCAGCGGCAGGAGGAGGACGGATACCATCGTCAGCTCGGCAAACCCGCGACGCGCGTACGCTGCATACGTGAGGCCGGTCGTCCGAAGCACCAGTCCCTCCCCGCCAAACAGCCACCCCACCTGGACGGCCACAAACGCCGCGAAGATGAGGCAAAGCCCCCCAAGCAGCATCACCAGATCGGTGACGCCGAGTGCGAGGGGAAGCGGCCATTCCGGTTCGGCATTCCGGTGGGCGCGTTCGAGGAGAGCCCGACGCATCCATCCAGCGGCGATCCACGCAAAGAACCCGCTGATGATCAGGTGCGAGAGCACCTCATCCAATCGCCAGTCCGGAAGCCGCAGATACGACGCAAACACAGGATCCGCGCGCGTGAGCAGTGTGGCAAACAGCAGGAGCACCGGGCCGGCGATCACGGCGGCTCGACCCAGCCGGCACGCGCGCACATTGCCCCAACGACGCGTCTCCTGCAGTGCGGCCTCGCGCAACACGAGCGGAATGGCACCACCTGCCACTCCGCGCACCGTCCCCACCGCCGATTGGACGAGATCCCGAACGCGCGCGACCCCAAGACCGGACACTGGGATCGCCGCATGGCTGAGCACGAACAACGTCAGGGCCGCCAGGCCGCCGAGCACGTTGAAGACGTGCAGCATCGGTGCATCTCGCCACGCCAGGAGGAACGCGCACAGTACCGCGAGACCGAGCCAAAGACGGCTTTCGCGACTGAGCCGTTCGGGCCGTAACCGGGCGAGCCCGATGACCCCGGCCGCGAGCGTTGCCATCCAGGCGCCAAGTCCGATCCCCCATGGCTCGTCCCGAAGGAGGAGGTCCGCACTCAGCCCAAGGACCGACGCGCAGACAAGCACCCGCCTCGCGTGCACGGCCGACTCGGCGCCGGTGACGCTGGTATTTGGAAGCGGGCTCGGCATGTGTGGGGCGTGGTGAATGGTGGACGTCGCGCGACTTGCAGAGTACTTTACATTGTAAAGTACAGAGCCACAAGAGTGCTCTTCTTGCTGGATCGCACCCGCAATTGCGAATGGCACGGCGGCGAACTGATCAACGATTGACACGATCTGCGCGTCTCAGTAGCGTCCCGCGCCCATTCATGACTGGTTCATTAATCGCCCGTCGCGCACTGCTGGCTGTGTGCGCGGCTTCATCGGCTGCCGCACCGCAAGCGCGCAGGGATACCGTGGCGACCCGGCGCGATTCCGTTCGCCGTGACAGCAGCGTGCATTCGCTCGGCGCGGTGAGTGTCGTGAGCGCCGCGCGGGCGACAGCTGTTGTTGGCGGCGCTGGCGTGCTGCTCCTCAAGCCGATGGAGCTGCGCTCCTCACCGGCCCCTTCATTGGATCAGGCGCTCCGCGAATCGCCGTTCGTCCTGGTGCGCCAGAATTCCCGGGGTGAAATGGAGATTTCCGTGCGGGGGTCCGACTCCCGACAGGCGGCCGTCCTCTTTGATGGCGTGCCACTCTCGCTGGGATGGGATCACCGGGCGGATCCCTCGCTCATCCCCATCACGGGAAGCGAGCGATTGGTCGTGGTCCGGGGTCTGGGTTCGTTGCTGAACGGGCCGAACACCCTGGGAGGATCGATCGAGATCACGCACGACGCGCTCTCCCAGCCGGCTGGGGGCCAGCTGTGGGCCGGGGCCGGCGTCGATCAATTTGGATCGACGGTGGGAACCTTCGGCTATGCCCGCCGCGTGGCGGAGTTCGGCGGTGGGGCCTTATCGACCCGCGGTGGAATGGCGCATCGACAGCGCGATGGTGTCGCGTTACCGAACGATGTGACTGACCCCACCCAGAGAAACGGCCTTCGCACGGGCACTGACCTCAGGCAGCTCGACGCCTTTCTGTCGGCACGCTGGAACAACACCAAGGGTGCGTCCATCGGCATGATGTACTCCGCCTATGACGCAGAGCGCGGCGTCCCACCGGAGGAGCACCTCTCCGCACCGCGCCTGTGGCGTTACCCACTCGCCCGGCGGAGCATCGCCATGCTCTCGGCGGGCACCGGCACCTTCACGACGCGGCTCGGGGTGGGATCGCTTGACCTTGGCGTCGGTGTCAATCGCGGCGACGTCAGGATCGAGACCTATGCGGGACGTGACTTCACCACCGTGAACGGATCCGAGCTCGGCGATGAGCGCACGGTCACCTCACGAGCCCTGCTCACCCACACCCTGGGCGTGGCAACGTTGCGTGCCGGCGTGACCGGTGCTGACATCCGATACGCCGAGACGTTGACGCCATCCGCCGCGTCCAACTATCGACAGAAGCTGTCCAGCGCCGGGATGGAGCTCGACGTCCCGGTGGGAGATCGCACCCGGCTGGCCGGTGGGGTGGTCTTCGACCGATCCACAACCCCGGAGACGGGTGGGCGGACGCCTGGGCAGGAGTCCCTCGACAATCCGGGCTGGCGACTCGGCGCAGCGCATGACCTTTCACCCCGAGTCCGCTTGCATGCCAGCATCAGCGAGCGCTCGCGTTTCCCCGCTC
This sequence comes from Gemmatimonadota bacterium, assembly GCA_016712265.1. NCBI lineage: Bacteria > Pseudomonadati > Gemmatimonadota > Gemmatimonadota bacterium. Next base: position 683,338 of record JADJRJ010000031.1, on the reverse strand, counting down.
TGCGCGAGTTGTATTCCGGTGCGCTCGACCGATTCCGCCCGAACCCGGACCTCCGTCCCGAGACGCTGCTCGGCATGGAGGGAGGGTTCACGGTGGACCGCGTCATCGCGTCCCTGCCGCAATCGACCATCCAGGTGATCGCATTCCGACATCGGATGGAAGACGCCGTGGTGCGCATCACCCTGTCCAACCCCACGCGGTTCCAGCGCATCAATCGCGATCGCATCGCGAGCGCCGGTGTGGAGCTCCTCGGCGGCTTCGCCTTCGGCACCTACGCGGGGCGCCCCGTCACCGTGCATGGCGACGCCACCCTTCAGCGCATCAGGATCTTCGACCAGACCGCAAACGACCAGTCGCGTCGCGCGGAGAACAACCCGGAGCAACGTGGACGTCTTGAGCTGGGCGTCCCACTCCCTGCCAACCTCACGCTGTTTGGCGTCGCTCGGCACACCGGTCGCCAATACTGCCTGAACGGTGACACGTCGCGCCTCGATACGCTTCCCGCGAAGACCGCGGGCGACCTGGCGGTGGAACGCAGCATCTCCACGGGGCGCACCGGACCCTTCCGCGTGCTCAAGGCCCTGCTGTCGCTGGACAACATCGGCAACACCGCTGTCTACGACCAGTGCGGCCTGCCGCAGCCAGGGCGCACCCTGCGCGTGACCTTCTCGGCGCGGTAGCCGGCCCGCGAGCAAGCATCTGCCGCTGCAGTCTACTGTTAGCCGCGGGTGATGATGGGAGCAACGGGCAGGGTCAACTGGAACTCCGTGCGGCCCGGGCGAGAGTCCGCCACGACCAACTGTCCGCCGTGGAGCACCGCCAGGCGTCGGGCAATGCCGAGTCCGAGGCCGGCGCCAACCCCGGCAGCCGATCCCACGCGCGAACGCGCCGGATCCAGTCGCACAAATCGTTCGAAGATGTGCTCCCAGTCCGCGCGGGGTATCCCCGGACCGGCGTCGATCACCGACACTACGTAGCGGTCCTCGTGGCGCCGCAGGGACACCTCGATAGTGCCACCAACTGGCGAATGTCGCAGCGCGTTCTCCAACAGATTGAGCAGAATGCGACCGAGCAGGTCGGCATCACCCAGGACGGACGCGCCGACGGCGTCCGTGAACTCTACCTGCACGCGCGGCGCGACCGCCAGCGGGCGGACGGCGCGGACCGCATCGTGGATCACTTCCTCCAGGTACACCTCGACGGGCGCCACGGTGACCTGGCCAGCGTCGGCCCGCGCGGCGAGGAACAGGTCCTCGACCACACGCGACAAACGGTGCGAAGCGTCCCGCATGACCCGAAACGACTCGCGATACTCCGCCTCGTCCCGGTGGTCCCGCGACAACGTCACGTCGGACTCGGCGCGCAGGATGGCCGCCGGCGTGCGCAGTTCGTGGGACGCATCGGCCATGAAGCGCTTCTGCTGGTCAAACGCGTACTCCATGCGATCGAGCAGGGAGTTGAGGACGCGGGCGAGGTCTCCGAGTTCATCCGTGGTGTCCGCCGGCAGGCGTTCATACAGCGTCGACGCGCTGATCTCGGCCGCGCGCGAGGCCATGGCCGCCACCGGGGCCAGCGAGCGGCGCGCAAGGAGCCATCCCCCTGTCGCGGCGGCGAGGATCAGCAAGGGAATCGCGAGGAGGAACATCGTCCGGATTCTCCCCAGCGTTGCCTCGATTTCCCGAACGGGATATGCACCGACGACCCAATAGGTCATTGGGGCAAGCGCAAAGGGACGCGCACGAATGCGGTAGCCGCCGTCCGCGTGTTTGACGTCGAGCGAAAAGGGCTGCGAACCGACGCGCTGCATGGCGGCAGCGATTTCGGCCGAGTCGACCGCAATGGGGTGCGCGACCTCGACCGAGCCACCCTGTGGCGCCGACATCCCAACGACCGCCCCGGTCGCCTCGAACGCCCAGATGTCGAGGTCCCGAAAGCGGACTTCGCTGAGTGTGGTGCGGATGGCGCCGGTCGCACTCTGGGCGAACCGCCGCTCCGCAGACACTTCGCGCGTGATGGCCATGAGGGCATCGTCGATGAACGCATCGGTGCGATCACGCAGCGAGTCGGCAAAGACCGCGTAGGACGCGATCGCAAAACCAACCAGGGGGAGCGCCAGCATGACGGTATACCATGCCGTCAGACGGAGACGCACCGACCTGCGGCCGATCCCGATCACGTCGACGCGTCGGCGGGCGGGGACAACAGGTATCCCGTTCCCCGCAGCGTCACGAAGAGGGGAGTCGCCTCACCGTCATCCACCTTACGGCGCAACCGACTGGCATAGACGTCGATGACGTTGGTGTAACTCGGGCGATGTTCGTCCCAGACATGCGACATCAACTCCGCGCGGCTGACCACGCGCCCGGCATTGCGGGCCAGGAGGAGGAGGAACGCGTACTCCTTCGCCGTCAGCGCAATGGCGCGCGGCCCCCGTCGCACCAGGGTCGATCGCGTATCGATGGTGAGGTCGCCCACCGTGATGATGGCCGTGGCCGGTTCAGCCTGGCGCCGGAGGATCGCCCGAAGCCGCGCCAGCAACTCCCCGAACTCGAACGGCTTGCTGAGGTAGTCGTCTGCCCCCGAGTCCAACCCGGCGATGCGTTGCTCAACGGCATCAAGGGCGGTGAGCATGAGGATCGGCGCGCGATACTCCGCGGCCCTCAAGCGTCGGCACACCTCCAGTCCGTCCATCCCCGGAAGACGGACGTCGAGCACGATGGCGTCATGGCTACCCGTAGTAGCCATGCGGAAAGCGTCCGGCCCCGTCGCCGCGAGGTCGACGGTGAAGCCCGCTTCGCGCAGGCCACGCGCGACCGTGCCAGATAGCGAGAGGTCGTCCTCGACGAGAAGCAGGTGCATGCCGGAAAGCTACGGCGCACGCAGCCTTCCCTACCACCGGCGCGCCCCGGCCGGTCCCCTCAGGGCCACCGCTCCTACCCAGCCACCTCGTAGTGGGCCCCGTTCCCGGTCGAGGGTGTCAGCTGCCCGTCCCCGCGGACGCCGGAGCGACGCGGCGCCCCCTCGGCACGGCATTGAGTGCCGTCGCCGCCGCCCGGCCGAGGTCGTGCAGGGAATGCGGCTTGGGGAGCACCACCCGAACCCCGAGCGCCCGCGCCTCAGCTTCCGTCTCACGACTGCCATACCCCGTGCACAACACGACCGGCAGGTCCGGGTAGAGCGCGCGTGCGTCGCGTGCCAGGTCCAAGCCGGACATCCCCGGCATCGTGAGGTCGGTGATGAGTAGTGCGACCTCGCTCCCACGCCGCCTGAGCTCGCCCAGGGCGGCTTCACCAGACGGCACGGCGATCGCACGATATCCCAGGTGCTCCATCGTACGCGCCCCCACCGATCGAACGTCCGGTTCGTCGTCCACTAGCAAGACCAGCTGCCCCGCCCCCCGTGCGCGATCGAGCCCCATGACTGGCTCCTCGACCTGTCCGACCGCCGCCGGGAAGTACAACCGGAAGCTCGTCCCCACCCCTTCGGTGCTCGAGACCGACACGTCGCCGCCGTGCGCGCGCACCACGCCATGCACCATCGCGAGCCCCAGGCCAGTGCCTTCTCCCACGGGTTTGGTGGTGAAGAATGGATCGAAAATCCTCGGCAGGATCGCCGGCGGCATGCCACACCCGTTGTCCGTCACCGTGATTCGCACCATGCGGCCCGGGGCAACCACGATGCCTTCGCGGGCCACATCCCCGGGCGCAAGCTCGACGGCGGCCGCGTCAATGGAGATCCGCCCACCTCCACGCGCGCGCATGGCGTGCCACGCATTGGTGCAGAGGTTCACGATGACTTGCTGGACCTGTGTCGCGTCGGCGTGAATGGCCAGTGACGCGGGATGGGGCAGTGACGCTACGATCTCGACAGTCGATGGAAGCGAGGGACGCAAGAGCCCCATGGCGTCCCGAATCACGGCGTCAATCATGATGGTCGTGCGATCACCGACCTCCCCGCGACTGAACAGCAAGATGCGGCGTACGAGGTTGGCTGCGCGATGTCCGGCCTGCAGGATAGTGCGCAGGCTGCCCTGCGCCTCGTGCCCTGAGGGCAGGTCTTCGATCGTCTGTTCCGCTGACGAAATGATCGCCGTGAGGATGTTGTTGAAGTCGTGGGCGATCCCACCGGCGAGGGTGCCCATGGCTTCCAGCTTCTGCGCACGCCGCAGTCCCGCCTCGAGTTCCTGTCGCTCCAGCTCCGCGCGACGTCGCTCGCTGACGTCGCGAAAACTCCAGACCCGACCGACCGTCACCCCGTCCACCACCTGTGGGCGCGAATAGCGCTCGAACATCCGGGCATCGCTCAGCTCGAAGGTGTCCATCGACTCCGCCTGGGGGTTGGCGTAGAGTCGTTCCACGGTCCGGAGAAAACCGTCCGGGTCCTTGAGCTGCGAGAGCACGAAGCCGAGCGCCTGGGCATCATCCCCGGTAGCGAGGACGGCATCCGGGATCCGCCACATGTCGGCGAATCGCCGGTTGAATCGCGCGATGCTGCGATCGATGCCAACGACCAGGATGCCGTCCGCCGTGGATTCGAGCGTGGCCTCGAGGAGGGAGACCGAACTTCGCAGGGCATCGACGGCCTTGCCGACGTCGCGATCATAACGCCCCTGCGAGGCGCGCAACGCTGCCTCGGTCGCCTTGCGATCGGTGATCTCTCGAAGGAAGTTGCAGTAGCGGACATGTCGGCCGTCGGCCGTCCGCTCGATATGGGTGAATTGTTCAACCCAAAAGACGCGGCCGTCCTTGCCGCGCACCCGGAACTCCATGGCGACGTCGGATACCGCCGGATCGGCTGCCCATGCCCGATACTGTAGCGTGACGGCTTCACGTTCCTCGTCCACCACGAGGTCCACCGATCGGCGCCCCATCAACTCCTCGGCGCGGTATCCCGTGGCTGCGGTCACCGCCGGGTTGCAGTAGGCAAAACAGCCGGCGGCATCGGCGATGTAGTACCCGATGCCTTGTTCCTTCAGTTCGTGTCCCCATGCCGGGGCGGTGGCCGCGGGCGGGCCCTGGTTTGCTGGCACGCGGTTAACATAGCGTCACCACCCGCGTTCACGCACTCGACACTGCAGAGGTGAGGTGTGTCTCATCTTTTGCGTCCAACGATCCCCAGATGAGCGCCAACCAATCGGACAGGCCCGGCCTCAGCGCGTGGCGCCGGACCACTGGCGTCCCATCGTCACGAAGACCGCGCGCGCCGGCAAGACGAAGAATCGCGCAACCCCATCGGACCCCACCGCGCCACTGCCGAACCCCTCGTGCGCCCCGATGTTGGTGCCTCGCAGCGCGACGGACCAATCGCGATGACGGAGGTGGAGGCTCAGGTCCATGACATAGAACCCGGGGAGTCGGCGATCCGCGCGACCCGTGTTGTCGAGGAAGGCCCGCGACTGGTACCTGCCCTCCCAGCTCAGGTCGACGCCGTCACGGAGGGTGGCGCGCATGGACTGCGTGCTCGTCCAGACAGGCGACAGCAGCGGCGCAACGTTCCGGCGCGTTTCCGGTGTTCCCGAGGAAGAGTCCGTGAACGAGCGTAACCGATGGTGCGCCCAGCTGGCGTTCCCGCCCACCACGAGCCGCTCGTGCAATCGATGAGAGGCATCTACTTCCACCCCCCGTCGAACGCTCGCCCCGACATTGCGGCGCAGGACGAGGCCGGACGCCGTTGGCGCACCAATGCGCGCGATGTCGTTCCGGAACTGCATCGCATAGAGTCCCGCCGTCAGATGGCCGCGGGCGCTGGAGCGCGTGACCCCGGACTCGAGGTCCGTGACCTCCTCCGGGCGCACCCGGCCGAAATCGCCCAACAGCTGAACGTTGCCGGCGTTCAGATCGTCCTCGCCGGCCAGAAGGTCATTGCGCGCCGGCTCGCGGCTCGCCCGACCCAGCGAGACGAACGCCGAGACTCCCGGGCGAAGGGCCGCCGTCACCCCGACCTTCGGGTTCAGGAAGGTCCACACCTGGCTGCGCCCGCCGATTCCCGCGCCCGGATCCGGTGTGTAGGCAAACCGTGCCCACCGTGCCTGGAGGTCCCCGAACCACCGCACGCGTCCAGACCCAACCGACGCCTTGGCAAAGGCACTCACATCGTCCTTGTGGCCGGTGTTGTCGTAGAACTGGGTCGCAGGCTCGAGGTACGCCCGATGATCCCGCGCATACGTGTTCGCGTTGACGCCCACATGCCATTGCCACGTGCCCCGCGTCGTACTCCACGCACTGGTCACCCCGTACCACCAGTGCTGCAAGTTGTAGCGATAGCGATCCGGCAAGGCGAAATAGTCGTAGCTCCCCTCCGCTGAGTTCCGGTAGAGCGTGGTGCTCCAGGCACTGGCTGGGGACAGGATACGCGTGTGCGACAGGGCCACCATCTGCTGCGTGAACCGGTCCCGTTCCGACGGGTCCAGGGGATTGAAGCGCCGGTCGGCCGCCAGTTCGCTGCGTGTCGCCCCAACGTACGACAGCGTGTCGGCGAAGCGGCCGGCCAGCAGCGTGAGCTTGACCAGGTCGCGGTCCCCGAACCATCCCGCGCCGAGCAACGCAGATCGACCGTCAACGCCACTATGCCGACGGTACCCATCGGTGCGCACCGTCCCCACGCGCCCGTACGCCGCCAAGCGGCTTGGTCGCAGCCCGGTGTGGAACGCGGCGCTCATCCGCCGCGCGCCCCATGAGCCAACCTGCACCTGCCCATCCCCACCGGCCCCAGCGGTGGCCAGGGGCATCGTCTCGATGTTGACCGACCCGGCAAACGATGCCGTGCCTGCCGAGCTGGTGCCCACGCCACGTTGGACCTGGATCGACTGCACGCTGGACATCAGGTCCGCGAAGTTCGCGAAATACAACACCTGGTCCTCCGGGTCGTTCAACGGCACGCCGTCGAGCGTGATGTTGATTCGTGTCTGGTCCATGCCGCGCAGGCGGAGGTAGGAGTACCCCCACGCCGTCCCCGTCTCCGTATGCGCGGTGACGGACGGCACCGCTCCCTGCAGCAGCAGGGGCGCCTCCTGGCCCAGGTGACGCGCAAGTATGGTCGCCCGGTCCAGCGTCCGTTCCGCGATGGGGGCCCGAACGCCACCGCGAATCGCACGCACGAGGACCCCCTCGAGTCGTCCGGTATCCGCGCGGGCGAGGCTGTCGCGTGACGCCGCCTGCGATGACAGCGCGAGTGGCGAAGCGAGACCGATGGCAAAGGCCATCGTGGTGATCCGAACGCGCGATGGACGCGCGATGCTGCGCCATGGGCGCGCGTGCCTGCTCGAGAACATCGTTGGACTCCCTACGCCGGTACGAACCGGATCAGGTTCTACGGGACTCTCTCAGCCGAACGCGCACTCGCCGCGTTGGGCACCCCGGTCATGTGCGGCGGATCTTAGTGGAGGGCGAACGCCCGCGTAAGGGCAGGCGCAGGGAAGTCGCCCGGCGTCCGAGCGGCCTCACACGTGTCTACGGAACGACGACCAGTGCCGCAACCAGAGCGGCAACGACGAGACCGAGGGCGAGCGTGACGCGCTGGCGGAACGCACCCCGGCCAAGGGTGGCCGCAACACCCAACTTGAACAGCGTCGTGCCGAGGACGCCTACCACGACCACCGTCGGAAGGCTCGACGCCGCCGCGCCATTCATCGTACCGTCCTGTCGCGCTGCCGAAATGGTCAACGCGTCGATGTCCGTCATCCCGAGGAAGAACCCGATGACATAGAGACCGGCCGCGCCGAAATAGTGGGAGGCCGCGTGGATCGCGTACATCGCGACCTGGTAAATCGCCGCCAACTGGAGGGCAGGACCCACATGCATCGGATTCCTCCCCTCGTGCTCGTCACCCTCGGCAGCCGGCGTGCGGTGCAAGGTGAACCAGAGCGCCAGGAGGATGAGGACGAACGGAAGGGCCAGTCGCATGGCCACCCGTGTCCCGAGCCCCGGGTTCAGCACCAGGGCGGTGAGGGCCACGCGAGGAAACACCGCAGCGTTCGCTGCGATGGCCCCACTCGCGAGGGCGGATGCAATCGCCGGTTGGGCTCGCGCCACCCGCGCATACGAAAGCGTCACACTGGTCGACGAAATCAGCCCCCCCAGGAGCCCGGCGAGCGTGTATCCATTCCGGTTGCCCACGCGACGACGTGCCACATACCCGGCAAACTCGAGTCCGGTGATAAGCAGCACCACGAGCCACAGCTCCCGCGGACGGATGCCCACACCAGGCCCAAAGGGACCGGCGGGCAGGAGTGGCAACACGACCGCTGCCATCACCGCGAAGCGCACCCCCGACCGGAACTCACGGTCGTCCACCCGCTCCACCCACCCGTGGAGGCGCGTCTTCTCCATCAGCAGCAGGACCGTCGCTGCCGAAATCGCGCTTCCTAACGCCGCCTTGCCAACGCCCACGAGGAATCCGGCGGCGAGCACCACGAGCGCCGCGACCTCGGTCGTGCCATCGACATCACGCCGGCTCGCCCCGACATAGGCCGCCGCGATGAGGAGTGCAGCCCCGCCCAGCAAGACTGCGGCGGGCAGGGCGAAGCCGTCTCGCCAGAGCACTCCCGTGACCCCGGCGAGCGTCCCCAGGAGTGTGAACGTCCGGAGCCCGGCGAAGTGCTCCCCGCCTTGACCGTCATGCGTTCCACCGACGGCGTGCCCCGATCGCTGGCGCTCCAAACCCACGGCCCCGCCACACAGGGCGGAGACGATCAGGGCGATGGCATTGGCGTTCCATTCCATGCAGGTGCCTCCCTTGGGAGGGTAGGCCCCCGCCCGTCAGGAGGCGTCGGGGACATTCAGGGTCCGCGTCCTCCGACCCCTGACGACTCCCGCCCCCCTGTTTCGCCCATCCCGGAGACCGAGCGGGGGCGAGAACCGCGCTACCGGCTCCCCCAGTTGACCAGGGGAAGTACACGTCGACCCGCCGGATTCCCCTTGGCGATGTTCACCACCCCCAGCTGCACACCGTGAAGAGTGCGGGCGTAGTTCACCAGTCCGATCGTGAGCCCGCGTTGGTGCCCCTGGATGTAGTTGAACGAGCTGATCCCCACGCCGCGCAACGTTCCGCCGTCGACGACACGCACCGTGCCGGCCGAGGCCATCAAACCACGAAGCTCGTGTCCCCCGACGCCAAGTCCCGCAACGGCGATCCCCGAGATCCTCGGCGCACCCACACCAAGCCCCGCCACGGCAAGGCGGTTGATGGACCCGCCGGCCCCAATACCGAGCCCCGCCACCGCAATCCCCGTCAGGTTGCCTCCTGCACCAATGCCGCCTAACGACAGAGCCAGCCCCCGCAGGTTCCCACCGGCCCCCGTCCCCAACCCGCTGATCGCGATCCCCGTGAGGTTGCCACCAACACCCGCGCCCAGGCCACCGACGAACAGCCCGCGCCCGTTGCCGCCAACGCCGGCACCCAGCCCGCCCACAAAGAGGCCGCGGGCGTTGCCGCCGGCCCCAGCGCCCAGCAGGCCGAGCGCGGCCCCCTCGATGTTCCCACCCGCCCCCACCCCCAAACCACCGATAGCTATCCCGCGCACCGACCCACCGGCGCCCGCGCCCAATCCCCCAAGGAAGATCCCTTCGAGGTCGCCGCCGGCGCCAACGCCAAGGGCACCCATCCCAAGCCCCTTCATCCGACCGGTCGCACCCACACCAAAAGCCCCGAGCGCCAGTCCGGTGATGTCGCGGCCGCCGGTGGCCGGCAAGCCAAGGGCAATGCCGGTGATGTCGCCTTCGCCCCCGTCCTTCGGCGACCAGAGGGTGATGTTCACCCCATCGACCCGCTCAAGGCGCGTGTCGCGGAAGTTGATGCGCAGCCCCGACACGCCGCGACTGTCACCGATCGAGATGCCGCGAGGCAGCTCTCGATCGCGTTCCTGGCCAGCGCCGGGGCGCGATAAGAGCAGCAGGGGGAGAACCGCAGCCACAAGAGTCGGGCCGCGCAAACGGAAGGCATATGAAGGGCGCATGCCCCGACTACCCGTCGGGGCCACGCCGGGTTTCAGCGACCGGGGACCTACTGCGTCGCCCCGCCTTTGAGGTACTGGTCCAGCCACTTCAGCTCGTTCATCGCCCGGTGCACCTGGTTCCACGAGCCGGTGATGCCATGCGCCATTCCCGCGTACTGGATCATCTTGGCCGGCACCCCGTTCTTCTTGAGCGCCACGTACATCTGCTCGGCCTCCGAGTACGGCACCCGTTGGTCAACCTCCCCGTGGACAAAGAGGGTCGGGGCCTTCACCCGTCCGGCATACGTCAGCGGCGACTGCCGCATCATTACCTCGCGCGCCATCTCTTCCCACGGCGCACCAAAGAACTCGGTCTCCTTGGTTCGTGCGATGTCGGCCGTGCCGTAGTCGCTGACCCAGTTCACGATCCCTGCCCCCGGAATCGCCGCGGCAAACCGGTCCGGGTACTGCGTGATCAGCCAGTTCGTCATGAAGCCGCCATACGAGTGCCCGATCGTCGCCACGCGCGATCGATCGATGGGATACGCCGCAATGGCATGATCGACGCCCGCCATCACGTCCTCCCCGTCGCGATCCCCCCATGCACCCCACGTACCCCAGAGGAAGTTCTCGCCGTATCCCGTGGAACTGCGAAAGTTGACCTTGAGCACGAAGTACCCGTTGGCCGCGAAATACTGGCTCTTGAAGTCGAACGCGTATCCGTCGGCCGAGTGCGGCCCGCCATGGTTGCTCACAACCAGCGGGTATCGTACGCCACCCGGGCGATACCCATGCGGGTACATGAGCCATCCCTCCACGGGAGTCCCGTCCTTGCTCTTGAATTGCAGCCGTTCCGCCCGGCTCAGGGCGACCTCGGTGGTGAACGCCGCATGGAGGTCGGTCAGCCGTCGCTCGCCGGTGCCGTCGATGCGCGCCACGTACACGTCGGCGGGCGCCTCGATCTTCCCCACCGTGTAGGCAATAGTCGTGTAGCGTCGATCGAAGGTGATTGCGTTGATGCGACGCTCGCCCATCGTAACCTGCTCCACCGTGCCCGACTCCACGCCCGCGCGAAAGAGGTGCGTGCTGCCGCCAACGCCCCCCATGAAATAGACGGAGCGCCCGTCCGGACTCCATGAGGGCTGCGTCGGGAGGTAGTCCCAGTCCGCCGTCAGGACCCGCTCCGGACCTCCGTCCGTGGCACGCACCACCAGGTCAGTCGCCCCGCCGTGATTCAAGCGCCGCGTGATCACCGCATCCGTCGTAAGCTGCTTCGTGTAGAGCACCCACCGACCATCCGGCGAGAACGACGCCCCGGTGTGCGCGAACGACGGATCATTGGTCAACGTTCGCACCGTGCCGTCCGTCGCAACCACGTACACCGCCGCGCCACCATACTTTCGCTCGTTGCGATACGCGGTATCTGCTGTGAACACGAGGTGGGTCCCCGCACGGTTCCATTGCAAACCAACCGGGCGCAGGCCAAGGCGTGTCAGCTGGCGTTCACCGTCCGGCCCGGCGAGAAACACCTCCTGCGGCGGAGTGACGAGCGGATCCGTACGGTTCGGGACCGGAAACGGCTGGCCATCACGTTGAAAGTCGAGCCAGTCAAACTGGACCCCCTTGAAGCGCTCTTCGTGCCGCCGTTCGAAGTCCGACGCAAAGACGCGCTCACGACGGGCGGGAGCGACCGCACGCAGGATGGCGGTGAGTCCTCCCGCGGGCGAAGGCAGCGTCAGCTCACCGCCCCCGCCCGCCCGACGCGGTGCCGGACGCGCCCCCTCAACGGCGGCGCCTGGGTTGGCAGGGTCCACCGTCCAACCGCGATTGTCAGCCCCGAACCGAAGCTTGCCGTCATCCGTCCACTGCACTCCGTCCGCATCGACCCCCACAGGCGACACCCGCTGTGCGGCGCGCGAGCCCTCGCTCGACACGAGCCACACCTCGCGCGGCTCCGCGTTGGTCGCCTCGACGCGGCTCGCCACCGTAAAGGCCACCCACCGCGCATCGGGAGAAAGCACCGGGGAACCAACCGTCTGCAGCCGATAATAATCCTCAATGCGCAGGGCGCGACCCTGCGCCATCGCCGCCGAAGCGGCGACGAGCGAAACAACGAGGTTTGTGAAGCGACGCGCCATGGCGGACACTCTCGGTCGAGGGCACCGCGAAGGTGCGCCCGCATCCAGCGGGACGCAACCGCTGACGCCCTGGGCCACCCCCTCAGGTCCGCGCGCCGTGGGTCCTCAGGAGCTCCGCAACGTCTGCCTGCGCGGCGTGTTCGGCCCAGCCAAGCGGCGTGCCCTGCCACAGGGTATCCCGGATGTCGAGCCGGGCCCCGTGACGCATCAGCACCGACACGACCTCACGGTGACCGGCCAACGCCCCGTGGTGCAGCGGCGTGGCATGGGCATGCATACCGTCAGGATTGAGCCGATTCGGATCCTCACCAGCTTCCAGCAGCAGGTCAACGACTTCGGCATGTCCGAGTTGGGCTGCGAAAGCCAGGGCGCGGTGGCGTTCGTCGGGCGTGGACACGGAGAGGTCACGGCGCACCACGTCTGTCTGGCCGAGTGCGGCCGCGACATCGAGGCCTTGCACCTGTGCACCATGACGCACCAGTGCCTCAGCAACCTCGCGATAGCCGAAGACCAGCGCCGTCCGCAAGGGGGATCCCCAGGTCCTGCCACCCACGGGCTCGACACTGGCCCCGTGCGCCACCAGCGTGTCGACGAGCGCGACATGCACCCCTGCCCCGGCGGGGTGCGCACTGGAGACGAGCATCGCCATCACCCCGCAGCGATCGCCGTACAGGCCGGCGGTCGCGTTCGGGTCTGCCCCACGCTCCAGGAGCAACGAGGCGATGGCAGGCGCGTTAGGCGGCGTTCGCTGGTTCACCCCTTCCACGCCATTGGCGGCCACATAGTGCAGCAGTGTCGCTTCGTGCACCGACGGATCGTGGCAGGTGCGGCGGCACGAACGCGCACGAACCAGCGATGGCTCACGATCGAGCAAGGCCGTGAGGCGCTCGAGCTCGCCACCGATGACCGCCTGGACCGCATCCTCGAAACGATGCGTGCAGGACGTCGGGTCAGCGACCGCCGTCACGTGCTCGACCAGGGAGGGCCAATCCAGGAAGCTGTAGGCGCGGGCTGTCGCGAGGCGCGCGTCCTCGAGGTCGAACGGTGATGACGCGACCTCCTCTCGCGTGAGGTCCCTCGGTTTCCACGTCACGACCTCATCGAGAAAGCGCGGATGCGTCCGGTGTACGGCGTCCAACACCTCGGGCACCGCCGCCTGAAACCCCGCCAGCAGTGATTCTGCCTGCTGTCGGTACGCGTCAATCGGGGCATCCCATGCCACGGGCACGAATTCCATGTCCGGAAGTTCCGCCGCCCTCCCCACACGACAAGGGGGGGGGGGAGCCAGCGCTCCCCCACAAAGCCTATCGTTACTTCAGGCGTGCCCGCACGAACTCCTTGTCTGCCTCTGGAATCGCCGGGGACTGGAGGAGCGACTGCACCCGTTCGATCCGTGCCGGAACCAGTTCCCCGCGCTTGAGCTGCTGCCAGAGCACCGCGGACTCGAACGACGCCCGCAGCTGCATCGAGGGATCACCGAAGGCAGCGGCGTGGTCCGCCAGTTCATCGAGCTGGACGGCGGCCTTCGTCTTCTCGTCGGCATACAGGTAGTTCAGGGCCAGTCGCCACATCGCCGTGCCAGCAAACGCCCGCGCGTCGCGTTGCTCCGCGATCAACCCCTGATAGATGCGACGGGCCTCCATTCCCTTCCCTGCCTGCCACGCGACATCGGCGCGCGCGAGGGCGTCGGCCACACGGACCGGGTCCAGACGGATGACCGGGGGTGGGGTGACGGCGCGCGACGCGCGATACGCCTGCGCATGGCTGGACAGCGGGCAAACGACGATCGTGGCGGCGAGCAGCATGGTGGTACGCATGACGGTATCCTCCGGGAGAATGTCGCAACCGAGTTCCTGGTTACGCCGGGTGGGACACCGTCGGGTCGTGCGCCGTTCAGCCGGGTGGGACGAACCGTACGTCCTGCGTGACCTGCAGTGTAGGGTTGGGGATCCGGCCGGTTCCCGCCTGCCTAACGAAAGACCTCGGTGAGCATCTTGCGCAGGGCATCCCAGGACTGCGTGTCCACCGCCGCGTCGTAGTGCAACCCGGGCACTCCGGCGCTGTCCGCCCGCGGGTTGGTAAAGGCGTGCATGGCGGCAGGATATGTCACCACCTCCACCTGCGCGCCGGCCTTGCGCATGGCGGACGCAAAGGCGTCGACCTGGGTGGCCGGCACCATCGGATCCGCGCCACCAGTCATGATCAACATCCGGGCCTTCACGCTCCCGGAATCGACCGCGGCTTCTGGCGGAATTGCGCCATGGAATGAGCCGACGGCAACCAACGGCTCACCGGCACGCGCCATACTCAGCACCACCATCCCCCCAAAGCAGTAGCCGATCGCCGCCACCTGCGTGGAGTCCACCCGGGGATCGCGGCGCAGCTCGGCCAGCGCCGCCCGAAATCGCCCGACCATCCGCGCCTGGTCACTCACTGCCTGCATCATGAACGCGTTGGCCGAGTCGGGATGCGTTGTGTTCTTCCCTTCGCCATACATGTCCAGCGCGAGCCCAACGTATCCGGCCTCCGCCAGACGCCGTGCCTGGGCGCGGGCGTGTTCGTTGTGCCCCCACCACTCGTGCACCACGAGCACCCCCGGTCGCTTGCGCGACGTGTCCCCTGGGGCCGCCATGAAACCCCTCAGGGTGGTCCCGTCCGCGGAGTACACCACGTCCTGTTCAGCTATGGAGGCGGCAGCAGCTGGGGAGTCCACGGCGGGTTCGCCGCGACCTGGGGAACATGCCGTCGCAGCGACGGAGGCGGTGGCGACGGCGATCAGCAAGGAACGCATGACACAGGGGCAGTGAGTGAGGCGCTGAAATTGGAGTCGCGCGGCGCCGCGTGCCAGTCGACACCGCGGACGGAGCACCTCGTCCCACCGGGCCGGTCACCGGCACTCAGGCGCGACAGATTCCCAGCATGCCGAACTCCATGTCCCAGTACCTGATCCTCTTCGCCGGCCTCGTCATGCTGGCGAGCCCAGCCGCCGGCCAGGCCCCTCGCGACGCCCGCGATGCGGTTGAGGAGTTGCTCGCCACCGACCGCCGCTTCTCCGCCGACGCTGCGCAGCTGGGGATTCCTGAGGCCCTCGGGGCGATGTTCGCACCGGACGTCTCGATGCAGGCGCCGCAGGGCTTCGTGAATGGACGCGACGCCGTGTTGGGCGCACTCCGCGCGGCCACGAGCAACCAGGGGGGGTCGCTCACCTGGGAACCCATCCGGGGAGGCATTTCCGCCGATGGGCAGCAGGGCTTCACGTTCGGCTACATGACGCACCACAAGCCTGGTGCGGCCGCCACCCCGCTCAAGTACATGTCGTATTGGGTGAAGCGCGCAGGGCAGTGGCGGGTTGCGGTCTACAAGCGCAGTGCCGCTTCCGGCGGGACGGCGTCCCGATCCCTGATGGCCCCGTCCCTTCCTCCACGGTGGGGCGTGGCGCTGGCCAACGCCGCCACGGCGGCCCGGGACCTTGCTGGCGCCGAATCCGCGTTCAGCGACCTCGCGGCGAAGGTCGGGCTTCAGGAAGCGTTCCGGCAATACGGCACGCCCGACGCGGTGAACATGGGGGGAGGCGCATCCCCCGAGTTTGTGGTAGGCGCCGAAGCCATCGCCGCTCAGGTGGGCCAGGGCGAGACGCCCGGGATGGGCAGCGCGCTCCGGTGGGGGTCCGACCGCGTCATCGTGGCAACGTCCGGTGACCTCGGCATCTCCATTGGGACCATCGTCGCGCCACCGCGAGCCCAGGGTGGCCCACCCGCGCGGATCCCCTTCTTCACCATCTGGCGCCGGGCAAGCGCCGGCGATCCGTGGCGATACATCGCCGAGTGATCCTGGACCCACGCGCGGTCCCCGTCGTGCCGGTAGACTTCGGGCATGACGGCTCAACACGCACGGACCGAGCTGGACGATGCCGACCTCGCGGTCGTTCCCGTCGAGCGCTCGGAAACCATCCCCTCCAAGTGGTACACCGCACCCGATTTTCACGCGGTGGACCGAGACGCGGTCTTCGCCCGAAGCTGGCAGGGCGTCGGCCACACGAGCATGCTCGCCAACCCCGGGGACTACTTCCTCGCGACCGTCGCCGACAACCCGGTCATCGTGTTGCGCGATCGCGAGGGCACGATCCGCGCGTTCTACAACGTGTGCAGGCACCGCGGCGGCCCGCTGGCCCTCGAACCGTCGGGCTGCGTCAGGGCGTTGACCTGCAAGTACCACGGGTGGACCTACCTGCTTGACGGCACCCTCCGCGGTGTCCCCCAGTTCGACCGCACCGAGCTGTTCGACAAGCGCGACTATGGGCTGGTCCCGGTGGCCGTGGACACCTGGCAGGGATTCCTGTTCGTGTGCCTGGAGCCGGAGCGGGTCCCTTCCCTGTCGACGGTGATGGCGGGAATCGCCGAGCGCATCGCGCCCATCACACTGGAGCAGCATCGCCTGGTGCATCGGGTGGACTACGACGTGCCCGCGAACTGGAAGGTCTACGTCGACAACTACCTCGAGGGCTACCACATCCCGCACGTCCATCCCGAGCTGAACAAGGCGCTGGACTACCTGTCGTACGTCACGGAAGTCGGGCCGTGGCACACCCTGCAGCACTCGCCCCTGGTGGGCGACAACATCTACACGAGTGAAGCCGGCGCGGAGGCGTTCTACTACTGGGTCTATCCCAACCTCATGTTCAATATCCTGCCGCATCGCGTGCAGGTGAACCTGGTCCTCCCCGACGGGCCGGATCGCTGTCGTGTCATCTTTTGGTACTACTACACCGACCCCGACGCCCCGGGACGCGCCGCCCAGATCCAGCGCGACATCGACTACAGTGACATGGTCCAGCGCGAGGATCGGGAGATCTGTGAACGCGTGCAGGCAGGATTGCGTTCACGCGCCTATGATCGCGGACGGTTTTCCGTCGAGATGGAGTCGGGCGTCTACCACTTCCAGCGCCTGCTGAAGTCGGCCTACCGCCACTGGCGGGACGCGGCTGGAGCGAGCGATCGTTAGGCGCTCCGCCGCCACCGCCTACGCGGAGGCCACCAGTCGCGCGATGGCGCGCTGGCCGTCGGCCCCAAGGTCCAGGCTGTGGGCATTGACGTACAGGCGAATGTGCTGGTCGCACACCTCGTCCGACATCTCCTGAGCATGCGCCCGTACGTACTCCCGACTGGCCGCCGGGTGGTCGAAGGCGTACTGGACCGAGGCCCGGATGGCCTCTTCCACCGACAGGAGCAACTCCTCTGGCAGGTCCGCCCGCCCACAGATTCCGGCGAGCGGAACGGGCAGCGACGTCTCCCGCTCCCACCACGCGCCCAGATCCGCCACCTGAACCAGGCCGTGGTCCGCATAGGTAAATCGGCTTTCGTGGATGATGAGTCCGGCGTCGACCTCTCCACGCGCCACCGCACCGAGGATTCGGTCGTAGCGCATCTCCCGCACCTCTCCAACCGGCGGAGCGGCGAGCCGCAACAGCCGGTACGCGGTCGTCTCCTTCCCCGGGATCGCCAGGCGCCCGGCAACCGCCTCCTCGAGGGAGCAGGCCACCCGCGCCACCACGAGCGGACCCACACCGTGCCCTAACGCGGCGCCGCTGCGGAGCAGGCGGTACCGATCGCCGACCGCGGCAAAGGCCCCGACGCTCAGCTTGGTCAGGTCAAACGCCGCGTCGTGTGCCCGCCGGTTGAGTTCCTCGATGTCGAGCAGCACGGGCCGCACGCGAAAGGGCGCTTCTACCAGTCCGTGCGCCAACGCGTGAAAGGCGAACGTGTCGTTGGGGCACGGCGAATAGCCAAACGTGAGCTCACGCACGGGCGATCGCCTCCACCAGGCGAGGCGTGGCGGACGTGATGGCGGCCAACGCTTTGTCAAACTGCCAGAGGGCGCGATCCTCGTCCTCGACCATGTTGGAGATCGCCCGCACCTCGATTGCGGGGACCCCGGCGAGCTGTGCGGCACGCAAGACGGCGAATCCCTCCATGGCCTCCACCGGCGTTGCACACCCACCGATCCGCGCGCTGGTCCCTATGACGGTCTCAGCCGTGCCGGGCAGTGCCGTGCGGACCGCAGCAAGGAGCGTGGGATCTGGCACCAGCTCGTGCGGCGCCCACTCCGGCCCCACGCCGAGGTCGGCATAGACTGATGCGGTCCCGATGACCAGCGCGCCAATCGGGATACCCGCCGCGCGGCGCGCCCCCGCGATGCCGACGTGGAGGAGGGCTCGCACCTGACCGCCGGCGAGCGCGGCAGCGGTACACGCCGCGGCCTCGACGGGACCAACTCCGCATTGCAGCGTCCGCCATCCACCGGCGGTCGCCAGCTCGCGCGGGGTTGCGGCGACGACCAGGATCTCATCGACACGGATCATCGCCACTCCAACGGCGAGGCGGGCCGGCGCCAGGGGAGCGACGCGCCGTGCCGCCTCGCCGAACTACTCCGCAGTCCCCGCACCATCGTCCGCGGTGGTCACCCCATCCACGTCGTCCCCTTCCTTCTCTTCCTCCGGCACCACGCGCGCCACGGCGGTGACCGTATCCGTCCCGTCGAGGTTCACCAGCCGTACCCCCTGGGTGTTGCGCCCGGCGACCCGCACCTGCGACACGGGGGACCGGATGATCATCCCGCTCTTGGTGATGATCATGATCTCGTCCTCGGCGAGCACTTCCATCAGGGTCACGACGTTGCCGGTTTTTTCCGTCCGGTTGACCGTGATGATCCCCTTGCCGCCGCGCTTCTGCACGCGGTAGTCGGCGATGTTGGTGCACTTGCCGAGACCCTTCTCGGTGACCACCAGCAGGGTCGCCTCACGCTTGACGACCACCATGCCGACCACGCGATCGTCCGGGGCCAGCTCGATCCCCTTCACGCCGGTCGTGTCGCGTCCCATCTCGCGCACATCGCTCTCGTGGAACCGCACCGACATGCCGTGCCAGGTGGCCAGCACGATGTCGTTGGTGCCGTGCGTGATCTGCACGTCCATCAACTCGTCGCCTGCTTCGACCTTGACCGCCTTGATCCCGGTCGTGCGCGGGTTGGAGTATTCGGAGAGGGCCGTCTTCTTGACCGTGCCACCCTTGGTGCAGAAGAGGAGGAACTGGTCGGCCGGGAAGTCGCGCACAAAGACCATCGCGCGGATCTTGGTGTCCTCGGACACGTTGATCAGGTTGACGATCGGCTTGCCCTTGGTGGCGCGCCCGGCCTGCGGGATCTCGTAGACCTTGAGCCAGTAGCAGCGCCCATCGTCGGTGAAGACCAGGATGTAGTCGTGGGTGCTTCCGACGTACATGCGCTCGATGAAGTCCTCGTCGCGCAACTCAGCCCCGGTGAGGCCCTTGCCCCCACGGCGCTGCTTCTTGTACGTGGAGATCGAGGTGCGCTTGATGTAACCACCGTGGGACACGGTGACCACCATGTCTTCCTCGGCGATCAGGTCCTCGATCGTGAACTCACCCTCGTCGCTCGTGATTTCGGTGCGCCGGTCGTCGCCGTAGGTCTCGGCGACCTGGAGCAGTTCGTCCTTCATCAGGGCCAGTCGCTGCGCCTTGGACTCCAGCAGGGTGCGGAGCGCCTTGATGGTCCCGCGCACTTCCTTGAGTTCTTCCTCGAGCTTGGAGATCTCCAGGCCCGTGAGCCGGGCGAGGCGCATGTTGAGAATGGCCTGCGCCTGCCGCTCGGACAGCTTGAACTGCTTCTGCAGCTGGTTGCTGGCCGACTCCGTATCCTTCGCGCCCCGAATGATCTTGATGACCGCATCGATGTTGTCGACCGCGATCTTGAGCCCCTCGAGGATGTGCTCGTGCTCGAGCGCCTTGTCCAGGTCATGCTGCGTGCGCCGGACGATGACCTCGTGCCGGTGCGCGATGTAGTGCTGCAGGCACTCCTTGAGCGGCATCACCTTGGGGACCAGCTGCTTCGTCTGGGCATCCGGCACGAGGGCCAGCATGATCACACCAAACGACGACTGCATCTGCGTGTGCTTGTAGAGCTGGTTCAGCACCACCCGCGGGATCGCGTCCCGCCGCAGCTCGATCACGATCCGCATCCCATCGCGGTCCGACTCGTTCCGCAGCGCCGTGATCCCCTCGATCTTCTTCTCCTTCACCAGGTCGACGATCTCCTCCATGATGCGCGTCGGGTTGACCTGGTACGGCACCTCCGTGACGACGATCTGGGACTTGTTCGAGGACTCCTTCTCCTCAATGATCGCACGCGCGCGCATGACGATCTTGCCGCGACCCGTCTCCTGGTAGTCCTTGATCCCCGCGCGCCCGTAGATGTACCCGCCGGTCGGAAAGTCCGGCCCCGTCACGTGGGTCCGCAGTTCGTCCACCGTGATGTCCGGGTTGTCGATCAGGGCGATGGTCGCCGCGATCACTTCCCGCATGTTGTGCGGCGGGATGTTGGTCGCCATGCCGACGGCGATCCCCGACGACCCATTCACCAGCAGGTTGGGGAAGGCGGCCGGGAGGACCTTCGGCTCGGTCAGGCGATCATCAAAATTGGGCGCAACGTCGACGGTGTTCTTGTCGATGTCGTTCAGCAACTCGATCGCCATCGTGGTGAGCTTGGCCTCGGTGTACCGATAGGCGGCCGCCGGATCCCCTTCCACCGAACCAAAATTCCCCTGCCCGTCCACGAGGGGATATCGCAAGGAAAACTCCTGGACCATACGCACCAAGGCGTCATACACGGCGCTGTCGCCGTGCGGGTGGTACTTGCCGAGCACCTCACCCACCACCGTCGCTGACTTCTTGTAGGGCCGCCCCGGCGTGAGCCCCAGATCGTTCATGGCGAACAGGATGCGGCGGTGCACGGGCTTGAGCCCGTCCCGCACATCCGGCAGCGCGCGTGACACGATCACGCTCATCGAATAGTTGATGAACGATTCCTTGATCTCTTCGTCGATCAGGCGCGGCAGAATGCGCTCGCGCTGGTTGGGAGCGGTCATGGACCCGGGGTTGTCGGGGAGTTTCTGGCGGTTGCTACTGGCGCGGCAATATACCCGAACCCCAGCCGAAACTCCAGCCTGCGGCGTGCCTGCAAAGTGCGAAGCTGCAATGACTTACGCCCGCTCCATGCAATCGTCGCACCTCAAAGGATCAAGACGGAACACCTCCGCCTCATTCCGTTCCAGTGGCGTGGTCCATCGCGTTGCAGGCGGGCCCGACAGTGAAATTGCCTAACATTATGTGGGACAACGACTTGCCTAACCGTGGGACGATCGGCACGGGCCCTGCCACTGGCGTTTGCGTACACCAACCCACTTCACGGAGCCACCAATGTCCCGCATTGCCGCCGCCAGCCTCGTTTTCGCCACCCTCGTCGCCTGTTCCACGGAAACCCGCGCGCCGCTCGAACCCTCCACGGATCTCGCCGTTTCAGGAGGAAGCAGCATCGCCGCCGCCACCGCGCGCGTCCGCTGCGAAGTCCGCACCGGACGTCGGTCGAAGATCTCCGTGGACGGTAACAACCTCGCCATCGGAGGCTCCTACTCCGCGCGCGTACGCTCCGGGGCCAACACGGCCGCCTCCCCTGCGGCCGCCGCCGTCGGCGACGAGGCCGAGTTCGACTTTGACAGCAATCCCGCGGACATCGCGCAGGGCGCGACCGCGATCGCTCGCACCTTCATCACGGTCCAGGCCTCGGGCCCGGACGTCATGGCGGACATCCTCAGCGCCTCGGGCGTGGTGGTGGCGAGCGGCGCTGCAGATTGCCGCGTTCGTTAGGCGCGTAGTGTTCCCGGCGAGGGCAACTGCCCTCGCCGGGATTCACCGCACACACGCCAATACTGGCGAGTCAAACAGGTTGGTGACCATCGCGCGCTGTGCCGCGGTCGCTGCCAATCGCTCGGCATTCCGCAAGGCAGTACACGCGCGCGTCGATGGCGACCCGGCCTGGCCGTGCGCATTGACGAGGGCCAGGTAGGTCCAGGTACTGTCGGTGGCGTTCGCCATCCGCGGCAGCAGGCGTTCGAGCGCCGGAATGGCCGCACGCGCCTCGGCCTCACCACTGGCGTCGTCGCGAAGGACCTCCTGCAACGAATCACGCTCCGCGAGCGCGCCCGGATCGGTTTCCAGCGCCGTGGTATTCGTCGCCGTCGTCTGTGAACCCGTCGGCGGTGTCAGTGGTGACGCGGCTGGGGACGCCAGCTGCGGTGTGGGTGCGGCGCCGTCCGGTCCAACGGGCCTGCGCTGCGGCACGTTCGGTTGGATCGCCGTATCACTGGCCTGAGCCGGGGTTTCGGTGACGAGACCTGGCGCGGCAGTCGGCGCCTCGGGGCGTCGTGTCGCGATGTAGCCGACGATCGCCAACAGGACGACCGCCACCCCCACCACCAGGGCGCGTGACCGGCTGTCGCCGGCCGGCGTAGAGGCCGGCGTCGGCGGTGGAGCCATGGGCACGCCCGCCGGCGTCGCTCTCGACGTGGGGACCGCAACACTCGATGACGGCGTCACCGCCCGCGTATTGAGGGGCGTCCGGCCTCGCAATACCGCTTCGCCCGTCCATGCCTCCACGGCGGCAACCACCGCCTCACCGAACTCCAGGGCGCTCGCCGTACGGTTCCCGGGGTCGCGGTCCAGGGCACGGTCAAACACGGCTTGCAGCTCCGCCGGCCACGCCTGGCCGGGCAGGGCCTCCGCCAGCGGCCGCGGCGCCTCCATCATGCGCGCCGCCATCGCTCGCTCCGGCGTCGCGGCGACAAATGGCAGGGTCCCGGTCAGGGCGTTGTAGGCCACCAACGCCAGGGCATACACATCGCTGCGCGCGTCCAGCTCCTCGCCCAGGAACTGTTCAGGGCTCATGAACTCCGGCGTCCCGACGATCATGCCCGTCCGCGTGAGGCGGGTGCGCGATCCGCTGTCAGCCGCCTTCGCGATCCCGAAGTCCACGACCTTGCACCGATCCGCGCCGGATTCATCGGTGACCACCATGATGTTGTCGGGCTTGAGGTCGCGATGCACGATCCCGATGCGGTGCGCCGCATCCAGCCCCTCCGCCACCTGATAGGTGATGCGCGCGGCGCGCACCGGGGACAGGCGTCCCACGTCGCTGATCAGGGCGTGCAGGCTCCGCCCTGGCACATACTCCATCGCCAGGTAGACCGAGCCCTCTCGCGTTTCACCGAAGTCAAACACGCGCGCCACCCGATCGTTCTCAATGCGCGCCGCATTCGCGGCCTCGCGATTGAAGCGCGCGACGGCCTCGGGATCGGCGATCATCCCCGGGTGCAACACCTTGATCGCCGCTTGCTGCGGCAGGCGCACGTGCCGCGCCAGGTACACGCGCCCCATCCCGCCCTCGCCAAGCAGCCGCTCCACGAGGTAGCGATCCGCGACCACGCTGCCGACCAGGTCGTTGCCACCATTCTCCAAGATGAGAGTGGCCCCATCTGCGGCGCAGAACACGCTCGCATCGGGATAGGTGACAGAGCACACGGGACACACCTTGGCCATGATATTGCTATTGACGAGTTCGCCTTGGACACGCGAGGTTGCGTGTCCCGCACCACACCTCCCTCCGCATCCGCCCATGCTTCGCGCCCGGACCTTCCTCGCGCTTGCGAGCCTGACCCTCGGAGCCGCCCACGCCGCTGCCCAATCGCCGGCGAGCGACCGACGCCCGACGCTCGCCGTCCTGTACCTGACCAACGGCGCACTGGTCGAACATGACGCCTACGCCCCGTTGAGCAAGGGGATGGCCGAGATGCTCATCACCGAACTCGCCCAGAACACGGGAGTGCGCGTGGTGGAGCGTGACCGCCTGCAGACGCTCATCGAAGAGCAGAACCTGCAGGCGTCCGACCGCGTCGACCAAGCGACGGCGGTGAAGCTGGGGAAGACGCTGGGCGCGCGGCACATGCTCATGGGCGCGTTTGTCATCGACCCAAAGCAGAACATGCGCATTGACGTGCGGGCCGTGAACACCGAGACCTCCGCGATCGACTACGTGGAGACGGTCAGCGGCAAGGCCGATCGGCTCCTTGAGCTCGTCATCCAGCTCGGACAGAAGCTCAACGCCGGGCTCAAGCTCCCGGAGCTGAAGGTCGCCAGCGCCACCGCTCCCGCGGCGAAGAACCCCAACCAGCTCAAGGCACTCATGGCGCTCAGCCGGGCCCTGGAGGCCGAGGACCGCAACAACGTCGCCGAGGCCAAGACCCAGTATCGCAACGCCCTCGCCCTGAATCCCGACTTCGACCGGGCCAAGGCCCGGCTGGCGTCGATCGAGCGCGTGACACAGTAAGCCGCCGCACATCGGTTCGCGCCGGTGGCTCAGGGAACCGGCGCGAATCGCGCGGTGATGCGTTGGGGCTCCAGGATGGGGGTGACACAGGTGGCGCCAACCGTCGCGCGGCAACCACCGACCCAGCCCTGCAGCTGCGAGTTGGCGTCCGGCTGCGCCGCAATCGTGAGGGATGCACCGGGCAGCACGTAGCCCACGCAACTCCCGGACACCACGCCACCGGCCAGGGTGCACGTCAGCCCCAGGGCGCTGAGCGATCCACCACCGGTCCCGCCGGGCAACAACTCGACCCGCAGCCCGGGTTCGAACCGTGGGGCTACCTGGACGTCACCGGTGACCCGAATGGTGCATGGCGTTCCCAGGACGCACGCCCCACCCAGTGACGCGAGCACGCTTCCCACCGCTGGAGTATTGACCAGCTGAAGGGTCGTGCCCCACGCGATGGACATCTGGCACGGCGCCGGCGACGTGCCGGGCACGAGGGTACAGGCCGCGGTTCCATTGACCGTCGTGACGCCCCCGCCCGCCCCGGACGGGGTCGTCGTCAGCGTGAAGCGACGCAGGGCGATGCGAGACCTCACACCACGGGGCGCATCCACGTTCAGCTGGCAGGTGGTGGCCAGACAATCGCCGACGAACCCCTGGAACACACTCGACGCCGCCGGGGCCACCGTCACCGTCACCACCGCGCCCACGTTCACCAGGATGTCACACGTCGGTGACGCGCCCCCGAGCACCTGGACGCACGCCGGCTGGCCATTCACGAGGAGCGTTCCCTCCCCGTCGCCCACCCCGCTGAGGGTCAGCGGCACCTGCCGTGGGACGAAGGTCGCCGTCACCTGGCGTGCGGCCACGAGGCGGGTCGTGCAGGTCGTCGCGGTCAGTGGCTGACACTCGCCGCTCCACCCGGCGAAGGCGGACCGGGCGTCCGCGACAGCCTGCAGTGTGACGTTTGTCCCCCAGGGTTCCGATGCCGCGCAGACCCCGCTCACGCGCCCGCCGACCGCCAGGGTGCACGCGAGCGCGGCCGCCGAGGCCGTCACCTGGCCCGCGCCCTTCCCGCCCACGGACAGGACCAGCCGCTGTTCATCGTGGAATCGGGGACGAACAACCGTTCGCCCGTCCGCCAGGCGTGCGACGCAACGGTGGTTCGCCGGGATCGCACAGCCACTCTCCCACCCACCAAACGTCTGTCGCCGCGGCGTGCCGGCGACCATCGCCTCCAGCTGGGCACTGTCCGCGCTGATCATCACTCGGCAGGTCCCGGCCACCGCGTTGCCCTTCACCACGCAATCGAGGCCGCCCGGACCCATCACGCGCCCCTCGCCATCTCCACCACCGGGTTCCACGACCAACTCGCGGCCAGCCGCGAACGCGGCACGCGCGGAGAGCGCGCGATCTGCGATGACGTCACAGGTCGACGCGTCACCGGCCGCCGCGCAGGCCCCACTCCAACTGACAAAGCGCGAGCCGGCCACCGGCACGGCACGCAGCGTGATCGCGGTGCCATGCGCCACACTCACGCGACAGTTCCCCGTTAGGGTGGCCGCGCTGCCGGCACAGCTCACCCCGTGTCCGTCTACACGGCCGCTGCCATCGCCGTCCAATTGGACCGACACGACGCGCGGCGCGTGGAAGCCCAGGCGGAGCGTGACGTCATCCGCCGCGACATCGAGTTCGCAGGTCGCGCTGCCGGCCGTGCGACACGCACCACCCCAGGCGGCGAACCGCGACTCTGCGTCCGCAGTGGTCGCGACCGCCGCGACCGCGCGGACCGTGAGGCGCTCACCCTCAGCAACGGTCACGGTGCAGGTCCCCTGCGCGTCTCGGCCATCAATCCGGCAATCGAGCCCGCCGCCGACCGCACTCCCGCGCCCATCCCCATCGCCGACCACGGCGACGCGACGAAGCGCCACGAAGCCGGCGGTCACGACGCGGGGAGCGTCCACGACCAACTGGCAGGTTGCGGCCGCGCCGTCGCAGGACGCGCCCCATGCCGCGAATCGACTCCCCGACTCGGAGGATGCCTGCAGCCGGACCATCGAATCGGCGGCAAACAATGCCGAACAGCTGCCCCGTCCGACACCTCCGCCCAGGACACAGTCAAGTCCGGCGGGCGTTGACACGATGCGCCCGACCCCAGCGCCAAGGCCTGGTCGGACCACCACTTCCACCGGTGGACGCGCCACCCGCAGTGCCACGTGCCGCGACACCGCGCCATGAGTCGCCGTGATTTGTGCGGTGCCGGCGGCAAGGGCGGTCACCGTCCCCGCGCTGTCGACCGTGGCCACGGCAGGGGCGTCCGAGCTCCAGCTGACCACCCGCCCCGTCACGGCGACTCCGGCGCGATCACGGATCGTTGCACGCAGCGCCACCGGGCTACCCACGATCGACGACAACGCCGCGCCGTCGGGGAGCAGGCCCAAGGGACCGCGGACCTCCACCGCGTCGATCTCGAACAGAGAGACCGGCTCCGGCACCTGCGCCGTGGCTCCCGGCTGGAGCAACAGAGGACCGATGAGCTGGCGATCCACGGTGGCGCCGTCCACCATCAGGGCGACCGCCAGCGTGACCTGACAGCCCTTCCCGTCCGGACCGGTGCGACGCTGTGCGTCGGCCAAACAGGCCCCGAGGTCGACCGCCAATGGCACGGCCTGCTCAGCGGCATTTGTCAACGCCACGGTACGCTCCAGGAGGCGCCCGGTGGTGCCGTCCGTGCGCAGGTACCGGCCGACCACGCCCAGCTCAACGGTCGTCGTCGCGCTCGTCGCCGGCAGAGACGCGAACATTGCCACCCGCGCCGGCAGCGCGGACGCTTCCCGACCGGGCGTCAACGCGTCGTCGAGTCCCTCACATCCCATGAGGACCAACGGCGCCAACAGCCACGTCCGCCACCTGCCTGTCCGTATACGCATCAGAAGCGTCCCTGGAGAACCAGGCCACTGGTGAACCCACGAAACGAACGGGAAGGCAACACGCCGCCCCGAGTGCCCAGCACGCCGACCTGGCCGCGCACGTAAGGCTGCACTGCCACGGGCCCAATGCCCGAGCGGAACCCGACCGTGACGTCGCCGGCACGAACCGCGCGCGTGGCCAGGCCGAGGTCTGTGGCGAGGCCGCCATGCATCCGGGCGGCTGCACCAAGGACCACATCCGTTCCCGGCCGGAGCGGACGCGCCGCCCGCAGGCCCGTCTCGACGTAGCGCCCGCTCGAGCCTCCCACGGTGATGCCATCACGTGCATATCGCGCGCGCCACAAGGCCGAGGAATACATCACCACCTCACGCCAGCGCGGCGCCCCAAGCTGGAGTTGCGCATCAGCGGTCAAGACCGGCCCGAGCTGCACGGTCGCGAGAGAGGCTGCTCCCGCACCGGCGCCATCGACCGCGCCACGCAACCGATCTTCTCGGAACAGGTCCGCCGCCACGCCGAGGTTGAGCCGATGCGCTCCCACCAAACGCTCAGCGGCCATCGACGTCCGGACCACGCTCCCCGGACGAAAGTCCGCGGCATCCGTCCCGGCGGTCAGTGCTGCGATCGGTTGATACCGTCCTCGGTGCTCGAACGACCCACCGAATGCCACGGTCCATGGGCCGACCGCCCGGGACGCCACCACCCCGACGATGCCGCTAGGCCCAGTGCCGACCGGGGTGCTGCCTAACGCCAACGCCGGGGCGACCAGCACGCGCAGCGCGCTGTATTCGCCGTCACTGAGGGTGGTGCGCCCGGTGGGCGCGTTCACGCCGACGGTGGCGACCAGCCCATCAAACAGGAACCGGCCGGTCGCCCGCAGCCGGACATCGCTCGTACCGCGCAGGGTGATCGCACCCGCCGCGCCGGTTCGCGCGTCGTGGAACGACACGCGACCGACCGCATGGAGGGCCGTTACGTCGAGCCGCCATCCCGCGCCTAACGAGCTGGCGACCGCGACCGGGATGATCAGCTGCGTGGCGCCGCGCACCCGCACCGAGTCCCGACCGGCAAAGCCGAACTGCTCGATCCCCGGGCCGCCGAATCGCACAACATCGACGGCCACCCCCAGCCCCGCGGCATGCCGGGTCACCAGGCGCGACTGCGCTGCGGCCACGCCACCCCAGGACAACAGGCACACCACCGCCCGCGCGCGGTTCATGGGCGCCGCACGGTGATGACCACCGTGACCGTGGTCCCCGGGAACGCGGGATCGCCCACCCCTCCCAACGGACGGGTCTGCGAGGTGATGTGGTCAATCGGACGGTTCAGGCGATCGACCACAGAAATCACGGGCGCCTCGACGCCACGAATCCCCGGTAACAGGGTCGCCGTGCCGGCAACGGCGGTCGCCCGCCCCAGGGCAGCGCTCGCCCGGGCCGCCGCCGGCCCAAAGAGGGGATCGGTGCGCCGCGCCGCCCCGAACTCCGACGCAGCCGATGTCCAGTCGCCGCGAATCTCGGCCGCGACCCCACGGCCGTACGCATACAGTGCCTCGAGACTTCGCGTCGCGTGCACGGACACCTGGGCACGCTCGGCAGGGGTGAGCACCACCCCCAGCGCATCGAACAGCTGGAACGCCAGCGCCTTTTCGGCGGCGAGCACGTCGGCAACCGACGCGCGCGCATCAATTGCCGATGACACCATCCCGGTCGCGACCGTGGCCACGCGCACCGCCACCCGGAACTCCCCGCCAGGCAACGAATCGATACCGCCGAGCAGCAGCCGCTCGGCCCCGACGAGCTGGCCGACGCGCGGAGCGGTCAGCGAGTCCACCTGACCACTCTTGACCAGGTCCAGCTCGCGGAGGACCTCACCGAGGCGCCCCCGTTCCACAACCGTGAGCTGGCGGCTCCGCGCCAGGTCGGTCGCGAGCAGGTCGGCCAGTGCGAAGGCCAGCGCCGACGTGGCTCCGGTCTCGCGCACAGAGACAAACGGCGGTATGCCTATCGCCCCAGTGCGCACGCCACTCGCCCGTTCGCGCGCCACGAGGGCGCTGGCGGCCGTGTCCGTCGCCACCACACTCGGGCGCGGCCGCACACACGCCGAGCTGACGACCAGGCACAACACGCCGACGGCGAGACGCGGAATGGGTGACACCGGGGGGAAGATCACGTGACGGTCCACGCGGGAAGGCACGGGCGCGAGGGGAATTTGACCGCGACCGCAGAGGCAGGAAACTCGCCGTTCGATCGTGGGTCGTCAATGAAGCGGACCGGGGGGTCCGCATCCTCCTACGCGCAATCTCCGCGCCTCGCAGCTCACACGGCGTCCGCGCCGCCTTAACGCCGGATTAAAGCAATGCCATCACGAGGCCAATGCGGATCTTCGGGATGAACCAGGTGGACTTTGGCGGCATCAACTGGTTCTGGCGGCAGATGCGCACGAATTGCGTCATCGTGACCGGTGGCAAGGTCACGGCAATGCCATGGCGCCCGGCGTCGACTTCGGCCTGCAACCACCGCTCGTCACGATTCGCGCCGACGTAGGTGATGCGATCGTCCCGCGCATCGGTGATGCCCAGGGCCGTGGCAAACAGGTGCTGCTGGACGATGTCGGCGTCGATGTCCTGGGCGGCATCGGCGGGATCGAACGTCCCGGGCCGCGGACGCAGGCGTAGCCAACGGGCACCGTCGTACAGCCCGATGTCGTGCGTGTGCGTCGGTTGCCAGGGACCGACCACGGGTGCGGCTTCGACCTCGAAGGTCGTTTCCAGGGTCGCCCGGAGCTGGTCGCGGGAGAGACCGCCCGTGTCCACGAGCCGGTTGTACGGCGCGATCGTCATCGTCCGCGCGGGAAAGAACACCGTCAGGAAGTGCTCATACCCCAACATGGCCGCAGCGGCGCTCCGGTGGTTCCCATCCGCCACGTAGGCCTGCGGTTCCCGGGCCAGGAGTTGCTGGAAGCCCTGGATGGTTGCGGGATCCTGCACGATCCACACGCGATGCCGGTTGCCTTCCTCGTCACGCGTCTCGAATGACACCGGGTGGTTCCGCGCGTGCACGTCGAGGGCGGAGTAGAAGTCTCCGCGCTCATCGTCCACCGCGTTGTTCACCATCCCCATGTCGGCGCGCGTCGCCGCCGTCAGCTCGGCACGCCCTCGAGCCTTGGACTCCCGGACCCCCTCGTTGCGAATGATGCTGCCCGAGGGGTTGTCCGGAGTCCGGATCTCATTGGTCCGCCCCATTCCCCCGAGCCCGATCTGCCGTATGGACGGGTCGCTCGGCACCGTGATCTCGTAGACCCACAGGATGTTGGTGAGGGTCCGCGTGATCGGGTCGCGCGCCAGCGCCTGAAGGTTTTCGCCGGCGCGCGCCAGGGTCTCGGGGGCGTGCTCGTCCAGCAGCGCATCGCGGGTCGGGACGTCGCACTGCGGCATCGTGACCCGGAGGACGGATTTGGGTTGCCGCTGCAGGATATCCCATGCTTCACCATCGCTCTGGAACTCGTCGTAGTTGAGGGCGGAGATGGCGGCAGCGGCGGCGGAATCCACCGGCACAAGGGCGCGCGCGACGGGATCGATCGTAGGCACGGGAGTAGTCGGAGGGTCGGAGAACAGGCGGGGTCCTGGCATGTTGCCGGGACAGGTCGAGCGAGGCGAAACATGCACACCCGGCGACGGCGCCGCCTCCCCGGCCCTCGCCACCGGGCGCTTCCGAGACCTATCTTCTCGCATCCCTCCGCCGGAGCCCCAAATGCCGCAGTCCCGACGTGCGTTCCTCGGTACCGCTGTTGCCGGAAGTGCCTCGCTCATCCCCATGTTGCAGGCGCGGGGGATGGAGGCGGGCAGCTGGGTCGCTCCCGGATTCGACGCGAACGGTGTCATCAGGCTCAACAGCAACGAGAATCCACACGGCCCGGCGCGGGCAGCGGTCCAAGCCATCACGGGCGCCTTTGGCGACGCGAACCGGTACACGCAGTCCAACGATGCAGCGCTCCGCACCGCCGTTGCGCGCCGCCATGGCGTGAAGGAAGAGAACGTCCTGCTGGGCGCGGGCTCAGGCGAGACCTTGCGCATCTGCACCGAGGCACTGACGTCGAATACGGCGCACCTCGTCGCAGCGGCACCGACCTTTGAGCAACCCGCGGCCCACATGGCTCGGCTCGGCCGCCAAACCATGGCGCCGGCAGTGGACGCGATGTTGCGGCTGGACCTGGGCGCCATGGCCGCCGCCGCTCCCGGCGCCGGACTCGTGTTCCTGTGCAATCCGAATAACCCGACCGGAAGCGCCTACCCGCTGAGCGACGTCCTCGCCTTCATCAAGGATGTCCACCGCCGCGCCCCGAACGCTTCCATCCTGGTCGACGAAGCCTACTTCGAGTACTGCGACCTCCCCGGGTACGACACGGCGATCCCTGCCGCACTCGACGATCCGCGCATCATCGTCGCCCGTACCTTCTCCAAGGTGTTCGGCTTGGCCGGCATGCGCGTGGGGTACGGCATCGCGCACGCCAGCACGATCAAGCGGCTCGAGCCGTGGCGGCTCCAGAACAGTGTGAGTGCCCTGTCATCCGCGGCGGCCATGGCTTCGTGCGAGCTTACCGGCCACATCAAGGAACAGCAGCGGATGAACGGCGAGGCCCGGAGCCTGGCCCTCAAGACGCTCAACGACGCCGGGTTCAAGGCGCTCCCGACGTACACGAACTTCATCATGGCCGACATCCGCCGCGACGCCAAGTCGTTCCAGGATGCGTGCGCCAAGGAGGGCGTGGCGATCGGACGTCCCTTCCCCCCGCTGAATACCCACGCCCGCATCTCCATTGGTACGATGGACGAGATGCGCCGTGCACTTCCTGTGATCACGGGCCTCCTCAAGGCGTAAGCCTGGCGGAGCGCCTTCCCTCCGCTCCCTGGAGCCGCGCAGTTCATGACGACGGTACTTCCCGCAGCTGACCCGACCGCGTCGAACGACGACGCGGTGCCCTTCATTCATCACTTCATCGGGGGACAGCGCACGCTGCAGCATGTCGAGCGCTGGGGACCGGTGTTCGATCCCTCGACGGGCATGGTGTCCGGAGCGACGCCGCTCGCCACGCCCGAGGATGTGGATGCGGCGGTGCAGGACGCCCATCGCGCCTTTGCGGCCTGGAGCGCCACCCCGGCCCTGCGCCGCGCCCGCGTCATGTTCCGCTTCAAGCAGCTGATCGAGGAGCACACCGACGAACTCGCGCGCCTGATCGCGTGCGAGCATGGCAAGGTGGTCGCCGATGCCCGCGGCGAGGTCCAGCGCGGGCTCGAGGTGGTCGAGTTCTGCTGCGGCATTCCGCACCTGCTCAAGGGGGAATTCAGCGAGAACGTCGGGACCGGGATCGACTCGTATTCGCTCCGGCAGCCGCTGGGGGTTTGTGTCGGGATCACGCCGTTCAACTTCCCGGTGATGGTCCCGCTCTGGATGCTCGCCCCGGCCATTGCCTGCGGGAACACCTTTGTCCTCAAGCCGTCGGAAAAGGACCCGTCAAGCACGGTCCGGTTGGCCGAGTTGCTGGTGGAGGCTGGTGCCCCCCCTGGCGTACTGAACGTGGTCCACGGGGACAAGGTCGCCGTGGATGCGCTGCTGTCCCACCCGACCGTTCAGGCGGTGAGTTTCGTGGGGTCGACGCCGATTGCACGGTACATCTATGAGACGTGCGCGCAGCACGGCAAGCGCGTACAGGCGATGGGCGGTGCGAAGAACCACCTCCTCGTGATGCCGGACGCCGACCTCGAGCAAGCGGTGGACGGCCTCATCGGCGCGGCGTATGGCTCCGCCGGCGAGCGCTGCATGGCCATCAGCGTGGCAGTGGCGGTCGGCGAGGCAACCGCCAACGCCCTCGTCGCGCGCCTGGCCGAACGCGTCCGCGGGATCCGGATGGGCAATTCGTTAGGCGATGGCGTCGAGATGGGCCCGCTCGTCACCGCCGCCCACCGGGACAAGGTGGCCGGATATGTGGAGCAGGGCCTCGCCGAAGGGGCCACCCTGGTGGTCGACGGCCGCGGGCAACGCGTCACGGGACACGAAGAGGGGTTTTTCCTCGGCGGATGCCTGTTCGACCATGTCACGCCGGCGATGCGCATCTACCAGGAGGAGATCTTCGGCCCCGTCCTCTGCGTCGTGCGCGCGTCCACCTTTGAGGAGGCGCTGGCCCTCGCCGATAGCCACCCCTTCGGCAACGGGGTCAGCCTCTACACGAGAGACGGCGATACCGCACGCGAGTTCGTCAGCCGGGTCCAGGTGGGTATGGTGGGCGTCAACGTCCCGATTCCCGTCCCCCTCGCCTTCTATTCTTTTGGCGGGTGGAAGCAGTCAGCCTTTGGCGACATGAACCAGCACGGGATGGAGGGCGTTCGCTTCTTCACGAAACAGAAGACCGTGACCTCCCGGTGGCCCACCGGGATTCGCGTGGGGAGCGAATTCGTGATGCCGGTAATGAAGTAGTTCAGGGGATGGCCAGGCGGATCCCGAGCGGGATCCGCTGCTCTGGCACCCCGGGTCCCGGATTGACGGTCCCGGTCGAACTGCCCCCGTACTCCACGGCCACAAGCACGGCGGCAATCGCGCCAATGCCCAGCCCCGCGACGGTGAGCGCGGTCCGCCGCCGATTGAGTTCGCGTCGCTCGACCAGGCGAAGGTCCGCACGCAGCAGGGGGACGTCCGAATAAAAGGTCCGCGTGCGCACGTTGGCTTCCATCACCGTCGACTCAACACCAATCACGGCACTGTCCGTGGTGAGCCGAACGAACTTCCCGGTGAGCGACTCGCGACGCGGCCCCGCCGGATTCTCCTGCCGGAGTCGATCCTGCGCCACGGCCGTCAGGTGCACCTTGACGGGGGTGCCAGGGGCAACCTGCGCCAACTCGACGGGAACGTTGCGGTAGCAGGCGGTCGTGGCGAACAGCAACGCCACCACGACGCGAGGAACCAGGGACAGCGGGACACGCATGGACGGGTCGGGAAGAGGCCGCAGGAAACGGGGGCACCCGGAATGTGCCGGCCACCAAACGGTGGGGCAAGGCATGTGGACAAGCCGCTTCGCCTAACGAATGCTCCTTGTCACGGCGAGGGGCAGTATCGCTCGGGGGTAGCCCAGTCGATCATCTCCCACGACCCGGGTGCGGGGATACGCTCCGGATCCAGCCGGTAAGCGAGATACCCCTCGTTCTCCCACAGTGGCACCGCCCACTGCGGATGTCGCACCCCCAGGCGGGCGACCTGCTGCGACACACAGCCCGCGTGCGGCGGCTTGGGCAGGACGATGTGCGTGATGCGCTGCGACGCCAGGAGCTCGATGTGCCCGTCCGTGGTTCGGTCTGCGATCCCCATCGCCGGGACGCCCGTCTCCAGTGTGACCACGCGCGGGTTATGGAAGGCAAGGCGCATCGGAGCCTGCGAGTCGGCGCCCGCCACCCAAGCGAGCATCTCGCGCCCGGCGGAGTCGCCGAGGAGGGAGTGCGGCGGCCGCTGGCCCCACCCGCGCGCGAGGCTCCCGGCCAAAATGACGAGCACCACCGCCGCGGTGGCGACCGACGGCCGCGGAACACGCACCGCGCGCACGACGGAATCCAACCCCATCACAAACGCCAGCCCGATCACGGGGTACACCGGCCAGTAGTAGCGCGTATTCGCGACGGGCGAGAGCGCCAGCATCGCGCCGTACGCCAGCAGGGCGACCCCCAGAAACGAGCGCCGCCAGCGCCACGCCAGCATGCCCATCCCACCGGCCACCAGGAGCATCGCGCCAAGGTGGTACAAATCGTTAGGCATGTCACCGGGCAACGGATACCCCAGCACCTCAAAACAGGCGAAACGGAGGGCATCCCACGCCAGGGTCCATCGCTGCGACCACACCGTGAAGGTGACGCCCAGCAGGTCCCGATACGGATTGCGCCCCAGGCCAAGTGCGAGGGCGACCGCCCCGGCGGCCCCCCACACAGCGAGCGGGCCCCACGGACGACCGCGCCACCGGCCCCAGGTCATGACCCCAAACACGGCCAGCGCCGGAATGAGGACCACACCGGGGGCACGATAGGCCATCGCGGCCCCACCAACCAGCGACAGGAGAAGCACCCGCGACGGTGCCCAGGCCGTCGCCTGGTCCACCATCGCCACAAACAGCCAGAACCATACGCAAAACCCGGGATCGGAGAGCGGGACGAGCAAGCCACCCGAACTCTCCATCCCAAAGGCCGCGAGCCCGACGGCGAGCGCACGCTGCCACACCGGGATCTCCCTGGACATGGCCCGGGACACCGCCGCGGCCAGGAGCAGGACGAAGCACACGTTGAGCAGCCGGAACACCGCGGGATCACGACCGAAGGCCGCGATGACGGGAACCAGCGTCAAGGGAAACCCCGGGGGATAGGCGGGTGGCCCCACCCCCCAGACGCCCGGATCATACAGGTACCCGATATCCGTGTACGGCCGGCCATCAAGCAGGGCGAGCGCGTGGGACACGTACTGGGCGTGATCGCCAAGCAGGACGTCCGGGTGCCAACCCCAGTGACGCGCCGTCAGCAGCACGTACGGCAGGAGGGCTAGCGTCCAGCAGACGGTCGCCCTCCGCGCACGGCCGGTGGTCACCCCGCCCCCGGTCGCGATGGGCCTCCGCGTCGACCGGGCCCCGTCAGCTCGCTCGCCGCACGCCACGCCTGGTCAATTGCTGCGTCGGTGTAGGCATAGGCGGCCGCGTCTGCATTCGCGATGGCAATGCGGCCACGGGTCACCCGCGCCAGTTCATGCGGCGCCTGTCCGGGCGCCCACGCCGGATCGTAGAGCGAGTTGTACTCATACGTGTACCCGTGCGACCAGCGATTCACCGTGATCCCCGCGATATCCCGCGCCGGGTCGAATCCACCCGGTCCGAGCACTCGGGCGAGTTGGTCGCGCACCTGGGCCTCGTACGTGACGAACGGCGTCGCCAGTAACTCGGTGCGGCCCACCCGATGCTGGTCGCGCGCCGGCAACCCGGGTTGGTTGGGCGTCCGGAGGATATGCAGGACGACCGGCTCCTCCGGGCCCCGGGCGAAACGATAGCTCCCCATGCTCACGGGAAAGTCGACGCTGACCCCGCTCCAGTACATCCCGGGACAGCGCACACTGTGCACGCCTTGCCGCGCGAGAGAGGTCCAGTTCCGGATGGCGACATTGGTGTAGACGAGCGGCACCTTCACCTGGTACTTCATCGCCTGCTGCTGCTCGCGTGGGATCTCGGGACACAGGTGGGGGATGGTCCCATGCCAGCAGGCCAGGACACACGCGCCCGCGTTCACCCGCGCGGCCCGGCCGTCGCGTACGTAGGTGACCTCGACATCGCCGGCATGGTTGGGTCGCAGGTGGCGCACGCGCACCGCCGTGGCGCGCAGCCGGATCCGAACGGCATTCCTCGCGTTGTCGAGCGCCGCATATCGCGCGCGGGCCAGGACGATGTCGTCCATCGTCCGGCCGTCGAGCACACCGGGCACCAATCGGCGGACCAGGAGCCGCGCGATGCTCGCGTTGCCGTCGGGGAAATGGAAGATGTACGGTTCTTCGTCGCCGCCCGCCGCGGACAGCCCCTGGCCGGGACCAGCCACGTCATCGAGGCCGAGCCCGGAAAAACCGGCGAAACCCAACCCCCGACAATCACCCGCCGGCACCGCGTCGATCCCCACGCCGTACAGGTCATGGGTGCTGTTCTGCAACATCGCCACGACGTCGGCGCCCACCCGCACGTGCTGCAGCAACCAGTCCTTGTAGCTCGTTTTCGCCAGGAGCTGGAGCTTGGCCTCCCGGGTGCGGCCGGCGAGGTAGTCCTTCCGTTCGGTGTGGAGCCGCAGCAGGTCGCGCCGCGCCTGGGCACTGAGCGGCGCCTTCGCCAGGAAGGCCCGATCCCCGTTGCCTCGCGGCCGCGGCACCAGCACGTCGCGGCCAAACGATTCCTTGCTGAAGAACACGCCAGGCGTAAGCTTGAGCCGCGTGAAGTACTCGCGGTCGTAGTGGCGATAAAACGCCTGCGTGTCGATGGCCAGCGCCTTCAGCAGCGCCTTCGCCTCGGCGGAATAGCCGGCGGGTCCATCAATCGATTGCGTCCCGCCGTACCCGAGCAACAACCGGCCGTCGACGGCAAACTCGTTGCGGCGGGCGTGCCCGCCGAAGTCATCGTGGTTGTCGAGGATCAGGATCTTCGCCCGTGGTCCGGCCTGCTCGCGAAAGAAGTGCGCCGCACTCAGGCCGGAGATGCCAGCGCCGACCACCACCAGGTCATACCGCCCATCCACCGGCGTGGCCCGACCGAACGCGTCCGCCGTCGCCCCATCCCGCAGGCGATGGGCCGCCTCGAACGCGCCATCGTGGCTCCCACGCAAGCCGGTCCGCGCGGGCGGATAGTCCTCCCCAGCCTGCCCCAGCAAGCCGGCCCGGAGCAGCTCCGGCGGCGTCAGGGCGCCTAACGCGCCGAGGCCGATCGCGACACCGTTCAGGAAGTCACGACGCGTGACCGCCTCGTCCATCCCCAGGTCCTGCGCCTCATCCCCGTTCCCCATAGAGCCTCCGCGTCAATTGCGCTGATGTCCTGGCCATGCGTACCCGCGCCCCGTCCTCCGCGCCCACACCTCACCCCTCAGGGCAGGCGCCCATACTTGCGCATGGCGGCGAGCAGCCGGTCCTGCGGCAAGGCATAAATCCGCAGGTCGTTGGCGCCGGTCATCGTCTCGGCGGCCAGCAGGGCATTAGTGATTGCCGCTTCCGTCGCCCACGCCGTCAGCTGGAACAGCGGGGAGATGATCGCGTTGCTCAGCATCTTTACACTCGCCGAGTCAGGCGTCATGGCCGTGCGGGGGTTCGCCGTCGAGAACGCTAAAAAGATGTCGCCGGACCCGTTTCCCCCAAAGCCACCTTGCCGGCCCAGCCCGACCGCAACTCGCTTGACGACCCGCTGGAGCTGGTGCGGCATCAGCGGCGCGTCCGTCGCCACGACCACGATGATCGAGCCCTGCTCGCGATTGGGATCGCTGGCCGCGTCGTCCCCTCCGCTCGTCCCGCACTTGGGCACCCCGCGCATCTCCGCCGGCACGGCGCCGGGCCCGGCATGGCAGGACTGGAGGTCCGTGATTTCCTCCCCCACCGGGACCCCGGCAATACGCAGGTCGCGTCGGCTTCCGTAGTTGCACTGCACCAGCACCCCGACGGTGTACCCGCCCTGACTCGCGGGCAAGACGCGCGACGCGGTGCCGATCCCGCCCTTGAACCCGTGACACCGCATCCCCGTCCCGCCGCCAACGGCTCCCTCCAGCACGCGACCGCCCGTCGCGCCATCGAGCGCGGCCTTGACGTGATCCGGCGTCACGTGAAAGCCGTTGATGTCGTTCAGGCCGCCGTCGTACGTCTCGGCCACCACGGGCAGCCCCCACGGCTGCAGCCCCGGCTTACCGACCTGCCACATCAGGATCGCGTCGCGCACGATCCCGACCGAATGCGTGTTGGTGATGCCGATCGGGCCCTCAAGGATGCCCCCCTCCTGCAGCCAGGTGGTCCCGGTCATCTCCCCGTTGCCGTTGAGCGTGAACCACGCTCCAAAGACGGGATCCGCGCTCGTCTTGCCGCGCGGATGTACGACCGTGACTCCCGTGCGCACCGGGCCTTTCCCAACCACCAGCGGTCCGCTCCCCGAGATTAAGGTGGTGTGGCCCACCTCGACACCGGCGACGTCAGTGATGGCGTTCAGTCGCCCGGGGGTCCCGCCAATGGGCAACTTGAGGTCGTGCTCGCGCGGCTTCTGGGCGGCCACGGTGAGCGGCAGGACGAACAACAGGAAGGAGCGGCGCATGCGAGGGGCGTCAGGGGACCCCACAAGCTGACGATGTCGCGGCGTCGCGCAACCACCCACCCATGCGGAGCCGCCCTCACAAACCGACGCGATGCGTCGGGCTCCACGTCACCGCCCCCACCAGCCGTGCCGCGGCACCGCCGGCAGGGGGGGCGGGTTCGACCTAGTCGACCGAGCGAATCGCGGTGCGAATCCCGTCCACGATCCGGTCGATCTGCGGCTTCTCGATGATGAGCGGCGGAGACAGCGCGATGATGTCCCCGGTCACGCGAATCAGCAGGCCGTTCCGGAAGCAATTCACATGAATGTCCATCGCCCGCGCTCCAAGCTTGCCGTCGCGCGTGGCCAGCTCGATGCCGGCGACCAGCCCCACGTTGCGGATGTCGACGATGTGGGGTTCGCCCTTGAGCGAGTGGATGGCATCCTGCCAGTACGGCGCCAGTTCCGCCGCCCGCTCGAACAACCCTTCGTCCCGATACAGGTCCAGTGTGGCCAGGGCCGCCGCGCACGCCAGCGGATGTCCCGAGTATGTGTACCCGTGGAAAAACTCGATCCCGCCTTCCGCGGCATTCACCACGCTCTCGTAGATCCCGTTGCGAACGAACACCGCCCCCATCGGGACGGCCGCATTGGTGATCCCCTTGGCCACCGTCATGATGTCCGGCGTCACCCCAAAATACGTGCTGCCGAATGCCGACCCGAGCCGTCCAAACCCCGTAATGACCTCGTCAAAGATCAACAGGATGCCGTGCGCCGAGCAGATCTCGCGCAACTTCTCCAGGTAGCCCCGAGGCGGCACCAGGACGCCGGCCGACCCCGCCACCGGCTCCACGATCACGGCAGCAATCGTGTCACCGCCGTACGTCGCCACCATCGTTTCCAATGCATCAGCCAAATGGGCACCGTGTACTGGCTGCCCGCGGCTGAAGAAGTTCTCGGCGATGCCATGCGTCTGCGGAAGATGTGCATCCGTGTGCGGCATCAGGTGCGACGCAAACGCCTTCTTGTTGTTTTCGAGCCCGCCGACGGAGATGCCGCCGAATCCCACGCCATGGTACCCGCGCACGCGGCCAACGAGGCGCCGGCGCTGCGGTTCGCCCCGCGATTGGTGGTACGCGAGCGCAATCTTCAGGGCCGTGTCGACTGCCTCGGACCCCGAATTGCCGAAGAACACGTGGTCGAGGTCGCCGGGCGTCATGGCAGCCAGCCGCGTCGCCAGCTGGAATTGCAGCGGGTGCCCCATGTTGAAGCCTGGGGCATAGTCCAATGTTGCCGCCGCCTTTTGGACCGCTGTGACAATCGGCTCGCGGCAGTGTCCCGCGTTGACGCACCACAACCCGGCCGTTCCGTCCAGGATCTCGTTCCCATCCACGTCCGTGTAGTACATCCCGTGGGCCTTGGCGAGCAGGCGCGGGGCTCGCTTGAACGCCCGGTTCGCCGTAAACGGCATCCAGAGTTCCTCAAGCGACAGGTCGGCGGGGGCGAGAGTGGCCATGGGAGAGAATCAGGTGAAAGGCAGACGGCAGACGGCAGACGGCAGACGGCAGACGGCAGACGGCAGACGGCAGACGGCAGACGGCAGACGCGAATCGGGAGCGTAACACCAACGCGCCATGACGCAAGGCACGGCGCCATCGGCAGGTCAGTCGGTGGTCTTCACCTCGGCACCCTTCGCCACCGCCGCCGCGCGTGCCTGCGCCTCCGCATCATCGGCCACATCCTCGGCGTCCAGCTCAGCCTCCTCCTCCTGCTCCCGCTCAGCCGTCTCGCGCTCGATGGCGTCACGCTCCGCGCGATAGCGCGAGTACCACTCGCGCGTCACCTCGCCGGCCAACTCGCGATTCCCCAGCCCGAACGCCAGCGCCATGGCCAGCGCAATCGCGCCAAAGAGGATGGCGAACGCAGTCGTCACGATGTCCGTCGCGATTCCCAGCTCCTGGAGCGCCATGAAGAT
Organism: Gemmatimonadota bacterium; assembly: GCA_016712265.1. Lineage (NCBI taxonomy): Bacteria > Pseudomonadati > Gemmatimonadota > Gemmatimonadota bacterium. Next base: position 642,333 of record JADJRJ010000031.1, on the reverse strand, counting down.
CGCCAACACGACGACCCCGCCCCGTCCAACACGCGCCAGGGTCGGGCCGCCCTGGACGGCCCCCGCGGAGGCCATGATCAGGCCACCGGTGAACCGACCGAGCACGATCCCTACGATCAGGATCACGACCGCGGACATCAGGCTGGGGATGTAGCCCACAAGCTCGGCGAACACGCCCGCCAGCGACTCCATGCCTAACGCGTTGGCCGCCACCATGATCACCGCAAACATCACGAACCAGAACAGCAGCTTGCCCACAACGCGCGTCGGGTTGAAGTGCGAGCCCGAACGCTCCACGGCCTCCAGCACCCCACCCCGCGCCAACAGGCTGTTCAGGCGCACCCGGCGCAGCAGCCGCTCGGCGCCACGCTCCACGAGTTTCGCCAGCAGGTATCCCGCGAACAGGATGACCAGGGCGCCAGCCAGCGCCGGGACGATGTCCCCAAGCTGGGCAAAGCTCTCCTGCAGTCGGTCGAAGAAGGTCACGATGGGCGGGTGTGGAGGCAGAAAGGCAATCTAGCGTCCTCACGTTCGCGTGCCGCGCTCAGCATCGAAGATCACGCTGTTCCGGCAGGAGGGACACAGCAACCAGGTCCGACGGCGCGCGTATCCAAGGCCGAAGGAACCGCCACCGATGGCGCGTTCCCGCATCGGGAGCGCGCAACGCGGGCAGGCCGCTGTCCCGGCCTCGGCGCGGGCCCGGCGAACGGCCTGCTCCTCCTCGGTGGTATACGGACGCTCGGTCGTCACTGACACCACCACGCCACGCCGAGGGTCCGGTTGGTCGCACAACGCCAGGAACGGGCGGCATCCGACCTTGCGGTGTTGAGAGCCCGCCACGCCCTGGTCACCCGGGGGTTCCTCCCCGGACGTCTACCACCACCTTGCCAAACTGCTGCCCGGACGCGAGTCGCTCAAATGCACGGCGTCCCTCTGCCAGCGGAATCACGGAGTCCACGATGGGCCGCAGTCGCCCCGCGGAGAATTCCGCAGCAACGGCCGCAAATTCACGCGCCGTCCCCATCGTCGACCCCAGGATCGTCCACTGGTTCCAGAACAGCCGCCGCACGTCGGTCTCCACCATCGGTCCCGATGTGCCCCCGCAGGTCACCAGTCGCCCCCGCTTGCCGAGCGCGCCTAACGATTGTTTCCAGGTCGCCTGGCCCACGCTGTCGACCACGACATCCACACCGCGCTTGCCCGTCCGCGCGCGGATCTCGCGACCGACGTCACCCCGCGAGTGGTTGATCACCTCGTCTGCGCCCAGTGCACGTGCGCGATCGAGCTTGTCGTCGCTGCTCGACGTCACCCAAACCCGCGCGCCAATCCCCTTGCAGATCTGCAGGGCCTGCTGCGCCACCCCGCCCCCGATCCCCCAAATCAGCACCGCATCGCCCGCACGGACCTGCGCCCGGGTCATGACCATGCGCCAGGCCGTCAGCGTGGCCAGCGGCAGCGCGGCCGCTTCCGTGAACAGCACGTGGTCAGGGATCCGGGCCACGTTGCGCCCCGGCACCACGACGTAGTCCGCCAACGTGCCGGGATGGTGTTCACCGAGAATGCCGTAGCTGAGGCAGAGGGGATCCGCTTCGTCCCGGCAGTATTCGCACGTCCCACAGGACATCCCGGGATTGAGCATCACGCGGTCTCCCGGCGTTACGCCCGCCGCGGGACCGGCGGCCTCCACCACCCCGGCCCCATCCGACCCCATGACCCAGGGAGGGGTCATGGTGATGTGCGGCAATCCCCCCAACATGAACAGGTCCAGATGGTTGAGTGCGGCCGCATGCACGCGCACCAGGACATCGTCGGGACGGCGCAGCTCCGGCGGCGCGAGATCCTCGCGGTAGACCAGCTGTTCGGCCCCACCGTGGGCGGAGATGGTTAGCGCTCGCATGCCTCGGGGTGCGGGTTATATTCTTCGGGCCGCAACTCATGACACCACCATGAGTTGCACCCCTCGAACCGCGTCGAGCCACGCATGCTCTCCATCGCCGTCCCGCCCCTTGGTGAGTCGATCGTCGAAGCCACCATTTCCCGATGGCTCAAGAAGGAAGGGGATCGGGTCGGCTCCGGGGAGACGCTCGTCGAGCTCGAGACGGACAAGGTAACGGTCGAGGTTCCCGCGCTGAAAGCCGGCGTCCTGGTGCGTCGCGCCAAGGCCGAGGGTGATGTGGTAAAGGTCGGCGACGTGCTCTGTGAGGTCGATGAGAATGCAGCCGCCGGGAGCGTGACCCCGCCGGTTGCCGCTGCGCCGAGCGTCGCCGCACCGCCGCCACCAGCGCCTGCGGCCGTGACGCCCGTCGCGGCTATGGCACCCGCGGTGGAAGCCGTGAAGGCCTCCCCGGCGGCGGTCCGCGTGGCGACTGAAGCCGGGGTCGCCCTCTCCGATGTCACCGGGACGGGGCGGGGCGGCGTCGTCAGCAAGCCGGACGTGGTCACCCATGTTGCCGCCGGCCAACAAGCGGCTGCGTCGGCTCCGGTTCCGCCTGCGGCTGCGCCCGCTGCCCGCTGCGCCTCCCGCCCCTGCTTCGGCACCCGTGGGCCGTGAGACGCGGGAAAAGATGACCACGCGTCGCAAGCGGATCGCCGAACACCTGTTGGAGTCACAGCACGCGACGGCGCACCTCACGACATTCAACGAGATCGACATGACGGCCGTGGAGACCCTCCGCGCCCGCGTGAACCCGAAGCTCGAGAAAGAACAGGGGTTCAAACTGTCGATGATGCCGTTCTTCGTGCGAGCGGCCTGCCTCGCGCTGCGGCAATACCCGGTGGTGAATGCCCGGATCGACGGCGAGCACATCATTTACCACCACTACGTGAACATGGGCATCGCGGTCGCCGCCGAAGGCGGCCTCGTGGTACCCAACCTCAAGAACGCCGACGCCATGGGGATGCTGGACATCTCCCGGGCGATCGCCGCCGTCGCCAAGAAGGCCCGCGATGGCAAGCTCGTCATGGACGACCTGACCGGTGGGACGTTCACGATCACCAATGGTGGCGTCTTCGGATCGTTGGTCTCCACACCCATCATCAACTTCCCGCAGGTGGGCATCCTCGGACTCCACAAGGTCCAGGATCGCGCCATGGTCGTGAATGGTGCCGTCGTCGTGCGGCCGATGATGTACGTGGCGCTGTCGTATGACCACCGCATCATCGATGGCCAGCAGGCAGTTTTGTTCCTCGTTCGCATCAAGGAACTGATGGAAGACCCGGCGTTGCTGGCGATCGACTGACCGCCCCGTCACGGGGCGGTCACGCAGGAAACCTTTCCGGCACCAGTGGCGTCCAAGCTGGTGAACCTGGCGGCTGCTGAATCCCTGCGGCGCCGGGCCACGTACGGAAGTCCGGAGGTTTCCACCCATGAGTCCCAGATTCGCTTTCACGCCCCTTCCCGCCAGCCGGTCTGACCTGCGCAAGCCGTCCGCGGTCGCCGGGCTGAACGGCACGTGGCGCGGCGAGATGATCGATCCCGACGGCGCGCCGCAGCCCTTCACGTTGCTCCGCGACGCGTCTCACGACGCCGCGGTGGCGGGTCGCTTCCTGTTTTTTGTCACTGCACACGTCGCCCCGACCGGAGTTAAGCTGCTCGAGGCCGCGAACGAGTCGTTCGTCGCCCTCATTGGTCCGTACTTCGATCCGGCCGAGGACGCCGAAGTCGTCACCGTGTTCGAGGGCCTGCGGCGCGGGACAGTCCTCGACGGAACGTTTCATACGCGGCTCCCCGGATGGCGGGACAGCATCCGGAGCGGCCGTTTCACAGCCCGCCGGGCGGACGGCGCCAACAAGGCGGCGTAACACCTCGGCCCGCGCGTTGTCGCTGCGGACGGGCAAACCGATGGGGCACCGCGAAACACTGCGGTGTGGGGGGCGGGTGTGGTCGCTTCGCGCGGCTACACCCGCTTTATTTCGGCCAGGCCTGCCGCGTCCCTGCCAACCCGGGCCTGGTCCTCATCTCACCTTCCGATGTCCTCGATCACAACCGACGTCGTCATCCTTGGCGGTGGCCCTGGAGGCTACGTCGCAGCCATTCGCGCCGCCCAACTCGGTCTCTCCACGGTCTGCGTCGAGTCGGATGCCACCCTTGGGGGCACCTGCGTCAACGTGGGCTGCATCCCATCCAAGGCCCTGCTCCAGTCCTCCGAACACTACGAGCACGCTCGCCTGCACGGCCACGAGCACGGTCTCGCGTTTGACGGATTGCGATTCGACCTCGCCCAGATGATGCGGCGCAAGGATGAGGTGGTCTCGTCCAACACGCGAGGGGTGGAGTTCCTCTTCAAGAAGAACAAGGTGACCTGGGCGAAGGGCCACGGGACCCTGCGGCCGGGCAACGTCGTCGAGGTGCGGGGCCACGACGGCAGCACTACGATGTACCAGGCACGCCACGTCATCCTCGCCACCGGGTCCGTACCGATTGAGCTGCCCTTCCTGCGCTTCGACGAGCGACGGGTGCTCTCCAACGTCGGTGCGCTCACGATTCCCGAGGTGCCGCGGCACCTCGTGGTGATCGGCGGCGGGGTGATTGGCCTCGAACTCGGCTCGGTGTGGCGACGGCTTGGCGCCAAGGTCACCGTCGTCGAGTTGATGCCGACCATCCTCCCCGGCAACGACGACGACATCACCAAGGAAGCCGACCGCATCTTCCGCAAGCAGGGTCTTGAGCTGCGCACCGGGACCCGGGTCACCGGGGCCGACGTCGCCGCGGAACGCGTACGGATCCACGTGGAGAAAGACGGCGTCTCCGAAACGCTCGACGCCGACTATGTGCTCGTGTCCGTTGGCCGGCGCCCCGCCCTGCGAGGGATCGACGCGGCCGCCCTAGGGCTGGCTCTCGGAAAGCGCGGTGAGATCGTCGTCGATGACCAGATGCGCACCAACCTCCCCGGTGTCTTTGCCATTGGGGACGTGGTCGGCGGCAAGCTGCTCGCTCACAAGGCGGAGGAAGAGGGCGTCGTGGCCGCCGAGGTCATTGCGGGCAAGCCGGTACACATGCACTACCGCTCGATGCCAGCAGTCGTATACACCTGGCCCGAGGTCGCCACGGTCGGACTGACCGAAGCCGAGGTCAAGGCCACGGGACGAGCCTACAAGTCGGGGAAATTCCCCTTCTCGGCGAACGGTCGCGCGCGCACCATGGGTGAGACCAACGGCTTCGTGAAGTTCCTTGCGGACGCGCAGACCGACGAACTCCTCGGCTGTCACATGATCGGCCCCAACGTATCCGATCTCCTCGCGGAGGTCGTCCTGGCGTTCGAGTACAAGGGATCTTCAGAGGACATCGCGATCACCGTGCACTCGCATCCCACCTTGTCCGAAACAACAAAGGAAGCCGCGCTCGCCGTGCTGGGCCGCGCCCTGCACATTTAGTGGTGCGCACCAGTCGATTCGGTTGTCCTGCCGTCTGTCATCTGCCGTCCTGCCTCCTGACCTCCCACACTGTCCATGACCACCGCCGTTGATCCAACCAGCCAGCCAGGGGTGAAGGCCCCGCCGTTCGGGAAGTTCTTCCTCCCGGGGCCGACCGAGGTGCGCCACGACGTCCTCGCTGCCATGACCCAGCAGATGATGGCCCATCGTGGCAAGGATATCGAAGCCATCATGGGACGCGTCCTCACCGGGTTGCAGGCGGTGTTCCGGACCACGCGGCTCGTCCACACCGCCACGTCGTCCGCAACAGGGCTCATGGAGGCTGGCGTGCGTAACGCGGTGCGCGAGCGCGTGCTGTGCCTCGTGAACGGCTCGTTCTCGGAGCGTTTCCACAAGGCCGCCGTGAATTCGGGGATCGCGGCCGACAAGATCGAGCTTCCCTACGGGCAGTATCACTCGCCCGACATGGTGGCCGACGCACTCAAGGGTGGGAAGTACGATGTCGTCACCGTCGTTCACTCGGAAACGTCGACTGGCGTCCTCAACCCGATTGCCGACATCGCCAAGGCCGTCCACGCCGCCGGTGACGTGGTCCTCGTCGTCGACACCGTGTCGTCCATGGGCGCCGGACAGATCGAGAGTGATGCCTGGGAGCTCGACTACGTCCTCACCGGCTCGCAAAAGGCCTTGGCCCTCCCGTCCGGACTCGCGTTCTGCACGGCCAACGACCGCGTGATGGCCCGCGCCAAGGAGAGCAAGCGGCGCGGCCTGTACTTCGACCTCCTGGAGTTCGAGGAATACACGAAGAAGAACCAATCGCCCAACACGCCGGCCGTGTCGCTCCTGTACGCCCTCGACGTGCAGCTGGCACACATCCAGCGCGAGACCATGGAAGCTCGGTGGGCACGCCACACCGCCATGGCGGAACGCACCTGGGCCTGGACGCGCGAGAATGGCGATCGCCTCGGGGTTTCCCTCTACGCCCCCGAAGGGTATCGCGCCCCCGGTGTCACCTGCATCACCGCACCCAAGGGCAAGCCTGGCTCCGCGATCGTCAGCGAGATGAAGAAGCGCGGGTTCGTGATCGCGTCCGGATACGGCAAGCTCAAGGATGACATGGTCCGTATTGGTCACATGGGCGACCACACGTTGGCCGAGCTTGAGGTTGTCCTCGAGCACCTCGGCGAGGTGATGTCCGCATGAGTGCGACGTGGACGGTCCTGGTCGCCGACAGCATCGCGCTCGACGGCCTCGCGCCACTTGCCTCCGATCCGCGTTTCACGGTCGTGGTCAAGCCGGGCCTGTCGGGTGAGGACCTCGCCAACGCGATGGCGGACGCCGATGCGGTGCTGGTGCGCAGTGCCACGAAGATCACCCGCGCCTCGCTCGCGAAGGCCGATCGCCTCAAGGCCATCGGCCGTGCGGGCGTCGGTGTCGACACCATCGATGTCGACGCGGCCAGCGAACGTGGCATCCCGGTGCTCACCGCTCCCGCGGGAAATACCATCGCGGCAGCCGAGCTCACGATGGCCCTGCTCCTGGCTGTGGCCCGCAAGGTCCCGGCCGCCGACCGCTCCATGAAGGCGGGCGAGTGGGACCGCAAGTCGTTCAACGGCATTGAGCTGTACGGCAAGACCCTCGGCCTCGTCGGGGCGGGACGTATCGGCGGCCAAGTGGCCAAGCGGGCTCGCGCCTTCGGCATGCAGGTGGTTGTGTACGACCCGTACCTCACCCCGGAGCGGGCGATGGAGCTGGACGTGCGGCTGGCACCGCTAGCGGAGGTAATTTCGCAGGCCGACGTACTCTCGGTGCACGTTCCGCTCACCGAAGCCACCGCCAACCTCATCGGGGCCGCCCAGCTCGCGACCATGAAGAAGGGGGCCCTGCTCCTGAACGTGGCACGCGGTGGTGTCGTCAACGAGAAGGCGCTGCTGGACGCCCTCACGTCTGGTCATTTGGCCGGAGCTGCGCTCGATGTGTATGAACAGGAGCCCCTGGGGAAGGACAGCCCACTGCGATCGCTCCCGAACGTTGTCATGACCCCACACCTCGGCGCATCCACGGCTGAGGCCCAGCAGAACGTTGCCATCGAGATCGCCGAAGCCGTCCGGAACTGCCTCGCGAACGGCGACCTGGCAAACGCCGTCAACCGGACGCAGCTCGGTCGATAGCCGAAAAAACACGACACCCCCGGGAGCCGAAGCTCCCGAGGGTGCGTGTTGGGTCGGCGCTCCCCCCAGAGACGCCGCCCGATCCTGTTCCCGCTCAGCCGCCGATCAACAGGCGCACCAGGCAGGCATTGTTCTTCTGGTCCCGGGTGAGGAGCTCCATGATGGAGGCGGCGAGGCGCCGCTCTGCCTGCTTGATCGCGTCCATCGCGGCATCGGCCTTCCGGAGGATGGCCCCGACCTGCTCGCGTGACGCTCCGGCCTGCGCCGCCGCGCGTGCCTCTTCGTGCACCGCCTTGATCGTCGCGAGGTGGCCCTTCACCGACTCGGCGAAGGCGGCCTTGAGGGCAGCGATCTGTCGCGTCTGTTCAGCTGTCAAACTCTTGAGGACATCTCGCGAGCAGGCGTCGCCGCGTCCCTTGGACGTGATCCACGCCTGCTGCGCCGGCGTATAGACCGCCCAGATGTCTCGCTGCAGCCTGGCCATCGCCGTGGCGAGGCGGGCAAGGATCGGCTCCGCCTTCGCCAGGATAGCCTTGACCTCTTCTCGCGTCTTCCCCGCCTTGATCGCCGCCTGCGCTTCGACCTCGATGGCGCGGAGCGCCGCCAGATCCGCCTGGTTCGCCGCCTTGTACGCGTCGTGCAACGACTGGATTTGCGCCTTCTGATCCGCCGTCAGCTTGAGGCTGTCGGGAAACTCCGAGCCGCCGATTCCCGCACGATCCATGGCCGACGCGCTGGTCGCGTCGTACTGCTGCACCAATTCAACGGAGAGATCGTCCAAGGACTCCGTCGTGACGGGTGCGGTGGAGTCACTCGAGCAGGCAGCGAGTGCGGCGAGGGCGATGAGGCAGGCGAAGCGTTTCATGGTGTTGGTCTCCCGGAAAGAGCACGCCGGGGGACGCGTGCTGGTCAAAGTGACGGACGATGCTGCGTGCCCTACAGGGCGTTCGTGCAACTGACACGCGCGCCCCGGCCCACCCCTACACCTGACCTCGCCGACCTCGACCTACCCGATGACGAGGGTCACGGTGACGTATCCGTCGTCGTCGGCGCCTTCCGCGGGAAAGGTGACCTGCAGCGTTTGCCAGCCCAGCGAATCAGGCTGGGCGAGGGCCAGGGGCCCCACACTGGCCGTGCTCGGCTCGACGGTCACCCGCTCGATCGGTGCCGTACCGCGCAGGCGCAGTTGGTACCCTTCGCGTGCACGCCCCTGAACGGTGATGACGTGTCGGCCGCCCACGAGGCGCTCGCTGATGATGCGAAGCGCGCGGGATCGCGCACCGATCCGCGGCGCCTCGGTCGCCGTTGCCACTTCGATGCCACCTTCCCAGCTGGTGCCGAGCCGCAAGCGCTCACGCAGCCGCGCGGTGGACGCCTGCACGACCGCGCCCGGGAACTGCTGCACGGGGCCCGCCCCCGGCACCATGGATTGCACGTTCGTCGCGCCTAACGGGAGCGCTGGGGCGAAGGTGACCTCAATCGGGCGACCCGCATCACCCGCCGTGCGCCACACCTCGGCGGAGATGACCCCGCGCCGGCGGCGCATGACGACCGAGAGGCGATCGTCCCCCACGGCGATCTGGTCCACGCGCAACGAATCCCAGTGGGCGGGCAGTCGAGGGGCGAGCGTGAGCCGTCCCGCCGGCGCATCCACCTCGAGCCCCAGCAGCCCGCGCACCAGTGGCGTGAGCACCATGGACGTGGCAAAGAACTGATGCGGCACGGCGGTGTCCAGCGGCTTGTACACGCGGCCCGAGATCACCTCGGGATTGCGGCCAAGGGCATCGGCGAATCCGGTTCGGGCGATCGCCTGGAGGGCGAAGTAGCCCGCGTGGGCGTTGTAATAGCGATACTGGGCGAGGGACACCCACCCCGTGACAAACGGCCAGACGGCTCCATTGTTGTAATGCAGCGGGTCGAACAAGGCGCTGCGGGCGGACAGCGGACGGGCGCCCCAGTCGGTCATGATCTCCGCGCCGGCGAGGCGGGACGCCATCTGCGCGCCGTTGGTTGCGTCAAAGACGTCAAAGGCCATCGCCGTCGCGGGCCAGGACGTGAGGTTCTCGTTGATCTTGCCTCCGTCCAGGAGCGCGAAGGCGTACTGGCCGAGTTGCGGCAGCCACAGCTTCTGCTCAATGGTGCGCAACGCCTTCGCGCGGATCGCCCGTGCCTCGCTCGCCAAGGCAGGCTCGCGCATCACGTCGGCCAGCCGGGCGAAACGATCGAGCGCGGCCACCCAAACTCCGGAGAGGTACACGTCCGACACAATGCCGACTTGCAGGTCGCCCACCTCCAGTGCGCCCGCCCCGGCGATCGGGTTCTCCATGAGCCCGTCTCCATCCGAATCGGCGCGCTTCGACCAGTCGTAGGCCTTGCGCACGTTCGGCCACAACTCACGGACCAGCGCCGTATCCGCCGTTTGCTTCCAGTACTCCCCAAAGGCCAGCACCCAGAACGGGGTGGTATCACCATGGTAGAACGCGTACGGATACGCCCCGAACCAATCGACCTTCTTCGCGCCCTGTGAGATCTCATGCGTGATCTTGCCGTCCGCGCGTTGGTACTTCGCAAAGAAGCGAAAGACCCCGTCACGCACGAGGTCGCGCTGGCCCACAGCGCTCATCCCAAACGAGTTGATCGCCGCATCACCGCCAAAGAACCACCCGAACCCGGGCCGGTCACTCGCCGAGCCGGAGTGGCCATACCCGGCCACCAGCCCGCAGCCGAGGTCCGGGTTGCACACCATCGACTCGTCCAGGTTGACCTTGGCCCACTCGAAGGCTCCGTTGAGCAGCGGGTCGGGGGTCGTGACGCGCATGGTGGCCTCCCGCAGGCGAGCGTAGTGCGCGACGCGCCGCTGCCACTCCGCCTGCGCGGCCCCAGGCGCCTGCATCCGATCATACAGGGCACGCGCCGAATCGCGTGACATCTCCCCTCCGGCCATCACGATCGGGATGAAGGCCTCGTGCAGGTTGATGTTGCCGCCCGGGGGCTCCCCGAGGCGTGGTTCGGTGTACTGCTGGGTGCGATCCCCCACACCGATCGTGAACTGCGGCGGGGCGGCGGTGAGCATGTGCGCCGGCACGTCCGAGGCCCGGGTGACCGCCGGGGAGCCGAGGAAGGCATTGACCTGCCGACGGCTCTCGGAGAACAGGAAGGCCTTCGCCGGCGCGTTCCAGGCGATATACTGGCCGCCTAACGATGCCGGCCACGCGTAGTGGATGTCGGGCCGGAAGGTCGCAATGACCTCAAGGGGCCGGATGGCATCGACCTCCAGCAGCATGAACACCGCCGGCGCATCCAGGGCGCTGAACACCGTCTGCTTGACGGTGAACGTTTCGTACGCGTATTCGATCGTGACGCCCTCGGGTCGTACGGTGACATGGCGCGCCACGTCACGGGCAGGGATCGGCTGCGTGTACTTTGGCACCCGAAACTCAAGCTGGAAGTCATGCAGCCACTTGAGCGGCCACGACCAGAGCTCAAACCGGCCGTCTTCCGTCCCCATGGCGATCGCGCGGCGCCCGGCCGACGCGACATACGCGCCCGGCCGCACGTCGCCCTGGAGCGCGATGGGCGACGTGCCGAGGTCAAAGGCCGGGATCACCTGGGCCGTGAGCGGCGAGGCCAGGGCAAGGCAGGTCCAAACCAGGCGGAGGACGACACGAGTCATGACGGGGCCGGAGCGGGTTCACAGGCAAATGTGGATGCCCCGCGCGCAGGCGTCTATCCTTGGGGAGTCCCTTCCTCCATCCGCCATGCCTCCGGCCCGACGAACGCCCGCGCTAATCACCTCACTCGTTGTGGGATCCCTGGTCGTCTCGCGGTTGGCGACGGCGCAGGCGGACCCGGCGTTCGAACCTCGCGTGGATTCCGTGTTTGCGCGGTGGACAACTACCACGCCGGGGTGCGCCGTTGGAGTCAGCCAGCGGGGACGCGTCCTGCTGACCAAGGGCTACGGGATGGCGAACCTGGAGTACGGGGTCCCGTTAGGCGCAGGAAGCGTCATGGAGTCCGGCTCGGTCGCCAAGCAGTTCACGTCCGCCGCCATCGTCCTCCTGCAGCTCGACGGCAAGCTGCGCCTCGATGACGACATCCGGACGCACCTCCCGGAAGTACCAGACTTCGGCGCCCCCATCACGATCCGGAACCTCCTCACGCACACGAGCGGCCTGCGCGACCAGTGGGGCTTGCTCTCGCTGACCGGGAATCCGCCGGGCCAGCAAGTCCACACCCTTCCGCTCATCCTCCACCTGGTCACCCGCCAGCAGGAGCTGAACTTCCGCCCGGGGGCCGAGTACCTCTACAGCAACACCGGCTACGCCCTCGCGGCGATCATCGTGGAGCGCGTGTCAGGGAAGAGCCTCGCGCAATTTTCGAAGGAACGACTCTTCGGGCCACTCGACATGACCCATACGGAGTGGCGCGACGATCACCAGCGGATCGTTGCCGGTCGTGCCACCGCGTACCAGAGGCGGCTCAACGGGACATACGCCACCCTGATGCCCTTCACCAATGTGTACGGAAACGGTGGGCTCCTGTCCACGATGGCCGACCTCCTCAAGTGGAACGAGGCCCTGACCACCGGAACCGTGCCAGGCGGCAAGGCACTGGTCGAGGCCCTCGAGGGACGGATGCGATTGACCTCGGGCGTCACGATCCCGTACGCCCTGGGCTTGCGGCATGACACTTTTCAAGGGCGACGCGAGGTCGCGCATAGCGGGTCGACTGCCGGGTATTCGACCTACATGACCCGTTTTCCGGACGACGGCGTCTCCATTGCGGTCTGGTGCAGTGCCTCGGACGCCAACCCAACCGCCGCCGCGCGCCGCATTGCGTCCCTGCTCCTGCCGTCAGCGCGCACCGTTCCCCAACCAACGGCAGCCTCCGCGTCCGACGCGACCCCTTGGGTAGGGCGCTACCGAAACGAAGCGACGGATGACGTCTTCGACGTGATCGCCGGCGCCAACGGGATGGTGATCCGTATGCCGGGCGGTTCGAGCCTGGCCCAGCCAGCCGGAGCGGCGCGTTTCCGAACGACCAACGGGATTACCTTCACGTTTCGCGGCTCAGGCCCCGACCGGCAGGCCGCGGTGATGGATGAGGACGGGGGCTCCCGGGATTTCCGCCGCTCCGACGTGCCAGCGGCGACCGGCATCCGCCTCGAGGACTACGTGGGCACCTACCGGTCGCCCGAGGTGGGTGCCGACTACCTGATCCGTGCGACGGATGGCAAGCTGGTGTTGCAGTATGCACACCTGCCGCCTGAGTCACTGGCGCCCAGCTACCACGATGGATTTTCCGGCAGCGGGCGCACCGTACGTTTTGTACGCGATGCCTCGGGACGCGTCACGGAGCTGCGCGTCTTCGCCGGACGCGTCCGCAATGTGAAGTTTGTCCGCGTGGCGGGTGGCTGAGCCCTCCCTGCATCCGGATGCGGTTGGACTGATTGCCGCATCGGCCCTGCTCCACGCCGGGTGGAACCTGCTACTCAAGCGTGCGGGAGGCAGCCAACTGGTCGTCGCCCTGTCCAAGGTGGCCGAGGCACTGGTCTTCGCTCCGTTTTTTCTGCTGACCGCCAAGGATGGACTCCCACCCTGGCCACGCGTCGCGCTCCTCGTAGGTGTCGCCGCGACCGGCGTGCTGGGGAACTACGTCGCGCTGGCTGCCGCCTACCGACGCAGTGACCTGTCGCTCGTGTACCCCGTGTCGCGCGGGGCTGCACTGGTCTTTCTCCCAGTACTCGGTGCCCTGTTTCTCGGCGAGCGACTCGGCGCGCGGTCCGTGGCGGCCCTCGCGCTGATCGTCGCAGGAATTGTCGTCCTGCAACTTCCCGCGCTCGATCGACGCGGCTTGCGCACGCTCACCGGGGCCATGCGGCAGCCGGCAATTGGGTACGCCGTCCTCGCGGCGTTCCTTACGGCGACGTATACGGTGTGGGACAAGGTGGCCCTGCGCGAGATGGCCCCATTTGCCTACATGTATCTCTATACGGTCGTCGTCGCCGCCGCGTACGGTGGCTGGGTCGTGCGCAACGTGGCGACGGCTGACCGGCAGGCCACCTGGCGCGCCCATCGCGGCGCCATCGTCGGCATCGGCGTGATGAACATGCTCTCCTACGGGCTGACGTTGCTCGCGCTCCGGCAGGGAACGTCGAGCCTGGTGATCGGGCTGCGGCAACTGAGCATTGTCGTGGGCGTCTTCCTGGGATGGGCGGTGCTCCGGGAGCGCATCACCTGGCCGCGCCGCATTGGCGTGGCGATGATTGCGACCGGCTGTGTGTTGATCGCCATCCGTTAAGCGAAGACGCGGGCCAACCCGGAAGGGTCGGCCCGCGTCTCGTGCGTCGTTTGCCGCCGAATCAGCCGATGAACCGCGCGATGATGGCCCCGAGGGCGATCAGGCCAAGCGCACCGCCGACGAGCACCGTTGAGCTGACGGTCACCTCACGACGGAACCACGCGTCCGTCGCCGGGGTGGGGGCAACGCGGTGGATCTCCGACATGATCTGCGCCTGGACGTGCGCGGGGGTCACCATCTGGCGACGCACGGCCGTCTCTTCGCCGATGCGACGCCAGAACTCGACCGACCGGGCGGCATCGCCGCGCAGGTTCGCAGGCTCCGGCAGCTCGCCATCGAGCCACTTGTTGATGACGTCGCTCGTCGCAACCGGCGCCAGGGGCACCTCGCGATCTCCAAGGGCACCCAGGTCGTCAGCCGGACGCATGGGACGCTCGCGATCGCCGCGACCACCACGCTCAATATTGAAGTCAGTCATGAGGCGTACTTCTCCTCCAGGAGTGCCTGGAGCGCCTCGCGCGCGCGGTGTACGCGCATCTTGAGCGCCCCAACAGTGGTTGCCAGCAAGTCCGCCATCTCCTCGTACGACCGGCCTTCCACATGCTTCATGATGAAGGCCTCCCGGAGCGAAGCGGGGAGTTGTGACAACGCGCCGTCCAGGTCCATCCGCAGCTCCGACCGGTCCAGCTCCTCTTCCGGCGTCGCGTACGTGGTGGGCTGGTCATCTTCCTCATAGCTCAGGTGGGTCCGGCGAATGTTCTTCAGCCAGTCCTTGCACCCATTGGCTACGATCCGGAAGACCCAGGCATCAAACCGTCCACGCACCTCGGAAAGGTGATGGTACGCCTTGATGAACGAGGTCTGCAGGATGTCCTCAGCGACGTCGGGACTCCCGGTCATGCCAAGGGCATGTCGGTAGAGCGGGTCGCTGTATCTCTGGATGAGAATCCCGAAGGCGTCGCGGTGTCCAGCGAGAACCCTCGAAATAATCTCCTGATCGGCCTCGATCGGGTCGACCAGTGCGGCGGGCACCGTGATTTTCACGGCGGCAGCATAACCGCTTTTGCGCGGTCTCGACAGTCCCAGAGAGGGGATTGGCGCGTATGCAATCGTCGTCACATCTCAGTGACGCACGAGGGGTCACCGCGTCACGTGGCTCCGGCGTCACTCGAACCGAAGGCCGCCCACCCGCGCGCTAGGACCTCGGCGGTGTGTTCGCCCAGGCGGGGTGGTGGTCGACGGGGCACCCCCCCTGCTAGGGGCATTACTCCCGTCAGGGCGCTCGCATCGACGTCGGCGAGCGCCTCCGGAACGGACCGGACAATGCCGGCCGGCACACCAACTCGAAGCAGGGCACCGACGAGCTCATCCGCAACGCGACCGGCCACCGCACCAGCGATGGCGGTGACGACGCGTTGGCGCTGAGAGAGGCGACCCGCGTTCGTAGCGACCGTTGGATCCGTCGCCAATGTCTGGAGGCCGAGAACCCTGCACAGCCCCGCCCATTGGCCGTCATTGCCGACGGCAATGACCACATCCCGGTCCTGCGCAGCAAACAACTGATAAGGCACCAGGTTGGCATGTGCGTTCCCCCATCGACGGGGAGGCTCGCCGCTGACCAACGTGTTCTGGGCGACGTTCACCAGGGCGGTGGTCGCCGAGTGGTAGAGCGAGACGAAGAGTCGCCGACGGTCTGGGGGAAGTGGACCGACAGCGCGGGCGGCCAACGCTGCGAGGATAGCGATGATCGCGTCCTTCGCCGCGAGGACGTCCACGAGGGCAACCCCGGCTTTCATTGGGGCCCCGTCGGGATCCCCCGTGATTGACATCCAGCCTGCCTCGCCCTGGACAACGAAATCGTACCCCGGTCGGGCAGACTCGGGGCCGAACCCGGTCAAGGTGCACCATATGAGCCGGGGATGCTGGGCGAGGAGCTGTTCCGGATGGCAGCCGCGGCGTTCCAGCGTGCCACGCCTGAAGTTGTCGATGACCACGTCCGCGCCGGCGGCAAGCCGTGTCAGCTGCTCCAGTCCGGTGGCGTGATCCAGGTCGAGGGTGATACCGAGCTTGTTGCGATTGCAGCAGAGGTAGTAGGCGCTTTCGCCCCGTGGGTCAAAAGGAGGCCCCCAACCCCGGGATTCGTCGCCCGTTCCTGGGCGTTCGACCTTGATGACGTTTGCGCCAAGGTCACCGAGGGCCATACCACACAGCGGTCCGGCGAGAACTCTGCTTAGGTCGAGAACATTGATCCCGTGAAGCATTTATGGCTCCATTGTGTTGCTATGAAGTATCAGTTGCCACCATCGCGACTAGCGGGAACTGCGTGCAATTCTAGCTCTAAAGTGCATCCGAGTGCCTTGCGTATCCGGCGGAAAATCATATACTTAGCGCGCTCGACAGCCTGCGCATCGGCCTCGCCTGTCGGGCCTCCCACATCCCCGCCACTCGCCGCGCGTGCGAGCCAGTCAGGCTCGCGTGCGCCGTGGAGCAAAATTGATGTCCGAAAATTTGACGCCCGAAACAGCCGGAAGCGACGTCCCAGAGGCGGCGCCGGTTGCACCGCCGCCACCCAAGCGTGGCCCTGGCCATCGCGGGCAGGATATCCGTGACACGGTTGCCGAAATGGCGGCCAAGGCACACGAGATCAGCCTGGAAGCGGGGAGCAAGATGGCGTCGGCGATGCGCGATGTCGTCGGGGCCGCTGCCGGCATCTCCGCGTTCGCCATCGAGAGCGCCCGGGACCTGGTCAATTACATGGTCCGGCGCGGCCAGATGTCACAGGAGGAGGCGACCAAGCTCCTCCGGGACGTCGAGGAAGCCCACGGCAAGCGCCCGAAGCCAGTAGAGAAGGCGGAGACGGTGAAGACGCCCGCGAAGGCCAAGGAACCAGCCGCAGCACCCAAGGCGGCCGCCCCGACAAAGGCGCCGGCGGTGAAGGCAGTAGAGAAGCCCGCCGAGAAGCCCGCGGCCAAGGCGGCGGCTCCTGCGAAGGCCACGGCCGCGCCCGCGGCCAAGGCGCCGGCGAAGCCCGCGGCCAAGGTAGCAGCCAAGGCGCCAGCGAAGCCTGCTGCCAAGGCGGCCCCAAAGAAGAAGTAGGATCAACGGTACGCACGGTGTTCGAATGGCGGCGTGTCGCGCGACACGCCGCCATTCGTTTCATTACCAGCCCATGCGAACCGTCACCGCACGCGCGCCAACCCGCATCGACTTCGGCGGAGGGTGGACCGACGTCCCCCCGTTCTGCGACGAGCGCGGCGGACGTGTCTGCAACCTGGCGATCGATCGCTACGCCACCGTCACCCTGACGGCGGCACCGACCGCCGCGTCAGACGTGCGTGCGGCCGCGGATTCGCCGTTGGCCCAGGCGGCCACGCGCCGCCTCGGAGTCGTTGGCGTGCGGTCCACGTTGCGGAGCGACTTCCCCACTGGAGCAGGCCTCGGCGGGTCTTCTGCAGTGGGGGTCGCCATGGTCGCGGCACTCCGCGCCTGGCAGGGACACTCCACAACCGATCTTCGCGGCATCGTCGAGGAGAGTCGCGGAGTAGAAATCGAGGACCTCGGGATCGCGGGCGGCTGGCAGGATCACTACGCCGCCGCGCATGGCGGCGCGCTCGACCTGACCTTCGGGGCGAATACGCACGTGCGTCGCATTCCCCTCACGGAGGCGACGCGGCGCGCGATCGAGGCACAATGCCTCGTGGTGTACACCGGGCAGTCGCGCATCAGCGGCGATACCATCACCGCCGTGCTCGATGCGTACGCGCGGCAGGAGGCTCCGGTAACCAACGCCCTGCTCTGCATGCGGGCGCTCGCAGCGGACATGGCCGGTGCCCTCGAGGTGGGCGACCTCGACGCGTTAGGCGATGCCGTCCGGGACCACTGGGTGCACCAGCGTGCACTCCATCCCGCGATCACCACGCCCCAGATCGACGCGATCGTCGACATGGCGGCGCGCCACGGGGCGCGGGGGTGCAAGGCCCTCGGTGCCTCAGGCGGCGGGTGCGTCGTTGTCCTCGCCCCCCTGGGCCGGGTCGACGCCGTCCGCACGGCCATCGCCCCGCTGGGGCGTCTCCTCAACTTTGCCGTGGACCTCGGCGGCGTCACGGTCACGGAACAGCCAACATGACCCTTCCCGCCCGCGGCGACGCGCGCGCACTCCTCCAGGGACTGGTGCGCTACGACTCACGCAATCCGTCGTTATGCCCCGGCGCCCCGGGGGAAGGCCCGGTGGCCACCTGGCTCGCCGAGGTCCTGACGCAGTGGGGCATGACGGTCACGTTGCAGCCGGTCGCCCCCGACCGCCACAACGTGATCGCGCGCGTCGGGCCGTCGCACGGCCCCGGCCGCAGCTTGATGTTCAATGGACACCTCGACGTCGTGGACGTGGGACAAATGGTGCACCCCCCGTTCGACGCCTCGGTCGCGGGGGACCGGATGTACGGCCGGGGCACCTCCGATATGAAGGGCGGCGTGGCGGCGATGTGCGCCGCGGCGGCTCGTGTTGCCCCGCAGCTCACCGGTCCCCTGCTCGTCGCGGCTGTCGTCGACGAGGAGTACGAAAGCCTCGGCACACGCGCGCTGCTCGCGAGCGGCATCCGCACCCATGCGGCGATCGTGACGGAACCCACGTGTCTGACGATCGGGCCGGCGCATCGCGGCTTCACCTGGGTAGAGTTCGAGTGTTCAGGTGTTGCCGCGCATGGCAGCCGATATGACCTCGGGGTCGACGCCATCGCCCATGCGGCCGCCCTGGTCGGCGAGCTGGGACACCTCGAGGCGACGGTCCTCGACGCACGGCGCCACCCGCTCCTCGGCCGGCCGTCCCTGCATGCCGCGACGATCAGCGGGGGCACGGGGTGGTCGACGTACCCGGATCGCTGTGTGCTGCGCATCGAGCGCCGCACGTTGCCCGGAGAGACAACGCCCGACGTACTCGCCGAGTTCGAGCGCGCATGCGACACCGTCCGCGCACAGGTCCCGAACCTCCGGGTGACGATGCGCCACATCCTTACTCAGGCGCCGAGTGATGTCGCGGCCGACGCCCCAATCGTTGCGTCGTTAGGTGCCGCCCTTCGCGACACCGGACAGCCCGGCCCGCTCACGGGCGTCAGTGCCTGGACGGATGCGGCGCTCCTCAACGCGGCCGGGATTCCGGCGATCTGCTTCGGCCCAGGTGACATGGGGCTGGCCCACGCCGACGAGGAGTACATCTCGCTCCACGAGGTGGATCGCGCGACGGATGCCCTCGCGCGGCTCGCGCTCGACTGGACCGCGGCGCCCTGATGGCATTCTCTCCCGCGCAGTATGACCTGCTGGAACGCGCCGTCACCCGCGAAGAGCGCATCGCCGTGGTACGACGCGGCGTCACGTGGATCATCGTGGCGCAGCGACTGGAGTACCATGCCGGTCGCGAGATCCTCATCGCCCGCCACCCATCGACCGGCGACCCCATGTCCTTTTCGATCGACGAAATCGAACGCATCGAGGTCATCCGTTGAGCCCCGACCTGCGCCCCCTGGTTGCCGTCTTCGCCGACGAGTCGTGCCTCGGCAACGGCAAGGAGGGAGAAAACCCCGGCGGCGCCGGTGTCCTGGTGGAGTTCCCGCACCACGACACCCTCGTGCGGCGTGCCCTCTGGGTGTCGGAACCGGCCACCACCAACAATCGGATGGCGCTCCGCTCCGTGATCGAGGCGTGTCGCGCCTTGTCACGCAAGGGCAACCGATGCCGCGTGGTCTTCACCACCGATTCGCGCTATATCGTGGACGGCATGACGCGCTGGGTCCATGACTGGGCGCGGCGAGGCTGGAAGCGCAAGACAGGCGCCATCGAGAACCTCGACCTCTGGCAGGAAGCCGTGCGCACCGCGTCCGGCCACGACGTGGAGTGGCGCTGGGTTCGCGGACACGCGGGCCATGCCCAGAACGAGTTCGCGAATGACCTGGCCGTGCGGGCCGCGACGGAACTCAGCGCGTCCGATGGGCTGGTCGATGCGGGGTTCGATGCCTGGTTGGCCGCGCGCACCGCCGCGAGGAAGGCGTCACGCCTGGAGCCTTTTCCCGAGGCACACGCGTTTCGCAGCTCCAGGGCGTTACCCGGCCCCGGGCACGACGTCCTCACTCCGTAGGTCGTCCCCTCCTCCTGTGGACGCCCTGGACCCTTCCAGCGTTCGCTCGATGATGTCGTTAAGCTCCACTGCCATGGATGACTGCGAACGACTGTACCGGCGGCTCGTGCATAACGTGCGGGCGTCCGCACCCGACCTGCTGACGCGCCCGTTCGAGGTCGCCCAGCTCTACCAGCAGCTCGTCTCCTACCGCGAGAACCGGTCGGCGCTCGGCTTCGCGTCGAACGACGAGTACGAACTCGCGCTGCTGCAGCTACTCGCCGGATCGCGCGGGTTCCTCGAGGGTGAGCCGGAGATGCAGCACGCGCTGCGCGCCGAGCTGGAGTCTCCCAATCCCGACCTCACGGCCTATCGCGCGTTTGCGGCGGCAGCGGTGCGGCTCGGTGCCGGCCCCCTGCGCGACGTCATGCTTCGCCCCACGCCGGAGGGATCGCGATCGGTCAGCACGGCGTCCCCCCAGGACCAGTTCGTCATCGCTGCGCGACCGACGGAATCGGTCGAAACTCCCCCGGAGACCGCCATTCCGGCTGCGGCACCCTCAGCGCCGCCGGTATCTCCTCCGCGGGCCTCCGCGGCCCCACCACCAGCTGCTCCCAGAACGATCATGCCCGTGAGCCGTCCGGTCCCCCAACCTGCCAAACCCGGCCAAGGGTGTCGTTACTGCGGGACCGGACTCCCGGACGGGCGCGAGGTGGTGTTCTGTCCGGGGTGCGGCCACAACCTCACGATCAAGCACTGCCCGGCATGCAGCACCGAGCTTGAGGTGGAGTGGAAGTTCTGCATCACGTGCGGGCGGGAGAACGGAGCGTAGTGAGCGGGGGCTCGGTCGGCATGCGGCCGCTCCGACCGAACGCCACGACGGCGTGTGGTGTACCAGCGGGCTGACACCCTCTCGCTCACACGCCCGTAGTTGCCCCCATGTCCCTTCGTCGGCTCCTCGTGCTCCCGGCGCTCCTCGGCGCGCCGTCGTGCGCTCCTCGCACGGTCGTGGTGTCGAGCACCCCGGCGACGGAACAGCGACCCGCCGGCGCCGCAGAGAACGCGCCACGGCGCGATGCCGCCGCACCGAGCGGGTGGCGCCTGGAGACCCGCGAACATGTGGACCTGTGGCTCCATGGTTTCGCGATGCTGACAGCGGATTCGTCGCTGGTTCCGACGTTCCGCCTGGGATACCGGGCCGAGGCGTCGCAAGCGAGGCGCACGGGGAACATCACGTCTCGCCTCGATGAGAACGCGCTCGTCCTTTCGCGTCGCCACGCAAGCAGTCCGTCTTTGGCGGCGGCGCAGTTCCTGGCCCTCTACTTCGGCTCCTGGGAGGACCTGCGACGCGGCTGCCTGCGATTCTTGCGTGACAATGGCGACGTGCGCGCGGCCTACGACCGGGAGTCCGTCCGGATGTACGCCACGCTCGCGACCTATTTCCCGGGGACGGCGGAGCGGGAGTTCCTGCGGCTCTTCCTCGAATCCCTCGACGACGAACGCGCGCGATTTCATCGCACCTGGTGGTCGCAGCAGCAGGCGGCACGGGGTGGGATGCGCACCCAGGTCGCCGCGGCCTGGAGCACCCATGCCCCCGCGTTCGAGCGGTTCCTCCGGTACAGCGGCCAGCGGTCGGGCACCATGGTGCTCGCCCTCCCCCTCGGCGCCGAGGGACGCACGATCGACGTGGGCGATGACACCCACTTCGTGGCGGTCACCTTTCCGTCCGCCACCGACGATCCGCGCGATGCGTTGTTCGTCCTGGCGCATGAGGTGGTCGGCACCGTTTCCAACCAGGTGGTCCGCGACCACACAACACCGGCTGAGCAGCAATCGGGCGAATCCGGGCGTCTCTCCACGCTCGCGGCGGTGCGTGCCGGCGCCCTCCTGCTCGAGCGCATCGCGCCGGATCTCGCGGACGGCTATCGCCGCTACTACCTGCGGACCGCACGGCAGGCGCCCGGCGGCGACCTTTCCGCACAGTTCGTTCGTATCTTTCCCCTGCCGGGGCCACTCGACCAGGCGCTGGTGCGACAGGTCGACCTGGTCCTGAACGGAATTTGACCGATGCCTGACGAGAACCTCCCGGCTGCCTCCAACGCTCCCATTCCCCTCACCCGGGCGGCGATCGAGCGCGTCCTCTCGCGCGCGGCGGAGCTGAACGTGGGTGACCTCGACGCCTCGGACGGCATGAGTGAGGCGCAGCTCGTCTCGCTCGGGCAGGAGGTCGGGATCAGTGCCTCACATGTCCGGCAAGCGCTCGCCGAGGAACGCACGCGTGTTGAGGTGCAGGAGGAGCGCGGGATGCTCGGCGCGATGTTCGGCGGCACGACGGCGGCTGCGTCTCGCATCGTACCGGGGACGCCGGCGGCGGTCCTTGCCCGCCTCGACGACTGGATGCAGCGGGAGGAGTTGTTGCGCCCCAAGCGCCGGTTCGGCGAGCGCCTGACGTGGGAAGCACGGCGCGACTTCATCGGCTCCCTGCAGGCGGGGCTCAATTTTTCCGGGCGTCCGTATGCGCTGACCCGGGCCAACGAAGTCGGGGCCACGGCGATCGCCATCGACGCCACCCGCTCCCTGGTCAGCCTGAACGCGAGCCTGGCGGAATCCCGCCGGGGTTCCGCGATTGCAGCTGGCGCCGTGGGCGGGGTCGGCGTCGCCGGGGCGGTCGCTGTGGCCGCCCTGGTCATCATCCCCGGGGGATACCCGTGGCTCGCCGCCCTGCTTGGCGGGGGATGGGCATCGTCCGCCGGTGCAATCGTGTACGGCATCGGGCGCGCCCAGAAATCCAAGTTGCATCGCTTGCAGCTCGGCCTCGAGCAGATCCTCGACCGGCTGGAACACGGGGCGGATGCGCGGCGGGGGGCCACGATCTCGGACCTCCTCACGGCCATCACCCGGTAGGACGCCCCGTCCCCGTTGGGCGGGGATTCAGCGCCGGCCCGCTCGCCGCGCCCGGGCCGGCGGCCCATCTTGAAGGCATGAGCGAAATTCAACGCGTTGCCGTAGTGGGGGGTGGACTGATGGGATCGGGAATCGCCCAGGTCTGCGCCCAGGCCGGGATGGAGACCTGCGTTATCGAAGTCGACGCTGCGCGGGCCGCGAAGGCGCAGGCCGCGATCGAACGATCGGTGCAGAAGGGGGTTGAGCGCGGCAAGCTGTCCGCTGCTGACGGTGCTGCGACACTGGCCCGGGTCCGGGCGAGCGCCGAGCTGGGCGACGTCGCGGGATGCGACCTGGTGATCGAGGCGATCGTAGAGCAGCTCGACGCGAAACAGGCGATGTGGCGTGCCGTGGATGCCCTGGCGACCCCGTCAGCGATCTTTGCCACCAACACGTCGGCGCTTCCGGTGGCTGACCAGGCCGCCGTGACGACGCGCGCAGACCGCTTTGTCGGCCTCCACTTCTTCTCGCCGGTCCCGGCGATGCCGCTCGTGGAGGTCGTGCGCGCCATCACCACCTCCGAGGCCACGGTGGACGCGGCGCTCTCCTTCGTCCGGCGGATCGGCAAGGTGTCGATCCTCGCGAAGGACACCCCGGGATTCATCGTGAACCTGCTGCTGGTGCCGTACCTCAACGACGCCGTGCGTGCCTACGCGCATGGGATCGCGAGCGTGGCCGACATCGACACGGGAATGACGTTAGGCACGGGTGTCCCGATGGGCCCCCTCGCGTTGTGCGATGCCGTGGGCCTGGACACCATGGCACACGTGGGCCGCGTGATGTTCGACGCCTTCCACGAGGCCCGGTATGCGACCCCGCCGCTCATCCACCGGATGGTCGCGAGTGGGTGGCTGGGCCGAAAGAGCGGACTGGGTTTCTACGACTACACGTCCTCGCCTCCCCGTCCCCGGGAGATCCGGGGATGAGCTGGCGCCTGCGCGTCGGTCGTTGGGGCACGGGGCTGGTCGGCCTCGTCCTCGCGAGCGCCGTCGCCGGGCGACCGGGCGACGCCCAGTCGGTGCGCGGGTTCGTCTACGACAGCGTGGGGCGGGTGCCCCTGGCTGGAGCGAATGTTCAGCTGGTGCCCGTGGACGGGACGATGCACGCCGTGGCCCGCCGCACGACCCATACCGACGACGCCGGCGCGTTTGCCGTCGATAGCCTGCCGGCGGGTCGTTACCTCGTTGGCTTCTTCCACCCGCGACTCGATTCGCTCGGCCTCGATCCCCCGGTGAAGCGGGTGGAACTCCGCGGCGGCCGGATCGCAACCGTTGAGCTGGCCGTCCCGTCGAGCGAGACCGTGGTCGCCACCTGGTGCGGCCCGAAAGCGGCCACCGACTCGCTCGGCGTCGTGCTTGGCTACACCCGCGACCCGACCAGCGCCAACACCTGGGCCGACGCGAGGGTGAGCGCCCAATGGCGGATGATCTCGATCAGCCCGGGCGGCGCCCGCGCGGAGGTCCAGGGGGCATCGACGCAGGCCTCGCCCCGAGGGTGGTTCGCGCTCTGCGGCGTTCCCCGGGGCGGGCTGGTGGTCCTGCGGGCGTCGACGGAAGAGGACTCCAGCGCGACCCTCGAGGTCGACGTTCCGGACGATGGCGTCCTCCGCCGGGACATTGCCTTCGCGCGCGGCACGGGAACGATGACGGAGGTCGTCCGTGGTGTGGTCCGCGATGCGAATGGCCAGCCGGTGAGCGGCGCGCGCCTTCGCTGGTGGGGGACCGAGCTCGAGGTGCGGGCGGACGAGCGCGGCGCCTACGCGCTCCCCGCCATGCCAGGCACGCAGCTCCTGGAGGCACGCATGGTCGGGTTTGTTCCGACCCGTCGCGTGGTCGACGTGGCGCCGGGCGCGATGAGCGTGGACGTCGAACTCCCCGAGTTTCCGATGGAGATCGATACGGTCCGGGTCCTGGCCCGTCGTCCGCGCTCGCAGGGTGCACTGGCTGACTTCGAGCGACGACGACAGCGTGGTCACGGCATCTTCCTCGATGCCGCGGCGATCGAGGTACGCCGCCCGCTGACCTTCACCGACCTGCTGCGGTCGATGCCAGGCGTGGAGGTACGGAACGCGGACCTCATGGCGCGCAGCGTCCGCATGCGCTCCACCAATGGACTCGACGCCTGCCTGCCGGTCCTCGTGATCGACGGCGCGCGGGTTCCCGTGCTCGACATGAACCTCGACGACGTGATCCCGACCGATCTGGTGCGTGCGGTCGAAGTGTACCCACGCCGCATGCAGGCCCCGCCGGAGTTCCAGGGGGAGGATTGCGGCAGCATCGTGATCTGGACGGGCGTCCGGGGCTGGCTGGCCAAGCCCCGCGAGGGAATCTCGCCGTGAGGCAGCTCGTCCTCCTGGCATCGTTGGTGTGGGCCGGCGCGGTCGGCGCGCAGGAGGGCCGCGCGCGCTTGCGCGGGGTCGTCATCGACTCGGTGGGTCGGCGGCCGCTCCCCGGTGCGGTGGTGCAGCTGGCCAGCGCGAGCAACCCCGCCCAGGGGTGGTCGGCCACGACGGACAGCCTCGGCGCGTGGCAGCTGGGAGAGCTCGCCCCGGGGCGATACGTGGTGGGATTTGTGCACGTCGCGCTGGACTCGTTAGGCCTGGAGGCCCCGAGCCTCGCCGTGGACCTGGGCGCCGGGCAGGATCGCGAGGTGACGCTGGCGATCCCGGCCGCCCGCACCCTGGTGGCGCGGCTCTGTCGGGCCGACGTGACCACGGATTCCACCGGCCTCTTTCTCGGGCGGGTCCGCCACGTGAACGGGGCGACCGCCGAGGGTGGGTTGCTCGCGACGTGGACCGAGTTGCGCTTCACCCGCCAGGGCTTGCAGCGGGCGACACCGAGCCAGCGTGCGCTGGTGGCCGCCGACGGGTGGTTTGCCATGTGTGGCCTGCCCATCCGGAGTCCCATCGCTGTCCGCGCCTGGCAAGGCAGCGACTCGACCGGCTATCTCGAGTTGGACATCCCGCCGACAGGGCTCCTGCGACGCGACCTGGTCGTCGGCCGGGTGACCGCCACGGTGACGACGGAGGTGAGCTCGGCCATCGTCGATCGCGGGCAGGGGCTCCCCCCCACGATGCGCCACGACACGGTGTCGATGGTCCGCACGGCGCGCGGGACGGGCGCCGTACGCGGGACCGTCTCCACAATCACGGGCGCCCCGCTGGCCGGTGCGCGCATTGAGCTGTGGGGCACGAACTTGGTCACCGCGGCCACCAGCGACGGTGCCTTCGCCCTCGATTCGGTCCCCGAGGGGAGCCAGACCCTCGTGGTGCGGGGGATCGGTTTCGTGCCATACCGCGCGGTGATCGATGTCCTCCCGCCCACGCCCACACGCCATGATGTCGCCCTCGCTCCATTCGTCGCTGCGATGGACACCGTGCGCATCGTCGGACAGCGCTCCGCCGAGGCCTGGCGCACCGGGTACGACCAGCGCCGCAAGCGGGGGCTGGGCGAGTTCATTGATGAAGACGAGCTCAATCGGCGCGACCCCAAGCAGGTGTCGGACCTGTTCGTCCAGATGCCTGGTGTCGACATCCTCTCGAGCGGGGCCTTTGGCCGAAAGGTCGTGATGCGGGGCCGCGCGGGAGGCTTCTTCTGCATCCCGGCGATCTTCGTGGACGGCGTCCGGTTCTTCAACGGGCAGGGTCGCGGCGGGCGGTCGCCCCTTGCCGCCGCCCCCACCGTCACCGGCAACAGCGAGGCCATCGACATGATGGAGTACACCGGCACTGCCGACCTGGAGTTCGTCGTGAACCCCAACGACATCAAGGCGGTCGAGGTGTATCCGCGCGATGCCCAGGTGCCCATTGAGTTTGATGATCCACGGGATGGCTGTGGCTCCATCGTGATCTGGACCGGACGACGCAAGCGATGATCCCTCGCGTCATGAGTGGCCTCGGCCGCGCCACACGGTGGCTGCTCGCGCTCACCGCCTGGAGCTGTGAGCCCGCAGCACGTCCCGCGCCGGAGCCGTCCCCCCCGGTCCCGGTGGTCGCGACACCAATCGTCGCCGCGCCGCGTCCGACCAAGCCCACGACCTTTGGACCCACGGTGGGTTTTCGGTCGCGGCAGCAACTCCAGGATCACGTGGAGAAGCACGGCGCGGAATTCGGCGCTGTCTCGTCGGCGGTCTACCTCCAACTCGCGCAGGCCCTGCGCGACACCATGACTGGCGGCCCGATCCTCGAGGCGCGGCGCGGCGACGGCGTCATCACGCGGTTCGATCGGACCTCAGGCGCGTTCCTCGCCTTCAACCGCGACGGCACCATTCGTACCTTCTTCCGACCCAACGATGGAGAGCAGTACTTTCGCCGACAGGCCCGGCGACGGCCCGACCCATGAGTGACGCCGTCCAACGCCTGCTCGAGGCCCGGGGATGCCCGGCACCGATCGTCGCCGCAGGGCTTCCGGGGCTCGTGTCCATGTGGTCCGAGATCGTCGCGACCATCGAATCAGGGTATCCCCTGACGCTGGACGATTACCTGAACGACATGGACCTCCGCGACCTGCTGGCTGCGGCAATCGCCGTCGCCGGCCCCGAAGGACCAAGGGAGGTAGAGGAGCGCCTGACGAGTGCCGATGCGCGGTTCCGCGCGCAGACCATGCCGTCCCCATGCCTGTGGGGCGACGACATCGCGGACGAAGAGGGACTCGACGCCGAGCGCGAGTGGTGGTACTACCGGCGCCCGACGCGCCCGGGGGAGGCGCTGTCGGAGGATCTCCAGACGTGGGGACTCACCTGACGCGCATCGTCCCGCGCGGGGGTGACAGCGCGGGACGCGAACGGTACGATTCCAGCCTCTCGTACCCAGGGGTCCTCGTGAGGGTTGCTGTTCTCGGCGGTGGTCCAGCCGGCCTGTACTTCTCCCTGCTCCTCAAGCAGGCGCGCCCGGACATCGAGATCGAGGGCTTCGAACGCAACGCCCCCGACGACACCTTCGGCTGGGGGGTCGTCTTTTCCGACCAGACCCTCGAGAACTTCCGGCAGGCAGACGCGGCGACGTACCAGGCCATCACCGACGCCTTCGCGCACTGGGATGACATCGACATCCATATCCGTGGGCGGACGATCACCTCCAGCGGTCATGGGTTCAGCGGGATCGCCCGACGCGACTTGCTCGGGATCCTGCAGGGTCGCGCGGCCGCACTCGGCGTCACCTGGCACTACCAGTCCGACATGGCCGACGAGGACGCGCTCCGGGCGCGGCCGAATCCTCCAGATCTGATCGTCGCCGCCGACGGCGTGAACTCGGTTGTGCGCCGCCGTCATGCGGCCGCTTTCGGCGCCACGGTGGACCAGCGCACCAATCGGTACATCTGGCTGGGCACCACCCTGCCCTTCGACGCCTTCACCTTCATCATCCTCGAAAACGCTTTCGGGACCTTCCAGGTCCACGCGTACCGGTTCACCGAAGGGCTCTCGACCTTCATCGTTGAATGCGATGAGGCCTCGTGGTTCGCCGCCGGCTTCGACCAGATGGATGCGGCCCAGACGATGGCGACCTGCGAGGCCTGGTTCGCACCGTGGCTCCAGGGGCACCGGCTGCAGCACAACAGCACCGTACATCGCGTGCGCGACCCGTGGGGCACCTTCCTCCGCGTGAACTGCGAGCAGTGGCGCCACGGCAACGTGGTGTTGCTCGGCGACGCGGCGCATACGGCGCATTTCTCGATTGGCTCGGGGACCAAGCTCGCGATGGAGGATGCGATCGCCCTGGCGCGCGAAGTCGCCCGCGTTCCCGCCGCTGTGCACGGGACGTCGGCGGAACTGACGCAGGCGATCGACCGCTACCAGGAGGAACGGCGTGTGGAGGTGCTGCGCATCCAGAACGCGGCCCGCAACTCCATGGAGTGGTTCGAGCACGTCAAGCGCTACGTGAGCCTCGAGCCCGAACAGTTCGCGTACTCGCTGCTCACCCGCTCGCAACGCGTGAGCCACGAGAACCTGCGACTGCGTGACGGGGCCTATCTGGCCGGTGTGGAGCGCTGGTTCGCGTCGCGCGCCGAGCGCGAGGCGCCACGCCCGCGACCGGATGCGCCCGCGCGTCCCCGCAAGACATCCGGCGAACACCGCGCGGTCGAGCAGGCGCCGGCCCCGATGTTCACCCCGTTCCGCCTGCGGCAGCTCACGCTCGAGAACCGGATCGTGGTCTCGCCGATGGACATGTACTCGGCGACCGACGGCCTCCCCAACGACTTCCACCTCGTGCACTATGGCGCCCGCGCGTTAGGCGGCGCCGGGCTGGTCATGACCGAAATGACCTGCGTCTCACCCGAAGGGCGGATCACCCCGGGCTGCACGGGGATGTACACCCCGGAACAGGTGGACGCCTGGCGCCGGATCACGACCTTCACCCACCAGTGGTCCCGGGCGAAGATCTGCCTCCAGCTGGGCCACGCCGGACGCAAGGGAAGCACCCGGCTCGGCCTGGAGGGCACCGACGTTCCGCTGGAAGAAGGGAACTGGCCCCTGCTGGCCCCCTCCGCGCAGCCGCATCGCCCGTACATGCAGGTCCCGCGGGCGATGACGCGCGCCGACATGGACCAGGTGGTGCACGAGTTCGCGCGCTCCGCCCGCCTCGCCATCGAGGCCGATTTTGACATGCTGGAGTTGCACTGTGCGCACGGCTATCTGCTGTCCAGCTTCATCACCCCGCTCGGGAACCACCGGACCGACGAGTACGGCGGCTCGCTGGCGAATCGGCTGCGCTTCCCCCTCGAGGTCTTCCACGCCGTTCGCGAGGTGTGGCCCCAGGAACGTCCGCTGTCCGTACGCATCTCGGCGACGGACTGGGCCGCCGGCGGAGTCGATGCGGCCGAGGCCGTCGAGATCGCCCGGGCATTCAGTGACGCCGGCGCCGACATCATGCACATCTCGACCGGGCAGACAACGCCGGACGCGAAGCCGGTGTATGGCCGCATGTACCAGACCCCGTTTTCGGATCGGATCCGCAACGAGCTGGGCGTGAAGACCATCGCCGTTGGTGCCATTACGGACCCGGACCAGGTGAATTCGATCCTCGCCGCTGGGCGCGCCGACCTGTGCGCCCTCGCCCGACCACACCTCGCCAACCCAGCCTGGACGCTGCAGGCCGCGGCGCAACAGGGCTACCGCGAGCAGCACTGGCCATGGCAGTACCTGTCCGGCAAGGACCAGATGGAGCGCTTGTTCGAGCGCGCGAAGGGCGGCGGCTAGCGACCGGGGCTACGCACGGGGCATCTTTCGCGCCGATGCCCACCTCTCCTGTGCTCTCGGGCGCGGCGTTCGCGCCGCGTCACTTCGTCTGGTCCGTCAGTGATGCGGTGGCGACGGTCACGCTCAATCGGCCGGAGCGAAAGAACCCGCTGACGTTCGAGTCGTACGCCGAGCTGACGGACACTTTCCGGGCCCTCTCGCACGCGCGTGACGTCAAAGTGGTGGTGCTCACCGGCGCGGGCGAGAACTTCTGCAGTGGGGGCGACGTCCACGAGATCATCGGACCGCTGGTGGAGGCGAAGCGGGCGGGGCGCACGGACGAGATCCTGCGCTTCACCGAGATGACGGGCGGACTGGTGAAGGCGATGCGCGCCTGTCCGCAGCCGATCATTGCCGCCGTGGATGGTATCTGCGCAGGTGCTGGCGCGATCCTGGCGATGGCCAGCGACCTGCGGCTCGGGACCAGCCGCAGCAAGGTGGCCTTCCTGTTCACACGGGTTGGGCTGAGCGGGGCCGACATGGGGGCGTGCGCCCTGTTGCCACGCCTGATCGGCCAAGGGCGCGCGTCGGAATTGCTCTACACAGGGCGGTTCATGACAGCGGACGAGGCCGAGCGCTGGGGATTCTACAATCGCCTCGTTGCCCCTGACGCGCTGGCGGCCGAAGCACTGGCGCTCGCCCGTGAGCTGGCAAGCGGCCCAACCTTCGCCCATGGGGTGACCAAGGCCTGCCTGCACGAGGAGTGGGCGATGTCGGTCGACGATGCGATCTCGCACGAGGCGAAGGCGCAGGCGGTGTGCATGTTGACCAACGACTTTGAGCGCGCCTACGAAGCGTTTGTGGCGCGCGCCCGTCCGTCGTTCCGGGGAGACTGAGTGGTGTCCGCCCGGGTGGATCTCGCCAACGGCCTCCGTACGCCGGGCCCGAATGCCGGTGCCCTGCGGGTGCAACCTCTCCACCAAGCCATCTAGTGGCGGACACGACGTTCCTCAGCTGGCCTTTCTTCGAGTCGCGGCACCGGGCCTTCGCGAGCACCTTGGACACCTGGGCCGACGCGAGGCTCGGCGCCCTGGCACATCATGACGTGGACGCGACCTGTCGGGAGCTCGTGCGCGGCATGGGCCATGACGGGTGGCTGCAACCTGCGGTCGCGTTCGACGGCACCCTCGACGTGCGCACCCTGTGCCTGGCGCGCGAGATCCTGGCCCGTCACGACCCCCTCGCCGACTTCGCCTTCGCGATGCAGGGGCTCGGATCGGGCCCGATCTCGCTGTTCGGGTCACCCGGACTGAAGGACCGATACCTCCGACGCGTCGCGAGCGGCGACGCGATTGCGGCCTTTGCCCTGTCCGAGCCCAACGCTGGCTCCGACGTGATGGCGATGACTACCACGGCGCAGCGGCTGCCGGATGGCTCGTGGCAGCTCGACGGCGAGAAGACCTGGATCTCCAACGGGGGGATCGCGGACTTCTACGTGGTGTTCGCGCGGTGGCCGGAGGGCGGCGAGCGGAGCTTTGTCGCGCTGGTGGTGGACGCGCAAGCGGCCGGGTTGGAGGTTGCCTCGCGCATCGACACAATCGCGCCACACCCGCTGGCCCACCTGCGATTCGCCAACTGCCGTGTGCCGGCCGATGCGGTGGTGGGCGCACCGGGGAAGGGGATGCGCGTGGCGTTAGGCACCCTCGACATCTTTCGCTCCACCGTGGGGGCCGCCGCGCTCGGCATGGCCCGCCGTGCCCTTGACGAGTCTCTCGGGTTCGTCCGCGAGCGTCGGCTCTTCGGCCAGCCACTCAGCGACTTCCAGCTCACCCAGGCGCGCCTCGCGCAGATGGCCACCGATATCGACACCAGCGCCCTCCTCGTGTACCGGGCCGCGTGGACGAAGGACACCACGGGCGCCCGGGTGACCCGTGAAGCCGCGATGGCCAAGTGGCAGGCCACCGAGGCCGCCCAGCGCACCATCGACGCCGCGGTGCAGTTGCATGGCGCGCGCGGGGTGCAAAGCGGGCATCCGGTGGAACGCCTGTACCGCGAGATCCGCGCCCTGCGCATTTATGAAGGCACAAGTGAAGTGCAGCAGCTGGTTATTGCCGGACAGCTCCTGCCCAGCCCGCATTCGCCCGCATGACCACTCCTGACGGACTGCCCGGGGGCGTGCCGACGGCCCACGTCGACCCCTTCGCCCGCGACCACCTGCCGCCCCGCGACCTCTGGCCGGCGATGAGCTACACCGGCGTGGGGGAGCCCGCCTATCCCGACCACCTCAATGCGGCCGTGGAGCTGCTCGACGGCGCCGTCGCGCGCGGCTGGGGCGAGCGGATCGCGTTCCGCAGCCCCACCGAGGTGCTGACCTTCGCCGCGCTGCTGGACCGGGCCAACCGCATCGCCCGCGTCCTCGTGGAGGATTACGGGCTGGTCCCGGGGCACCGCGTCCTGCTGCGCGGGGGCAACTCCCCGATGATGGTTGCGCTGTGGCACGCCGTGCTCAAGGCGGGCGGGATCGTCGTCTGCACGATGCCACTGCTGCGCGCGCGCGAGCTCACGTTCACCGCAGACAAGGCGCGCATCCGCCTGGCGATCACCGACGTGAAGCTGGTGGACGATTGTGCGGCGGCGATGCAGGTGCGTGCGGACGGTACCCCACGTGAGGGGGCACGCGTGGTGACCTGGGGCGGACCAGCACCGGATGGCTCCCCTGCCCTCGAACAGCAGATGGCCGCCAAGGCGCCCACCTTCGAGAACGTGCGCACCGCGGCGGACGATGTCGCCCTCATCGCCTTCACCTCGGGGACCACGGGCGAGGGGAAGGGCACGATGCATTTCCATCGCGACGTGCTCGCCATCTGTGACACCTTCGCCCGACACGTCCTGTGTGCGTCACCCGACGACGTGTTCATCGGCTCCCCGCCGTTTGCCTTCACCTTTGGGCTGGGTGGCCTCGTGCTCTTCCCGATGCGCATCGGGGCCAGCGCCATCCTGCTCGAACAGGCCACACCGCCGTTCCTCATCGCGGCGATCCAGCACCATCGGGCCACGGTGGTCTTCACGGCCCCGACCGCCTATCGCGCGATGTTGCCGCTCCTCGCCGAGCACGATGTGTCGTCGCTGAGGAAGTGCGTCTCGGCCGGCGAGGCGCTTCCCCGCGCCACGTTCGATGCGTGGAAGGCGGCGACGGGCATCACCATCATCGACGGCATCGGGGCTACGGAACTCCTGCACATCTTCATCAGTGCACGCGAGGGCGATGTGCGACCCGGCGCGACCGGCAAGGTCGTACCCGGGTTTCAGGCTCGCGTCGTGGATGACCAGATGCGTGACGTCCCCGTCGGCGAGGTGGGCCGACTCGCGGTGCGCGGCCCCACCGGGTGCCGCTACCTCGCCAACCTCGAGCGCCAGCAGGCGTATGTGCAGGACGGCTGGAACCTGACAGGCGATTCCTACAAGCTCGATGCCGACGGCTACTTCTGGTACCAGGCGCGCACCGATGACATGATCATCTCGGCCGGTTACAACATCTCCGGCCCGGAAGTGGAAGGGGTGTTGCTCGAGCATCCTGCGGTGCAGGAGTGCGGGGTGGTCGGCGCACCGGACCCCGAGCGGGGCCAGGTGGTGAAGGCGTATGTCGTGCTGCGCCCAGGCCGCGTCGCGGACCCCGCCACCACCAAGGTCCTTCAGGATTGGGTGAAGCAACAACTCGCGCCCTACAAGTACCCGCGGGCCGTGGAGTTCGTCGACGCCCTGCCCCGCACCAACACCGGAAAGCTCCAGCGATATCGCCTGCGTGACCCCTCCGCCTGACCACGCGCCGTCCGTGAACCCACATCCCGTCGTTGTCCCGCACTGGCCACGCCCCCATGGATATAGCGATGGGATGGCCGGCACCGGCCGCGTCATCGTGACGGCCGGCGTCATCGGCTGGAATCCCGAAACCCTGGTGATCGAGACCGACAACTTTGCGTCGCAGGTCGCCCAGGCCTTCCGCAACATCCGCGATATCCTCTCGGCCGAAGGGGCCGGCCCGGAGCACCTGGTGCGGCTCACCTGGTACGTGACGAATCGCGATGAGTACGTGGCCGCGCGCCCGGCGATCGGTCTCGCCTACCGTGAAGTGTTTGGACGGAACTATCCGGCGATGGCGGTGGTGATCGTCAGCGGGCTGGTGGAGCCCCAAGCGAAGGTCGAGATCGAAGCGACGGCGATCGTCACGACCTGACGAGGCCGCGCGCACCCACTCCGTCTGGTTTGGACGCGCGTGGAAACCGCGCGGGACTTTCCCAGTGACCGATGCCCGACGGAGGGGGTCTGTGCCGGAGAGAACGCCGATGCGGAACGATTCCTACCTCCGAGCCCCCTTCGACCGACCGCGGCTGATGAGCTGCGCGTTGACGGTCGTCTTCGACGCCTCCTAAGGCTCGCTCGGTTCGTTCCCGGTCCCACCAGAGGGATCGCCCCCTACAATCCAGGATTCCCATGTCATCCGTTCCGCCGGACGCGGCGCACACGTCGTCGCATCCCCCCTCCATGTGGCAATCGGTCCGCGAGGCCATTCATGGTGCTCACGGCCACGACTACACCGAGGGTGCCATCGGGCGCTCGGTCATCCTGCTCGCCATCCCGATGGTCCTCGAGATGGCGATGGAAAGCGTCTTCGCCGTGGTCGACGTCTTCTTCGTCTCCCGGCTTGGCGCTGAGGCGGTTGCCACCGTGGTCCTCACCGAGTCGCTGCTCACCATGGTCTACACCCTTGCCATGGGGCTCGGCATCGGTGCCACGGCGATGGTCGCGCGTCGCATTGGCGAACGTGACCAGGACGGGGCAGCGCGTGCCGCCATGCAGGCCATCTGGCTTGGCGTCCTCACCGCTGCCGCGTTAGGCATCGCCGGTGCCGTGTTCGCCCCGGACCTGCTCCGACTCATGGGCGCCGAGGAGTCGGTCGTGCGCACCGGGACGATGTTCACACGCGTGATGCTCGGCGGAAACATCTCCGTCCTGATGCTCTTCCTGGTCAACGCGATCTTCCGCGGTGCGGGAGACGCGGCCATCGCCATGCGCTCCCTCTGGTTGGCCAATGCGATCAACATGACCCTCGGCCCCTGCCTCATCTTCGGCGTGGGCCCGTTTCCCGAGCTCGGTGTCACGGGAGCCGCCGTCGGCACCACCATCGGTCGCTCCATCGGCGCGTTGTACGCGCTCAGCCGGCTCCTCCGCCCCGGCTCGCGGCTGCATCTCGCCAGCCGGCACCTCCGGTTTGATCCCGCCGTCATGTGGAAGCTCGTCAGCCTGTCAGGATCGGGGACGTTCCAGATCTTCATCGGGACGGCGAGCTGGGTCCTCCTGATCCGCATCGTGTCGAGCTTCGGTTCTGACGTGATTGCCGGATACGGGATCGCCATCCGCCTGGTGATCTTCGCGCTGCTCCCGTCGTGGGGGATGGCCAATGCGGCCGCGACCATGGTCGGGCAGGCCCTGGGCGCGCACAAGCCGGACCGCGCGGAGGCGGCGGTCTGGATTGCCGGGAAGTACAATGCCGTGTTCCTGGGCGGACTGGGGCTGCTGTTCATCATTGGTGCGCCGTGGATCGTCGCCGGGTTTACAGGTGAAGCCGCCGTCGCAGCAAGTGCGATCGATGCCCTGCGCGTGATATCCGCCGGGTTCCTGTTCTACGCGTATGGCATGGTGATCACCCAGTCCTTTAATGGCGCCGGCGATACCTGGACCCCCACGTGGATCAACCTCGGATGCTTCTGGTGCTGGGAAGTGCCACTCGGGTGGTTCCTCGCGCTCCGCACCGGACTTGGGGCCCACGGGGTCTACCTCGCCATCGCCATTGCCTATGCCACGCTCGCGGTAGTCTCGGTGGTGTTGTTCCGCCGGGGGACATGGAAGACGAGGACGGTGTAGTGCGCTCCGCCGCGCCTGGATCCCGCCGCCCCAAGCAAATCCCACGCGCCGTGGTTGCTCGCACATGGGGGCGCTCTGCCGCGGTTGACGAACCACGACACGCAGGCTATTAGTCGACCATGCTGATGTTTGCCGCCACCGCTTACTGCGTCGCCTCGTATTACGCGCCCTCACGGGACGCGGGAGGTGGCGTGCGTTAAGTAGCTGGCGAACGCGTTCACCCGACGGCCCGTGGATTTTCCACGGGCCGTTTTTCTTTTACTCCCCAGCCATGACCGCCTCTCACGCGCAGCATTCCAGCCGCTACACCGCCGAAGACCACGCCACGTGGGCGACCCTCGTACAACAACGCTTCGAGACGCTGCATGAGACCGCCGCCGCCGAGGTGCTGACCGGGATCGATGTCATCGCCCTCTCCCACGATCGCGTCCCGGTCCTCTCGGAACTGAACGCCCGGCTGGCCCCACGCACCGGATGGCAGGTGGTGCCCGTGTCCGGATACCTCAACCCCAGGGAGTTCTTTTCCTTTCTTGCCGATCGCAGGTTTCCCTCGACGACCCACGTGCGGCCCCGGGACCAGCTCGCCTACATCCCGTCACCGGACATCTTTCACGATGTCTTCGGCCACGTGCCGCTGCATGCCAACCCCACGTTCGCTGACATGCTGCAGCAGTTTGGGCTACTCGGCACCCGCGCTGCCTCCGACGCGGCCATGCTCGCGGTCCAGCGACTGTTCTGGTTCACGGTGGAGTTTGGGCTCGTCGGAACGGCGGACCTCCCCCGGATCTATGGATCCGGCCTGGTGTCCTCGATCGCCGAAGAACGGCACGCCCTGGGAGGCGGCTGCGCGCTCCAGCCGTTTGTCGTCGAGCAGGTGCTGCAACAGTCCTTCGTGGTCGATGCGGTGCAACCGACTCTGTTCGTCCTTCCGGACTTTCGCACGCTGCGGGACGCCGTCGATCACCTCGGCACCCAACTGCCGAGCCCGGAGTCACCAATGATATCTTGATCCGCATGAGCCATCGCCCCACGCCTGTCACGAACGACCTCGCCATGGTGCTCGGCGGAGGCGGAGCGCGCGGAGCCTACCAGGTGGGAGTGCTGCGTGGCATTGCGAAGCAGTACCCGCATCTCCGCGTCCCCGTCCTGGTTGGCGTCTCCGCCGGCGCCCTGAACACGGTGCACCTGGCGTCGCACCCAGGCACCTTTCTGGAGGCAATGGAGGACCTGGTGCACCGGTGGTTGTCCCTCACGCCGGAGCGCGTCTTTCGCGTGGATACGGCCACCCTGGCATCCACCGTGATTCGGAGCGGACTGCGGCTCATTGGCGGCGGTCGCGGACACCCGGAGCGCTTAAAGGGGATGGTGGACACCACGCCCCTCCGATCGTTTCTCGAGGAGATCCTGACACGCTCCCCGGATGGATCGATCCCCGGGATCGATGCCAACCTCGCCAGTGGACGGCTCGCCGCGGTGGCCCTCAGCGCCACCAGCTACACCACTTCGCAGTCCGTGACCTGGGTCCAGGGACGCGACATCCAACTATGGGAACGTCCCCAGCGGCGAAGTGAACGTGCGCAGCTCACCATCGACCATGTGATGGCGTCGGCCGCTCTGCCCCTGCTCTTTCCGGCGACCCAGGTGGGCCGCGAGTGGTATGGTGACGGTGGCATCCGACTCGCGGCCCCGATTTCACCCGCGCTGCACCTCGGCGCCTCGCGCATCATCACCATCGCGACGCGCTACGATCGGTCGCGCTCAGAAGCCGACCGGCCGCAACTGGTGGGTTACCCACCGCCTGCTCAGGTGCTGGGCGTCCTGTACAACGCGATCTTCCTGGACTTGATCGACCAGGACGTCGCACGACTCCAGCGGCTAAACGAAGTCATCGCGCGCGTCCCTCCCGCCGACCGCAATGGATTGCGCATCGTTGACATGCTGGTCCTGCGTCCATCGACGGATCTGGGCCGACTGTCGCGGGAATATGAGCCGCGGCTGCCATCGGTCTTCCGATTCCTGACCCGGGGACTCGGCACGCGAAAGACGCAGAGCCCGGACATCTTGTCGCTGGTCATGTTCCAGAAGGACTATCTGGAGCGATTGGTCGCGCTGGGCGAGGAGGACGCCGAGCGAGCTCGGGACCGGATCGCTGAGTTCATAGAAGGCGGAGCGCCGGCAACCCGTGAACAGGAGGCGATCGCCAACCGGGCAGTGTGACCGAACGCTAAAGTCCGCGCGCCGGGCGCCGAGACTGATGGTCGAGGCTACATCCGCTTCAGCGGTTTGTGATACAGATCGCAATCGAGGCCACCCGGAGAACGCCATGACGATCAACCCACTGAACTCGCACCTCGCCGGCATCCAGCGGCAGGGCGCGGCCATGGACAAAGCCGCCGAGAAGATCGCGCGCGCGTCACTGCGACCCGAGCAGGGCGCGACGTCCAAAGCCGGACCTGCGGAGGCCGAGGAGAGTCGGATGGACCAGGGCCTCGTTGAGGCGATGGTGGCCAAGCGGATGTTCACCGCCGCGGTGAGAATGGCCCAGTCTGCGAACGAGGGAATCAGCGAAGCGTTGAGAATCGGCGGGTACGGCGTCGCTGCCTAGCGATTAGGCCCTTCCTGCCGCGTCACTCTCCGGGGTCGATCCATACAGTGGATCGACCCCTTGTCGCATGGATTGTTTTGCCTTGGCACCTAAAGCGTTACGACACAATGACTTCCACGGATGAGTCAGGTGGGAGCGACGCCACAGCGAGCGCTACAGCGGTAGGGATTTTCGTCCACCCGGTTCGGACAGTGCTACCGACCACCCAATAGCAACGCGGCAGCGGTGTCGTGGCTAAAGCGTTGTGGAGCAAGCGCTTGTCGATCATTCGGTCACTCTGCACCCATTGAAGCAGAGTCGAGAACTGTGATGGCACGTGACCTGCTTCTGTGAGCTTTCGCACATCGGCCCCGGTCTCGTTTCCTCCGGGTGCCCGTCCAGAGCCGAGCCGGGCCGGTGTTGCACAACACACGCAGTCTCCACGGTGCTTCACAACCGAACCCACTCATGACGTTCCGCCGACTTCTCGCTGCCTCGCTCGCTTTCGCCGCCGTCACCGCGGAAGCCCAGCCCCGTAACGGGAGCCTGGCGTTCCAGCCTACCAAGCCCAACCCGGCGATCACCGCCTACGGCTACTACGTCGGCCCATTCTGGGGCACGGTCACTTCCGACCCGACGCGCCCGAAGATCGATCTCTACTGCGTCGACGTGCTGAACAGCATCTCGTGGGGGCACACCTGGTCGGCGAATTTCACGAATCTCGGTTCGGGTGACTTGAGCCTGACGCGCCATGGCAACGCCAAGCTGGCACAGTACCAGCAGGCCGCCTACCTGGCGTCGCTGTTCAACACCTCCGGGGTCACCACCACGCAGTGGGGCGGCATCCAGACCGCGATGTGGAACCTGTTGAACCCGGGCCAACCGAACGGTGGGACGAGCGCCACGAACAACACGCAGGAAGCCTACTGGCTGGCGCAGGCCTCCACCTGGTACAACACTGGCGGGGCGAACAACTTCGACTTCTCGAAGTGGACCATTGTGACCGATGTGAACGCAGCCGGCGTCGTCAGCGGACGCGGAACCCAGGAGTTCCTGACCACGGGCATCACGCCGGAGCCGGAGACCTGGATCCTGATGGGAACCGGGGTGCTGCTCATCGTCGGGTTCGCCGTCCGTCGGGGATCGCTGGTGTAGCTCACGTCACCCCTTCGACGTGACCTGCCGAGGGGCCGTGCGGAAACGCACGGCCCTTCTCGCATTGGGGGCGTGACCGGAGTCGCCCAGCGTCGTTTTGCTGTCAGACAGCATTCGTTCCCCTGCCCTCCCCCATGAGCCAGCGACGCAGCGAGATCATCGAGACCCTGGCCGGTCCGCTCTACCTGATCGCCTTTCTCCTGATCGCCACCCCGGCGCTCGACTTCGTTTCGGGGGTGCTTCCCCTTCGGCTGGACAACATTGAGTGGCGCTTCGCCAGTGTTGGGCTCTTGTCAGGGTTCCTCCTGACCCCGGTTCTCGGGATCGTGCTCGCCATCCTGGTGGCCGCGTCCTCGGGCCACGACCTGATGCAGCGCCTGACGGCGTTCCTGTTGATCGGCCTGTCCCTGGCCTTCACACTGCTCCTGGTGTTCTTCCTGCTGGACATTGTCCAGCTGCGCAGTGCCGTTCAGGCGGAATCCAAGAGCCAGTTCGAGGGAGCTGCCTGGAAGGCGGTGGCCAAGCACCTCCTGTTCGTCGTGGTGATGTTCTGGCTGGGGCTCCGGATGCTCAAGGTGCCCCGCAGTGTCTCCGCGTCACACAAGCGACCCGCCGCGGTGATCATCGGTTCGTAACGGACGTCTGGGAGCCTCGAACCGGACATCCGTCCCACCGGGGAACGCGTCGTCCGCCTCCCGCTTGTCCTGAGGGAGGGTCGGCGGCATTATCGATGGGCGGTCGACCGCGCCGCTCCCCGGCCCAATGCTGTTCAAACACCTTTCCCAACATGCTCCGCACTCCCTCGTCCAGGTCGCCGAGGGGTATTTGGTGAGCGTGGTGGTGCATGTGGTGGCCTTGGGGATCTTCCTCATTCCCCGGCCGGCGCCAGACCCACTGCAAGAGCTGCCGGAGTCGTTTGAGTGGGCGAGATTCCTGCTTCCGGTCGACCGTCCCCAGGGGAATCCGGAAGTGCTGGGTGAGCGGATCACTTTCGTCGCGACGGCCCCGGCACCCGGGGGCGCGGGTACCGAGCGGACGGACGCACCGAGGACCGAGCAGCTGCAGTTACAGGTCCCGGCGGGATCCCAGGAGGACCCGCTGGCGGGTCAGCCGACCCCGCCCGAACCGGAGCAGGAGGTCAAGGGCGAGGAAGTGATGACCGTGCTGGAGGTCGACAGCGCGGCCACTCGGGTAGATGACGGTGCGGCCCCCCCGTATCCGCCCAGCATGCTGGCGAAGAAGCTCGAAGGATCCGTCGCCGTGCAGTACGTCGTGGACACTACCGGCCGAGCCGACACCTTGTCGTTCCAGGTCCTGGATGCCACGCACAAGGACTTTGCGGAGTCCGTGCGGCGCACCCTGCCGATGATGCGTTTTCGTGCCGCGAAGATGAACGAGACCAAGGTGCGACAGCTCGTGCAGCAGCTCTTCTCCTTCCGCATCGACACCGCGATGCTTGCGGCCCCGAAGAAGCCCTGAGCCGCGGCCCCTAGCGGGCGTCGAGGGTCACGACATCACGGTAGGTTCGGAATGCGCCGCTTTGCTGGTGTCGGTTGAAGTCCCGCACGCGCTGCAAGAGTTGGACGCTGCGATGGCCCGGGACGGCAAAGGGAATGCCGCCACCACGCTCAAAGACGGAGCGAATCACCACCGAACGCGCATCAACCGGGAAGCGCGCCATGGTGGCCGCAAAGGCCGGGAAGCCGCCGTCACGCCAGATGTACTGCTCAGCATTTGACGTGTAGATCGCTGAGAGGACCAGCCCACGGCGACGGACCTCGTCCGCCACGGCCGGGAGGGCCCGGGTGCCTGCGAGATCACCGACCACCGGGAGGATCCGGCCGGCGGCGTGCAGGTCGCGAACGAAGGCCCAATCCGCCTCCCGGGCAAGGAAGGAACGAGGGGCGCGTTCAAGGTCCGTCGCCAAGAGGAGGGTGCGCAGGGTGGGACGCGTGGGGTCATCACCTCGCCCAAACGACGAAAAACGCAGCTCGAGTCCGCGACGCATGAACTCGGCGTGAAAGCGGGTGAGGACGTCCCGATCACGGACCTCCAGGGGAATGCCGAGGGCCACCACCTGCGCCAGCGTTTCCCGCGCGACCCGGGCCTGCCATTCGGGGTCCACCGCGGCGCGGTCGATCCACGCCAACAACTGGTCGACCGGCCGCCCCGTCCACGCGGCCAGGTCAGGGGGTGGCACCCGCCCGAGCCATCGACAGAGAAATTCGAGACGATTGGTCGACGCGGCGAACAGCGCCTTGTACATGAGGTGCTGCAGCATGTTGTCGCGCCGAATGTCCAGCACAAACGCGACGGTGGGTCGGATGATCGCGATGTAGGAGAAGTTCTGATCGGGCCCGACCCCGACGTAGGCCCCCCCGCGGAGACGATCCGCATCGAGACGCGTCGCCACGTGAAGGTACGACGTCTCGTTCGAGATCAGGTTGTCCGAGTCGAAGTACCCTCCCGGTTCGGACAGGCGAATGACCGCCGCCGCGAACGCCGTATCCGGAGACGACGCGACCCGCCGCGGCGCGGCCACCTGCGCGCCAGCGGTCGCGCGCATCCCCATGAAGACGACACCGGCGAGAAACGTCACGCGACGCCACGTCATGACACCCAAGGTGTGGGGTGGTACCGCCGCTGTCCATAGATTTGCAGGCGTGAACCATCCGACGGGGTTCCGCGGCACGTTCCGCA
The DNA here is from genome assembly GCA_016712265.1 of Gemmatimonadota bacterium. Taxonomy (NCBI): domain Bacteria; kingdom Pseudomonadati; phylum Gemmatimonadota; species Gemmatimonadota bacterium. Next base: position 599,906 of record JADJRJ010000031.1, on the reverse strand, counting down.
CCGACCAGCTCGCCCGCGAAGCCTACAGCGAATCTGCAGGCATCCTGCGCGTCGTTCCCCTGGCCGTGGCCGTTCCCGTGGACGTCGAGGACCTGCAACGGCTGTGCGCATGGGCCTCGCGTGAAGGGCAGCCCCTCATCCCTCGCGGGAGCGGGAGCAGCATGGCCGGGGCGGCGGTGGGTCCGGGGGTCATCGTAGACCTCCATCGGCTCCGCACCGCCCCGTCGATCGAGCCGTCCTGGCAGCGCGCGCACGCTGGAACGGCCATCACAAGAGCGCAGCTGGACGCCGCCGCACGCGCCCATGGTCTCCGGTTTCCCGTTGATCCGTCCAGCGGCGCGTTCTGCACGCTGGGTGGCATGGTCGCATGCAATGCCGCGGGGGCTCGCACACTGGCGTTTGGTGCGACGCGGTCCTGGGTCCATGCCGTCGAGTGTGTGTTCGCCGACGGAACGTCGGCTCGCGTCGCGCGCGGCCAGGTAGCACGCCCATCTGACCCGGCGCCACTCCAGCGATGGTGGAGTGAGGCACAGGCCCTCCGCGCCGCGGCTGCCCGGCTCCCCGCGCCGGCGGTTCGCAAGCAATCGTCCGGCTACGGCCTCCACGACTTTGCCCGCTCGGGAGACCTCGTCGACCTCCTCGTTGGCAGCGAAGGCACGCTCGCCTTCTTCACCTCGCTTGAGTTGGACCTCGCCCCGCTCCCCGGGGCCACGGCAACGCTGCTCGGTGCGTGGCCCACCATTGAGGGTGCCGTGCATGCCGCCGCCCTCGCTCGGGAAGCCGGCGCTGTCGCGTGTGAGCTGCTCGACGCCACCTTCCTGCGCGTCGCCGCACGCGGACGCACGCTGCCGGTGGACGCCGCCACCGAGAGCGTCCTTCTCGTCGAGCTCGAGGGTGCATCCGCGGGTGACGTAACGGCGAGGGGCGAGGCCCTGCAGGACGCCTGGCGGCGGACCGGAGCGTCCAGCGTCCAGCTTGGAGTCGACCCGGAATCCGAGGAGGCCCTCTGGGCGCTGCGGCATGCGGCGAGCCCGATCCTCGCGCGCCTCGACCCGCACGTCAGGTCGATGCAGGTGGTGGAGGACGGCTGCGTCCCACCGGAGCGCCTTGGCGACTACCAGCGCGGGGTGCGCGCGGCATTGGCAGCCGCGCACCTGGATGGCGTCATCTTTGGCCACGCCGGGGACGCACACCTTCACGTGAATGCGCTCGTCGACGTGCGCACGGCAGGCTGGCGCGAGGCGGTGCAGGCCCTGTTTCGTTCCGTAGCCGAGCTGACGCTTCGGCTCGGGGGCACGATGGCTGGCGAGCACGGCGATGGCCGGTTGCGAACCCCCGTCCTGGCCGACTTCTGGTCCGACGACGCCCTGGCGCTGTTCCGGGGCCTCAAGACCCTGTTCGACCCAGCGGGAGTCCTCAACCCCGGAGTGAAGGTCGTTGCGGCCGTGGACGCATGGGCCACCATCAAGTACGACCCGCAGCTCCCCGCGCTCGCCCCGCGCGTCCGCGCACTTCTCGATCGGGTCGAGCTGGAGCGGCGCTGGGAGGAGTCGCGCCTAGAGTTGCTCGACGCGACTGGCTAGCTTGCCCGGCCTCCGCCCTCCGCCGCACCCGATGCTCCACTACGAGCCCCGCATCACCGTCCTCGCGCGCCCGGCCTTCACGGAACCGGCCCACCTCCCGGTGCAATGGAATGGGACGTCGAGCGACGGCGAGCGCTTGGCCGAGTTCGCGGGTCGCCTGTGCTACATGAGCCAGCGGAACCCGGCGAACCGGACCACGCACGAGTACCTGCTCAACATCCTCAAGCAGGGGCACGGCAGCGTGCTCGAACACGCCAACTATTCGCTGCTGTTCGAGGGAGTCTCTCGTTCGTTGACCCATGAACTGGTGCGGCACCGCGCAGGCTTTGCCTACTCGCAGCTGAGCCAGCGGTATGTGGACGAATCGGAGGCCGCGTTCGTCGTGCCCCCGGCCATCATCGGCGACGCGGCCCTCGAGGGCACGTGGCGGGCGCAAATTGACGCGGCCCAGGCCGCCTACATCGCGCTCGTGGACGAGCTGATGGCGCGCTACGCGTGGGTGGAGGACAAGGTGCACCGGCGCAAGATGGCGCGCGAAGCCGCACGCGGCGTGCTGCCGAACTCCACCGAAACGAAGATTGTGGTGACCGCCAACGCGCGCGCCTGGCGCACCATGCTGGAATTGCGATCCGGCGAGGGGGCAGAACTCGAGATTCGCCGGCTGGCGGTGGCGGTGATCCGCATCCTCCAGGGCGAGGCCCCGGCATTTTTTGGCGACTTGGAGATCTACACCGCCGAGGATCGTCGCGAGGCCGGCCGGATCGGCTATCACAAGGTGTGACGAACCGTCGGACCTAACGAGCACCGGCCCTTTACACCACTCGCCGGACCCCTGATAATGCGGATGGTCCTTCCGCGGGTACGCATGGTCCTCCGCTCCTGTCTTGTCGCGTTCTGCCTGATCGTCGCGCCCAGCGCCTGCGCGAGTGCCGGAAGCCGGGGCGCCCGGGCGACCGGCAGTACCGAGGTACTCCGCGCCGACGAACTCCGGCGTTCCGGTGCGACGGACCTGCTTTCCGCGATTCGCATGCTGCGTCCGGCCTTCCTGCAAACGCGGGGGCGCACGTCCATCACGCGATCGGAGGAGTCCGAGGTCGCCGTTTACCTGGATGACCGCCCGTTTGGCGGCTTGACGATGCTGCGAGAGATCCAGATCAATGTCGTCATCGAGGTACGACATTTTAGCGCCACGCAGGCACAGGTCCGTTGGGGTGGCGATGGTCACTCGCAGGGTGCCATCCTGGTGATCACCGGCGCCCCGAGACCTGAGTGACGTTCAGCGGAGGAGCACGCCGTTCGTCGGCGTGGGCGATTGCTTGTTCCCTGGCGCTTGCCTGCGACGATGGCGCGGCACCACCGGCCGGGAACCCCGGCGGTGCGACGTCACTCCACGTGACGCCGGCCACGGTCTGGCTTACCCCAGGCGCCGCCACGGCGCTGTCCGCCGAGGTGCGTGATAGTGCCGGCCGCCTGGTAGCCGGCGCCGCGATCGGCTGGAGCGCACTCGCCCCCGCGACGGCTTCGGTGTCGTCCACGGGCGCGGTCCAGGCGGTCGCTCTCGGAAACACGCGGATCATCGCCGCACTCGGCACACTCCGCGACACGGTCGACGTCACCGTGCAGGCGGCGGCTCGACCCGCCGCGTTCGGCGCCGAGCGTCAGGGCGTGACCGATGTGTCCCTGCTCGCTGTGTGGGCCGACGCCACGACGCCGACCGCCTTCGCGGTGGGACAACTGGGCACCATCCTGGCCTCAACCCCCACTGGGTGGCGGGTGACGACCCTGGGGACCGCCGAGACGTTTGTGGGAGTGTGGGGATCGGGCGCCAACGATGTCTGGGCGGTGGGGACCGGCGGGGTACTCGCCCACTGGGACGGGGCCTCGTGGCAGCTCGTGGACTCCCCGACCGGTGAGACGCTCCTCGATGTCTTTGGCCTGTCCCGCACGGAGGTTTGGGCGGTTGGCGTGCGAGGCACCATCCTGCGCTACGACGGGACCTCGTGGCAGGTGATGACCACGGGCGAGGTGTGGGAACTGTGGGGGATCTGGGGGACCTCGGCCACCAACCTCTTCGCCGTAGGGCAGAACGGGGTCGTGGTGCGCTACACCGGGACAACCTGGCAACCGATGCCGACGCCGGCCGAGACGCCGCTGTTTGGCGTGTGGGGCAGCGGGCCGGCGGATGTGTGGGCGGTGGGGATCAACGGCGCGACCTGGCGATTTGACGGCACGCGCTGGTCAGCCTTGCCGCCAACCACCCCGCGCAACCTGTTTGCGATCTGGGGGCGGAGCGCGAACGACATCTACGCCGCGGGCAACACCGGTGGCGTGGTACACTACAACGGTGTTGCCTGGCGCGAGCTGCCCAACACGGCGACCGGACAGAACCTTCGGGGCCTCTGGGGCGATCACCAGGGCGGTGTGGTGGGCGCGGGGTGGGACGGGACGGTGGTTCGCGGATCGACAGCCCCCACCGCCTGGGTGACAGAAATCTCGTCGCCGACCCTGGTGACGGTGTGGGGTCCGGGGGACGGCACCGTGTACGCGGCGGGGGGCGGCGGCGCCCTGTATCGCCGCACGACGGGCGCGGGATGGGCGCAATTCCCCCTGCCCCCGTCACAGACGTTGTATGGGCTGCACGGCTCTGGCGCGTCGAATGTGGTCGCCGTCGGGGACACGGGGACGATCTGGCGCTACAACGGCACCGACTGGCGACGCGAGCCCGCGGGAACACAGGTGCTGCTTCGGTCAGTTTGGCTTGGGAGCCCAACCAGTGGTCTCATCGTTGGTGACCGCGGGACCATCCTTGAGTACCGCAACGGCTCCTGGGCCCCGATGACCAGCGGCACGCAGGCCTTCCTGCGGCATGTCTGGGGAACCGACCCATCCAACGTCTATGCCGTCGGCGACTCCGGCCTGGTCCTGCGGTTTGACGGGAGCGCCTGGCGCCCCATGCCCACCCCGACGCGTGAGTTGCTGCGAGGTGTTTGGGGTTCCGGACCGTCGGACCTCTTTGCTGTTGGGGAGAAGGGAACGATCCTGCGGTACGATGGGCGGCAGTGGCGCGCGATGGCCTCGGGGACGACCCTCGCGATCCGTGGAGTCTGGGGAAGCAGTCCGGTGGATGTGTACGCCGTCGGCGAGGAGGGGCTGATCCTGCGGTTTGACGGAGCGACCTGGCAGCGCCTGCCGGCCAGCGGAACGCCCTTGCTGATCCAGGCCTGGGGAGAGCCGGGGCAAGGGCGGGTGTACGCGGTGGGCACCGTCACGACGATCCTGCGCGGCGACCGGCAATAGGCCACGCCCGGTCGCCCGCGCTTCGCCCCAGCCACGGTGCGCCCCCCGCCGGCCTGGCGACGGGCGCATTTCGTTGTTGGTCTGCTAGTGCTCCTCGATGTCGTCCGTGCGGTGCCTGGCCGCCTCGGCGATCACCTTCTGCGCGGCCTCATGGGGCATCGTCTCGTACATGTGGAACCGGCGCGCATAGACCCCGTGCCCGTGCGTCAGGGAGTTCAGGTCGGTGGCGTACAGGTGCAGCTCCGCGTTGGGCACGATCGCCCGTACGACGGCCCCGGCGCCGTTGCCTGACGAGTCCGTCCCGACGATGCGCCCGCGGCGCTGGTTGAGGTCGCCCATGACGTCACCCAGATAGGCCTCGGGGACCTGGATCTCGACCTCATCGAGCGGTTCCAGGAGGACGGGCCGGCACTTGGGTGCGACGGCCCGGAACGCCAGGATCCCGGCCATCTTGAACGACATCTCGTTCGAGTCGACCGAGTGGTACGACCCGTCGTACAGTTCCACCTCGAAGTCTACCAGCGGATAGCCGGCCAGAATGCCGCGCGCGCAGGCCTCCTGGATCCCCTTGTCCACGGCCGGTCGGAAATTCGACGGGATCACGCCCCCAACGATCTTGTCCACGAAGTGATAACCGGCGCCGCGCGCCCGGGGCGCGAGGCGCACCCAGCAATCACCGAATTGTCCCCGGCCACCTGACTGCTTCTTATGCCGACCCTGACCGTCGCCCTTCGCGGTCAGGGCTTCGCGGTACGCGATCTTCGGCCGGGTCAGCTCAGCAACGACGTTGTACTTCCGCTTGAGGCGCGCCATCGCCACCTCGAGATGGCGTTCGCCCATGCCGGAGATGATCGTCTCATGCGTTTCCGCGTTGTAGTGCGTCTCAAACGTCGGGTCTTCGTCGTGGAGTCGATGCAGCCCCGGCTGCAATTTCTCCTCGTCATTGCGCGACGCCGCGTGGACGGCGAACGACACCACGGGCTCCGGGAAGGCGATGGGCGGGAGGCGCACGGGGTGCTCCCGGGTCGACAGCGTGTCGTTGGTATGCGTGTTCTTGAGCTTGGCCACGCAACCGATGTCGCCCGCGCGCAGGATCGGCACCTCGAGCCGTTCCTTGCCCTGCGCCACACTCAGGTGTCCCATCTTCTCCGTCGTATCCCGGGTCGCGTTGAAGAATTCCTGGCCATTGCTGACGGAGCCCGAGAAAATGCGGAAGTACGACACCTCGCCCACATGTGGCTCCGAGTGTGTCTTGAAGACGAGGGCCGCGAACGGGTTGGTGTCCACGGCGTGGATCTCCACCGTGTGATCCCCCTCGGCACCCTTGAAGGCATGGAGTTCCTCCATTTCGTAGGCAGACGGCATGAGCTGCACCAGCTCGGTGAGCATCGCATGCACCCCGATGACGTGTTCCGCGGAGACCGCGAAGAGCGGATACAGGTCCATGCGCTTCATGGCTTCCTTCATGCCGTGGATTGCCTCATCGCGACCGATCTCGGCGCCTTCGAGGTAACGTTCGAGCATGGCGTCGTCCGTGGCGGAGACCGCCTCGATCATTTCCTGGTAGTACTTGTCGAAGGTGCCCTGTTCCTCAGGTGGGATGTCCGTCTCGGTGTATTCGCCCGTCTTGGTGCCCGGCTTGTAGAGGTAGGCCTTGCGGGCAAAGAGGTTCATCACACCGCGGAAGGTCGGGCCCTGGCCCATCGGGATCTCGACCGGCACCACCTTGTTGGTCAGCCGCTCCTTGACCTGCGCGTACACCCGATCAAAGTCAGCGTGCTCCTTGTCCATCATCGTCACGGCAAAGAGGATCGGATCCTGCCGAGCCGTGGCCTCGTGAAACATCTTGACCGTGCCGACCTCCACGCCGGAAGCGGCGCTCACGACGCAGATCACCCCATCCGCGGCAGCCACGGCCGCGATGGCATCGCCCTGGAAGTCCAGATATCCCGGGGCATCGATGAGGTTGACCTTGGAGCCCTGCCATTCGGCGAACGCGCACCCCAATTCAATCGAGTAGCCGCGTTCGATTTCCTCAGGGGTGTGGTCCGTGAGCGTGGTGCCGTCCTTGATGTGGCCGTGGCGCTTGCTTGACCCCGAAACGAAGGCGAGTGCGTCAACGAGGGTGGTCTTGCCACTGGCGCCGTGGCCGACCACGGCGACGTTCCGGATGTCCGTTGCGTGATACTCCCGCATGCGAGCCCTCTCCAGCGTGGAAGGTGCAGTAGGTCGGGACGCTGGCGCTTGCCGGTCGGGTCGGCAAGGGGGATTACCTGACGTGTGGTGGGACGGGAGATGGCTGACGGCGGAGGGCGGAGGGCGGACCGCAGCCTGCGGACGGTAGTCCGCCGGACGGAGGGCGCCGGCTCACGCGCGCGCTGCGCCGGCGTGGCATCCATGTAACAAGAGCCGCGGGTGGCACGATCGCTCACGCGATCTGCAACCAACGGCCCTCGTACCACTCACCTGCTGACCTGCTGAACAGCTCGACTCTGACAGATGAGGTTGTCGATCAATCTCCTTCGGTGTCCACACCAACCCCGTCCGCGTGTCGGTAGGAGTCGAGGAACGCATCGGAGCGTGCCCCAATCCCCGCGGGGAGGATGACGGTGGAAGAAAGGGTGAAACTGATGGCGCGACGGGTCCCTTCGGGCCAATCGTGCATGGACAGGCCCGCGACGATGCGCTGCAAGGATGACCCGCACTCATCGAGCAGGCTTCCCGCAGTCTCATCCAGGACCTCCAGGGGAATGAGCACATCACGCGTGACCAGACCCCCGGTCTGCTGGTCGCGCCAGGCCGCATCGCCCACCGCGCCGCGCTCCGGCCAGAGCGCGACGTGCCGGATCGTGTCCGAACGTTCGGTGGGCTCGCGCCGCATCTCGACCGCCGCCGCCAACGCCATCGCCAGCCGCTCGATCGTCGGATCCCCATACAGGGTCACGACGTCGCGCGATGGGCGATCGGAATTGAGTGGCGACGGCACCGAGTTCACGTGCGCGAGCACCGTCGAGTGTTCGGGGCGATCCTCAAGCATCACGAGGACGTCCATCACCCCTCCTCTCGGAAAAGCCAGACCACGTCCCACACCCAGTGTGCGGTCGCGTGTCCAGCGCCATACCCGCAATGACCCTGCCATGCCTCACTCGGACACATGGATTTTTCTGCAGTTCCCCCTACAATCGGGCGACACTTGGAATGGTTCGCAGCCCCTCAAGTCGTGACGAAACGACGCCGGAGCCAGGCACTGCACCTGAGAACGTCCTAATTCATTGGCCTGCTTCAGCTTGCGCGTTCAACGTTTCCCTTGCCCCAAAGCCGGGCACGCTGTATTCACTCCGAAGGTGACACTTACTTGATCGCATGACAGCTTCCAAAGACCCCGCTGGGCGCGTCCTCGTCGTCGAAGATCGACGCGAGGTCGTTGATCTTCTCAACCAGGCCCTCTCGGCAGCTGGGCACGATGTCGTCATTGCCATGGACGGCGAGGAGGGGCTCGCCAAAGCCTCCGAGCCCGGGATTGACCTCGTCGTGCTGGATGTCGGGTTGCCGAAGAGGTCGGGCATGGACATCGCCCGGGAGCTACGCAGCCGCGGCATTCAAGTACCCCTGCTCATGCTCACGGCACGAGACACTGTGACCGATCGCGTCGAAGGGCTGGACGCCGGCGCAGATGACTTCCTGAGCAAGCCATTTGACCTCGAGGAGCTCCTGGCCAGGGTGCGCGCCCTGCTCCGGCGTTCGTCGCTTCAGGCCGCCGCTGCACAGATCATTGTCGCGGATCTCACGATCGACCCTCTCACCCGCGAAGTCCGCCGCGGCAATCGGCTGGTCGCCCTGACCCAAAAGGAATACGCCCTCCTCGAGTTCCTGGCGCGCCGGGCCGGCGAGGCGGTCGGTCGCGACGAGATCAGCCGCGCCGTCTGGAAGCAGGATCTGGATCCTTCCACGAACATCGTGGACGTCTACATCAACTACCTTCGAAAGAAGGTGGACCAGGATTCCGAGCAGCCCTTGGTGCACACGGTGCGTGGGGTTGGCTACATGATCAAAGCGGGCTGAGGTCGCCACACCGCTGCCATAGGGCCTGCGCCGTCACGGCGCGGGCCCGTTTTGTTTGTCTCCATGCGGGGGCGCGGGCGCCGCGCAATTTTCGGGATCAAGCGAGGGGGCCTGAACGGTCGAGAATCGCAAGGGCTGGCAACCTCCACCCCTCGCGACCTATGTCCTTACGACTCGTCGGAATCCCCCTGCTCGCCTTACTGCCCATTGCGGGGGAGGCCCAGACCACCTTGGGTGCCGGCGCGACCGGCGCCTCGCACTATGTCTGGCGTGGCATCACCTTCACTAACGCCTCGGTCGTTCAGCCGCGCCTGAACCTCGCGCACGCGGGAGTGGCCGGGACCTTCAGCGTCGCCGCGTGGGGGAACGTGGAGCCCACGACCGCGTCATCGCCCAATGCTCTTCGTCAGGGCGGCACCCACGTCGGGTTGAATGAGTGGGACCTCACCGCGCAATGGGGGCGCTCGTTCGGCTTTGGGACCCTTGCTTCCGGGTGGGTCGGCTACCGTTTCAACTCGCTCAGTTCGGTAGTTTCAGACGTTTACGACACCGACGAGGTTTGGGCGAGTTATCGAGCGGACTCCATCCCGTTTTCGCCGTCTCTGACCGCCTATCGGGACGTCGGCATCGTGGGTGGGTGGTACCTGGAGGGGGCCATCGCCCGCGGCTTCTCCATGGGCAGTCGAACCGTGAGTCTCACCGGGATCGCCGGGTGGTCGGCAGGGCAGGAGCAGGCCGACGTCGGCGACGCGTTCTACAACTTCAACCAATCTGGGCTGACTCACGTCGACGTCGGGGCGGCGACCTCCTTCAGCGTCCTTGGCCTCGTGATCACACCGTCGGCGCACGTCCAGCTGAGCCCCTCGGGGCAGAACACCCGGGTCGCAGGGGCCCTGCCCGGTAGCCGAGACCAGTGGCACAAGCAGTGGATCGCCTTCGACGTCGGGTGGTCGCGATAGCTGTCCGACGCCCGATGGGATGTGGGGCCCCGTGATGGTTGCGGGGCCCTTTTCTCGTGCGGGCTAGAATAGCGCGTCGTCGACGTCGTTGCTCCCCGACGCCGGGGTCGCGACCGGGACCGCGCCCGGGGTGCCGGAACTCCCGCCGCCCCCGAGGCTTTCGACCGCCATCGCGACGAAGAAGCGATTGCCGGACATGGTCTCGAACCAGTCGGCGAGGTCCCAGGTCGCGGCCGGCTCCAACATGAAGTCGGTGACAATCTCCGGGAGGGACAGCGCCAGGTCGAAGCCCTGCTCCATGAGGGCGGCGCGGGCCCGTCCCGCGATGGTGTTGCTCAATTCACCGAAGACGTCGGCGCCGCCGGTCTCGATCGTGGCTTCCCGGCGCAACACCTTGCTGGCCAGGGCCACCGCATCCTCCTTGGGGCAGGCAATCAGGATTTGGATGCGGGCGTCGGCGTTTGACAGCTGAATTCGTCCGGCGACCCCATCAACCAGGGGTTGGGCCTTCTTGGCAGAAATGGCCGTGACCTCCTGGCCGGACATGACCCCGAGGGTCTGGCGCGTCGCGGTGAGCGACCAGCGACGGGCCCCGTCCGCGAAATGCGCCTTGAGGCGGTCGCCCGGGGAGGTTCCGTGCAGCAGCGTGCGCTGCAGCTCGGCGGTGAACGACTCCGGCACAAACGAGCGCCGAATCTGCCCGGCGAAATTCACGTGTTTGGGACTCAGGGCGTCGTCGTCGTCGGCACAGAGCCAGAACGTCGGCGCCGTCACCCGAGTGTCCACGGCCATCTTCATCAGCAGGTTTGACAGCTGGATCTCATTCACCAGCGGGAGACCGAGCGCGGTGACCACGAGCGTCGGCTTCAGCTCCGACTCCTTGAAGAGGCGCAGTGCGTGCGCGCCGGACACCGCCTCGATGACGGTGAAGTGTCCTTCGAGGAATGGCTTGACGAACTCGCGGAAGTTGGGATCCGGGTCCACCAGGAGCAGCACGGTGTTCCCACCGGCCACCTGTCGCTTGCGCCACCCGCTGTGCTGCGCAATCACCTTGCGGAAGCGGTCGTGCACTTCCGCGGGCCGGATCGGCTTGAGGATATAGTCCTGGATGCCTAACGCGAGCAGGGCCGTGACCTCGTCCTTGTCCTTCACCGCCGACATGCACACCACCGGCATCTCGCTGTGTTCCTTCGAGTTGCGGATGGCCTCCAGCAATGCCCGACCGTCCAGCTCGGGCATCTGCAGGTCAGTGAACAGGAAGTCCGGGTCCTCCGTTTCCAGCTTCTCCAACGCCTCGATCCCGTCGCCGGCCTCGACAATCTCGTCGGCCATATGGCTCAGGATGCGCTTGAGCAGCTCGCGGGTGACGAGGTCGTCCTCGGCGATCAGGATCTTCATCGCGGGGGTGGAAGACAGCCAGAGACTTGGGTTCTTCCAAGGAGTATCGGAACGGGGTCCAAGGTTATGAGCTACGATCGCACGGCGCCGATTGCCATGCGCAAGGCGACATCGGCAATTTCTTCCAGGGGGTGGATTTCCTCGACCCCCCCCATTTCGATGGCCACGCGCGGCATCCCGAAGACGACGCACGTTTCCTCATCCTGGGCGATGGTGCGGGCGCCGGAGTCGCGCATGGCCTTCATGCCGCGGGCACCATCGTCTCCCATCCCCGTGAGCATGATGGCGATGGCATTGGGGCCGATGGACGTCGCGCAGGAGTCGAACAGGGCATCCACCGACGGGCGATGTCGATTCACGGGCGGGTCCTGCGACAGGCGCACGCGATACTCTGCGCCGCTGCGGATCACGCGCATGTGGAAGTTTCCTGGGGCGAGCAGCGCGAGACCGGGCACGACCCGATCCCCGTCCTCGGCCTCCTTGACCTGGATCTGGCACAGGGTGTTGAGCCGGTCGGCGAACGACTTGGTGAACCGCTCCGGCATGTGCTGGGCGATCACGATCCCTGGCGCATTCGCCGGCAATTGGGTCAGGACGACGCGCAGCGCCTCGGTGCCTCCCGTGGATGCGCCAATGCACATCACGCGGTGCGTTGCCTCAGCAAACGCGGCACCGGTCCACTGGGGCGCCTTGGTCTCCACGCGCGCCACCGGCGTGCTCGATGCGGCGCGTCGCCGGATCCGGGCACGTGCCGCCGCCTTCACCTTTGCGATGATCTCTTCGCCCAGCTCATGGGTCCCGTGGGTGAGGTCCAACTTGGGTTTGGTGACAAAATCCACCGCGCCGAGCTCGAGGGCGCGCAGCGTGGTGGCACACCCGCGTTCGGTGAGCGAGGAGACCATCACCACCGGCAGGGGGCGCGCCTGCATCAACTTGTCGAGAAAGGTGAGCCCGTCCATGCGGGGCATCTCGACATCCAGCGTCAACACGTCGATGCGCTCGATCTCCTTCATCCGTCGCCAGGCAGAGACGGGGTCGGCCCCCTGCCCGACCACCTGGATCTCCGGGTCGCGGGAGAGGATGGTCGTGAGCAGCTGCCGCATGAGGGCAGAGTCATCGACGACGAAGACGTGGATTCGGGACATGGTACCCTCAGAAGAGTTCGATGTCGCCCTCATCGAGCGATTCCTGCTGGACGGCCTTCCGGCTCCACGCGGCCTTTTCCAGCTGGCGGACGGCGAGGCGCTCCTCCACGGCCGAAAAGTCGAGCCGGGTAATGCCGACCACTTCACCGCTCACGGCCGTCTGGAGGGGGGCTGCTTCACGTGCGTAGGCTTCCAGCCAGGACAAGCGGCGGTCCACATGTGTCAGGAGCTGCGTCGCCATGTCCTCGAACTGCAGGCTCTGCACCACCATCAGCGAGCCCCGCGTGATTTCTTCGGCCAGCTCCTTCACCTCGCGCACCGCCTCGACGCCGGCGACGGACTCGAGCGCGGTCGCCGCCGCGCGCTGGGCCTTGGCCTGGTGGATCATCGTCTGGAACGCCGCGCTCAGCTTGCCGGTGGCGTCGCCGAGCAGACTACGCAGCTGCTGCAGATCCTGCAGGGACTCATGGAACTGCTCCTGCAGCGCCCCCTGCACGTTCTGGTGCAGGGCGAGGGCGCGAGCGCGGAGGACTTCGGGATCGGTCACGTGCGACACATTCATGGGGACCCAGAGTGACTAGAAGAGGACCGAATCCAGCTCGTCGGCGGTAACCGGTGCCGGTTTCGGTGCTGGTGCCGCCGCCACCTTCAACTCGGACTTGAAGACGGCCGCACCGCGTTCAGCATCGATCGCGCGCACCCGTGCCTTGGCCGTATCCGTCTGGAACCGGACCTCGAGCGGCTGGTCGCCCTCGAGTTGCTCGGCCTCGATCGGGATGCGTTCCGCCGCGAGGAACGCGCGGATGAATTCACTGTTCTTGCGCCCCACATCCGCCCCGCTCTTGAGGGCGCGAATCACGGCCGCCCCACCAAAGACCTTCGCGCGCAGGCGGCTGCGCTCACCCCCCAGCTTCATCACTTGGTTGATCAGCAATTCCATCGCGTGCACGCCATACCGCGCCGGACGATCCGCGCTGTCCCCAGACGGGAGCATGAAGTGGTTCATTCCGCCGACGCGCATGGCCGGGTCATAGACGCACGCGGCCACGCAGGACCCGAGCACCGTGCGGATCTCGGACGGGCCCTTGGCCGCATGGACACCACCCGCCTCGATGCGCACGACGGGACGTGGGGGTGGCGCCGGGACGGCGGGGCGGATGGCCTCAAGAACCGGGCGCGTGGTCCGCGCACGTCGCGGGGCGCCACCGACTCGACGATACACCGTCTTGCCGACGGGCTCGTACAGGTCAGACAACCACGAGAGGTTCTCGGAATGGCCGATGATCATCGCGCCACCAGGCTTGAGTCGCTCTGCAAACCGGCGAAACAGCAGGTCCTGCGTCTCGCGGTTGAAGTAGATGATGACGTTGCGGCAGAAGATGACATCGAACAACTCGGACGCCGGCCAGGACCCTTCGATCAGGTTGATGCGCTGGAACGTGACCATCGATCGCACTTCGGGGCGCACCCGCACAAACCCCGCCTTGTCGCCTTCCCCTCGCAGGAAATGCCGGCGCTGCAGCTCGGGCGACAGGTCCGCCACGCGCTCGTCGCGGTAGACGCCCGCACGTGCGGTCTCCAGCACATTGGTGTCAATGTCGCTCGCAAGGATGTCCACATTCACGCGGGCATCCCGCGCGGTCATCGCAATGGAATACGGCTCCTCCCCGGTCGAGCTGGCGGCGCTCCAGATTCGCAGCGCGCGCCCACTGAACTCCGGGAAGACGTCGGTCCGGAGGTAGTCGAAGTGGTGCTGTTCCCGGAAGAACGAGGTCTTGTTGGTCGTGACCGCGTTGATGAGTTCCCGGAGTTCCGTCCCATCACCATCGCCGTCTCGCAACAGCTCAATGTAGGGAGCATAGTCGCGCCACCCGTGGTGCCGCAGGCGCCGAGCCAGTCGCCCCTCAATGAGGGAGCGCTTCTGGTCGGTCAGGTGGATGCCGGCGGCGCGCATGATCAGGTCCCGGAGGAACGCGAACTCGCGGTCCCCCAGGAGGGGCGGGCCATAGGGCGCAACCTCGGACATCAGCGCAGCTCCAGCAGACGTGGCGGTCAGAAGTCGACGAAGCCGTCGAGCTCTGCTTCCGCGGCCGCTGCGGCGCTAGCCGCAGGTTGCTCCCGGACCGGCCCGGTGGATTCACTGCCACGCCGCTTCATGGCGCGCGGCGCACGGCCGATGGGTGCCTCGATCGCCCGTCCGGCGGGGGCCGCACCTCCGTGCTCCAGCTTGAACCACGAGACCAGGGCATCCAACTCCCGCGCCTGACCAGACAGCGTGCCCGCGGTCGCCGACAACTCTTCGTTCTGCGCGGCATTCTGCTGCGTGATCTGGTCCATCTGCGAGACCGCGCGGTTGACCTCCTCGATCCCCACGCTCTGCTCGCGGCTCGCGGCGGCGATCTCGGCCACGATGTCCGTCACGCGCTTCACGCTGGTCACGATCTCGTCGAGCGTCTGGCCCGACTGGTTCACCAGCTGGGTCCCCAGCTCAACCTTGCTGGACGACTCCTGGATCAATCCCTTGATTTCCTTGGCCGCCGAGGCCGAGCGTGCCGCGAGCGACCGCACTTCGGCCGCAACGACGGCGAACCCACGCCCCTGGGCCCCGGCGCGGGCGGCCTCCACGGCGGCGTTGAGCGCCAGCAAGTTGGTCTGGAAGGCGATTTCGTCGATCGTGGTGATGATCTCGGCGATCTTCTTGGACGACCGGTTGATCTCGCTCATCGCCCCAACCGCATCACCGACCACGCGCCCGCCCTTGTCCGCGACTTCACGCGCCGTCGTCGCGAGTCGGCTGGCCTGGCCGGCGTTCTCGGCGTTCTGCTTGACCGTCGCTGTGATCTGTTCCATGCTCGCAGCCGTCTGTTCCAGCGACGAGGCCTGTGACTGCGCCGCCGACGAGATATCGTCTGCGACGGACGAGAGCTCGCGCGATGCGGTGGCCACGTTCGCCGAGGATCCGCGAATGCCTTGCGCGATGTCCCCGAGCCGAGCAACAAAGGAGTTGAACGAGTCAGCCAGGTCCCCGAGCTCATCCTGCGATGTGGCCGTCAAGCGCTTGGTCAGGTCGCCATCTTCGGAAATCGAGCGCATGACCTGTGCCGTGGTCGCAATGGGCCGTGCGATCGAGCCCGCCATCCAGAGGGCTGCGAGGATCAGGAGCACTGCCGCCACCCCACCGACGCCAAGCATCGCGTTGCGAAGCGCATTGGCCCGGGCCAGGGCCTGGACCTCGGTCACGCGCACGATGACGCCCCATCCATACTTCGGCATGAACGCCTGGGACGACGCGGCAAACCCCGCGATGTAGGCCGTATGCGTAGCTGCGTCCACCTGGCGCACGTAACCGAGCTCGTGGGCCGCGGCCCGACGCGCCGACTCCCATTCAGTGGCAAGGTTCTGGGTGAGCTCGCCCTCTTCCGACAGGTCGTCGTGCAACTTGATCCCCTTGCTGTCGACCAGGGTAAAGACGAGGTCGGTGTTGCTTGCCTGCTTTGCGGCCTTCCGGGCGTCTCCCAGGATGCCATCAGCAATGCGCTGGAGCGACGCGTAGTTCCGCCACACACCAATGACATTTCCGCTGGCGTCGCGGATGGCCGACGTGAAGGTGGTGACGATCTCCTCGTCGCCATACAGGGCGGTGGTCCAATCGTGCCGTGCCGGCGCATCCGTCAGCGTCTCGCCCGCCTTGATCCCGCCGTTGATCCCCTTCTGGAACCAGTCTTCACTCGACACGTCCGTGCCCGCGATGGTGCGCGTGTCCAGCGGCTTGCCGGTTGGATCCACAGAGTTCACGACCTGAATCTTCCCCGCACGATCTGCGACGATCATGAGGTCGTAGAAGCCGTAGGCCACCATGTATTCGTCCGTAAGGCTCCGCAGCTTATCCCAGTCGCGAATGCGTCCCGCGGCCAGCGAGAACGCCTGGACATCGCCGTACCGCTCGAAGTAATTCCGGTCGATCTTGTCCGCCACGTTGTAGGCGGTCGTGACCTGGGTGTTGCCGGCGTCCTCGGTGAGGCTTTCGGTTCCGCGCTGGTAGGCAAGGAACCCGACCGTGGCCATGGGCACGAGCCCCAGGCCGAGGAAGGCAATGAGCAGCTTGGTCTTGACGCTGCGAATGGCGAAACGTGCGTTCATGGGAGTATCCGTGCGAGGGGGCGTACGCGGTGGGGGAGTGAGGGGTGCAGCGCGATCAGGCAGCGTCGAGCAGGGCGAGATCGCCGCTTACGATCTTCTCGATGTCGAGCAGGGCGACGAGTCGCTCGCCGACGTGGGCAATGCCGCGGACATAGGCGCCGCCCAGGGCACTGGCCAGTTCCGGGGTGGGTTGGATGGCGTCCGGCGCCAGGTCGATGACATCCTCGACGGCGTCGACCACCAACCCGACCACCTTCGACCCCACGGTGGCGATGATGAACACCGTGAAGCGGTCGTACTCGCGCTCGGCGAGCCCGAAGCGCACGCGGAGGTCGAGGATCGGGACCACGGCCCCACGCAGGTTGGTCACGCCCTTCACATGCATCGGCGTGTTGGGCATGCGCGTGATGGCGCTCAGTCCCTTGATCTCCTGAACCGCCAGGATCTCCAGCCCGTACTCCTGGTCGCCGAGCTGGAAGGTGAGGTACTGGTTGGCATCGGACGCCACATCCAGGTCCTGCGCGAACGTCGGGGCGGTCATGCGAAGATGTCCTCGGGCGCCCCAACCGTCGTGGCGCCGATGTCCGCCGCATGGCGACGGGTGGTGGTGAAGCGGAACAGTTCCTGGATGTCGCAGATCAGGGAGACGCGACCATCCCCAAGGATCGTCGCGCCCATCACGCCATCCAGCTTGCGATAGTTGGCTTCGAGGTTCTTGATGACCACCTGCTGCTGACCCAGAACGTCGTCCACCATCAGGCCGAACCGCCGGCCGTCCGTCTCGGCGATCACCACGATCGCCTGGCTGGGCTCCGTCGTCGCCGTGGGGTGGCCAAAGACGCTGTGCAGTCGCACAAATGGGAGGCTCTCCCCGCGGACGACGAGGACCTCCCCGTCGCCGAGGATCGTCCGCACGTCCCGCGGGTTCGGCCGCAGCGACTCAACCACGGACAGCAGCGGGAGGACGTAGCTCGCCCCGCCCACACCCACGATGAGGCCATCCAGAATGGCCAGCGTCAGCGGCAGGCGAATGCGAACCCGACTGCCCTGCCCGGGCGTGGACGCCACGGCCACCGAGCCACTCATCCCTTCCACGTTGCGCTTCACGACGTCCATCCCGACGCCGCGACCACTCAGGTCGCTGACTTGCGCCGCGGTCGAGAAGCCCGGCGCGAAGATGAGCGCGTGCAACTCGTCGTCACTGAGGACCTCGTCCGCGCGGATCAGCCCGTTGGTGATCGCCTTCTCGCGAATGCGCCCCGTATTGAGGCCCCGTCCGTCGTCCGACACCTCAATGACCACGGTGCCGCCTTCGTGGAAGGCGCGAAGCATCACCGTCCCCGTGTCGGACTTGCCGGCTGCGAGCCGATCCGCCGGCGTTTCCAGCCCGTGATCGATCGCGTTCCGCACGAGGTGTGTCAGCGGATCGCCAATCCGCTCGATCATCCCCTTGTCCAGCTCGGTCTCGGCGCCTTGCAACTCGAGGCGCACCTTCTTGCCGATCTTGCCAGAGACGTCGCGCACCAGGCGTGGAAAACGGTTGAAGACCGTTGCGACGGGCAACATGCGGACGCTCATGACCCGCTCCTGCAAGTCACGCGTGCTGCGATCGAGGGACGCCAGTGCGTCCTGCAGTTCCTTCAGGCGCCCCAGGTCAAAGGTCGTGGCGATCTGGTTGACCATGGCCTGGGAGATCACGAGCTCTCCCACCAGGTCGACGAGCGCATCGACCTTGTCCGTCGGGACACGAATCGAGGTCGCCTCGGCCGCGACCGGCTTCGGGTCGCCCACCGCAGCCGCCGCGACCTGCTTGAGCGTCGGGGCAAAGGCTGCCACGCCGGCACGCGAGGGGTCGTCCGTCACGTCACGGAGGGAATACTCGCAGTCGTCCTCGATGAACATGAACGCCTGTTCGATGACGTCGCGGGCGGCCGTGGTCGTCACTTTCACGACCCAGATCAGGTAACACTGCTCCGGGTCCAGTGCGTCGATCGCGGGCAATCGGGTGGTCTCGCACACCACGGAGACCTCGTCGCCCAGCTCTGCCAGCTCCCGGACAACCAGCATGGGATCCTGTCCGGTCGCGAACAACCCCGGTCGCGGAAGGAAGCGAATCGAGTACTGGCGGGGACCCGTCGCGACGTCCGTGGCGTCCACGGCGGCGGTGGTGGCCGTCGGCGCGCCTGTGTTTGTTCCGTGGAGCACCGCCTTCAACGCGGCCGTCTCCTCAGCCACCGGCACCGAGGAGGCGCGGCCCGCGCGACTCGCGTCGAGCAGGGTCTTCAGGGTGTCATTGGAACGCAGGAGTAGCTGGGCCAACGCTGGCGTCGACACCATCGTGCCGCTGCGCAGTCGGTCCAGGACACTCTCGAATTCGTGGGTGAAGGCGGCGACTTCCCCAAAGCCCAGCGTCGCGGCGAGCCCCTTGATGGAATGCACCGCGCGAAAGACGCCATGCATCCCCTCGACCCCCAGGGTGCCCGCGTCGAGTCGCAGCAGGCCGTCCTCGACGGTCGCGACATGTTCGGCCGCTTCCTCAAAGAACGCCTCGCTGAACTCGGCGAATGGATCCGTCTCGTGGCTCATGCGCGCACCGGTCGATCGTTGCGCGCGCTCAGGGGACGACCTTGGCGATGACCTTCAGCAGCATCTCGGGATTGAACGGCTTCACGAGCCATCCCGTGGCACCGGCCGCCTTCCCCTGTTCCTTCATGCTCGCCTGCGATTCCGTGGTGAGCATGAGGATGGGCACACCCTTGAGCTCCTCACGCTGGCGCGCGTTCTTGATGAACGTGAGGCCGTCCATCACCGGCATGTTGAGGTCCGAGATGATCAAGTCGACCGACTTGCCCTGCAGGACGTCGAGCGCCTGCTGGCCGTCGCCGGCCGTCAGGGTCTCGAAGCCGGCTTCCTTCAGCGAGTACGAGACCATCTCACGCATCGTGGTCGAATCGTCCACGACCAAAGCTGTCTTTGCCATGTGGCGTCTGGGGTGAAGACGGGAATCAGGCGGCGGCGTACGGCAAGCCGACGAAGTCGAACCGCCACCGGAGGTCCGCGGGAACGTTCACGATCCGGAAGAGCCCGCCGCGTGCCGTCAGTGCCGCGCGCAACGCGAGCAGCACCTGCAGTCCGGCAGCGTCGCATTGCCGCAGCTCTCCGCAATCCACCACGACAGAGGCCGCCGTCGAGCCAACCCCGCGTGCGCGGTCCAGCAGCTCACGCGCGGTGCGCAGCGTGGCGACGGGGCCGAATGCAAGGGTCTCCTCGGACATGGCAAGAGCGCGGTGTTGGGGGGTACTGGTCACAGTGTCGGCCCTACCCTCTCCCACCTTGAGGCCGTTAACGCCACTCCCCGTCCCACGTCCCACCCCCCAGGTCCGCCTTCCCTGGAGTCCCCCATGGTACCCCACCTCCGGTCCAGCATTCCGTTGTTGGTTGCGATGTTCCTCGGCCCAGGGTCGGCGGGGCGATCGGACACGCTTACCGAACGCGAACGCGCCTCGCACGTCCTGCATCGTCTCGCCTTCGGGCCGCGGCACGGCGAGGTGGATCGCGTCCTGGCGCGCGGTGTGGACGGATGGATCGCCGACCAATTGCAGCCGGCCCGCGGTACCGACCCGTCCGTGGTCGCGCTCCTGAACAACTGGCCGGACCTTGGCCGGTCGCCCGCCGAACTGCGACGCGCGTATCCGCCGCCCGCCTCGCTCACCCGGCTGGTCACGGGTGGCCGCTTGTCGCGTGAAGACTCCCTCGCCCTGGCGGCCCAGGTGCGCGCCGGGCGTACGCTCGTGACGCAACTCCTGAGCGCGCGCGTCGCCCGTGCGGTGATCGCGGAACGGCAACTCGACGAGGTGATGACCGACTTCTGGCTCAATCACTTCAACGTGTTCGTCGGCAAGAACGCGGGGATGCGCTACCTCCTGCCATCGTATGAGCAGGACGTGATTCGCCCGCGGGTCATGGGTCGGTTTCGCGACCTCCTCGGGGCCGTGGCCAAGAGTCCGGCGATGCTGACCTACCTCGATAATGCGCAGAGCGTTGCGGATTCCACCCGCCCGACGCTCGTCGACCGGCGCGTGGCGCAACGGCGTGTCGGGCTGGCACGCCGAGCGGTGCGCCAGGGGCGCGTGGCCAACGTGGACTCGGCGACGCTCGAGCGGGCCCTCGCGCGACGCCCGCGGGGGCTGAACGAGAACTACGCACGGGAACTGCTCGAGCTCCACACCCTTGGGGTCGACGGCGGATACTCGCAGCAGGACGTGATCGAGGTCGCCCGGGCGCTCACGGGATGGGGCGTGCGCCCAGGTCAACCGGACGGCTTTTTCTTCAACCGCGCGGCACACGATGCAGGCGACAAGCGAATCCTGGGCGAGCGATTCCCTGCCGGGAGGGGTGAGGAGGAGGGGGAACGCGTCCTCGACCTGCTCGCCCGCCATCCCTCGACGGCGCGTCATATCGCGCGCAAACTCGCGGTGCGCCTCGTGTCCGACGCCCCCCCCGATGCCCTCGTGGATCGCGCGGCGGAGGTCTTTCGCGAGACAGACGGCGACCTCCGGGCAGTCGTCCGCTCGATCGTGACGGCACCGGAGTTCTTCGACCGCAGCGCCTGGCGCGTGAAGGTCAAGTCGCCGTTCGAGGTTGTCGTGAGTGCCGTGCGTGTGCTCGGTGGCCGGGCGGACACCACGGTCCTGTCGGCCGCCGTCGTGGCCCAGCTCGGTCAACCCCTCTATGGGCACCAGGCACCGGATGGGTGGCCCGAGACGGGGGACGAGTGGATGAACACGGGCGCGATCCTCGCGCGCATCAACTTCGGGCTGCAGGTCGGGGCGAGTCGTGTGCCAGGGACGCGCCTCTCCGCCTGGCCGGACTATGCGCGCCTCGCGGCGCTCCCCGCGGCCGCACAGGTCGACGGTGTGATCGCCACTTTGTTGGGGGGAGCGGCCTCACCGGAGACGCGTGAAATCCTCGCCAGCGGCCAGAACCCGCTGCTCACGGGGCCCGGTGCTGATGCCGACCCCGCCCAGGGCGAGGCGGAGTCCATGACCGGACGCATGCGCGGAGTGGAACGGTCCTCGCCCACCAGCGACCGCGCGAATCCGCTCGCGCGCCGTGGTGCCGCGCTCGCAGGGCGGCCCCTCCCTCCACTCCGGGGGCTCGACCAACTGATCGCCCTCGCGATCGGTTCCCCCGAATTCCAGCGCCGTTAGGCTCCCAGGAGGATTCCCATGCAACGCCGTGCCTTCGTCAAATCCGGAGCCCTGGCCCTCGTGACGATGGGGCTCTCACCCTCGTTCCTCCGTCGCACCGCGTTCGGCCTGGAGCTCCCGCGCGCCGCGCGCGGGAAGGTGTTGATCTGCCTGTTCCAGCGTGGTGCTGCCGACGCCCTCTCCATGCTGGTACCGCATGGAGACGCCGGGTACTACAGCGCCCGGGCGTCGCTCGCCATCGGGCGGCCCGCGCGAGGGGACGGCGCCAGTGCGCTCGACCTCGATGGAATGTTCGGCCTCCACCCGGCGCTCGGCGACCTCGCGCCCCTGTACCGCGACGGGATCCTCGCCCCGGTCGTGGCCGTGGGATCGCCCAGTGCCACACGATCGCATTTCGACGCACAGGACTACATGGAGAGCGGGACCCCCGACCTCAAGGGCACACGGGACGGATGGCTCAACCGCTACCTTGCCGTCGCCGGCACGTGCGAAGCCTGCGCGAGCGACCCATCGCCCTTCCGCGGTGTCGCCATGGCGGCGCAGACGCCACGCATCCTTCAGGGGCCGTCTGCCGCCATCGCCATGTCATCGTTAGGTGACTTCACCGTCCGCGCCACGGGGTCCTCGGCCGATCGGCTGGAGGCCCTGTACCGCAGCGGCACCGCCGACGTGGTGCACGCCTCTGGCACTGAGATGTTCGAGGCCGTGAAGATGCTTCGCGCGGCCAACCCGCAGCAGTACCAGCCGCGGGCCGGCGTGAGCTACCCACGGTCTGCCTTTGGCCAGCGACTGCGGGAGATTGCCCAGTTGATCAAGGCCAACGTGGGACTGGAGGTCGCGTTCGCCGACGTCGGCGGATGGGACACCCACGTGAACCAGGGCAACGCCACCGGCCAGCTGGCCACGCGATTGCGCGACTTTGGCAGCTCCATCGCCGCCCTGATCGCCGACCTCGGCGACCGCATGACCGACGTGTTGATCCTGACGATGTCCGAGTTTGGGCGCACGGTGCGGCCCAACGGCAGCGGAGGGACCGATCACGGGCACGCCGGGGCGATGTTCGTCGTCGGCGGCCAAGTGAACGGCGGCCGGGTCCACGGGACGTGGCCCGGACTGGCGCGGGAGCAGCTCCACGAGGGGCGAGACCTCGCCCTCACGACGGACTTCCGCACGGTGTTCAGCGAGGTGCTCGGCCGGCACCTGGGGGCGGGCGAGACATCGTTAGTCTTTCCGGGGTATCACGGGACGACGGCCGATTGGCGCGGCGTCGTGAAGACGGGGTAGGTATCGTGACGGCAGACGGAACCGGGAACGTCAGCCCGGGTCCGTCAGCCGCCACTCGACGGCCTGCTGGGGCGTGACATTGCCGCCGCACAAGACCGTGGCCACGCGTCGCCCCGCAAATCGCGACCGATCGGCAGCGATCGCCGTGACTCCGACGACACCCGCCGGCTCCACCACCAGCCCTGTCTCGCGCCAGGTCACCCGCATGCTCTCGATGATCTGGCGCTCATCCACCAGGACGATGTCGTCGACGATGCCGCGCAGGCTGTCGACCGCCTCGACGATGGGGACGCGCACGGCAATCCCGTCGGCAATGGTCGCCGCACTCGTCGTCTCGATCGCCGCCCCCCGTTCCCACGAGAGTTTCATCGACGGTGCGGCGGCGGCACACACACCAATCACCTCGGTCCCCGGCGCCACCGACTTGATCCAGGTGGCCATCCCGCCGAGGAGCGCCCCATTGCCTAACGGGATGACGATCGCGTCGTAGCGATCGCCGGACGCGAGCAACTCGACGGCAATCGTCCCCGCGCCGATGGCAATCGGGGCTTCGCGCCCGTCCTCGACATAGCGTTGCCCCTCCGAGCGTGCGAACTCCTGCGCCGCCGCCTTGGCCGCATCAAAGTCTTCCCCCGCCTGGCGCACCGTGGCGCCCAGTGCGCACATGCGCTCCACCTTGAGCGGATTGGCATGCAGGGAGGCGAACACCGTGAGCGGGATCGCGCGCGCACGCGCGGCATACGCCAGCCCCTGGCCGAAGTTCCCGGCCGACGCGCACACCAGCGGCCGCGCCTCGGTGAGCCCTTGCACGAACCAGTCGGTGCCGCGCCCCTTGAACGAGCGAATCGGGTTGACGGTCTCGACCTTGACGGTCAGGTCGCACCCAAGGACAGCGCCTAACGATTCTGCGCGAAACTGCGGGGAGTGGCGAAAGACCGGCGCGATGCCGGCGGCGGCAGCGGTGATCGCCTCAATGGGGAACGGCAAGAATAGACGGGAGAAGGAAGCAGGAAAGGTGCGAGGTCGCGCGGCCGCGCACCATTGACGATCTGGGCGGTGCAAGCCCTGCAGAAGCTTCGCAGCCCTCGGATCCGCCGTCATCTCGGCCAATTTCGTCCGAAAAGGACGGCGGAGACTTGGCCCTCAGCACGCCCTCGCCGTCAACGTCGGTCTACCGCTCAATCAATCGACGCAGCTCCCGCGCGAGAGGGCGCCACTCCTCGTGCGCCAGTTCTTCCACCAGGTCGCCGAGGTGCCAGCCGCCTCGCGCGCCTTCGCAGCGCTCCGTCGGTTCCGTCCCCGGTCGGAAGTACTCGCGCCGTGCCTCGCCGCACCAGTCGCCGGCGAGCTTCCCTGACGCGGCGTCGATCTCCACGGCCACGAGCCCGGCGGGAACTCGCCAGCCCGGGTTGCGTTCACGCCATCCTTTCCGGTAGAAGTCGCCCCACGCCGGTGCCGCGTAGCGACCGCCGTTTACGGCGTCGCCCATCGGCTGCGGTCGATCGTACCCAAACCAGAAGCCGGCCACGACGTTGGGCGTGTACCCGACGAACCAGGCATCCGTGCCCCCGTTGGTCGTCCCCGTCTTTCCCGCGACCGGACCGGTGACGCCTGCCGCGCGCACGGCGCGACCGGTGCCTTCGTCAACCACCGATCGCAGCATCGAGGTGACCTGGAACGCATCCACCGGATCCATGACCCGCTCGAGCGAAACGGGCGCCTCGTACACCACGCGTCCATCCAGCGCCGTGATCCGATGCACCAGCCGCGGGCGCACCCGGGATCCGCCATTGGCGAATGGCGCGTACGCGGTCACCAGCTCGAGCGGGGTCACGTCGACCGCGCCTAACGCCACGGCGGGCACCGCACGCAGCTCGCTGGCGATCCCGTTGCGGCGCGCCATGTCCACCACGCGTCGCTCCCCCACGGCGCGCGAGACCCGCACGGTGGCGGCATTCGCCGATTGCGCAAGCGCGCGTCGCAGCGTCACGGGCCCGCGATACTCGTCGCCGTAGTTGGCCGGCGTCCATTCGTCTTCGCCCACCTGGATGCTCACCGGTTCGTCATCCACCACAGACGCCGGGGTAAAGCCGGCGCCCAGGGCCGCCGCAAAGACAAATGGCTTGAAGGCAGAGCCCGGCTGTCGGCGCGCGGCCACCGCGCGATTGAACCCGCCACGGTCATGGACGCGTCCCCCCACCAGGGCGCGAATCGAACCGTCTCGCGGGTCGATGGCGACCATCGCCCCCTGGACACGTTCCGTCCCCTCGGTCCACCACCCGATGTCCCGCTCGATACGCGCCGCGTGGCTGCGCACGGCGCGTTCCGCCGCCCGCTGCGCCGCCAGGTCAAGGGTCGTCCGCACCACGAATTCACCGCCGTGTTGCCCGGCGGCGCGCAGGACGGAATCTGTGAAGACCCGCGCCAGGTCCAATGCCCAACTCTCGTTAGGCTGTGGCGCCCGCCAGTCCCGCCGGGCCACGCGCACGTCCTGCCCACGAGCACGCCGCCAGGCACGCGTATCGAGGTAGCCCTCGCGCCGCATCAGGCCCAGCACGAGGTCCCGCCGCGCCCGCGCACGCTCCGGGTGGTCCTTGGGGGTGTAGGCGGACGGGCCCTTGGGGAGCGCCGCCAACATCGCCCCTTCGGCCACGGAGAGCGCGCGCACTCCCTTGCCGAACAGGTCACGACTCGCCCCCTCCACCCCGTACACCCCGTTCCCCATGTAGATCTCGTTGAGATACAGCTCCAGGATCTTGTCCTTGGTCAGGAGGCGCTCCATGCGCTGGGCGAGGTGCATCTCGATCAGCTTGCGTCCCAGCGATCGACTCAGCGCCGCCTGATCGGACAAGAAGGCGTTGCGCGCCACCTGCATCGTGATGGTGCTGAACCCCTCGCGAACCCCGAGGGCACGTACGTTCCGGACCACCGAACGCAGCACCCCGCGCAGGTCGACCCCGTGGTGCCGGGCGAAGCGTCGATCCTCCACCGCGATGAAGCCCTGTCGCACATGCCGCGGGACGATCGAGAGCGGAACGTTCACCCGGTTGATGGTGCGAAATCGGCCGATCAACTCGCCGTTTCGATCCACAACACGCCCGCCTTCCGGTGGGGCGTAGGCCAGGATCCGCGCGTCGCTGGGACACCCCGTGAACCCACAGCTCACCAGCCAGATGTCAAACGCTGCACCACCAGCCAGGACGGCCACGACGAGCGCTGCGAAAGCGCGGTTTCCCCGGCTCCATTGTAACGGCGGATGGGCCTGCGGCGGCGCGTAGCGCGACCGGAGCGCCAGCCTCATGCGGGACGGCCACGTACGCCAGCTCATAGGCCCTCGGGGGTGTGCAGCGATTGGGGGGGACCGCAGCTGTTAGATACGTCACCAACTCCCCAGGGTTTCTTGACCCCGCCGCCGCCTGCCACCGACACCCGTCGTCCCACGCGTGCCCCCCCCGCGCTGCTCGTGCTCCTCGTACCGCGCCCTTGGCCGCTCGCTAAAACTTCCACCCCCGCAGCGCCTGCAGCGCCGTCTCCAGCGCTTGGCGCTGCGTGTCGTGCTCAGCGCGCGCAAGCAGGCCTTCGTACGCCTGAATCGCCAGGTCCAACATCTCATAGTCCTGCTCGGCACTCGCTACCGCCGCCGCGTTGTCGGCGAAGTTCGCCACTGCCAGGTCGTCCCCGGGGAATCGCTCAGTGACCTGTCGCCAGCGGTGGGCCCGTTGGCGCGGATCTGACTCCGCAAGGGCCCACAGGTGCCACGCCCCGCGGTTTTGCGGATCGATCTCCATGGCCCGTGCGGCAAGCGGGGCGACCGCGTCAGGGCCGGCGCCTAACAACCAGTATGCATTGGCCAACAGGACCATGGCACGGGCATTGTTCGGCTGCGCCTCCACCACCACTTCATAGAGAGGGGCCGCGAGTTGCGGGTCCTCCCGAAACTCCTCGGCCGCGATCACCAAGGCATCCGGGGTGGCCAGTCGCGCCATACGCTGGAGTTCCTCGCGCAGTTGAGCAAAACGCCCCTGCGTTCGATACTCGGTAACAAGTGCCGCGAGTTCCGCGGCCAGTCGGGTCGGACCTTCCGTCAGCATGGACGCAACTTACCAGCCTTCGGCGCTGTCTCCCACGGGACCCGTCACCGGCGCCCGACGCCCCCGGATCACCTGCCTCGCGCCGGACTACGGAGTCGCCGAGGATGTCGCCTCGACGCTCAGGCGGCTCCTCCCCGACGCCTCGGTCGAGGCGACCTCGATCGCAATGGTCACGCATGCGGACGCCCCGGATTGCCTGATCGTGCTCCCCGGAGCGGACGCAGGCGAGGGGATAGATGCGATTGGCCGCTTCCGGGCCCGGGGCGGGGAGGGGGCGATCCTCCTTGTCGTGGACGATCCCGGCGCAGTCGAGGCCGTCTCGGCGGCCATGCTCGGAATTGACGAGGTGCTCGCCGCACGTTCCATCGGGACGGATGTGCTCACGGTCCTGCACCGTGTGTTTGCTGCGCAGTCCCGCGCGAGCCACGAGGCCGCTGCGCTCACCCGATACCTGGCGCACTGCCATACACTGCTGGCCGCCGGCCGTTCGGTGACGCGGCTCCCCCATCGGCTCAATAATCCCCTGGCCGCACTGCTGGCCGAGGCCGAGTTGCTCCGATTGGAGCCACTCTCTTGCGACCAGCGAGACGCGGTGGATCGCATCCTGGCGATCAGCCACCGGCTGATCGCCGAGGTCCGTCACTTGGAAGGGATGTCCGGCGATTCCATCTGAGGCCGGTAGCGCGCGAGCGGGACCGGCTTGCGCGAACGGACTCACCGTGCGATACTCTTTGCACCTTCGACGCGTCCTTGGTGCGGGGGTCCTCGAGAGTCAGGCCGGCGGCTACGGGTGTTTGTTGGGCACCGTCTCTTGAGTTGGCTGGAAGGGTCAGCGGTATCGCGTGAGGTTTTCCGCGCAGGACCGTGAGCCCGAATCCCGTGGCGAGTTCGCTCGCCTGTCCCTCGCAGCAGGTTTTCCCGATTCCTCGCGTTGTGGCGTTGGTGCGCATGCTGGGCACCGCGTACTCGCAATCGGTCTCGTTAGGACTTTTCGTCCGCCCGGCATGGCCGGGCCCATGGTGCCTTGTGCGCCGCCCCATACACACGTTCGCTCCACTCCAGTTCTCCCTGCATGCCTGAACGCCGACGCCCCAGTCGTCGCCCCCGACGCACGACCCGCAAGAACCCGGCGGGCGACGCCGCCCTCGAACCGAACCCGTACCGCGACGGCGAAGACGACGGACCCGCGGATGCCGCTCCACCAGTGATGGAGCGCGAGGCGCCGGCCACGACCGACGCACCACCGCCTCCCGCCGCACCTGTCGAGCCCACCCAGGGCACGCGCAGCGAGCGTGCCGACGTCGATCGCGGACCGGAGTCGTCAGGTCAGGGGCAGCCCGGTAACGGCGCCCCATCCCAGGGACAACACCAGCGTAACGCACCTCACAACCGTGGTGATGGCGACCCACAGGGTCGCGGTCGTCGCGGCAGGCGCCATCGCGGACGACGCGGTCGCGGCAGTGGGGGCAGCGGCGAGCACCAGCGCGGCAGTGAGCATCAGCGCGGCAACGAGCACCCACGCGGGGGCGATCACCAGAGGGGTGGCGATCACCAGCGATACGATACACAGCCCGTGGTTGCCGACAGTGAAACGCGCGGCTGGTTCGACACCAATCGTGAGGGCGGTTTCATTCGTCGACCGGGGAACAGCTACCTCAACGAACAGGGCGACGCCTGGGTCCCGCCGCAGCTCGCGCGGCAGCACGCCTTGCGCCGCGGTGATGTGGTCACGGCGACCACCGGCCGCGATCACCGGCATCGTCCGGTTTGTGTAGAGATCCTGACCGTGAACGGGGCCGCGGCGGGTGAGGTGGTGCGACGACCGGACTTCAGTTCGCTCACTGCCACCTATCCTGAGCGCCGCATCACCCTCGAGACGGGACGCCCGGCCAAGGGAGGCCCCGAACTCACCCGTCGTGCCATCGACCTGATGGCGCCCGTCGGGTTCGGCCAGCGCGCGCTCATCGTGGCCCCGGCGCGCGCCGGCAAGACGATGCTGCTCCACGCCATCACCGAGGGGATCGCCCTCAATCACCCGGAGGCCGTCCTCCTGATCCTGCTCGTGGATGAGCGACCGGAAGAAGTGAGCGAAGCCATCTCGTGGGGTGTTGGTGAGGTGGTCTCGTCCTCGTTCGACCAACCAGCGTCTCGACACGTCGAGGTGTGCGAGATCGTGCTGGAACACGCTCGACGCCAGGTCGAACTGGGCAAGGACGTCGTGATCGTGCTCGACTCACTGACCCGCATGGCCCGGGCGCACAACACGGCCGAGCGGGGCAGCGGCCGCACGATGTCGGGTGGACTCGACACCTCGGCGATGGCCAAGCCCAAGGCGTTCTTCGGTTCGGCGCGCTCGGTGGCCGAACGAGATGGCGGCGGTTCGCTGACCATCATCGCCACCGCGCTGGTCGAGACCGGCTCGCGCATGGACGACGTGATCTTCGAGGAGTTCAAGGGCACGGGCAACTGCGAGATCAAGCTGGATCGGTCGCTCGCCGAAAAGCGGATCTTCCCCGCCTTCGACATTGCCGCCAGCGGGACGCGTCGCGAGGAGAAGTTGTACAAGGCTGGCCAGATCGACGCGATTTACACGTTGCGGCGCGGTCTGCAGCAGATGCCGCCTCAAGCCGCGATGGAGTGGATGATCAAGCGCATCGCGGCGACGCCGAACAACGACGCGTTGCTGGGCGGGCTCTAGGACGAACGACAGTCACGGCACGAAAAAGCCCCGGCGAACACCGGGGCTTTTTCGTTGGTCTCCCGCCGGTGCCGCGTTCATCAGGGGCGCTGATACCGCCCCAGGTACTGCAGCTCGTCTTCATCCATTCGCGCGACGTACAACGCCTTTGCGCCGAACCCCACGACCGACGCCTTCCGCGGCAGCTCCACGCGGAACTTGAGCTTTCCATCGGGTGCGAAGACGTCATACAGCGGCTTCTCGTTGCCGGCTTCACGGTGCAAGAGCACCCAGATCTCGCCGTCTGGCGCCACCTTGAGCGCGCCCTGCCCGAACGCCGGCTTCGTCGCCGGCCACACGTCGGGTTCGGTCATCGCCATCCCGGGCAGTCGACCCTGGGCCCCTAGAGCAGATGCCGCACTACTGGCGGCCTTTTTCATTTCCACTTCCGCCTGCTTCAGCTGCTCACGTACCTTCGCCTTGTCGGCCGCCGTCACCTTCACGGGTGTGTACCGTACGGGCGGCAATCGCCGCGCCGCTTCCGCCCCACCCAGCAGCTCCATCTGGTAGTTGGCCCCCCGCAGCACCACGACCTGGCCGCTGGGCAACAACGACCATTCGTCGACCACGGGGAACGCGGGCATCGTCAGGCTGACGCTCCCGGTCCCTTTTTGCACGTCGCCGGACATCTTCATCCCCGGCATCCCCATCCGGGACGTGCCTAACGTGTCCGTGCGCTTGGTGCGCGGGTCCAGTCGCAGGATATACGTGGTGTCGGACACCGATGGGCCGGCCTTCCCCATCGAGACCTTGATCCCCTGGAAGTAGAGGCGCCCCTCCCGGTCGTAACCCCGCACCTGGGTGGGGCCAACCGGCATGCCGCCCGCCGCATCCCGCAGCGAGATGGTCCCCGTGGGCGCCCCCTTGCCATCGATCACGAGGAAGCGCGCATTGAGCACGTCATAGGCGAGCGTGCTGTCCCCGCCCCTGCCGATGAGCGACATCAGGCGCCGGTATTCGAGCGGACCTGATCCTTCGCGACTGACCTTGGTCGCGGCACCGAGCGACGGCGTGACGTGGTAGAGCGCGTTGTCCTTGGCGTCCAGTACCACCAGAGACCCACCCCTCGTCTCCCGCACCTCGAGGATCCCGCTAAAAGGGTCCTCCATCTCAACACTCGGCTTCCCGAGCACCTTGACGGGCGGCGCCTGTGCCACGCCACTCGCGGCACCGCACAGCACGAAGAGCACGACCGCACCGCCGTGACGCATCCAACGATGACCTGAGTCAAGCACAACGCCTCCGGGTTCTCACGAAAGCTAACGTGGGGCCAATCGCACTCAGCGCGGTCATCCGCGCCACATCCGAGCACGCCCCCAACGACGTACGACCACCACGTCCGTCGGTTTCCCGGGCACCGGGATTCCCCGACAGGTTCAGGCGCCGCGTGCGCGCGCAGCGAGCAGTCGCTTGGGGGCTACCTCACCCCACGCGTCTTCCAGCAACGGCTCGAGGGCTTGTTCGCTCACCTGGGACAAGCGGACGAGCACCAGGGGATATTCACGGTAGTGCTCGGTGAAGAAGAAGGCGCCGGGCCGCGTCGCCAGCAGATGTGCACGCGCCTCGAACGTGGTCCGGAGCACCATGGTCTCGCCGTCCGCTACCAGGCGAGCGCGGCACTGTTGTTCCGATTGTGAGATCCGGCTCGAAGCACGCCTGTCTTCGGATCGCGGCTGATGGCCACCCAGACTCCCTCCCCACCCAGGCGCGCCCGGTCCACTGTGACCTCGCGGACCTTGAGTCCCGATGACGCCAACGCGTCCGCCGAAAAACGCCCCGCCGCCACGGGCGTCACAAAGCCGGAGTCCGCGGGACTGAACGCCGGGAGGAAGAAGTCGGGCGCGTCGATCGCTTCGTCGACCTTCATGCCGTGCACCAGGACATTCAGCAATCCCTGCAAGGTGCGCTGGTGCAGTCCCGAACCCATCGACGCAAACGCAAGCACCGGCTCGCCGTCCTTCATCACCAGCCCGGTCTCGGTGGGGTCCGGCAGCGGCTTCCCCGGCCCCACGCGGGCGATCAACGCCTGCTGGTACGACCCGGGGTCACCGATCGAGATGCCGTCGATGTTGAGGGCGGTCTTCCCCCAGTACACGCAATTGATGCTGTGCGTGATGGCGGCCATGTTCCCCTCCGCATCCACCACGACGACATCATCCGAGTGCCGCGGGGCCTGACGTGCGAGTGGAACGGGGAGCTTCCCCGCCTCGATCGCGGCCCAGAACTGGGCGGCGTGTTCCGGTGTCAGGCGCGCGGCGGGCGAGAAGTCGATCCCTGGCAGGACGGCGCCCAGCGCCGCCGGAGGCAGCAGGTCGGCGAAGAACCCCATCGACGTCTGTACAGCGCGCCGGAGCGACTCTCCGTCCGTGCTCCAATGCGGCCTGGACGGAAGTCCGGCGGCCACAGCGAGTTGTTGCGCCTCGATCAGCGCAGCTCCGCCGGTATTCGGGGCGCCCGCCGCGATGATCTCGTGTCCATGAACGGTGGCGCGCAGCGGCTCACTCCAGATCACCTCATAGCTGCGCAGGTCCTCCATCGTCATCTTGCCACCGTCCGCCTGCACCGCGGCCACCAGCCGCTCGCCCCACGGGCCGTTGTACATGTAGTCCGCACCGTGGGCCGCGACCTGGCGCAGCGTCGATGCGAGCGCCGGTTGCTTGAGGATCTCACCCACCTGCCACGGCGAGCCATCCGGCTTGAGCAAGGCCGCCCGTGTGGCGGGCAGGCGGGCGAGGTCCTTCGCCCGCAACTCGAACTGGTGGGCGAGCGTCGCGTGCACGGGCATCCCGCCATCGGCGACCCGGATCGCCGGCTCAAACAGCGTCGCAAACGGACGGCGCCCAAATCGCCGGTGCGCCGCCTCGACCCCCTTCATGAAACCGCCCACCAGGGCGGTCCGGCCACTGGGAACGGTGCCTAACGCCTCCCCGTCGCTGTTGAGCGAGATCGCCCCGGGAATGGTGAGTGCGCTCGTCTCGCCCCGCACCGTGTTCCACCCGGCCCACAGGGTGCTCACCTGGCGGGTCTTCGCGTCGTAGTACACCAGGGACATGATCCCGAAGTAACTCACCGGGGACCCGGCGGTCGTCGCCACCTGGGTGAGCGCCGCGGTCAGCGCGGCGTCCATCGCGTTGCCGCCTCGTTGCAGGACGTCCAGCCCGGCGCGCGCGGCATACGCATTGTAGGCCACCGTGACGGCGCCCCGTCGCCCCTCGGCGCTCCCCGCCGTCGACCGGATGGCCGCCTGCTTGGGGCCGAGGTACTCAGCCTGCTCGGCCTCGGTCCAGCGTTCGGCGGTGCTGGTCGTTGCCCGCGCGCAGGCGGCGAATACAACAAGAACGGCGATGGAGCGCATCGGGGCAGGCCAAGCCGCGGTAGAGGTGGCCGTGAATGTCAGACCGGGTTGCGGCCTTCGGAAGGGTTCCTCGCCGCGAAGAACTCAACGCCCGCTCAACAGCCCGCGCACCCGTTCCGCCGGCGATCCGGCCGACACCCCTCGTGGTACGCCGCCACCACCTCGCCCTCGCGCATCACCAACAGGTGCGCATCGTCCTCGTCAAACCGCCGCCCACAGAAGGTGCACTGCACCGGCGGCTCAGCCGGCCAGCGGTCGCCTTCGGACGCGGCCACGACGGGGAAACCTATTTCGCCTCATCGGCGGGCTTGAACGTCAACGCCGCCGAGTTCATGCAGTAGCGTTGCCCCGTTGGCTTGGGGCCATCGGGAAAGACGTGGCCCAGGTGCGCATCGCATTGCGAACACACCACCTCGGTGCGGCGCATGAAGAACGAATTGTCCGACTCTTCGCCCACTGCGTCGGGTACGACCGGCGCGTAGAAGCTCGGCCATCCGGTCCCGCTCTCGAACTTCGTTTCCGAAGAAAACAGTGGGTGGCCACAGCAGACGCAGTGGTACATCCCCGTCGCGTGGTTGTCCCAGTATCGCCCGGTGAACGCGCGCTCGGTGCCCTTCTTGCGCGTCACCTTGAACTCCTCATCACTCAACTGCGCACGCCACTCGGCGTCGCTCTTGACGATCTTTGGCATTGACTGGTCCTCGCTCTCTGGTTGTCCAGGCCGTCCTGGCCATCGCGCACAACGACTCCGGCCCGAGTCTCGTGGTCGTTTGCCGCACTCGTGCTCCGCGTGCTGCCCGTGCTACTCGTGCCGCCCGTGCTTCGCAGGGCAGTTGTTCTACAAACACATGTTATCGCCACCTCTACGGCACCGCTCCCGCCGTCCCACTCCGCCGCGGGTCCGCCCCTACACGCACGCTGCCGCCGCCGATCGCAATCGCGGCCCCGTACCCCATCCGCAACTCGCCCTTGAGCGAGATCACGTTGAACCGGTGCCCCATGGAGCGCAGGCGCTGCATGACGTCCGGGTGAATGCCGTCCTCGATGTCGATCACGTACTCGCGGGTCCCCGCTGGCGCGGCGCCAAACGTACCACGCTGTGACGGCAGGAACCGTGGCAGTTCGAGGGCGCGCTGAGGCGACAACCCCGCATCAATCATCCCGACCAGTGACTGGAAGACCGCCGAATTGATCCACGCGTTCCCGGCCGCTCCGACGGTAAAGGCCGCGCGCCGCTCTGCGCCTTCGCCTTGCAGGACGATGGTTGGCGAAATGGTGGAGCCGTGCCGCGCGAACGGTATCCGCGCCCCATACGCGTTAGGGTCGGTCCCGTACGAGGTCAACTTGTCGTTGTACAGGAAACCAAGGCCTGGCGTGACGTAGAAGTTCCCGCCCCAGGTGCCGAGGGTCTGCGTGACCGCTACTGCGTTCCCTTCCCCGTCGGCCACGACGAACGAGGTCGTGCCTTGAGCGCGACAGTCGGCCATCCGGGCGTGCTCCTGCACGTTGCACGGTTCCGTCGTGATGATCGGTTCGTGGACGGCCTCGTCCGCACCGCCTGGCGTTCCGGCCGGCGCGGGCCGCGCGGGGGTAGCACAGGTCAGCGTGTCTCCGCGAAAGGCCGCCGGCGTGAGTGCCTTCGTCGCATCGAAACAGCGCCACCGCGTGCGGGCGGTGTCCTTGGAGGTAAAGGGCGTGATGTCCACAGGCCAGAGCGAGGGGTCGGCGATGCGGCCCCTCGAGGATGGCACCAACTGCCAGGCCGTGATCATCGCATGCAGCGAGGGCGCGTCGTCCGGGTAGGCCTTGACCGCGTGGACCTGCTCCAGGGCGTTGAGCTGTGCGCTCAGCGTCGCCCCGCCGCTGACGGGAGGGGTACTCCCAAAGACATGAAAACCACGATAGGTCGTGGCGACCGGTTCGCGATCGGCTGCGAAGTAGCGCGAGAGATCCGTCAACCGGATCGCGTTCCCCTTGCCACGCAGGTCATTGACCAGTCGCTGGGCCACCGCGCCGCGATAGAACCCGTCGGCTCCACGTTGCGCGACCTGTTCCAGGGTCCAGGCCAGGTCCGGGTTGCGAATCGTGTCGCCCGCGACCCGCGGTTTGCCATCCTTGAAGAAGATGGCGCGACTTGACTCGTACTTTGCGAAACGATCGCGTTCGAGCCAGAGCGTGGTCGCCAAACCGTCGCTGACTTCGTATCCGTCGCGCGCGGCACGAATGGCCGGGGCGATGAGGTCAGCCCAGGGGATCTTGCCACTGCCGTGCCGCTTCCAGGCGGTGTGCATCGCCGACACGGTGCCGGGAACCATGGCCAGGATGGGACCGTCCGACGGGTATCGCCCGCCCTCCTGCAATGTCGCGTTGCCGAGCCCGGCCTCCTCCGGCACGCGCGCCATGAACTCGAGCAACTTCGGCTGCGTCATCCCCTGTTGGTACACGAGCATCTCGCCGTACCCGCCCATGCCACTCGCGTCCGGCTCCACCACGCCTAACGCGAACGAAACGGCGACCGCCGCGTCGACCACATTCCCGCCCTTTTGCAGGATCTCCACCCCGGCGGCCGTCGACACCGGGTGGGCACTCGACACCCCGGCGCGTCCCGTGGCTTCGTCGCGCAGCGTGGGCCGCGCCGCCACGACCTCGTGCATCACGGCCTCGAGCGCCGCGTCGGTGGGAGCCGCCGCCGCCTTCGGTCGCAGGCGCGTCACCACGCGATCCCACTCCGCGCGCCGCAGCTCGGCACCCGGGGCGTCGTAGTAGGTGCGCCGCATCCGCGCGGCGAACCGCTCAAACGCCTCCGAATTTCGCGCCCCGCGATCCATCGTGGCCGCTACGGCCATCGGGGTGGCGTCCACCAGTCCTGCCGGCGCCGGCATCGTGAGGAGCCGGTCGTTAGGCTTGAGCGCCTCCGCGGCCCGGCGGTCCCCCACGCGATCCGGATCGCCATTGTACCCGGACTCGTCGCTCCCTCGTTCGGCCACCAGGATGGTGCGTCCATCGGGGCTCCACGCCACGTCGCCGCGTGCGGCCGCGAGGTAGTTCACGAACCGCCCATCCGTTGGGGTCCAATACATCGCGCCACGACCGGCCGTCGTGCTCAACACCAGGCGTGTCCCATCCGGAGACCAGGCAATGTCATCTGCAGGACGATCCGCGGTGACCATCGAATCCGTCGTTGAGCCAACCACGCGAATGCGCACGCGGCGACCGCCGTCGAAGTACTGCACGTAGGCGAATCGCTTGCCGTCGGGGGCCACGTGCGGCCCGCGCTCAGGGGTCGTCCCCGCCGTCACACGTTTCTCCTCGCCCGTCGGTGACCGCTGCCACAGGCGCGCCTCGTTCAAGCGACCGCGAACAAAGATGATGGTGCCGTCGCCGGCAACCGTGGGCTCGTGATCCGCCAACGGGTCGGTCGTGAGGCGCTCGGGGGCAGCCGCGCCGCCCAACCGCACTCGGTAGAGGTCATCCTGACCATCGCGGTTTGAGGTGAACACCAG
The DNA here is from genome assembly GCA_016712265.1 of Gemmatimonadota bacterium. Lineage (NCBI taxonomy): Bacteria > Pseudomonadati > Gemmatimonadota > Gemmatimonadota bacterium. Next base: position 563,142 of record JADJRJ010000031.1, on the reverse strand, counting down.
GGACTGTCCGTCAGGACTCCATGCGGGAAAGCGGTCCCAGGATGGTCCCGCCGTGACCCGGCGCCACCCATTCGCGCCGGTCCGCACCCAGAGATCTCCCTCAATGGACGCGGCCAGACGGCCGTCCGGCGCAAAGGTGATGTCACGAACCGGCGGCGACTGGGCTAACGCGAGACGAGCTGACAGGGCGACACCGAAAACCAGTAACGAACGAGCGAACATGAGAGCAGGGGGCTGAGGCTCCGGGAGAATCGCCCCTGGCGAGCGCCCCGGGAATCCCCCGGGAACCGCACGGACGCGCGGCTATCGCCCCACGGAGGAGGGCAGCGCGGACGGGTCTGGAAGGCAATCAGCCGCCCCGTCGACATCTGCGGGACTCCCTTGGGCACGCGACCGATGGAACTCGTCCCCGTCACCTGTCCGCCTGGGCCGTCAGGGATATCCTTCCATCAGGCGGCGGAACCACCCGCGGCCCCCCTCAAATCCGTGAACGCCATGAAGACACGTCTACTCGGACTCGCCTTTGCGTTGGTCAGCGCCGCCCCTCTTTCCGCCCAGGGTTGGATGGCGGAGATGCACCGCGATGTGAACGACGCGCAGAAGAAGATGATCGACCTCGCGAAAGCCATGCCCGAGGCCGCGTACGGCTGGAAGCCGAGCGATGGAACGCGCACCGTCGGCGAAGTCTTCCTGCACGTCGCCAGCGACAACTACTTCATCCCGATCGCGATGGGCAAGCCGGCGCCGGAAGCCAGCGGCATCACCGCGGACATGAAGACGGTGGCCACGTATGAGAAGCGCAGGCTGTCCAAGGACCAGATTGTCGCCGAGCTGGAGGCATCGTATCGCCACCTGCATCAGGGAATGGCACTGACCACGGACGCGAACGCCGGTGAAGTGATCAAGTTCTTCGGGCAGGATTGGAGCCGAGCCCGTGCGATGACACTCACGGTGACGCACCTGCACGAGCACCTTGGGCAGGCCATCGCGTATGCGCGCAGCAACAAGGTGGTACCGCCCTGGAGCAAGTAGGTCGACAGGAACCAGGACGGGTCCCGGCGCTTCGTCGGGACCCGTCCTGGTTTTGGGTGTGCTTGTTCGTTCGCGTCAAGGGGGATTTCAGCGACTTGCCCCCACCCGGACCATACGGAAGGTTGCGGCGTGACCTTCGCACACCGGTAACGAGATGCTGCCTGCCCACGCCACGCCGGTCGCACTGACGGCCTTGGCCCTCGCGGCTGCCATCATGACACCTCACCACCCACGACCGACGCCCAAACTGGGGGCGGCGGTGGCCGTGGACACGACGTGCCCGCAACAAACCGGAGCTGCAGGCACCTCGCTCGCCAGCGCCTGCCGCTCAACCGACGCCGACCCCATCGAACGACTCCAGCGTCGCCTCGCTGCCGGGGAGGCGGCCCTCGCCTACGACTCGGCCTTCGGCTTCCTCCCCGCATTGCTCAAGGCCCTTGAGATCCCGGTTTCGTCCCAGGGACTCGTGTTCTCTCGCACGTCGCTGCAGACCGACAAGATCGCGCCGTGGTCGCCCCGTGCCCTGTATTTCAACGATGACGTGTACATCGGATACGTACAGGAGGGGCATTTCCTCGAGATTGCCTCGATGCACCCGTCACGCGGCGCGGTGTTTTACACGCTGAACCAGGTGGCCGATAAACCTCCGACGTTCCAGCGGGAAGGACGCACCTGCTTAATGTGTCATCAGTCGGCCGTCACGGAGGGCGTACCCGGCCTCATGACGCTGTCGACCATTGCCGACCGGCTCGGCTACCCTATCACCGGCGTGCAGGACGGAGCGATGACGGACGCCACGCCCGTCGCCCAACGCTTTGGCGGCTGGTACGTGACGGGGACGCACGGGCCGCATGGGCACTCCGGCAACGTGCGGTCAACGAAGCTGAGCCACGAGGTGGACAAGAAGGCCTACCGCGCACAGATCGACCTCACCACGGAGAGCGAGCGCGCCAACCTGGCGGACTACTTCGACGCCTCGGTCTACCTGAACGGCCACAGCGATGTCGTGGCCCTGATGGTGCTCGTCCACCAAGCCGTGGTGCACAACCTGGTGACCCTCGTGCACCGCGCCGCGGACGAAGCGGATCGCCGGTATTCCGGCCCGCGCAATCCTGCGGCGCCGGACGGAGGGATCCCCATGACGCCCACGCTGCAGGCCGCCGCCTCGCGCCTGGTGCAGGCGCTCTTCTTTGACGATGCCGCGCCCCTGACCGCCGAGCTGCGGGGGACATCGTCGTTCGCGACCGACTTTGTCGGCCGTGGCCCGCGCGACAGCCAGGGGCGATCGTTGCGCGACTTTGACTTGAAGGCACGGCTCTTCAAGTATCCGTTGAGTTTTCTTGTCTACTCCGACGGCGTGCGCACCTTGCCGCCGGTCGCGAAACGCGAGGTATTTGCCCTCATCGCCGCCGTGCTCGGCAGCGAGCCCACCTCACCTCTGGCGCATCCGCTCGACCCCACGACGCGGGATGCGATCCGCGACATCCTGCGCGAGACGATGCCCGACGCGATCGCGTCGCGTTAGGCGTCGACCCGACACCACTACCCGCCGACGGCGCCCGGGCAGGCCCGGCGCGCCGTCGCGAGGGGTCACTGCCGCAGGACCAGGTTGTCCATGATGCCCACGCCCTCGAACGCGAGGTAGCGCGGCGCATTCAGGGTGTAGTCCCATTGCCCCTGTACCACGCCATCGATGGTCAGGGTCACGCGACGAGTCGCCGGCTCGTACCGCAGCGACATGGGATTGAAGCCCGGATACCCGGCATTGCCGCTGGCGAGGACGGACCCGGTCATGCCGTTGGTGCGCAGCTCCCAGGTGAGCTCGCCGCCGGGCAGCTGCAGGTCACGGACCCGCAGCCACAGTACGCCCGACGTCGTGAGGTTGCTCGTGAGGAGCCCCGAGTTGGAGAACCCGATGGCGATGTACGCGCCGGGGATGGGCGCAGGGTACCCATCCATGCTGAAGGTGTAGGGGACGGCCGGTGCCGTGAACGGCATCAACGCCGTGGGATACGACGTCACCGCGTCAAACCACTCGGACGAGATGCACCCATTCTCCAGGGTCACGTTCGGCAACGCACTGGCCTGCAACGGGGACGGCATCTCGTTCAGGTTCTCGGAACACGCCGCATACTTCCAGGTCTGGTCGCTATTGGGGGTGAGCCACTGCTTCGACTTTGACCCCGGCCACTCCACCCAATACCCCCCGAGGCTCTCGTGGATGAAGACGGCCCGATCAAGACCCTTGCCTCCGTGTGGCCGCACGCCCTGGGAGAACCCGAACGACTCCCGCACCAGGACCCCCGGCGCTGGCGGCGTGGTGGGGAGCACCATTGAGGGCGGAGGCGTGGTGCCACCGCCACCGCCGCCCCCGCCGCCACCGCCCTTGGCCAGCAGCGGTTCGAGTTCACGGGGCGACGTGGAGTCGGCCACGGCGCACGCGGCCAGGGCGAGAATGGCGAGGAAGGAGGAGGGGCGGAGTGAACGCATCATTGTCCAGGTGAGAGGTTACCCTCGTCCGGAAGCAAGGGGCGCTCCACCAACGCACGGATCGTAAGGTGCCGTCCTACACCAACTTGAACGGTGCGGCGCACATCTGACCGGAGTGAGACGTGGCACGCCTCGTTACACCTCGCTCCGTTGCGTTACAAACCACCCTGGCAGGCTCAGGTGACTCGATGCTCGCCATCAACGGCCGTTCTCCTGCCGGCCTCGCGGCGCCGATTCGCCCTCAGGTTGTCTGCAATCGCACCAAGCGGTCGCGCGTGGCTAGTCCGGGTGCCGTCCCCAGGGAGCCATCGTAGATTCCGGCACCCTACCCCATCCGCATGAGCGAACTCGACCTCCGCGCCTTTGTCGAAGCCGGCGACGGCATCCACGTCATTCGCGGCAGCCAGGACATCCGCGGCTGGAACGGGATCCGCTACGCCGCCGGCCTGTCCGGCAAGAACGTCCCGGCGCGCCAGCTCTCGATGAACGTCGCGCGCATTCCACCCGGCGGCGTGGCCTACGCGCATGTGCACGTCGACTTCGAGGTGATGCTCTACATCCTCAAGGGACGCGTGCGACACGAGTACGGGGACGGGCTGAAGCAGGTCGTCGAGAATACCGCCGGCGACTTTATCTACATCGAGCCCGGGGTGCCACACGAGGTCTTCAACTGCAGCGACACCGACGAGGTGATGGCAGTCGTCGCACGCTCCGATGCCACGGAGTGGGCCCATATCGTCGAGTATGACCGGGCGACCGGTGCGTTAGGCAAGGTCCTGGAGCGCAAAGAAGGCTGAGCGCCCGGTGGATAACATCACGCACGCCCTCGCCGGATGCTTGATGGGGGCCGGGGCGCTGGCTGCGCTCGCTCGCCGCGGCACGGCCATCACCCCCGCCATCCGCCGGACCGCCATCGCCGTCGGCATTGTCGCGGCGGAGTTTCCGGATAGCGACCTTGTGTACTCCGGCGACCTGCTGGGGATGGGCCAGCTCGCATACCCGCTGCACCATCGCGGCCACACCCACACGGTGGTCTTCGCCATTGTCAGCGCTCTGGCGATCTGGGGCATCGCGCTCGCCTTGAGCCGCGAGTCGCGCGCGCGCCCCACCGCGCGCGCCCTGCTGTGGTTGGCCCTCGCGGGAACGGTGTCACACATCGTCCTGGACTGGACGAACAACTACGGAGTGCATCCGTGGTGGCCTGTCTACTCCGGCTGGTTCTACGGCGACGCCATCTTTATCGTCGAGCCGTGGTTGTGGGTGGTGGCACTCCCGCCCCTGTACTTCCTGGCGACTGGTCGTGTCACCCGTGCGCTGTTCGCCCTGGCCGCCGTCGCCATCCTCGCCGCCTCGTGGTTCCTCGGCCAGGTGCCTCGCCCCGTCGCCGCCGTTGTCACCATCGGGATGGTGTGCTGGACGCTGGTCAACGCCCGAACGACCCACACGACCCGCCTCGCGTTAGGCGTCCTCGGCTGGATCGCCGTCGAAGCCGTGTTCTTCGCGACGACACGCACGGCCCGCCGTCAGGTCATTCGCGCGGTGGGCGAGGACTTCACGGACGTCGTCCTCACGCCAACACCGGGTGACCCCTTCTGCTTGCGCGCCCTGGTCGTCACGGCCGACCGCGCGACCTACGTGGTCACCAGCGCCACGGTCACGCCAGTGCCGGCGGTCCGTGGAGCCCGCCGCTGCACAGGACCGTCGCGCACCCCACCCCTCGGCGACCCGGACGATCGCCCGTCGACGTCGACCATCCAGTGGCACCTCGCCTGGCGCCGACCGTTGGCCGAACTTCGCGACCTCGTCGCCACCCACTGCCGGGCCGCCGCGGCCATGCAGTACATCCGAGTGCCGCAGTGGCGCCGCAACGCCGACGGCAGTACTGAGTTGTACGACGCGCGGTACGGCGATGGCAGCTTTGCCAGCGTCACCCTGCCCCGCGACGCCGCCCCCTGCCCGCGGTTCGTCCCCGGGTGGCGCCCGCCACGACAGGACTTGCTCGCCGAGCAATAACGTAGCGTCACCGGACGGCCCGCAGGCCGCGAGGCGTGCGCGCAATACCGCATCGGAGGTTGCGCCACGTGGCGGTCCGCCCGAGTTTGGGAAGCGTGCCCCTGACCATCCGACACCGTTCCCCTGCCTTGCTGCTCGCCGGCATCCTTGCCTGCGCGGCGCCCGGCCTGTCCCCCGCCGACCTCTCCCCGGCTGATGGCAAACGCGTGGAGGGTGACCGGGGAGTGGTCGCCGCCTCCCACCCCGACGCCTCCGCGGCCGGTGTTGAGGTGCTGCGAGCCGGCGGCAACGCCGCCGACGCCGCCGTTGCCACGGCCTTCGCCCTTTCGGTCACCGACATCTCGCAGACCGGGCTCGGCGGGGGCGGCGCGCTGACCTTCTACAGCGCGCGCACGGGACGCGCGGACCACCTGTCGTTCTACGCGCGCACGGGGAGCGATCCCGCGTGGGGCCAGGCGGACAGTGGCGCGGCCAATCCACGGCGCATCGGCCGGGCCGCGGCGGTCCCCGGGATGGTGGCCGGTCTGCTCGAGGCCCACCAGCGCCACGGCAAACTGCCGCGTGCCGCCGTGCTTGCCCCCGCGATCCGCCTGGCCCGCGACGGCTTCATTGTGAGCCCGCTCCTGGCGCGCACCATCGCGTCCTCTCGCGCCAAGCTGCAGGGGAACCCGGCCGCCCGCGCGTTGTTCTTCCCCGATTCCCAGCCCCTGCGCCCCGGAGCGCGCCTGGTCCAACCGGCGCTCGCCACGACGCTGCAACGCATCGCTGACGGCGGACGCGACGCCTTCTACACAGGCGCCATCGCCGACCAACTCGCGAAGGAGGTCCAATCGCTTGGCGGGCTCATCACGGCGGACGACGTCGCCGGGTACCCCGTTGCCCCCATGGTCCCGCTCTGCACGAGCTGGCTGGGCCACACCGTGCTGTCGGCGCCACCCCCCATGGGAGGCGCCCCGCTGCTGGAGATGTTCGAGCTCACCGAAGCGAGTGGGCTGACCCGAGCCGGCGGCTTCACCGATCGACCCCAGGCGGTCGTCACCATGGCCGGCATCCTCCGCCTCGCCCAGGCGGACGGGTCTCTCCATCGCGGTGATCCCGCGGTCCTGGCCGTCCCGGCGCGCGGAGTGACCAGTGCAGCGTATGCCGCGCAACGCGCTACCCTCCTCGCAGGCGCGGCGCGGGACTCCGTCGGGCCAGGGGACGCGTGGCCACACGAGCCCGCGACACGCGACGCGGCCTGTGAGGCGTATCCCTATCCGGTGGCCCTTCCGCGTGCGCTGAAGGCCTCCAGCGGCGAGACCGAACCCCAAACCAGCGAAAGCCTCACGTCGCACCTCTCGGTCGTGGACGCCGACGGCAACGCGGTGTCTGCCACCACCACGGTGGGGGTGTTATTCGGTTCCGGCGTGTATACCAATGGCTTCTTCCTGAACTCATCGGCCGCCAACCTCGACGCACGCACCCGCGGTCCCAACCGCTACTCCAACTCCACCATCGCACCCACGATCATCCTGGACGGGCGCCAGGTGCGGCTCGTGATTGGTGCGGCGGGATCACAGTACATCCAGCCGGCCATCACGCAGGTCAGCACGCGCATCCTCGCCTTTGGCGAAGATCCCGGGCGCGCGATCGCGGCCCCACGCATCTGGTCCACGCCAGGGCGCCGCGACGTGGAAGTGGAGCCGGGCTTCACGACCGACGTGTATGCGGGTCTCGTGGCCGCCGGGTACCAGCCGCTTTCTCGCGTCGCGGACATACAGTTCGGGGGCGTCCACGGCGTCTTCGTTCGCAAGGATGGCCGACGGATCGGGATCGCCGACCCCCGGCGCGACGGCGTGGCTCGCGCGCAGTAGACCCGCCGCCATGGATACCGCCGCCCTCCCCCCAGACCGGCTCTTCACCGAGCTCTACCGCGAGCTGAAGGTGCTTGCTGGTCGCCAGGTTCGTGACTTTCAGGGCAACGTATCCCTGTCGGCCACCGCGCTCCTCCACGAGGCGTACCTGCGCTTTTCCGAGCACTCACCGGCATTCGAGGACAAGGGCCACTTTCTCGGCTATGCGGCGCGGGCGATGCGCGGCATCATCATCGACTATTCGCGAAACCGGCGGGCCCAGAAGCGGGGGGGCGAGTTCCACTTCACGGGGATCACCAACGCCGACGTCGCGGCACCCGCCGGAGACGAGCCCGACCTCGCGCGTCTCGGGGAAGCCCTGGAGGAGCTGGCGACCCTGGATCCTCGTCTGGCCGAGGTCGTGGACCTGCACTTCTTCTGCGGCTTCACCTTCGCGGAGATCGCGGCGCAGCGCGGGGCATCTGAGCGCACCGTGCTGCGGGACTGGAAGAAGGCCCGCCTGCTGCTGGGCGACGCGATGGGACGGGACGGCGTGTCATGATTGGCCGTCGGATTTCGAAGACAGGGGTGAACCTCCACTTCGGGTGCTCCCCATGCTTCACCAGGCTTCCCAGGTCCGCGCCGCCCTCTCTCCGCTCGTGAACGCCATGCAGCAACTCCCGGAAGGAGACCGGGCAGCGTGGCTGCACGACCTGCGCTCAGACGCGCCCACGGTGGTTGCGACCCTCGAGGCGCTCCTCCAGGAAGACGTCGCGCCCAACGCGCGAGCCCCCCGACTCCCGGGACTGCGCCGATTCATGGCGCTGTTCCTGGCCTAGCCTTCATCGCGATCCGCTATGGACAAGGCCCTCTGGAACCAGGTGCAACCGCTCCTCGACAAGGCGATCGACATGCCGGCCGGGGAGCGCACCGCCTGGCTGATGCGTCTGCGGGAGGAGTCGCCCACCATTGCGGACGAACTCCAGCGCTTGCTGGCGCGCGAGGGGACCCTCGACCGGCGCGGCTTTCTCGACACGCCGACCTCACTGGACTCACTGGTCGGGCGGATGGTCGACGGAAGCACCGCGACGTATCAGCGCGCGGAGCTGGAGCGCGCCTTGGCCCCAGGATATGAGTTGCAGGCTGAGGTGGGCCGTGGGGGGATGGCGACGGTCTTTCGGGCCCGCGACACCCGGCACGGGCGCGATGTGGCGATCAAGGTCATCCGGCCGGACGCGGCGTCGGTACTGGGGGCCGAGCGCTTCCTCGCGGAGATCCGGCTCACGGCGAACCTGACGCACCCGAACATCCTGCCCTTGCTGGACTCCGGGCAGGCGGGTGGGGCGTTGTTCTACGTGATGCCGTTCATCGAGGGCGAGACGTTGCGCGCGCGGATGCGCCGTGAGGGGGCGCTCCCGGTGGAGGATGTGCGCCGCCTGCTGCGATCGGTGCTGGAAGCGCTGGCGCACGCGCACGAGAAGGGGTTGGTGCACCGCGACATCAAGCCGGACAACGTGTTGCTGGCGGGGCGGCAAGCGTGGGTGGCGGACTTCGGGATTGCCAAGGCGATCGCGAGTTCGGGGACGAGCGTGCACGCCGCGACGAGCGTCGGTGTGGCGTTAGGCAGTCCCGGATACATGGCCCCGGAGCAGATCGAGGGGTCGGCGGCGATCGACGCGCGCACGGACCTGTATGCGGTGGGGGCGATGGCGTGGGAGATGCTGGCCGGGCGGCCCGTGTTCACGGGCGAGTCGATGCAGCAGCTGTTCATGAGGCACCTGACGGCGGTGCCGGAGTCGCTGCAGGCCGTCCGACCCGACGTCCCAACGGCGCTGGCGGATGCGGTGATGCGGTGCCTCGCGAAGGCGCCGAACGATCGGTGGCTGACGGCGGCCGCGCTTCTCGAAGAGCTGGACCAGGTCACGAGCGGGGCCGCGCCGCGCGCCCCGGTCCGACGGGTCGGGCGAGGAAGGCGTTGGCAGCTGCCGGCACTGTTGGGCGTCCTCGGTGTGGCGGCCACCGGCTGGTGGTGGATCGGGCGCACGCCGGCGTTCGCGCCGAGCGCGCCCGAGCGAATCACTAATGCCGGCACGGTCAGCCAACCTCGGCTCTCGCCGGACGGGTCGCAGCTCGCGTTCCGTCGCGATGGCGGTGAATTGTGGATCCAGACGATGCCGCAAGGCACCGCCCGCCGTGTCGGCAGGGCGGCCCCGGGATTCCTGTCCTGGCTCGACGACTCGACCCTCGTCACCTACCGACCGGGTGAACCGCCGACATTCATGGCAACCGCGGACGGCAGCAGCTCCCAGCCCGATTGGGTCACATCGCGCGGGGGCCAGTGGTACCAGCCATCCCCCGGCCCACTGCTTAACCTTCGACGCGGCATCACCCCGGCTGACACCCTCACGGTGACGATCGCCGAGGTGCGACGCGGCGGTTTCGGCGACAGCGTGCGCGTATCGCTGGACGCCGGGGAACGTGTCGTCTGGCTCGCGGGTGGTGTCGCGGAGGGCCTGCTCGTGCTCGCGTCTCGCCTTCCGGACTCCACGGTGCGCATCTCACGGTTGGACGCGACCGGCGACCGCGTAGTGGTGTTCGCTACCACGCCGGCCGACACCAGCGGGGCATTTGCGTCACTATCGCGCACGGCCTACTTCGGCCCCACGCGCCGTTTTCTCTACGCGCCGATGCGTCGGGACTCGATCTTTCGCCTGGACCTCGACGCGAGCCCTCCCCGGGGCGAGCGACTCGCACTGGACCTTCCCGGGGTCCCACAGGACATGGGGCGCAACGGCGACCTCATCGTTCCGCGCATCGAGAACATCTCACGAACCTGGCGCTTTCCGATTCCCATCGATTCCGCAAAGACGGCGCGGATGATTGCGCAGACAACGGGTGCGGTGAACGTGGTTCCAGCCCTGTCTCCGGACGGCGCCGTCCTCGCGCAGGTCGAGGCACTACCGGCACTTCGGAGTTCGAGCCTCTACCTGCAGGATACAGCGGGCGGGAATCGACGCCTCCTTACCACTCAGCCGGGCACGCTGATGGCCGCACAATGGTCGCCGGATGGAACGCGCCTGGTGACGCGTCACGTCCCGCCTGGCCGCGGCGCCGAGTGGATTGTCGTCGACGTGCGTAGCAGTGAGGTCACGCGATTGGGAAAGCCGAGTCAGCCGCGGGGATCCAACGTCATCAGCTTCGGGTTTCCCGCGGCCTGGAGCCCAGATGGCCGGTATGTGTATGCGCCGGACTTCGACGTGAATCCGCGTGGTCGCCTGCGTCGGTATGCGGTGACCGCCAGCGACACGGGCGAGGTTGTTTCCCGTTTCTGGGAACAACACGAGGGGTACCTGCCCGAGGGGATCGTCCCGAGTCCGGATGGCCGGCAGCTCGTGGTTGGAGGAGCCAGCCTGGTCGTGGTTGCCCTCCCGTCCGGTCCTGCGCGCGAGATCGTCCCTACCGACTCGGTGACGCTGGTGATCCCGATCTCCTGGGACGCCGACGGGAACATTCTCTATGCCCTTCGCGACTCGCGCGTACGGGGGAACGCGATGCGCGAGCTCGCCATGGTGTCTGCGCGGGGTGGGAAGCCACGCCCACTTGGCGCGATTCCCGCGCCATGTGGCATTCACATCGGCGTGCTGCGCAACGGCCGAGAGGCTACCTGCGTGGAGCAAGAGCAGGTCATCGATGCATACCGCATAAGGGGCCTTCGGTAGCCGCAGCTACCGCGCGTGACGCGCCTGCGGTGCAAGCACGGCATACAGCGCGTCATGGGCGGGTGCCGAGACCCCAACCGCGCGCGCCATCCGACACACGGCCGCCGTCTGCGCATCGAACTCGCTCGGCCGCCCCGCCATCAGGTCGCGCTGCATCGACGCCGTCCCCTCCGGCGCGAGCTTGTCGTACCGCAGCCACACGCTCGCCACCGAGTCCTCGCCTAACAACACGCCCCGCGCCCGGCCGACGGCCATGATCTCCCGGACACACGCATCCAACAACGCGCGCGTCTCGGGGACCGCGAGCAACGCGCCGAACGGTACCCGCGCCGCGCCTCCCACGGCGCCGAGCGGCTCGACGAACATGAACTTCTCCCACAACGCGCGCAGCACGTCGGGGGTCTCCTCCACATGGAGTCCCGCCCCGCGGAACACCTCGCCCCAGCCGGCCAGCACCCCCTCCGTCGGTGGGGACCCCGCCCCCACGCGCGGCGCGAAGGCAATAGTCGGCGTGACGGCCACATGCCGAATGTGTCCCGGAGCAACGGCCTCGGCGATGACCCGGCTGTACCCCTCGAGCACGGCCTCGCCTAACGCGGCAGCCAGCTGGCCACTCGCCTCCACCCCGTTCTGCAGCGGGATCACGAGGGTACCGTCGCCGATCAACGCCCGGAGCGTCGGCGCCAACGCCGACACCTGACCCGCTTTCACGCAGACCAGGACCAGATCCACCGGGCCCACTGCGGCCGCATCTTGCGCGCAGCGGACCGGCTGCAGCCGCAGGTCGCCCTCCGGCGAGTCCACGATCAGCCCGCGCTCCGCGAGGGCATCGAGGGTCGCCCCACGTGCAAGGAAGACCACCTCATGCCCGCCAGCCGCGAGGCGACCCCCAAAGAGCCCGCCGATCGCGCCGGCGCCCACGACGGCAATGCGACGCGAGTTCACCGCGCCGGCCCACCATACGCCCGCTCCACCTTCGCGATGCGGAGCTCGAAGTGCTCATACCAGGTCGTGTGTCCCATCCGCTGGGCTTCCCGGTGCTCCATGTTGGCCTTCCAGGCGGCGATCGACGCCTCGTCCGTGAAGTACGCCACGGTGATCCCAAAGCCATCCGCGTTTCGCGTGGATTCCATCCCGAGAAATCCGGGCTGCTGCTCTGCCAACTGGCCCATGCGTTGGGCGGTTGCGCCGTATCCCTGATCGCCGGCCGTGCGTTGCGACGAGAAGATCACGGCGTAATACGGCGGGTCCGGCAGCTTCGCGAACACTTTCGTCGACATCGATCAGTCCAGTGGAGAGTGCGGCCAGGAGTACGTGAAAGCGACAGGCAGGTGCGATGGGCTCGCCGCGCCGGACGTCCGTAGCACCTCAGGACACCGGCCCCGTCCGCCCCACGCAGTACGCTCCCTCGAAGGTCGCAGGATCCACGCTAGTGGGGCAAGCCACGGGCGCATGGTATGCACGCATATTTCCCGCGTGATCTTCTTGCCCTCCTTCGCCCCCTCCTCTCCGGCGGGTGCCACTCGCACCGCGATGACCCGACCCTCATTGGGGCCAACTGGTCAGTTCGTGGCGCACCCCACCCGGCAAGCTGCGCGGCCCGAGGGCACCGGGAGATGAGCCCCCCCGATCCCTTCACGGCACCGTTGCCCGCGGCGGTACGCGCCACCCTTGGCCGCAAGGAGCGCCTGCACGTCGAGGTCGCCCGGTTCATGAACCGGGAACCGATGAAAGCGTTCTGGACCCTTGGCCAGCGACTCTACGGTGCCTCCCTGGTGAACCTGGTGATGCGCGGCCGCATCGCGGATTCGGGATGGCATCACGTCGAGGAGGCGTGGCCGAAGGGGGCGATCCTCTTTGTGGCCAACCATCGGACCTACTTCGACATGTTTGTTGTGTCGACGCTGCTCCACCGACGGCTGCCCGGGCGGAAGCGCCTGTATTTCCCGGTCCTCGGCCAGTTCTACTACCAAACGCTGCGGGGGATGGCGCTGAACCAGCTGTTCGCGATGTGGTCGATGTTCCCGCCACTGTTCGCGCTCCCCAGCCATGCCGCGAGTGACGCCTACGCCCTGGACGTGCTCACCGCCTTGTGCGCCCGCGGCCCCGGTCACGTGATCGGCATCCACCCCGAGGGGGCGCGAAACCTGAACGAGGATGAGCATTCGTTCCTGCGGTGCCAGCCGGGGACCGGTCGCATCATCCACGCCGCACGTCCGATCGTGATTCCGGTGTACGTGGCCGGGATGCACGCGTCCGTCCCGGTGCAACTGCGGCGCGCGTGGCGTGAGGGGAAGGCAGCACGGGTGCGCTTCGGGGCCCCGGTGGACCTCGCCGAGCACTATGCGCTGCCGCCCAAGGGGAGCACCTACAAGGGGATTGTCGACGCCGTCATGGGGCGCGTGCGGGACCTCGCAGAGGAGGACCGGGCGACGCGACAGGAGGGATGAGACGGCGAACGGCAGACGGCGGCGGGCATGCGGTGCCGAAGGTGCACCGCCGGTCGTCGGCGCTCAGTTCGTCTTCGGCTTCTTCGCCAGCGTCTGGTAGGCGACATCCGGCGGCGGGTCGCCGTGGGGCCAGTCCCGCTCCTTGCCGGCAAAGTCGGGGCGCGACTGCCCATTGATGAACCGCGCCACGTCATACGCTTCCTGGTCGGTCAGCGCACCGGCACTGTCCTGGGGCATGCGGGCCCGAATGAAGGCGGCGGCGGTGCGCAGGCGCGCCATCCCTGCACCAATGTTGTAGGACTTGGGGCCCCACAGCGGCGTGGCCAGCCCGATGCCTTCTCCCTTGCCGCCATGACAGCGCGCGCACCGCGCGATGAAGACGTTTCGCCCGCGGCCAGCATCCGCCTCGACCGGCGTCACAGGACGCAGCCCCTGTCCATCCACCTCGGCGCCCACGGGATACCCGGTCGACAGGAAGGCCATGTAGGCGACGATGTCGCGCATGTCGCGACTCTCCGGCACCAGCGGACGCCCATTGAGCGAGCGCTTGAGGCAATCGTTCACGCGATCCTCGATAAGCTGCGTGGCCCCGGCGCGCGATCGATACTGCGGGAACCGTGCATAGACACCAACCCACGGCATGCCATGCTTGACCGTCCCGTCCGCCTGATGACACGAGGTGCAGCTGAGTCCGTTCCCGACGTGCCGAGGCAGCGAGTCCCGGGTGTTGCGCAGGATGGCGCGACCGCGGCGGACCGAGGCCAGCACCACGGGGTCTGCCACTTCGCTTTCGCTGGGCACCCGGAATGCCACACGCCGGTGAGGCGTGGGGTCCGGGAGGGTCGCCACGTCGACCACGGACGTCGTATCCGTGCTGGCGGGGGCGCGACGTTCCAGGCGACACGCCGCGACGGAGGCGACAAATAGAAAAGCGGACGCTGTACGAACGAACATGACACGCACGAGGAGGGAGTATCCGGGAACGCTCCGCACGCTAAGTTCCCGCGACGGAATCTGCCAGAGAGCCCACATGCTACCACGCCTCGTCGTCCTCCTTTCCCTTGCGGCCACCGGCCTGGCCGCGCAGTCCCATCCGGTCATCGTTTCCGCCAAGTGGATGGAGAAGCGGATGAACGACCGCACGGTGGTGGTGTTGCATGCGGGGACGAAGACCGAGTACGACGCCGGCCACCTGCCCGGCGCGCGGTTCCTCCCTTTTGCGGCCGTCGCCTTGCAGAGCGAGGGACTTTCGACCCAGCTCCCGGCCCCGGCCTACATCGACTCGCTGCTCGAGTCGGTGGGGGTGTCTGATGGCCAGCATGTGGTGGTGTACGGACAACCACTGATCGCCGCGCGCACGCTGGTGACCCTCGAGCGCGTCGGGCTTCGGGGGAAGGTGTCCATCCTCGACGGCGGGATCGATGCCTGGCGCGAGGCCGGTCGCACCGTGACCTTCGACGCCACCCCGGTCGCGCGCGGGAATTTCACCCCGCAGCCTTTCGACAATGTCGTCGACGCGGCCTGGATTACCCAGAACGGCACTCGTGCCGGCGTGCGGGTCCTGGACGCACGGGCGCCGGAGTTCCACTTGGGGTTGAGCGCAGGTTCCACCGCCCGTGCCGGTCGCATCCCCGGCGCCCGGAGCATCCCATTCAGCTCGTTGACGAGCGAACTGACCACCTTCCGTGATGCCGGCAAGATCCGACGCCTGTTTGATCAGGCCGGGGTGATGAAGGGCGATACCGTCGTGACCTATTGCCACATCGGGCTGCAGGCGAGCCTGCTGTACACCGCGGCCCGTTCGTTAGGCATCCCGGTGCGGATCTACGACGGCTCCTTCGAGGACTGGGCCAAGCGGAGTGAGCTGCCGGTGGAGAAAGTACGCTAGGGCAGACGGCCGACGCGGGGGCCGTGAGCGCCCAAGGACGGGGCCGCGCCGGCCGCCGCCGGATCCCGCCGTGCTACAGCCGGAAGAGATAGCTCCACTTCACGAAGAAGCCATCCGAGGTCCGGCGCAGGTCGCGGAACTTGAGTGGCTCGGCTTCTGACATCGAGCTGCCGTAGCCGACAAAGAGTACCGTGCCGGGGGTGGGCTGGTAGGAGAAGAGCCAGTCCGCGCGCACCCGGTTCCGCTTGAACCCGGTCAGCGCCGAAAAGCTCCCATCCGCGTTACGAAACAGCAGCGGGAAGTTGGTGCGCTGGTCATCGCGCAGGTCGAGCTTCTGCTGCGTATCGTACTGCCCGATGAATCGCACGAACATGTACCGCGATGCCTGGTACTCGACCTTGAGGCGCGGCACCTTGCGGGAGTTGACTGTCTCCCCCGTTTTCCACCGGTTGTACTCCTGCACTTGGTACTGCGCCTCGAATCGCAGCAGGTCGGTGGGCCGCCAGCGTGCGTTCACGGTGACGATGTGGATGAGCCCGGACTGCCACTCATCGAAGTTCTCGTCCTTGCCCCCGATGTAAAAGATGTCACCGGAGAAGCGCGACCATTCCGGCGTGTTCACCCGGACCGTGAGGTCAACGTTGTGCAGCCGCGGGTCCCCGGCGGCCGTGAACTTGACGGTGTCCTTGCGTCCACCCAGGTCGCGCTCAACGTAGTGATTGGCGTACAGCAGGGAGTCGAACCCGAAATTCTCGAAGAACACCCCGCCACTCATCCGCCATCCGCCGCGCACCGCCATGTTGCCATTAAAGTGCAGCTTGCGGTCCTGGGACGCACGCCCGTTGACGAACGAGGTGTACGTTTGCGTCCCTTGCCCCCGCACGTTGAAGCCCCAGGATTCCACACGCGACCCGGGCGCGCGCAGAAAGGTGAATGCGTTGGTCAGCACGTAGTTCGCCACATTGCGCCGGCTGATGAACCCCGCCTGCGCGTCAAATTCCTCGCCAACCGCATTGATGGCCGCATTGAAGTCGTACGTGCGCCCATTGCGTCCCAGGCTCGCCGACCACAAGGGCGCGGTCGCGACCTCGTCGGCAACGCGCGTGCGACTCAGCGCCCCATGGCCCTGCAGGGTCCACAACTTCCGGAAGACCAACCGGCCGTCGAGGCCGAGGACCCGATTGTAATCGTCGGCGTCGATCCGGTCGGTGTACGTCACCCCAATCCGGCTGAGCGGGCCAACGTCGCGCACGGCGCGTAACACGTTGAAGTACGGATGTCCGTCCCCGGACAGCGAGTTGCTGCGGTCGTCAAGGCCGCTCAGGACGGCGACATTGGTGCCCGCCACCTTGCCCGTAACCTTGGCGGCAAAATCGGGCTGAACCATGCGGCGGGTGTAGATCAACCCGTCTGGCGCTGCGTAGTTCTCGATTCCCTCCAGGAAGAACGGGCGCCGTTCGGGGTAGAAGAGCGCCTGCCGGGGATCGAACACCAGGGCCACCACATCGGCTTCCACCTGCGAAAAATCGGGATTGAAGGTCCCGTTCATGACGAGGTTGTTGGTCACCCCCCAACGCACCGTCCCGCCGTACTCCGGGCCCTGGGGGAGGTAGCGCCAACTCCCATCGTTGCGTGGTGCCCCATTCTGGAAGCCCACCACCGA
Organism: Gemmatimonadota bacterium; assembly: GCA_016712265.1. Lineage (NCBI taxonomy): Bacteria > Pseudomonadati > Gemmatimonadota > Gemmatimonadota bacterium. Next base: position 546,055 of record JADJRJ010000031.1, on the reverse strand, counting down.
GGGGTTGAGGTCTACGACCAGGCCGCGCTCCAGTCCGCGCAGTCCCTTCAGGGTTCCTCCCTGAGCCAGGAACGACGCCGCATCACGACGTGCCGGCGTCCACGTATTGTCGTGGCCCAGGTAGCGCACGCGCCGCACCACTTGCAGCCCCCAATCCTGGACGTCGGTCGGCTGGTACCGGAGGCTCTTGAACGGGATCCGCACCTCAACGTCGTAGCCGTACTCGGTGAGGCGGCCTTTCGACTCGTAGACGAAGTTCGCGCTGAGGTCCGCCTGGACCGTCGCCGACGACCCATCCAGCGCCCCGCCACCGCGCTGCCCCGCGCCTCGCGCCCCTTCGTTGATCGTGCCGTCCGCCTGGACGCCCAGCGCGGACACGCCAAACACAAAGGCCTGCCGACCGTCGTTGAATGTGTTCAGGATGATGTCGACCGCGTCGTCCGCCGAGATCTTGTCGCGATCGGACAGGTTGGCATTGATCGCACCCGCGGGCGCATAGGCGCGGATCCCGAAATGAATGGCGGTCGGCGAGTACCAGACGAGCACGACGGTCGAGTCCTGCGCCGGCTGCTGGTCCACTGGCTGGTACATCGAGAATCCGGACAACACCGCGGCCTGGGACCAGGGCGCCTCGTTCAGGACACCATCGACCGCCACCGACGACTCGATCCGGGGCGGCGTGACCTGGATCTGCCCTGCACGCCCGTTGTAGACCTGCTGCGCACCGAGCCCAACAGGCCCGGCGACCAGGGAGACGAATACCGCGAAGCGACGCATGCGAGATGGCGAAGGGACAAGGGGCGCAATCTACCCGGCGCACCGCGACGCGGCATGGCGGCCCCCAACGCACGACGGGCCCCCGTCTCCGGAGGCCCGCCGCGCCTGCCATGCCCACCCCACCGCTAGAACTTCACGCTGACGCCAGCCGTGAACGCCCAGTTGTGGGTCCGCTTCGTCTGGACGTCCAGGTCAAGGCGGGTCGCTTCGCGCAAGTCGAGACGACCCACGTAGTCCTTCGCCATCGCCCGCAACGTCAGGCTCCGGCCCAGCTGCAGATCAACGCCTCCGCCATAGTTCGCGGCGAACGCCGTCGACTGGGTGCGCAACGACCCCACCCCGATCTCCGTGCGCATGGCCCCCGCGCCTGCTTCGACGAACGGGACCGCCTCGCGTCCAAGCGAGATGGGCGTCGGGAGCCGGTACTGGAGCCCAGCGTCGTACAGCAGCACCCTCGCATCGGCGAAGTTGAGACCCCCAACGATCGGAAGCCCCACTTCCAGGTTCGAATCCGAGTAGCCCACGTTGCCCACGAACGCAAACTGGTCACTCAGGTCGATCCCGAGCTGCGCCCCGTAGACGGGCGCACCCTCGTTACGAATGCCGGTGCCAAAGGGGCCGTCAACATAGTTGCCGAAGTGCATGTACCCGACGTACGGCGTGATACGGGCAACCGAAGGGGTACGGCGCTGTGCCTCGGCGCTGACGGCGAACGTGGCAAGGGCAACGAGGGTGAAACCGACGCGACGAGTGGTCATGGGATCTCCTGGTGTGGTACACCCCTCAGGAGGGCAGGTACGGTGCCGAAGTCCCCGCCTGTGGTAAACCCTTGTCAATACACGAGTTCGCGCCGACCCATTGCGGCCGTCGTCCCATGCAGGGGACGCTCCAATGTCTCGCCCCGTGGATTTCCCATCGGGAATCCCGCGCGGTCGGCCTACCCCCGCCCCGCGAGTTCATCCCACAGGAACGCCGCCGCCTGCGTCCCCTTCACGAAGTTCTCCTCGCTCATCCACTCGTTCGGCGCGTGCGCGTTCTCGCCGGGGAGGCCGAAGCCCATGAGCAGGACGGGCGCGCCCAGTACGCGCGCGAAGTCGTGGACCACGGGGATCGATCCCCCTTCACCAACGATGACCGGCGCCGTGCCAAACGCTCGCTCCAGCGCGCGCCGCCCGGCGTCGAACAGGGGCCCGGCAAGGGTCGCCCGCCAGGGGTTCCCCCCATGCAGCTCGGTGACCTGCACACGCACTCCCGCTGGAGCCACCTGCGCCAGGTGACGGCGCATCAATTCGGCGATCGCCGATGGCGTCTGGTCGGGCACGAGTCGACAGCTCACCTTCGCCATCGCCCTGGACGGAAGGACCGTCTTGGCCCCTTCGCCGGTGTAGCCGCTCAACAGGCCATTCACTTCGCAAGTCGGCCGGCACCAGATCCGCTCGAGCGTCGTCCAGCCTGCCTCGCCGCCTAACGCGGTTGCCCCGACCTCCTGGCGAAAGTGCTCGTCGTCAAACGGCAGGCCGCGAATCTGCGCCCGCACCTCCGGCTCCCACTCGCGCACGGCATCGTAGAACCCGGGGATGGCCACCCGCCCCGTGGCATCGTGGAACGTCGCCAGGATCCGGGCGAGCGCCATCGCCGGATTCACGACGGCTCCCCCGTAGGACCCGGAGTGCAGGTCAACGCTCGGCCCCTCCAGGTCGATCTGGAAGTAGGCCAACCCGCGCAGCGACGACAGGATGGACGGCTGCCCGGGGGCGAACATCGCCGAGTCCGAGATGACCACGCCGTCACAGGCCAGATGGGATGCCTGCGCCTCCACAAAGGCGGCCAGGTTATCGCTCCCGACCTCCTCCTCGCCCTCCGCGAGCACGATCACGTTGCACGGGAGCGTGCCGCCCGTGGCGAGGTGGGCCTCGATGGCCTTGATGTGCAGGAAGAGCTGCCCCTTGTCGTCCACGGAGCCGCGCGCATAGATGCGCCCATCCCGGATCTCCGGCTCGAACGGTGGACTCTCCCAAAGGTTCAGGGGCTCCACCGGTTGTACGTCGTAGTGCCCGTAGACAAGGATCGTGGGTGCGCCGGCGCCAGCTCCACGCCATTCGCCCAGCACGATGGGGTGCCCCGGTGTCTCGTGTATCGTCGCACTCAGGCCCACCGCCTGCATGTTGTCCCGTAACCAGGTGGCACACTCCCGCAGGTCATTCGCATGTTCACTGCGCGCACTGACCGATGGGAATCGCAAGAAGGTGAAAAGTTCGTCGCGAAACCGCTCCTGATGGGCCGCGAGATAGTCGGAGAGGGGAGACACGGGTCTGAAGCGTTGGGGGGACGTAGACGGCAGACGGCACCCCGATGGGTGGCCCAATGCCGCTCCGAGCGCAAGAGCTGGTTACGATTGTCCAGCACCAGCACCACGCAACGAGTCCCAGCCAGCAGCACACCAGCCTCGAGCCCCCCGTGCTCCCCCTCCTCTCCGTCGCCCTCGGCTCCGCCATCGGCGGTGTCGCCCGGTTCCTTGTCAGTGGCGCCCTGCAGCGCGCGGACAGTGGCGTCCCGACCGGCACTCTCGTCGTGAACATCGTGGGGTCGTTCATCCTCGGGGGCGTCGCGCGGTACGCCGCGATGACCCCGACCTTTTCGCCAGAACTTCGCCTGCTGCTCGGCGCCGGCTTCTGCGGGGGCCTGACCACCTTTTCGACCTTCAGCGTCGAGACGATCGAGCTGGTGCAAGGTGGGGCGTTCACTCGCGCGGCCCTCTACGTCGCGATCAGTGTCGTCGCCGGCCTCGGCGCCGCCCTCCTCGGCATGGCCGCGGTGCGCACCATCCTCGAACGTTAACCTTCATCCCCCCGGCATGAACCGCCTCGCGACGGAGACCTCCCCGTACCTCCTGCAGCACGCCGACAATCCGGTGGATTGGTATCCGTGGGGCACCGAAGCGCTGGATCGTGCCCGGCGGGAGGACAAGCCCATCCTGCTGTCGATCGGGTACGCGGCGTGCCACTGGTGCCACGTGATGGCGCACGAGTCGTTCGAGAACCCGGCGATCGCCGCCCTCATGAATGCACACTTCGTGAACATCAAGGTGGACCGCGAGGAACGGCCAGACCTGGACAGTATTTATATGCAGGCGGTGCAGGCCATGACGGGGCACGGCGGATGGCCCATGACCGTCTTCCTGCTTCCGTCGGGGGAGCCGTATTATGGCGGCACCTACTTTCCGCCGGCGGACCGGCACGGGATGCCCGGGTTCCCCCGGGTGCTCGAAGCGCTGGCGGCCGCGTATCGCGAGGACCGCCAGAAGGTCGAAGACACCGGGGCGCGGGTACGCACGATCTATGACTCGGCCACCCGGCCACCACGCGACGACCTGCAGCTGACCACAGCGCACCTCGACCGCGCCTTCCATGGGCTCGCCAAACAATTCGACGACGTCTTCGCCGGGTTTGGGGGAGCGCCGAAGTTCCCTCCCAGCATGTCGCTCGACTTCCTGCTCCGGTACTGGGCCCGCACGGGACGCGCGGAGGCGCGCGACATGGCGCACCGGACCTTCCTCGCGATGGCGAGGGGGGGCATCAGCGACCAGGTGGGCGGCGGGCTCCATCGGTACTCCGTCGACGAGCGCTGGCTCGTGCCACACTTCGAGAAGATGCTGTACGACAACGCCCTGTTCATCCGGCTTGGCGTTGAGCTATGGCGCGCCACCAAGGACCACGAGGTGCAGGCCTCCACGGCGCGCGCGATCACCTGGCTCGCGCGCGAAATGACGGCGCCTGGGGGCGGGTTCTTCTCCTCGCTGGATGCCGACAGCGAAGGGCACGAGGGGATCTTCTACGTCTGGCGGGAACAGGAGATCGACGATCTGCTGGGTGCCGACGCGCCAGTCGTAAAGGCCGCATGGGGGATCACCCCGGGCGGCAATTTCGAGGGCCGATCGATCCCGTTCCTCGCAACGCCACCTGCAGCCGTCGCCTCGAACCTCGGGGTTCACCCCGACGCGCTCGACGCCGCCCTCGACCGCGCGCGCGCGCGGTTGTACCCCGTCCGGGCACAGCGCGTGTGGCCGGCGACCGACGACAAGGTCCTGGCGTCATGGAACGGGCTGACGGTACGGGCACTGTGTGCCGCCGCCACCGCGTTCGGCGACCAAACGCCGGCCCGGACCCTGGCCCTCCGCGCTGGTGAGTTCCTGCGTGGCAACCTGGTGGTGGACGGCCGTGTCCTGCGCTCCTGGCGCAACGGACAGGTACTCGACGTGGGCTTCCTGGAAGACGCCGCCGCTGTTGGGCTCGCGTTCCTCGACCTCTTCTCGCTCACGGGCGCGGAGAGCTGGCTCCGCGAAGCCCAGCGCATTTCCCAGCAAATGATCCAGGACTTCCACGACGAGGCGACCGGGCTGTTCTTCGACACGCCTCGCGGACATGAGCAGCTCCTGACGCGGCCGCGGGACATTACCGACAATGCCATGCCCTCGGGGTCCTCGCTCGCGTGCGAGCTGTTGGCCCGGATCTCGGTGTTCGGTGACGATGCCCAGGCTGACGCTCTCGCCCGACAACTCGCCGATGGCCTCGGGGAAGCGCTTGCCCGTCATCCCCTCGCGTTCGGACACCTGAGTGGTGCTGCGGACCTGCTCGTTCACGGAGCGATCGAGGTCGCGATTCCCGGCGGCAGTGAAGCGCTCGAGGCTGAACTCGGCAGGACCTATGTCCCGTCGCTGGTGGCAACCCGGGATACGGGACTCACCCCGCTCACGAACGGTCGAGCCACGGGGACAGGGTACGTGTGCCGCCGATACGCCTGTGGTGCCCCTGCCCTCGATCCCTCGTCGTTTGGCGCGCAGTTGGCGGCGGCGCCCCGCTCCAGCAACGCCTGATTCCGGTTGCGATCGGTCCGGCATGTGGTTTGCCCCGTGTCCGATTGCGACCCCCCGTCGATGATCGTCCTTCGGGTAGTCGCTCGCGGGGTCAGAATGACCGATCCCGGAGTACCTTTCCGTGCGTCCGGGTGCCGGCGCACAAAGGGTGTCGATTTCCCTGTCACGCTCCCGGCCCCGACCTGCTGCCCCATCGCCATCCTATGTCTTTCTCCTGCAACACGTTGCTCAGCCGTTTGGGCGGTGGGCTCTCCCTCGCGCTCCTCGCCGCATGCACGTCTCCGGTCGACACACCGGGGGCGTCGAGCGTGCAATTCGGCATCGCCACCGACTCGGTCCTGATCAACCGGACGTACCAGACCACGGTCTCGGTCCGGGACATCAGTGGTGCAGAGATCAGCGGCAAGACGGTCAAGTACGAGTCGCTCTTTCCCGAAGTCGCGACGGTTGACCAGAACGGCCTCGTGACGCCGAAGGCGGTCGGTCAGGCGTCGATCAAGGCCAGTGTGGATGGCCGCACGGCGCAGGCAAATATCCGGGTGCTCGATCGCGTGACCCGCGTCGTGGTGACACCGGCCAACGACCAGGTCGCGATCAACCAGACGCGCGTGATGCTGGCGTCGGTGACCGGCGCCTCGGGCCAGACCATCGGCGGACGGAACATCACCTGGCGCTCGAGCAACACGGCGGTCGCCACGGTCAATACACAGGGGATTGTCTCGGGGGTCGCGCTCGGCACCGTGACGATCACCGCCAGCGTTGAGCTGGACGCCGTGGACGGCAGCACGTCCATCACGGTGATCAACGTCCCCGTGGCGTCGGTGGCACTCGCGCCCTCGAGCCCGCAGTTCCTTCGCCTCGGCGGCGCGCCGCTGCAAGTGAGTGCCACCCCGCGCGACGTGAACAACACGCCGATTACCGGCCGGACGGTGACCTGGGCGTCATCCAACACGAACGTCGCCTCCGTCTCCTCCACGGGGCTGGTGACAGCGGTGTCGGTAGGTGTGGCAAGCATCACCGCCGAAGTGGACGGGCGCGTGTCACCCTCCCTGCCGGTCACCGTCACCGAGATCCCGCTCAAGTCCGTGACGTTGGCCCCGGACTCCATTGCCTTGCAGACGTCGAACACGCGTGTGCTCACGCCGACCGTGATCGACTCGCTGAACCGTACGGTGACCAACCTCTCGAACCGCCAGGTGGTGTGGTCGTCCAGTGCCGCCGCCATCGCCAGTGTCTCGAACACCGGGACGGTCGCCGCGCTCACCGCCGGCACCAGTCGCGTCTCCCTCACGGTCGACGGCGTCAAGTCCAACGACGTGGTGGTCACGGTCACCGACCAGGTGGTCGCGGTGCAGATCTCGCCGCTCGTGATCGCGCCGATGCGCGTCGGCAACACGCTGCAGCTCTCCGCGCAGGGGCTCAACAACCAGAACCAACCGATCCCGGGCAAGGCGGTCACCTGGACCTCGCTCACGCCGTCTGTGGCAACCGTCAGCGCGACTGGCGTGGTCACCGGCCTCACGGTCGGAAATGCGACGATCACGGCGTCGATCGACCAGCGCAGCGCCTCGGTGAATATCAGCGTGACACCGGTCCCCATCGGGACGGTGACGTTGGTGCCGTCCGCGGACACCCTCGCCGGTGGCGACCAGAAGCAGTACACGCCAGTGGTCACCGATTCCGCGGGCCGTCCGGTCACAAACCTCAACAATCGGAACGTCGTCTGGACCAGCACCAACATCCCGGTGGCGAGCGTGAGCAACCTCGGGATCGTTCAAGCGACGACCCAGCAAAATGGAACGGCCGCGATCACGGTGACCATCGACAACGTCACCAGTAACGTGATGACGCTGCGGGTGGCGCAGATCGCCCAGTTGGTGGTGACCCCAACCCCACTCCAGGTCTCGGTTGCTGCGACGCAGACCCTGACCGTCGTGGCCAAGGACAACCTGGGGAACGTGCTCACCACCACCAAGTCGATCTTCTTCGCCACGGGGAACAACCTGATCGCGACGGTCAGCCCAGGCGGTGTCGTGACGGGGGTGGCGGCCGGGGCCACGAGCATCAGCGTGACGATGTCCGGCGTGCCGCAGGTGACGGTTCCCGTCACCGTGAATCCCTGACGTCCTACAAGTCGGCGCAGCTCTGCAGGATGGTGCGACACCCCTGACAGATCACCTTGCATCGCAGCGCAAGGAGCTGCGCCGACCCGCAGATGGGGCACGTCTCGACGGCCGGCGTCGCGCGCGGTGCCGCCGCGCCAGGCGAGCGATGGGGCTCGACGGGCACCGTCATGTCTCGAAGTCGAGCGCGAGGTCCATGGCCGGCGCGGAGTGCGTGATCGCACCTACCGAGATGTAGTCGACACCGGTGGCCGCGATGGCTGAGATGGACTCCAGGGTCACGCCACCGGAGGCCTCCAGCTTCGCGCGGCCCGCGACCAGCCGCACGCAGGCCACCAGCGACGCAATCGACATGTTGTCCAGCAGGATCATGGTCGCGCCAGCCTCGACGGCCGCCTCGACCTGCTCGATCCGGTCGCACTCCACCTCGATGACCGCGCCGGGGCGCGCCATCTCGCGGGCCCGCCGCACCGCAACGGCGACATCGCCGCCCACAGCCGCCAGGTGGTTGTCCTTGATCAACACCGCCGCTTCGAGGTCCATCCGGTGGTTGGTCCCCCCGCCGCATCGGACGGCGTACTTCTCCAGTGCGCGCCACCCCGGGGTGGTTTTTCGCGTGTCCAGCACCTCGGCGCGACTTCCGCGCACAGCGTCGACAAATCGTGAGGTCAGGGTCGCGACACCGGAAAGTCTTTGCATGAAGTTCAGTGCCACGCGTTCGGCCGAGAGCAGGGCGCGCGAGGGCCCCGACAGGTCCAGGATCACCTCGCCTCGCACCACGCGGCTGCCGTCCGGGGCACGGAGCTGCGCGACGACGCCGCTGTCCAGGGCGCGAAAGGCGGCCGTGGCGAAGGCGGCCCCGCAGGATACCCCGCCCTGTCGGGCCACCATTCGCGCCCGGCTCCAACTGTCTGCAGCAACCGTCGCCAGGGTCGTGACGTCGTCGAACGCGCGATCCTCGGCGAGCGCCGCGCGCACGAGGTCATCGAGGGCCCCCTGTGCGAGCGGGAACGGGAGGGGCACCCTACTCTCCCGGGTCAAAGGCGGGCGCGCGCGACGGCGTGGATCCACCAATCGCGACCATGCGCTCGAGCGCAAGCCGCGCGCGCGCGGCCACCTCCGGCGGCACGGTAATGCGATGCTCCCCGCGTTCCAGGGCGCGCTGCAGCTTGGGCAGGGTGGTCAACTTCATGTACTGGCACTCGGCGCGGTCGCTGGCAGCAAAGAACAGCTTGTCGGGGTTGGCCCGCCGCAACCGGTGCAGGATCCCCGTTTCCGTCGCGACGATGAATTCGCGTGCGGCGGAGGCACCGGGACGCTTGATCATCCCCTCCGTCGACAGAACCTGCACACCGTCGCTGGGGATGGCGCCCGCCGACATCGCTTCCACCACGTTCGTCGCGCACCCGCACTCCGGGTGCACCAGCACTTCCGCGGTCGGGTGTGCCGCCCGTTGGGTCGCCAGGCTCTGCGGGGTGATCCCGGCATGCACGTGACATTCCCCCTGCCACACGTGGATGTTGGTCCGCCCCGTGACGCGACGCACATGCGCGCCAAGAAAGAAGTCGGGGAGGAACAGGATCTCCCGGTCCGCCGGGATCGACTCCACCACCTCGACCGCGTTCCCCGAGGTGCAGCAGTAGTCGCTCTCGCCCTTCACGGCTGCCGTCGTGTTGACGTAGGCCACGACGACCGCGCCCGGGTGTTCTGCCTTCCAGGCGCGCAGCTGGTCAGCGGTGATCGTGTCCGCGAGCGAGCACCCGGCGGCGAGGTCCGGGAGGAGCACGGTCTTGTCGGGCGACAGGATGGCGGCGGTTTCCGCCATGAAATGCACCCCGCAGAACACGATCACCTCGGCGTCGGTGCGTGCCGCCTCGCGACTCAACCCTAACGAGTCCCCGACGAAATCCGCCACGTCCTGCACCTCGGGTCGTTCGTAATTGTGCGCGAGGATGACGGCGTGTCGCTCGCGGGCCAGGGCCCGGATGCGGTCGGCGAGGGCAGGAGCGTCAGGGTTCACCATGCGGGAAGTTTACGGGGGTGTGGTCCCGCAACCAACGGGATGACGCCGGCCCCGCGCGACGTCCCCGGTGATGCCACGGCGGACACCCGTGCCGAGAGCCCCGACGGCCTACCACTCCAGTCGCTTCTCGCGCCACTCGCCCTTCGCCCGCGGAAAGTCACTGCGGTAGTGGCCACCGCGCGATTCCCGCCGCGCGAGGGCCGCACCAGCGATGAGCTGCGCGGTTTCGCACATGTTGCGCTCCTCGGTCATCCCCTCGGTCAGTCGCTCCGCGATCTCTGACAACTGACGCACGCAGGTCCGCAGGCCACGGGAGTTGCGGTCGATCCCCGCGGCATCCCACATCAACGCGCGAATGGCGTCGGCGGCCACCTGCGCCGCGCCACGATCGGCGAGCGGCGGGACGTCAAACGCCTGGGCGCGACGGGGGCCCGCGTGCCGTTTCCCCTGGGACATCTCTCGCGCCACACGTTCGGCAAACACCAGCCCCTCCAGCAACGAATTGGACGCCAGGCGATTGGCGCCATGCACTCCGGTGCAGGCCACTTCCCCGCAGGCGTAGAGATCCGCGAGTGAGGTGCGGCCGGACAGGTCGGTGACTATGCCACCCATCATGTAGTGCGCGGCCGGGGTGACCGGGATGAGTTGCTCGCCGGGTTCGATGCCGCGCGCCCGGCAGAGGGCGGTGATCCCTGGAAAGCGCGTGACGAAGCCCTTGCCGAGCGAACGCGCGTCGAGCCACACCTGACCCGTCTGCTTCTGCTCGCGAAAGATCGCCCGGGCCACGATGTCGCGCGGTGCCAGTTCCGCCAACTTGTGGCGCTTGACCATGAAACGCTCGCCCGCCGCGTTCCGGAGGACCGCCCCCTCGCCGCGCACCGCCTCCGAGACCAGGGCGAGCGGGTTCTCTGGGGTGTCCAACGCCGTCGGATGGAATTGCACAAACTCCATGTCGGCGAGGGTGACCCCCGCACGATGCGCGATGGCAAAGCCATCACCTGTCGCCACCACGGGGTTGGTCGTGTAGCGATAGACCTGCCCGCAACCGCCCGTTGCGAGGACGGTCGCGTCGGCGCGGATCTCCACCGGTTGCCCGAGCACGCTGGCGCGCACCCCCGCGCAGCGCCCGCCCTCGACAATGAGTTCGAGGATTCGCGCGTGCTCGAGCACCGAGACGCGCTTCGATGCATGCACGCGCTCCACGAGGGTGCGCGCGACCTCCGCCCCAGTGCGGTCCCCCTGGGCGTGGACAATCCGCCGCCGCGAGTGCGCGGCCTCGTTCCCCAATTTCAGCTTGCCATCGGCCCCGAGGTCAAAGCGCGCGCCCGCGAGTTGCAGCTCGCGGATTCGCGCGGGACCCTCTTCCACGAGGACTTCCACGGCCTCCGTGTCACACAGCGCAGCGCCGGCCGCCAGGGTGTCCTTGCGATGCAGGTCCGGCGAGTCCCCCGCACCAAGTGCCGCCGCGATCCCCCCCTGCGCATACGCCGTGGCGGAATCGAAGAGGGTGCGCTTGGTGAGGACGACCACGTCGCCATGCGTGCTGGCGCGCCAGGCCGTGTGCAGCCCGGCGACCCCGCTGCCAACGACGAGAAAGCGTGTTCGGAGGAGAGAAGGCACGGATGACGGTGTGTGGACGGCAGACGCATGTGTGCCCCAGCTCCAGCCAGAGCACAAGCCCCAGGTTGTTGCTTGGCTCCACCCTGCCCCCCAGCCGCTGCCACCAGCGTCCCCACTACCTTTCCCCCATGCGAACCGCTGCCGTCCTCCTCGCCCTCGCACTCGCCGGGCCGCTCCACGGCCAGTGGCGACCCCTGTCCACTGGCACCACCGCATCCCTGCGCGGCCTGTCGGTCGTCGACGATCGCACCGTCTGGGCCAGCGGATCCCGCAGTACGGTGCTGCTCACAACGGATGGTGGGGCAAGCTGGCGAGTGGACACCGTACCGGGCGGGACCTTCGACGTGCGCGCCGTCCATGGCCGGAGCGCCACCGTCGCCCACGCGGTGGCCACCGCGGGACGCATCTGGCGCACGGTCGACGGCGGAACGACCTGGAGCCTGCGCTACCAGGCCGCTGACACCTCCGTGTTTCTGGACGCGGTCGACTTCTGGGACGACCAGCATGGCATCGCGTTAGGCGACCCCATGGGAGGGCGCTTCTTCGTGTTGCTGACGGACGACGGGGGCGACACGTGGCGGGAGGCACCGACCGCGTCCCGCCCCGAGGCACGAGAGGGCGAGGCAGCCTTCGCCGCCAGCGGCCAGGTCCTGGTGGTGGACGGCATGCAGGGGGCGTGGGTGGCGAGCGGTGGGCGGCATGCCCGCTTGCACCGCTCCACCGATCGCGGGGCCACGTGGACTGCGATCGACACACCGATCCGGTCCGGCGGAAGCAGCACCGGCATCTTTGGTGTCACCCCGGCGGCCAAGACCCTCGTGCTCGTGGGCGGCGACTACACGCAGGACGACTCGACCCGGGCGAACGCCGCGATCTACCTGCCGGGTCGCAAGGAATGGGTGACGCCGACGAGCACCACCGGCGGCTTCCGATCTTCGGTGGCGGCGGGCCGTGGGGGCCGTTTGGTCCTCGCCGTGGGTCAGGCCGGATCGGACATCAGCGACGACGGTGGCCGGAGCTGGCGCCCGTTCGATCGCACCGGGTTCCACGCCGTGCGCGCGTCGGCCAATTCCGTCTTTTATGCGAGCGGCGCCAACGGGCGCATCGGCGTGTACCAGGGGACCAGCCACTAGCGACCTGCACCGGGCGGACGACGGGACCGGGATCCACACACCAGCACCACCTGTTTCTTACCGTGAACATGCGTCGTTATTGCCTCATCGCCCTGCTCGCGACCGCCGCCTGCGAAAAGCCACCCGAAGTCGGCCTGCCACCGGCAACGCCTCAGCAAGCGCCGCCCGTGTATCGCGCCCGGTTCGAAACGAGCAAGGGCGCATTTACCGTCGAGGTCACGCGCGCGTGGGCGCCCCTTGGCGCCGACCGCTTCTACCAATTGGTCTCGAGCGGGTACTTCGACAACACCCGCTTCTTCCGCGTGATGGAGGGTTTCATGGCGCAGTTCGGCGCCCATGGGGACCCCGAAGTCAACGCGGCATGGGAGAAGCTCCCCATCCCGGATGACCCCGTGGTGCAAAGCAATAAGCGCGGGTTTGTCACCTTCGCGATGGCCGGCCCCAGCACGCGGACTACCCAAGTCTTCATCAACACGGTCGACAACGCCAACCTGGATGCCATGGGGTTCACCCCGTTCGGCCAGGTGATCGACGGCATGGGGGCAGTCGACTCGTTGTATTTCGCGTATGGGGACGGCCCGCCGTCTGGTTTCGGGCCAGACCAGAACATGATTTTCTCGCGGGGCAACGCCTATCTGGAGCGCTACTTCCCGAAGCTCGACTTCATCCGGAGCGCGCGCGTCGTGGCCGACACGACCAGGTAGGGCTCGGCCTGTCCCACGGGTCGTTCGGTTGGGGCCAGACACGAGAGGCAAGCGATGGTGGAGGAAGCAATCGAAACCCGTGGCACCAGGCCCTCCACCGCCCGTCCGGTGAAGCGCGCACCGCTCGTTGCGGCGCTGGTGGTTGCCCTGCATGTCAGGAGCCTCGCGGCGCAGCATGGCCACGCGATGCCCACGGATTCGGCTCGCCTGTCCATCGGGGCCATGGCCACCGGGGTGTACTCGCACGCGGCGCCAGGCCCGTTCAAGGTCACCATCTCCGAGGCCTACCTCACGCAACCGATGGTGTTCGGGACCTGGCGCTCGCCACGGCGCGGGGTGCGCGCCTACCTCACCATCAACGCCGAAGGAGCCACCCTCCAGCGCGGCGAGATCAACCCTGGCGTCTACGGCGAGGGGTATGTCGACCGCCGGCACCCACACACCTGGCTCCACGAAGCGATGGTGGGCGCCAGCGGTACTGCCGGCAACACCGGCTGGTCGTTGTTTGTCGGCAAGGGGTTCGTCCCGTACGGGACGGACGACCCCATGGTGCGTCCCTTCGTGAAGTACCCGGTCAATCATCACCATGCGCAACTGCTCGAGCGCGCGATGGTGACCGGTGCCGTCACCTGGCGAGGCAGCACCCTCGAAGTCGCGTCCTTCAATGGTGACGAGCCGGAGTCGACCACCGACTGGCCCAACGCGGACCGCTCCTTCGACTCCTGGTCGGCGCGGTTCACCACGCGCCCGACGCCGGCGCTGGAATTGTCCGCCAGCCTGGCGCGGGTCGAATCGCCCGAGTTTGCTGCCGGCTTCGGCCTGGACCAGCGCAAGCATGCCGCCAACGCGCGCTACGCGTCGACGACCGGCCCGGGACGGTACCTCCTGCTTGAGTACGCCAGAACGCGCGAGTTCAGCGGACCGGTGCAGGCGTTCGACTTCGACACCTGGCTGGCCGAGGGATCTGTCACCCTGCCGCGTGGGTTTACGATCTCCAGTCGTCTCGAGCGCACCATTCGCCCCGAAGAGGAACGGGCGACCTCCTTCTTCCGTACCGTTCGCCCGTTGCACGACTTCAACATCATCGGACGCACGCGTTGGTGGAACACCACCGTTGCCCTCTCTGGGCCTGGTGGGGGAACGCGATGGCTCACGGGTCGTCCGTTCATGGAAGTCGGCTATCATGTGCCACGCGCGACCCGACGGCCCACGGCGCTCGATCCCGTTGAGTTGTTCGGGGCGCGTCAGGTCTGGATGGTTTCCGCCGGCGTGCGCCTGCACGCCGGCCAGATGCGGGCCCGCTTCGGGCGTTACTCCCAGCCACAGTGAGCTTCCCGTGACCCAGCGATCCCTCGTCCTGCCCCTCCTTGTGGTCGCCCTGGCCGCCTGCAGCGGGGACAAGGCACCCGGCACACCCGTCACGCCGCCGCCGGATCCGGTCACCCCGCCGACGCCGTCTGTCATCACCGTGGCCGGCCGCGGCACGGCGACCGCCAGGTACAACGCGGAGGTGTGGATCCACGGCGCGTACGGGTACACGTCGACGTGGGGGACGCGCACCGTGGGCGGCATAGGGCGACCCGGCAATGTCATCTACATCTGGGACGTACGCCCCGCGACACCATTACTCGTGGACTCGTTGTCCATCCCTGCTGTCGGCACCTTGGGGGATGTGCAGGTCTCCAGCGATGGGAGATACCTGGTGGTGCCCAGCGAGCCCGGGCCGGGCTACCTGTTCACGTTCGACCTCGCGGACCCGGTGCGCCCGCGGTTGATCTCCACCTTCTTCACGGACAAGTCCACGCGGGGCATCCACACGGCCGAGCTGCAGACGATCGGGGGCAAGCTCTACGCCTTCGCTTCGATCAACACAGGGAACGGCCACCCCGCGCGGATGATGATCGTCGACCTGTCCACGCCAACCGCCCCGCGGGAGGTGTGGACCTTGGACATCACCGGATCGTTTGTCCACGACGTCTTTGTGCGGGACGGGTTGTTGTTCACGGCCCAGTGGAACAACGGGATGGTCGTCCACGACATTGGCGGTGGCGGCCGCGGGGGCAGCATTAACGCCCCGGTCCTCCTCGGCGGCGTGGCCACCGCAGGGGGCAAGGTCCATAACATCTGGTGGCTGCACGACGGGACCAACAAGCGGTTTGCCTTCATTGGCGAAGAGGGCCCGGCCACGCTGTTCACCTCGTCCTCGGGTGACATCCACGTGGTGGATATCTCGAACCTGGCCGCCATGCGCGAGGTCGCCTTCCTCAACGTACCGGGAGCCGGCACGCACAACTTCTCGGTGGATGAGACCAACGGCTACCTCTACGCCGCCTACTACAACGGCGGAGTCCAGGCGCTGGACGTCCGCGGCGACCTTTCCACCTGCGCCGCCAACCAGCGGGCCGCCGATGGCCGGTGCGATTTGCGCCTCATGGGACGGCTCAAGGCCGTCGGCTTGCTCGACCAGAATGCGCCGGTATTCATTTGGGGCGTGCATTTCACCGGCGGCAGCCTCTATGCCTCGGACATGATCAACGGGATCTGGAAGCTCGCCCCGCTCACCAGATGAGCCGCGTAGCCCTGCTCGCCCTGTCGTGCCTCGCGGTTGCCTGCGCCTCCGGCAGCAGTGGAACCGGGGCAGGCGCTGCAGCGGCGACCACGCGGCAGGGGGACCTCATCACGCAGGCCGAGATCGACTCGACCCTTGGCCTGACCAGCGCCCTGGACGCCGTCCAGCGCCTCCGACCGCGATTCCTCAGGAATTCCGGTGCCCGGAGCGTCCGCGCCACCGAATCGGGCCCAATTGTCCGGGTCGACAACGAGATGGTAGGCGGGGTAGAAGCCCTCCGGAGCATCGGGCTGAACGAGATCGGCGAAATTCGCTACTACAGCGCCGTGGACGCCACCGCCCGCTTTGGCGGGATCACAAACCGGCCGCTCATCCACGTCATCCGGCGGACGCGAGCCCGGTAGCACGCGGGCCCAGCCCCTGTGACGCGGTCCCCCCGTCCCCATGTGCTTGACTGGGGAGCCTTTCGGCTGCTCCTTTGGGCAGTTCGGGAACGCCTGACATCCCTCCTGGCGCATCCCCTACACGACCCCCTCATCCCATCGGAGGTTGCGATGTCGTTTTGCCGTCAGTGGCTTACCCTCGGCGCGCTCGTTTCTGCGAGTCTCGCCACTCCCCCAAGCGCCGCGGCGCAAGGTGGAGCGACCGTGCGTGGCACGGTCACCAACGCGTCAACGAGTGCCCCGGTTGCGGGTGCCCAGGTCTTCGTGGTCGGCACCCGCTTTGGCGGGATGACGGCCTCGGACGGACGCTACACCTTTGCCGGAGTTCCCGAAGGCACGATCGTCGTGCGCATTCGGGCGCTGGGGTATCAACCCGTCGAGAAATCGGTCACGATCGCCGGGACCGCCCCGGTCACCCTCGACTTCACGGTGACCTCCGCCCCCGTCTCCCTCGACGAGGTCGTGGTCACCGGGACTGCCGGATCGGCGCGCAAGCGCGAGGTGGGCAACTCGATCGGGCAGGTAAAGGTCGCGGACGCCCCCGAAGTGTCCAGCAGCGTCTCCCAGATGCTCAACGGCCGCCTCGCCGGCGTAAGCATCGCGGGCGGAACGGGTAACTCCGGGTCCGGTCAGGCGATCCGCCTTCGCGGCACGACGTCGGTGGCGCTGACCAACCAACCGCTGATCTACATCGACGGTGTGCGCACCCGTTCCGATGAATATCCGCGCAACGGCATCTTCACCGGCACCACGCAGCGTGGCGCCAACGTCTACGCGAGCCCGCTGAACGACATCAACCCCGACGACATCGAGCGGATCGAGGTCGTGAAGGGCGCCGCGGCAGCGACGCTATTCGGCACCGACGCCGCCGCTGGCGTCATCCAGATCTTCACCAAGCGCGGCCAGCAGGGGCGTGCGAAGTGGCAGGCCCAGTTCAACACTGGTTACAACCAGATGCAGAAGTTCGGCACCGATGCGGCGCCATTCATCTTTATGGATCCGTTCTTCCGCAACTCGGCCGGCCTCCTCGAGAACCTCGGCGCGAACCCGATGGGGACGCGCTACGGCAGCAACGTGCAGGTGTCCGGTGGGCAGGGCGAGAACCTCAAGTACCTCGTCTCGCTCGGCGCGGACAAGAACGACGGCGTGCTCCCTAATGACCGGGAAAAGAAGTACCTGGTCCGGACGAACGTCGACTTCATGCCGATCCCGAAGATCGCGGTCAGCTGGAACAGCTCGTTCAACAACACGCTGATCTCGCAGACGCCGGCCGGGAACAATGCACAGGGCGTGACCCTCAATGCCTTCCGCCGCGACCGCAACTATTTCGGCAGCGCCAATTCCGACACGATCGCGCGAGTGTTCGAGCAGCAGCTCAATTCCCAGATCGATCGCATGATCCTCGGAAGCACCGCGACCTGGACCCCGATCGCGAACTTCAATTCGCGGTTCACGATAGGGTATGATCGCGCCGCGCTGGAGAACCGCAACGTCCGCCCGTACGGCTTCCCGGCCGTGCCGCTGGGCGTCATCCAGAACCAGCGGTGGTCGAACCAGACCATCTCCACGGACTGGGTCAACAGCTACGACTTCAACCTGAGCAGCGACTTCAAGATCACCGCGTCGGCCGGCACGCAGTATGTCAACTCGCAGGTATCGGACGTCGTGGGCTTTTCCGAGAACTTTCCGTCACCGACCGTGCCAACGGTCGCGTCGGGCTCGAACAAGCTCTCGGACGAAAACCGCCAGCGCGTGATCACCGGCGGTGCGTTCGCGCAGTCGCTCTTCGGCTTCAAGGATCGCTTCTTCCTCACGGTCGGCGCGCGCATCGACGGCAACAGCGCCTTCGGTAAGGACTTCGGCTTCCAGACTTATCCCAAGGTGTCCGGTTCGTGGGTTGCGTCCGAGGAGGGCTTCTTCCCCAAGGCCGCCGGCACACTGAAGCTCCGCGCCGCCTACGGTGCAGCGGGTCGTGCGCCTGGCGCCTTCGCGGCCGTGCAGACGTGGAATCCGGTCGGGTGGGGTGGCCAGCCGGCCGTGCGCCCGCTCAACCTCGGTAATGCCGCCCTCGGCCCCGAGCGCACCACCGAGACGGAACTCGGGTTCGACCACAGCATCTTCGACGGTCGGCTGAACACGGACTTCACCTGGTTCCGGGCCAAGACCACGGACGCCCTGTTCTTCGTCCGCAGCATCCCGACCAATGGCTTCCTCAACTCGGTACTGGACAACGTTGGCGAGATGGAGAAGTCCGGCCTCGAGATTGCGATCAACGGAACGATCGTCGACCGCCCGATGCTGGGCATCCAGGCGGGGCTGAACATCACCACCAACGACTCCAAGGTGCTGAGCCTCGGCGGTGCGCAGGCCTTCTCCGTCGGCAACAAGGGATGGGTCATCGAGGGCGAACAGGCCCCGGTGATTCGCGGGATGAAGATCAAGAACCCGAATGACCTCGTCCCAGCGGGAACGACCGGCGCCCAGCTCCTCGCGAGCAACGTCGAGAACAACGCGATCTTCGGCCCGGCCCAGCCGACGAAGATCATCGGCGGCAGCCTCAACATCCGCACCTGGAAGAACATCTCGATCTCGGCGCGTGGCGAGTTCCAGGGTGGACACTTCATCAACGAGGACGCCTCGTTCCAGGCCATCACCCGCTCCGTGCTCTGGCCGACCTGCGAGGGGACCTACAAGAAGCAGGCAGCCAGCCAGCAGCTGACGGTGAAGGAGACGCTGATGTGCGTCGCCGCCAACTCGCGCAGCGACATGTTCATCCAGCCGGCGGACTTCTTCAAGGTTCGCGATATCACGCTCACCGTTCCCATGGGTCGCTTCATCCCGGGCACCAGCAGCAGCTCGTTGGTCTTCTCGGCGCAAAACATCTTCCGGAAGAACAACGGCATGGAGATCTTCGACCCGGAAATGTCCGGCAACGACGGCTTCAACCCGACCGTGCGCTACATCTCGGAGCACATCCCGGCGCCGGCCGTGTTCCTCTCCTCCCTTCGCATCTCGTTCTGAGGAAACCGCCAATGACCATGACGACTTCCCTGAACTTCTCCCGCCGCCTCGCCCCGATCGCCCTGGTCGGGAGCCTGGCAGGGTGCGCGCTCGACGCCACCAACCCGGGCCCCATCCAGTCCGAGTTCCTCGAGACCCGTGCCGCCCTCACCGCGGTGGTGAACGGCGCTGGCCGTGACCTCGCCGAGGCGCTCAACTGGGTCTCCTACACGGGCGCAGCAGTCGCGCGTGAGCTGCACCCGGCAGGGTCGACCGGCTCGTTCGGCATCACCCCACAGCAGCAGGCCGGCAAGATCATGCCGGATGACGACGCGACCCACTGGAACCTGTCCCAGCGCGCCCGCTGGACCGCAGAGGACGGTGTGGCCCGCATCAAGCGCATTCTGGGCACCGCCGCGAGCAACAACGTGACGCACGCCCAAGGGCTCATCTGGACCGGCTACGCCAACCGGATGCTCGGTGAGAACTTCTGTGACGGCGTGATCAACGGTGGCCCCAAGACGCCATCGTCGGTGTACTACGAGCGCGCCGAGGCAGCTTTCACTGAGGCCATTGCGGTGGCACAGGCCGCGAACAATGCGAACCTTGTCTCCGCAGCGACGGCCGGACGCGCCTCGGTTCGGCTCAATCGCGGCAACACGGCCGGAGCTGCGAGCGACGCAGCCGCGGTGGCGAGCACCTTTGCCTACCGCATGCCGTACTTCACGACGGACCTCGACCAGTACAATCGCATCTACTGGGCCGGTGCCAATCAACCGTATCGTGCCCACACGGTGTGGAACACGTACTTCGAGGCTGTACGAAAGACCACGCGGGATCCGCGCATTGCCTTCGACAGCAGCGCCACGGTCCTCGTGGGCGATGCGGCCGTCGGCAACCTCGGTCGTGTCCGTTGGTACTTCCAGACGAAGCACAACGCCCAGACGTCGAACATCAACCTCTCGACGGGTTGGGAGATGCGGCTGATCGAGGCCGAGGTGAAGTTGATCAACAACGACATCCCGGGCGCGATGGCCTTGATCAACGCCCGCCGGACGAGCACGGCAGTCAACGTGCCGGCCGTGACCGCGACCACGGCGGAAGACGCCTGGCTCGCGCTCAAGCGTGAGCGCTTCATCGAGCTCTGGCTCGAAGCGCGCCGGCTGGGCGACTTGCGCCGGTGGGCCGCGGCCAACCGTCCCGGGACGCTTGGCGCGCTGGAGACGATGGCGGGGCGCGACCTGTGTTTCTCGACGCCGTTGTCGGAAATCGAGACGAACCCGAACTTCTGATCCGCGAGTTCGATGGTGCAGTAGCACAGAGCTGTCCCCTCAGCGAACGAAACCGGCGGTGGATCTTCGGATCCGCCGCCGGTTTTGCTTCCGCGCCTCACCTCATGCAGGAAAGAGGGCGGCCAGGCGATCGAGGAAGTACACCCAACCAAAGGCGTAGTCACTGACGTCGCCCGGACGGCTGAATCCGGCGTGGCGGAAATGCACCCGCGTGCCCGTTGGAATCACCTCCAGGGTGAACGAGATGTACTGCCCGGTGACACTCGCGTCGCCGCGCCAGTCGAGCCAGTCAAGCACGAGGTACTCCGGCTCGCGCATTTCCATGATGCGCGTCGTGCCGCCGATGACATCGCGACCATCGACCACGTACCGCCATCCGAGGTCATACCTGCCGCCCGCGTGCGGCTCGATCGTCGCCGACTTCGCGATCCACTGGTTCACGAGGGCCGGGTCCAGCAGGGCGCGGAACACCGCCTCACGCGGCGCGGCGATGTCGATGGTGAGACGGACTTCGGGGGCCGGGTCGGCGAAGTCCACGCGACACAGTCCGCGACCGCCGGAGAGCCATGCGGTCAGGTTGGCGAAGACGAGCCGCCACCAATCGTCCACGAACTCGCGAGCACGGGGCATGGCAAGTTCGCCATCCAGCGTGTGGCGCACGGAGAGTGTGGTCTCCTCGCCCTCGGCGACACACGAGAGCGCGACAATGCTCGGGACGCCGAGGCATCGCCACGAAAACTCGATGCGCTCGTTCTGGATCACCGAGATCAGGAGGTCTCCGTCGTGGCGAGCCGCTGGCGTACCCGGCGTGAAGCGCCCCCACATGGCGAATCGGCCGGCGACACGAAGCTCCACCTCCGCGTGCTCCGACAGCCACTCCCGCATCTCGGAGGGGTCGGTCAGCGCGCGAAAGACACGGGCCGGTGGGGCGGGAACCTTCGCGTGGTAGTCATGGGTCCATTGCACGGGATCAGCCTCCATCGGCCTGGGGGGTCGGGTCCACCGCGTCCTCCACGACGCGCCGGAGGTCATGCAGCCTCACCGCCCACTGCACCCGGTGGGGCGCGAGCCACTGATCGACCTGCGTGAGCGGTGACCGGTCGAGCGAGTAGAACCGGTGCCGTGCCTCCTTCCGTTCCCGAACCAGCCCGGCCCGCCGCAGGATTCGGACATGTCGCGAGATCGCTGGACGGCTGACGGGAAATCGCTCGGCGAGTTCCCCGGCCGCCCACTCGCGGGTGGCGAGCAGGTCGACGATCGCGCGCCGGGTCGGGTCGGCGATCGCCTCGAATACGAATGAGGAATGCGTAACCATCAAGTTACATATTGTCGCCGCCCACCTGTTTTGGCAAGGACGTTCGTGACCGGTCAGGGGCTGACGGGAACGCGGCTCTTATGGTTGGGGCACCCTGAGGTGTCTTATGGCGTACAATGCACATCATGAGAGCCTTGCCGACCGTGCTGTCCCGACTCGCCCTCGCCGCCTTGGCGCCCCTGAGCCTCGCGGCCCAGGTCATCGACATCAGGTCCGTGGCCGCCCCTCCACCGGACGTCCTGAGTCTGCTCCGGCTGCGCCAGCAGGAATTCGAGGGGTATCGCCGCGAGCACCTGCCGATCGCGGACCTCGGGCGCGGCCCGTCGGGCAAATGCGACGAGACCATCGGGCGCTTCTGCTATTGGTACGACGAATCGTCTGCCGACGTGCCTGCGGAGCCGGCCGACATCACGCGGGAGCGCACCCGATTCATCGCCGCCCTCGACTCCGGCTTTCGCGCGTTCCCGGGCGATCGGTGGACCGCCGGCGCCCTCGTTCGGTATCTCGCGGAAGCTGGGCGGACGGGAGAGGCGGTGGAGGTCGCAGCGAAGTGCGACGTGCGGGGGTGGTGGTGCCCCGCAGTGCGCGGGTTCGCCCTTCACGCCCACCAGCGTTATGCCGCCTCGGACTCTGCCTGGACCCAAGCCCTCCGCGCGATGGACCCGCGTGAGGCGTGCGAATTTCGCGACCTCAAGCTGATCCTCGACGACGGTCTCCTGCGCTCGTACCGGAACGCCACGTGCGAGGAGCGGGAGCGTCAGGAGCGGCGCATCTGGTGGCTCGCGCGGCCGACCTTGTCGACGAGCGGCAACGACGCGCGCACCGAGTACCTCTCGCGTCGGCTGTACCAGAAGTTCCTGGAAGATGCGCCGTCGATTCACTCCATGGGGTTCGACAGCGACGAACGGGAAATGATGCTTCGGTATGGCTGGTCGCGTGCGTGGTCCCGGTCCAAGGGCTTCATGCCTGGCACCCGCACCCCCGTGATCACGGGTTACGAACCCACGCCGGCGCCCCCCATGCTCCCCATGGCGGAGACCATCACGAACCCCGCCCTCAGCGACTCGATCGGGTGGCGTGGCAAGGGGCTGCCCGGCGTCCGTTCTCGCTACTCCCCCGATCACGCGCGCCTGTTGCGCAACCTGAGGCACCAGTCGGCGATCTTCCGCCGCGGCGACTCGGCCCTGGTGGTGATGGCATACGATGTGTCCGACGACAAGACCCTCGCCCCACTCGCCGGGACTGACAAACTCTCGGCAGCTTTGGCCCTCACGCGAGGCGAGGAGGGGGATGCCAGTGTGGTCCGGCTCCCCAACTCGCCGGCACGCGGGACCCTCACGGCCATGTCCCCGTGGGCGCCGATGCTGATGAGCGCCGAGGTGGTGGGGGCCGGGACCAGCACGTTGTCACGCGCCCGGTATGGGATGCGCGCGAGCGAGTTCCCCACGTCACGCGTCGCGATTTCCGACCTGCTCCTGTTCGAGCCGTATGAGGGGATGCCACGCCGGCTGGAGGATGTGTTGCCGCACGTGAGCGCGTCCCAGGTGGTCGCCGAGGGCGTGAAGGTCGGGATCTACTGGGAGACCTACAACACCGACCCGACCGGTGAGGGGATCCAAGTCAGCATCACCGTCACCCCCGAGGAGAAGGACGGGAGCTGGCTGCGCCGGGGACTCACGGCGCTCAAGCTCGCGCGCGAGTCGCAGCCGGTGTCGGTGGGGATCACGGACCAGTCCGCGCGCGGCCGCGGCTTCACGCCGCGGGCGGTGGTGGTGGACCTCGCGACCCTCAAGCCCGGGCGTTACCTGATGCAGCTTGAGGTGACGGCCACGGGGACGGCGCCGGTGCGCGCGGAGCGGGTGATCACGATTCGCGCGCCGCGTTAGGCTCCGCCGCAGCCCTGGGTCCGCGGATCGCACGGAGGGGCTGGCGCCCGGTCACCCGCGCGCGAGCTCGCGGATCGCCGTGACGAAGGTGTCCAGCTCTGCTGTTGTCGTGTAGAGGTGCGGGGTCACCCGCACCCCCTTCACCGCGACGTTGTTGATCGCCACCGTGTACACCTGGAAGCGGTCGAACAGGACCGTGGCCAGCGCCTCCGGGGTCATCCCCGTGATCCCGACGTTGGCGATCCCGGCCGCCCGATGGCCGGTCGGTGTGTTGAGGTACACCTTGGGGATCTCGCGCACGCGACTGGTCCAGTACTCCTGCAGGTAGCGCAGGCGCGCCTCCTTGCGCTGCACCCCGACCATGGTGTGGAAGCGGATCGCGTCCGAAATCGCCATGATCGTCCAGGTGGGCAGCGTCCCGATACGCTCCAGCTTGGCGATGTCGTCATCGGCATGGCTCGCGTCACCCATGAGCGGCCACACACTCGCGATCTTCTCCTTCTTGATGTGCAACAGCCCGGCGCCCAGCGGCGTGCACAACCACTTGTGCAGTGACGCCCCGTAGTAGTCGCTCCCCAACTGCGGGATGGTGAAGTCCAGGTGGGCGAGCGCGTGCGCGCCGTCCACGATCACGCTCACCCCGCGGGAGTGCGCCATGTCCGCGATCTTCCGGACCGGGAGGATCTGGCCGGAAATGTTGATCATGTGCGAGAGGTGCAGGAGCTTTGTGCGCGGCGTGATGGCGGCGGCATACGCGTCCACGACCTCGTCATCGCTCTTCGGGTGCAACGGCACCGAGATCTCGACGTTCTTGAGCCCCCGCCGCCGTCCCTGCTGCCGGTATTGCTCCAGCATCGACCCGTAGTCCTGGTTGCACATCACCGCCTCGTCGCCGGGCGCCGTCTCGATCCCATGGATCACGGTGGCCATGGATTCGGTGGTGTTGCGCGTGATCACGATCTCATCCGCGGGCACCCCGGCCACGGCGCCCAGCTCGGCCTTCACCCGGGCATGGTCAGCGGCCCGTCGACGGCGCATGTAGAACGAGAGGCCGTCATTGACGTCCTTCTCGTGCCGCTGGAAGGCGTCCCAGGTCATCCGGGGCTGCGGCGACGAATACCCGTTTTCCAGGTTGATGTACGGGTGCACCGGGAAGGCCTGCCGAATTTCGTCCCAGAACTCCTCCTCGGTCGCCGCCACGGAGGGTGCGCGCCCCCGCCAGGGCTCGAGCCGCCGCTCCATGGCGTCCAGCAGGCGGGGTGAGAGCAGGGGGGCGACGCCGGCCGCAGCCGCGGCACCAAGAAACGAGCGACGATTGGTCATCGTGGGACCGGACAGGGAGACCCCAAACCTCCGCCATCCCGACTCCGCGGTCAACATCGGCCGACGAACCCCCTTCCGGCCCCCCCGGACCACCGCGACCTTTCCTCCCCCGATGCGCAAGCTGATCGTAGCGCTGGTGGTGCTCTCGGTTGTGCACCTCGCGCTCCTATTCATAGAACCGGCCGGAGCCACCCGGATCGCCACAGGCGACGGGGTGGATGTCGGTATTGTGTTCGACGTGGGAGGCCGGGGCGACAAGTCGTTCAACGACGGCGCCTTCCTGGGCGCCGAACGCGCAATGAAGGAGCTTGGCGCTCGCGTCCGGTTCATCGAACCCGGTGAAGGGTCCGACCGCGAGGCTGGTCTGCGCCTTCTGGCGGCCGAGGGAATGGACCTGGTCATCGGCGTAGGGTTCATCTTTTCGGACGACCTCACGCTGCTCGCCAAGGAGTACCCGGGGGTCAAGTTCGCCGGGGTCGACTACGCCGTGGCGATGGACGCGAACGGCCAGCCGGTACCCCCGCCCGACAACCTCGCAGCACTCAAGTTCCGGGAGGAGGAGGGATCCTTCCTGGTCGGCGCGCTCGCCGCATTGGTCGGCAACTCGAAGAAGCTGGGCTTCGTCGGCGGGATGGACTTCCCCCTGATTCACAAGTTCGAGATGGGGTATCGCGCCGGGGTCCAGGCGGTGTGCCCGGACTGCACCGTGATCGCCCAATACGCCGGCGTCACCCCGGATGCGTTCAAGAATCCCGGACGTGGCCAGGAACTCGGGCTCTCGCAGTACCAGCAGGGGGTGAACGTGATCTTCCACGCCTCCGGCTCCACGGGGTTGGGGGTCTTCGAGGCGGCGCGCCGGCTGGGCAAGCTCGCGATCGGGGTCGACGCGGACCAATACGCGGAGGCACCGGGTTTCATCCTCACCTCGATGGTGAAGGGCGTGGACGAAGCCGTATTCGGGACCATCCGCCAGGTGCAGGACGGCTCCTTCCGTGGAGGCATTTTCGAGTTGGGATTGAAGGAACGGGGCGTCAACTACATCGACGACGCCAACAACACCTCGTTGATCACCGCCTCCGCCCGGGAGCGCGTCGAGGCACTCCGCGCCGAGATCATCGCCGGCCGCATCACCGTGCCGAGCACGAAATGAGCATCGCCCTGCGCGCCACCGGCATCCGAAAGGTCTTCGGCGATTGCATCGCCAACCGCAATGCCTCGCTGGAGGTGGCCGCGGGGGAAATCCACGCGGTGGTTGGCGAAAACGGCGCGGGCAAGTCAACGCTCATGCGGATGATCGCCGGGATGTACGCGCCCGATGCGGGGCGGCTGGAGGTCAACGGCCGCGACGTCACCGGGTGGTCAACCCGCGAGGCGATTGCTGCTGGTGTGGGCATGGTGCACCAGCACTTCATGCTGATCCCCACCCTGACGGTCGCCGAGAACCTCGTCCTCGGCCAGGAACCACGCGCCGGGTTGCAGTTCGATCGCGCGGGGGCGGAAGCGGCGGTGCGTGCGTTATGCGAGCGGACCGGGTTGGTCGTCGACCCGGCACGACGGGTGGCCGACCTGGCGGTTGGCGAGCTGCAGCGCGTCGAGATCCTCAAGGTGTTGTTCCGCGGGGCGAAGATCCTGATCCTCGACGAACCGACGGCGGTGTTGTCGCCCCCCGAGGTCACGGAGCTGTGGAAGGTGCTACGATCGCTCGTCGCGAAGGGCGGGACGGTGGTGCTGATCACCCACAAGCTGGACGAGGTGATCGAGGTCTCGCAGCGGATCACGGTCATGCGCGCGGGCGAGACGGTGGGGCACATGGAGACGGCAGGGGCCACGCCGGCGGCGATTGCGCGGATGATGGTGGGGCGGGAGGTGCGGTTGGCGGGAAAAGAGGAGACGGCAGACGGCAGACGGCAGACGGCACCGACCGAGGCGCGATTGACTGTTCACTCGCTCACGGTCGCGTCGAGTCGGCGGCCTAACGAGGTTGACCAGCTGTCGTTCGACGTGCGAGCCGGGGAGATCTTTGGCATCGCCGGTGTCGAGGGCAACGGCCAAACCGAACTGATCGAGGCGATCGCCGGCCTTCGCCCGGTGTCGTCTGGCACCGTACGCCTTGGTGGCAGCGACATCACGGGGTGGACGGTGCGCCAGCGCGCCGATGCGGGGTTGTCGCACATCCCCGAGGATCGCCATCGCCGCGGGCTGGTGCTCGAGTACTCCATTGCCGACGACCTGATTCTTGGCCTGCAGCATCGTTTTAGTCGCGGCCTGGCACTCGTGCGCGACCGGATCGGTCGCAACGCCGAGGAACGGATCACGCAATTCGATGTTCGGCCGGCGACCGCGGAGACCCCGGCGCGCGCCCTGTCCGGTGGCAACCAGCAGAAGGTGGTCATTGCCCGTGAGCTGCGCGGCCGCGAGTTCTCCGTGTTGTTGGCCGTGCAGCCGACGCGTGGCGTGGACGTGGGGGCGATCGAGTTCATCCACGACCAGCTCCGTGCCGCGCGCGATGCGGGCAAGGCCATCCTCCTCGTCTCGGCTGACCTCGTCGAAGTCCTGGCATTGGCGGACCGCGTCGGCGTGATGTACGGCGGCAAGCTGGTCGTCACCCTGCCCCGTGCGGAGGCCAGTGCCCAGGCACTGGGGCCATGGATGACCGGTGCCATGACGGGAGGTGCGCATGGCGCAGCCTGACCTCAGCGCGCCGGCACGAGATCCCTGGTACCAGCGGCTCATGGAGCCGCTGCTCCCCCCGCTCACGGCGCTGCTCATCGCCGCGGTCGTGGGCGACCTCCTGATCCTGTCGTTCGGCCAGTCGCCCCGTGAGGTCTACCGGCTCCTCGTGGATGGCACGTGGGGGAACGCCTACGGCTTTGGCCAGGTGTTGTACAAGGCCACGACGCTCGCCTGCACCGGGCTTGCCGTCGCGTTAGGCATCCGCGCCGGGATGTTCAACATCGGGGCGGAAGGGCAGCTGGCGCTGGGCGGCTTCGCGGCGGCGCTGGTGGGGCTTGGCCTGCCTGCTGGAACCCCGGCGGCGCTCGCGATCCTCCTCTGCCTGCTGGCGGCCGGTGCGGGTGGGTCGCTCGCGGCCGCCGTGCCTGGAGCGCTCAAGGCGCGTTTTGGCGCCAGCGAGGTGATCGTGACCATCATGATGAACTTCATCGTGGCCGCGTTCCTCAACTGGCTGGTGGCGACGAAGGTGAGCGTGGCTGAGTCATTGCACACGCCCGAGATCCACGCGGGGGCGGTGCCGCGCCTCGCGGAGGTATTCCCGGCGTTTCATGGGTCGGCGGCAAACTTCACGATCCTCGTCGCGATCGGGCTCGCCGTCTCGGTGTGGTGGTTCTTGTTCCGCACGCGGGCCGGCTATGAGCTGCGCGCCGTTGGGCTGCAACCCGACGCCGCCGAATACGGCGGCATCCATGTCGGGCGCACCTGGTGGCGCACCCTGCTGCTCTCCGGGGCCCTGGCTGGACTGGGCGGCGTCAACTACGTGCTCGGTTACAAGCAGTATTACGAAGAGGGGTTTGCGGCGGGCGCCGGCTACCTCGGGATCGCCGTTGCCCTGGTCGGGCGGAATCACCCGGCGGGGGTGCTGGTGGCGTCGCTGCTGTTCGCCACGTTGTCGCAGGGTGCGCTTGCGGTGAATGCGCTCGTGCCCAAGCAGATGCTCGATGTGCTGACGGCGGTGGTGATCATCGCGGTGGCAACCGCCGTGCCCGAAGTCCAGCGCCTGCTGCGTGCGCTTCGGGGGCGCCAGGCATGAGCATCCTCGCCTTCCTCATCCAGACGCTGCGCATCGCGACGCCGTACCTGTTTGCGGCGTCCGGCGGCGTGTTGTCCGAGCGGGCCGGCGTCATCGCCCTCACGCTCGAGGGGTGGATGCTGACCGGGGCGTTCTGCGCCGCGTTAGGCAGCTTTTACACCGGCTCGCCGTGGCTGGGGGTGCTCGCCGGGATCGGGGGCGGGGTGCTGGCGGCCGCGCTGCATGCGCTCGCGACGATTCGCTATCGCGCGGACCAGGTGGTCCTGGGGATCGCGATCAACCTGATGTCGGTGGGGATCACGCGCTTCTTCCTGCGCCTGGCATTCGACTCGTCGTCGAATTCGCCGCGGATCCCGGGCTTCGACTGGGCCGGGGCGAGCGAGGGCGGTACGACCGCCGGGCTGGGGTCTCTGCTCGCGTCATTCTCCAACCCGCTGGTCCTGGTCGCGCTCCTCTCGTTGCCGACCGTGTGGTGGATCCTGTACCGCACCCCGTACGGGTTGCGGCTTCGCGCCGTTGGAGAAAAGCCGGAAGCTGCCGCGTCCGTGGGGGTATCCGTGGCACGCGTGCGATGGATCGCCGTGCTCGGGGCCGGCGCCTTTGCCGGCATGGGTGGTGCGTACCTCGCGCTCGAGCAGCACCAGTTCACCGACAGCATGACGGCAGGTCGCGGTTTCATTGCGCTGGCCGCAGTGATCTTTGGGCAATGGGAACCGAAGCGCGTGGCGCTCGCCTGCCTGCTGTTTGCGGCCGCCGAGACGTTCCAGATTCGGTTGCAGGGATTGCAGCTGTTGCCGTCACAGTTCGTAGAGATGATCCCGTACGTACTCACCATCATTGCCGTGGCCGGGATCGTGGGCCGATCGCGCCAGCCTGCCGCGCTGGGCCGTGTGACCGAACCTTGAGCCACCGCTTGAATCTTCCCTGTCGGTCCCTGGCGCGCGCCGGGGCGCAGGGGCGTCTGGCCCACACCGAGTGCGCCGACGTGGCGTGCGCAGATTCGCCGCTCCCCATCACCTGGGCGACAGCGTGCAGCTGACCACCGCTACGCAGTCCCCGTGGCTCCTCGCCCTGGCGGGCCTCGTGGGGGCCGGCTTGCTGTACGTTCTGGTGCAGGAGGTCCGGAAGATCCCGCCCAGGCTCTTCACGCTCATGGCCACGGCGTTCCTCGACATGGCCGGCGTGCTGATGATCATCCCTCTGATGCCCTTTTACGTGAAGGAGCTGGCGGGGGACGATGGTGTCCAGTGGGCGGGGATGACCCTCGGGATCGGGACGGTGACGGGGATCATCGTCTCCGCCTTCACCATCGCCCAGCTGGCCAGCGCTCCCATGTGGGGCCGCTACTCGGACAAGCATGGACGGCGTCCGGCCCTGTTGATCGCGTTAGGCGCGTCGGCCATTTCCTACCTCATCTTCGGGTTTGCGACCTCGCTGGTGGTGCTGTTCCTCTCCCGGCTCGTGCAGGGCGCGGGAGGCGGCACGGTGGGAGTGATCCAGGCGTACGTGGCCGACACCACAGAACCGGCCGACCGCGCGCGCGCCCTCGGCTGGTTGTCTGCCGCCACGAACCTCGGTGTCGCCCTCGGTCCGGTCCTTGGCTCGCTGGCGGTGACTCTCGGGCAGCAAGACCTGGCCCCGGGGATCAGCGAGTTTCGCATGGGCCGCGCGGCCCCGGGGATGGTTGCTGCCCTGCTCTGCCTCACCACGATGGGGTTCGCTTGGAAGTACTTGCAGGAGAGTCGGCACGTCCACACGGGAGACCGGCCACGTGCGTCGTCCCGGGCCGCGGCGTGGCGCGTCCTCGCGCATTCTTCAGAACCCTCCTCGCGCCTCATCCTGATCTATGCCATTGCGATCGGGGCCTTTCAGGGTGTGAATACCGTGCTCGCACTCTTCCTGAACGCGCGATTCGGGATCACCGCCCAGTCGATCGGGTTGTTCTTCATGTACATCGGGGCGATCTCCGTCTTCACGCGCGTGCTGCTCCTGGGGCGCGCCGTGGACCGGTTCGGCGAGGCGCGACTCAGCCGAATCGGGATCGTGCTGCTGACCGTGGGGCTGCTGGGAATGCCCCTCTCTCCAAACATTGGGGTGCTGGCGCTCGCCGTGGCGCTGCTCCCGCTCGGCACCGCGTTCACCTTTCCCTGCGTGACGGCCATGCTCTCGCGGGTGATCCCGAACACGGAACGCGGCCTCTACATGGGATTGCAACAGACATTTGGCGGTGCGTCGCGCGTGATCGCCCCGCTCTTCTTCGGTTGGTCGTTTGACGCGATCGGCACCTCGGCGCCCTACTTTTTCTCGGCGTCCTTCGTCGCCGCTACGCTGTTGCTCGGCATCGGGATGGATCAGTATGCGGGGAAGCCGAAGGGATAGACGGCAGACGGCGCGACCATACGGGCGAGTCGTGGCAACCAATGGGCGCATGGGAGCGCGCCAATGCGCCAGAAGGCTCGGCATCTCGAACCACCTCAAACCACGATATCCGATGCGTCGTTTCCTACCCCTCCTGATCGCTGGATCGATTGGCGCCCAGGAACCCATCTCCTGGAACCGGCAGAACCTGACGTTCAGCACCTTCTCGATCGCCGCGATCGATCCACGTACAGGTGAGGTGGGGGTCGCCGTCACGACGCGCGTGGCCTGCGTCGGGAACGGCGTACCGTGGGTCCGGGCCGGAGTGGGCGCGGTGGCAACCCAGGCCAGCACCCGCACCCAGTACGGCGAGGAATTGCTGGGCGCGCTCGCCGCTGGCGAGGCACCGGACGTTGCGCTGCGCCGCCTCATGGCGGCGGACAGCGGGGCGCAATCGCGACAGATCGGGGTCATCGCGCTCAACGGAAAGAGCGCGCAACACACCGGCTCGGGTCCCCAGCAGTGGGCCGGGCACCGCGCCGGGACCAACTACGTGACGCAGGGAAATATCCTCGTCGGCAAGCAGGTCGTGGACGCCGTCGCAACTTCCTTTGAAGCCACAGAAGGCCAACCCCGCCACCTCGCCGACCGGCTCATTGAGGCGCTGGCGGCCGGACATGCGCAGGGGGGCGACGCCCGACATGGTCGCGTGCAGTCAGCCGCGGTCGTGGTCGCCGACAATCGCCCGGGCCGCTCGCGCCGCAACGACGGGATCACGGTCAACATCAACGTGTGCGAGCATCCCGAACCCGTTGGCGAGTTGCGCCGAATCTACGACGCGGTCTCGCAGACTCTTGGCTTCCGTACCCTCCAACAGTTTGCCGGCAACGACATCTGGCAACTCAAGGTGATGCTCCACGCGCTCGGCCGCTTTCGGCCCAACGAAACAACGCTTGGGCGCGGCGCCGATGCCATGCTGTATACCGCTGAGACGATCGCCGCGGTCGACGCGTTCCGGGTGGATGCTGGGCTGGCCGGTCCGCAGAGCTCGCCATCCGGGCTCGTGGACGCCGAGACCGTGGAGCGACTCTGGCAGGCCCTCGAGCGCGCAGGGAAGGCGAAGGCGGTGCGCGAGGCCCTCCTGGAGACCACGGCGATCCGCCGCTGACCAGCGGCACGGGGCGAGGGGATCGGGGTACGGAAGGCTGCCATGTGTCGCCCCGATGACTTCCTTCCCGCTTCGTCATGCGACTGATTCGTTTCTCCCTCGTGTGTGCGGCCGCCATGGCCTGCGCCGACCCGACCGATCCCCAGGGCAAGCCCGCGCCGATCACGGCGCTGCCGCGCCAGCTGAACACGACCGAGCAGGCCCTCGCCGCCTCGACAACCGGGTTTGGGATCGGGCTGTTGCGGGAGGTGAACAAGACCTTCGCGGACAGCAACGTCTTCATCTCGCCGTTGAGCGCGACGATGGCGCTCGGGATGACCTTGAACGGCGCCTCGAACAGCACCTACGACGAGATGCGTGGTGCATTGAACCTCCCGGATCGCCCGCTGTCCGAGCTGAATGCGAGTTACCAGGGACTGGTGACGATGC
This sequence comes from Gemmatimonadota bacterium, assembly GCA_016712265.1. Taxonomy (NCBI): domain Bacteria; kingdom Pseudomonadati; phylum Gemmatimonadota; species Gemmatimonadota bacterium. The sequence continues at coordinate 513,253 of JADJRJ010000031.1, read as the reverse complement.
TCCGCGGGCTGGACAAGACCGTCGACTTCCGGATTGCCAACTCGATCTGGTACCGGAATTCGTTTGCCAGTGCGGTCGCGCCGGCCTTCCTGGCCGATACCCGGACGTTCTTCGACGCCGAGGCCAGCGGGCTCGACTTCGCGAGCCCCCAGGCCCTGACCACGATCAACAGCTGGGTGAACACGAGTACCAACGGCAAGATCACGAAGATCCTGGACCAGATCCCACCGGAGCTGGTCATGTACCTGATCAACGCGACCTACTTCAAGGGAGCGTGGCGCGACAGCTTTGACCCCCAGCGCACCGGCGACGGGCCATTCACGACCCACCGCGGTCAGCAGGTGACGGCGAAGTTGATGACGCGGAAGGGTGGCTACCGCGCGGCGCAACTGAACGGGACCCAGGTCGTCGAGCTGCCCTACGGTGGGGACGCGTTTGTGATGACGGTGGCCATGCCCGCCTTGAACGTGGACATCAACACGTTCATCGCGAGCCTCACCCCGGCGACCTGGGCGAGTTTCAGCGCGACGCTCACGGAGCCCGGCTACGACCTCGTCTTCCCGAAGTTCAAGCTGGAATGGGAAGACCGCCTGAACAACGAACTGCAAGCACTCGGCATGCGACAGGCGTTCATTGAGGGCGGCGCGGACTTCACGCGCCTCTCCCCGACCATGGGCCGCGACCTCTATGTCTCGGAGGTCAAGCAAAAGACCTTTGTGGATGTCAACGAGGAGGGTACCGAGGCAGCCGCCGTGACGTCGGTTGGGATCGGTGTGACCTCGCTCCCGCCATCGATCCGCATCGACCGTCCGTTCGTGTTTGCGATTCGCGAGCGGCTGTCGGGGACCGTGCTCTTCATTGGGAAGATCGTGAGGCCGTAGCCTCCCAGGGAAGATCGTGAGGCCGTAGCCTCCACGGGACCGCGCGGCCGTACCCCACTACTCTGGCAGACGGCCGCGCCCGGGGACACACTTCGCTATCCCCAGCGATTGTGATATGCGCGCCATCTGCCTCGTCCCGCTCGTCCCTGCCCTACTCGTTGCGCAGTCGTCCAGGGCTCCCGCCCCGACCTTTCGCGACCCGGACCGCCTGGCGAAGCTGACCGCCGCATTCCCGGACGTCGACCGCCTCATGCGCGACTTCGTCGCACGGTCCAACGTCCCGGGCGCGGCCTGGGGGATCATCGTCGACGGCAAGGTCGTCCACGTGTCCGTCCACGGCCTGCGCGACGTGAAGGCCGGCGCCGCGGTCGATACCTCGACGGTCTTCCGCATCGCCTCGATGAGCAAGAGCTTCGCGGCGCTCTCGATTCTCCAACTCCGGGATGCTGGCCGCCTCTCGCTGGAAGACCCCGCCGAGCGGTACGTCCCGGAGCTGCGCACGCTCAAGTACCCGACGAGCGACTCGCCGAAGATCACCATCCGCCACCTCCTCTCGCACTCCGAGGGGTTCCCCGAGGACAACCCCTGGGGGGACCAGCAGCTCTCGGCCACTGACGCCCAGCTGTCGGCAATGATCCGCAAGGGGATCCCGTTCTCCACCTCGCCCGGGACGTCCTACGAGTACTCCAACTTCGGCTTCGCCATCCTCGGACGGATCGTCGCGAACGTGTCGGGGATGCCGTATCCGCGCTACCTGCAGCAGCGGGTCCTCCGGCCGTTAGGCATGACGTCCACCACGCTGCAGGCGGCGGACGTTCCCCCGGCGAGGCTCGCCCACGGGTATCGGCGACAGGACGGCGAGTGGCTGGAGGAACCGCAGCTGCCGGACGGGGCCTTTGGCCCCATGGGCGGGATGCTCACCTCCATCGCCGACCTTGGCCGCTGGGTGGCGCTCATGCTCGACGCCTTCCCGGCCCGCGACGGCGCCGAGTTATACCCGATCCGCCGGGCGTCCGTGCGCGAGATGCAGCAAGTCACCCGATACAACGGGGCGACCGCCGTACGAAGTGCCGACGGCACGCTCGCCCTCAGCGCGGGGGGATATGGCTACGGCCTGGGGATCCGGCAGACCTGCCTGTTCGGCACCTCGGTCTCCCACTCCGGCGGTCTGCCGGGGTTCGGGTCGCTGATGCGGTGGCTGCCGGAACACGGCGTTGGGATCATCGCGTTAGGCAGCCTGACCTACACCGGGTGGGGCGGCGTGGCGGACCAGGCATTGGCGGTGCTCGCGCGGACCGGCGCGATGGGTCCTCGGGAACCGCAACCCGCTCCCATTCTGGTCCATCGCAAGGAGCAGGTCACGCGTCTCATCGGTACATGGAGTGATCCGCTGGCCGATTCCCTCGCAGCGATGAACCTGTACCTCGACGAGTCGAAGCCCCGGCGCCGGGCGGCGATCGAGCGACTGGTATCATCGGTGGGCGGCGAATGCCGCCCGGAGGGGCGCTTTGTGGTGGAAAACGCACTCCGTGGACGCTGGCGGCTGCGTTGCGCCCGCGGCGACCTGCGGGTCGCCATCACCCTCGCTCCCACCGAGCCAGCAACCGTGCAATTCCTGGAGGTGTCGCCCATGCGGCCAGAGGACTCGCTGGACCCACCACCGGCCTGTCGCGCCGCGTAACGGACGCGCCTAACGCGGCAACGACAAGCGCAGGGAGATGCCGCGGTGAGAGGCCTCGACGCGACGCGCCGTGGCCACGTCGCCGGGATACCATCGCTCCGTGCCCACGAGCACTCCGATGTCCTGGGCCCCCACGTTCCCGCAACACAACATCAACCCGCTGAGCCACAATCGTTGCCACTTCATGGACGATCTCCGGTATAGGGATTTCGGGCGCACAATGCTGGGGCGATCCTCAGAATCGCACAGACCATTGGAGCGAGGCGGCTGAACGTCCGGCCGGCCCGCTGGCAGGCCCCAGTTGCAGTGCCATCGGCACCCACACATCCCGGCCAACCGCCGCCCCGATGAGCGCGCCGAGCCAGATGGACGTGAAGGCGCCGAACATCCCCAACTCCTCAGCGCTGGCCCCCGAGCAGTTGGGAGGGGTGCAGCTCGCGCTCCCGGCGATCGCGCCGAGCATTCCGCCCAGCCCAGCCCCCCAGAAGGCCCCCGCCCCCGCCCCTGCCAGCCGGCTCCGGCCTCCCCACATCTCGACTTTCAGCAGGTCCGCCTGGCGGAGAACCACCGCGGCCCCGCGTGACGTGAGGATCACCAACGAATCAGCACCGGCTCGCCCAAGCTCCCCGCTCACCCTCCCGGTAGGTGTGACAACCCGGAGTTTCGTCCCGGGGTTAACCCGCCAGGATTGTGCGGCAACGGGATCGACGAGAAGGAACGCGAGAAGCAGGACAGCGCGGCGCATGGGAGTCGGGTGGAGTGAAGCCAACCTCGGCTCCGCCTCCCCCACCCGACATACGTCAACCGACGTAGACGCTAGCGCGCCAGGGCGTCCAGGCGGGTGCGCGCGGCCTCAAAATGCGCTTTGAGGTTGGGAATCGGCGTTCCCGCGTACCCTGCGTCGAGTCGCTGCTCACCATTCGCCATCGCGCGCCTGAGATCGGCGACCGCTGCGCGACGCGCGTCCGGGTCGGTGGACAGGCGGCTGCCAATCCACACCGGGGCCGTGTGGGCGAAGGTCATGTTCGCCATGGCTGGCCACTGGTCGACCGCCGGCCCGACAACCCGCGCCGCTACCCACCCACCACTCGGCACACGCACGGTGCGGCGGAAGGACCGCGAGAACGGTGCTTTCGGGGCCGGTTCCGTCGCGACCGTGCGGCCGTTCACGACGATGGCAATGGAGTCCACGGGCATCGAGGAATGCACGGTGAGTCGCACATCCACGTTCCCGCCGGCCGCGATGACCTCGCCCGGCCCTGCCCCGTTGGCGCTGAACTCGAGCAGCGGCCCGGTGGTCACGAACGAGCGTCCCGCCTTGAGCGCAGCCAGGTATGACGCCCAGGTCATCGCCCCCTGGGGACGCACATACACGCGCGTGGACCCTAACGCCATCGTACGGTGCAGGTCCGTCATGACGTCCGTGCCGCCGGAGGGCATGATGTCCAGGCCGGCGTTCAGCAAGCGATACCACAGCTCGGTCGTCCCCACGGTGTTGCTCCACAGGCAGACCAGCTCGAGCAGGTCAAAGGCACCCATCACGGCATCGGGAACGAGCCCGATGGGAATGGACGCCAGGGCATTGTCGGCGAACGGCGCACTCTGGCCGGCGACGGGGTGCACGTAGATCCCCATCCCACCCTGCGCGCGCCCCGCCGCGAGTGGCTCGGCATTGCTGCGATCATCGCGGCCGTAGGACTCGTACCCCGGCCCCCAGGTCCACGGCCAGACGAGGTCGCGCGTGTTGATCAACCCGACATGCCCCAGGAAATGCGACCGCACCTCCTGCGCGAAGGCGATCATCGGGCGTGCGCCGAGCGACGACCAGTTCCATTGGTCCTGGTTCTCGTAGCGGTTGTGCAGGTTGGCGAGCATCGGCGTGCCCACGTCGAGATCCTCGCCCATCATCGGGAGGACGAGGTCCTGCGGGGCGAGGTCGAACTGCCCGCCGTAGTTCAGGTGAAAGTGGTGGTCACCCGAGAACCAGCCGGCGCCCTGCGGCTCCCACAGGCGCTGCGGCGCCGCGACGAGACGTGTGGTCTCCCCAGCTCGAACAACCCCGGTGGCCAGCGCCGGTACACTCGCCAGCCCGCGGGTGGCGGTCACGCGCACCTCGCCCGCCGGCACCTCCAACTCGATACTGCCGGCGCCGTAGAAGAACGGTCGTCCGTTTTGTCCATCGAAGCGCACCATCCCCACGTCGGGGATCAACGGATGACCGGACGCATCAGCCACATGCAGGCGGGCGGGTCCCGCCGTGGCCAACAGCAGCTTGCCGGTGGGCACGCCGTACGACCAGGTCCGGACCGGGATCTCCTGCACCGGCCCACCACCACGGGCCACCCGGTAGAGGTGAAGCTGTTGCCGCGCATCGCCCTCGGTGAAGTAGATCGAGCCCCCGTCGGGACTCCAGGCCGGGGTCAGTGGTCGCCCACGTGGTTTCGCGTGCAGCAGGACCGACGGCCCCGGTCGGTCGATCGACATCAGCCGCAGCTCCCAGCCGAACGATCCCGGCCAGTTGTAGGCGAGCAACGTCCCGTCCGGGGATAGCGCCGGGCGCGCCTGCGACACGATGCTCCCCGTCAACAGGGCCACGTCGCGGCCGTCCGTGCGCAGGCGGACCTGATCGCCACCGGCGCGTGTTTTTGATGTGTAGACCATCCGGTCGCCACCGGCGAACAACTGCGGCCGCAGCTCAAGGCCGGCTTCGGTCGTCAGGCGCGTCCGCGCGCCACTCGCCAGCTCGATGCGCCGCAGGTCGAGATCACCGCCGGGCTCGACGTTGGTGTAGACCACGGCGGCACCATCACGAGTGAAGACCGGGTCCATGGCCATCCCACGGTCGAGCTCCCGTTCCGCACCGGTCGCGAGGTCGCGAAGCATGACGGCGAGGGTCCGCCCGTCGTCGCGGACGAAGACCAGCGACCGGCCATCGGGAGACCACGCCGGGCGCGCATCCACCCCGCCGGCATTGGTCAGTCGCTGGGCCGTGCCGCTGGCAAGGTCGAGCCGCCAGAGCCATCCCCCGTGGGTGATCGCGACGGAACGACCATCAGGCGATGGCGCGGGATCGCCCGGGCCGGAGGCCAGGATCGGTAGTTCATACCCCTCCAGATACACCTGGTGGCCGAAACCGGCGTTGCGCGGGTACCGATTCGTCCATTGGGCACCCAGGGGAAAGGCGAGCAGCAGGAGGGCGATGCCGGCGTGTCTCATGAGTGACGTGTTGGGGTTCGGGGCACACGGCCACGGTATGCGCCGTCACTGGCGGGCGCCAGTCAGCGTGCGCGAGTTGACCCGCCGGACAGGCATGCGTCTATTCCGTAGCACCGCCGAACCTTGGGGGCCCTCTCCCCGCCACGTGTCGCATACGGGATGACTCGCCGAACCCTTTCTTCAGCCTGGGTCCTGGGCGTGACGGCACTGTTGGTCGCGTGCAGCTCCGGCGGCACCGTCTCGCCGCCGCCGGTCACGACGACTCCACCACCCACCCAGAACCCGCCAGCGCCGCCAACCATCACCCAGCGCACCTGGTTCGACGAAGCCTATGGCACCCTGTCCCAGCAGCGGCTCGACCTGTTCTTGCCGCCGACGGGGAACGGCCCATTCCGCCTGATCATCTGGGTACACGGCGGTGGCTGGCGAAATGGCGACAAGACCTTGGCGGCGAGCGCGTTCCAGCGTCGGGCGTTGTCGCAGGGATTTGCACTGGCAACCGTGGGCTACCGCCTGTCCGGAGTCGCCAAGTGGCCAGCCCAGATCCATGACGTGAAGGGCGCGGTGCGCTACCTCCGTGCCAACGCGCGGCGGTTTGGGCTCGACAGCACGCGCTTTGGTGCCTGGGGGCTGTCCGCGGGCGCACACCTCGTCTCGGTGCTCGGCACCTCGGGTGGCGTGTCCGCACTGGAAGGCACGGTGGGGAGTTCCGTGGCGTCGAGCCGTGTGCAGGCCGTGGCTGACTGGTTCGGCCCTACCGACTTCCTGCAGATGGACGCGCAGCTGATCGCGGCAGGGTGCAACCCGCCTGGCACGGTCGAGCAGGGGTTGGCGACGTCGGAGACCGCGCAGTTGCTGGGCGCGCAAATCGGCCTCGTGCCCAACCTGGTCGCACAGGCCAACCCGATGACCTACATCACGCCCGATGACCCACCCTTCCTGATCCACCAGGGCAAGGCGGACTGCACGGTGCCGTACCTCCAGAGCGTGATCTTCGACGCGGCCCTTCGTGGTCCCCTGGGGATCGGGCCGGCCAACGTGTCGCTGAGCGTGATCGATGGTGCCGGGCACGGGGGCACCCAGTTCACGAATGACACCAACGTCGACCGGGTGATTGCCTTCTTCAACCAGGTGTTGCGCTAGGCGCCCACGCGACGACTGGGCAGGAGACGCACGCCGCGCTGCCAGGTGAGGTATTCCCAGCCCCACTGGACGAGCACGACCAGTCGGTTGCGGAAGCCCGCGAGGTAGGCGATGTGCAGGAACAGCCAGAGCAGCCACGCCACCGTTCCGCCGAACCGCAGCCCCCCGGGCAGGTCGGCGACCGCGCGATGCCTGCCTAGCGTTGCCATGTCGCCCCGGTTCTGGTAGCGAAAGGGCCGACGCGCGCGACGCTCGATCGTCCGCACAATGTTGTCGGCCGCGCATCGGCCGCCTTGCATGGCCCCCTGTGCCACCCCGGGGACGACACGACCATCGGCCTGGGCGGTGACCGCCATGTCGCCCACGACGAACACCTCCGGGTGCGCGGCGACGGAAAGGTCCGGCTCCACGAGGACGCGACCGACTCGGTCGACTGCTGCGCCGAGTTGGCGCCCAAGGGACGACGCCTGGTTGCCCGCGGCCCAGAACACCGTGCGCGTCGGGACCACATCATCCCCAAGACGCACATGGGTTGGCGTGACCTCAGTCACCATGGTGTTGAGCCGAACCTCGACCCCCATGGCGCGCAAGTCGGTGAGCGCGCGCGCCGACAGTTCCTCGGGCATCGACGGGAGCACCCGCGGACCACCCTCGACGAGGATCACACGCGTCTGCGCGGTGTCGATCTGCCGAAAGTCGCCTCGCAGGACGTTGCGGGCGATCAGCACCATGATCCCCGCCAACTCGGCGCCGGTCGGCCCGCCCCCGACGATAACGATGGTCTGCAGGGCGCGTCGCTCCTCGAGGTCCGCCGTCGCCTCCGCCCGCTCGAAGGCGGAGAGAAAGCGCGTGCGCAGCTCGAGCGCGTCATCGAGCGACTTGAGGCCGGGGGCATTCGGCTCCCACTCGGGGCGCCCGAAGTACGCATGGCGAGAGCCAGCCGCGACCACCAGGAAGTCATACGGCTCCTCGCGTGCCCCGTCGATGGTCACGCGACGCGAGGAGGGGTTGATCGCGGTGACCTCACCCAGCAACACGCGCGTATTCGCCTGGTTCCGCAGGTACCACCGGATCGGCACCGCGATGTCACTCGGTGCGAGCGTAGCCGCCGCCACCTGGTAAAGCAGCGGCTGGAAGACATAGTGATTGTGCCGGTCCACGACGAGGACGTCGACATCGACATTGCGCAGGCGCTGGGCCGCGGCGATCCCCCCGAAGCCGCCCCCTACAATGATCACCCGTGGCCGACGTCGGCCTCCCATGCTGTCCATGTGCATTACTGCGTCGCCGACCCCGGCTTGGCCGACAGCAGGTTCACGAATAGCCGCGCCGCACCGGGGACGCCGGCGGGGAGCTGTCGAAAGAAGGCAAGCGATGTGTAGACGTAGACCCCCTTGCCGTAGGGAGCCACGAGCAGCGCACCGCGATTTGCCCCTTCCCCGGGATCGTTCATCTCGAGCAGCGGCGTGTAGGCCGGGTCGAAGGTTCGCGGCATGTACAACGACCGGTCCTGGGTCCATCCGTCAAAGTCGCGGGTGCTGATGGTGTTGGGGGCGGTCAGCACACTCGCCGCCGGGTCGAGCACGCGCACCGGTGCGCCCTCCACGGTCACCCGATCCGCCGGCCGGCCGAGGGTGATGGGGAACGGCATCATCCCCGGGTTCAACATCTCGTACTGTCCATACTGCACCACGAGGGTTCCACCCTCCCTGGCGTACGCCAGCAGGCGGGGATTGCCGGACACCAGCGCAGGCGAGGCCTCATAGGCGCGCGTCCCCACAACCACCGAGGTGAAGCGGGACAGGTCCGTTCGCATCAGGTCAGCGGGGTCGATGACCGTGACATCCAGGCCCAGCTGCTGCAGGATGGGCGCACTGTTGTCCCCAACACCATTGATGTAGGCCACCCGGGCCACGCGCGGGAGATTGAGGTCGACGGCCTCGAGCCCGAGCGTCGCCGGACGAAACAGGCGTTGCGTCTGGATGTGGTCGTAGCTGACCGCGGTGTAGCCGGTCGTGAAGGTCTCCCCGCCGCTCGTGGCAGAGGCGCGAATCGCATGTCGACCGGCGTTCAGTTGTCCGCGCACCTGGAAGGTTACCACTTCGATCGCGTCCCCCTGCGTGCCGGTGGACAGGCCGAAGGTGGCCGCTGGCGCGGACTGCGCAGTCGCCGCCCGCGCATTGCCCGGCAGTTGGACCCGCCGCACGGCGCTGTCCACCGTGAGACCGGGGGGCACGTCGAGCCGGACCGCCACCTCCCGGGGTCCATCGGCGTGTGATCGCACCGTCACGCGAACCGTGCGCTGCAACGGAGCGTTGGCGCGCGCATACTCGACCTCACGCTCCAGGGTGAGGGTGATGGCCGGCGCCGCGACGATGGGACGGTTCACCTCCCCGCGAATGGCGTCTGCATATCGGTAGGTCACCGGAGTCCACGTGCTGAACGTGGCGCCCGCAACCTCGAGGGTGGTCACGATCATGGGCGAGGGTCGCTGGCCGGCTTCATCGCCCGCCGCCCCCGGGACAGCGAACATCGCGCCCTGGCGTGGCCGCGTGAGCCACCAGGCGGCACCCACGCGATCGATCACCAGCGAGAGTGAATCCCCGAGGGTGGAGTCGGGACGCACGTCGAGCGCGAGTTGGGTGAACTCCGCGCGGGCACCGAGCACGACCGTGCGAAGCACACGCACGGGAAGGGACCCGCGATTGTGCACACTGCGTCGCACGCGAACTGGCTCCCCTGTCGCAAACCCCTCACGGGCCGCGACCGCCTCAACGGCCACCCCGGTCGCGAGCTCAAACGCACGATGCACCCTGACGCTGGCATTCTCCACGGAGGCGTGGAGGTCTGCGTGCCGGACCACCAGTGACCCGTCCGACGCGAGGGTCGCACACGGGTTGGTCCCGGAGGCGGCGCCACAAACAGTGGACAGCAAACGCTGCACCTCGACGAGGGCCGGGATCACCGCCCCCGGCTGCCCGAGATCCAGCGACCGGCGAGCCGCAGCAAAGGCGGCCGGAAGGGCGGCCAGCGCTGCCCGCTGCGCCGGCGTCTGCATGGCGTCCCGGAATCGGCCCCACGTCGTGTCGACCCCGTCGAAGATCGAGCGTTCCGAACGGGCGTCCGACGGTCCAACGCGGGCCGCCTCCCGGAGCAGCTGGTCATACCGCACCCCCTTCTGCTGCAACGCCCCCATCGCCTGCGACTTATGCTGAGACCGCGAGTCCGCCGCCAGTTCGGCGTACGAACGACCGCCTAACGGGTCATACTCCCCCACGTTGATCCGGATCGTTGCCTGCGCCTGGTTCCGGAAGAGGGCACCCCGGTAGAACTTCGGCACCGTCCAGGCCCCGAGGCCGGCGGTTGATCGCGCCGGAAAGCGCACCGTGTCCGCGCTAATGTCGTACGCCTCGCGCGCCAGGATCCCGGCCACCTGGTGGTGGCCATGGCCATCGGCGGGCGTGCCGGAAAACACGCTCACGATGACGTGCGGCCGGAAGGCGCGAACCACCGTCACCACATCGCGGAGGATGCTGTCCTTCGCCCACTGCGTGAGCGTCTCCTGTGCGTTCTTGGAGAACCCGAAGTCGAACGCGCGCGTGAAATACTGTCGACCGCCGTCCAACCGACGGGCCGCGAGCAGCTCCTCCGTGCGGATCGCCCCCAGCGGCTCCCCCAACTCGTTCCCGATGAGGTTCTGGCCACCATCGCCTCGCGTCAGCGACAGGTACGCAGTCTCCACCTGCCGACCGCGCGCCAGCCACGCGATCAGTTGGGTGTCTTCATCGTCCGGATGAGCGGCGATAACCAATACGCGCCCACTGACTCCGAGTCCGCTGACCAATGGGCCGAGGGCCGCGGCTCCGCGCGGCTGGGCCTGCAGCGCGATCGATGAGGCTGATGCGACGAAGAGCAGCGAAAGGACAGCTCGCATGATTCCGGGGCTTGGTAGTGGGGGCTGGCCAAGGTCTGGAGGCTCGACCGGGTCTCCAAATCTACCCGTCATCTGCCCAACGGATTCCCGCTGTGCGCTATCGCCGACCGCTCGGCACATTGTGGCGCTCACCGAGCACTGCCCCCACCCGAGCAGCTACGGCGCGAACAGCGCTTCCAGCTCCACCGCCGGCGGGTCCGCGACCGTCTACGCCTCTTCCTCGTCGTCGCCCTCGTCATCTTCGGCCGGCCAGTCCTCGTTGGGGGGCGACGGCGCGACGGCGAGGATGCGATCGCGAAGCGCGCGATACGCGCCGACCGGCTCCATCTGGTCCGATAAGCGCAACAGTTCGGTCCCCGCTGCATCGCGCAACAGCCAGGTCCAGTGGTCGGCGGGTCGTCGTCCCTTACCCGTGCCGGAACGGCGGTCGTACGATCGCTGCGCATCCCTGGCGAGGTTCACCCGCTCGAAACTCGCCATCGCCACCCAAGGCACGCGCGTGACCTGCAGCATCGTGGCGTCCACGACCCCGGCGTCGTCGCCCCACACGCGACGCGACCGCGTTCCCACGCGGGTGAACACCACCAGCCCGGTGAGCGCGAGGGCGCCTAACGCGGACGATCCTGCCTCGATCGGGTGCGCCCGCCAGTTCCAGGTGGCCCACACCACCGTCGCAAGTCCACAGGCCGCAATGGCGACGCTCCAGAACCCCACGGCCGTGTTGGCCTCGCGTGACGACGTTACCACGGACGGTGCCCGCGACCCGCCGGCCCACTCGACCGTGTCCTGCCACGCGCCGTCGCGCCACGTGACATCACGCCCCCAGCGCGTGGCCGCCACGCCGCGTGCGATCCACGCCAGAACAGCCAACCAGATGCCCTTCGCCACCAGAAGCCACGTGGTCTCCTGCCAGGTCACCAGCCGCACATGCGATGGCCGCGCCGGGTCCACCGCCACGGAGGCCTGCGCGAGGAATCGCAGCGACGTGTACGCGGGTCGCGGAATCACGATGCGCACGTTGCCATCCGTGTACGGGGCATCGTCGAGCCGCCGCACCCCCTCCATGCGCGCGAACGCGGCGCCCGGCACCTCCAGCTCCACTTCCCCTTCCACGGCCAGCCCCGCCACCTGCGCGGGATACCGCGGCCACGAGCGGACGCGCGCCAGCTGCACCAGGTCCCACGCCGCACTGAGCAGCACGGCACCACACACAACGCGCGCCCCCAGGACGAGGGCGCGCTTGATCTGGCTGGGGTTCACGATGGTGCGGTGCGCGCCTAACGCATCGCCGGCGGCCGGCCCCGGGGGACCAGCGGGGCGGCATGGACATCACCCACGATCCGCGCCTGCTCCTCATCGTGCGACGACTTGTACCCCTCCGCCGGGCTCGCGCGCTCCGGACGGCCGATGTACCGGATGATCAGGGCATTCCCCGCCGAGGCACGGAGCCGCGGGGCGACATAACTCCACGCCCCCATGTTCTTCGGCTCTTCCTGGGCCCACACAATCTCCGCGATGTTCGGGTACAGGTCGACGATCTGCGCGACCTCCTCATGCGGCCAGGGATACAGTTGCTCGACGCGCACCACGGCGAGATGGCCCGGGCGTTCCTGCCCGACGAGGTCGTAATAGACCTTCCCCGTGCAGAAGACGAGGCGCGTGACATCCTCGCGCGCGGTGACCGCCGGATCATCGAGCACCGGGGCAAAACGTCCCGTCGTGAGGTCCTCGATGCGCGCCGTGGCCGACGAGAGCCGGAGCATGCTCTTGGGTTGCATCAGCACCAGCGGCCGCTTGACCGCGAGGCGCGCCTGACGACGCAGCACATGGAAGTACTGCGCGGCCGTGCTGGGGTACGCGACACGCAAGTTGCCTTCTGCGCACAGTTGGAGAAAGCGCTCCAGCCGCGCCGAGGAGTGCTCGGGGCCTTGCCCTTCGTACCCATGGGGCAGGAGGAGCACAACGCCGGAGTCCTGCTCCCACTTCGCCCGGTCCGCGACGATGAATTGGTCGATGATCGGGGCCGCCATGTTCGCGAAGTCCCCGAACTGCGCTTCCCACAACACCAGGGTCTCGGGCGCTGTCGTGCTGTAGCCGTACTCAAAGGCCAGCACGGCCAATTCGGTGAGCGGAGAGTTATGCACCTCGAACCGACCCGACGCTCCCTGCAGGTGCTGGAGCGGGGCGTACTTCGCGCCGGTGTTCACGTCCGTCAGGACGGCGTGGCGATGGGAAAAGGTCCCACGCTCGGCGTCCTGGCCGGTGAGGCGAACGTCAACGCCATCGGCGAGCAGCGACGCGAACGCCAGCGATTCTGCATGGCCCCAATCGATACCACCCGCAGGGCCGAGAGCCTCGCGCCGCCGCTCCAGTTGCTTGGCCAGGCGCGGATGCACCGCGTGCGTCTCCGGCCAGAACAGGAGTCGTTCGTTGAGCTGGATCAGCGCCTCCGCACGTACCCCGGTGTCGACCGGCGGCAGGAATGACGGCGTCATCCGCCGTGCGTCCAGGTGATGCGTCGGCTCGCCGTGCGCGTGCGCGCCGATGTCCGGCGCCTGCCGTGCCTCGGTGAGCACGGCATCCATCCGAGCCTGAAAATCGGCATCAATCGCCGCGACCGCGTCGGCCGTCAGGACGCCCTGCGCTGCGACCTGGTCGCCCCAGATCTGGCGGACGGTCGGGTGGTTGCGGATCGTCGCGTACAGGCGCGGCTGCGTGAAGGTCGGCTCGTCGCCCTCGTTATGCCCCCAACGACGGTAGCCGACGAGGTCGATCAGGAAGTCCTTGCCGAACTTCGCGCGATAGGCAATCGCGAGGCGGATCGCCCCAAGGCAAGACGCCGGGTCGTCCGCATTGACGTGCACGATCGGCACTTCAAAGCCCTTCGCGAGATCCGACGCATAGTGCGTCGACCGCGAGTCCGTCGGGTTCGTCGTGAAGCCGACCTGGTTGTTCGAGATGATGTGGAGCGAGCCACCGACCTGGTACCCGGGCAGCCCGGACATGTTGAAGGTCTCGGCCACCACGCCCTCACCCGGGAACGCCGCATCGCCGTGGATCACGATGGGGACGACCAATTCATTGCCGCCGCCAATCGCATCGCGTCGCGCGCGCGCTACCCCGGTGAGCACCGGGTTGACCACTTCCAGGTGGGACGGATTCGGCACCAGAGACAGCCGCACCCGTCGCCCGTTGGCACAGGTGCGCTCGGTCGCTGCGCCGAGGTGGTACTTCACGTCACCCGTCGCGTTGTCGTGGTGATCGTGTTTGCCGTCGAACTCATTGAACAGCTTGCCGTACGGCTTGTCCATCAGGTGCACCAGCGTGTTCAGGCGGCCACGATGCGCCATCCCGACCACGACCTCCTGGGCGCCTAACGCCGCGCTCTCCTCCACCGCCGCGTCGAGCATTGGGACCATCATGTCGGTCCCCTCGATGGAGAATCGCTTGGCCGTGCTGTACGCCCGGGCGAGGAACCGTTCCAGGCCGTCGACCTCGGTCAGCCGGCGCAGCACGGAGACCTGCTCCTCGGGCCCCAACGGCCGCATGTAGGCGCCAGTCTCGATCGCCTGCCGCAACCAGTCCCGCTCGTCGTCCGCCTCGATGTGTCCCACCTCAAACCCAACACGCCCGGACCACTGGCGCCGCAGGCGACCCGCCACGTCGGCTGCCGTCCCTTCCCCCGGATACCCCAGCGCCTCGGCGGGGACCAGGGCCAGATCGGCCTCCGTGATCGAGTGAAACTCGGGCGAGAGTTCAGCCGCTCCCGCTGGCGCCGATCCCAACGGATCGATCGGGACGGCAAGGTGCCCGTAGTGTCGAATCGCCTCGAGGAGCCCGGCCGCGCCGGCCACTTTGCGAAGGTACGCCGGGTCCGCGTTGGCCGGCGTCCCAGCGGCAGGAGCCCCCCCGCCGATGGACTGCGCGAAGGTGAAGTACTGGCGCCAGGACTCGTCCACCGAGGCCGGATCCCGCCGGAACGCCTCGTACATCTCGGCCACATGGCCGTCGTTGTAGACGCCGATGATGGGGGTGCTGGTCATGGACCGCAAATCTAACCCCGGGCTACGTTTGCGCCACGAAGTCGAGTCAGGGGAACCCTGCGGCGTCCTGCTGCTCAGGCCTCTGCCGCTGACGCCAAACCCAGGGTGACCTTGGTTCCCCCGGCCGTCGTGGAGAACACCGACTCGAAATCGCACCCCACCTGCCCGACCAGCCGGGCATCGGCGGCGAGTAACACGAGGTCCCACCCCGCGAACGGTCCGTGCACGGACTTGCCGAGGGCGGCGTACAGACCGCGGAGAGCCGCCGCCTCGCCGATGCGCGCTCCCCATGGGGGATTCACGGCGATGAGCCCGGGCTCGGTGCCAACCGGCCGCGCGGCAGACAGGGCGCACCGGGAAAACTCGATATCGGCGGCAACGCCCGCGCGCGCGGCATTCTCCATCGCCGATTGAATCGCGCCCGCATCGCGATCGGAGCCGGCAATGGCTACGGGCGCCGCTGGACGCTCAGCCGCCGCAGCCGCCGCGCGAATCTCTCCCCACTGGCGCCGCGCCATCCCCGGCCACCCCTCAAAGGCAAACGAGCGATTGCGTCCAGGCGCCAGGCACCGGGCGACCATGGCCGCCTCGATGGGGATGGTGCCGGAGCCGCAGCAGGGGTCCACGAGCGGGCGCGACCCATCCCATCCGGCGCCACGCAGCATCGCCGCCGCGAGGGTCTCGCGGAGTGGCGCCTTGGCCACCGCGAGGCGATACCCCCGCCGATGCAGCAAGGCGCCTGAAGAGTCCAACGAGACGGTGCAGCGATCGTGGTCGAGTCGAACGAGGAGCAACTGGTGCGTTCCGTCGTCGTCGTCTTCGTCCCCGGGCTCGACCGCCCGGTGCGCCACGGCGCCGGCAATGGCCCCCTGCACCCGTTCCGCGACCGCCCCCGAGTGATACAGCCGTGACTTGCGACAGGTGACCCGGCAGGCGACCGCGGCCCCCGGCGCCAGCCAGCGGGACCACTCCACGGCCCGGAGTCGCTTGTCGAGCGTCGAGAAATGCGTGGCCTCGAACGTCGCGATCCGCACGACCACCCGTGTCGCGATCCGTGAATGGAGGTTCGCGCGGTAGACGTCGGCCAGTGCCCCCCGCATGGCCACGCCTGCCGACGACACCTCGCCAGCGGGGAGTCCGAGCTCCCGCAACTCATCCCCAAGGAGTGACGCGAGTCCTGGAGCGCCGATCGCGAAGATGTCGAGGAGTTCGGGCACCAGGCCAAGCTAGCGAGACCCCGCCGTCCGCCCAATTGCGCTCCGGGTCCCGAGACCGGCAAGACAAAGGGGCCCCCGCCGTGGCGAGGGCCCCTCACAACCACCGGAGCGTGGGCTACTTCTTGGGCTTCTTGAGGACCATCGTCTGGCCCTCCCAGCCGAAGAAGAGCCCCGAGGCCGTTTCCACCGACTTGATGGCATCCGTGGTGGACGTCAGCGGAGCGGTCATCGACACCACCTGCGCCCCCATCGTCGTGTCCTCGAGGAACATCTCCGTGCCATACCAACGCTTGATCATGGCCAGCGTGTGGCGCAGCGGCTTCTGGTCGATCGCGAACGTCCCGTCGACGTAACCGAACGCCTCGTTGAGCTGCGCTTCGGTCGGCTGCGCGGTGGATCCGTCCGGACGCACGAGCACGGTCTGGCCCGCAGTGAGCTGCTGCGTGCTCTCGTTGGGCTCCTGCACCTCGACCGTCAGCGAGCCTTCCTTCACGCGCGCGATCACGTACTCGTCATCCTTGTACCGCCGGAGCGCAAACTTGGACGACGGGGCGGCGGTGAACATCACGTTCCCTGCCAACACCTGGAACGGCAGGGACGCGTGGGCGGCCGGGGTGAACTCCGCGGATCCCTCCAGGCCGACCCCGCGCGCGAGTTCATTGAACTCGTCAGGCAGGGTGACCCGGGTCTCGGCGCCGAACATCGCTTCGGAGCCGTCGTCCAGCTTGACGTTGCCGCGCTGGCCTGTGCCGGTCTTGATGTCCTTGACGGCATTCGAGATCTGCCGCGCGAGCCGGCCCTTTTCGCCGGACTTCGCGAACAGGTAGCCCCCAAGGGCGACGGCACCGAGGAGGCCGAGTCCGGCGAGCATCGGCACCCAAATCGGCCGCTGCTTGGTCATCTCGCGGATGTGACCACCAGCCTCGTGACGCAGCTTGTCCTTCATCTGCTCGGCCTGCGCGAGCGCTTCGGCGCTGGGGCCCTTGATGACGTTGATGACCTTGCCCCACACGTCGTCCACCGTGGGCGCCGGTCCGCTCGACGCGGACTTTCCGTCGTCCCGCTTGCGGATACCGGCAAGGCGGCTGCGTTCACGTACGGCGGCCTCGTGCAGCGCGCCGTCCAGCATCGCGGTGAGGTCAGCGGGGCTCGTGAAGCTGGCACGATCCGCGAACAACTTGGGAATGAGTCGCTCGACGACGCGCGCCGCAGCGCCGTCATCACCGAGAGTCTCCTTCGCCTTGGCCATCAGGGACGGAAAGGCGGCACGAAAGAGTGTCTCCAGGGCGCCAAGGTCTCCGCTCTTCAACTTGGAGAGCAGGTCGGCGGTGAGACCGGGAATCGAGAGGGACATGGGGACGAAGGAACGGGTAGGGTTGTGGCGAATTCGGCCGTAGCTTGGCCTCGTGTCGCCCCGAGCGCTAGACCCGCGCCGTTGACCGACCGCGCGCTACTCCGTGCGGATTGCCCTGACCGGGTCGACGCCGGCCGCGCGACGCGCCGGGATCAGGATCGCGAGGGCGGCGACGGCGCCGAGCAGCAGCGGGACGCCGATAAAGGTCACCGGGTCGAGGGGACTCTCGCCGTACAGCATCCCGCGAATCAACCGGGTCGCGGCGAGGGCGAGCACGATCCCGATCCCCGCTCCCAGCCCGACCAGTTGAAGCCCCTGTCGCATCACCAGGCCCACCACCTCGCCACGCGCCGCGCCGATGGCCATCCGGATCCCGATTTCCCGCGTGCGCTGGGCCACGCTGTACGACATGACCCCATAAATCCCCACCGACGCCAGGATGAGGCCGAGGATCCCGAACACCCCAAGCGCGCCGCCGGCGAGTCGGGCCGGCATCAACGCCAGTCCGAGGTGGCTGTTGAGGGTGCGCACGTTGGACACGGGCATGGCCGGATCGAAGGCCGCGACCTCGGTGCGCAGCGTGGGGATGAGCAGCGAGGGATCTCCCGTGGTGCGGATCTGGAGTGTGGCGTCGATGCCGCGGGACTGGAGCTTGGCGTAGTAGGCATACGCCAGGGGGGCCTCACCTAACGAGCGGTACTTGCCCGTGGGGACCACCCCGATGATGACGTGGTCCTGTCCGCGGGCCCGCACCGATTTCCCCACCGCGTCCTGGCCGGGCCAGAACCGCTCGGCGAAGCGTTCGTTGACGACCATCACGCGCTGGCTCGTCGAGTCGTCCGCGACCGTGAAGCCCCGCCCACGCGCTACCCGGATGCCCATGGCCGTGAAGTACTCCGGCGAGACGACGTCGTAGTCGATCGACATCTGTTCGTCCTCGGCCGGGGTGTAACCTGGCACCTGGACCCCAGTCTGCGAGTTGTTGAGTCCGAGCGGCAGGTTTTCGTCGTAGCTGACCGCGACCACGCCGGGCGCGGCCGACAGGCGCTCCACGAGAGTCTGGTAGAGCTGTCCCGCGCGGGCGCGCGAGTACCCCTGCAGCTCAGGCTGCAGGTCGGCCATCAGGACGTTGCCGCCCTCGAATCCCTTATCGACCGCCGTGGCCGCCCGCAGGTTGCGCAGGAACAGCCCGGAACAGATGAGCAGAAGCATGGAGAGCGCCATCTGCGCCACCACCAGTGTTCGACTTGCCCGGGAGCGGCTGTCCCCGGCTGGCGCTTCGCCCTTGAGGGCGGGAATGAGGGCGGGTCGCGTGGCCTGCAGGGCCGGCGCGAGGCCAAAGAGGATGCCCGTGACGGCGGTCGCGACCAGGGTGAACGCGAGCACCGGCATGGACAGCCGCAGGTCCGCGCTGATGGTCACATCCATCGGCAGTTGGATGCGATTGAGGAACGACATCGCCCACGCCGCGATCGCCACCCCTACGGCGCCGGCCACGAGGGCGAAGAGCAGGCTCTCGATGAGCAGCTGCCGGATGATGACGCCACGGCGTGCGCCTAACGACAACCGGACGGCCATCTCGCGCCAGCGATCGCGGGCCCGCGCCAGGAACAGGTTGGCCACGTTCACGCACGCGATCAGCAGCAGCATCACGACCACCGCCATCACGACGGCGGACAGCCCGACCTGCGCTCCGCGCATGGAGGGATGGATGCCCGCCTCGTTCTGCGGGACCACCATGAACGAGCCGTTGCGGTATTCGTCGGGCAATTCGCTGATCAACTGCGCGTTGACGGCGGCAAGCCTGGCGGTCGCCTGCTCGGCGGTGACGCCGTCGCGCAAGCGCGCGATCACCTGCATGAAATTGTTGTCATACGTCGTGAGGGCCGTGCGATTGGACGGATCAATCGTCGCGACCTGGGAGAGCGGCACCCACATCGCCGCATTCACTACCGGCAGCGGGCCACTGAAGTCCTCGGGCATGATCCCCACGACCTCGAACGGGGCCCCGTTGAGGATGATCGACTTGCCAATGACCTGCGGATCCCCGCCAAAGGACCCCTGCCAGGCGGAATGACTCAGGATTACATAGGGGTTCGCGCCCGGCGTGTCATCCTCGGACGGAACGAAGGTGCGGCCACGGGCGGCGGTCGCCCCCAACACGGTGAAGAAGTTTGCCGAGACCATCGTGCCAAAGACGCGCTGCGTGCGGCCATCGGCCGACAGGGCGAGCGGGGTGAAGTTCCAGATCGCGGCGTCCTGGAAGACGTCCTTGGTCCGCTCCCGCACATCCCGCAGGTTGAGCGGCCCCCAGGACCCATACTCGATCCCCGGCCAGCGCCGGTACAACTGGACCAGCTCCTCGGGGGCGCGCGCGCCCGGCAACGGGCGCAGCAGCAGGGCATCGATCACCGAAAACACCGCGGTGTTGAGCCCGATGCCGAGCCCGAGAGTCAGGACGGCGACAAGGGTGAACGCCGGGTTCTTGGTGAGGAGGCGTCGCGCGGACCGGATGTCGTGGAGCAGGGTCGACATGGCGGGCTGGGATGAGGGTGACCTTCGGACAACGATCCCCGCCCTACCGTTTGGACCGACGGTACGGTTTCAGCGGCCCGCGCGGGACCAGCGCCACCGGAGGCCCAGGGAAAGTGCCAGGATCCCCATGAAGATGAGCGGCTCGGTGACATCCCGCTTCACGGCCATGTAGAAATGAATGCACCCGAGGACCGCCGATACATAGACCAGGCGATGCAGCGCCGTCCAGCGGCGATTTCCCATCCGGCGGATCCAGCCCTTGGTACTCGTGACGGCGAGCGGGACCATGAGCAGGAGGCCGAGCATCCCGAGCGTGATGTACAGCCGCTCCGCCACGTCCTCGACCAAGTTGGACCACATCAGCTCGATGTCGAGCCCGAAGTAGATCCCCAGGTGCACGACCGCGTAGAAGAACGCGAGGAGGCCGAAGGTGCGCCGGTACTTCACCAGCCAGCCGACCTTCGCGAGCCGCATGATGGGGGTCACGGCCAGGCAGGTGAGCAAGTAACGCAGCGCCCACTTGCCGGTGAAATGCTCGGCCTCCTTGATCGGCTCCGAGGTGAGGAGTCGCGTGTTGTTCACGAGGTCCGAGTAGAACGCCCAGCACACCCAGCCAAAGGGCACCAGGGCGGCGACCACCACCACCGGGTGGAGCCATCCTGGCGGCCTAAAGCCGCGCGGTCGGGAACCGTCAACGCGTGCCGCGCTGACCTCCCGTGCTGCTCGTACCTCGCCCGATCCGTTCGGGGCCACCGCTTCTGCCATCGGCCGTCCGCCGTCTGCCGTCTCGGACCTAGAAGTTCTTCCTCAGGTCCATCCCCGAGTACAACGACGCGACTTGCGTGTACCCGTTGAACATCAGCGTCTCGCGGCGGCGCAGCTCACCGATGCGTCGCTCACGTGCCTGCGTCCAGCGCGGGTGATCGACCGTCGGGTTGACGTTGGCGTAGAACCCGTACTCATCGGGCGTCGCCACGGACCACGCGGTCGCCGGCATCTGGTCCGTGAACTTGATGCTCACGATCGACTTGCAGCTCTTGAACCCGTACTTCCACGGCACGATGTGGCGCAGCGGAGCGCCATTCTGGTTGGGCAACATCTTTCCGTAGACGCCCACGACCATCATGGTCAGCGGGTGCATCGCCTCGTCCAGGCGCAGCCCTTCCACATACGGCCAATCCAATACGGGAAAACGCACCCCGGGCATCTGCTGCGGATCGAGCGCCGTGGTGAACTGGATGTACTTTGCCGAGCCTAACGGTTGCACGCGCTTGACCAGGTCGGCCATCGGGAAGCCCATCCACGGGATCACCATCGACCACGCCTCGACGCAGCGGTGGCGGTAGATCCGGTCCTCGACCTTATGCGGCTTCAGGAAGTCCTCGAGGTTGTAGGTCGCCGGCTTCGCGACCATCCCCTCGACCTTCACCGACCACGGCTTGGTCCGGAAATTCTTCGCGTTGGGCTTGGGGTCGTCCTTCCCCGTCCCGAACTCGTAAAAGTTGTTGTACGAGGTCACGTCCTCCTCGGGGGTTCAGCTCACCCTTGAGCTCCGCGCCGCCCATGGACGTCCCTCCCTGCTGCGCCGCGACCCGACTCGCCCCCGCCAGGGTCGCTGCGAGCCCAATGCCCGCAAACCCGGCCTCCTTGATGAAGGTCCGACGATCGTGGTACACCCCCTCCGGCGTGATTTCGGAGGATCGAATGGGGTGATCGGGAGTCGAACGGATGATCATGGGAGCGCTCGGTACGAAAGGGGGGACGACGGGATGAAGCTGCGCAGGTAGGGTCGGGTTCCCAAGCTACGCCACGGACCGGGTCACCGGATCTGTCCAGCCCCGACCCACAAGCCCTGTTACACCCGCCGTTGACCCCGGGTGCGCCTTGTCCGGGCCGGGGAGCCCAGGTACTCTAGCGGCGCTGCACGATCCAGTTGGCCCTTCCCACGGGAGCACACGAGACGGTGGAGTCGGCATCGGAAGGGGACGCCCCGGCGGGACCGCAGGCCATCGACGAGCTCTACAGCCTCGCCTACGACGAGCTGCGGCGGCTGGCAGGCGCGGTGAAACACGGCGACCCGTTCGCCACGGTGACCACCACCGCCCTGGTCAATGAAGCCTGGCTCAAGCTGGCCGCCTCCCCGCACTTCCGCGTCGTGGACCACAGCCACTTCAAGCACATTGTCGTCCGCGCCATGCGCCAGGTGCTGGTGGATTCCGCGCGCCGTCGACGGGCCGGCAAGCGGGCCGGGATCCACGTGCCGCTCGACGATTCCCTCCCACTGCCCCAGGACCCGGAGGACCGCGTGCTCGCGATCGACGCGGCCCTCCAGAAGCTCTCCACGCTGAGCGAACGCCAGGCGCGCATGGTTGAGGCGCGCTTCTTCGGTGGGCTGGACGTCCCCGCGACAGCGCAGCTGCTCAACGTGTCAGAAGCCACGATCCAGCGGGATTGGCGACTCGCGCGAGCGTGGCTGGCTGTTGAGCTGGCTGACGCCGGACGCCAGCCGTGACCGCCAAAGACGCGCCGCCACGCAATTGACGGCGGAGGCCGAATGGACATCGCACCCACACGCCGCAGGCGAAGATGAACCTGTCGCCCGACGATTGGGCCCTGGTCGAGCGGCTGTTCCACGACGTCGTGGACCTGTCACCCGATGCCCGCCGAGCCCGCCTCGAGGAGGTCGCGCGCGGAACCCCGGCAGTCAGTGAAGCCGTGCGGCGACTCCTCGAAGCCGAGTCCACGTTGGACCTCGATGTTTCGCTGCAACCTGAGATCTCGGCCCTTCTCGCACCCGCCGGGCCAACGGACCTTCCGACCACCCCATTCGGACCGTATCGAGTCATCGGTTGGCTCGGCGATGGCGGGATGGGAGTTGTCTATCTCGCCCGTCGGGACGACGTGGGCGCCGAAGTCGCCCTCAAGGTCCTCTGGGATGCGCCGCTCAGCCCGTTGCGACGCGCCCGGTTTGCCGACGAGCAACGCATCCTCGCCACCCTGCGACATCCGGGGATCGTGGCGCTGTACGACGCCGGGCAGACCGACGACGGCACTCCCTGGTTTGCGATGGAGCATGTCGATGGGACATCCCTCACGCACCACTGCGAGACGCGCGCGGCCTCCGTGCGCCAACGCCTCCTCCTGTTCCGCGAGGTGTGCGTGGCGGTTCGTGCGGCCCATGAACGCCTCGTCGTGCACGGCGACCTCAAGCCGGCCAACATCCTCGTGAACCGGGAGGGACGCGTCCGCCTGCTGGATTTCGGGATCGCATCACGGCTCGACACGACCGACACGGCGGTGATGCTGCGCCACCTCACGCCCGCCTATGCGGCTCCCGAACGACGCGCCGGCGAGGCGGGCTCCGTGTCTGGTGATGTCTTCGCCCTCGGTATCATCCTGGTCGAACTCCTTACGGGGCGTCGGCCCAGCAGACCGGTGGAGCGCGCGGACCTCCCACCGGCCCCCGGCGAGGATCTGGTGGACCTCGCCCACATGTGCCGGACCGCCACCGCGGGACGCGCCGACGCGCGATACCCCTCGGTCGAGGCGCTGCTCCGCGAACTGGAGCGCTACCTCGCCGGGCAGCCACTCGAACGTGCGCCCGCGCGCCCCGCGTACCGCTTTCGGAAATTTGTCCGCCGTCACCGAACGGTGGTGGCCGCCGGTGCCCTCGTGGCCACGGCCGCAGCGACCGGGCTGGTCCTGCACAATCGGGCCCTCACCGGTGCGCGGGATGCCGCCCTCCTCGAGGTCGAGCGCACCACGCGGCTGCGCCAGTTCCTGGAGAATCTCTTCCAGGGAGGGCAAGCCCCGGAAGCGTCCGACTCCATCCGCGTCGCCACCCTCGTCGCGAACGGCATCCGCGAGGCACGTGCCCTCACCATGGATCCGGGCATGCAGATGGAACTGCTCGAGTCGCTGGCCATTGTCTCCGAAGGGATGGCGCAGTACCCGCGCGCGGATTCGCTCATCCGCGAGGCGTTGGCGCAGGGCGTGCAACTCTACGGGGCATCCGACCCCCGCACCTTGCAGGCGCGGGTGCGTGCCGCCCGGTTGCTCATCTTGCGCGACAGCAGTGCGAGCGCCGAGCGCGTCCTGCGCGAGGTGATCGCCACCGTTCGCCCCGGGGACCAGGGGCATCCGGCCCACGCCGAGGCGTGGCTCGAACTCGGCAAGCTGCTGCGCGTAGTTGGTCGGGCGGCCGAGGGCACCGACGCCCTGCGACGCGCCGTCGCGGTTCGTCATGCGCGCGACACCCTGTCCCTCGGGTTCGTCGAGGCGCTCCGCGAGCTGGGCAATGCCGCGGGCGCCGGGGGCCAGCTCGCACTCGCCGACACGGCCTGGACCCGGGCGCTCCCGATCGCGCGTCGGCTCATGGGCCCTACACATCCGCAGGTGGCCTTTCTGCAGGCCAATCTCGGCAATACCGCGTCGCAACGCGGTGATCTGGCCGCCGCCGCGCGATACCTCCGGGCGTCGGTGGAGGCGTTGCGCGCCTGGTACGGCGACGACCACTACCTGGTGGCAGCCGCCCAGTATGTCCTCGTGCAGACGCTCGTCCGACAGTCGGCACTCCCCGAGGCGGACTCGCTCATCGCCCGCGTGATCGACGTCTATGGCCGCACGCCACTCCTGGGACCAAACAGCCCGAACTACGCCCTGGCGATTGGCTTGCGGGGCACCGTCCGCGACCGCACCGGTGACCCGCGAGGGGCCCGTGACGACTACAACACAGCGGCATCCCTCCTGCGCCGCGCGTGGGGCGTGACCCACAGGGACGTCCTGAACTTCGAGGCCAACGCCGCGCGCACGCTCGCCACCGAAGGCCGCGCCGACACCGCCGTCCGCGCGCTCACCCGAATCTCTGCCCGCGCCGACTCCGCGCTGGGCGCTCGCAGCCTCCACCCGGCCCAGCTCCGACTGCACCTCGCCGGCGCGCACCTCGCCGCACGAGAGTACGAGGCCGTCGTGGCCGTCACCCTGCCGGCGTTGGCGATCGTGGACTCCATCCTCGGGGGCGTCACTGCGGCGACCGCCCCGGCGCGCGAGACGCTGGCCGCCGCGTTTGACTCGCTGGGCGACACGACCCGCGCTCGGCTCACCAGGCAGCAACTGGCCGCGCTCCGGCGCCCCGAGTAGCGTCCAGCATGGCGCCAGCAGCGGACGACACCCCCCGGGGCCGACTCGTGACCAACGCGTCCGAGTTGGACCTCGTCGTGCACACCCTGACCCTGGACGAACTCCTCGCTGGAGTCCGTGCCGGCGGACGGAGCCATGTCGGGGAGCTGCATCGTCGGTTTGGACCAGACATCCTCCGACGCCTACAGGCCGAGGATTCCACCGTGACGGCGGCCGAGATCCTGTCCGATGTGTTCATGCGACTCCCGCATGCCCTCGCCTCGTATGAGGACCACGGGAAGTTCGAGGCCTGGCTGTACGTGATGGCCAAGCATGCGCTGGCTGACAAGCGCCGCAAGCGACGCCGCCTGCCGGACCAGATGCCGTCCGGGGGCTTTGAGGTTGCAGACACCGGCCGCCCGGGCCGCACCTGGGAACGGAACGAGGTCATCGATAGGCTGGCGGCCTGCCTCGCCGAGCGGCCGCGCGACGTGTGGCTGCGCAACCTCCAGGGTTTCACGGACCAGGAGACCGCCGCCTACCTCGGCATCACCGCCAACAACGTCGCGCAAATCCTGTTTCGGGCCCGGGCGCGAATCCGCGCCGAAGCGGCGGCCATCGGGTTGACCCCGTCCGACCTCACCCACCCTCCCGAGTAGGGCGCGTCGGACGGGGACCGTCGCATCGCCGGCACCGTCAGTGGCTGGTCCCGCGGCGCAGCGCGGGGGATCGCACACCGGTGGTAACGCCCAGTCCGCTGGTCCGGCTGCCGGTCAG
Source organism: Gemmatimonadota bacterium (assembly GCA_016712265.1). Classification (NCBI taxonomy): domain Bacteria; kingdom Pseudomonadati; phylum Gemmatimonadota; species Gemmatimonadota bacterium. The sequence continues at coordinate 487,354 of JADJRJ010000031.1, read as the reverse complement.
GATCGGGAGCCCCACGCCACCTCCACCGCGGGTGGTGTCGGCGGGGGTCCCGACGTCGGCATACGCGGCGACCCGGCGTTCGCGACCAGACGAGTCATCCGGGGCAGTGGCGTCCTGGCAGGCCGCGGCCGGCACAGCAAGCGACAAGGCGAGAAGGGTGCGGGTGAATCTGATGCGTTCCACGGGGACCTCCGGGGTGATGGCCCGATGCGGCGTGCGCATCGCGACCGGTTCACCCGGGCAACGTCCCCCGACGGCCCGTTCTTACAGAGCCGCATTTCCCCGCTGCCGCGATGACAGATGGGGCTCCCTTCCTGCGCAACGACCAGTGCGGCGCGTGCGGTGACATAGGCCGGAGCTGTCGCTGCGCGATGCAGATCTCCCGAGAACACCGGGAGGGGTTGTCCGGGGTCCTGCACCAGTGCCAATTCCCCGGTGGCGGGGAAGATTGGAGCAAGCACAGGAGCGGGCGGCGGGCCCGGCAATGGACTGGTGACAGCACGAGAGCTTCGGCCCGGAACCCTCCTGGCCACGCGATACGAGATCGTCGAGCGCCTCGGGTCGGGCGGGTTCGGCTCGACCTTTCGTGCTCGCGATCGTTCGCGCTTTGACGCCGACTGCGTCGTGAAGGAGCTGCTTTCCGCGCGACAGGAGAACGACACCGCGCGTCGACTCTTCGAGCGCGAAGCTCGGGTGCTCCTGGAGCTTCGGCATCCGCAGATCCCGACGCTGCACGCCTACTTCGAGGAGGGCGGTCGCTTTTATCTCGTCCAGGATTTTGTGGATGGGGAAACGCTGGACGAACGGCTGCGTCGGGACACGCGCCTGCCGGAAGTCGAAGTGCGACGCATCGTGGGAAGTTTGTTGGACGTGCTGGAGTACCTGCACGGCCGCACGCCGCCAGTGATCCATCGGGACATCAAGCCAGCGAACATCATGCTGGGTGCCGATGGTGCCGTCTTCCTGATTGACTTCGGCGCCGTGCGAGAAGCGATCGGCGGCGGCGAGGACCAGGGCACCGCGATCGGCACGGCGGGATACACTCCGCGCGAACAAGCCGTGGGGCGCCCTCGCCCATCGAGCGACCTCTATGCCCTCGGAGCGACCGCGCTGGAATCAGTGACCGGGCTTCATCCGCTGGAATGGCACTCCGCGCGCACGGGCAAGTTGGACTGGAAGGGACGTGTCTCGTGCTCGGACGAGTTTGAGCGCTTTCTCGATGGGATGCTCGCCGAGGTGCAGGAGCGCTTCGATACCGCGGCCCGCGCCCGCGCAGCGCTCCGCGGCGGCGTGCCCCCGGTCGCCGCGGTACCGGAGACGCGCGAGACCACCCCGGCACCACCGGCGGCCGGCCGCCGCACGCTGCAAATAGTTGGGGTCGTCGCCCTCCTCGCCACCGCTGTCCTCGCGTTGGTCAGGCCATGGTCGCGAACGGAAGGGAACACAGCGGCTCGGGATACGCCGACCAGCGCCGCGACCGCGTTGCCGCCGCCTGGCGATACCGCTCCTGCGGCGGGACCGAGCGCTACGGCCACGTCCGACCCGCCGCCGGTCCAGGCGCCAGCGCCGCGTCCAGATCCTGCGCGGCCCGCGTCACCCCCGCCCGGCGGCAACACCGGCGGCCGCGTGTTGGTGGCACCCCCCCCAGCCGATTCGACTCCAGCGCCCCCTGCGCCGTCGGCGGAACTGCGCGAAGCGTGCGCGCGCTTGCTCGAGCGCATCAGCCTTGGCGAACGCCTCTCGGACGCCGAAACAGACAAACTCAAGAAAGAATGTCGCAGCGGAACGTCGTAAACGCCGCCTGTCGTCCCGTGTGGGCGTGCCTGCTCCTGCTGGGCTCCCTGGCCGGCTGTTCGTCGGCGCCAGCGCCCGCACCTCCTCCGGCCCCGGCCCCTGCCCCCACCGACGCCGCGCTCGCGGATGCCGTGCAGCGGATGGCCGTCGACCTCGCATCCCAACTCGGCGCAGGCGCTGCACGAAGCGTGGTGGTCGATCCCATGATCGACAAGACCACCGGCCAGCAGACCGAACTGTCGCAACGCGTGCAGGGAGCCTTGGTACCCGCCCTCACGACGTCGCTCAAAGACGCGACGCTCCTCCCCCTCGACGCCAGCAACGAGGCGAAGGCACGATTCGTCCTGACGGGCACGGTGTCGCTCGCTGCAGCCCCCGATGGGTACCTCGTCAACATCGCCCTGACGGACCGGCCCAGCGGGCTGGTGGTGGCGCAGTCGGCCGGACGCTTCAAGGGCGCCGGCGGCTCCGTTGCCCCAACGCGCTTCTACAACGACTCGCCGTCCCTCGTACGCGACCGCTCCGTTGACGGATACGTGCGCACCTCGGAAACGCGGAAGGGCGACGCCGCCGACGCGCTGTATGTCTCCCAGTTGCCCACGGCGGCGATCCTCGCCGATGCGCTCGACGCCTACAATGCCGGCCGCTGGGAGGTGGCGCTCGCCGCCTACAACACCGCAGCAGCGCGCGCCGACGGCCAGCAGCTGCGCACCTTCAACGGCATCTACCTCGCCAATGTCCGGTTGGGCAAGCTCGCCGACGCGGAAACCGCCTTTGGCCGGATTGCCGCCCTGGGCCTGGCGACCAACAACCTCTCCGTGAAGTTGCTCTTCCGACCCAACAGTGCCACGGAGTTCTGGCCCGGTCGTGACCTCGCCGGGATGTACCCGATGTGGCTGCGCCAGATTGCCCGGGCCATGCAGGCGAACGGGGCCTGCCTGGACGTCGTTGGCCACACCAGCAAGAGCGGCACGGAAGCAGTGAATGAACGCCTCTCACGGGCGCGCGCGGAGACCGTGCGACGCCTCCTCGTGGCAGAACGCGCCGCCCTCGCCTCGCGGCTGCAGGCCGCAGGGATGGGTTTCCGCGAAACGATCATCGGCACCGGAAGCGACGATGCCGCCGATGCGCTCGACCGGCGCGTCGAGTTCAAGGTCGCGACCTGCCCAGGCTGACGGGCCCCGTCAGCGGCCCCCCGCGCGCCTTTGACGGGCCCGAAAGTCAGTTGACGCAGGCGCGCCGAGCAGACCGCTTGCGTCGCTCGTACCGCTCGTGCTGCTCGTGCCGCTCGTACCGCTCGTGCCGCATCTGTTTGCCCGTTCCTCGATCCACCGCAGGGCCCCAGCTTTCCCTGCATGGATCTCCTGCTCGGCTACTTGCGACGCAACTCCGGCCTCGTCGCCGTGGCCCTCACCCTGGCCGCGATCAACCAAGTCTTCGCGCTCCTGGACCCGCTGATCTTCCGGTACCTCGTCGACCGGTATGCCATGCGGCACGCCGAGCTTCCCGCCGACGTGTTCTACCGTGGTGTGGGGCAACTGCTCGCTGCCCTGGTCGGCGTCGCGCTCGTGTCCCGCATCGCCAAGAACTTCCAGGACTACTGCGTGAACATCATCACGCAGCGCGTCGGCACGCGCCTCTATACGGACGGCATTCGCCACGCACTCGCCCTGCCGTTCGTGGCGTTCGAGGACCAGCGCTCCGGGGAGACCCTCGGCCGCCTGCTGCGCGCGCGCGCGGACGTGGAGAAGTTCGTCGCCTCGCTGGTCAACGTCGCGTTCATGACCTTGGTCGGGATCGTCTTTGTCACCGCCTATGCGTGGACGATCCACTGGGCCGTGGCGCCAGCGTTCCTCATTGCCGTGCCCCTGCTCGGCCTCCTCAGCCTGGTGCTCAGCCGGCGGATCAAGCCCATCCAGAAGGAGATCGTGCGCGAGACCACCGCGCTCGCCGGGAGCACCACCGAGTCGTTGCGCAACATCGAGTTGGTCAAGAGCCTGGGGCTGGTGGAACAGGAGGTCGACCGCCTGAATGCCACGACCCGCGCCATCCTCCGGCTGGAACTCAAGAAGATCCGCTACCTCCGTTCGCTCTCCTTCGTGCAGGGCACGTCGGTCAACTTGGTGCGGACGGGCATCCTCCTCCTCATGCTCGTCCTCGTCTATCGCGGCGAGGTGACCGTCGGGGAGTTCCTGTCGCTGTTCATGCAATCGTTGTTCATCCTGTCGCCGCTGCAGGAAATGGGGAACGTGATCAACACCTGGCGCGAAACCGAGGCGTCGATGGCCAACGTGCAGGCATTGTTCGCGATCCCGGTGGATCCCGTGCCATCCGATCCCGTCGCGGTGGACACGCTCGACGAACTGCGCTTCGACGCGGTCACCTTCGCGCACAAGACGGCCGTCGCCCCTGCGTTGATGGACATCTCCTTCGTCGTGCGGCGCGGGGAGACCATCGCCTTCGTCGGCCCCTCCGGCTCGGGCAAGACCACCCTGGTCAAGCTGTTGGTCGGACTCTACACTCCCGCTGCAGGCCACATCCGGTACAACGGCACGCCGCATGACCGCATCGATTTCGGCCGATTTCGCGAGCGGATCGGCCTGGTCACCCAGGACACGCAGCTCTTTTCGGGGACCATTCGCGACAACCTGCGCTTCGTGAAGCCGGGCGCCACCGACGCCGAGTGCCTTGCGGTGCTGCGCCGGGCCGCCGCGCAGGGGTTGCTCGACCGCGCGGATCGCGGCCTCGATACGACCATCGGCGAAGGCGGGGTCAAGGTGTCTGGCGGGGAGAAGCAGCGCCTCTCGATCGCCCGGGCGCTCTTGCGCCGGCCGCACCTGCTCGTGTTCGACGAGGCGACGTCGGCCCTCGACTCACTCACCGAGGACGAGGTGACGCAGACGGTCCGCGCCATCAGTGCCGCGCAGGATGCGGTGACGGTCCTGATTGCCCACCGCCTTTCGACCGTCATGCATGCGGACCGCATCCACGTGCTGGAGCGCGGCCGGATCGTTGAGGTGGGAACGCACGGCGAGTTGGTCGAACGCGGGGGCCTGTATGCCGCCATGTGGCGGCAGCAGGTGGGCGAACGACGTGCCGAGGTGCCGCGGTAGCCGGATCTGCCATGTGGCGGCGACAGTCCCCGTTCACCCACCGTGCCGCCCAGGTAGCTCCGGCGCGGAGAAACGCGTGGGGCCGGTACCCGGCCCCACGCCGACGGGCTACTTACTCTGCGTCGTCACCAGGAATCGCGACCACCGGCCATCCGCACCTTGCCCGAACAAGCGCTCCGACATGGGAATCGACACGCTGAGGTCGGGTCGATCCGGATGTTGAAACGGGAAAGCGTCGAGCAAGCTGAACAGACCGTGGCCGATCACGAAGGAATCGAGGGACAGCACTTCGCCCTGACCGTACGACGGATAGATCCCGGTGTACGGGGTCCCGGCGACGTCCAATGGGACCCCGACGTTATCGACCGCGGTAAAGAGCGCACCATCGAGGAAATACTCGACGCGTGAGGTGCCGGGGCCGCGGGAGTACCGAATGGCGAGGTCGTACTTCTTGCCGGGGACGATGCTCGCTTCCTTGACGATCTGCGTGTATGCACGGTCGAGCCCCACGCTGCCGACTCCGGTCACGTTGCTCGGAAGGCGTTCAACCAGGGCGAACACCTTGTTCGACGACACGAACCAGTCGAAGAGCTGGCCCGTGGCGAAGTTGATCATGTTGAGCACGACACCGGCCTGCTGGCCTTCGAGCGCCACCGCCGACCACGGCGACGCGCACGGATCCGACGTCGACGTCCACGAGAACGGAGCGCCGTAGCACCCACGCACGACGCGGCCAGGGACGGTACCAGGGGTCTCCGCCTCGACGCGTACCGAGAACATCAAGGAACCGACCGCGGGAACCGCGAACTCCTGGGTGCTGACGGCGATGTACTTGAGGTGGTCGAAGACGCTGAAATCGGCCCCGACGTGAAACGGCACGGCGCGCACGTTCACGGTGCCGTTGGACGCCACCGTGCGTGTCCCGCCAGCTGCGAGTTCCAGCGGGCCGTAGATGTTCGCCCACTTCTGCAGGTATTCGGCCTCCGACTTCGCGTCGTACGAGATCTTGGCGGCCGGCCCTCGCACCATGTCGGCAACCGCGTCCGGGGCGACGAGGCGGGTCGGCGTCGAGCGGTCACTGCACGCGGCAACGGCAATGAGTCCAACGAGGAGGGGGTGGAACGAGGAGGTGAACCGAGGCATGAACGAACTCCCAGTGAGGTGGGGTGAGGTGATGCCCCTGGGCGCCGAAACGCGCCAGGGTGCAGGCGCGGATAATCCGCACCTGGAGACGCGTGGACGCGGCGCCGAACGGCGCACGCGCGACCAACCTCACACCACGAATGCACATGAGCAACGCCTCACGCTCAGAGGCACGTTAGGCAATTCACACCGAGCGTCGGGGCTTGACGTCACCACCGACGATCAGTCGTTGGTTCCGTCCCCGGGCTGCCCGTGTTCCTCCAGCCACCGCAGGCAGCGCGCGACACTCCCGGTCGCCACGGCAATGCATGTGTCCGCGGCGCCGTAGTAGAGGAACATGGTGTCGCCGTCCGGGCCGATCGTGTATCCGCACGGGAAGGTGACGTTGCCCACGTCACCAGCGCGTTCATACGGCTCCTCGGGACCAAAGACCCACAGCGCGCCCCGCCGCAGCACCACCTCGGGATGCTCGAGGTCGAGCAAGGCCAACCCGAGGCGATACAAACTTCCTGAAGCCGTCCGGCGCACGCCATGGTACAACATCAGCCACCCCTGTGGCGTCTCCAGCAGTGGCGGCGACAAGCCGACCTTGTTGGCGTCCCACCAAGCCCCGCGGCGCGCCTGCAATACCAGCCGATGGCCGCCCCAGTTGCGCAGGTCGGGCGAATAGGAGATCCACACGTGCGAACCGGAGTCATGCGCCGGCCGGTGCAGAAGCGCATAGTTGCCACCGATGCGCCGGGGTAACAACGCAGCGTCCTTGTCATCAGGTTGCATCACAAGACCGCAGCGCTCAAAGGTGATGAAGTCCTCGGTGAGGGCCAACGCCACCCCCGGACCGCCTCGACTGAAGGCGGTGTAGGCGATCGCATACTTCTTCAGGTCTTCCATGTACGTGATGCGCGGATCCTCCACCCCCCACACTTCCTCGGGGAATCGCGCCGGATCAGGTTCGAACGTGGGGCGGGGATCGATGACCCAGCCGTCCACCCCGTTCTGCGAGCGCGCCGCACAGAGGTGGGAGTGCCCGCGCCGATCCTCGACGCGACAAAGCAACAACGTGGTGCCATCAGCCAGGCGCGTCGCCCCCGCGTTGAAGACGGAATGGACCGGGTATGGCCACTGGGCGGCGGTCAGGATGGGGTTGAGCAGGTAGCGCTCGAACAGGACTTCGTAGTGACGCGCGGTCATGGATGGGGAAGGAGGGGTGCATGGGCCTGATCGGCGCGTTCGGCCGCTTCCATGTCTTGCAGGGCGAGCAGGAAGGAGATGGTCGACTCCGCGCCCTGATTCTGGTTCAGGCGGTCGACATGCACGCCGTCGCGACAGCCCCCACTACTGGCATCATGCAACGGCAGGTGGAGCGGATTGCGGCCGAGGAACCACGCAAAGGCGACCCGTGCGATGCGCAGCCAGTCGGAGGTCCCGTCAATGCGGTACGCGTCCAGGCACGCGGCCACCATGCCACAGGCCTCGATCGGTTGCTGGTCAAAACGCGCGGCGACCCCGCCGCGCACGAAGAACCCATCGGAGCCGATCGGTGCAAAGTCGCCCGCATCATTGCGTTGGACCCTCGCCAGCCATGTGAGGGTACTGCGGCCCACCTCGACGAGGGCGGCATCGCCCATCGCCGCGCCCGCGACCAGGAGCGCCTGCGGCAACCGCGCGTTGGCGTAGGTCAGGCGATCTTCGTACCAGGGCCACTCGGGGGTGCTGACCGCCGCATGCAGGGCGCGCAACCGTTCGGCGAGCTGCCCCCGCAGCCGGTGCACGGCCCGGTCCCCCTCGAAGGCTCGTAGGTATCCCCCCACGCCCAACAGGGCGTAGGCCCAGGCGCGAGGACTGGTGAACCCCTCGAGCACCGGGAGGGAGGCATGGAACAACTCGCCGGCGAGACCGCGGCACCCGGGATCGCTGGCCCCGCTGGCCATGGCGCCCAGCGCCCAGATCGCCCGACCATGGCTATCCTCGGAGCCAACCCCCGGGACCCAGGTGCGCGCATAGTCCATGAAGTTGCGAAACCGCCCGGACGTCGGGTCGAAGGCGTGGGCGACAAACGCGAGGTAGCGTGTCGTCAGCGCGCGGACCTGGCGCCGATCGCCACTGCCCGCCTCATCGAGGCGCGCCATGAGGAGCAGGGCGCGGGCGTTGTCGTCAAGACAGTAGCCATCGGCGTATCGCGGAACGACCCCCTGCGCATGCTGCAGCACCCCCGTGTCATCCGTGAGCGTGTGCAGGTGATCGAGGTTGAGTTCGGGGAGTCCCGGCGCACGCTCGGCCAACGTGCGCGCACGAAACGCTGTCCGCCGTCGCTGGGCATGGCTATGCACGGCGCGTTCGAGCGACGCCACGTGCGATTGCGCCACGGTCCCCCACGCCATCGCGCGCCCGTACGTGGCCGCACGTTGGCGCATCGCACTCCCCTGGTCCAGCGATCCGCGCAAGGCCAGGACGGCCGTCGCGATCGCTGCCGGATCGCGCCGCGGCACCAGGACGCCGCGTCCGTCGGCGAGCAGCTCCGTCGCGTACCGATATTCCGTGGAAATGACCGCCTTGCCCGCCCCGACCGCATAGGCCAGCGTGCCTGAGGTGCTCTGTTCGAGGTTGAGGTACGGCGTTACATAAACATCCGCAGCCGACAGAAACTCCCCCAGCTCCTCCCGACTGACAAACCGGTCATGGAAGATGATGCTCCCGTCCACCCCCAACGCCTGCGCGCGGGCCTCCAGCATGAGGCGGTACGACTCCCCGTGGTGCTCCCGCACGTGGGGATGCGTGGCGCCGAGGACGAGGTACACGGTGTCCGGATGCACGGCCAGGATCGCCGGCAGGGCGTCGATGACGTATTCGATCCCCTTATCCGGTGACAGCAATCCGAAGGTGAGGATGACGGTCTTGCCGGCAACACCAAGTCGATCCTTGTCGCCACTCGCCAGCATGAACTCCGGAATGCCGTGCGGGATCACGTCAATCGACGCCGCGGGAACCCCGTGCACCTCCTCGAGCAACGCGGCGCCATGCTGGCTCATCACGACCAGGCGCTCCGAGTACCGGATGATCTCATCCATCACGCGTCGTTGCGCCACATCCGGCGTGGCAAGGATCGTGTGCAGGGTGGTCACCACCGGCATGCGCAGGTCCGCCAGCAGGGACAGCACCATCTGCCCGGCGCGCCCGCCAAAGATCCCGTATTCGTGCTGCAGGCTGACCACGTCGACCGTCGAGACGTTCAGGAAGTCGGCCGCGCGTTGGTATGACGTCAGGTCGTTCTCGGTGACCTCAAAGCGCACGGCTGGCGGGTATGCATGCTGTCGGCCGACGTCGTTCATTGCGACGACGAGCGCGTCCAAGTGCGGATATTCGCCGGCCATCGCCGTCGCGAGGTCGGTCGTGAAGGTGGCAATGCCGCAGCGGCGTGGCAGGTGGTTTCCCAGCAACGCCACGCGGTGGAGCGAGGTCCGACACCCCCGCTGACGCGGCCCGGGTGGGGCGGATACAACAAGGGCGGAGGAAGGCACCGGCGCACACGGTCGCGGGGAATCCTCGCGCGGAGTGGCGCGGTGATGCCTGCCGTCGGGTCGGAGCGGAGCGCTCCGAGGGGCGGCCAAGGAACGGTCGCCAAGAGGTGGGCTCCTGCAACATACTACAAGGGCGCCTCGCGCGCTGGCGGCCCCGACCGTGCGAGGCGTCAGGCCGCGGCAGGCCCGGCCGTGTTTAGCGCCGGCTCAACTCCTCGAACACGGCGCGCACGAATCGCTCGTGTCCACCCGGCCAGTCCTTCTCGTACGCCGCCGTCACCTTGAGCGCGAGCACCTGCTCGATGGTCTTGCCGGCACGCACCTCCTGCTGAATGCGCTCGCGCGCGGCATACACGGCGTCGCGCCAGGCCTTGAGGCGGTTACGATCGGTCACCTGCCCGTGCCCGGGAATGATCTTCGTCTGGGCATTGCTCAACGCATACGCCTTGTCCGCGGCGCCAATCACGCCGTGCACGGACCCACCACTCGAAAGGTCGATGAACGGCAGTCCCGTATTGTTGAACGCGTCCCCCATATGAATAGCGTTCGCCTTCACGAAGTGGATGATCGCGTCACCGTCCGTGTGGGCCGGTGGCACATGCGTCACCACCATCGAGTCGCCATTGATGTGAAAGGTCACGCCATCGTTGAACGTGACCACGGGGAGCGCCGCCTTCGGCGAGGCGGGCTCGCGGCGGTTCATCGCCGCCATAAACTGCTCGGTGGACATGCGTTTGCGGACGTTGTCGTGCGCCACAATCATCGCGCCGGACTTGCCGAAGTTCTCGTTGCCGCCCGTGTGGTCAAAGTGCCAGTGGGTGTTCACTACGAACTTTACCGGCTTGTCGGACAACGTGCGGATCGCGGCCACGATCTTCGGGGTCAGGGGCGCAAACTGGTCGTCGATGATGAACACGGCATCCTCACCCACGGAGACACCGATGTTGCCGCCAGCGCCAAAGAGGACGTGAAGCCCCTTCGACAGCTCAACGGGCCGGACCTGGACGGTGTCGTAATTGGTCTGCGCCCCGAGGCGCACGGCGGCGGAAACGGCAAGGAGGACGGCAAGACGCATGTGATTCGGTGTAGTGGTTGCGGATAACCTACCTCCACGGGCCCTGGCTCGCAGGTCGCTATTCTTCACCGCGTGACGACTCACCCACCGCTTTGGCGGCGCTTCCTTTCGATCGGGAACCTGGTCACCCTCCTCCTGGTGGCCTGGGCTGCCCCGCGCCTGCTCCCCCACCTCGGTGCCCTGGTAGGGGCCGAGTCGGGCGGTCGGCGGCTTCCGACCTGGTCCGCGCAGACACTCGCCGGCACCATGATTGGCAGCGACTCGCTCCGCGGCCAGGTCGTGCTCGTGAATGTCTGGGCGACCTGGTGCTTGCCGTGTCGGGCCGAGATGCCCCTGCTGGAAGCCATGCACCAGCGACACCGCGCGAGGGGGTTCGCCATGGTGGGCCTCTCCGTCGACCGCGGCCCCGAGACCGAGGTGCGAGCCTTCCTCGCCGAGCGGGAAATCACCTACCCCGTGGCCATCGTGCCGGATGCGTTTCTCAACGTGTTCGGCGGTGTCCGCGGATACCCGACCTCCTTCCTCATTGACCGCGCGGGCGTCATCAGGCACGCCGTGATTGGTCCGCTGGCGCCAGCCACGCTGGAGCTCGCGGTGCGACGTCTCCTGGACGCCTCGTAGTCGTCGCCCGTTCTTCCTCCGGCGCGAATGCCGTCGCACATTCACTAGATGCGACCGATTTCCATCCCGCCCTGCCTGCGCCGCCTCGCGATCGCCGCGATGGCCCTCGTCCCCCCCCTCAATGCGCAGGGACGCATCACCACGCCACGCGAGGCGCTCGGGCACGACTTCGGCGACGACTACTTCCTCGCGAACTACCGCCAGATCTCCGACTACTGGGCCCGCCTCGATCGCGAATCCGACCGCATGGTGGTGCGCGAGATCGGGAAGACCGCCGAGGGTCGGCCGCACCTGATGGCGATCGTGACGTCGCCGGAGAATCACCGTCGGATCGATCACTATCGGTCGATCGCCCAACGGCTGGCCAAGGCCGAAGGCCTCACCGATGACGAGGCCCGCGCCCTCGCCCGGGACGGGAAGGCCGTCGTCTGGATCGACGGTGGCCTCCACGCCTCCGAGACCCTCGGCGCCCAACAACTCGGCGAGATGGTCTACCAGATGGTGAGCCGCGACGACGAAGAAACGCGCCGCCTGCTCGACGACGTGATCATCCTGTTTGTTCATGCCAATCCCGACGGCAACGACCTCGTCGCCGATTGGTACATGCGTCGCAGCGAACCGACCCAGCGGACCCTCGCCGGTATTCCGCGCCTCTACCAGAAGTACATCGGCCACGACAACAATCGCGACTTCTTCGCATCGACCCAGGCCGAAACCGAGAACATCAACCGGGTGCTGTACCACGAGTGGTTCCCGCAGGTGCTGTACAACCACCACCAGTCCGGACCTGCCGGCACCGTGGTCTGGTCGCCGCCACTGCGCGACCCGTACAACTACAACCTCGACCCGATCATGGTGCTGGGCTTCCAGTCGTTAGGCGCTGCGATGCACACGCGCCTGGCGGTGGAGGGAAAACCGGGAGCCACGATGCGCTCCGGCGGACCGTACGACGGTTGGTGGAATGGCGGGATCCGCAACACGGCGGCCTTTCACAACACCATCGCGCTGCTCACCGAGATGATCGGGAGCCCGACGCCGATGCGCATCCCGTTTGTGGCGCAGCGCCAGCTCCCTGGCGCCGACCTCGCGTATCCGATTCCACCGGGGCCGTGGCACCTGCGCCAGTCGGTGGATTACTCGGTCTCGCTGAATCGCGCCGTGCTGGACTACGCCTCGCGCATGCGCGAGAACCTGCTCTTCGGCATCTACCGGATGGGGCGCAACTCAATCGAACGTGGGGGTCGCGACACCTGGACGACCAACCCCAAGCGTCTCGCGACGGCCGCCCAGCGACTGAGTGGAGGTGGAACGCAGGGCGAGGCAGCGGCGTGGGCCGAGCTGCGACGTCCCGAGCTGCGTGATCCGCGGGGGTACATCATCCCCGCGAACCAACCCGACTTCCCCACGGCGACAAAGTTCATCAACGCCCTGCGCGAGACCGGCATCGCGATCCTCCGCGCACGCAGCAACTTTGCCGTGCAGGGCAAGGAGTATCCGGCGGGCACCTTCGTCGTGAAGACCGCGCAAGCGTTTCGCCCGCACGTCATCGACATGTTCGAGGCGCAGGTCCACCCCGACGTCTTCCCGGTACCCGGGGGGCCGCCGACGCCACCGTACGACAATGCGGGATGGACGCTCGCGATGCAGATGGGGGTGCAGTACGATCGCATGCTCGAGGACTTCACCGGACCGTTCGAGACGGTGGATGCCTGGAACCTCCCGATGCCCGCGACCACGGTCGTGGGCGACGCGAACGCCACTGGCTACCTGCTGGATCGTCGTGTGAACAACACAGCCATTGCCGTGAACCGCCTGTTGGCCGCAGGTGAGAGAGTGTCCCAGCTCACCAGTGCCGTGACGACGGGTGGGGTCACATGGCCCGCGGGCACGATCCATGTGCGCGCGCGCAAGTCCACACGTGGGATGCTGGAACGCGTCGCCCGCGAGCATGGGGTTCCGGTGACGGGCACGCGGGCACGCGTGGCTTCGCCGATGGTGCCGCTCCGCGTACCGCGCATCGGCCTCTGGGACCAGTACGGTGGCTCGATGCCCTCGGGATGGACGCGTTGGATCCTCGAGCAGTTCGAGTTCCCGTTCGCGCGCATCTTTGCCCAGCAGCTCAATGCTGGCCCCCTTGGCGCCTCCTTCGACGCCCTCGTATTTGTCGACGGTGCCATTCCGTCAGGTCCCCCGCGCCAGGCCGACGTGCCGATCCCTGACCTCCCCGCGGAGTACCGCACGCACACGGGACGCGTCAGCGTGGATACGACCCTCCCCCGCGTCCGCGAGTTTGTTGAAGGGGGTGGCACGGTCGTGGCCATCGGTGAGTCCGCGGTGAATCTGGCCGCCTTCTTGAAGTTGCCGATCGAGGATCACCTGGCCGAGAACGGCAAGCCCCTGCCCCGCACCTCGTTCTACTCGCCAGGCTCGTTACATCGCGTGCGGGTGGATACGACGCACGCTGCCGCCGCGGGAATGCCGGGCATGGTCGATGTCTTCTTCGACGACAGCCCGGTCTTCAAACTCAGCGCGGACGCGGCCGCCCGCGGAGTCACACCGATCGCCTGGTTTGACACCGCGACGCCGCTCCGGTCGGGATGGGCCTGGGGTGAACGGTACCTCCAGGGCGGTGTGGCTGCGGTCGAGGCGCGGGTGGGGAAAGGGCGCGTCCTCTTGTTTGGTCCCCAGATCCTGTGGCGAGCGCAGCCGCACGGCACCTTCAAGTTCCTCTTCAACGCGCTGCTGGTCGGAGCACAACGCAGCTAGGAACACCGACGGCGCCGCTCGGGCACCGGGTGGCGGGCGTCGGTCCCCTGCTCAGGCCGTGTGATGGCGTGAGGAGAGCGCGCGCACCGCGGCCTGCAGGTGTGCCCCGGTGACCCGACCATGCGAATCGTGCCAGGCCACGCGCCCGTCGTGGATGAGGATCGCTTGCGGTGACTCGTGACGCACCTGCAGCGCCGCCTCGATCGCGGCCGAGAGCCGCGCCTCGTGGATCACGTCGATCTGTACCACCGGAATGTCCGGCTCCGCGACCCGAAAGCGCGATACCTCCCCCTCCGCGCGATGGGAGATACCACACCAGGGGCTGTGCTTGTACACCAGATAGGTCGCCACCTGATCGACCTGCCCGGCAAGATCGGGGCGCTCACGACGAAGTACCTCAAGCAGGTCCGTCATGTCCTGATCAATCCCGGATCCATTCGGTGGGTTTCCGTCGCCCCTCGACAGGAATTGCGCGAAGAACGACTTCACCGGGAGCCGGGCCGCGGCCTCATTGGCCGAGGGCGATCACGGAGTCCACGAGCGCGACGTAAGCCGGCGAGTTCCAGTCGGCGACAAAGCGCGTCGCGACGATGCGACCGTCCCGCGAGATCAGGAAGGACTGTGGCACCCCCCGCACCGGATACTGCCCCATGATCGCACTTTCCGGGTCATGCAGGATGTCGAACGTGAGTCGATGTTCGGCCACAAACTCACGAACGAGTCCGGCCTGGTCCGGGCTGTCGATCGAGACAGCGACGATGCGAAATCCGCGATCTTGGAAGCGCTGGTAGAGCGCCTCCATGCTCGGCATTTCCTCACGACAGGGGTCGCACCAGGTCGCCCAGACGTTGAGCAGGATGGGTTGCCCCCGATAGTCGTCGAGCGTGCGCTGGACCGGGGTGGTGTCCAGCGTCTGCGCGACGAATCGCGGGGCACGATCCGCCGTGCCGCCGCTCGACGCCCCAGAGCATGCCAGGAAGACCGCGACCCACCCCAAGTGCCTCATCGATCCCCCGACACCTTGCCTAACGCCTCGAGAATCATCGCGTTGGTCGGTCGGATCTTGTAGTTCACCTCGGTGAACTTCCAGCGCACCACCCCCTTGCGGTCGATGACGTACACCGTGGGGTGCGGCCAGCCCTGCCCCGCCGGGTTCCATAACCCATAGCGGTCGATCACCCGATGGCCGGGATCCGACAGGAAGGTGAAGTTGGCCGGCATCCCGTCGGTCGCGATCTGGGTGGCCATCTTCTGCAGCAAGTCGGGCGGGTCGATGGCCAGCGCCAGGAGTTCAGCGTCATTCCGCTGTTTGTCATCGAGCAGGCTCTTCAGCTCACCGAGCTGACGGGTGCAGTAGGGTCACCAATGGCCCCGATAGAACACCAGGATGATACGCTTCTTTCCCCGGTAGTCCGAGAGGGTGACCGTGCCCCCCTCCTTTGTGGCCAGGGTGAAGTCCGGGGCCAGCTGCCCCACGGCCACGCGGGCCGTATCCGTTGGGGGAAGGACCTGCGCGTCGGCCGGCCCCAGCGGGCGCGATTGCGCATCGACGGGGAGCGCGAACGTGGCCGCGAGCAGCCATGGCGCGATGTACGATCTCATGCGTGAGCTCCGGGATGAGCAGCAAAGGTGCACGTCCGGACTGTATCCGGCCAGCGGTCGCTCGGTTCCATGCGGTCCGATCGGTCGAGTGCCCCGGCCATCCCGACCCATCACTCCGGCGGAGCGTCGGCGGCATCGTCGAGCTTCTGGCGTGCAGGCGAGGACTCGCTCATCGGCACAGGTCGGCAGAGACACGAAGGAGGCGATGCCCTGCAAGGGTTGGGGGTGCCACGGCGGTCATGCGATGATCGTCACGACCGCACGTAGGCACAGCATGGGCGTTCAGTTCCCCGCAGCGACGCAACTACGCGAGGAGCCTCGTCGTGACCGCGAGTGCGGCATCGAGATAGGTACACACCTGGGCGTGTTGCTCCGCAGCCCCATCGCCAAGTCGCGAGAGCGGAAGGACAGCACCCACCCACTCATGCGTGTGCCAACTTCCGCTCCCAGCCAACTCATCAGTCAACCGGTCCCGGTCCGGCGTCGGATATGCGTTCACATAGAAGTACGGTTCCGGGTAGTAGCCGTCGCCGAGCGCGAGTCCCGCGCCGGTGGTACGCCCAGGCGCCACGGTGAACAACGTCGCCAGGTCCGCATGATGCGGCCACAGGCGCACCTCCGACCCGCCATGTTCGCGAGCCAATGTGCCAAGGACCGCATGCGCATTCGCCAGGCTGGCGGCGATAGTGTGGAACGCCGGCCGGTCGCTCGCGTCAAACACTACGCCTTCCGCCACTGCGTGACCAGGAATCTCGAAGTGGCGCTCGAGCGTGTATCGCCCACCATTCAACCCGAGGGCCGTGAGATGGTTGGCCACCGACACCCGGGCGGCGGCAATCGTCGTGTTGTGGAGCGGTACTTCCACCAGGGTGCGACCATCCGCGCGTACGAGTACGCTCAGGTCCGCCACCCGCAGTGCGAGGTGTACCTCACCGCCTGGCGCGGGCACCCCGCGGGACTTGAGCGCGCCGATCTGCGGCGCCCAGCCGAGGTTGGTGTGCGAGTCATCCGCGGCCGATGGCAGGAAGGAGAGGGCCAGGGCCGAGACGAACTGCAGGGCATGATGCACCTGGTGCCGTGCGTCAACGAGGTGCAGCGTCTGCACGGGATCGATGGCGTCCCACGAGGCGGGCGAAGAGGACATGTGTGCGTCGTCTCTGTCAGGCGAGGGGTTTCAGCTTCCCGAGGATCGTGGGGAAGAACTCGGTCACGGTGGGATGGATCGGCAGGGCATCGCGAAGCACCTCGAACGGCGCCCGTGCGGCGATCATCGCCCCGATCACCTGCACCACCTCATCGGCCCCGATCCCCAGCAGGGTCGCACCGACAAACTGGTGGGTGTCGGCATCAACCAGTAGGCGGATGACGCCCGTGGTCTCGCCCTCTTCCTTGGCGCGGCTCACGAACTTCATCTCGTGCGTGGCCAGCAAGAATCGGCGCCCCTCGACCATCAGTGCCCGCGCGTCGCGCTCGGTGAGTCCCACGCGACCCAACGGTGGATCGGTGAACATGGCATACGTCGCCATGCGGCCGTCCGCGCTCCGCTCGCGACCGTCCAGGTTGGCGACGACGATCTCGTGGTCCTGGTAGCTGGTGTGGGTAAATGCGCCGCGACCGTTCATGTCGCCCAGGGCCCAGATGCCCGGCACCGCGGTCTCCAGCTTTCCGTTGGTGGGCACAAACCCACGGTTATCACGCGCCACACCTACGGTCTCGAGCCCCACATCCTCCGTGTTCGGCCGGCGTCCTGTCGCGACGAGCAAGTGGGTCCCCCACACCTCACTCTCATGGCCGCTGGCACGGTCGCGCACGGTGACGACCACGTCGCCTTCCTCCTGGCGCACCCGGATTGCCTCCTGCCCCACGTGAATGGCGATCCCCTCCGCCGTCAGCATCGCAGCGATCCGCGCGGAGACCTCCTCGTCTTCCCGCGCGGCCACGGCGGCGGAATACTCGACGATGGACACCTCACTGCCGAGTCGTCGGAAGATCTGGCCGAGTTCCAGGCCGATGTACGACCCGCCGAGCACCAACAGCCGGGGCGGCAGCTCCCGCAGGGCAAGCAACGTATCGTTGGTCAGCGCGGGCACATCCGCCAGCCCCGGGATGTTCGGCGCGATCGGTCGCGTCCCGGTGTTCAGGTAGACGCTCCGCGCCAGCCAGGTGTCGGTGCCCGCCCGCACGCGAAACCGGCCTTCGTGTATCCCGTCGAGCCGGGCGTGGGCGGACACGACCTCGACCCCCGACGTGCGGGCCAACCACGCCCCGAGCCCAGTGCGCGACGCCGCGACCACTCCCGCCATCCGCTCCATGGCAGCGGCGAAGTCGACGCTCACCGGCCCCACCGTGACGCCGAACTCGTGGGCTCGGCGCGCCAGGTGCGCGATCCGTGCGCTCTTGCGCAGGGTCTTGGTCGGGGTGCAGCCGACGTTGACGCAACTCCCTCCCAGCTGCGCCGCTTCGAAGAGCCGCACCGACTGGCCCCGCTGGGCGAGCGCCACGGCGAGGCCCGGCGCGGCCTGCCCACTCCCAATGATGGCCGCATCGATCAGCACGCCGGTGGCCTTGGATGTCATCTCGGGCATCAGCGGGTGCAGGGCGTCGGGTCGAGCAGGACCACCCAGAACCAGTCGTTCGGGTCGGTCCAGGTGCGTGTCACCTGGAACCCCGCCGGCTCCACCAGCGCCGCCAGGCGGGCTGCATCATACTTGTAGGAGTTCTCGGTATGGATGGTTTCCCCCCGCGCGAACGCCACCGACGTCCCGGCCACCCAGGCGACCTGGTCGTACAGCGACTCGAGATGCATCTCGATCCGGCTGTGCCCGTCGTTGAAGAACGCGCGGTGCGCGAACCCGTCGAGATCGAAGATCCCGTCCAGCTCCCGATTGAGGCGGGCGAGGACGTTCAGGTTGAACTCGGCCGTGACACCTGCTGCATCATTGTAGGCATCATGCAAGACGCGCGGGTCCTTGCGTCGGTCCACGCCGAGAACCATCGCCCCTGTGGGGCCGACCATGTCGCGCACACGACTCAGGAATGCGGTCGCTTCGGCCGGGTGAAAGTTGCCAATGGTCGACCCGGGAAAAAACGCGACGCGCCGGGACCCCGCCTCCAGGGACGGCAAGGTGACGCGGCTGGTGTAGTCGGCACACACCGGCTGCACGGCGAGGGCGGGATACTCCCGCCGCCGCTCAAGGGCCACCCGGACCAACTGTTCGGACGAGATGTCAATCGGAACATAGGCCGTCGGGCGCTCGAGGGCATCGAGGAGGAGCTTGACCTTCACTGCCGCGCCGCTCCCAAACTCGACGAGCGTCGCGGCCGGGCCGATGGCCCCGGCGATGTCCGTCGCATGGGTGCGCAGGATCTCCAGCTCCGTGCGCGTGGGATAGTACTCGGGGAGCTGCGTGATGGCTTCGAACAGGCGCGCGCCCACGTCGTCGTAGAAGTACTTGGGCGACACCACCTTGGGCGTGGCACGCAGCCCCGCGAGCACCTCGCGCGCCATGGCGGAGCGCTGCGGATCGAGCGCGCGACGCCAGGTGAGTTGCGGCATTGTCATGCGGCACCTGCCGCCAGTCGAATCCCGGTGAACTGCCAACGGGCGTCGCTGGGAAAAAAGTTGCGATAGGTGCGACGCGCATGCGTTGCCGGCGTCGCGCACGAGGCGCCGCGCAGCACCCACTGGTCGCACATCCACTTGCCGTTGTACTCCCCGATCGCCCCCGCACTGGGCGCATAACCCGGGTAGGCGACGTACGGGCTCTGCGTCCATTGCCACACATCCCCGTAGAGCTGCGTGAGCCCAGGACCTGCGGCCCCCGGATGGTACCGGCCGCCCTCGACAAATCGCCCGGCGACTGGCGCCTCCGCAGCGACCACTTCCCACTCCGCCTCGGTGGGCAACCGGTGCCCGCTCCAACGCGCGAATGCGTCTGCCTCGTAGTAACTCACGTGCGTGACGGGCGCTGCCGGGTCCAGCGGTGCCTCGCCGCCGAGGGTGAATTCATGCCAGCCGTCCGGACCGTGCTCCCAGTACAGCGGCGAGAGCCAGTGCTGCTGCTGCACCGTCGCCCACCCATTCGACAACCAGAACTCCGCACGACGGTATCCCCCGTCCTCCATGAACGCGAGGTATTCGCCATTGGTGACCAATCGATCGGCGACGCGAAAGGGTTCGAGGAAGACGCGATGCGCCGGCCCCTCGTTGTCAAAGGCAAATCCTTCGCCGTGATGACCGATCACCCGCACCCCCTCGTCGCACGTGCGCCATGCGGTCGGACGCGCGGTCTCGCCGCGCGGGAGCACCTCGCGGTACGCCGGACGCAGCGGGTTCATCCAGAACACGTGCTTGATATCGGTGAGGAGTAACTCCTGGTGTTGCTGCTCGTGCTGGATGCCCAGCTCAACAATCGCCCACGCGGGGTGCGCCGCATCGCCGGCAATCCGGTCAATGAGTCGCGCGACCGCGGCGGTCACGTGCGCCCGGTAGGCAAACACCTCCTCCACTGTCGGCCGAGTCACCAACCCCCGCTGCGCGCGGCAATGGCGCTCCCCCGCCTGGACGTAGTACGAGTTAAACAGGTAGGCGTAGCGAGGATGCGGCGACCGATAGGACGGGTCGTGATCTGCCAGCAGGAAGGTCTCGTAGAACCAGGAGGTATGCGCGAGGTGCCACTTCGTCGGGCTCACGTCGCTCATGCTGCTGACGACATAGTCCTCAACCGCGAGCGGGCGGCACAAAAACTCCGTGCGGTGGCGGCTGTCGGCAAAGCGCCCACTGAGTTCGGTGCTTACATCAACCGCGCCGCGCATGTCAATAGCTGTCATCTGGAAACCTCCGTGGGGGGAGCACGGTGGGAGCACCCATGGGTCGTTCCCGGGGGCATGTAACTAGCGATAATCGTCTGGACCCCGGAAGGGTTCCCCCATCGTGTGGTTTCGGGCACATTCGGCGCATGTCCGTCCTGCGCGCATTGCAGCTGCACCATGACTTCGGCCCACTCCGTGTCCTTAACGAGGTATCCCTCGAGGTCGCCGACGGTGAGGTGGTGGCGATCGTTGGTCAGAGCGGGTCCGGCAAGACGACCCTCCTCCGCAGCTTCAACCGCATGGTGGAGCCCACCGGTGGGTCCGTTCACCTGGACGGCACCGACATTCGTACCATTCCGGTCACGACGCTGCGCCGTCACATCGGCTACGTGCCACAAAACGGGGGACTCCTCCCGCATTGGAGCATCCTGCGCAACACCGCGCTGGTCCCGACACTGCTTGAGCTACAGGACGCGGCCACACGGGCGGCTGACGCCTTGACACTCGTCGGGCTCCCACCCACGACCTTCGGCGCGCGGTACCCCTGGCAGCTATCAGGAGGGCAGCGGCAACGCGCTGCGCTGGCGCGTGCCCTCGCCGCCCACCAGGCGACCATCCTGCTCGACGAGCCCTTTGGTGCCCTGGATGCCATCTCGCGCGCCGAATTGCACGAGACCTTCCTCCTGCTGCGACGCGAGCGTCGCTTTACCGGGGTCCTGGTCACGCACGACCTGGGAGAAGCCGCTCGCCTTGCCGACCGCATTGCCGTGATGAAGGAGGGGCGCATTGAACAGTTGGGGACCCTGTCGGACCTCCAGCGCGCTCCAACGCCCTACGTCGCACAACTCCTCAGCTACGCCCGCGCCTCCACGCAGGTCCTGGCATGAGGCGGTCCCTGCGTGTGGCATGTCTGCTCGCGGCCACGGTCTCCGTGGCCCATGCCCAGGCCCCGCGGCCCATCGTCGTGGCATCCAAGCCCTTTGGCGAGAGCTACATCCTTGCCGAGCTTTTCGCGCAGCTGCTTGAGTCGCGCGGGATCGCCGTCGACCGCCGCCCGGGGCTGGCCTCCACCGACATTGCCTTTGGTGCCCTGCGCAACGGGGACATCGATGTCTATCCCGAGTACACCGGCACCGGGCTCCTCGCCGTGCTCAAGGACTCGATGCCGGCCCCACTCCGCGCGAATCCCCAGGCCACATTTGCCCATGTCGCGCGCGAATTCGCACAGCGCTACGGCGTGTTGTGGCTTCCACCCCTCGGGTTCGAGAACACGTATGCCATCGCCGTGCGACGCGAGACGGCCGCGCAGCACCAGCTCCGCACATTGAGCGACCTTGCGCGCGCCGGTGGCGAGCTGCGCGCGGGGTTCACTGCGGACTTCATTGGTCGCCCGGATGGGCTCCGTGGGCTGGCATCCCACTACGGCCTGACGCCACGCGAGGTGCGACCGCTGGCCCCGGCGGTCAAGTATGAGGCACTGGCCACCGGTGGCGTCGACGTCATCGACGGATACTCCACCGACGGACTGCTGGCGAGGTACGACCTCGTGGTCCTGGAGGATGACCGGCGCTTCTTTCCACCCTACGAGGCCGCAGCGCTCGTCTCACCGGAGGTCGCTCGCACACGACCCGACGTGGTCGCCGCACTCGGCCTGCTGAGCGGCCGCATTGGCGTGGCCCAAATGCGCGCCTGGAACCGGGCACTGGAGGTCGACCGCGAGGAGCTGGCTGCCGTCGCCCGACGTGCGTTAGGGGAGCTGGGCCTGGTGGAAGGACAAGGGACGCCGCGGGCGGTGGGACCCGAACGCGGCGACAACTTCTGGGGCTTCTTCTGGGCACGTCGCGCCGAGACCGCGCGACTGTTCGTGCGACACCTGCTCCTCGTCGTCGTCGCCTTGGGGGCGGCCATCCTCGTGGCGGTGCCGGTGGGACTCTTCCTCGAGCGCCGCCGCGCGGCCGCCGGGCCCATCCTCGCCGCGTTAGGCGTGTTGCAGACCATTCCCAGTATTGCGTTGCTGGCCTTCATGATTCCCCTGCTGGGCGTAGGCATCGTCCCGGCGCTGGTCGCCCTCTGGCTGTACGCCCTGTACCCCATCGCCCGCAACACCTTCACGGGGGTTCGTGATGCCGACGTGGACGCCGTGGAGGCGCTCGAGGCACTGGGGGCCACGCCGAGACAGCGGTTGGCCTGGGTCCGACTCCCGCTCGCTGTCCCGGTGATCCTCGCCGGGGTTCGGACGGCCGCGGTGATCACGGTCGGCGCCGCCACCCTGGCGGCGTTTGTCGGTGCCGGTGGCCTCGGCGACCCCATCGTCGCCGGCCTCGCCCTGGCCGACACGCGCCTCGTGTTCAGCGGCGCCATTCCCGCGGCCCTCCTCGCTGTTGTGGTCGACCTCGGCCTCGCACAACTCGAACGCATCCTGCGGCCGGCGCACCTTCGGCGCGTCGCGCGCCCATCCTGACCTTCCCTCCATCCTGTGCTCTCGACATGAGTGACACCACCCGCTGGTACGACGTCGGCCCTGTGGAGGAGTTGCAACGGCAACCGTTGACGGGCGTACGCGTTGGCACGGCCCGCGTCACTGTCACATGGGTCAATGGCGAGTTCGGGGCGATCTCCGGTGTCTGCAACCATGCCGGCGGCCCCCTCGCCGACGGGTCGCTCGACGGCGAGTACGTCACCTGTCCCTGGCACCATTGGAAATACCATTGTCGGACCGGCCTCGGCGAACCTGGCTACGAGGCGGATGGCGTGCCGAGGTATGACGTGAAGGTGGACGGTGGGCGTGTCTTCGTCTCGGTGGACGCAGTGAGCAAGCGCACCCACGGCGACCATCCGCCGCACCCCCTAACGCGCAAGGTCGAACGCGCGGCGGGGCCCGTGCGCGTGGTGGGCATCTCCACCACGCACATGGACGTGGAGCATCCCCGCTATTCGACCAGCGACGCCCTGTTGGCGGTGTCCATGGAGCAGGCGGCGACGTTAGGCGCCGAGACGCGCACCATCCGGCTGACGGAGCTCAAGTTCCGGCCGTGCGAGGGATACTACAGCAAGGCCGCCCATGCCTGTACCTGGCCTTGTTCCATCACGCAGATGGACCCCACCGACCAGATGGACCAGGTATATGAAGCGATGGTGCACTGGGCCGACGTGATCCTGCTGGCCACGCCGATCCGCTGGGGGAACGCTGGCTCCCTGTACTATCGCATGGTCGAGCGCATGAACTGCGTCCAGAACCAGGTGACGATCGCCAACAAGGTCTTGATGCAGAACAAGGTCGCCGCGTTCATCATCACCGGTGGCCAGGACAACGTGCAGGGGGTGGCCGGCCAGCTGCTCGGCTTCTTCGCCGAGATCGGATGTCACTTCCCGCAGTTTCCCTACATCGCCCATTCCCGCGGATGGAGTGCGGAGGACATGGAGCAGAACGTTGAGGTGGTGAAGCACAGCGCCGAGTTGCGCGACGGCGCCCGGGCGCTGGCCGCGCGGGCGATCGACCATGCCCGGCTGTTGCTGGACCACGAGACCGCGCACCACACCACGGATCGCGGGGGCCGCAAGGCCCATCGACTGGCCATGGAGGCGACGGGACACGGGTAGCCGACCATCCGGTGCGACGCCCTGCCCCGGGTAAGGATCAGGGCGTCGCCATCTCGACTTACATTTTGTCGAACGCCTTGCGGGCCGACACGCCGACCACAGTCGCGGGTCGCCTTCGCGCCCCGGCGCGAAACGGCGAGTTAGCGGATGCCCACCAGGCCCTTCACCGAGTCGATGAGCTTCTGTGAATCGTAGCCGACGCCGGCCTTGAACACCGTCACCACGTTGCGGATCGTCAGGGGGTCGCGCGCCAGCTCGCCCCGGACCAACACAAGGTCCGCGATCTTCCCGACGGCGACCGTCCCCAGATCCTTGTCGACGCCAAGCACCTTCGCGCCGTTGGCCGACATGATCTGCACCACCTGGCCTGGCTGGAACCCCGCCTCCACCAGGAGTTCATAGTTGCGTTGGTCGCCGTAGCCCGGGAGCGCCCCGCCATTGCCGGTGGGGTCCACGCCAGCGGCCATCAGGCCGCCGGCCTTCACGAAGGCGACCTCGTACTCCATCGCCTTCTTGAGCATACCTAACGAGGCTGTGTTCGTCGACGCCTGGGCGGCGAGCCGCTCGCGTGTGGCGGCATACTCCTTCTGCACGTCCGGGCTCATCGCGGCCATCACCCGCGGGTCCAGCGGCGGGCGCCCTGGGACCGAGATCTCATAGACGGCGAGGGTCGACGTCATCGCCACACCCTTCGCGATCATGGCCTTGAAGGTCGACTGCACGTCCGTGCTGTTGACGTCGAGCTTGAGGTAGGTCGCTCGATCGAGCCCGGGGCAGCGATCCGCCTGCTTGCCCGGCACGTACTCGAGGTTCGCCATCAGCCCGTGCTCCAGGGCGTCGATATTCGCCTCGACCGCTTCCTTGTAGCCGACCGAACAGAGGTGGCCGGTGACCTTCACCCCCCGCTTGTGCGCCGCGTCGGTGATCGCCCGCAGGTTCTCGCGGCTGATCTCCGTATAGACCTTGAACCAGGTCGCACCCTCGTCGGCCCAGTAGTTCACCACGCGCCGCGCCTGTTCGGGGCTCGTGATGTGCATCCGCTCGACGACGTCATCCGGACCGGTGAGGTACGGGCCGCTGATGTGCATGCGCGGCCCGGGGACCTTGCCCTTCTCGACCTGGTCTTTGAGGGAGATCTCCGAATAGGGCGAGATGGATCCTGTCGTGCGGACGGTGGTCACGCCGGACGCGAGGTACAGGCGCGGCGCGCTCGTGTTGAGCTGGGCGCGACGCCCGGCCGCCGTGGTGTAAAAGGTGTGGTCATGCATCCCCACCAGTCCTGGGATCAATGTATGCCCCGTCCCGTCAACTACCCGCGCGCCGCTGGGCACCGCAGTGTTGCCCGCCGCGCCCACCGCCGTGATCCGGCCGTTGGTAAGGATCACCGTCTGGTCGGCCCTGGGCCCGGCGCCCGTGCCGTCGATCACCGTCACGTTGGTGATCGCGACCACCGGCGCGTCCACCGAGACGTACGCGCGCGTCGTGTCCGATAGGGTCGGGCGCTGGGCGTGGAGGGCCAGCGGCGCCGCCAAGGCGGCCAGGGCAACAAGCGGACGAACGATCATTGGTTCACGTCTCCGGTTGAGAAAGCTTCCACTTCCACCCATCGCCCGAGGTGCGGCCAAGGTCCGCGTTCACGTGGCTCCCCCGGGAGTCTTGCCGCCGAGCGTCGCACGTCACCGTCTGCCGTCCGCCGTCTCACACCTATCGCACCTCAAACACCCCCATCATCCCCGACTGCAAATGCTCGGCGATATGGCAATGCATCATCCACTTCCCCGGGTTCGACATCTCCACCAACACGTCGACCACGTCGCCCACCGGGAGCAACACAGTGTCCTTCCACACAAGATTGGCACGCAGCACGCCATTGTGCGAGAGGACCAGAAAGCGCTGGCCGTGCAGGTGGATCGGGTGCGGCATGGGATGCAGCGACGTCCGATCGTTCGCGATGCGGATCTTCACGACCTCCCCCAACCGAAATTGCCAGTGGACATCCATGTTCTCGCGCCCGGTGGCCACGTCGCGCAACACCCACGTCACGTCCTTCGTTGTCGCGAGCCAGTCCATCATTGGCATGGTGCCGCTCAGCTCGACGGGATGGGCGTAGGCGGCGTCCTTCCTGATCATCTGCATCAGGGGGTACGGCAGCTCGCCGAGCCTCAGCGTCAGCAGCAGTTCCTTGTCCGGTGCCCGGACGAACCACGGGCGGAAGGCCGCGATATCGTCGACCACGTCGCGGTTGATGCGCAAGCGCGCGAAGGCGGCTCCATGGTCGGGGGCCGCGGGCGCGCCGCCCACGGTGACCGTGCCTAACGTGTCCACCTCAGGGAAGAAGTTCCCCACCATGTGGTCGATCGCCTGCACGTGGTTCACCAGCGGATAGCGCCCGCGCGCCCCGAACCGCACGTCGACGATGTAGCGCTGCGCCGGCGCGATGCTCACATGGGTCACCCACTCCTCACGTTCGTAGCGGCCGATGTCGGCCCCGACCAGCTTCATCCGCGCCCCGGGAAAACCCAGGTTGAAGGTGCGGGTGTTCGAGACATTGGTCAGGAAGAACCGCACGACCTCGCCCGGGCGCGCTGGCAACGCGTACCTGGGGTCACCGTTGACGAGCAACACGTTGCCGAAGCGACCCATCAGGGCGTGGGTCGGGGCCTCCTTGCCGAAGGGGAGCAGTCCGCCCTCCCCCAGCAGGATGTCGTCCAGCATCAACACTTCCTCGCGGTGCGCCGGACCGAACGCCCCCGGCCGCCGCGGCGCCACCAGCATGTTGCCCGTGAGCCCCAGGTCCTGCTGGATGTCCTCGCGCACATGCGGGTGATACCAATAGATGCCCGCATCCTTGAACATCACCCGATAGGTGAATGACCCGCCAACCGGCACCTCGTCCTGGGTCACCCCCACCGCGCCATCGCTCGCATTCTCCAGCCGCACCCCGTGCCAGTGCACCGCACTTGGTAGGTCGATCGCGTTGTGGAACCGCACGATGATCGTTGCCCCTTCGCGCACATGGAGCAGCGGCCCCGGCTGTTGCCCGTTGTACGCGTACATGACGAGCTGGCGGCCATTGATCGTGCGGCGGACGAGCGATGCCGTCAGGTCCAGTGTGTCGCCATCCGCCAGTCGCACCACTGACCGCGGCTTTGCCTCCGGCAACAACGACACGTCGGTGCCCGCCAGAGGCAGGAACGGCGTCTCCGAGGGGACCAACTCGTCGATGCCGGGCATCGGCACCATGCGCTGTTGCGGGCGATGTGGCGGCATGAACCACTGGGGCCGTCCCGCCGACATGTCCCCCATGTTGTGCCCCGCGTGATCAGGGGCAGCGGCACCGGCCGGCACGTCCATCCCGTGTTGCTGCAGCCGGATGCTCGGCGACAATCCGCGCAGCACCATCCGCCCCCGCTGCTCCGTCACCCCCGCACTGGCTTCGGCCGTCACGAAGATGAGGAACTTGTCCCAGCTCACCTCACCCAGGACCGTCCGACCGTTGCGGACCTCGCCGAGCTTGCGCACAGGATCGAGCGAAGGCGCGGCGACCCACGCGACGTAAGTGGTGAACGCGCCTAACGACTCCGGCGGCGGCAAGCCGATGAGGTCGAGGGTGACGGTGTAGCGCTGCGCACCGCCAGAGGTCAGCGCCACATCGAACGGGGAGCTCGCACGACCCAGCTCGACAGACCCCCCGGCCGCGCCGACCTCGGGCCGCGGCAGCAGCTCCATGCAGTACAGGTCCTGGCTCGGGCGCATGGTGCCCTCACCGATTTGGCATAGCCCGGGAGCCGCATCACTGCCGCCGGGCCAAGCCAGGGCGGCACCGCCGAGGGCGACCGGAACCAATCCGTAAAGGAGGAGCGCTCTGGAGGTACACATGGACGCTGCAAGCTGCGGGCATGCATTCGTGTGCGGAAGCCGCCCGTGCACCAGGATTGAATCGCCTCGCGTGCGCTCCGTACCGTCCGAACGGCCGATTCCGGGATCCTTCGCAGGGCAGAATGACCTGACGCGCCCATTTTCGTTGAGCGGCGCGATCGATACGCCCGATCCGCCTCCTGCCATGTGCTACTGGGGCACGAAACGTGCTCTCCTCTTGCCGACCGGCGCCGGATGAGGGTGATTCACGGCCCCGCTCCCCCAAGGCGGGGACGAACTTCACGCCAACCCACCGTATGCGAGACGCCACCGAACGCTGGTCCGATGCGTTGGTCAGCGAGCTGTACGATGGCCTCAAGTCCCTGGCGCACAAGCACCTGCGGAGTGAACGCGCCGGGCACACGCTGGGGACCACGGGACTCGTGCACGAGGTCTGGCTTCGCATCGCGGATCAACACTCCCTCGCGGCGGACTCGCAGGCACACTTCTGGGCGATTGCGGCTGAGACCATGCGCCGCGTCCTCGTCGACCACGCGCGACGCCGCGCGCGTGGCAAGCGAGGGTCGGCGGTGGTGCATGTCGACATCGACGAGGTGGAGGCATTCCTCTCGGTTCCCGAGGCTGAGGAGCTAATGGTCCTCGATGACGCCATCACACGGCTCGAGCAGACCAATGCGCGGGCGATGCAGGTGGTGGTCGCGCGATACTTCGGCGGCTTGACGGAAGCGGAGACGGCGCGAGCGCTGGATATCTCCCCCGCCACCGTGCGTCGCGACTGGCTGCTGGCCCGCGCCTGGCTGCGGCGCGAGGTAGCGGCCGACCTCGCGGTATGACCGCACAGTCGGATCTCGGCGGCGACGCGTGGGATCGGGTAGCGGCCGTCTTCGCGGACGCGCTCGCCCTCTCGCCCGACGCCCGCGAGGCGTTCATTGCCCGTACGCTGGCGGATGAACCCGCACTCTGCGCGGAAGTTTCCGCCCTGTTGGTACACGCCGGGGCGACGGCGACACCGCTCGAACAACGCTTGACCCCTCCGGAGATTGCCACCTCCCTCCCGTTAGGCACCCAGGTAGGACGGTATCGACTGGGACGACTCGCCGGTCGCGGTGGCATGGCCGAGGTCTATCAGGCGTCACGCGACGACGGGACCTTTCAGCAGGACGTAGCGATCAAGGTGCTGGGGGGCGCATGGTTCGCCGCGTCGCACGTCGCGCGCTTCCAGTCGGAGCGCCAGATCCAGGCCAACCTCGACCATCCATCTATTGTCACGGTCTTCGACGGCGGTGCGTTGGGCGACGGCCGACCCTGGTTGGCCATGCCCTTCGTCGAAGGGGACGTGATCACGGCGTGGTGCGATGCGCGCGCCGCGACGCTTGAGCAACGACTGGAGCTTTTCCTGCGCGTCGCGGATGCGGTCCACTTCGCGCACAGTCGCCTCGTGGTGCATCGCGACATCAAGCCGTCCAACATCCTGGTCTCGGCCGATGGCGCGGTGCACCTGCTCGATTTCGGGATCGCCCGCGTCCTCGCTGAAGGAGAGGAAGCCGGGGACACAGCGGTGCGCACCGCGATGCGCTTCCACACCCCAGGCTACGCGGCACCGGAGCAAGTCCGGGGTGAGCGCGTCGGGACCGCCGCCGACATCTACAGCCTCGGCGTCCTGCTGTTCGAGTTGACGACCGGCACTCGCCCATTTGTCGACGGCCCGACGACCGGGGACCTCGAGCGACGGGTCCTCGAGGAGTCCCCACCACTCCCCAGTCGGACGGCGCAGCAACCGTGGGCACCGCAACTCCGCGGCGACCTCGATCGCATCATCTTGCTGGCGCTCCGCAAGGAGCCGGAACGACGCTACGGTTCGGCCGCCCAGCTCGCGGCCGACGTCCGCCGATACCTCGCGGGACTGCCGGTTGAGGCGACCGGCAACTCCCTCGGCTACATCACGCGCAAGTTTGTCGCGCGACACCGCGGGGCCGTCGCAGTGGCGGCCGGTGCGCTAGCGTTGCTGGTGACGACCGCCGCGGTCGCCCTGGTGCAATGGCGATCGGCGGCGGTGGAACGGGACAACGCGACGCGCGAGGCGGTGACCACCGAGGCCGTGGTTAGTGTCCTCACGTCCCTCTTCGAACGCTCCAACCCCACGATCCACCCGGGCGGGGACTCGCTGCGGGTCGCCGCACTCGTGCAGGACGGTGAACGCGCGGTCGACCTGCTTGGCGCGCAGCCAGCCGTCCAGGCCCGATTGCGACGCGTGATCGCCGACCTGTACTTCACCCGGGGGCAGTACGCTCGCGGGCGCGACGTCCTTCAGCGGTCGTATGCCCAACTCATGGGTGCCGCCGGCTCCGAGTCGCTGGAAGTCGCCCGCACGGCGCATGCGCTGGCCATCGTCACCGCACGGCATGAGGGATCGGCATCCTCGATCGGCGCCCTCGATGCCGCAGTGCAGCGACTCCTGCGTGTCGCCGGCGATTCGACGACCGAGGTGCGCCTTGGCCTTCGGGAGTTAGGTGTCCTGCAGCCTGACGCCGCCGCGGGGCGCGCATTGCTCCAGGGGCTCGTGGCATCGCTCGCCACGGCCTCGTCGGCGGACACCATGGAGTACGCCGGGGCGCTGAACAGCCTCGCGTCCCGCCAGTTCGCCGACGGGGAGTTGTCCAACTCCAGCGTGCTGTACCAGGAAGTGCTGCGCCTGCTGGACACGCAGGTGGGCCCCGACCACACCAATCGCCTCGTCGTGGCGAGCAACCTCTCGGCGACGCTCGGAGCACTCGGGCGGTACGTCCAGGCCGAGGGCCTCGCTCGCGAGGTGGTGGAGCAGCGGCGGCGGGTGACCCCTCCTGACAGCGTCAAGCTCGCGACCTCCCTGAAGAACCTCGGGAGCGCGCTCGCCTACCGCGGCTTTCACGACGAGGCCGAGGAGGTCACACAGGAAGCGCTATCTCTTGAGCGCGGTGCGCTATCACCGGAACACCCGGCACTTTTGCTGACCTGGCGTAACCTGGGGCAGATTGCCGCGGCCCGTGGGCAACCGCTCTTGGCCGTGGCGCGCTTTGATTCCGCGCTCGCCCATCAGCCCGATGGGGCGCCGGGGACCAGTATCGTTCGTGCGCTGCGCGCCGTGCAGCAACTCTCGACCGCCAGCGCCACGGAGGGCGCCCGGGAGCTGCAACGCCTGGCGCCCACGTTGCGGCGGGAGACGGCCGCGAACGCCCTGCAGTCGGCGGACGTGGAGTTCTGGGTCGGCATTGGATCGTTGGTCCGTGGTGCCGCCGACTCGGCGCGGCAGCAGTTCGAGCGAAGCCACGCCATTCTCGTCACGGCGTTGCCAGAGGGTCATGCGCGGATCGCCGGTGCCGCCTGTGGTTTGGCGTTGGCGACCACCCCGGTGGACAGTGCTGGTGTCGCGTTGCCTGCCGTGTGTGAGCGCTATCGCCAGTGGGGGATGCACCTTGGGGTGCTCACCATGCCGCGCGCCGGCGTACCGGCGGACCTGGTGCGCGCCGTCGACCGCGGTAACTCGCGGTGACGGCGCCCGGCGCAGCTTACGGATCGCAGGGAAAGGACCGCCACAGCACGGGCTGGGTCAGGCCACCGTTGGAGACGTATCCCGCCTGGTCCCCACAGGCGTTCACGGCCAGGGCGAATCCGGTCCCGAATGGAGTCGTCAGCAATTGGAGCACCCCATTGCGGAAGCTTACCGGGCTGATGACACCGGAGACGTTCTGGAACCCGGCAATCCGCCCCTTGTTGGAAACGTCATACGGCGTCATGTGGTCTCCCAGCGGTGCCAGTCGGGTGTACGTGCCTTTCGCAGGCACCCAGCGAAAGACCTTCCCGCTGTGAGTCCCGGGCAGCGAAAACTCCACCACAACGATTTCCCCCTTGTTATTGATGCCGCGGGCCGCTGCGTCGTCCGAGCCTTGCGGAAGCCGCACGTAGGTGACGCCGGCGATCCACGCCGCGGCACGCAGCTGGCCTCCATAGGCCGCCCACCCCGCCATGTACCCGTTGGAGGCGACGGATATGACCTTGCTCGAGTCCGCGCCGGCAGGATTTAGCAAGGTCGAACCGTTGGCGTCATTCTTGAAAGCCCTCGGCTTCAAGTCAGCTCGCGCGACCCATCCGCCGACCACGCCGCCGGATCCAATCCCGGCCAGGTATCCGTGCACCGCCGACGGGGGAAGCACCACGGGGACGTAGCCACCAACATTCGACCACCGGTAGGGAAGATATTTGCTTCCCGTATACGAATTCAGTGCGACGTTGCCACCAAACACCGCCTCGGCCCATGAGTCCCACCCAAAGCTTGGCGAAAGTGCGGTGACGGCGCCCGTGGACCCGTTGTAGTGATAGCCGTCGACGCGGCTCCCGAGATAGGTGGCACCCCCCACCACGTCGCCGTTGTTCGCGATGTCGAGCGCATAGCCGGAGGTGTACCCTGGCGGCAGTGGGAGAACCTGACCCGGAATCAGGGCGAGGTTGACCGATGACTCCTCGAGGAGGCGTGCCGGTCCGGTGGTCGCCTCATCCGCTGCGCAGCCCGCGAGGACGGTGAGCGATAGGGCCAGTAGAATGGGGCGTGGTCGGGACAACATGTGTGGGACTCCGGCGTGAGCGTTGGCGATGGACCGAGCGAGCGCGGGCGGAATCCCGCCCACTGCTCATCGCGCCATTTGCGTGGCGAAATCGTCACGGCGTTCGAAAGCGGTGGCTCGTGCGCCTGGGGCGGACAGATTGACGCATACCGGAGAGGCTCAGGCCCTGGTCGCGGTGCCGCTCTCGGTGAGCGTCGTCGCCCCCCTCCGGCCGAACCACGGAGGGGTCAGCGGACCCAGGCCTTGCGAGCCGTCACGTCTTGACGACCCCGGCCGCGGATGGGAGCATGGGCCACCCTCACAACGGGAGGATTCCAATGAATGGTCCACTGGGCAAGGCGATCGGGACCGGCACGATCATGCAGGTGATCATGGTCGTCATCGGGCACTACCAGCCGTCGCTGCAAGCGGCCGGGCTCTTTCCGATCGCCGGCACACTGATCGGGCTCGTCACCGGGTGGCTCTCCGGCAGAGGGGCCCCTGCGAGCGACACCATGGGGACCTTTGCCCGCAACGGCGGTGTGGCCGGCGGCGTGGCCGGAGCGCTCGGTAGCCTCGTGTCCACCGCGCTCGGCGACGTACCGCTGGCGAACCTCACGATTGCGGGGGGGAGCACATTGGTGACCGGAGCGCTTGGCGGAGTGATCGCGCGTATGCTCGGGAAGAAAGGCTGATGCGCGCATCAGTTGTCCTGCTCCTCCTGAGCGCAGCCGCGCAGGTCGCGGCGCAGGGACCAAGCCCGTCGGCGCGCCTGGACGCCGTGTTCGCCGCACAAGCAGGCACCGACCGGCCGGGTTGCGCTGTCTCCGTCGTGGATCGTGGTCGCGTGGTCGTCGCGCGTGGGTACGGGATGTCGGACCTCGGCTCCGGTCTCGCGATCGGTCCGCGTTCGATCTTCCATGTCGCGTCGGTCTCCAAGCAGTTCACCGCGATGAGTCTCGTCCTGCTGGAGCGGGCGGGTCGCCTGTCGCTGGAGGATGACATCCGGAAGTTCGTGCCCGAGCTACCGTCGTATGGGTCGCCTATCACCATCCGCCACCTGCTCAACCACACGTCGGGGCTTCGCGACCAGTGGAACCTGTTGATCACCGCGGGCTGGCGACTCGGTGACGACCTGGTGAGCGAACAGGACGTGATGGACATCCTGCCACGTCAGCACGGGCTCAACTTTGCCCCGGGCACGGACTGGCTCTACAGCAACTCGGGGTTCACGCTCGGGGCGGTGATCGTGAAGCGTGTCACTGGGCAGTCCCTGCGTGAGTTCGCGGATTCCGCGCTCTTTCGGCCGCTGGGGATGCGCGACACGCACTTCCACGACGACAACCACATGATCGTGCCGGGGCGCACACGCGGATACACCCGGCAGGTGGGCGCGTGGATGGAAACCGTCCCGAACTATTCCACCGTCGGGGCCACGAGCCTCTTCACTACGGTGGAAGACCTGGCGCGCTGGCACGGGCAGCTGGCCGAAGGGCGCGTGGGCGGCCGCGAGGCGATCGCCGCGCTGACGCGACGAGGCGTCCTGGTCACCGGTGACACGCTGCAGTACGCGTTAGGCATCATCGTGCGACCCTGGCGCGGCGTGATAACCTGGGGACACAGTGGCGGAGATCCTGGCTACAACTCCTACCTGCTGCACCTCCCTACCTCGGGGTCGGGAGTTGCGGTGTTGTGCAACACCTCCGGCGTGGTCAACACGACGCGGCTCGCCGAACAAACGGCGGAGATCTACCTCGCCGACCAGCTGGGGCCTGAGCCCGCGCTCGCCCCCCGCGTCAGTGCGTCCGCGGCTACGGCACACGCGGGGCTGTATTGGAACGATTCCCTGGAAGTACTCGGCCGGCTCGTCACCGACTCGGGGTTTGCCGGCTGGCGCGTCGGCGGTGGTACCACACTGCTGCGCGATGCGGGTGACCGACGTTGGAGCATTGGCGCCGGCGCGGCGACGCTGACCCCACTGACCAACGAGACGCTGCGATATCGCACCGGGAACGGCGAGGCCTCCATATACCGCCGCGTACCGGAGGGAACGCCGACGCCCGCCGACCTCGCGGCACTGGCCGGGCGCTACCAGAGCGACGAGCTGGCGGTGACCTGGGAGCTGCGCGTTGTCGGCGATTCCCTGGTACTGCATCGCCTCAAGTTTCCACCGACGAGCCTGATGCCGCTCTTCAAGGATCGGTTTGAAGCGTCGGAAGGGCTGGGTTTCGTCGTGCAGGTCGTTCGCGACCCCCGCGGGCGCGTCTCGGGCATCACCGTGGGATCGGGGCGGGTCCGGCGGATGCTGTTCGCTCGCGTGACGCCCCCACCGACGACGCGCCCTCCAGCCGCCCGCACCGTTCGTTAGGCCCCGGGGGCGCCTGCCCCGGCGGCCCCCGGTGGGTCCGCACGCGCCACCCGGAGGTCGGGGCCGGGGCGCCGTGCGGTTGACGATGGATCGTTTGCGCTACAGTGTCACGGCATGATGGCTCTCCGATGTTTGCGCCGACTCGCGCGCGTGCTCCCGTGCGCCGGCGTCACGGTGCTGAGCGTTCCCGCCACCACACCCCTCAACGCGCAGGCGCGCACCTTCGACGCCTACATCGCCGGGGTGCATGTCGCCGAGCTGCGGGTGGCGCCCACCTCCTATGCCATCCGCAAGAAGGGCTTTGCCTCGAATCGTTGGGGGACGCTGCACGCCGCGCCCGCGGCCGGCGTAGCGACGGATACGGCATTCCTCCTCTGGGGTTCGTTGCGGGACGTCGCCGGCCGCATCGCCGGCATCGAGCGGCTCGGCTGGTCCGGGCACGAGGTCGTGGCGTGGCCGGATCGGGCGTCGCTGTACGAGCGATGGCGCGACCTGCGCCCGGCCGGCGCTCGCACGCCCACGGCCGCGCGCTGGCATCGCCGCGACGCGTCGTTCCCGATGGACCTCGTCCTCGACGGGCGCAACCGGCTCGTGGCAGCGATCGACCCCTTCCGCGATGTCGTCCTCGTGCATCGCGGCGACGAGGGATATACGACGGTCGCCGAGTGGCGCAAGCCGGGGCTGTCGCCTGCGCGGCATGGGTATCGCGCGTTAGGCAAGCAGATGGTGCCCATGCCCGACGGCGTGCGCCTGGCCACCCTCGTCTACCTGCCGTCCGAGGACGCCCCCGGCCCGTATCCGACGATCCTGGTCCGTTCGCCCTATGGCATCTCGGGATCGATCAACGGCTTCTGGCACTACGCGGCGCGCGGGTACGCGGTGGTCTTTCAGGCGACGCGCGGGACGAGCTACGGCGATCCGGAGAATCGCTCGGAGGGTGACCTCGAGTTGATGGTGCACGAACCCGCCGACGGCAAGGCAACACTCGACTGGATCGCGCAGCAACCGTGGAGCACCGGCGGGGTCTGCATGCAAGGCGGCTCGTACCTCGGCTACACGCAGTGGACCGCGGCGATGAGCGGGCATCCCGCGCTCAAGTGCCTGATCCCCGAGGTGTCGATGGGGACCGCCTTCGCCGACCAGCCGTATGTGGGTGGCGGGCTCCTCGTCGGCATGGCGTACTATGCCTTCTGGATGAACAACCGCCCCCTCGTCCCCGGACGCACCTGGACGGAGGTGCTCACCCATCGACCCCTCATCGACCTCGACACCTTCGGGACGGGGGCGAACATCGCGGCGTGGGATGCTCAACTGCTTAACGCATCCAACAACGCCTACTGGCAGCGCCAGGACTGGCACCGTGGCGGGGTGCGCCCCGACCTTGCGACCTTCCAGCTGAGCGGCTGGTTCGACGACGACCTGCCCGGCACCCTCAGCAACTGGGCGCTGATGCAGCGGACCGGCACCGCGCCCCAGCGCCTGGTCCTGGGTCCGTGGAAACACGGGTACAATGCGGATCGGCGGCTCAACGGCTACAGCTATGGGCTGGGCGCCGTGCGCGACGATCTCTGGCTCCTCAAGCAGCAGTGGTATGACGCACACCTTAAGGGAATGCCGAACGCGTCGACCTCAACGCGCGTCGAGTACTTCACGTTAGGCGAGAACGCGTGGCGTACCGCCTCCGCGTGGCCCCCGCGCGAGGCCGAGCTCCAGCGCTGGTACTTCCACTCCGACGGGCAGGCCAATCGGCTGTTCACCTCCGGGCGCCTCGCCCGCGAGGCGCCGGTCGCGGACGAGCCGGTGGATCGCTACACCTACGATCCGGCCGATCCGGTGCCCAACTGGATGAGCTTCGAGCAGATGCAGCGCTGGGAGGATGTGCAGACCTTCCAGTGGGATATGAAGGACATCGAGGCGCGGCACGACGTCGTCACCTTCACCAGCGCGCCGCTGGAGCAGGACCTCACCATCGCGGGCGAGATCCTTGTCGAGCTGCACGCGTCCACGGACGTGAAGGACACCGACTGGTGGGTGCACGTGTCCGACGTGGACGAAGCGGGAAAGTCGCAACGGCTCACCCTCGGCGGGCTGCGGGCGAGATTCCGTGAGCTGCGCGACCCGCAGTACCGCACCGGCGACGGGGACTTTGCGCGTGAGGTGTTGCTCTCCGGCAACCCGGCCGACGTGGTGCCGTATCGCATTGGGATCAAGGGGATCGCCAACACCTTTCGTCGCGGTCATCGCATCCGCATCGCGATCATGAATGCGATGGCGAACTACACCTTCCCCAACTCCAACACCGGCGGGGACGAGGCGCGGGCGACGACCACGATCCCGGGGCGCATGGGGATCCACCATACGCGTGCGTACCCGAGCCACGTCGTGCTCCCGGTGCTTCCAGCGGCGCGGTAGTGGCGCACCCGGGATCGCCGAGGGCTGTCGTCGAGGTGTTGTGGCGGATCGGTTCAAGCAGTAAGCTGCCGAGCCGGCCGAGCCACGGGCTGACCACTGTCCACCTGCAGCGTTGAATCATCGTGGGACTGCACCTCTGCTACGAACTGTCCCTCCCGGCCGAAGCCACCGAGGCGGAGGCGCATGCGGCCATGGAGCAGCTGCGTGCAGGGGCCCTTGAGCTTCCGTTTGACGAAGTCTCGGCCCTGGTCGAGCGGGACGAGCAGGCGTTGGCCGCACCATCGCCGTTGCGCGGGCTGCGCTTCGACCGAATCGAGGACGTCGTGGACGTTTCGGCCCGTCTGGTGAGGGACGCACTGTACGGCGAGATGCTTCGCGACCTCGCACAAGACGGATCCATGGGCGAGGGCGGGCAAGGCCGAGTCGACGCATGGGTCGCCACGCCGAACAACGTGCCGGTCACCGCGATCGGCTTCGCGATCGACCCTGGCCGCGGCTCGGAGCCGGCGGGCTTTGGACTCGTCAGGCTGAATGCTTCGTCAGGCCGCACCCGATGGTGGTGGCACTGGTGCTGCAAGACGCAGTACGCGTCGGTGGTCAGCAATGCACACCTGGTCCGCTGTCACACGGGGCTTGTGGCGGTGCTCGACGCCGCGGCAGCGCTCGGGTTCGGGATGGAGGTGCGGGACGAAGCGGGATATTGGCCGATGCGCGACGAGGCACAGCTCATCGCGAACGTGGCGGAAATGAATCGGATGGTGGCAGGATTCGCGGGAGCCTTCACGGACGCAGTGCGCGACGCCGGCGGAGACAGTCGCACCGTGGGCGGCGCCATCTTCTCACACCCCGACTACGAGCGGCTTGAGACGGACCCATCGGAGCAGAGAAGCTGACCCGGCACCCTCTTTGCGAGGTGACTTGGGGCCGCGCACGTATCCGGTCACCTGCCGGGCTGACGCTCGTCCAGCAGATGGCTCAGGCTCTCGACCGCGCGCAACGGCGGACCAAACGCGACGTCCCGCAAGTGGCGTATCGGTCGCCGCACCCTGAGGGCATCCCGTCTCGCCTCGTAGGGGATGAGCCGCTTGACGGGGGCATCGCGATTGCAGACCACCACCGGACATCCCCGCCTCGCTGCGCGGATGTACTCGCCGAGGCGGGCCTTGAGGGCACCAACTAGGCCGCGCTTCTCTCGTGGTTCCTTCATGGTCTCATGATGGTAAAGACGGGTCGCGGCCGCAACGGGAGGTGTATGAATGCTCGCGGCTACCGGGTAGTTGGCGCAGGCCCGGGGGGGGCGAACAGTCGCAGCGGCGGCGGGACCTTGCGACACCGACCCGTCGCCGCAAGGTTGCCCGCATGACTCCACGCTCTCGCATCGCCGACGTCGACGCCCTGCACCAGGCACTCGCCGCCCTCCTCGGCGACCGCTGTTCACGCTCGTCCAGTGACCGCGAGCAACACGGTCGCGGCGAGACGCATCTCGGTGCGGCGCCACCGGACCTCGTCGTCTACCCGGAGTCTACCGAGGAAGTGCAAGGCGTCGCCCGGATCTGCACCGCCCACGGCGCACCGATGATCCCGTTTGGCGCAGGCAGTTCGCTCGAGGGGCACATCGCGGCCGTGCAAGGCGGCGTCTCGCTCGACATGACGCGCATGCATCGCATCCTGCGCACCAGCGTCGAGGATTTCGACGCGACCGTGCAGGCCGGCGTCACGCGGCAGCAGTTGATGCGCGCACTCGCCAACTCCGGGGCGACCTTCTTCATCGACCCCGGCGCCGACGCCACCCTGGGCGGCATGGTGAGCACGGGAGCATCCGGCACGACCTCGGTGCGCTACGGCACCATGCGGGAGAACGTTCTCGGTCTCACGGCCGTGCTCGCGGACGGGCGTGTCATTCGCACGGGGTCGCGAGCGCGCAAGTCGTCGGCCGGGTACGACCTCACGCGCTTGTTCATCGGCGCCGAGGGGACGTTAGGCATCGTCACGGAGGTCACGGTGCGCTTACACCCGGTGCCCGACGCCATCGCTGCCGCGGCTTGTGCCTTTCCCTCGGTGGACGCCGCCGTCGATACGGTGGTCGCATTGCTGCAGTGCGGCGTCCCGTTGGCGCGCATCGAATTGCTCGATGACCTCACGGTCGGTGCGGTGAACGCCTTCTCCGGGCTCGGCCTGCCGGAGCAGCCGATGATCTTCACGGAACTGCATGCGTTCAGCCGCGAGGCGCTGGTCGAGCAGCTGGATATGGTGCAGTCCATCGTGGGTGAGCATGGTGGCACCGTCCATGCGACCGCCGCCACCGAGGAAGAACGCGCGCGGCTCTGGGAGGCGCGACACAGGGTGTACTATGCCGGGTTGGCGATGAAGCCCGGCGCGCGATCGTGGACGACGGACGTGTGTGTGCCGATCACGCATCTGGCGACCTGCATTCGCGAGGCCCGCGCGGACTGTGCCGCGCACGGCGTGCTGGCGCCACTCGTCGGTCATGTCGGCGACGGCAACTTCCACATGTTGTTGCTGGTGGATCCGGCGGATGCCGACGGCCTCGCCCGAGCGAAGGCGGTGAATGACCGCCTTGTGCAACGCGCGATTGACTGCGGCGGCACGTGCACCGGCGAGCACGGGATCGGGATGGGCAAGATCGCATCGCTCGCGAAGCAGCACGGCGACCTCCTGCCGCTGATGCGGTCGATCAAGGCCGCGTTCGACCCCGACAACCTGATGAACCCCGGGAAGATCCTCGAGGGATAGCCGTTCGGCGAGGTGGCGACGGCTGTAGGCGCCGTGGGACGCCGCGCATCACGCCCCTTGCAGGGCGTCGAGGCGTGTTGGGCGCCCATCCAGTGATGGGTGCCGCGTGGTTGGTCGTGGGCGCGACGCGGTTGGGCAATGATGCATCGCGGTTGGTCGAGGGTGCGCCCCGGCGAGGTCTCGATGCCGCGTGGTTGGTCGTGGGTGCAACGCGGTTGGTTGACGATTGGATCGATCGTGCGGCCCGTCAAGGTCCTGCTACAGCGTGGTTGGTCGAGCGTGCGACGTGGGCGGTCGTCGGCACAGCGTGGTTGGTCTCGAGTGCCACATGCCCGGTTGCCAGTGCGGCATGTTTGGCCGAGGGTGCGGCCCGTCAAGGTCCGGGTACAGCGTGGCTGGGCGCGGGTGCGACGTGTTGGGTCGACGATGCGGCGTGGTTGGTCGAGTGTGCAGCGTGGTTGGTTGACGGTGCGACGTGTTTGGTCCTCTGTGCAACGTGGTTGGGCGTAGGTGCGGCCTGCAGAGCTCTGGGCGCAGCGTGACAAGGCATGGGTACAGCCGAACGAGGGGTGGGTGCAACCCGCGCTTGCCCTACGCCGGCGTTCCGTCCGAGGCGCGCCAGAGAAACGGCTGCACCCCCGCGCGACAGCAGGGCGGCACCACATCCCGCAGGAGCTCGAGCGCCCGCGCCGCCTTGGACAGGAAATCCGGCGACGCCGGCACCTCGAACAGCCTGGGATGCCCCGCCCACGCAGCGGCAATACGCGCGTCGATCGCCCGCGCTTCCACCTGCGTCTCCACGCGCAATGGGTTCTCGTGTTCGTAAGCGGCCGGCTCGGATGGCGTCCGCAGGTGGATAACGGTGTGATACCGCGCCAGCTCCTCCTCGCGACTCACGCCGAGGGAAGACCAGAGGTCGCCTTCCCCCAGCCAGTACGCCGACCCGTCCACCGTGCCGCGATCACAGAGCACCACCGCCGCGTTGGTGTGGGCCTGGATGGATTCAAGCTCGCGCTGCACCTGGAAGATCGCGCGTTGAGCCGCGCGTCGCCCGTGCACCCCCTCGTTGCGGGGAAAGCCGCCGCCAAACACGATGCTCGCGGACTCGCGCACGAGGCGCACGTGACCACAGAAGAAAAGCCGGATCAGCTCGAGCACGGCAGACTTGCCTGCGCCGGGCCCGCCGGTCAGCACGACGCGACGACCGTCGTGCAGCGCGGTACAATTGCAAGCGTTCACGAGGAGCCTTGATGAGGGTCGGCAAGAATCTACCAGCGGCTGGAACGGCACGAGGAGGATGTCGCCACGAGGCGCGGCACCAGCGCTGAGGCGCGACAAGGCCTTGCATGCGACACTGGACCCTCGGTCAAGCCCGGGGCGCCAGCCGGAGCACCTCGAGCACGTTGAGCGGACGATCCGCCTTCCATCCAGAGGACTGAGGCACGGGCGAACGTGGCCTCGCCGCTACATTCCCTCACCGCCCACTCACCACATGGCCCTCACCGCGACGATTTCCACCTTCGAGATTTCGCTGAACGACTCGGATCGCCACGTCTACGAGTCGTTCACGCTCAAGGTCGCCCGGCATCCCTCGGAAACCGAAGATTACCTCTGGACGCGTGTCATCGCGTACTGCCTCGAGTATGCGGAAGGGATCGCCTTCTCGAAAGGCGGGCTCTCGGACCCCGAGGACCCACCCGTCGCGGTACGCGACCTCACGGGCACGTTGCGCTCCTGGATCGAGATCGGGGCGCCGAGCGCCGAGCGGTTGCACAAGGCGAGCAAGGCCTGCTCGCGTGTGGTGTTGTACACGCACAAGGAATCGCGCATCCTGCTGCGTGGCTACGAAGGTGCAACGATTCACCGCGCCGACACCATCGACGTCCTCGCCGTGCCGCGTGAGCTGCTCGACGCGCTCACCCCCCACCTCGATCGACGCGTCACGCTGACGCTCTCCGTGGCGGGGGGCGAGTTGTACTTCGACGTCGGCGGCACCGTGATTCACGGCGCGCTGGAACGGCATCGACTGCCCGGCTGACACCGCGCGCCGATCACACCGGGCAATCCCGCGACGCGGCCTCGTCAGGCGTTGAGTTTCCGCCGCTTCTGTACCTCGCGTGCGACCACGGCCACCGCCGTCAACGCACCCATCACGGCGCCCGCTCTTGCCGCCTTGCGAGCGACCTTCGCCGTGGTGCGCACCTTCGCCTTCACCGACCGACGTCCTTCGGCAACGAGCACCTTGGTCTCGACCGCGTCGACCAGGCGATGCAGCGCCTCGCCCGTGGCTTCCGCCGCCTTCTCGTAGCGTTTCATCTGAACTCCTCCTCCCGGGCGCACCCGGATCTGTCGCATCATCATCTTCGCACTGTACTGCACCCCGGTCTGTCCTCGGCGTTCCCAACGCG
Organism: Gemmatimonadota bacterium; assembly: GCA_016712265.1. NCBI lineage: Bacteria > Pseudomonadati > Gemmatimonadota > Gemmatimonadota bacterium. The sequence goes on along the minus strand of JADJRJ010000031.1, from coordinate 444,912 downwards.
ACGACGGGGAACCCCCGGCGCTCCGTGGCGGCCCCTTGACGCCGTGCCTTGCCTGGGCGAAGTCAGGCCACCCTCACTCCTGCCATGACCTCGCGACGTCAATTCGTCACCGGGCTCGCTGCCCTCGCCGCCCTGCCGCGGCACCGACAAGGCCCGGACCTCCTGCTCTGGAACGGCGACATCCTTACGATGGAGACCGCGTCGCCGAGCGCCCAGGCCCTGGCGATCAGCCGCGGACGCATTGTCGCGATTGGTTCCAACTCGGAGATGCAGGCGCTGGCAGGCCCGACCACCCGCCGGGTCGACCTCGGGGGGCGCGTCGTGATCCCGGGGGTCATCGACGCCCATAATCATCCGGCCGGCGCGGGGCTGAGTCACCTGCGCGAGGTGGACTGCGACCTCCGCTCCGTCGGCGCCATTCAATCGGCATTGCGCGAGCGCGCACGCACGACCGCCCCCGGCGAGTGGATCCTCGGCTTCAAGTACGACGACACCAAGACCGCGGAACGGCGCTTCCTCACGGTGGCCGACCTGGATGCGGTGTCCACTCAACACCCCATCCTGATCGTCCATCGCGGGGGCCACACGGCGTATGTAAACTCACTCGCGTTCGCCGCCGCGGGGATCACGGCGACGACTCCGGATCCGGTTGGCGGTCGCTACGAGCGCGATGCGCGTGGGGCGCTCACGGGCCGCGTGGCCGAGAGCGGGATGAACGCGCTGAGCGCGAAAGCCGCCCGACCGTACTCGCGCGCCGATCGCCAGGCCGGGGTCGCGGAGATCAGCAAGCGACTTGCCGCCGCCGGGATCACCTCGGTCACGGACGCGTTCGGGAGCACCGACGACCTGCGCGCCTACCAGGACGCCCAGTCGGCCGGCCACCTCCACACACGGGTCTACTGCCACATCGGCGATGTCTTCCTCGACGCGATGATCTCGACCGGGGCGCGCACCGGGATGGGGGACGCATGGGTCAAGCTGGGTGGGGTGAAGTTCGTCTCCGACGGCTCCATCTCGGAACGCACCGCGCGCCTCGCCGAGCCGTATGTCGGTCGGCCGGATGACCGCGGGATCATGGTCAACGACGCTGACGTCCTCTGGCCGCAGTTCGTAAAGGCACACACCAACGGTTGGCAGCTGGCGACGCACGCCAATGGCGACGTGGCGATCGACATGGTGTGTGCGCTCTACGAGCGTCTCCAGCGTGAACACCCACGGCCCGACCCGCGGTTCCGGTTCGAGCACTGCACGGTGCTGACCCCCGCGCTGATCCGCCGCATCAAGGCGTTAGGTGCCATTCCCACGCCGTTTGCGAGCTACGTCTATTTTCACGGCGAGAAGATGACCGAATACGGGGCCACGCGCACCGAGCGCATGTTCCCCATGCGGTGGTTCCTCGATGCAGGAATCCCGGCGGCGATGGGGAGCGACTACCCGCCGGGTCCGTTCGAGCCGATGATGGCGCTGACCTCGATGCTCACGCGGACGGACATCCGCGGGACCACGTGGGGGGCGAGCCAGCGCATCACCTTCGATGAAGCGTTGCGCGTGCTCACGGTGAACGGCGCGTATGCCTCGTACGACGAAGGGGTGAAGGGGTCACTGCGGGTGGGCAAGTTCGCCGACCTCGCGGTGCTCGGCCGTGATCCGCGCCGCGTGCCGCCGTCGGAGATCGTGCACGTGCCGATCGAGCGGACGATGGTGGACGGGCGCTGGGTGTACGAGACGTAGGGGTGCACAGGCTCCGTGAGAATTGAGCGACAGGCGCTCATATTGCGACATGCCGCGAGTGGCATCTGGCGTGACGCGTTCATCCGGACCCTTTTTGAGCGAGACATCCCGCAGTTGGATTGCGCATCCCTGCACCAGCGTTGCGGCGGTTCTGGTCGATGATTGCGCACTACCATGCACAGACGTGGAACAGCTCTGGGCTCGCGCGCGCCTTGGGGGTCGCGCACACCACGGTGCAGCGGTATCTCGATGTGCTGACCGAGGCGTTCATGGTGCGGCAGCTGCCTCCGTGGCACGCCAACATTTCCAAGCGACAGGTACGCGCCCCCAAGGTGTACCTGCGCGATACGGGGCTCTTGCATACGCTCATTGGGGCGGAGTCGCGCGCGTCACTGGAGCGGCACCCCAAGGTCGGCGCGTCGTGGGAGGGGTTCGCGCTGGATGTGGTGCTGGAGCGGCTTGGCGCTCGATCTGGCGAGGCGTACTTCTGGGCGACGCACGGGGGCGCCGAGCTTGACCTTTTGGTGGTACGAGGCCGGACGCGGGTCGGGGTCGAGTTCAAGCGAACCACGGCGCCGAGCGTGACGCCATCCATGCGAACGGCCCTGGCTGACCTGGGCCTCGAGAGGCTGTACGTGATTCATGGTGGGGCGGAGACGTTGCGCTTCGCCGATCGGATCATGGCTGTGCCGCTTGCGCGTGCGGCACTCGATCGCGATCGCCAAGGCACGGATGCCACGATCCGGCCTGTCCGTTGTCCCTCAAGTTTTCCCACGCCCCCGCTTGCGAGCTGACGGACGTGCGGCGGTCAGCGCTTCGACGTCGGCCAGGTCCTTCCGCCGGCCCGCGGCTTCCTTATTAATTACGAATTAACAGGTCGCGACCGAGGAAGGGCACCTGACGACCTCGCACCTCGTGAACAACCCGACTCTCCCACGCCGCCGCGAAGCTGGTCACTCCACTGATCGCTGTCAGAAGATCTATCCGGTTTGGCGGCAGGCCGAGTTGTACAACCATTCCCGGGGTCTCGAGATCCGATCGGGTCACCTTCAGGTCGTCGAGCGGAGCGCCAAACTTCCCGAGCGCCCACCAGACGCGAGCGACGTTGGCGGGATCGATGTCGATCAGGAGGTCGATGTCCTGGGTCGCGCGGGGCACGCCGTGGACCGCCAGCGCATGCGCGCCCACGACGACGAATTGCGCACCAGCATTGAGCAGCAGGTCGATCAGCTCCAGCCAGTCGTCCGTCATGCTCGGCGGATGACCTTGATCGGCATCTGAGAGCGCGTGTATGCAACCGGCGTAAACGCCCCGAGCTCGACCATGCGTCGGGTCAGCGTCACGACCATCTCGATGCGCTCCTCAGGCGTGGTGGTTGCGCTCAGGTCGTCGCCGGGCTCCTCGCCCAGACGAAAGACGCGCACGACCATTTCCTGTCCAGTCGACTTGGCCATGAAGGGAATCTAGTCCCGGCGACCCGCCCGTGCACCTCGGTCCCCGGCGACAAGGGGATAGTTATGCAGAAGTCGGTGCGCCCCGGCCGCATGTCGCGCATGTCCATGCGAGTCACTTCCGCGTTAGGCCGGTCGTCCTTAGGGTACAGCCATGACTACTGTCCGCATCATCGGCGTCCCCATGGACCTCGGCGCCTCGCGCCGTGGCGTTGACATGGGCCCGTCCGCCGTCCGATACACTGATGTTCGTGAACGCCTCGAAGCCCTCGGCCATACCGTCGAGGACGCGGGGAACGTCCCCGTCCCGTTCCGCGAGGATGCCGCGAAGGGTGCCCAGCGTGGCGCGCGATACCTCGGCGCGATCACCGACGTCTGCACCGATGTCGCCACTCGCGTGCGTTCGGCCCTCGACGCGGGCGCATTCCCCCTCGTCCTCGGTGGCGACCATGCGTTGGCGGCGGGATCCATTGCCGGCGCCTCAGCGCATCTCGCCGCGAAGAACGAGCACCTTGGCGTTCTCTGGATCGATGCACATGGCGACCTGAACACGCCAGCCTCCTCGCGATCCGGCAACGTGCATGGGATGCCACTGGCCGCGCTGCTCGGCCACGGCGACAAGGCCATGACCAGCATTGCCGGACGCACCGGGGCGATCCGCTCATCGGACCTCGCGCTGGTGGGCCAGCGCGACCTGGACCAGTCGGAACAAGCCCACGTGCGCAAGTGGGACCTCTCCGTCTTCTCCATGCGGGCGATCGACGAGCGTGGCGCTCGCACCGTGATGGAAGAAGCCATCGCCGTCGCCGCGCGCTCCACGGCCGGGATCTGGGTGTCCTTCGACCTCGACGTGATCGATCCCGACGAGGCCCCGGGGGTCGGCACACCGGTCCCGGGTGGTATCACCTATCGCGAGGCGCATCTGTTCATGGAAATGGCGGCTGACACCGGCAAGCTCGTCGGTTTGGACATCGTTGAGGTGAACCCCGTCCTCGACGAACGCAACCGCACGGCAGAGATTGCCCGCGAACTCATCCTCAGTGCCCTCGGCAAGCGCATCCTGTGAGCCTCCCACGGTACGTCCCCCCGGATTTCACCACCGCGACGCTGGCCAGCGCGCCGGCCGCCCGCACCGAGCGTGCGTCGCGGGACGGCGTGCTGCCCGACGCGTTCTTTGCCACGACCAACCTGCCGACCTACGTCAAGGGCGCAGACGGCCGCTGGACGATGCCGCGGGAGCCGCGGATGGACGGCGTGTTGGTGCGTGACGTCGAGGGCACGTGGTGGGTGCGCGAGGGGCGGCGGGTGAAGGCGGGCGACGAGATCGTCGTGGGGCGCGCCGAGGACGGGAGCGAAGGGGTCCTGGTCCACGCCAACGGCTTCCAGGCCGAAGGTGGCGCGCACGGCGACTTTCACTTCATGTCGAGCCAGGTGTCGCGCGAGAAGCCGATCGACTACAAGCAGATTGCCCGCATGCTGGTGGAGGAGAAGCGGCGCGGCGGGTATACCCTCTGGGTCACCGGCCCGGCGCTCGTGCACTCCCGCGCGCGCGACAACCTCGTCTGGTTCATCCGCAATGGCTTCGTGCAGGCGCTGCTCGCGGGCAACGCGGTCGCGGTGCACGACATCGAGGCGAATGTGGTGGGCACCACGTTAGGCATGACCAGCGAGGGGATGCCCACCGAGAACGGCCATGCCGCCCACATGCGAGCGATCAACGCCGTGCGACGCGCCGGGTCGATCCCGGCCGCGGTGAAGGACGGGGTCGTCACCGGCGGCATCATGCACGCATGCGTCGTGGAGGACGTGCCGTTCGTCCTGGCCGGCTCGTTGCGCGACGATGGCCCACTCCCCGGGGTGATCACTGATATGGTCGCGGCGCAGGACGCCACACGCGCCCACACCGTCAAGGCCACGATGGCGGTGATGATCGCCACGGCCCTCCACTCGATCGCCGTGGGGAACATGCTCCCCGCGTACTACGAGGACCCGCAGGGCGAGCTGCGGGAACTGCCGACGATCTGCGTCGACGCCAGCGAGTTCCTCGTCAGCAAGCTCAAGGACCGCGGGACCCACCAGGCCGTTGGCGTCGTGACGAACGCGCAGGACTTCATGAGCATCCTGCGCGCGGCGGTCGAACGCGAGGTCCAGCAGGTCTGAGGCCGAAGCGCTCTCGTGACCGTACCCCGAGAGCGCTTCGGCGCCGGTTAGCGACGAATGGGCCAGGACTCCTCTTGATCCAGGTTGAAGAAGCACGCGTACAGGCACTTCCCCGTTCGCTTCCCGTTGATGCAGGGCGGCACCACCTCGATGAAGCAGATCAGGTCGCCCATCACCACAACGGGAACACAGGGTCCGCATGAGCCTCCACCAGGCTGGGTGGGGGCGGCGAGGGTTTCTGCATTCGTCGGCTGGCCATCGGTAGCACTCACCGGGCTCGGGGCGAGAAATCCCATGTCGGTGCGGCCGGTCGCCAGCTGCCAGTCCGCCACGTCCTTCTTCAGTCCCTCCAGCGCACGCAGGTGATCTGCCGTCATGCCACCGGCGGCGGCCACACTCGCGTGGAGGTCGCGGACACGTTGTACCAGCTCCGCTCGCTCGCTCGCGGCGCGGTCGGGCGCCGAGACCTGCTCGGCGCAGGCGGTGAATGCAAGCGCCAGCAGTCCTGTCACAAGCCCCGCCATCTTGAACGTCATGGAATTGTGCTCCTGTGGTTGGATGTCTTGCCCCTCGATGTGGCGGGCTGTTACGGCAAGCGGAAAGACGGTGCGAATCCCGACAGGCGGCCTCCGGCTGGCCGGCTGGACACCGTAACAAGAGGCGGGGATGGCGTGTCGCGCCGGGTTGTGTGGAACCCTCGCGAGGCCCAACCTTCGGGCACTCGAGCCCCTCGCTGATGCGTTCCCGCGTCTCAACCATCGATCGCACCATGGGCGCGGTGTCCCGCGCCATGGGCTTCGTCCTCCTGCTGCTCCTTCCCCGGATCGGGGAAACGCAGGAGCATGTCCACGAGGCCCCGGCAGCGCCCAATGCCATGACCCGCCTGCTGCTCGAGGGGCCGCACCTGGTCCTGTATCACCGGGGGCTACTCCAGTTGACCGAGCCGCAGCAGGTGGGATTGCAGCGACTGCGTCGGTCGCTCTGCAGCGCCGAGGTGGAGTTTGTGCGCCAGCGCGATGAGGGGCGTGCGCGTGTCGGGACGGCCGTGGCGGACACCACGGGCCCAGCACGCACCGCAACCACACTCCGCGCGGCGCTCAACGACGTCGCCGCCGCCGAGTCCCAGTGGCTGGCCACCCTGGTGCAATCACGCCGGGATGCAATCGCCATCTTGACCCCGCCGCAGCGCGCGCAGCTGGTTGCCCTGCGCGACCACTGGGCCCGCGAGACCACCGCGATGATCGACGAGGCGACGCGACCCGGCCAGCGCGGTCACCCGGGGATGCAGATCCCGATCCGTGTCCCCGGGATGGTGGTCGGCGAGACGACCCTCCTGCCCTACTGCGAGGCGCTACACGGCCCCACGATGCATATCGTCATCCCGCCGCCGCGCTGACGCGTGGCCTAACTCGCGCGCACGCGCACCCGGACATAACCGTTCGTCCAGCAACACTGCTGTCCCGGCGTGCTGTCGGTGATGCCGAAGTTGTCGACGCGCACCCGCAGCAGGTAATCGCCCGGCGCGCCGAACCGCACGTTGGTCGTGGCTTCGCCGCCGCCTGGTGCCGTCTTCGCGGTGTTAGGCTCGAAGGTGACCTCGCCCGGCCCCTGGTGCTTGAACCAGGTCATGGCCACCGGGATCGGTGCCCGCTCCCCGCGATCCTCCATCCATACCTTGATGGCGAGCGGCGTCCCCACCGTCGCGGTCAATGGTCCGGTGGTCACTCCCTCGCGGCCCTTCGACTCGGGGCCATCGGGAGCGAACCGGACGACGGGCATCATCGACCCGGCGGCTTGTGGCGTGTAGGAGAGCTTGTAGTAGTCGCTCGTCGCGCGACCCGGGACGGAGTACGTGAAGCCGTTGTAGCGCAGCGTCCAGGTCACGTCACCCTTGAACCCCTTCGGTACCCGCACCGCGAAGACGCCCCGCTCGCGGCGCCCGCCGAACGCCCGGTAGTTCATCACCGGGAAGTGGGTGGGCTGCAAGCCATCGTACGACGCGGGCTCGACCTTGTTGTCCGGTCCGATCGGGATTTCCACCACGCCGCGTGCGTTGCGATTGAGGAACCCGAAGGAAAGGGTGACGCTGCCATCGGGGTTCGCGTACCAACCGTCGAAGAACGGTGCAACCCCTGCCCCGCCCGCCGCGCTCGGGCCGAGGGGATATCTCGGCAAGGTCTGCGCTGACGCGACCTCGGGCACGCCCACCAGGCACACCGCGCCCAGTCCCGCCATCGCAAACTGTCGAAACGCGGAGCCCATCCTCACTTCGAGAAACGTCATCGCGCTCACTTCTTCGGCCGCTTGGCGAGGAGCTTCTGATAGCCCGCCTCATCGAGTTGCGTCACCGCAATCCAGGCGTGGCTCATCTCGTCGGCCGTGCGGTCCCCAATCCCGACCCACTGATCCGGGTCCGGGTTGAACGGATTCTTGTCCGTGTTGTCGTACCACGCCGTGTTGATCATCACCGTTCCCGCGGGCAGCAGCGGCGCCACATCCTCGGCGTACACGTGGCTGTGGTGCCAGCCCGGGTTCCAGTTGGACACCATGCTGAGGGTCTCGCGACGCCCGTCGGGATACAGCACCTCAAGACGTTTCGCGACGAGGTGCAGGTGTCCATGCGGCTGCCAGGAATCGATGCGCACCGGGGTGTTGAAGCGATGGAACCCCTGGGTCATGAGGGTGCCACGCGGCTCGATCTCAAAATCCCCGGAGCCGCTCTGGAGCGCGTAGAGCCCGAGGGTCTGCCGATAGTGCGTCTTTGGTGTGACCTCCGGCGGGTGGAACCAGATGCCAACCTCCACCTGGTCGTCCACGACCTCCTTGCCGTTCGGGTAGTAGTGGATGTCGAACAGCACGTTGGAGCCCGCCGGGGCGATGCGACATGCATCCGGTGGCACGACTTCCCCGATCTTCCCCAGGGCGTACTCGGACAGGCGGACGCTCCCAGGTCCCCCACCGCCGGCCTCGTCGGGCTGCACGTTGGAGTTGCCGGGGACGAAGATCGAGTTCGCATGGTGGGTCACCGAGCGACCGGCCACGCTCGGCAGGGTCTCGATCGCCTTGATGCAACGGTCGCTCGTGACGCCTGAGGGCACGGAGGGCCGCCACCAGCGATCCTGGCCCATCGCCGGCACGGTGTACTTCTTGGCCTTCACGATGAGGTCCGGCGGACCGTACTCGGCGGCGAGCCGGTACTCGCCAGCTGCGGGAAGTTTGGTTGCCGGCGGCATGTCGGCCGGGTCGCCCATCGGCATCCCCGCGTCGACCCATCGCACCACCGTGGCAATGTCGCCGTCGGAGAGGCGCCAATCGTGCTGCAGCTTCTGGATGCCGACATGCGTGTCGTACTGGTACGGCGGCATCTCGCGGGCCTGGACCATCTGCTTGATCAGCGGCCCGTTGCGTCGCACGTGCTCGAAGGTGAGCAGGGGCATCGGGCCAATCCCGCCGGGCGAGTGGCAGAGCTGGCAGTTCTTCTGGATGATCGAGGCGACGTCGCGGGTGAAAGTGACGGCCGAGGAGTCCGGTGAAGCTCCGAGGGTGCGCTTGCCGTCGGGGACGTGCGCGTCGGCGGGCCTCACCGCGGCACCGAGGACCACTGCGGCCGCGGGGACCCAGGCGGTCGCCAGCCAGAAGCGAAGGCGGGGAGTAGCGACCTGTGGGGCGGGTCTCATGGGTGGCTCCGGCGTGACGAGTCGTGCGGAGAGTAGCGCCGGGCGGGCGCGTCGGTCAAGAAAATCTATGGGCCCACGCCCCGGGGCGGCCCCGCTCCCCTCCCCCATCCGCCTCGGGGGGGTACCTTAGGCCCCCATGCCTCCCAAAGAACTCACCCTGCGCGCCCTGGTTCTCGGCGCACTCCTGACGTTCGTCTTCACGGCAGCCAACGTCTACCTCGGCCTCAAGGTCGGGCTCACGTTCGCCTCGTCTATTCCCGCCGCGGTGATCTCGATGGCGATCCTGAGCGCCGTGAAGGACTCGTCGATCCTCGAGAACAACATCGTGCAGACCGTCGCCTCGGCGGCGGGCACCCTGTCGGCGATCATCTTTGTCTTGCCCGGCCTGGTGATCGTGGGCTGGTGGACCGGGTTCCCGTTCTGGGAGTCGTTCCTGATCTGCCTGAGCGGCGGTGTGTTGGGCGTGTTGTTCACGATCCCGCTGCGTCGCGCGCTCGTGACCACGTCCGACCTGCCGTACCCGGAAGGGGTCGCGGCGGCTGAGGTGCTCAAGGTCGGTTCGGGCGCGCGCGGTGAGGCGGGGACCGATGCGGGCGAGGCGAAGGAAGGACTTCGCGCCGTGGTGCTCGGGTCCGTCGCGTCTGCGGGGCTCGCCATCATTGGGGCGACCAGGATCGCGGCCACTGAGTTGGCGGGGTATTTCGGCGTGGGCGCCGCCGCGTCGAGCGGGTACAGCGTGGCGTGGTCTCTCGCCCTGCTCGGGGCCGGCCACCTGGTGGGGATCTCGGTCGGGATGGCGATGCTCACTGGGCTGGTGATCGCCTGGGGAATCGCGGTTCCCTGGCTCACGTCGATCACGCCGATCGCCGATGGTGTTGAGCTGGCGGCGCACACGAGCACGATCTGGCGGACCCAGGTGCGGTTCATTGGTGCGGGCGCGATTGCGGTCGCGGCCATCTATACGTTGGCACGGCTTTCCCGCCCGGTGCTTGGCGGCCTCATCGCCACGCTGTCCCCGTCTCGGGCCGTGTCGTCCGTGCCCGACACCGAACGCGACATCTCACCCCCGTGGATCATCGCGCTCACGGCAGCGTGCATTGCGATTGCGGCGTGGCTGGCGTGGAGCTTCGCGAGTTCTACCGTCCTCGCGTCCAGCGCGGTATCGCTCACCCTGGTGGCCGCGCCCTTTGTGCTCATCATCGGGTTCCTGATCGCCGGGATCTGCGGCTACATGGCCGGACTGATCGGCGCGTCCAACTCCCCGATTTCCGGCGTGGGCATCCTGTCGATTGTTGCGTGTGCCTCGCTGGTCGCCATGGTCGTACCGGCCACCCCGGAGTCCTCGCCGGCGCTGGTCGCCTTTGCGTTGTTTGTCACGTCGATCGTGTTCGCATGTGCGACAATCTCCAACGACAACCTGCAGGACCTCAAGACCGGGCAGCTGGTGGGCGCCTCGCCGATGCGGCAGCAGATCGCGCTCATCGTGGGCGTCGCCGCGGGCGCCGCCGTGATCCCGTCGGTGCTGAACCTGCTGGCCAAGGCGTACGGCTTCGCGGGTGCGGCGAACATCGGCGTGGTGGCACCGAATCCCCTTCCCGCGCCTCAGGCCACGCTCATCTCGGCGCTGGCGCAGGGGGTGATCGGCGGCACCCTGCAATGGAACATGATCGGGATCGGGGCGCTGCTCGGCGTCGGTTTGATCGCGTTTGATGCGACCATGGGTGCGATGAAGAAGCTGCGCATCCCGCCGTTGGCCGTTGGCCTCGGGATCTACCTGCCGATGTCCGCGACCTTTGCGGTCGTCGTCGGGGCGGTGATCTCGCGCTGGTACGAGGGGCGCGCGAAGGCCATGCCGAACCCGGATCGCGCCGAGCGGCTGGGGACGCTGGTGGCGTCGGGACTGATCGTGGGGGAGAGCTTGTGGGGCGTCCTGAACGCCGGGTTGATCGTCGCCCTCGCCAGCGACGCACCCATTGCCCTCGTCAGCCACGACTTCGGCCTCGCCCCCTGGCTCGGGATCGCCGGTTTCATCGCAGCCATCACGTGGCTCTACGGCTGGATGCTCCGCCGGTCCGCAGCCGTGACCGCTCGCTAGCTACCGTTCTCTCGCGTTACCCGTCGCACAAATGCCACCTGTACCTTCTCACGCGCGCGCCGTCGTCATCGGCGGCGGCGTTATCGGCTGCTCGACCGCCTACCACCTCGCCCAGATGGGGTGCCGCGACGTCGTACTCCTGGAGCGACACCAGCTCACCGCCGGCACCACATGGCACAGCGCCGGCCTCATGGTCACCTTCGGGTCGACCTCCGAGACCTCGACCGAATTCCGGAAGTACACCCGCGACCTCTACGCGCGACTCGAGGCCGAGACGGGCCTCTCCACGGGATTCCGTCCAGTCGGGTTCATCGAGGTAGCCAGCGACACCGATCGCCTGGAAGAGTACCGCCGGGTCTCCACGTTCAACCGCTACTGCGGGGTGGACGTGCACGAGATCTCGCCCGCCGAGGTGCAGGAGTTGTTTCCGCTCGCCCGCACCGACGACCTGCTCGCCGGCTTCTACGTGAAGGAAGACGGCCGGGTGAACCCGGTCGACGTCACGATGGCCCTGGCGGCGGGGGCGCGGAAACACGGGGCCACCATCCTGGAAGGCGTGGCCGTCACCGGGATCATCTCGGCAAACGGTTCTGTGCAGGGGGTCCGCACCACGGCCGGTGACATCACCTGCGAGATGGTGATCAACTGCGCCGGCGCCTGGGGGCGTGAGCTGGGGCTCCAGGCCGGGGTCAACATCCCGCTGCAAGCCGCGGAGCACTACTACCTCCTCACCGAGGAGATCCCCGGGATCTCGAAGACGTGGCCTGTGCTGGAAGACCCGGCCTCGTACGGGTACATCCGCGAAGAAGGCGGCGGATTGATGATCGGACTGTTCGAGCCGATTTGTGCCCCGTGGCGCATTGACGGAATGCCGACCGACTTCGCCTTCGGCGAGATCCCACCCGACTGGGACCGCGTCGGGCCCTACCTCGAACAGGCGATGAAGCGCGTCCCGGTCTCCATGACGACCGGCGTGCGCAAGCTCTTCTGCGGCCCGGAATCGTTCACCCCGGACCTCAAGCCCTGCCTCGGCGAGGCCCCCGAACTGCGCGGCTACTTCGTGGCGGCCGGCCTGAACTCGATCGGGATCCTCACCGGGGGCGGCGTCGGCCGCGCGATGGCGCACTGGATGCTCACCGGCCGGCCGGATTGCGACATGACCGCGTTTCACCTCGACCGGTTGCATCGCTACCAGGCGACGCCGGACTACCGCCGCACCCGCACCGTCGAATCGTTAGGCCTGGTCTACCAGACGCACTACCCCAACCGCGCGATGACCACCGCGCGGGGCGCCAAGCGGAGCCCCATTCATGAACGGCTCGCCGCGCGCGGGGCCTGGTTCAAGGACGTGAGTGGATGGGAGGGGGCCGACTGGTACACCGCGGATGGCACGCCGCCAGAGCAGGAACCGTTCACGTTCGGACGCCCACGCTCGTGGAACAACTGGAAGGACGAGCACGAGGCCTGCCGCACCGGCGTGATCCTCATGGACATGTCGTTCATGGCGAAGTTCCTCGTGCAGGGCCGCGACGCCGGCCGGGTCCTCAACTGGATCTCCGCCAACAATGTGGACGGCGCCGCCGGGCGCACGACGTACACCCAGTGGCTCAACGAAGGCGGCACGCTGGAAGCCGACCTCACCGTCACCAAGCTCGAGCTCGGCTTCACCGGGGTCGCCGGTGACCAGGCGTACCTCGTGGTCGCGTCCGATACCGCCCACCGGCACGCCCTCACCTGGTTGCGTCGCCACACCCCCGACGACGCGCACTGCGTCGCGACCGACGTCACCAGCGCGTACGCACAGGTCAACATCCAGGGTCCGCGCTCGCGCGAGTTGCTCCAGCGACTGGTCGCCACGGACCTGTCCAACGCCGCCTTCCCGTTCCGCACGGCGCGCGAGGTCGACCTGGGCTTCGCTCGGGTGCTCATCGTACGCATCACCTACCTCGGCGAACTCGGGTACGAACTGTACATCCCGACGGAGCAGGCGGTGCATGTGTATGACCTGCTCGTGGAGGCCGGCCGCGACCTCGGGCTCCGCCACGCGGGCCTCAAGGCTCTCGCGAGCCTGCGGATGGAGAAGGGCTACCGCGACTACGGACACGACATCGACAACACCGATTCACCGCTCGAGGTTGGCCTGGGCTTCGCGGTCGACCTCAAGAAGCCCGGCGGGTTTCTCGGGAAGGATGCGGTCCTCGCCAAGCGCGAGGCCGGCATAGCCAAGCAACTCGTGCAGGTCCTGCTGCAGGACCCCGAACCACTGCTGTACCACGCCGAGGTCGTGCGGCGGAATGGGGTGGCCATGGGGTATGTCCGCGCGGCGTCGTACGGACACACGCTGGGTGGTGCGGTCGGGCTCGCGTTCATCGAGCGGGCCAATCACACCATCGACCAGGACTGGCTCGACGCCGGCGGCTGGGATGTCGAGGTGAATGGCGCGCGCTATCCGGCCCGGGTCTCGCTCTCGCCGATGTATGACCCGGCGATGACGCGTATCAAGGCCTGACGAACGACGGTCACCGAGCAGGGCCAGACGCGACGACGTGGGGGGCGCCTCTACCTTACGACTGCGAGTGGAGCGGCCCGCAACGTGTCCGCCGGCGTGTGCGCGCGAAAGAACGTCTGCATCGCGCCGTGCACGAGGACCGACCGTTCCATATGCGGGAGGTGCCCAGCCCCCTCGACCGGGAGGTACTGCGCCTGGGGTATCACGCGCCGGATACTGTCGGCCCACGTGACGGCGACCGTCTGGTCCAGCGTCCCCCAAATGAGGTGCACCGGACGCTGGGTTGCGCCAACCGCCGCGTACAGCGTATCGGTGTTGCTCCCGCCTAACGCGAGTCGCGTGCGCAACAACGACCGGCCGAAGCCACGGTACTGCATCTGCACCCGGTACCGGTCCGGCCAGTCCGGCCACTTCGCCGGCTCGACGAAGTCGCTGAGCTGCCCGTCGGCGAGCGTCGGCACGACCATCGCCTGCCAGAGGCGCTCCCCCAGCCACGGGAGTCGCAGGTACCAGGGCATCAAGCCGGTCGGCCCGGCGGCAGGGTCGACGAGCGTGAGCGTCCGCACCCGCTCGGGCGACCGGCGCGTGAAGGTGGCGGTGATGGGGCCGCCGAATGACAGTCCCACGAGGTGGACAGGCTCACGCCACCCTAACGAGTCGAGCACACCGCCCAGCTGGCGCGCAAAGAGGTCGAGGTCGTAGGCGACGTCCGGTCGGTCCGAGAAGCCCCGGCCATACGTGTCATACCGGGCCACGCGATACCCGGCCGCGGTGAGCGCGACCACGGTCGAGTCCCAGATGTACGCGGGCACCGAGAACCCATGGACGAGCAGGACGCGAGGGCCCGCCTCGGGGCCGCTGACGTCGTAGTGCGTCATCCCATCCGGAAGCTGCACAAACGACCCGCCTCCGACGGCGCGGGCCGCCGCGTCGAGTTCAGCGGATTCAGGATCCCGCGACTGCAGGTAGACGAACCCGCCGACGCACAGCAGCAGGGCAACGATGACGACGCGGGCCATGGGGATATGATTGAAGTGTGCGGAAGCATACGACGGCGCGGCTGGCGCATCCACCCGATAGCTGCGGCGCATCTGCAGCCCACGCCCCGCCGTCGGCCGGGTCAGGGCCCCGCGCGCTGATCGGCCGACAGCGCAAACCGTGGGATCGCCGCGTCGAAGACCGACCCATCGTCATGAACGAAGTGGTAGCTCCCCTCCATCCATCCGCTCGGCGACGTCAACACACAGTACGACGCGTACTCGTGCACGGCACCTGGCTCCAGGTGCGGCTGCTGCCCCACGACCCCCGGGCCCTCCACCACCTCGTCACGACCAGCATCGTCGTGGATCAGCCAGCGACGAGAGAGGAGCTGCGTCCCCTGCGCTCCGGTGTTCTCGATCCGGATCCGGTATCCGAACACATACTGGCGCGCCGGTAGATCAGACTCATCCGGAAGCCACATCGGTCGGGCGGTAATCCGGATCGGCCCGGTAATGCGGTAGAACAGGGGCGTGTGACGAGGCATGGGGGGAAGGTGCCTCCAGCGACTTACCGCGTCCATCCGTAGACGGTACGTTACCCGCCCGCACGACCGTCGCCATGCCATTCCACCTCCGTTTCCGGCTGCTCGCCCCCGCCGTCCTGTTCGCGGCCACGGCCTGCGCCACCGCGCGCCCCGCGGTGATCGGTATCCCGGCCCTCAAGCACACCGAGGCCGACGTGCACTTCATGACCGGGATGATCCACCACCATGCCCAGGCCGTCCTCATCGCCGGGTGGGCTCCGTCCCATGGCGCGAGCGCCGAGCTGCAGCGGCTCTGCGAGCGGATCGTCGTCGGGCAGACGGATGAGATCGACCTGATGCAGAACTGGCTGCGCTCGAAGGGCGCGCCGGTGCCCGCCGCCACAGCCGGACCGATGAAGATGACGATGGCCGGCGGGATGCAACACGACGTCATGATGCCCGGCATGCTCAATGACGACGAGGTGAAGACCCTCGACGCCGCGCGTGGCCCCGAATTCGACCGGCTCTTCCTCCTGGGCATGATCAAGCACCACGAAGGGGCCATCACCATGGTCGAGGAGCTTCTGGGCGCACCAGGTGCCGCCCAGGACGAGACCGTCTTTCGATTTTCCTCTGATGTGGTCGCCGACCAGACGACCGAGATCCGCGTGATGAAGCAGATGCTGGCGGCACGCGGCCACGCCGTTCCACAGTAAGTCCCCTCCCCCGAGGTCCCATGTCCCTCTCGCTCCTCCCGTTCACGCGCGCGGCCGGTGCCGCGCTCCTCCTGGCCGCCTGCGCGCGCAGCGCCACGGTGGTGTCGACCCCATCGCTCCAGCGCGACGCGCGCGTCGGCCTCAAGGCCGGCCTCTACAACGCCGGCGAGGCCATCTCCAACCTCGAGCTGATGGCGACCACCAAGTCGCCGCCGGGCTTCGAGGGGGTCACCAACTCCGACCTCGCCTTCAGTGGCAAGTACGCGATCCAGGGGAATTACAACGGCTTCAATGTGTGGGACATGTCCAACCCACGCCGCCCCACGCTGGTGAAGTCGTACCTCTGCCCAGCGTCGCAGAGCGACGTGTCGGTCTACAAGAACCTCCTGTTCGTCTCGGCCGAGGGTCTGGGCGGGCGCCTGGACTGTGGCACGCAGGGAGTACGTGACACCGTGAGCAGTGAGCGCATTCGCGGCCTGCGCATTTTTGACGCGACGGACATCGCCAACCCGAAGTACATCGGCAATGTCCAGACCTGCCGTGGCTCGCACACGCACACCGTCGTTGAGGATCCGAAGGACAAGGACAACGTCTACATCTACATCTCGGGCTCCTCAGGGGTGCGGTCGCCACGCGAACTGCCCGGCTGCGTCAACGCCAACCCGGACAACGACCCGAACTCCTCGCTCTTCCGCATCGAGGTGATCCAGGTTCCGCTCGCCCGGCCGCAGGACGCCCGCATGGTCAACTCGGCGCGCATCTTCGAGGGACTCACCGCCCCGGAGCGGCACGCCGACATCATGACCGCGGAGGATTCCGCCCGCATGGCAGCGCGTGCGCGCACCCAACCGGCGCGCGCCCCGCGTCCCGCCCCGATGCGTGGCGGTGGCCCAACCCAATGCCACGACATCACGGTGTACCCGTCCATCGGATTGGCCGGCGGCGCATGTGGTGGGTATGGCCTGCTGCTCGACATCAGCGACGTGAAGAACCCAATCCGCATCGACGCCGCGGCCGACTCCAACTTTGCCTTCTGGCACTCGGCAACGTTCAGCAATGACGGCTCCAAGATCCTCTTCACCGATGAGTGGGGCGGTGGCAGCGCGCCGCGTTGCCGCGCGACCGACAAGCCGGAATGGGGCGCCAACGCGATCTTCTCGATCGTGAACCGCAAGCTGAAGTTCCACTCGTACTACAAGATCCCTGCACCCCAGACCAACGTCGAGAACTGCGTGGCCCACAACGGCTCACTCATCCCGATCCCCGGGCGCGACATCATGGTGCAGGGTTGGTACCAGGGCGGGATCTCGATCTTCGATTGGTCCAACCCCGACAAGCCGGTCGAGATTGCGTACCACGATCGCGGCCCGGTGAGCGACTCGACGTTGATCAGCGGCGGCTCGTGGTCGGTCTACTGGTACAACGGCACGATCGTGTCGTCGGAAATCGCCCGCGGACTCGACATGTTCGATATGAAGCCGAGCCAGTTCGTGACGCAGAACGAGATCGACGCGGCGAAGACGGTGCGCTACACCGAGTTCAACGCGCAGGGCCAGCCGAAAATCTCATGGCCTCCGAGTTTCGCACTCGCTCGGGCGTACGTGGACCAGCTCGAGCGGAACAAGTGCCTCTCCGCACTGCGTATCGTCGCCGTGCGAAGCGCACTGGCTAACGCCGAGCGCGCCAACCCGTCGTCGCGTCAGGGCACGCTCAACCAGCTGTCGAGTGAACTGTCCGGCGAGGCGGCGGGCTCCTGCGACGCCAACCGCATGCGCTTGCTGTCCAACGCGATCAAGGACCTCTCTACGGTCAGCTGATCGAATTCCCGTGGTGTCAGGAGCGCCCCGAGCCCACCGGCTGGGGCGCTCTTGCTTTCCGGGGATCACCGGCGCCGGTCGACCCACCCTCCCCGCGCCGAGCATGGCAGGGCAACTTTCGTGGATGACACGCCACGCACTCCTCCTCGCCTTCGCCCCCGCACTTGCCTTGGCGCAGGGCGCCCCCCGTCCCCTGCGCCTCGACGACCTCTTCCGGATCAAGACCGTCCGCGAACCGAAGGTCTCGCCGGACGGTCAGTGGGTGGCCTACGTGGTCTCCCAACTCGACTCGGCCAAGGACCGCGCCCATTCCGACGTGTACATGACGTCGTGGGACGGCACGCGCACCGTGCAGCTCACCCACTCGCCCGAAGGAGAGGGAGCCCCACAGTGGAGTCCGGACAACCGCTACCTGTCGTTTGTTGCCGCGCGAGGTGAGAAGGCGAAGTCCCAGGTCTGGGTGCTGGATCGACTCGGCGGCGAAGCACGACAGCTTACAAGGCACAAGGAAGGCGTCGGCGCGTACGCCTGGTCGCCCGACGGCAAGCGCATCGCGTTCACCGCGATGGACCCCGACCCGGCCCTCAAGGGACCCGATAGTGCGTCCACGAAGCCACGGCCGGTGGTGGTGGATCGCTACGCCTTCAAGCGCGACGGTCAGGGATACCTTGGCGAGCGCCGACGCCACATCTACGTGTTCGACCTCACCACCGACTCCACGGTGCAGGTGACGAGCGGACCGTACGACGACGGCGCACCGGAGTGGTCACCCGATGGGACGCTCCTCGCCTTCATCGCCGAGCGGGGCAAGGACCCGGACCGCGAGAACAACAGCGACCTCTTTGTCGTGGAGGCCCGGGCCAACGGCACCGTGCGCCAGCTCACGACCTGGACCGGGCCGGACGGTGGACCCCCGGTCTTCAGTCCGGACGGAAGGTGGATCGCCTACACGCAGGGCAGCGAGGCGAAGTACGCGCTGTACTCGCAAGACCGACTCGCCGTGGTTCCCGTGGTAGGTGGCGCCGCACGCCTCGTCACCCCGGCGCTCGATCGGTCGTTAGGCGACATGGTCTGGAGTGCCGACGGCGCCTCCATCACCGCCCTGCTCGAGGATGATCGTGCAGTGCACCTCGCGCGGGTGAATGTCACCACCGGACGCGTCGAGCGCTTGCTCGAGGGACGCCGCGTGGTCCAGGAAATCGAAGAGGGCCCGGGTGGTCGCGTCGCGCTACTGGCGGGGATGGCGAACTCCCCGAATGAGCTCTACGCCTTCGAGAACGGGACGCTGCGGCCGCTCACGCGAGTGAACGAAGCGTGGCTCCGCGAGGTCCAGCTCGCGCGCGTGGAGGACTTCACCGCGACCGGCAAGGACGGGACGGTCGTGAATGCCCTCCTCACACGCCCCGCCAACGCCGGCCCGGGCCCGATGCCGCTCCTCCTGCGCATCCACGGCGGACCGGGCGCCCAGGATCAGCACGCGTTCCAGTTCGAGCGCGAGTACTTCGCCGCCAACGGATATGCCGTGTTGCAGGTCAACTATCGGGGTTCCACCGGACGAGGTGAGGCGCATCAGCAGGCGATCTTCGCCGATTGGGGGAACAAGGAGGTCAAGGACCTCCATGCCGCCGTGGACGCGGCCATCGCGAGGGGAATCGCTGATCCGGCGCGGCTCGGTATCGGCGGCTGGAGCTACGGCGGGATCCTCACCAACTACGCCATCGCCCAGGACGCCCGTTTCAAGGCGGCCATCAGCGGCGCAGGTGGGGCCTTATGGTCCACCATGTACGGCACCGACCAGTACATCTACCAGTACGAGACCGAGTTGGGTCGCCCCTGGGAGAACCCGAAGCTCTGGGAAAAGGTCTCGTATCCGTTCTACCAGGTCCCGAAGATCAAGACCCCGACCCTCTACATGGGCGGCAGCGACGACGACAACGTCCCGATCACCGGGGGCGAGCAGATGTACCAGGCGCTCAAGTCGTTAGGTGTGGAGACGCAACTCGTGGTCTACCCGGGTCAGAACCACGGGATCGTCCTGCCGTCGTTCCAGAAGGACCGGCTGCAGCGATACCTCGGTTGGTACGACAAACACCTGCGACCCGCGACGCCGTAACGGCCGCCTCCCCGGGGGGGGGGCCTGGCTCAGGGTTCGCGAGGGCCCCCAACTCGCCTCACAGCTCGGCGCCAGCTGGCGCCCCCACACGCCGCAGCTGTTCCGCACAGAGGGCAAGAAAGACCGGCACGTTGATCGGCTTCGCCGCGATGGCACAGCACCCGGCCGCCTCGCTCCGCCCCCCCTCATCACTCGCCCCGTGAGCGGTCAAGGCGATAATCGGGATCCGACTGCCTCGGTCCCGCAGGGTGCGAGCCAACTCGTAGCCGTCCATTTCCGGCATCTGGACGTCCGTCACGAGCAGGTCGAACGGCGCGCCGCGATCCTCCGCGGCCACCAGCATGGCCAGGGCCAGCACCCCGTTCTCCGCCACTACAACCACGGCTCCAGCCTTCTCGAGGAGGTGTTGGACGAGGACCTGGTTTACGGGATTGTCCTCGGCCACAAGAATCCGCGCGTCGAGAGAAATGTCTCGAAAGAGGTCGGAAACCGCGTCGCTCCGGAGCTCGACCTCCGACGGCTGGATCATCCTCGTTCCCAGAACCGGGGGCGCCAACACGGTCAGACAAAAGGTCGTGCCCGCGCCTGGTGCCGTCCGTCCCAGGTTGAGCCCCCCGCCGAGCTGTTCGGCAAGCCGACGGGAGAGCACGAGCCCCAATCCCGTTCCGCCATGACTGCGCGTAATCGACGAGTCGGCCTGCGTGAATGGCTGAAACAGCCTCGCCGCCTGCTCCTCCGTCATGCCGATCCCGGTGTCCGCGACGTCGACGTCCAGGCTCGGAGTGGCTCCCTCACTCCAGCGAACGCGAACCGTCACGCGACCGCGATCCGTGAATTTCGAGGCGTTGCTGATGAGGTTGACGAGAATCTGCCGGAGCCGCGTGGGATCCGTCATGATCTGGCGCGGTATCGGCGACAACAACTCCAGATCAAGACCGATTCCTCGCGAACGAGTGTTTAGCGCCATTAACGAGACAGTATCATGCAGTAAGACGGGCAATTCGACCGCAATCTCCTCAACCTGTAGTCGGCCGGATTCGACCTTCGACACATCGAGAATGTCGTTGACGACGGCCAGGAGATGTTCCCCGGCGGTGCGAATCGTCCCCACGTATTCCGATTGTCTCGAGGGCGGCGCCCCCGGCAACAGGTCCGCGTACCCCATGATCGCGGTCAAGGGCGTGCGGATTTCGTGACTCATGTGCGCAAGAAAGTCGCTCTTGGCGCGGCTCGCTGCCTCGGCGACTGACCGCGCTTCGGTGAGGTCTCGGGCCTCGCGAAACTGGCGCCGACGGATCCGGAACACAGCGACACTGATCGCGATCGCAAGCAGGAAACTCGGGATGAGCCCGAACAGTGCCGCCCGTTGGCGCCGACCCTGGGCCGCGAGGTATTCCCCGGCCCGAATATCCACGCCGATCGCACCCTCCTGCGTCCCGTCGGCGCGCAGGATCGGGGCATACACACTGACGAAACTGCCCCACTCGTCCGAGTAGATCCCATCCGTGCTGGCGACCACGCCTGGCGTGCTATCGCCAAGTGCCGCCAGCAGGGCCGGGTCGGGATCGTCGTATCTCTCCCAGACCTGCGAGCGGTCTTCGCGCCCATCGCCGTCGGCATCGCCGGGGGTGGCCGTGTCGAGGATGAAACGCACCTCGGAGCCGTCGCGCACAACCGTATAGACGTACGCAACGCCCGGCATGGCCCGATACGCCCGGCGAAGGTCCGCGATCGCCGCCTGGTAAGCCGGCGAGTCGATCGCGCTCGAGTCCCGGATCGCGGCGTGCGCGACCGGATCGACCGTGGTGGCCAGGGCCACGGCCAACCGTTCCAGTTCCTCGCGGAGCTGCGTCTGGAAGGTGCGTTCAGCTGTACTCCACAGACCGAGGACCGACACCGCCATCACACCCACCGCCGCAACCGCGGCCATCGCCGCATCCGAGAAAGAACGTCGATGTTCGTGAGACAGGGACACGGCGTGTATTCGAGGGGGACGTCACCCCCGATTCGGGGGTATTTCTCCCCAGTATCGGCACGACCCCCAATGAGCCTTCAGCTGGAATGGACAACCCATAAGGGCGCTCACGGGGTGCGACGCACCTCACGAGATGTCGGGTCAAGTCCCTCCCGTACGATGAAGCGTGCCGGCGCGCCCAGCGAAAGCCAGGATGTCCCGCCAGTCACCAGCAGGGACTCCGGGTCGGGGTGCAGGTACAGGCCATCAAGCCGCAAGGTGTCGAGCGCCACCGCGCCCTCGAGGTCGCCGACCTCCCGGATCCGTCCACCACGTCGCGCCACGGAGTCATCGAAGTTGATCGCGACGTCGCTGCGTGAGGCGCCGAGGCGTGGAAGAACGATCGTTCCTCCCATGACGAGGAGGTCGTATGCCCCGCCGCGATTGAACGGCAGTCGCTCGTACGCCAGCGGGTCCGCAGTGGCGTACCCTTTCGTCGCGATCGCCTCGAGCACTCCGAGGATGGCCGCGCCGTTGTACCGACGGAGTTGTTGCTTTTGCGGGTCACCGGGCAGCGCACCGCTCTCGATCAGGACCGTGCTCGCCCCCCACGTCTGCATCATGTCGCCGAACGCGCGTGGGTTGAACGTGTCGTCGTATTTCGCGATCCGACCATCGATGACGTTCCCGAAGTCACGTGCCAGCCATGCCGCGACGAGGCGGGCACGGCTCCGAACAGGTCCATAGCTCCGCGCGGAGTCCGACGCCGGTGGGAGCAGGGCAATCGCTGCCTGTTCACCATTCCCGACCCGCGTGCGGGCCCCCTGGTCGTGGAGGTTGAAGCCGAAGTCGGGCACGACCTTGTCCCGCACCGCCTTCAGCGTCCGCGCCTCCGGGGAAGCCATCCGCCGCACATCGCGGTTGATGTCGATCCCCGCCGCATTCTCGCGTTGGAATATCTCCGCACCGTCCGGGTTCAACATCGGCAGGAAGGTGACAGTCAGTTCCCGTGCGAGGAGGTCCCGCAGAGGTGCTGGGGAGGAACTGGACAAAACGGCGAAGATGTCCGCGAGCGCCATGGTCGCGGTGGCCTCGTCCCCGTGCATTTGCGACCAGAGGAACACTTTCACCTCGCCGCGCCCGAAGGTGAGGGTCCGCAGTTCGCGGCCCTGCATCGATCGACCGACGTCGTCCACCACGAAGGCCCCTGACCTAAGCGAGGGGTCGATCGCCCGCCAGAACTGTGCATGCGTAAACCGTCGTTCGGCGATCGCGGCAACACGATGCTGATCGATCAGGGCGAGGCGGTCTGCCCATGGCGTTTGGGCGTGCGCTCCCGCTGCGGCCAGAAGCAGTCCGCCCAGAAGCAGGGACGGCCGAAACATCGAGGAAACGTGTGGGGTGGGCATGGCTGACAAATATCCCCTCGTGCTGCAGCGCGTCGAGGGTAGCCACCCTGACCGAGCGCATCGTCGGTGCGTCGCGTCGCAGGGCGGGTAGCACGAGATCTTCCCGTCCCCAGCTGCCCCAGCCCCGTGCTGCCCGTACTGCGCCGCGGCGGTTTTCTTTGCTGGCACTCGCGCCCTCCCTTCCCCGCGCACGTGCCCGCGTGTAAGTCACGGCCGGACCCCTCCCCCACCGGAACCATGCGCGTCCTGACTATCGTAGCCGCGTCCACGCTCGCGGCGTCCTCCCTGCTCGCCCAAGCCACCGAGGCCCCCTTCATCGGGGTTCGCGTCGACCAGGATCGCAACAAGGTCCTCCTCGAGGTCACACCAGACCGCATCGGTCGCGACTTCCTGCACCAGAGCGTCCTCGCGACAGGCGCGGGGGTGCCCGCGCTCGGCCTCGACCGCGGACAGACCGGCGGCAGCTCCGTCGTCCGGCTCGAGCGTCGTGGCAAGCGACTGGTGTTGGTGCGCGACAACTGGGGCGTCCGCGCCAACGGGGCGGACGCGGCGGGACAGCGCGGGGCGGTGGAGTCGTTCGCCACCTCGGTCGTCGCGTCCTTCCCGATCGAATCGGAAGCAAACGGGCAGGTCGTGGTAGACGCGACGTCGCTCTTCCTGTCGGACACCTACGGGATCGCGGAGTCGGTGCGGCGCGGCCAGCAGGGCAATGCACGCGTGGACGCGAATCGCTCCTGGTTCGACGCGGCGCGCACCAAGGCGTTCCCCAAGAACACCGAGATTCATTCCGTGCTGACGTTTGCCGTCGACAACCCCGGGCCCGCGTTGCGCCGCGCCGCGCCGGACGCCGCGGCACCAACCTTCGAAGTGCATCATTCCCTTGTGGCGCTGCCGGACTCGACCGGGTTCCGCCCGCGCCCGGCCGATCCACGCTCTGGATTGTTTGGTGGTGCGTATGGCGACTACGCGCAGGGATACGACCAGCTCTATCGCGGCGGGCAGACCTCGCGCTGGCGCCTCGTGCCGAAGGACCCCGCGGCCTACCTCCGCGGGCAACTGACGGAGCCGGTGACCCCGATCGTCTACTACCTCGACCCCGCCATTCCCGAGCCCTATCGCACGATGTTCCGCGAGGGCGGGATGTGGTGGAACAAGGTCTTCGAGGGCGCGGGGTGGAAAAACGGCTTCCTGGTCCGTGACCTGCCGGCCGGGGCCGACCCGATGGACGCCCGGTATCCCATGATCTACTGGGTGCACCGCAATCAGCCCGGCCCGTCGGTGGGGCCGAGCCTGCAGGACCCGCGCACGGGGGAAATCCTGCGCACCGTCGTGCGGATGGACTCCTGGCGGTCGATGATCGACTACAACATCTATGCAGGGCTGCTCCCGGCAGCCGGGCCGACGGGACTGAACGTCCCCGCCGACCAGTTCGTGGCCATGCGCCGTCGCCAGCATGTGGCCCACGAGATCGGGCACACCCTCGGCATGTCCCACAACTACATCGCGCACGCCCAGGGTCGGACCAGCGTGATGGACTATCCCTTCCCGCTCATCTCGGTCGACGCCCGCGGCCAGCTGGATCTCTCCAAGGCCTACGCGCCATTTGCCGGCGCCTGGGACTCGCTCGCCATCCGCTACGGCCACACCTGGTACCCGGATGCGGCCAGCGAGAAGGCCGGCCTCGCAAAGATCATCAAGGAGATGCTCGACCGCGACGTGCGGTTCGTCGCGGACCAGGACGCCGACGCCTCCGGCTCGATCCCCGAAGTCACGCGCTGGGTGGAAGGGAAGACGATGTTCGACGCCGTCGAGCGCACGAGCGCCGTACGTCGCCTGGCGATCGACAAGTTCGACGACCGCGCGATCAAGCCGGGTGAGCCGATGTACCTGCTCAACATGCGCTTCGCCCACGTGTACCTGCACCACCGCTACTCCCTGGAGGGCCTGGTGAAGTACGTCGGGGGCATGGACTACCGCTACGCGATCCGCGGTGACGGCCAGGTCCCGACGACCATCCTGCCGGCGGCCTCCCAGCGGCGTGCGTTAGGCATGACCCTCGACGCCCTTGAACCCCGTGAACTGGCGGTGCCGGAACGCGTCATGGCGATGATCCCGCCCGTGCCCTATGGCGGGGATGAGTCGTTCGCCTGGATCGGCACGGCCGGCGGGAGCTCCTTCGACCAGGTGTCGCTCGCCGGTGGGCTCGCCACCGAGGTCATCGAAGGGCTCCTGCATCGAGAACGGGCCGCCCGGGTCGTCCAATTCAGCGCACGCGATGCCTCCCTCCCCACCCTCGACGAGGTGATCGGCACGATCGTCGACCGCACCTGGGGGGCCGCTCCGACCGCCGACGCCGGCTCACAAACGCTGCGGCGCACAGTGCAGCGCGTGGTGCTGAACACCCTGCTCGATCGCGCAGGAGACCGGCAGGCGCTTGCCGAGGTGCGACAGGCGGCTGAGTTGCACCTGCAGAAGCTGGATGAGCGGATCGCTGGCATGAGCGGTGGCACACCCGCCGATGCCGCCCTCCGCGCCGCCGCTCGCCGCGAGATCGCGCGCTACTTCGCCGGCGACGATGATCCGCAGGCACGGTCGCGCTTCCGCGTCATCCCGCTGCCCTGGCCCTGATGACCCGTGATAGCGGCGGCACCGAGTCCCGGCGCCGCCGCTATCACGTCGCACTTCACGCGGACGACCAGGGACGCCCTGCGGCGCCGCCGTGCTCTCGGAGCCACTGCCGAAGTGACTCCAGATCGGCGAGCGTGGTCGCTCCGTGGCGCGCCAGCATGAGGGCGTGAGTGGACGCGGCCCGCCCCCCTACCAACAAATGCACCTTGCCCGACGTGCCGCGCGCCACGGTCTCCAGCTCGCGATGCAACTCCGCATCCCTCGACTGGTGAACCAGGCTGATTGCGAGCGCCGCTGGCTTGGTCGACGCAACGCCAAGCAGGATGTCCGCAGCGGGCAGGTTGGGCCCAAACCACATCACACGCCACCCCTCAGCGGCGGCGGACGCAGCGACCATGAGTGCGCCCAGTTCGATCTGCTGACCGCGCGGGGTAGTCACGGCGAGCAACGGCGCATCGCCATCGACGCGCGCACTCTGCACCAGCCAGGTGAGGAGCCGCTGCACCTCCACCGAGGCCACGTGTTCGTGAATCGGCTGCAGCGTACCGTTCTCCCAGCGTTCGCCGAGTTCGCGGAGCAACGGCGCCACGAGGTGGTCCAACAGTACGGGGACGTTGAACTGCAGCGCCGCTCGCCGCAGGGTTCCCTCCAATGACTCACTATCAAGTCGCTCCGTCGCCGCCATGACTTCGCGGAACGCCGCCGCCAATGCCACGGCCTGTCCAGCGGCAGCGACGCCGGCGTTGGTGGCCTCACGACCGGTGTCCGCCGCGACGAGCTCGGCCAATGCCGTCCGGTCCAGGACAGCGACCTGCCCGATGGATCTCCCGGCCAGCACCGCCCGGTGGAGGTGCGAGAGATGCTCGATGTCCGCATCACTGTACAGGCGCTGACCACCCGGCGATCGCCGCGGCTCCACGACCGAGTACCGGCGCTCCCACGCCCGGACGAGGTCCGCACTGAGGCCGGTTCTCTGTATCACGACCCTCAGCGGGTGGTGGAGCTTGTTCATCGGGTTTGATGGAGGTCTTTGCGGCACAACAAGATACGGTCCTGTCAAGGACACGTCAATGTAATGTCCAGATAAATAGCTTGACAACAACGGGACGTTCGGGTATCCTCATGCCGTTGGCCTCATCCTATCGCTCTCAATCAGGAGTCCTTCCAGTGCTTCAGCTCATGCCGACCCGCTACATGGCTACCGCCGCCTTGGTCTTTGTTGTCGCCGCCCCGGCGGCCAGCGCCCAGGACCACGCGGGCGCGAATCACGCCACCAAGAACATCGTCGAGACCGCGGTTGCCGCCGGCTCGTTCAAGACGCTGGTCGCCGCCGTCCAGGCCGCTGGCCTCGTCGAGACCCTCTCCGGCAAGGGGCCGTTCACGGTCTTTGCCCCGACCGATGAAGCGTTCGCCAAGCTCCCGGCCGGCACGGTCGAGGCCCTTCTCAAGGACAAGGCCAAGCTCGCCTCCATCCTCACCTACCATGTCGTCTCCGGCGATGTGCGCGCCGCCCAGGCGATGAAGCTCTCGACAGCCAAGACCGTCAATGGCCAGTCCCTCGGCATCGCCGTCAAGGATGGCAGCGTCATGATCAACAACGCGAAGGTCGTGAAGGCAGACATCGTGACGACCAACGGCGTTATCCACGTCATCGACACCGTCGTCCTTCCCAAGTAATGCATGCGGCGGGGGCCGACGCCGCTCCGAGCGTCGCGCCCCTTCCGCCGCACTCGTTCCCTCATGCGATTCGTCAGGCAGTCCCGGATTCCGGCCCCGCCCCAGGTGGTCTTTGCCTTTCACGAATCGCCCGGTGCACTCACCGCCTTGATCCCCCCATGGGAGAACATGCGCGTCATCGAAAGCGCCAACTCTCTCAGGCCGGGTGCTCGTGTGGTTCTCGCCGGCCGCGTCGGGCCATTCCCCATGCGGTGGGTCGCTGAGCACACCACGTACGAACCGCCACATGAGTTCGTCGACGTGCAGCGCAGTGGCCCCTTCGCGTTCTGGGAGCACCGGCACCGGTTTCTCGACGACGGCGAAGGCGGGACCATCCTCCGAGATGAAGTGGAGTACCAGCTCCCGTTCGGAGTCGTCGGGCAAGTCCTGGCCGGTCGGCTCGTCAGGCGGCAACTGGAACGAATGTTCGACTTTCGACACAGCACCACGCGACGGCTCGTTACCACGCCCTGAGGGCCGCGGGAGTTACCAGGCCTCCGCGCTCTGGCGCGGCCTCGAGTCAGCACGTCGCCGCAGGAGTTCGCCCGATCCTTGCCGAGTCGCGACCCTTCCGTATGTTCGCGGCTCCCCGTGTCGTCGAAGGTCGTCCATGCGTTCTCCCGAGATCGTGCTCGCCCTGCTGGGCGTGGCTTGGCTTGTTCCTGCTGCATCTGCGGCACAACAGGGGACATCCGATCCCCGCATCGACCGCATTTTCGCCGCGTACGACCGACCCGACTCGCCCGGATGTGTGCTCGGGGTCGTCCAAGACGGTCGCTTCGTCTACCAGCGCGGCTACGGGATGGCGAACCTGGACTACGACATCGCCAACACACCGGGGATGGTCTACTACGTCGGCTCGGTCTCGAAGCAGTTCACCGCCGCCGCCATCGCGCTCCTCGTGCTCGACGGACGCATCGCCCTCGATGACGATATCCGGAAGTACTTCCCGGCGATGCCCGCCTACGGGCGCCCCGTCACCATTCGCCAGATGGTGCACCACACGAGCGGCCTGCGCGACATCTACGGCATCATGGACCTCGCCGGCAAGCGACTCGAGGACGTCTTCACCGACGCGGAGGCGCTCGCCCTCATCGCGCGGCAGAAGGAAACCAACTTCGCACCAAACGACGACTACCTGTACAGCAACTCCGGCTACTTCCTGCTGGGGCAACTGGTGAAGCAGGTGACCGGGATGTCGCTCCGGGAATTCGCCGACGAGCGGATCTTCCGGCCACTGGGCATGATGGACACCCACTTCCACGACGAACCCGGGCACATCATGAAGCGCCGGGCCATGAGCTATGAGCCAGGGCCCGGGGGCCGCGGGTATCGCCTCTCGTACATCCAGAACTTCGACAAGATCGGCGCCGGCGGCTTGTACACAACGCTCGACGACCTCCGGAAGTGGGATGCGAACTACTACTCGCACCAGGTCGGCGGCGAGCCTTTCCAGCGACTCATCCACACCCGCGCCGTGTTGAACCGGGGAGACACCCTCGCCTACGCCTTTGGCAACAACGTCTCGTCCTATCGGGGGTTGCGCATCACGGAACACAGCGGGTCGCTGATGGGCTACAAGGCCGAGCTCCTTCGCTTTCCGGACCAGCGCTTCTCGGTACTCCTGCAATGCAACTACGGGCCGATCGACCCTACCGCCCTGGCCTTCGCGGTCGCCGACGTCTACCTGGGCGACCGCATGGGTCCACGTCCCGCGCCGCGCCCGCCCGCGCCGCGCCAAATGCGCCGCCGGGGAACGACAGCCACCGACGCCGGTCTGGTGGGCAGCTACTTTGGCGAGGAGGCCAACGCCACCTACACGATTCGTGCAGCCGGTGGCACGCTCGAACTGGTGCGGCCGCTCCGCACCGATACCCTGGAGGCGCTCGCGGACGGCACGTTCCGGGCGGGCAACCTCGTGCTCCAGTTCTCGGGTCCTCCGGCGCGCCGCACCTCGTTCACCATCGAGGCGGGTCGTGTCCGCAACGTCCGCTTCACCAGGCGGTAACCGGCGCGCACTCCGGCCGGCCGTGGGCCGCGCGTCGGCTGGGCGCGCGGGCGCGGACAACGCACATCGGGTCTTGCCGCCCCCGAAAACCGGGGGTTATGTCCCGACATGACCAGCTCCACACCGCCCGACGGCGCCTCGCGCCGGACGTTCTTCAAGACGGCCAGCGCGATCGCGACCGGTGTCGCCGCGTCCACGGTCGCCTGCGCGCCGGACGCGGGACCGCCGGCGCTGGCTCGAACCACGACGATCGACCGCGCCGCACTCGAACCCCTCGCCGAGGTGCTCCTGCCGGGCGAGCTTGGGCCCACAGGCCGCACGGCGGCCGTGGATGCGTTCGTCCGCTGGGTCAACGAATACGAGCCCGTGGCCCAGGAGATGGTAGGGTACGGCTATTCCGACATCCGGTACCTCCCCCCGGACCCTGCCCCGGCCTGGCGCGCGCAGCTTGACGCGCTGGATCTCCTGGCCCAGAAGGTCCGCCGGTCGTCCTTCGCCTCGCTGGACCTCGCGGGGCGCACCGAGGTGGTGGCGATGGCGTTAGGCAGCGAACGCGGTCAGCGACTCCCGGCTCCGCTCGATGCGCGCCACGTGGCCGTGGCCCTCCTCGCGCATTGGGCGTCGACCCCGGCGGCCTGGAACCTCGCCATGGGCGTCGACGTCTCACCGGGCGCCTGCCGTCCACTCGAGGCCGCCAGCATGCGTCCCCCGACGATGCGGAGGCCCAACACATGAAGACCATCGAGGCAGACATCTGCATCATCGGCAGCGGCATCACGGCCGCGATGATGGCCGAGCATCTGGCGGAGAAGACGTCGCGGGCCATCACGGTCATCGAGGCCGGCAAGCCGTCGACCCCGTTCAGCGAGCGCGCCCGCGCGCGCGAACGCTACAAGGACTACGGGGAGAGCCCGTGGAAGCAGGATCACCTCGACGACCAGAACGCCTACGGCGTGACGTATGGCTTCTCGCCGAGCATGCACGTGGGCGGGCTCGCCATGCACTGGGGCGGCGTTGCGCCGCGGTACGCGCCGGAAGACTTTCGCGTGAAGTCCCTCACCGGCCTCGGTGACGACTGGGCGTTCAGCTACGACGACCTCGATCCGTTCTACCAGGAGGCGGAGGAGCGGATGGGGATCGCCGGCGAACAAGGGCCCACGGCCTTCGACCCGCGAGGCAAGTCGTATCCGCTCCCTGCACTACCGGTCAACTACAACCTGGCGCAACTGCGCGACTGGGCGTCGAAGGCCGGGATCGCCGCATGGAGCACGCCATCCGCCAAGAACTCGCAGCCATACCAGGGTCGCGCCGTCTGCCAACGATGTGACACCTGCTATCCCGTCTGCCCGACCGGTGCCAAGTACTCCCCCGACTTTTCCTGGGACGCACTGGTGAAGGCGGGAAAGATCACCCTGGTCACCGAGACCCTCGTTCGCCGGCTGGTCGCCGAGGGACAACACGGCCGTATCGTGCGCGCGACGGGCAATCGCACCGATGCGTCGGGTGAGGAGGTCACGATCACCGCGAAGTCATTCGTGCTCGCCGCCGGATTTGTGTGGTCGGCGCACTTGCTGATGCTCTCCCGCGACGACGCCCACCCCGAGGGGCTGGCAA
Organism: Gemmatimonadota bacterium; assembly: GCA_016712265.1. Classification (NCBI taxonomy): domain Bacteria; kingdom Pseudomonadati; phylum Gemmatimonadota; species Gemmatimonadota bacterium. Next base: position 413,810 of record JADJRJ010000031.1, on the reverse strand, counting down.
ACCGCAGTGGGAACGTCGGGCGCTACCTCGCCGGGCACCGGAACATCGGCGGCCAGGTCTCGTTGCCGCTGGAACTCTACCCCGGGATCAACGTCCAGCACTCGCTGGTCTCCAAGCAGTTCATGCGTGAGGGCCGAAAGGGGAAGTACCTCCGGCACGACCTGCGGATCTGGGAATCGAGCGTCGGGCGGGATCCGCGGTTGCGCGCGTCGGACGGGAGCCTGCAGCTCGGGGACGCGCTGCTCGCCGACTGGCGGCAACGCGCCAAGGGAGCCACTGCGCGGGTGCGCGCCTACTACGACGTCCTTCCCGATCGTGAGAGCCGCATCACCTTCGACGCGGCCCGCAAGAATCGGTTTGGTGACCCGATGCCCTTCCTGACGTGGAAGGATGCGCCGGAAAGCGCAGCCCTTCGCGAATGGCAGGAGGAAGAGCTGCGCAACCTCTTCCGCTCGATGGCGAAGGCTGGCGGCGGAGAAGTGATCAGCTTGTCGAGCAACGCGAACGACATCGGTCAGGAACACCCGACCGGCGGGTGCCGCATGGGCAGCGATCCGGCGACCAGCGTCGTCGACGGCTGGGGACGCGCCCACGACCACGAGAACCTGTGGATTGCGGGGGCGCCCACGTTTCCGACGGCGTCCTGCACCAATGGGACGCTGACGTTCGCGGCGGTGGGTTTGCGGACGGCCTCAGCGATTGCGAGGTCCGGCTAGGGCAACTGCCACTGCGAAGCACGAGCGGTACGGGCAGCCCGAGCAGCACGGGGGGCACGCGTACTGCTCAAGACTCGTACTGCACGTGCTGCGCAGTGGCTGTTCAACGATGCTAACAAACCGCCAGGGCGCAGCACGAGGGGCACGAGCAGTACGCGCGGCACGAGGGGCACGAGCAGTACGGGCAGCACGAGGGGCACCTGTGCTCCCCGTGCTGCCCTGGACTCGTACTGCCCGTGCTTCGCAGTGGCAGTTGCTCTTCCTACGCGATTCCCCCCATCAGATCGCGCACGGCCTGCTGCAACATCCCCACCTTCGGGGCGTCACACGATCCGTTGCGGTCGTTCCCCAGCTGCGTGACGAGCGTCGACAGCATGTCCCGGCGAGACTGGCCAGCGGCCGACTCGGCGCCCTGGAGCGACGTGCGAACCGACGCGATCCGTGCCGCTGACAGGCACTTGTTCCGCTCCAGCTGATCGACAAACGCACGCGCCATCGCGAAGCTCGGTGGCCAGCTCATCTTCGGCTGTCCCTGCGCGTTGAGGTACTCCAGCTTCACCGTCTTCGCGGCGTCGATCTCGTTCTGCGAGATGTGCTGCGTCGGCACCAGCTCAAAGACGTCGAGGCCACGCTCCATCTCCGACGAGACGATGGCGCCGTTGTACCAGTAGACCGACCAGGTGCCGGCGCCACCAACCTGCGTCGTGTCCGACGGTCCCCGATCGTGGAAGCCGATCTCCATCGGCTTGGCCGCGTCGGTGAAGTCGAAGATCGACACGCCGCCCTGGTACCACGACTGCACCATGACGTCGCGCCCCGGGATCGGGATCAGTGAGCCATTGTGCGCCACGCAGTTTTCCTTGTCGGTCTGCGGCGCCAGCATCTTGTAGTACGACTTGAACTGCAGCTGGCGGTTCTGGATCGTGAAGATCGCGTCCGCGCCCCACTCCTTCGGGTCGCCGGCGCGGCACTTCGGACCACCACCACCGCCCCACTCATCCGAGAACAGCATCTTCGTCCCGTCGTTGTTGAACGTGGCCGAGTGCCAGTAGGAGAAGTTGGAGTCCGCCACCGCAGCGATGCGCTTGGGGTTCACCGGATCGGAGATGTCGAGCAGGAGCCCGTAGCCCTCGCAGGCGCCACCCGCGAGCCCGATCTCCGGATACACCGTGATATCGTGGCACTGCGTCGGTCCCGGTCGCGGGCCATTGCCCGCCGCCGGAGCGCCACCGAACATGCGCTGGATGATTGCCGGAAGGTCCTGGCGGAGCTTCGCTGAGTCAGCCGCGGTCGGCGGCGAAGCGCGCACCCGGCGCCGGACCGCGCTGTCCGTGGGCGCCGGCGCACTGCCCGTCGACCTGGCCACTTCAGCGACTACGCGCTGCGTAACCACACTATCAAGTAGCATCGCCGCGAACTGCGGTGGGAGCACCTGCGCCTCCCCCCCGAACTCCACGACGAACTGCCCGGCCGCCCTCGCCTTCTCGACCATCGCCTTGTCCTCGGGCGAGGTGCCATGCTCGGGCGGTGCCACCAGGTCATTGAAGATGCGCGGCGACGACACGATCGCGGCCTTGGTCGGATCGGCGAGCGGGACCTTGATCACCTCGATCCGGAACAGCGCGGTGTTCGCGTTCTGCTCGGGCAACCCCGAGCTGCACCCGGGCAGCTCGGCGTCAGGACGAATGTTCGCCGAGCCTGAGATGTAGACGTACACGTTGTCCCGGTCCTTCGGGTCCACCAGCACCGTGTGTGTATGCGACCCACGGCAGGTCTGCACGTTGTGCAGGTACTTCGGGTTCCGGATATCGGTGATATCGAAGATGCGGATGCCACGGAGGCGGTCCTTGCTCACCGCAGTTTGTATACCCTGCCCGCCGCAGTCGACACGCCCGGCCATCCCCTCGCCCGAGACAAAGAGCAGGTTCTTGTAGACCGAGACGTCGCTCTGCGACGCCGGGCAGTAGTAGCCATTGACCAGCTGCGGCTGTCGCGGGTTGGAGATATCCCAGACCTGGAAGCCGTTGTAGTTCCCCTGGATGGCGTAGTTGCCCGTGAACGCCAGGTCGGAATTGGTGCTGCCGACGAACTTCCCCGTCGGCTGCGCCGTGGCGAGCCGGGCCATCCCGCTGATGGCTTCGCCCGCGTCATTCATGCCGGCCTTGAGGCCGACCCGCGGATCGCGCATGCGCGACGGGGCGTTGTTGATCGTCGTCCCGCGCGCGCACGCCATCACGGCAAGCGATGCAAGGAGGAGCGTGCGATGGGCCAAGCGTCTGCGTGTCATTGTTGTCCTGGAGTGAGCGTCACCACCAATGGAGACTGCGAACCGCGCCTACGAACCTCACGGCCGCGTCCACCCCGGCATACCTGGGGGCGACCTTCGACCCGTGGCCCGCGTCCTGCGACCGAGGGACCTACCTACCGAGAACTACCTCTGCCAACATCCGCTGCATGCGGGCGATTTCCGTGGTCTGGTCCACGTTGACGTCCGACGCGAACTTGAAGACCGTCTGGTTCTGGCCCGCACCGTCCGCCGCAAACAGCGCCTGCACCATGGACACCGCCCCCTGGTGGTGCTGGATCATGTACTGCAGGAAGAGCCGGTCGAAGTCGCGCTTGCGCGCCTGGCTCAACGCCAGCATCTGCGCCTCGCTGAGCATCCCGGGCATCAGCATCATCATGGACTGGCCGCCCATCTCGTGCTTCATGCCCTTGGGGTCTGCCGCGGGCACGGGTTGCCCCCGGTCGCTCAGCCACTGGCGCATCAGTTGGATCTCGTCGGTCTGGGCATTGATGATCCGCGCCGCCAGCGTCCGGACCGACGGACTGGCCCCGTTCCGCGGGGCGAGGCGCGCCATGGCAATCGCCTGGGCGTGGTGCCCGATCATCCCGGCCATGAACTCGGCGTCCGCCCTGGTCCACGGAAGTTGCATGCTGTCCGCCCGCGCCCTGGCGATCGCCTCGGGGCTCGAGACGACCGCCGCGACCGGAATCGGGCTCAGGTCGAGGACCGCGCTCCCGCGCGCGCAGGCGGCGAGGGCGAGGAGAAGAGGGGCTAGGGAGCGAGTGAACATGTGATGCGTCAGTCCACCTTCTACCGAAGTGGGGGGCCGAGGGTTTCGAGGGCACCTGCCCCACGGCGAAGTACGGGCAGTACGGGCAGTACGGGCAGCACGGGCAGCACGGGCAGCACGGGCGGTACGGGGGGTACGGAAGCTGCCGCGCCTCCCCTGCCAATCTATTGCTCTGGCCGGTTCCGGACCGTCACCCGACACGCGTAAGAGTGCGGGGGCACCTTCCCGACGAGCCGTGTCGCGTGCTGCTCGTACCGCGCAGTTGCTCTTTACGCACGGGATGAACGGCCAAACTCCGAAGCACGGCCGGTAAGAGACCGGTGAACGCGCCTGGTCGCCCCTTACGGCGTCGGCCCCTTGATCTCGTACCCCGCCGGCGGGGTCACGCCGAGCAGGTGCTGCACGAAGTAATCCCACGTCCGACGGACCATGTACGGCTCGCCGGCGAACCCGTGGTTCCGGTTCGGCATGATGAACATGTCAAAGTCCTTGTTGGCCTTGATCAACTCATCTATGACCAGCTGGGTCGCCACGGGGTGGACGTTGTCGTCGAGCGTGCCGTAGGTCAGGAGGAGTTTTCCCTTCAGGTTGCGCGCCTTGCGCCAGTTGGACTGCGAGTCGAAGGAATCTGTGGTGTCCGAGAGGCGGCGTAACAGACCGTGATACTTCTCCCCCCACGTGAAGTCGTAGCTCCGGTTGTCGTGATTGCCGGCGCTCGACACGGCGACCTTGAAGAAGTCGGGGTAGGTGAGGATCGCGTCGGTCGAGGAGAAACCGCCACCAGAGTGCCCGTAGATCCCGACCCGATCGATGTCGATCTGCGGGATCCGGGCGGCGAGCTGCTTGATCGTCGCGACCTGGTCGGGGAGGCCGTTGTCCGTCATGTTGCCGTAGTAGGCGTCATGGAACGACTTCGATCGTCCTGGCGTCCCCATCGCATCGACCTGCACGACAAAGAAGCCCAGCTCGGCGAGTGCGTTGGCGCTGCCGTTGGCACTGGCCCGGAACTGGCGACCGCCTAACGACCCGACCTGTGGCCCCGGGTAGATGTAATCGATGATCGGGTACCGCTTGGTCGAATCGAAGTGCGCCGGATACCACAGGATGCCGTACAACTCCGTCACCCCATCGCGCGCCTTGACCTTGAACGAACGCGGCGCCCGGAAGCCCGCCGCCGTCAACCGGGCGACGTCGGCCTGCTGGATCTCCTTGACCACCGTGCCGTCCATCCGCCGGATGGTCGAGCTCGGCGGACGCGCCGGCGTGGAGTACACGTCGACGACGAACTTTCCCGACGGGGCCACGTTCACTTCATGGTCCGCGTCCTCCGGCGTTAGCAACTCCACGGCGGTGCCATCGAGCTTCGCCCGATAGAAGTGCCGGTTATAGGGGTCGCGCCCCGCCTCGCGCCCACGGGCCGTGAAGTACGCGTAGCGCAGCGTCTCGTCGATCCACAGCAGGTCGCTCACCATCCAGGAGCCGCTCGTGATGCGGTTCTTGACGTTCCCCGTCGCGGCGTCCACGAGGTAGAGGTGCCCCCACCCGTCGCGTTCCGACCACCACACAACCTCCTTTCCACCCGTGAGCGGGCGCCAGTTCGGGATCCCACCGGAGTTCTGGTTGGTCTCGACGAAGGTCTTGTTCGCTTCCTTGAGGACCGTGCGCGCCGACCCATCACCAGGATTCGCGACGACCAGCTCCAGTTCGTCGAACGACCGCTTGCCCGCCGTAAAGAAGAGCTGGTCGTTCCCGGACCAGCGCACGTCCTTCCACACCGTGTCCGACATCAGCCAGCAGCAGCTCGTGTTGATCGCATCGGCCGGACCGCGGTTGACGCGCGCGGCCTGCCTGGCCGCGACATCCACCACGTACAACTCCCAGCGCGGGATCACGCTGTCGCCGGGCAACGCGTAGCGATACGAATGGAGCACCGGCCCCGGGTTCTTCGTCTCCAGCAGGTGCATCCAGCGCACGTTCCGCTGGTCCCACTTGTGGGTCACGAGCTTCTTCGAGTCCGGCGACCACAACACGAAAGGCCGCACCTCGGTGTTGTTGCGCGCGTTGGTCACCTGCTGGCAGCAGCCGATATTGTTCAGGCCATACCCATACTCCGGCGTCCCATCACTCGTCAGGCGCACCTCCGCCCCGCCAGCAGCAGGTCGCATGTAGAGGTTGCCAGCGCGCTCAAACGCGACCCATTGCCCATCCGGCGAGCGCACCTCGCTCGGCTTCTCGACTGGCATGGTGTCGGGCCCGACGCAGGCGTAGGTGGCCACGTGGCAGGTCCACGTCTTCTTCCGGCCGACCGAAAACCGGATCGCCTGTTCATTCTGCACCCACGCGAGGTCGCGGAACGGGAGCTTCCCCGCATCGTAGGCCGTATCAGCGGCCACGGAGAGCGCCGCGGCGAGCCGCGCATGGTCAAAGGCCGGGCGACGGGCGCCGGTCGCAAGGTCCATGATGACAAATTCATAGCCGTTCGAGCCGCGATTGCGGAACCAGAAGCGATCGCCGGACATCCAGCGTGGACGCACCGCGTCATCGGTCACCAGCTCGCCCGCGTTCCAGCTCAACAACTGCTCGGCGCGTGCATAGTCGGTGCGGGTCCCCTGGGCGGAGACGACGAACGCCGACACGAGGATCGTGCCGGCGGTGATCACATCAAGAGTTTTTGTCATGGTGTGTGACTCATGTCATCGCGCAAGGCGCACATGCGCTCTTGCGCGGGTTGTGCCCGTCTGCCGTCTGCCGTCTGCCGTCTGCCGTCTGCCATCACGCCTGAGTCGTCAGGCGTCCAACTCCCCTTCCCATCGCGCCATCGCCGCCGTCGCCAAGCAGTTGCCCAAAAGGTTGATCGACGTCCGCGCCATGTCCATCACCGCGTCTACACCGAGGATCACGGCCACCCCCTGCAGCGGCAGCCCGAACGACGCCAAGGTGCCGGACAGGATCACCAACCCAGCCCGCGGCACGGCCGCGACGCCCTTGGACGTCAGCATCAGGGTGAGCATCATCAGCAGCTGCTGGGACAGGGGCATGTCGATCCCCGCCGCCTGGGCCACGAAGATCGAGGCGAGCGCGAGGTACAACGTCGTGCCGTCGAGGTTGAACGAGTACCCGGTCGGCATGACAAACGACACGATGCGCCGCGGCACGCCGAACTTCTCCATCGCCTGCATCGCCTGCGGTAGGGCCGCCTCGGACGAGGCCGTACTGAACGCGATCAGGAACGGCTCCTTGACTGTCATGAGGAACTTCTTCACCGGGATGCGGAACAGGAGCATCACGGGCACGAGCACGAACAGGACAAAGACCACGAGCGCCCCGTAGAGCGTGAGGACCATCAACCCGAGGTTCTTGAGCACCCCAAGCCCGCTCTGCGCCACCGTGACCGCAATCGCCGCCCCAATGCCGAATGGGGCGAAGGCCATCACCAGCCCCACGAACTTGAACATCACCTCGGCCAGGCTCTCCAGAAGGCGCAGCATCACCTGCCGCGGTTCGCCGGGAACGCGAGCCAGGGCCACGGCAAAGAGGATGGCAAAGAAGACGATCTGCAACACTTCGTTCTTCGCGGCTGCCTCAAAAAAGCTTTGCGGCACCGTGTGCTCCAGCACCCCGCCCAGCGAGATCTCGGTCTGTGCGTATTGCTGTACGTCCGAGCCGGCTTCCGGCGGCAGCACGATCCCCTGTCCCGGCTTGACCAGGTTGACCGCGATCAATCCGATCGCCAGCGCAAGCGTCGTGACGACCTCGAAGTAGATGATCGAGCGCAGCGCCAACCGCCCCACCTTCTTCATGTCGTCGCCGTGGCCCGCGATGCCAATGACCAGCGTGCTGAACAGGAGCGGGACGATCAGCGACTTGATCATCCGCAAGAAGATGTTGCTGATGGGCTTGAGCTCCTTCCCCACGTCCGGGAGGAAGGTCCCTATGGCGATCCCCACGACCATGGAGATCATGATCCACTGGGTCAGCGAGATCCCCCCCTTTTTGGGGGCGGGGGCAGAGTCAGCGGTTGCGGCGTGTGCAGTCACTGCGGGCCTGGTGAAGGGGAGACGAGGGCGGGAATGTGGGCCCCCGGAGCGCGGCCCGGCAAGGTCGCCGCACGGAAAGAGCGGGACGCCCAGGGTCGCCCCCGTTCGCCCCGCTCTCGCGTTTCATCTCTTCGGCAGGCGGCCGCCTGCTATCTGCCGTCTGCCGTCTTCGAACCTACTGCGGCGCCTTGAACGGCTTCCAGTACGGGAACCCCTCGTCGTCCCAGCTGTCGGGGTCCGGAGCGCCGGGCCGCCCCGGGGCGCCCGTGACCGGCTGCTTGATCTCGTAGTTCACCGGCGGCGTGCCACCCATCAGGTGCTCAACGAAGTAGTCCCACCGACGACGGATGAAGTACGGCTCGTTGAGCCCGTGGTTCCGGTTGGGCGCCCAGACCATGTCGAACGACTTGTTCGCCTTGATCAGCTCATCGATCACCTGGACCGTCATGGACGGATGCACGTTGTCGTCCATATCGCCGTGCATGAGCATCAGCTTGCCCTGCAGGTTCTTCGTCATCGTCTTGTTGGCCGACGTCTCGAAGTTGTCGGTGCGACGCGCCGAATCCTTGACCATGAGCCCCTGGTACTTCTCGGCCCAGTAGATGTTGTACGAGCGGTTGTCGTGGTTGCCCGCGCCGCTCACCGCGACCTTGAAGAAGTCCGGGTAGCGCAGGATCGCGTCGGTCGAGGCGAACCCACCGCCGGAGTGCCCGAAGATCCCGACTTTGTCCGTGTCGATGAACTTGTGCTTCGCGCCGAGTTGCTTGATCGCCGTGATGTGGTCCGGCAGGCCGTTGTCGCCAAAGAAGCCGTAGTAGTTGTCGTGGAACGCCTTGGAGCGCAGCGGCGTCCCCAGGTGGTCGAGCTGGATGACGATGAAGCCGAGTTCGGCGAGGGCGTAGGGTTCACCGCCATTGGTGAAATTCCAGCCGCGGACCGAGCCGACCTGCGGTCCCGGGTAGATGTGCGAGATGATTGGGTACTTCTTCGTCGAATCCATGTTCGACGGCAGGTAGAGCAATCCATAGATATCGGTGACGTTGTCCCGCGCCTTCACCGAGAAGAGCTGCACCGGCTTCCAGCCGATCTCCTTGAGCCGCGAGATGTCGGCGTCCTCGAATTTCTTGACCACCCGCCCGTCGACCGCCGAGCGCACGACCGTCACCGGTGGCGATTGCAGCGTCGAGTAGGTGTCGACGAAATACTTCCCGCTCGGGCTGAAGGTGATGGTGTGGTGTGCGTCTTCCGGCGTGAGCAGGGTCATCCCGACGCCGTCGTAGCTCGTGCGATACAGCTTGGGATAGTAGAGGAAGCCGTCCTTCCCGCGTGCGGTGAAGTAGACCTGCTTCGCGACCTCGTCCACGTACGAGATCTGTCCCACCTGGAAGGCGCCGGTCGTGAGCTGTGCCACCGGATCCGGGGCCAGGACCAACCCGCCGTCTGCATCGCTCGACGTCATGCTCGAGACGCCAGCACCATTGAACCGGTACAGGTGCCCCCAGCCGTCGCGCTCCGACCACCAGAAGGCGTCCTTCTGGTCCTTGGTCGTGTAGAACGACCCGGGGTCCTGCGGGTTGGAGATCTCCACATACGTCTTGCCGGTGTCGCGCGCGATGACCCGCATGTCGCCGGTGGTCGCGTCGATCGCCGCGAGGTAGGCGCTCTTCGAGCCGCGCGTATACATCGAGATGTTCAGCGTCTGGCCATTGTCCGCCCACGCCGAGTCACGCACGGAGCCGCCGATGGAAAGCTGGTTCGGGCGCGGGGCGATCTTGGCCTGCACGCTCTGCTTGCTCCCGACATCCACGATATACAGGTAGGGGCGCGGCACGGCCGTATCGCCGGGCAGGGCGTAGGGCTGGGAGTACATCTTGGTCCGCTGGCCCGTGGACTGCACGTAGTAGTGGTGCGCGACGTAGCGCTCGTCCTGTCGGACGACGGCGATCTTCTTCGAGTCGGGCGACCACCGCAGGTTGGGGCGACGCTGCCCCACGCGATTGAACTGGATCTCGCTCGGCCGCGGCATCGTCAAGCCGTATTGCCAGTATTCCACGCCGTCGGTGGTGAGCTGCGTCGAGTCCGCGCCATTCCGCGAGCGCACCCAGAGGTTGTTGCCAGAGACAAACGCTTCCATGCGCTTGTCCGGTGACAGCACAAACCGCTGCTTGTTGGCCACCGTGTCGCCCACCGTGCAGCGATAGGTCGAGATGTTGCACGTGAAGCGCTTGCGGTTCGTGGTGAACTCGATCTCGCTCTCGTTGTCGCCGTCGTTCGTGAACTCGAACGCCTGAAACGGGAGCTTGTGTGCCTCGAAGGCGGTGTCGCCCGCGATCGTCATCGCGCGGGCCAGGCGGACGTGATCGAACAGCGGCGCACGGGTGGCGGCCACGGGATCGACGACGATGAACTCGGCGCCAGTGTTGGTCTTGTTGCGATACCAGAACCGGTTCCCGTCCTTGAGCCAGGCGGGCCGCACTTCATCGCCTGCGACGAGGGTGCGGGTGTTCCAGTCAAGGAGTTGCTCGGCGCGCGAATAGGACACCTGCTGCGCGGGAAGGACGGAGGCCGCGAGGGCCAACGTGCCAATCAGGGGGACAACGCGGGGGATCATGTGCACCTCAGGGTGGATGGCAGGCCGCCGTAATTCTACGCGCCACCCCTCGCTCTCGTTATTCCCCTCGTACGATGGCGACTACGGCACCACGCGCAGCGTCGCCTGCATCTGCGGCTGGTGATACTTGTCCCGGTATCCGAACGTGCCGACCTGGTTCGCCACCCAGATGTAGGACTGGGTCTTCTGCAGGTCGCCGGAGTCGTTCCACGGCCCCCCGGTCACGGTGTGAACCTTCACACCCACGTTGTACCAACACACCGGCGTCCCGAGCTTTACCACCGTTTCGGCGTTCTCCGCGCCATCAGGTTGCAGCTGGTAGAAGTCGTCCCCGATGTAGATCTCGACCTGGTAGTCGGCGAAGTTGCCGCGAACCACCCGGACGGTGACGTCCGTCGTCTTGCCCCCTACCACGCTGAACTTGAGCGGGTGCTGGTATGGCTCGGGGATGATCGCCTGCCCGAACGAGTGGAACCGTACTTGGTAGTCTCCCTCGGGAAGGTCGTCGAAGCGGAACCGCCCCTGCGCGTCCGGCGTCACGCGCACTCCGACATGGCGCCCACTGGGGAACATCAGGATCGCCTGGCCGAAGTTGGCTTGCGGGGCGCCCTGCAGGTCGAGCACCACACCATTTACGGCGCCGGTCTTCGTTGGCTCCAGGCCACCGCCGTTCTCTCCGCCACAGGCTGAGAGAATCCCCGCTGCTCCACCGGCGCCGAGCGCATACACGAACCCGCGTCGCGTCCACCGGCAGGCGGGGGTGAGTGAGCCCACGACACCGGGCCCCGGCTCAAGTCCGGGGCGCACCCTCTCGTGCCGCTCGTGCTCCTCGTACCGCTCGTGCCTCTCGTGCTTCATCTGTTTGCCCGTGGACTGAAACGGGGGCGCACCCAATCCTCCGGGCCGCCCCCGCCACTACTCACCGCAAGCTTAGCTCAGCTTCGGGCAGGTCGCCCCACCCAACTTCATGCTCGTGTTATTCAGCACTTCCGTCGTCGACAGCGGCAGCATCGTCGCACGCCCGGTCCCCAGGGTCGCACCGACCAGGTTGAAGCGATGCAGGTCGTACATCCGCTGTCCTTCGATGAACATCACCGCCAACCGCTCGTTGAGCAGTGCGTTCTGCGCGTTGGCCGCCGTCAGCGTCGGGAGTGCCGCCAGACCCTGCGCCGCACGATCCATGTTCAACCGTGAGGTCATGTTGGCGTAGTCGCCGCGCCGCATGTAGACCTCGGCCGCGATCAGGTTCATTTCGCGCTTGCTGAACATGACCTGGTCCGCCCCACGATCCGAGTACTTCGTGATGCCGAAGAAGGCAAAGCGATTGTTCACGCCCAGCTCACCCACCTTGCGGTTGAGGGCCATGCGCGGATCAATCTTCGTGTTGTCGAACCAATCCGGGAGGTAGACCGTCTGGTAGGCAGTGCTGCCAGCGTTCACGCCCATGACCGCCCCGTGCCACTTGCGGCGCAAGCCACCCGAACGATTGCGGTTCTGGTGGAACTGGTTTCCCGTGGTGCTCTGCTGTCCACCGGAGCCTTCCGCGTACACCGCCATCTTGGTGTAACCGGCCGGTACGGCATCAGCATCAGCCAACGCGGCGTCGTAGTTGCCGGCGAGCAAGTTGGCCCGCGCACGCGCTGCGCGAATCGCCGACTCCCACTTGGTCTTGTCGGCCGCCGGAATCCCGGAGGTTGCCGTGAGCGCCGAATTCAGCTTGGTGATCGCCTGCGGGAAGAACGCGGTGTTCGGGGAACGCACGCCGCCGTTGGCCAGCGGCCCTTCGCACCATCCCATGCCGAGGAGCAGGTCCGCCACACCGTCGACCCAACGCGCCTGCGCGATCAGCGGACTCGCGGCCGCCCCGGCACCGAGAACGTTGGCAACGCGCGCCTCCGCGCTCTGCGCCGCAAACCGCGCCTGCAGGATGCCGTTCTGCGGCCCCGAGAACGAGCCGGCCGACGGCCAGTCACCCCGCACGCGACCTTCCGAGATGTCTTCCCAGTCGATCCAGGTGCTGGTGGACTCCATGGCATCACCGAGCAGCTCGGTCACGACCACGAAGTCGTCAAAGTTCTGGTGCAGCGTTCCTTCGGCGCCGTTCACCACGTTCGCCAGGATCGCCGTGTTGTTCAGGTCTTCATCACCAAAGGCCTGCGGGTCTTCCACTTCAAAGATGTCGCCGCACGCCATGGCTGCGCCGAGCAGCGTCACGGTCGCTATACGCGCCGTGCGTGCGCCGATCGAACGCCAGGTAGAGGAATGCATGATAGGTATCGTCAAAGGTGAGTGTCCGAACTCGTGAACCGGGGGCGCCACCAGCGGGCGCCCCCGGACCTGCACCTAGAACCTCGTGCGTACCTGCAGCCGGTATTGCCGCGGGGACGGTTGGGCGAGGAACCCGTTGCCGATCGTGAACGAGCTCGCGCCCGCCCAGTTCATGTTCGGATCCACGCAATTGCAGTCATCCCACCACATCAGGTTGAAGCCGGACGCCGTCACGGTCGAACGGCCCGCCTTGAAGAACCGGCTCAGTCGCTCCGGCACCTGGTAGGTGAGCGAGATCTCGCGCAGGCGCACGTTGTCGCGCTTGTCGAAGTAGTCCAGGATGCTGGCATACTGGGCGATGGAGTCCGACGCAAACGACGGAGCGCCGTTCACGAAGGTGCTCAGGTATTCATCGGCCCCACCCTGGCGAATGCGGTACGCGCGATCGCCGTTACCGAAGTACGCCCCACGCTCCATCGAGAGCATCCCGTACAGCTGCAGCCCCTTCCAGCGGAGCGTGTTCGCCCACGAAGCGTTGACGGTCGGGAGCGGCGCGCCGAAGTAGGTGTTCGTGTCCGACCGCGTGGTGACCGGGCGACCGTTGACGACCGAGTAGCCGGTTGGCCGGCGGCCCCAGACGCCCTGGACCGGGTAGCCCTCTCGCACGGTGCAGCACGCCAGGGTCACACCACCAAGGTCGGTCACTTCATTCTTGTTGCCGTCCAGCTTGACGTTCGTGGACCACTCCATCTTGGAGCTGGAGTAGACCAGGTAATTGATGCTGGTTTCCCAGCCGCGGTTTTCGATCGCGCCGATGTTCACGCGCTTGGCGGTCGAGAAACCGAGCGACGGCGGGTTCGGCTTGTTGACGATCGCGTCCACCGTTTCGGCGCGGTAGATCGAGGCCTCGAGCCCGACACGGTCGTTGAACAACCCGGCCTCGAAGCCGAACTCCGTCTCGGTCGTGACTTCCGGCTTCAGGTCCGAGTTGCCGGGGTTGAGCGGCACAATGCCCGAGATGTCCTCGAACACCGGCGCCGCGCCGTAGCTCGTGAAGGAGTCGAACGCGCCCGGGAAACGACCCGCACGGCCGATGGCCGAGCGAACACGGAAGGCGCTGAACATCGAGGGCAGGAGCCCCTCGTGCTTCGAGAGATCGTACGAGAAGTCGGCCTTGGGGTACTTCTGCAGCCCGTAGTTCTTGCCGAACGCGGAGTTGCCGTCAGCGCGGATACCAACGGTGAGGAACGCGCGGTCATTCCACGAGAAGCGGTTCTGCGCCAGGATGCCGAAGTTGATGACTTCATTGAAGTTCTCGGCGCCGTTCGTCACCGCGGCCGACGACACCGTGTTTACGCCCGGGCCCGGGAAGCGATTCCCGGTGGACATGTTGAGGCGCTCCTGCTCCCAGAAGCCCTGGGCACCGGCCGAGAGGTTCGACTCGATATTGAACGGCAGCTTGAAGTTGTAGGTCGCCAGGTAGTCAAGCGTGTACGAGCGGAACTGACGCGTGCCGATGTTGCGCTGTCCGTCGGTCACGCCGGCAGGGCCGTAGGCACCTACATACGGAAAGAAGCGGCTCTTCTGGTCCGAGACCGCGTCCAGCCCGGCCGTCAAGCGATGCGTCAGGTCCGACGTGATCACATGCTGCAGCGTCAAGCCACCGTTCCAGCGATCCGCATCGGAGAGCGTGGACATCCGCTGGATGTCCGAAACCGGCACCCAGGCCTCACCATACGGGCGCGCCTTGGTCGCCGAACGCGGATTCCCGTTCATGGCATTGCCGAGCAGCGCGGTCCAGTTGTTTCCGGCCTGCAGCTCTTCGACCAGGTTGCGCGTGAACGCCGTGTTCAGGTTCACCGTCCACTTGTCGGTCGGGACGAAGTTGACGTTCAGGCGCAGGTTGCCCTTGGTCTGGTCGTTCGGCTTGATCGAACCTTCTTCCTGAGAGAACAGGCCCGAGGCGAAGTAGGTGCTGCGCTGGGTCCCGCCCGTCGCCGTGATCGACCCCGAGTTGAACAACCCGTTCTCGATCAGGTCGTTGGCATCCTTCGCGCGCGTGCCATCCGGACCTGTGAACTTCGGGAATTCCGTCGTTGGCAGGTTCTCGCGCAGGCGGTTGTAGCCGGTGCCGAGTTCAACATTCCACTCGGTGCGGCCCTCGCCGCGGCCCTTCTTGGTGAAGATCTGGATGACGCCGTTGGTCGCTTCCGACCCGTACAGCGTCGCCGCGGCCGCACCCTTAAGCACCTCGACACGCTCGATGTCGTTCGGATTCAGGTCCGAGAGACGATCCGTCGAGTTACCGCCGGTGAAGGAGCAGCAGGCGATGGTCCCGATCGCCCACTCCGTCCCGCGCGAGTCCACGCGCACGCCATCGATATAGATGACGGGCCGCTGGCTGAGCGAGAACGACGCGATGCCACGAATGCGCAGGTCCTGTCCGCTGCCCACGCCACCACCAACGCCGACCGAACGCACACCGGTCACCTTGTTGGCGAGCACCTGCGAGAAGTTGACGCTCGGCATCAGCTCCTGCTGGGCGGCGACGTCCACGGAGCCGATCGACGCACCAACCTTTCGCTTCTCGGTGGCGCCACCGGTCCCGGTGACGACGACCTGCTGGAGCTCAACGGCGCTTTGACCGATCGTGAAGTTGACGACCACCGTGTCATTGGCAGGGATCGTGACGGCCTGCGCCTCGGGGCGATACCCGATGCGCGTCACGCGAACCGACTGGGCGCCGGCGGGGATCCCTCGGATGAGGTACTTGCCGGTCGCGTCGGTGTTCGCGCCGAGGTTTTGCTGCCCGACGATCTGGACGCGCGCGGCGCTGATCGGCTGGCC
Organism: Gemmatimonadota bacterium; assembly: GCA_016712265.1. Classification (NCBI taxonomy): domain Bacteria; kingdom Pseudomonadati; phylum Gemmatimonadota; species Gemmatimonadota bacterium. The sequence goes on along the minus strand of JADJRJ010000031.1, from coordinate 398,254 downwards.
CGTGCTCCGGTCAGTGACCGTGCCGGAGATGCCGCCGGTCTGTGCTGCGGCCTGCACGCTGACCGCGAGCGTGAAGACGGGCACCAACCACCGCCATCGACCTGGTGAACGACTCGTTTGCATGCTGCCTCCTGGGAGTGCTGGATGGGAGGATCTGGCGCCGGCCCACACCGACGCGTGTCGCCGAGTGTATACAAATTCGGCGCACATAACGACGATACGGCCCCGGAGCCGGGGGGTTTCCTGACCAGTCGAGGCTAGGGTGCGGCACAGGCGCTGTCAAGAAAGAAGTGACCGACGGCCGATCCCCGACCACTGCGTTGGCACGCTCCAACGGGGCAACCGCCGGCGACGATTCACCCCGACAGCTGTTCACCGAGCGAAATCGCCACTCACCGAATCGGGCGACACCCCCGGCGACCCGTGGCGTACCGTCTCGGCATGAAGGCGATCTTCCTCTTCCTGATCACCGCTCTCCCCCTCGGGGCACAGCCACTGCATGGCCTGGTCCGCACCACTGAGGGCGCCGCGATCCCAGGCGCCAACGTGTTCGTCCTCGAGACGCTGGAGGGCGCGCTCACCGATTCGTCCGGACAGTTCTCCTTCACTCCGACGGCGCCCCGGCCGCTGACCCTCCTGGTGAAGCGCCTCGGCTTCGTGGAATCGCGGCGGATCGTGACCGATGCCGACACCGCACTCCTCTCGATCACCCTGGACCGGGCTTCCGCCTCCCTCACCCCGATCACGGTGCGAGCCGGGGCGTACACGGCGGGTGAAGAGCGGGGCGCCACGCTCACCGCGCTCGAGGTCGTCACCACCCCGGGAACCTCCGCGGACATCAACCGCGCCATCCAGCTGTTGCCAGGAGTCCAGGCGGTCGACGACGGCACAGCGCTCTTCGTCCGCGGCGGCGACTACACGGAGACCAAGGTCTTCATGAACGAGGCGCAGCTGCTGAACCCACAGCAGCTGCTGACCCCAACCGGGACCTTCGTCGGGACCGTCGACCCTTTCCAACTCGAGGGGATCTACTTCTCGTCAGGCGGATTCGGAGCCCGCTACGGGAACGCGCTCTCTGGCGTGGTCGGCCTGCGGACGCGGGGGGAGGCGCCGCGACATGCGGGGTCCATCGGCGCGGGGCTGGCAGCCACCTCAGTGGACCTCGCGCTCCGGGTCCACCCCCGGCTTACGCTTCGAGCGGCGGGGAACCGGACGAACCTCGCCCCGTTCTTTCGCGTCAACCAGAACCAGAGGGGCTTCGCCCCACCACCGAGCGGACACGACGGCACTGTCAGCGCGACCCTTGGGTATCGGCCGACCGGAGAAGTGAAGGCGCTCGTCCTCGACCAATCGAACCTCGTTGGGGTGCCCATCGACGATCCGGCGTTCTCCGGCACCTTCAATAGTCGTGTGGGGTCCCGGCTTGCCGTCGTCACCTGGAAGGAGGTCTTTGGGACATTCGGCGTGCTCGCGAGCGCGAGCGAGGGCACCCTGGATCGACGGGAGGACTATGGGGCGTTCGGCTTGCACGCGGACCAGCGGCAGCGGCAGCTCTTCGCCCAGCTGACCCGCGAACTGGTCCCGGGGACGACCCTGCGCCTTGGTGGCGAACTGGAGAGCCAGCGCTCGACCATCCGCGGTTCGTTGGCGGCGGCGAACGCCCCGGGAGATACGGCCCGTCGCTCCCTGTACGCCTTTGTGCGTCCCGCCACACGCTTCGGCAGTTTCGTTGAGCTGGAGTGGCAACCGCGCCCTCGGGTGAAGCTGGTTCCCGGGGTTCGCAGCGACCGTTCGACCCTGACGGGCCGTCGCACCGTGGACCCGCGCCTCTCGCTCGCCTGGGAGCCCGTGGGCGGTGTCACCGCGACGGCCGCCTGGGGGGTCTACCACCAGGTCGCCGATCCGCTCTACTACGACGACGCATTCGGCCGCGGGGACCTCGCCCCGATGCGCGCCACGCAATCGATCGTAGGCGTGCAGGTCGGCAGTGACGGCCCCACGATGCTGCGACTGGAGCTCTACGAGAAGCAGTACCGCGACCTCGCGGTCCTCGACCGCACCTACCGCGTCTTCGCCCCAGCCACGGGCAGGTCGCGCGGCATCGACCTCTTCTTCAAGGGCCGCCTGCCGGGTGGCATGACCAGTCGGACCACCCTCTCCCTGTTGCGCGCGGAGCGCACCGATCCCGCGACTGGCGCACTCGCGCCGGCGGCCTACGACGTCCGGCGTTCCAGCGCCATCATCGTCGAGAAGGCGTTCGCCAACGGGCTCCGGCTGGGCGGCAACTGGCGCTCGGCCACAGGACGCCCGTACACCGAGGTGGTGGCGGCGACCTTCGATGCCGCCCGCGACCTGTTCGTGCCCGCTTACGGGCCGCCTAACGCCGAGCGCTTCGGCGGGATCCGGCGCCTCGACCTGTCGGCCAGCCGGTACCGTCCGCTGGGTGCCCACGCGCAGTCGGTCCTCTACGTCTCCGTGAGCAACGTCCTGAACGCAGCCAACGTGCAGGGATGGCGATACAGCCGCGATTACCGCACGCGCACCCCCCTCCCCTCGATCTTCAACCGTTCCCTATACTTCGGCGCCAGCCTGATCTGGCAGTGAGGTTCCCGATGCGTCATCTCCTCCTGTTGACCAGCGCCACCCTGGCCCTCCCCCTTGGGGCCCAGGCCCCCGGGACCACCCGTTGGGCGGATTCCCTCGGCACCCTCATCGAGGCCGCGATGGCCAGTGGCGAGGCCACCGCCTTTGACCACGCGATCGCGCTGGCGGATCGCGTGCTGACCGTCGCCCCCAGCGATGGCGCCATCCTGCACTACAAGGGGTATGCGTTGTATCGCAAGGCCACGCTGCTCATCAACACGGCCAACCGACCGGACGACGCCAAGCCGGTCCTCGAAGAAGCCGCTGCGCTGCTGACCCGGTCGGCCGCCGTCCTCCCGTGGCCGGAAACCCCCGCCGTGCACGCCAGCGTGCTGGGCCAACAGATCGCGTTAGGCGGCATGATGGCCGGCATGCGCTACGGGGGAAAGGCCGACGACCTCTTCGCCGACGCCGTCCGCCTGGGGCCGGACAACCCGCGTGTCCTGCTGCTCCGGGGGATCAGCGCGCTGTACAAGCCGAAGATGTTTGGCGGCGGCAGCGACAAGGCGCTGGCCGACTTCACGCGCGCGGTGGCGCTGTTCGAGAAGCAGGCACCCGCAGCGGGCGCCCCTCGCTGGGGAGCCGTGGAAGCGTGGGCCTGGCTCGGGCAAGCGCATGCGGCCGAGAAGCAGGTCGACGCGGCGCGCGCGGCCTACACCAGGGCCCTTGCACTCGACCCGAACTACGGATGGGTGAAGTACCAGCTCCTGCCCGCGCTCGAAAAGGTGAAGCGGTGACCGTCGCGCGCGTCCCCCTCCGGCCATACCTCCTCGCCTGGTTCCCGTTCGTCCTGGTGTACGCCCTGGCCGTCCACCTCAGCGGGGCCTCGTGGCTGGACAGTGCACTCTCGGCGGTGAGCACGGTGGGCATCGCCGCAGCCCTCGGGCTGGGGGTCGCGCGCTGGCGGCCGGCGGGATGGGCCCCGGGCGCCCTCGTGCGTCACATGCTGCTGGGCGCGGCGTATGCGGGACTGTGGACAGGATTCATCGCGGCGGAGATCGCGTGGGGTGCGCCGCCGGACCGCTGGGAGGGGTTCCTCGCCAACGCCATCCGTTGGCAGTTTGTCACCGGGTTGATCCTCTATGTGCTGCTGGTGGTGGCGTTCACCAGCCTGGACCGGCTGGCCGCCCTGCGGGCGCAGGAGCAGCGCGCCGCACGCGCCGAGGCCGACCGGGTGCGCGCCGAGCTGCAGTCCCTGCGCGCCCAGCTCAATCCACACTTCCTCTTCAACACCTTGCACTCGATCACGGCCCTCGTGCGCGCCGATCCGTCGCGAGCCGAAGGCGCGCTGGAGCGGCTCGCCTCATGCCTGCGACGCGTGCTGGAGGTGCATCAGGAAGCCAACGACCAGGTCGCCCTTGGAGACGAACTCGCCTTCGTGCGCGACTACCTCGCGCTCGAACGACTCCGACATGGCGACCGCCTGCGGGTCATCGAGGAGGTTGCCCCCGACCTGCTGGACGCCCCCATCCTGCCCTTTCTCCTGCAGCCCCTCGTGGAGAACGCCATCAAGCACGGCATGGGGCCCGTCACCCGCGCGGTGACGATTCGCATCAGTGCCCGGGCGACCGATGACCAGCTCTCGGTCGAGGTGGCGGACGACGGCGCCGGCAGCCAGGGAGCCGTGCGGGACGGTGGGATTGGCCTGCGGGCGGTGCGCCAGCGACTCCAGGCGCATCACGCCGGCGCTGGCACCGTCCAGGTGACCACGGCTCCGGGCGAAGGATTCCGGGTGCAGCTCAACATGCCGCTCGCCCGCACGAGACAACCACTGGTGCTGCATTGACGCTCCGGGCCGTGATTGTCGACGACGAGGCCCTGGCTCGCCAGCGGTTGCGTGACCTGCTGGAGCAGCGCGGCGATGTCGACGTCGTCGGTGAGGCCTCGGACGGCCCGGGCGGCGTCGCGCTGATCGACGACCAGCGCCCCGACGTCGCCTTTCTCGACATCGAGATGCCCGGTGGCACGGGGCTGGAGGTGATGCGCCAGGCGCAGCACCAACCCCTCGTCGTCTTCACCACGGCGTTCGAGCGTTACGCCGTGACCGCGTTCGAGCTGGCGGCAGTGGACTACCTGCTCAAGCCTTTTGGCCCCGAGCGACTCGAGACCGCCATGCGGCGGATCGAGCGGGTGAGCGCGGTTGAATCACCGGCGACCAGCGAGCGCCTGGACCAGGTCCTGCCCCAGGGGACCAACACCCCGCTCGGCCGCTTCTTCGTCCGGGAGCGCGGCAAGCTCCTGCCCCTGGACGCGCGCGACGTGGAGCGCCTCGAGGCCGACGACGACTACGTCCGGGTGGTGGCGAAGGGGCGTCAGTGGCTGGTGTATCTCACGCTGAACGACTTCGAGCAGCGGCTGGATCCGCAGCGGTTCCTCCGCATCCACCGCAGCCACATCGTGAACCTCGACTTCGTCCGCCACCTGGTTCCCGGCGACGGTGGCCGCCTCGAGGTTGAGATGCAGGATGGTTCCCGCATCGCGGCGAGCCGCACCCGGGCGCGAGAGCTGCGAAACCTCACGCTGTGAGCGCCGGGCACGCGCGCCTCAGTCGGGGCGCGCCTGCAGGGTGCCGGTAAAGAGCGTCCGGACCATCGGGTCGAGGGTCACGGTCCGCGGACGCTCCGCGGCCTTGAGTCGAACCCGCGTGAGTTCGCCGCCAACACTCGCCCGTTGCACGCCCGGTGTGTCCCCCGCCCCCTCCAGCGCCACGTCCAGCTCGATGGCGAACGCGGGCCCCGGCTGCACCTGGCGCATCTCCACGACCACCTCGCGTGCGGCGGCGTCCCACCGCCAGCTCCCCTCGATGCGGGGGATCTGGCCGCGATAGAGCCACTGCTCGAAGAACGCGGCGAGATCCTGGCCCGAGGCGCGCTCCATGGTCATCCGGAAGTCTGCGGTCGTTGCCGTGCGGTTCATGTGGCGCGCGTAGTAGTCCCTGATTCCCGACCAGAAGCGGTCATCGCCAATACGCTGCCTCAGCATGTGCAGCACCCAGGCGCCCTTCTGGTAGGTCATTCCCGTCGTGACCTGCGCCATGTCGGACAGGTTCTCATGGACGACCCGGTAGTCCGGCTGCTTCGCGTAGAAATCGACGACGGTCTTTCGGGAGTCCCGCAGCACCTGGGCAAACTCGTCGCGCCCGTACGCGTGCTCGATGAACAGCGAGGTGAAGTACGTCGCAAACCCCTCGCTCAGCCACACGTCGTTCCAGTCCGCCTCGGTGACCGCATTGCCGAACCACTGGTGGGCGATCTCGTGGATGATGACGTTGCGCCATCGCAGCGATCGCGTCCCGTCCACGCTGCGCTGGTCGTACATGATCGCCGTGGCCGCTTCCATCCCGCCCCCGGTCGCGGTGGACTGCACGTTGGCGAGCTTCTCGTAGGCGTACGGTCCGACAAACTCCGAGTAGAAGGCCATCGCGTCCTTCACCGGCACGGCGAAATCATGAAAGCCAGCGTCGCGGTCCTTCGCGAAGACCCAGGTCTCCAGCGGGATCCCGCGGTAGTCACCCAGTGACTGCACGGCGAACCGCGCGACCCCAAGCACGTACAGCCATGGTGAGATGGGAACCGCCTGGAGCCACACCGTGCGCCGCATGGCACCGGGAAGGTCGGTCTCCTCGATTCGCCGCCCGTTGGAGATCACCTGGTAGTGCGCGGGTGCCGTGACCGCCATCTCCATGGTGGCCTTGTCGCCGACATGGTCGATCGTAGGCAACCACTGGCGTGCATTGACGGGCCAGTCGTCGGAGAAGAAGGCACGGTCCCCGTGCCGCGTGGGCTTGATCTGCAGGCCGTCGGCGGGAATCCCGCGGTAGCGTACGGTCAGCTCGAGGAGCTGTCCCACCGTCGATGGCGCCGGGAGTGTCATCGTCAGGCGGTCGTCCGCGTGCCGGAATGCGAGGCTCGTTTCCCCGAGGGTGACTCCGGCCACGGTCATCCCCTTCCCCGACCGTGCAGGCGTCGTGTTGGCCAGGTCCAGGAAGACGGACGTCACCCCGGCGGCCGTCATGCGCAACCGCACGCGTGCCTCGCCTTCGAGCCGGTCCACCGAATCGCTCAGGGTGAGCGCGAAGCGGTAGTGCTCGGCGTCGAGTGGCTGGCGCGGGTACGTGTCCCGAACGGGGACCGTGACGGCGAGGGCAAGCAGCAGCGAGGGGAACACGGGATCTCCGGTGAGCGCGCCGGCCAAATTCCCTCAACTCCCCCCGCGTGACAAGCCTTCGTTCGCGAGCACCCCGCGCCTACGCGGGCGACGCCACGACGTCCGGGTAGCGCTCGCGAAGCGGAAAGTCGCTGTCCGCCATCTCGCTCACGACCCACGCCGCCACCTGCGACCGGATCTCGGCTGGCACGTTCTTGTACCGGTCCGCCGTCCCCGCCACGAACAGCTCGGCGTTCGTCTGCAGGATGTGGGGCGGGTGCATCTCGAAGTTGTCCTGGTGTTCCTGCATGTACGCGAACGAGGTTTTGTGCACGATGTTCGCCACCTCGCTCTCCGTCAGGTCCCGAACCCCAAGGAACGTCGCCACCTGCCGCACGACCGCGCCGAGGTCCTTCTTCATGTCCTCAAAGAAAACGAAGAGCACGTTGGGCGCCTGGCGACGGGCCCACCATCCCTTCACATGGTCGGTCCAGGTCCCCCACCACATCAGATCCTTCGACGTATACCACGTGACAAAGGCCGGCAGATCAGGGGCCATCCCGCCCACGTTCGTGTCGATGAAGTCGATGCACGAGGCAAAGCAGGAGACCGGGTGCCGCGCGACGTAGATGTACTTCGCCACCTCGTTGTACGGGCACAACGCGGCGGGCAGGTGCGTCTTGATGATCCGGGAGGGGTGGTCGGTGCCTAACGGCCTGGCCTCGGCGAGCGGGATGCTCTTGCGGCCTTCGATCCACGGGGACAGCGCGTACATCGCGCGCCCGGTCGCCACGAGATCCCCCTGCCCGCGATGCAGCACCTCGTACACCACGTGCTGCATCCACGTGGTCCCGCACTTCATTTGCGTCACGACGAACACGTCGTCTGCCTTCGGCGTATAGGCGGCGGCCTGCTCAAACGACTCGACGCTGCAGCTGCCACTGGGCCCGGAGACCCCCTGGTGCTGGATCCGCGCCCGGGCAAAGTCCATCTTCGCGAGCTTCGCATTCAGGCGCAGGATCGGCCCCAACCGCTTCGCGTGGCCGCGCAGTTCCTCCTTGAACGCGGCGCGTCCCTCCGGCGTGCGGCCGTAATAGGCCAAGCCGACGGACTGCTCATCTTCCCACTTGAGCACGTACGCCAGGTAGGTGCCGTAGGCGATGTAGCCGACAAAGGCGGCGCCAGCGGCACCGAGGATCCACCAAAGAGCGGACATGTAGGTCAGGACAGGGCAGGATTTCCGTCGCCATCTGCTTGTGCGGCAAGCAGTTGCACGCGTCCGTGGGACGACCGAATCATAACCCGGGATACTACCCGAAGCAGTCAGCGGCCGCCCGTCACCCTACAGCGTGTTCGTCGGCGAGGTGGGCCGCCATGCGTTCCCGACGGCGGCCCTGTCGTTCCCACCACGGTCGGGTTCGTCGACGCCCTTGATCATCACCTCGCGACGCGAGTACCAGCTATTCGCCGCCGCCAACTAGAAAGCGAAGCAATAAAACAGCCCCGCCCCCCCACTCGCGCGGAGGTTGTCCTGGCTGCACCCGCGGGAGGGGTGCGCCGAGCCCCACGACGTCGGGTTGACGCCGCCGCCCTGGCGATCGTGGTGACCTACCCACGCGCTGCCGGTCGCGCTGCTGGTCCAGTTACGGCAGGTCGTGTCCAGGGTGTCCGTGGCCACCGTGCCATCCATGCGCGACCCCGTGAGGATGTCGTGCGTGTTCGGCGTGTCCCCGCGCCCATTCACCGGCATCCCCTTCTCGGTCAGTGACGTCTCCTTGCCGAGCTTGGAACTGGCGCCGTGCAGTTCCTCGAGGTTCGCGGCGACCATGACTCCCTTGGCGTTGTACCAGGGGCCCTTGCCGATGCGGTCCCGGGCATTCACGGCCGGCTTGCCGTCCATGGCGACCGCACTCAGGTAGGCGTGCCAGGTCATCCCCGTCACCCCTGCGGCCTCCGCCAGCTCCTTGCAGTGGCGGTCGGCACCTTCGAGCCCGCCGAGTTCAGCCCCCTTGCCGGGGCCGGCACTGGTAATGAAGAACGACATCTTCTGGGCCGCGGCGGCGGCCGGAAGGACGACGAGGGCGGCAAGAGCAAACGAGAGTCGGCGCATGGGTTCCGGGAAGGGGACGCGTCGAAGTTGTGCCCACGGACCGCGGGCGGGCAAGGGCGCTCGACGGTTGCCCAACGGTACAGGCCGGTACCCGGAAACGTCAGAAGGGTGCTGCTCGCTCCACGTGCACCAGTGCACCAGTGCGCGGGTGGACGAAGGAAAGAAATTCCGCGTGCAGCATCAGTCGCGCTCCAGCCTCGGGGGCACTCCGCGCGTACAGACGGTCCCCGCAAATCGGTGCGTTGAGGCCGAGCGGATGTGAAGTATGCACACGAAGTTGGTGCGTCCGACCAGTCAGGGGAAACAGCGCGACTCGCGTCCGGCCACGTTCGCGGCGCAGGACGCGCCACTCCGTCAATGCCGGCTTGCCGTGCTCCGAGTCGTGGATCTGCCGCGGTCGGTCATCGACATCGACGCGCAGCGGCAGGTCAATGGAGCCCGCATCGCCGCCGACCTCACCGTCGAGCCAGGCGACATAACGCTTCGTGATCTGTCGCAGTGAGAAGAGTCGCTGGAGTGCAGAGAATGTCGTTGAATCCCTGGCCGCCAAGAGGAGCCCCGAGGTGTCGAGGTCGAGGCGATGCACCACCATCTGGGCTGTCGGTCCGGGATAACGCGCGAGGAGGCGAGTTTCCACTGAGTCGCGGAGTTTCGGGCTTCGTCCGGGCACCGACAGCATCCCCGCGGGTTTGTCGACGACGAGAATGTCGGCGTCTTCGTATACGACCTCGGGTGTGTTGGCATCGAACGGGTTCGCGCCGAACTCCGGCATCGGGTCGGCGGGCAAGCCGAGGAGCATGTGGGCCAGGATCGGGGCGCACTTGCCGCGACAGGCCGGATAGAACGACCCCGCGTGGCGATCAGCAGAGCGTGGCGGCGCACCCCACCAGAACTCGGCGAGCGCGACGGGTCGGAGTCCGAGCCGGTACGCCTGGGCGAGGAGCTTGGGGCCGGCACAATCTCCAGCGCCTCCCGGTGGCTCCGCGGGCGCAAACAGGTCGCGAAGGGCCCGCAGCTCGCCACGCGCATTGCTGAAGTGATACGCCTCCTGCACGAGCGGGAGCAACGTCCGAGAACGCGCGGCTCGCGTGTGGGCATCCTCGTTCTGGTGACCTGCCCGGCCATCAAAGGCCTTCGCGTCCCAGGCCGCGGGGTCGAAGGCCGGCGGCGCCCACCCTGCGATCTCCCACCTGCCCTGCAGCATCCCGGAGAAGGCGCGGAGGTAGCCAACCGTCCCGTCGGGCGCTTCAACGACGAGGACGCCGAGCATCTTGCCGCCACCTGGCGCGTCGAAGCGGAGGTGTCGCTCCTCCGACCGGAGCCACCCGACCAGCTCCTCCACCGCGCGACGCGCGATCGGGGGTATCGCGCTTCGGTCGAACGGGCTCGGAAACCGCGCCGGCATCTCGACAGCGAGCGGCCTGGGAGAGAAGACGATCATGTGAATGATGCCGATGCCTGCCGTCCGAGTCCTCGCGCGGTTCCCACCGTGATCACTGTAATCGAACGCGGAATACTCGCGCATGAGAGGCAATCGGATCCCTGACCAGTCTCGCACAGGGTAGCCGGCTCATGGGGTCGGGGTAGATTGGGCAGCACGCGCCCGTGCGTTCCTCGGAGAGGTGACATGTCCCGCCGCAGCATGCTGTCGTTCGTCTTCATTCTTGGCGTCCTGTCCGGCTCGGACGCCCATGCGCAGGCGGCCACCCTGAAGGCCGGCGAGGTACGACTCACCTACCTTGGGAACGCCGGCTGGGAGATCACGGACGGTCGCCGTGTGATCCTGGTCGATCCGTTCCTCACGCAATTCGCCCGGTGGACGGGCAACCCGGCTGATGCCGCCGGTCCCAACCCGGAGTCGCTCTACCCCGCGGACACCGCGCTGATCAACCGCCACGTCTCTCGGGCGGACTATATCCTGATCACGCACGGTCACTCGGATCACGCGCTCGACGCGGGATACATCTCGCGCAAGACCGGGGCGACGATCATCGGCCACGAGACGGCCGCCAACCTGGCCCGCGCCTACGGGGTGACGGACAGCGCCCTCATCACCGTGATCGGCGGCGAGGACTATGCCTTCGGTGACTTCTCGCTGCGTGTCATCCCCAACATCCATAGTGCGCTCGACAAGAAGCACTACTACAACAACACGCGTGGCCTGGTCGGCACGGCACCTCGCGGCCTGCGCGCGCCGCTCCGACGCAAGGATTACGTCGAAGGCGGGAACCTCGCCTACCTCCTGCGCATCGCCGGGCACGAGATCCTGATCATGGGGTCGATGAACTACCTCGAGCGGGAAATGCAGGGTTTGCGCCCGGACATTGCGCTGGTCGGGGCCAACAGCCAGCGCCTTGAGATTCACGACTTTACGGGTCGTCTCATGCGCGCACTGGGCCATCCGGCACTGGTCATCCCCACGCACGCCGACGCCTATGGCGACCCCAAGCCCTCGACCGCCGCGCTCGCCGACCGTCAGAAATTCCAGCAGGAGGTGGCCGCGGCGTCGCCCGCGAGTCGCTACCTCTTTCCCAAGTGGTTCGAACCCATCGTCGTGGGAGCTCGCAAATGAAGCTGAATACCGTCCTGCTCGCATCGAGCACCGCGCTCTGGTTCGCCGCCTGCGCGCAAACCCCGGCGCCCCAGCTCGCGGCGTCACCCGCCGGCGATCGCCAGGTCCTCAATCCACCAGGGCTCGCCCCACTCGTTCCCGCCTACTCCGTCGCGATCCGCTCGGGTGATCAGGTCTTTGTCTCCGGGATGACCGGGATCAAGCCGGGCACGCAGGATATCGTCCCCGGAGGCGTGGGGGCCCAGACTCGGCAAACTCTAGAAAACATTCGCGCCTCGGTGCAAGCCGGCGGCGCGACGATGGCCGACGTCGATGAGTGCACCGTCTTCCTGAAGGACATGGCCGACTACGCCGCCATGAACGCCGTCTATATCGAGTTCTTTCGCGTCGACCCGCCAGCGCGCGCCACGCTGGCGGTGACGGCCCTGCCGCGCCCGGCCGCGTTGGTCGAGATCAAGTGCAGCGCCCGGATTCGGCGACGTTCCGGCACTCCGTAGGTCCTCGCCTACGGAGGAGACGGCGTGCGGGCTCCTGTCAGCCGCGGAACCAGCCCTCCTGCTGCAGTTGTGCCCAGACCTTCTGCACCACCGCGGCACCCCGTCGGACGACGGCCGACTCGTCGTCCACCACCAGGCGGCCGTCGAGCACCTGGGCATACCCGTCGGTCACGACGTGCCGCACGCTGAGGCCGTTCGCATAGAGCAGGTTGCTCAACGGCTCGGGACCCGGGGCGCCGCTGCCGACCAACAGGCTGCTGACGTCGATGCTCACGAGGTCCGCCCGGGCGCCGACGGCGATGCGCCCGAGGTCGTCTCGCCGCAGTCCCTGCGCCGCGCCTAACGTGGCCCCGTGCACGGCGTCCTGTATGGTCGGCAACTTGAGCGTGGAGCGGGTCGCCGCATTGAGCACGCGGGCCCGTGCCCGGCCGCAGATCACCGCCAGCTTGAGGTTCTCGACGTAGTCGTTGGAGTGCGTGTCGATCCCGACGTTGGTGCGGACCCCCGCCGTCAGGGCCTCGGGATACGGTTGCGTCCCACTCGACGCACCCGCGCCACCGCCCGATGGGCAATGCGCGTAGACCGCACCATGTCGCTTCATCACCGGCCAGTCCTCGGGCGTCGCCCCCGACATGTGCGCCCCAAACACGGGCATGCCGAACGCGCCCAGGTCCTCCAGCCACTGCGCCGGCGTCCTTCCCCACAACCGCTGCACGGTGCGCGTCTCGCCGGTGCCCTGCGCGAGATGGATGTGGAGTCCGTTCCCCAACTCGCGCGCCGCCGCCAAGACGGACCGCATGGTCTCGGGGGTGTGCGTGTCGGTCGCGTGCGGCGTCATCATCGGGCGGATCAGCCCTTCCTCCGCCCCGTTCACCGACAGCGCGAACCGCCGGTTCTCCTCGATCTCGACGAGGGTTCCCGCCGCCGAGTCGTGCAGCACCTGGTCGTTGGTGCGACGCCAGATGGGGAACAACCGTGCCGTCCCAGGCACCATCCCGCCTGGAAAACCCCGCACATGCCACCGGCGGGCCACCCGCACATAACTTTGCGCCTGCCGCAACGAGAGGCTCATCTCCAGGTGTGACGTGCACCCGGAGCGCAGCAGCTCGGCCACATTGTAGGCCGTGAGGGCATCGAGGTCATCATCGCCTAACGTCTCGACGATCTCCAGCGGGCGCTGGTACGAACGCCCGGCCTCGATGATCCCGCGCGTCGGGCTCCCGGACGCGGCATGGGTATGGCCGGAAATGAAGCCGGGAAGCAACAGCTGTCCGCGCGCGTCGATCCGGCGCACCGACCCGGGCACCCGCCCCTCGCGCACCTCAACGATCGCGTTCCCCCGCACGCGCACCGACGCATCCGGAACGAGGACCTGATCGTCGCCGCGCTGCACCAGCGCCCACGACGCCTCGATCACGAAGTCGCGTGCGGGCTGGCGCGGCACCTCCCGCGGAGGCACCTGCCAACCCAGCGTGGGCAGGGCCACGGCGCTGGCACCAAGGAAAACGCGCCGTGTCACGCGCTCTTCGGAGCCACCCAGGCAGGGACAGTCGTGGACAGGGTCAAACATGCGACCCAAGCTAGCCCCGGCTCGGCCCCGCTGCGACCGCGGTCCAGCGGCACGCCGGCGCACAATCACGCGCGTCGTGCCTGCCGTGCCTCGGTGCAAACACCCGAAGTGGCGTCCGGCTGAGCGCGACTACTGGTTGTTCGGGTCGACCGGGCGCACGAACACGAAGTCCAGCTCCAGCGCAATCGGGTCGTCAACGCGCGCGATCAGTGGGACCTTCGGCACGGCCATCCCAAACTCGGCGAAGCGCACGGTGGCGCGCGCCGTCCCTCGCACGGCCGCTGCCGAGACGGCCACCTTGGCCGTCCAGTTGGTGGACCGCGTGACGCCGTGTAGCGTAAGGTCCCCAACGACGACCACGTCAAATGCGCCCGACAGCGGCAGGGGAGCCGGCAACCCACGCAGTTCGCGCACGGCGAGTTCCGCGGATGGCCACTTGGCCGTCTCGAGGGTGTTCTTCTGAACATAGCTGTCGCGGCGGGTACGATCGGTCTTGAGGCCGCTCAACTGGATCGTGAGTCTCGACTCGCTCGGTAGCGGTCGGCCGGCGACATCCAGGACCACCTGTCCCGAGACCGCCCGGGTGACACCGACCACCTCGTTGTCGATGGTGTTTGCCGCAAACCGTTCGATCACGCGATACCGCGCCTCGACGGTCGCCGTATCAAGCACGAACCGACTCGCGCCGGGCTGGGAGCCCTGTGCAAGGAGCGCCGTCGGCGCGCACATACCCAGGAGCCAACGGGAAAACCGAGGAAGCATGATCGGCGGAGCGAGGGATCGAGGTGTTGGCCGCGTTTCCCTTACGCTCGGTCGCGTTTGACCGTTGGTCCCGGGGTTCCCCTCTCGCAGATTCGGTCGTAGCGTCCGGCCATGAGTTCATCACCACTCGCCGGAACCATCGGCCTCGGCATCGGCGCCATCATGGCCGCGCTCGGCGTTTACATCGCCTTGCGAGCCCTGATGTTTGGTGGAGCGCCGCTCACCGGGACCCTGGGACTGGACCTCGCGTTTGCGGTGTTCTTCATCGCACGCGGGGGACTGCAATACCGGCGGTGGCGTCTGGCAAAGGAACGCTCGGACCGCCCGTAAACGCCTCGACCGCGAGCGTAAACGTCCGCTCCTCGCCGGGGGGCAGTGGCCCGACCCCGACGACCTGGCGCGAGACTTCCTCCCCCCGCGCGTTGCGAACCGTCACGACGACGGAGTACTCCCACGCATGCGGTCCGCCGCCGTGCCGTACTGTTCCCTCGACGCGCAGCGGAACCAGGTCCGGCTCGCGCACAGTGCCCAGCTTGCCCCCCGCGCCAAACCGCACGTGGTGACGACACGCGGGACAAACAACCGCGCTTTCGAGGATCGTCGTGCGACAGTGTGGGCAGCTCCGGGTCGCCCCCGGGGCTGCCGCACGCACACCGGTCATAACGAGGATGAACCGTTGCGCTCTTCGACCCCATCCTCGTGGCGCCACCCGAACTCCACATGGCCGCGCATCCGCGAACCCGCGGCCACAACCAACGACCCGGCGCGCAGGTCACCGACCATTACCCCGGTCGAGAGCAACTCCACGGAGGCGGCCTGCAGCACATTCCCCTGAAGCTCGCCCGCGATGATCACGGTGTTCGCCGTGACGCCCCCATGTACGGTGGCCCCCACCTCGATGGTGAGGTTGCCATCCACCTGCACGTCGCCGGTGAAACGTCCGGCGATGCGCACATGACCGGCGCCCTGGATCTTCCCCTCGATCGCGAGCTGCGCGCCGATCAACGACTCCTTGGCCTCGACCGTGCGACGCGATGTATCCCACGTGGGCTGCGGCGTTGGGGCGAGATCCTCTCGCGCGGCCAGCGGTTCCGAGACAGCAAGCGCCGAATCGCGGCGCGCGGGTGCGGCGTCCTTCCACAGTGCCATGGGTGACCTCCCTGGGTGAGCTCCCAGATGTCACCACAAGCGCACTGGCGCGGTGGCCCACGTCACCTTTCACGCAGCTGACGCCGGCGAGCTCTACTGTCTGGGTGCTGCGACGTGGGGTAGGTTGCTGCGACCTTCGAAAGGGATCGGGTCCAGGTGTCTGGTTCGCAAGGGAATGTGGGACGACGCCCCCTGGTGGCGCTGAGCTCTGCTGCGGTGTTTGCCGTGTACAGCGCGGGATATTTGCGCACGCAGTCTGCGGCAGAAGCGCTGGACCTCGAGACGGCGGCATCGCGCGCCGCTGGCCGCCGCGAGATGCCGGCCACGCCGGTCGACAGTGCTCCGCTCCAGGCGCTTCGCGACACGGTGGCCGCCCTGCAGGACTCGGCACCGCCCGCCCGCGTGGTGGCTGCCGCCGTCGATTCCACCAAACGACCCGAAGCCGCTCCGCTGGCCCCGGTCGTGGCCGCCGTCGAACCCTCGCCACCGCCCGCGACGCCAACCACCTCGCTGCCGGCCGACTCGTCCACGAAGGCCAGCGTCCCGGCGATTCCGGAGTACGCCCCGCCGCCACCGGCGCCGACCGGCACGACCGCGGCGCCGCCCGATAGCGCGATGGCCTCACCGGCGCCCAAGGTGGTGAAGCCGCTGCGGGACGGGGTCTTCCACGGCTATGGCTCCTCACGACACGGCGACATCGAGGTGCGCATTGAGGTGGTGGGGCAAAAGGTCGTGTACGCCGAGATCTCGCGGTGCCTCACGCGATGGCCCTGCACCATCGTGGAACGACTTCCCGCGCAGGTGATCGACCGGCAGACCGCCGACGTCGACATCATCACCGGAGCGACGGCGAGCAGTGACGCGTTCTACATGGCCGTGCTCGACGCCTTTTCGACCTCGCGCGGCACGTGAGCCGCGGCACCCCCGTGGCGACGCGCGCCGCCGCCACGCGCACCATCGTCGCGATGGGGACGACCGTGACGGCCAGCGTCGTCGGCGAAGGCGACGCGACCGCCGCGATCGAGGAGGCGCTGGGGTGGTTCGCCGAGGTGGAGCGCTGCTGTACTCGTTTTGACTCGACTAGTGAAATACAGCGCCTCTGCGCCCAGCCCGGTGAGTGGGTGTCGGTCAGCCCGCTGCTATTCCAGGCGGTGCGATTCGCGATCGGCGTGGCCGGGCGCACCGGCGGTGCCTTTGACCCGTGCGTGGGCACCGCCTTGCATCAGGCCGGCTACGATCGGCACCACGCCACGGGCGCCCGAGCTCCGCGAGCAGGCGACGCGGCGGGTGGAAGCTGGCTCGATGTCGACTGTGACGCGGCCACCGGACGCATCCGCCTGCGGCAGCCGCTGCAGCTCGACCTCGGGGCCGTGGCCAAGGGGATGGCGATCGACCTCGCGGCGCAGGCCCTCGCCCCGTGCAAGCACTTCTTTGTTGATGCCGGGGGTGACGTCTTCGCTGCCGGGCTCAACCCTCGCGGGGTACCATGGCGCGTCGGCGTCCAGCACCCCCTGGAGCCCACGGCCGTCATCGGGGTGATCCCGCTCGACGGCCGCGCGGTGTGCACCACGGCGACGTACGAGCGCGGAGCCCACCTCCTCGATGCCCGGACCCGCCAGCCCACCCTCGACCTGGCCAGCGTGAGCGTCCTCGCCCCGACCGCGATGGCCGCGGACGCCGCCAGCACGGCCGCGTTTGTCCTGGGCCCGGCGGACGGACCGGCCTTCCTGGCCGAGGAAGGACTGGCGGCGCTGGTGGTCCACCGCGACGGCACGGCCGTTCCCGTGGGCGACTGGCCGCGTTAGGCACGTGTTGACCCTCCCCCGAATCCTCCGTACCCCCAAGGGGCTGTTGCTGGTGCTCTTCGTGCCGCTCCTCGCGGTCGCGATGGCGGTGACCGGGGTGGCGCTGGTCGCTCCCCTCGTCGGCGGCGCCGTCCTGGGCGCGGCCGCCATGGATGTTCCGGTGCTCCGCTGGCGGCGCGGCCGCTGGACCTTCCCCGACGGCGCCATCCTCACCGGGCTGATCATCGCGATGGTGCTGGCCCCCCACACCCCATGGCACGTCGGCGCCCTCAGCGGCGCGATCGGCGTCGCCAGCAAGTACGTCGTCCGCGCCCGCCACGCCAACACCTTCAACCCGGCCGCCCTCGCCCTGGTCGTCGCGTACTACGCCTTCGGAAGTGGCCAGGGCTGGTGGGGCGCCCTGCCGGATGCCCATCCCGCCTGGCTCCTCCTGCTCGTCGGCATTGGGGTGTTCATCTGCGACCGGCTCAACAAGGTCCCGGTGGTGCTCGCCTTCCTTGGCACCTACTACCTCCTCGCGACCGGCTCGGCCTACCTCGGCGATGCATCCCGCGTGGCCGAGCTGTTCCGGTCGCCGGACCTGCACGCCGCCCTATACTTCGCCCTGTTCATGGTGAGCGACCCCCCGACCTCGCCACCCAAGCCTCGACAGCAGCTCTGGTTCGGGGCCCTGACGGGCGTCGCCGCGTGGGGCATCTTCACGTGGGTCGGTGCGGTCTGGTGGCTGCCCGGCGGGTTGCTCCTCGCCAACGTGTGGGAATCCGTCCGACGCGTGCGCGAACACGCCGCGCGTCACACGAAGGGTTAGGCGCCCCCACCACGCGAGGCGCCCTACTCGTGGGCGATCGCCACGATGGGAGGAAGCCGCGCCGCCCGGCGCGCCGGGTAGGTACCGAATGCCAGCCCCACCCCCGCCGAGGTCCCGACGGCAACCAGCAGGGTGCTCAACGTCAGCGACGGGTAGATCGGCGCCTTGGTGACCACGCGAAACCCGAACGTGACCAGGGTGGACAGGCCGATCCCCATGACCGCGCCGAGGAAGGTACCGGCCGCCGCGATCGCCACCGACTCCGCGAGGAACTGCGTGCGGATGTCGCGACTGCTCGCCCCGATCGCCTTGCGGATGCCGATCTCCCGGGTCCGTTCGACGATGGACGCGAGCAGGACGTTCATGATCCCGATCCCGCCCACCAACAACGAAATGCCGACCAGGGTGCCGAGGAAGAGCTTGCCCAGCAGGATCCCGCGCTCCACCTCAACCAACTGCTCCATCGCGACCGACAGGTTCACCCGATCCTGCCATCGCGCATACCGCTGGGCCAGCCAATCGGCGGCCGCATCGCGGAGCGCCGGGACGGCCTCCACGGTCGCCGCCTTGAGCTGCAACGTCGGGGTCAGGCGCTCGGCGGGGGCGGGTGAAAGGACGCGCTCGCCCACGCCGAATGGGACGAACGCACTGAAGTCGGGGTTGCGGGGATTCTCGAACTCGCTGCGTTCCTGCACGCCAATCACACGAAACACGCCGCGCCCCAGCCGGACCTCCTCCTCCAGCAATCGTTCCGGTATGCGCCCGGGAAAGAGATCCTGCGCCAGAGCATGGCTGATGACGGCGACCTCGGTCCCGTGCGTCACCTCCATCGGCGAAAAGAACCGGCCCGCGGCGAGCTTCACCTCGCTGAACTCGGGCAACGACGAGCCACCCATCGTCACGTTGATCCTCCGCTCCCGCCCGCGGGCACTCGCCGTCGTCGCGCCTCCGGCAACCAGCGTCACCTCCGCGGCGCCATCGATCTCCCGCTCGGCCGCCTGCATGTCCCGATCCGTGAAGACCGGATAGTCGGAGATGCGCACCCATTGCCCGTCACGAAAGTCGATCGTCCGCGAACTCACGGAAATCGTCTGGATCGAGGTCCGGCGCTCGATCTGCGCACGGATGAACGCCATCATCCCATCGCTCACCGACATCACCGCGACCAATGACGCGGACCCGATGATGATCCCCAGGACGGAGAGCATCGTCCGCAGGGGATGGATGAACAGCGCATCGAATCCAACCCGAAGATTGGCGCTGAGGGCAACGCGATTGAGCGCCACGGGGTCGGCGAAGGTTGAGAGGGCGGCACCGCGGCACCGGCCGGGGCTCTGGGTTGATCATACGCCGGCGCGCGGCAAATCGTGTCATCCGGCCCACGCACCGGCCGGCCACCCTTGGAGGTCGCCCCGAGGAAACCCGGCTGCCGGAGCCGCGTAAGTTTCCCCGACACGTGACAGGGTTCCTGTCCGTCCGAGGTGCAAGACACCCCCAGACGCTCATGGCCTCACCGACTCCGTTCCTCTCCGTACAGGGCGTCCACAAGCGCTTTGCCAGGGTCCACGCGGTCGCCGGCGTCTCGCTCGACGTGGCGCCCCAGGAAATCTTCGCCCTGCTCGGACCCAACGGCGCCGGCAAGTCGACCCTCCTGCGCATGCTGATCGGGATCACGCGCCCGGATGAAGGGCGCGTCACCTGGGAGGGAGGCGCGGCGCGCCTCCCCGCCGCACAGCTGGGCTACCTCCCCGAGGATCGCGGCCTCTACCAGGACATGCCCGTCCTCAAGGTGCTGACTTACTTCGGCGAATTGCGCGGCATGACGCGTGACGCGGCCCAGGCGGCAGGCACGCGGTGGTTGGACCGACTGGAGTTGCTCCCCCGACAGGCGGACAAGGTGAGCGCCCTCTCCAAGGGGAACCAGCAGAAGGTGCAGTTCGCCGCCGCGGTGCTGCACCAGCCCCGCTGCGCCATCCTCGACGAACCGTTCAGCGGCCTGGACCCGCTCAACCAGGAGATCTTCCTCACCCTGGTGCGCGAGCTGCGCGACGCGGGGACGACCGTGCTGTTCAGTGCCCACCAGATGTCCCTGGTCGAACGACTCGCGGACCGGGTCTTCGTGATGCAGGGCGGCCGCGAAGTGTTGGCGGGCACCGTCGCATCGATCCGTGAACGGTGGGGCGAGGGGATGCGCCTGGTGCTTGAGGTCGATCGGGACCCGACGGCGGCTGTGGAGGGCCTGCGGGCGCATTCAGCCGTGTCGGGCCTGACCCACACCCCCACCACCGTGACCATCACGCTCGTCCGGGGCCATCATGTGGGCGACCTGCTGGGGAGCTGCGCCGAGCGACTGTCGATTGTGCGGGTGTCCACCGAAGAACCGTCGTTACATGAGATGTATGTGGCTGCGGTCGGCTCCACCGGCGCGACAACGGAGGCGGCATGACTCACTGGCGGCAGGTCTGGACTATCGCGCGATGGGAGTTCTCTCGTTTCGTGCGGTGGCGGCAGCAGATCATTGGGGTGCTGGTCATGCTGGGCGTTGGCGGACTCTCGGCCGGGGTGGGCAAGTGGGTCTCCGGCTCGCGATCCCGTCCGGTCACGGTGGCCGTCGTGGGCACTGACCGATTGGGCTTCCCATTACCGGCAGTCGACGGCGTGAGCTGGGACAGCACCCGCTACGCCAGTGCGGTGGCCGCAGATGACGCCGTGCGCGTGGACTCGGTCGCGGGCTCGCTAGTGGTGACGACGCGTGACAGCGTCGCAGTGACGAGCCGGCGTCGTGCGGCATGGACCGAGCGTGTCGCCCCGGCCTTCAACGCGGCGCGCCGCAACGCCACCTATGCGGCGCTCCCCCTGACTGACGCCGATCGCGTGGCCCTCGCCACGTCGATCGACGTCGCGGTTCACGTCGCGGACGGCCGGACCGGTGATCGCGGGGCCGCCCGCGTGTATGCGATGGCCATCGTGGGCATCGGGCTGCTGGTCCTGTTCAACGGATTTGCCTTCCTCTTCACCGGGATCACCGGGGAAAAGCAGCAACGGATCACCGAGCAGATGCTCGCGATGGTCACCCCGCAGGCGTGGATGGACGGGAAGATTCTTGGCCTCGCAGGCGTTGCGTTCGTGGGGACCGCGTTCCTGGCCGGAACGGGGATGCTGGCCCTGAAGCTGGTCCCGTTGGCCACGGGTCGGGCGATCCCCGCGTTGCCGCCCCTCCCGGCCGACGCGGGCGCGCTCCTCATCGTCGTGATCGCCGTCGCGTTAGGCACGGCCATGTGGTTTGCCTTCATGGCCGCCATTGCCGCGACGATCGACGACCCCAACGCGTCGCCGCGCACCTCGCTGCTGATGTTGCCGATGCTGCCGATGGGCTTTGCCTTCGCGCTCGTGTCGCGCGCGGACAGCGTCGTGGCCCAGGTGCTTTCGATGGTCCCGCTGACCTCGATGGCAGTCCTTCCCATCCGGCTGATGTCGACGACCGTGCCCTGGTGGGAGCCGATCGTGGCGTTGACGCTGCTGGCCGTGACCGCGTGGTCGTTACGGCGGGTGGCGGGGAAGATCTTCGCCGCAGGGGTGCTGCTCTACGGCAAGGAGCCGAGCATGCAGGAAACGCTTCGCTGGATTCGCGACGCCGACTGACCACGGCCCCGGGCGTGCCCCCGGGGCCCCGGCGTCACGCTCGACTCAAGGCACCACGCGCGGCTTGCCGATCTGGTATTCCTTCGGCGGAATCCCGTTCTGCAGGTGCTGCACGAAGTAGTCCCAGCGACGCCGCATGATGTACGGGCCGTCCTGGCCGAAGCCGTGCCGCGCGTGCGGTAGGAGCAACATGTCGAAGTCCTTCCCCGCCTTCATCAGGGCATCGGCCACCAGTTGCGTGTTGTACGGCGGCACGTTGTCGTCCATCTGCCCGTGAATCAGGAAGAGCTTCCCCTTGAGGTTCTTCGCGTGGGTCTGGTTGGCTTCCTCGGCGTAGTTGTCCGTGGCACCCTGTTTGACCAGCAGCCCCTGGTAGCGCTCCCCCCAATCGTCCTCGTAGTTGCGGTTGTCGTGGTTGCCGCTTTCCGAGATGCCGACGTCGAAGAAGTCGGAAAAGCGGAACATGGCCCCCGCGGTCGCGAAGCCCCCGCCCGAGTGCCCCCAGATTCCCACCTTGTCGATGTCGATGAAGCGATACCGTTCGGCTAACTGCTTCATGCCGGCGACCTGATCAGGGAGGGTGTTGTCTCCCATCTTGCCGTAGTAGGCATCATGGAACGCCTTGGAGCGACCCGGCGTCCCCATGCCGTCGATGCTCACGACAATGAAGCCCAGCTCCGCGAGCGCCTGGTTGTCACCGCGCGACGCGCTCCACATGCGCGGCCCCACGGAGCCGGACTGCGGGCCGGGGTAGATGTAGTTGATGATCGGGTACTTTTTCGTCGAATCGAGATTCGTTGGCGTGTGCATGACGCCGTAGATGTCGGTGCTGCCATCGCGCCCCTTCACCGTGAACGGCGTCACCGGCTTCCATCCCGACGCGACGAGGCGCGAGATATCGGCCTTCTCCAGGTCCATGAGGAGCTTACCGTTCATGTCGCGCGCGACCGTCGACGGCGGGGCGGTGAAATGCGAGTACGTGTCGACAAACGACTTGCCATCTGGCGCCATCGTGATCGTGTGGTGGGCCACCTCGGGCGTGAGGAGCGTGAGCCCCTTCCCGTCAAAGCCCACCTTGTAGAAGTGCTGGTAGTACGGATCGCGCCCCGCCTCGCGTCCGTTGGCGGTGAACCAGATCGTGCGCGTCTTCTCGTCCACCCGCACCAGCTCGGTGACATTGCCGTCACCCGTCGTGATCCGGTTCTTCAGCTGCCCCGTCGTGAGGTCGTACAAGTACAGGTGGGTCCAGTTGTCGCGCTGCGACCACCAGATCAACTCATTGGTCGCGGGAAGGACGCGCCAGAGGTCTTCCGGATGCGAGGCGTCACCCACCTGCGTCGCGCTGGTCTCGGTGATGAGCGTCTTCACCTCACCGGTCGTCGCATTGGCAATGCGCAGCCAGGCGGTCTTGTGGTCGCGTGAGCTGGAGATGAAGGCGAGCTGCGACCCGTCGGGGTACCACTGCACGTCGCAGATCCCGCCTCCGCAGGCCACATGGTCCGATACGGTCGAGCGATGCGCGTCGGGGGGCATCTGCAGGCGGACCATCTTCGGCTGCCCATTCGCCCAGGAGAGGATCACGCGGCTGATGCGGAAGATCACCGAGTCCCCCGGCATCGGGTATTTCCACGCCTGGAGCTGAGGCGGTCCCACGTTCGTCGAGACCAGGAACATGTCGCGCGTCCCGCGCTCGTCGTGCTGGAAGGTCGCCAGCTGCTTCGAGTCACCCGACCAGGTCGCGATGGGATTCGGGCCGTGGGTCCACCCGGCGTTGTTGGTCGCGTAGCCAAACTCCTTGATCCCATCGGTCGTCAGCTGTGTTTCGCGCCCCGACGCCATGTCCTTCGCCACGAGGTTGTAGTTGCGAATGAACACGGCGGTGTTCCCATCCGGCGAGACGCTGCTGTTCGGCGGCGGTGATGGCAGGTCGCCGGCCTTCTGGCAGCTGTAGGCCGTCAGGTCGCAGCGGTATCGCGTGCGCTGCAGCGTTGTCGTCAGCACCTTGCCGTCGGCCGAGAGATCAAAGGCATTGAACGGGAGTCGGTTGCCGTCGACCTGGCCTCCCGACGCCGCGGCCAGTGCGGCCCCGAGGCGCGCATGGTCGAATGCGGGCGCCTTCGTCTTCCGGGCAGCGTCGACGAGCTGGAAGGCGTTCCCCTGCGGGGTCGACACGCGATAGTAGAAGCGCCCATCCGGCAGCCAGGTGGCTCGACCGGCGACCCCGGAGACCAGCGTCCCAGTACCAGGCGCAAGGAAACGTTCGGCGCGTGCATAGTCGGCATCGGTGAACTGCCGGGGCGATTGCGCCGCAAGCGCGGACGCCGAAAGGACGAGAAGCGGGAGGAGCGTGCGCATGGCCGTTGGTTCGGAGAAGTGAGGAAAACTAGGGCGTTGCCACGGGTGGTCGAGTAGGCCGCGGCCACTCGACGGGTGTCGGCAACGCCGTACCCTGTCCCTCCCGGTCACGGGAGGCGCTCGAACACCACGCCGAGCGACAGCTCGAAGTCAGCTGGGCGTGTGCCAACAACCAGCCGTGCAGGGCGACCATCGCCATCGGAAAACGCTACCTCGACCCACGTCGGAAACCCGGCACCGTTCAAGACTGGGGCGCGGAATGTGCCGCCTCCGAGAAACTCCATCGGTGCCATCTCCTCCCCGGGACGCTCCAGCCACAGCGTATCGCCTCGAACGACCGTGTTCCACCGCGTCAGCAACTCGTCGCTGAACCACGCACCCACATAACGCGCGAGCTCCGGCCCACGGGGGGCCGGTGGAACCGAATCACTGATCCGACTTCCCACCTCGTACCCCTCGTCCCGCTCCATGATGATCGTGACAGCGCGGCCGAGCGAATCGCCGGAAAACGTGTAGATCGCGCCGTCGCCCTGCCATCGCCCATCGCGTCGACGCATGAGCTGCGTCGAATCGGAACCCCACAACTCGTACAGGTGCCCCGCATGGGTGACGAACCGAAATGGATCCCACGACAACGGCCAGGAGCGGTAGCGGCCAACCAGGCGAGTGACTTCCCCCGTCGGGATCTCGACGATGTCCGCGGCCGAATCCGCGACGACCGTGCCGGCCGGGAGGAAGCCGTCCGCGATGGCGCGCGCGACCTCGAACGGATGCATGTTCGCCCCGTTACACAGCAGGGCAACGCCGACCCCAGCATCCGGGAAGTACAGGTGGCTCGTCGAAAACCCACCTCCCCCGTTGCGGTAGAGCATCCGGTGCCCGCGGTGCCGGGTCGACCAGCGACCGTACGCGTACGGGGCCACGTGCGGAAGGTCCAGTGCAAGGGAGCGCGCAGCGTGACGGCGATCGCACCCGGGACCACCCTTCCCCCGTCGAGCGCCAAGTCCCATCGCAAGAGGTCCGCTGCACTCGTATAGGTATTGTCGCCGCCCACCAGCATGCTGCCCGGGAAACGTGTCCGCAGGCCGGTACCATCCCGCTCGTACGCCAACGCCTGACCCACCACCGGCTCGCCGGCGGCGTCCAGCACCCGCGTCCGGTGCATCCCGGCGGGAGCGAACAGCGAGTCCTCCATCCAGCGTCCATACGACATCCCGACGGCGGCCTCGACGACGGCTGCAAGAAGGGTATAGTCACTGTGGCTGTAGTCATGCCGCGAGCCAACACCAAAGTTGAGTCCGCGCTGGCGCCGCATCAGGGCAAGGAAGGCCGGCATGCTCCGCGGGTGCGTTCCCGCCATCATACCCAGGGCTCCGTAGTCCCGGACCCCGCTGGTGTGGTGGAGCAGGTCCCTGACGCGCACCGCCCTCAATGCGGGCGCGAGGCCGGGGATCCATCGCGCGAGGGAATCCTCGAGCGAGAGCCGCTTGTCCGCCGCCAGCCGAAGCACCGCGGCGGCCGTGAATTGCTTGCCCACCGACCCGATATCGAAGGTCGTCCGTTCATCGATGCGGATCGCGTGCTCGAGGACGGCCATTCCATACCCGCGTTCGTAACGTATGCCCCCCCCGTGGGCCACCGCGAGGGCGCAGCCGGGCCCCTCCCCATCTACGAAAGCCATCATCAGGGAATCCGCTCGCTCGACCGCCCGACCGTCCGGCGCATCGGCTGGCGTTCCTCCCGCGCAACCGGTGGCGGCGCCAATCAGGGCCAGGAACGGCAGGTGGAAGGACCGGCGCATGGGAGGTGAGGTGGGCGACGTACGGCGCCCTCTGTTGGCACCCGTGCGACGTCGCGATATTCGCCAACTTCCGGCTACCCGGCGAAAGGAGCAAGTAGAGCGCGCTGTTTCCGGGCCGCCCCGAGGTGACAACACTCCGGATCACACCTCGACGACCAACGACCGGCCACCGGCAAGCAGCCCATGACCCGAAGCCAACAACTCGCCATCGTCGCGGCCTTCGCCCTGGCCGGCTGCACGGAACCCGTGACCTACGACCTCGTCGTCGCGGGCGGACGGGTGATGGACCCGGCGACATCCACCGACGCGGTGCGCCACATCGGGATCATCGGCGACACAATCAGCGTCATCTCCGACGCGCCACTGACCGGGCGCGACACCGTGGACGGCACCGGGCTCGTCGTCGCCCCGGGGTTCATCGACCTCCACGCGCATGGCCAGACCACCGGCGACATGCAGGTGCAGGCGCGCGACGGCGTCACCACGGCCCTCGACATGGAAGCGGGTGCATCACCCGTGGCCTCGTGGTACCAGTCCATGGAAGGCAAGGCGCCGCTCAACTTCGGGGCATCCGCCGGACATCGCCCGGCGCGATTTGGTGTTTTCCACCCCGGCGTGGCCATCGGGCACGGGTCCACCAACCCCGCGCCGATCGTCGCACTCGGCCCTCAGCCGGCTGGCGCCAATCAACCCGCCTCGCCAGAACAACTCACGCAGCTCGAGGCCGTGCTCACGCAGGGCCTCGCCGAAGGCGGGCTGGGACTCGGCTTCGGGATCAACTATTCCCCGGGTGCGACCCGCGAGGAGATCGAGCGCCTCTTTGCCGTCGCCGCCCGGCACCGCGTCCCCGCCTTCGTGCACACCCGCGCCTTTGGCGTCGCGCCGATTCGCGAGGTAGTGGAGATCGCGACGAAGGTCGGGGCACCACTGCACGTGGTCCACGTGAACAGCTCATCGTTAGGCGACCTGCCGCTCTCCCTTGCCCTCCTCGACTCGGCCCGTGCCGCCGGTCTCGACGTCACGACCGAAGCGTACCCCTACACCGCGGGTTCAACGCGACTCGAGTCCGCCATGTTCAACCCGGGATGGCAGGCCAACCTGCGGGTCGACTACGGCGACATCGCCTGGCCGCTAACCGGGGAGCGACTCACGGCCGAGAGTTTTGCGCGGTACCGCAAGCAGGGGGGATGGGTGGTCATCCACATGATGAAGGAGGAGAACGTCGACCGGGCCATCACGCATCCCGGCGTGATCGTTGCGAGCGATGGCGTGCCGTTCATCAATGGAACCGGACATCCGCGCGGCGCCGGCACCTACGCACGGATCCTCGGTCACTATGTGCGCGACCGAAGGGCGCTCCCGCTGATGGACGCCCTTGCGAAGATGACCATCCTTCCCGCGCGCCGGCTCGAGTCATTCGTCCCCGACATGGCGAAACGCGGCCGGATTGCGCCGGGCGCCTTCGCCGACCTCACGATGTTCGACGCCGCGACCGTGCGCGACCGCTCGACCTTTGCCGAACCGATGCTCACGTCCGAGGGGATCCCGCACGTGCTTGTGAACGGGACCTTCGTGGTTCGGGATGGCCGCCTGGTGGAGACGGCGCGGCCTGGTCGCGCGGTGCGATCCGCCACGAGGAGTCCCAGCGCGCCCTGACCGGCTGTTCCGACAACGCGACCAGGGGCGAAGCTTCGGGCAGCACGGCGACCGATTCGGGATCTCGAATCCTGCTGCGCGCGCGCGCCGTACCTCCTCAATCCCCCATCGGTCCACGGCCCATGTCCCGTCCCGCGGTTGTCCTGGCACTTTCCCTCGCAGCCGGCGCGTGCGCATCCGTCCCCCCAGCGAGCAGCAGCGACGCCGACCTCGTCGTGCGGGGCACCACCGTGGTGGACGTCGTCGCCGGCCGCACGATCGTGAACCGCGACGTGCTCCTGAAAGGCGACCGCATCGTCGACGTGGTCCCCAGCGGACGAGTGGCCGTCCCCGGGAGCGCACGAGTTCTTGACGGCCGTGGGCGCTTCGTGATCCCGGGGCTGTGGGACATGCACGCCCACCTGTTCTTCCAGCTCGACCCGGTCCGTCAGCAGTTGCCGCTCTTCACCGCACATGGGGTGACAGGCATTCGCGTCATGAATACCCCGATGCTGACTGGCGCTTTGGCGCGTTACCGCGAGGTACAAGCGCAGATCGCCAACGGCACCCTGGTGGGACCGCGCGTCCTGGCTGTCGGCAGTTGGAGCGTGAACGGGGCCGCGGGCGTCCCCGACGCCATGCCCGCGTACTACAAGACACGCACGGAGGAGGAAGGACGCCAGCTGGCCCGCCGCATCAAGGACCTCGGCTACGACTTCATCAAGATCTACAACGGCATCCCGCGCGAAGGGTACGTTGGCCTTACGGACGAAGCCCGACGCCTCGGCATCCCGTTCGCCGGCCACGAACCGGCGCCGATGAGTGCTATCGAGCTGTCCAACGCCGGACAGCGCAGCATCGAGCACTCCCGCATCTTCCTCCTCAACTGCTGGCCTGGGGCGGACTCGATGCGCCAGCGCCTGCAGACGGCACACCACACGGTCATCCGCCAGCGCATGGTGGACGAGTACTCCCCTACGACCTGCGCCGAGGTGTTTCGCACGTTTGCGAAGAACGGTACGTACATCACGCCGACCCACGTGACGCGGAAGATGGATGCGTTTGCGGATGACGGGATGTTCCGCGCGGATCCGCGCATGCGCTTCATCCCGGTGCGCCAGCAAATGGGATGGTACACCGATGCCAATGGCATGGTCGCCGCGGATCCCTCACCAGCGGGGCGCAAGGGGTTCATGGACTTCTACCAGAAGGGCCTCACCCTCACCGCCGCGGCACACCGCGCCGGCGTCCCCATCATGCTCGGCACGGATGCCGGCGATTCCTTCGTCATCCCCGGGGCGAGTGTGCACGACGAACTTGGCGAACTGGTGAAGGCCGGGCTCTCGCCGGCCGAAGCCCTGCGAGCCGCGACGCTGAGCGGTGCAACCTTCCTGGGCCGCACGGCGGAATTTGGGAGCGTGCAGGCCGGGCGCGCCGCGGACCTGGTGCTCCTGGACGCCAACCCGCTCGCCGACATCACCAACACGCGCAGGATCCGGACTGTCATCCGCGGGGGACGCGTATTCGAACGCGCGGCGCTCGATTCCATGCTGGCGAGCGTGGAGTCGACCATCAAGATCGACGCACAGAACGCACTCTGGATCGCGTCGGTCTCCGGCGACACCGCGGCCATCGTGCGCGCACTCGCGAACGGGGCGCGCATCGACTCGATCGACTTTGTCGGCAATCGGCGCCCGCTCAACTACGCGGCCGGGGGCAATCACGCGGCGGCCGTGCGCGTCCTGCTGGCACGCGGGGCGAACATCAACCTGCCAAACAACACGGGATTCACCCCCGTGCACCACGCGATCGAGGGCGGCGCGGTGGACGCTCTGGCGGTCCTGCTGATGGCGAAGGCTGACGTGTCGATCCCCGCACGCGGAGTCGCGCCGGTGGCCACCGCACGGCGCCTCAACAACCCCAGGGTCCTCGCCCTACTCCGGGAGGCCGGCGTGGCGCGCTGAGCTCGGTCCACTGCCAGCCCTCCCGGACGTATTCCGGCGCCGCGCCTGTTTGGGCCGGCCCAGTAGGGCCCTCTTTTCACCAGACCCAGCGTCACCGGCCACCTGACGTCTGGCGTGACGAAGCGGCGTCGGACGACTCCGCGTGACCGTGGGCGGCCATGGCCCACGCCTTGCTCAAGGGGTCATACCGGCTTCCGATCGGCGCCGGCCGGACCGGCACCTCACCTTCGCACCACTGTTCAGCATCCGGCATACGAGCACGAGACTTTCTCCGCGGCCGCCGCAGCCCCAACTGATTCGCATCCCGCCGCGGGGTGGCCGGCCCATGGCGCTGTTTGGATTGTCACTCCGGACATTCTGACTTCTTCGCACCACAGGACGTCCAGGTTCCCGGGGCGGTGTGGCGGCCACGCACGTCAGGTGCTGACGAAACGCACCAAACTCCAACCAACTTTCGCTTGCATGGTCCGCCCGTCACCGCGTCATTCCGCCATCCACGTGGCAAATCACCAGACGCATCTGTGGTTGTGGTTGGTCTGGGTTGCCGGGTTCCTCGGCACCTGGCTCTTCCTGGTGATCGGGAACGGCTGGTGGGGTCGTGTCGCCGATCACTGGCCGATCTCGGTGGCCATGGCGCTGGGATCGTATGTCGCCGGCTCTACCCCGATGGGTGGGGGGACGGTGGGATTCCCCGTGCTGGTGCTGCTGTTTGACCAACCGGCGGATTTTGGTCGGCAGTTCAGCTTCTTCATCCAGTCCATCGGGATGACCAGCGCGTCGATCTTCATCCTGTGCGCGCGGATGCCCATCGCCCGAACCGTCATCCCCTGGGCCATGGTTGGGTCCGCGATCTCGATGGTGATCACCCATTATGTGATCTTCCCGCAGCTCTCCGGGACCGTTGTCAAACTGGCCTTTGCATGCATCTGGGGCGGCTTCGGCATTGTCACCCTGGTGAAGCTGAAACAGCTGCTCTCGCACCATCACGCGCCGACCCTCGGCCCGCAGGCGGACATGCGCTTCGGCCTGGTGGGCGGGCTGATCGGGGGAGTCGCTTCAGGGCTCACCGGGGTCGGCGTGGACATGGTCGTCTACACCGTGCTTGTCCTGATTTTCCGTTCCGACCTGAAGCCGGCCATCGCCACAAGCGTGATCCTCATGGCCTGGAACTCACTCCTCGGGACGGGGTTGACCGTGTGGGATGGTGCGGTGGAGGCGGAGGTCGTTGGCAACTGGCTCGCCGCATCGCCGATCGTGCTCTTTGGCGCGCCCCTTGGAGCGTGGGTGGTGTCCAAGGTGCGGCGCGGCCCGACCCTGGTCTTTGTCTCCGCCCTCTGCGTGCTGCAACTGGTGTGGACGTTATCGCGCATCGACCCGACCCCCGAGATCCTCGGGGTGACCGTTGGCGCGGTACTCGCATTGAACGTCGTATTCCACTTCATGTATGCGTACGGACGCCGCCTGCGTCCGGATGCGGGCGAGCATGAGCGAAGCCTGCTCCATGCCTAGGCGCGGGTGACCGGCGGGCGCGGGCGGCTCCCGAAGTCCGTCATGCCGCGGTTACTTCACCACCTCCCACGCGATCGACGCGATCTCGCCTAACGCCTGCCCCGCCACGATCGCCGGATCGCCTTGTGCCACGGACAGGTTGTTCACGTAGATCGCAAAGGCAATCTCCCGCCCGCCTCTTGAAGTGAAGTACCCGGCCAGACCCTTGCCGTGGATGAGCTGTCGCCGATTCAGGGGATCGTACGAGCCATAGGTCCCCGTCTTGGCAAACACCTTCCCTGCCCCCGGGCTGTTCACCTGGATCGCCGCGAGGGTGCCGTCCTTGCCGAGCGTTGGCATCGCCGCCTTGAACTCCTGCGCCCACGGCTTGGTCCACACCTTCGCCAGCAGCCGCGACATAAAGCGGGGCGCAAAATAGGCGTCGCCGCCGGCCCCATCGCCCTGCACCGCCCCGTTCAGGTCAAGCCCCTCGCTGACCAGCCATTCCCGCGCAATGTCGAA
The DNA here is from genome assembly GCA_016712265.1 of Gemmatimonadota bacterium. Lineage (NCBI taxonomy): Bacteria > Pseudomonadati > Gemmatimonadota > Gemmatimonadota bacterium. The sequence continues at coordinate 366,785 of JADJRJ010000031.1, read as the reverse complement.
CCCATTGCGGGACGCCCCACCCTTCAGCGCACCCAGCACCAACGGGAAGTTGCTGGCATGCAGGTTCTGCGATGTCTTGAGCAGCACGACCGCCTCCTTCGACAGTGGGAGCGACACATGCTCGGCCACCAGCAGCGAATCTGCATAACGAGCGGCAAGTACGGACGCGTCGACCATGCGCGCCCCCAGGCGCGGGATCGCCGCGACGCCCGCCTCGTTTAGCACCTCGGTGAAGGTGATTTCGCCAAAACGCGACGGCGAGGGAACGACCCAGCGCGGATTGCTCGGCGGCCCTACGGGAACGGAGCCGGTGATCACCAGGTAGCGGCGGTCCTTGTTGCTGCTGTCTTCCACCGTCCGCACCGCCGGCGCTGTCCCCGAGTCGGTCGTCGTGAGATAGGCCTGCACCGTCAGCAACGACGTCTTCGGAGAGACCGTCACGGTCGCCGGCTCTCCTGCGCGCCGCCCAGGCGTCACCACGAGGTCGATCACGTTGTCGTTCACGACCATCGGTGACAACACCACGCGCGTGCCCAATTCGCGCGCTCCCTCGCGAAAGAGGGACGCGTCCACGATCACCTGGCCGGTGACCCCGCGGATCCCCTTTGCCGCGACCTGCTGCGCCATCTGGCGGAGCGTCTGCAACGGATCACCAGGCAGGGGCTGGCCGCCATACGAATGGTCCTGGTCGATGAAGGCATACCGATCACCCTCGCGCACCCGGTGGGAGATATTCGGATCCCCGGAGGCCACGAGCACGAGGTCGCCCTGGACGATCCCGTTGCGCACTGGCCCGGTGCGATACACGCGCGTCCGGAACCGATGGTCCGCGCCTAACGTCTGCATCGCCGTCGCCATCGTCACCACCTTCGTGGTGGACCCCGGGACAAAGAGACGATCGCCATTGTGCGACATCAACACCTTGCCGCTGGCGATGTCGTAGAACTCCATCCCCCAATGCGCGTGGGTGAACTCCGGGCGGTTCATCACCTCCTGGATGCGCGCGTGGGGAGCAGGTTGGGCGATGGCAGCGGCGGCGGACGCCAGGGACCACAGGGACAGGACCGTGAGGCGGCGGGGCATGGGCAGTGCGAAAGAGTGGTCGACGCGTGAGGCACGGCGAAGATGCCCACCGCGCCGTCCAGCGTCAAACGTGGTCCCCGACTGGCCCCGACCGCTGATGAGGGAGGCGTGACCGGTGGCGGCGAGTTCGATCGAGGCCCAAGTTGGAGCGTCTCCCGCCAATAGGCCCACTCATGTCGTCCCGCCGCGACTTCGTCCAACGTGCCACCCTTGCGAGCGCCGCGATGGCTCTGGGCCCACGTGCCGCGACCGCAGCCGCCACGTCACCCCGGCCGACCGCCGCACCGACGCGGGCACAAAAGCTCCTCATCCTCGGCGGCACCGGCTTCATCGGGCCGCACACGGTCAAGTACGCGCTCGAGCGCGGCCACGAAGTCACCATCCTGACCCGCGGACGCAGCGCGACGAAGGTCGATGGCGTCGAGCACCTCATTGCCGACCGCGAAGGCGACCTCAGCGTCCTGTCGCGTCGAAAGTGGGACGCTGTCCTCGACAACAACGCCCGCGACTATCGCTGGGTCCAGCGCAGCACGCGCGCCCTCAAGGACTCCACCGATCACTACTTGTTCATCTCGTCCATCTCGGCCTATCGCACCGCCGACATGTCGTACGCGAGTGCGGGCGACGTGCGGATGACCCCGGTCATGGAGGACTACCAGCGCTTTACGCCCCCGGCCAACTGGAAGGACGGCGACGTCGCCCCCTACGGGCTCACCAAGGCGCTCTCCGAAGACATCGTCAACACCGCGTTCCCCGGCCGCAACACGATCGTGCGGCCGGGCCTGATCGTCGGGCCCGGCGACCCGACGGATCGCTGGACCTACTGGGTGATGCGGGTGGATGCGGGCGGCGAAGTGATGGCGCCCGGAAACCCCAACCATTCGTCGCAAGTGATCGACCAGCGCGACCTGATGGAGTGGTCGGTGCGCCTGGCCGAGGGACGCGTGACCGGCGCGTTCAACGGAACCGGTCCGGCCACGCGGATGACGTTCGCCGAGATGCTCGCCGGGTGCCGTGCCTCCACCACGTCGGCGGTCAGCTTTACCTGGGTGCCTGAGTCGTTCCTGGCTGAGCAGAAGCTGCGCATCTGGAGCGACATCCCGGCGTGGGCACCCGGTGATCCCCTGATGTACGTCAGTGTGGCTCGCGCCGTGGCCGCCGGGCTCACCTATCGCCCGCTGGCGACGACGGCGATGGACCTGATTGCGTGGGACAAGGCCCGGCCGGCGGCGGAGCGTGAGAAGCGCGCGGCGGGAATCACGCGGGCCCGCGAGGCCGAGGTGCTCGCGGCGTGGAAGCAGCGGTCGCGCTGACGCGGTCGTACCCGCGGGCACGGCCGGTACGCCGCCGCCCGCCCTGACGCAATCGAGGAGATGTCGATGGAACTGACCCGCAGGGAGCTGCTTTCCGGGCTTGGGGCCACCGCGGTGTCCGCGGCGATGGGAACGTCCGCCGGAGGACAGACGGCGCAACCACGAGCGACGGGCCCCCTCGTCCCCGGGATCCCACGTAAGCAGGACTTCGCCATTGCCGAGGGCTACACCTACATCAATGGTGCCTATACGCATCCCATGCCCATCGCGGCCGCGGAGGCGTATCGCGCCGCCGTCCAGCGCCGCGGCTCCCTGGGGTTCCCGGCGCCGGCGCCGCTCCCGGATGCGCGCGGCGCCTTCGCGCGGTTGATCAACGCGAAACCGAGCGAGATCGCGTGGATCCAGAACACGAGCAGTGGCGAGAACCTGGTCATCGAGGCGCTGGGGCTCAACCGCCCGTTTGACGGCAACATCGTCACCGACGACCTCCACTTCGAGGGCGCGCTCATTCACCTGATGGAGTTGAAGACACGCGGCGCCGACATCCGCGTCGCGAAGTCGAAGAACGGCGCGGTGGACCTCCGCGACCTCGAGCGCCTCGTGGACCGCAAGACGAAGCTGGTCGAGGTGTCGTTCGTCTCGATGTACAATGGGTTCCAGCACGACCTGAAGCAGGTCTGCGACCTCGCGCATGCGCATGGGGCCTACGTGTACGCGGACCTCATCCAGGGGGTCGGCGCGGTACCATTGGACGTCCGGGCGACCGGGCTCGACTTTGGCGCGACGGCCACCTACAAGTGGATGATGGGTGACTTCGGGCTCGCCTTCTTCTACGTGCGCGAATCGCTGATCGAGCGCGTGCTCGGCCGGCCGCACTGGTCCTACAACTCGGCGCCAGACGCGGCGATCCACTTGTCGCCGCTCGACCCGCAGTACCCGACGCCGGTGACCTACACGCCGGGAGCTGATGCGGCCAGCCATGTCCAGCTGGGAACCACGGCCCTCTCCGTGGCGGCAGCCCTCGCGGTGTCGGTACCGTACCTGGAACAGCTCGGTGTCGCCAACATCCAGGCGCATCGCCAACCCCTGCTGCGCAAGCTGCAGGCCGAACTGCCGCGCCTGGGCTGGATCCCCCAGACACCACTCGACAGCACCTCACCGATCGTGACGTTTGCCGTGAAGGACACGCGCGAGGTGGGCCGCAAGCTCGACGCGGCGCGGGTCAGCGTGCGGGTCGCGGATTACTGGGTGCGCATCGCACCGTCGGTGTTCAACGACATGGCGGACGTCGATCGCCTGCTCGATGCGCTCACCTGAGGCTCCGACCCTGACGCCTCGTAGGGTCTCGGCCGACGCACGGGTCAGGTTCGTGGGACCTGCCGGCGAGTCCCAACGCGCGCTCTATTAACAGTCGCTGGTCGCCACCCACTCACCACCATGGACGTCCGCCAGACCCTCCAGGAGTCGCTCGCCGATCGCTACTCGATCGAGCGGGAGATCGGGGTGGGCGGAATGGCCACGGTCTACCTCGCCCGCGACCTCCGCCACGACCGACAGGTCGCCCTCAAGGTCCTCAAGCCCGAACTCGGGGCCGTCCTCGGGGTCGAACGATTCCTGGCCGAGATCCGGGTCACGGCCAACCTGCAACACCCGCACCTCCTGCCCCTGTTCGACTCAGGTGAGGCCCAGGGGCTCCTCTTCTATGTGATGCCGTTCGTCGCCGGCGAATCCCTGCGGCAGCGGCTCGAGCGTGACCAACAACTGTCGATCGCCGAGTCGGTGCGCATCGCCAGCGCCGTCGCCAGCGCCCTCGACTACGCCCACCGCCACCAGGTGGTGCACCGGGACCTGAAGCCCGAGAACATCCTGATGCAGGACGGCGAGCCTTTGGTGAGCGACTTCGGCATCGCCCTCGCCGTTTCCAACGCCGGCGGGGCGCGGATCACGCAGACCGGGTTGTCGTTAGGCACGCCGGCGTACATGTCCCCCGAGCAGGCGAGTGGGGACCGGGTCGTGGACGCGCGCAGCGACGTCTACTCGCTCGCGGCCGTGTTGTACGAGATGCTCATCGGCGAGCCCCCGCACACCGGGGCGAATGTGCAGCAGGTGATCTCGCGCGTCCTCACGGAGCGCCCCCGTAGCCTCACCGAGCAGCGGCACACCATTCCGCCCTGGCTCGAGGATACCGTGCTTCGCGCCCTGGCCAAGCTCCCTGCCGACCGGTACCCGACGGCGCGAGCCCTCGGTGACGCGCTCAAGGCAGGTGAAGCCCACCCGGTCACCACATCGGGACCGCGAGCCGTCGCCCCTCGCACCACCCGTGTGTCGTGGCTGGGTTGGGGCGTGGCCGGCATCGCGAGCCTCGCGGCCGCGTGGCTCGCCCTCAAGCCTCCCCCAACGCCCGAGCTCCCGCCCCTCGTCCGTTTCTCCGTCGCCCCACCAAACGGGCTGCGCTCCGACTTCGTCGAGCTGGCTCTGTCGGCCGATGGACGACGCATGCTGATCGGCGAAGGCTCCACCGGCTCACGGCGCGTCTGGCTCCGCCGCCTGGGTGACGACGACATGGCCGAAGTCCCCGGCCTGAGCACGGCCCAGTCGCTCTTTCTCTCACCCGATGGGAGCAGTATCGGTTTTGTCTCGGAGGGGCGCATCCGGACCATGCCGAGCGGCGGTGGCACAGTCGCCACCATCGGCGAGGCCGACATGCGCCCGATGTCCGACGCCCCCAGTTGGGGGAGCCGCGGGTTGGTGGCCTACGCCGGCCCGCGCGACGCGGGACTCTGGGCGATCTCCCTTGCCGGCGGCGCGCCCCAACGTCTGACCTCGCCGGACTCGGGGTCCCACGACACCGCCGTCTCGTTCCTCCCCGACGGCGAGCACTTCCTGTTCGAGCGTCGCCGTGGACCCCAGGGGACACCTGCCACCCTCATGATCGGCCGGGTGGGCGCTCGCGAGCGACCCCTGGGCGACCTGAAGGGAAGCACGCCGCAGTTTGTTAGCGGATACCTGTTCTTCGGCTCCGAGGACGGCACCGTCCACGCGGTCACCCTGAATGCCGACTGGCAGCCGGAGGGTACCCCGCTCGCCGTGGTCACGATGACGACGGCGACCCGCGGCCCGCGGCGCCAGGCATTCGCCGCGTCGCACTCCGGGGTCTTCGCCTTCCTCGAGGCGGCACCACGCGCCTCGGATATCGTCGTCGTGGACCGCGCCGGAACCGCCCGCGCGGTCACCGGGGCACTTCGCGACTATGGGACCCCGGTTGCCTCACCAGTCAACGGCGACATCGCCGCCGAAGTGATCAACGCCGACGGGACCAGCGACATCCAGGTCTTCGGGTTGGCCGGCGGCGCGCGGCGCATCACCCGGAGCGGCCGGAACCAATCCCCGGTCTTCAGCCCAGACGGACGGACGCTCGCCTGGGTCCGCAGTGGTGACGAGGGCGAGAGCCACGTGGTGGCGCAGCGACTCGATCGCCCGGACAGCGCACGCACGGTGTTCAGCGGCCGGGGCATGATCCGCCTGCATGCGTTCACCGCGACCGGCGACTCGCTGCGCGGCGTGATCCTCGCGCCTCGGGCGCGCCCCGACCTGGTGGCCATTGACCTGGCCACGGGCGGCTTGGGGCACTACCACTCCGAGGAAGGCGAACGGTCCGCGAGTGTGTCGCCGAGCGGCGCGCGGGTGGCCTACACGGCGGCAGAAGACGGCGTCACCCAGGTCTTCGTGCGACCGTCGATGACCGCGGGGCCGGTGGTCCGGATCTCCGAGCACGGGGGCGAGCAGCCACACTGGGGACCGCCGGGCAACACCTTGTTCTATCGCGATTCGACGCATCTCGTCGAGACGGTGCTGGCGCCAGGGGCCGTCCCCACGGTCACTCGGCGCACGTCATTGTTTGCGGACACCTACGACCGCGCCGGGCTCTCCGCCTACGACGCAGCGACCAACGGGAGCTTTGTCTTCCTCCGGACGGGTGCCGAGGCCGCACACATTGACGTTCTGGTCAACGTGGCGGCCCTCGTCCGCTCCCGCGCGACCATCGCCCGCCGCGCGATCACCAGCGACTGACGCGCGACGCGTTCAGCGCTTGACCGGCTCCAGTCGCATGATCGGCGTCGGCTTGCCACTCCGATCTTCGATGGCGAGGTAGACGTAGCCGTCCGGACCCGTCCGCACATCCCGGATGCGTCCTTGCCGGCGAACGATCGTCTCGGCCAACTCCGCCGTTTGCCCGTTCATGGAGAAGCGCCCGAGTTGCTCGCCTGACATCCCGCCGGCCAACAGGTTCCCCTTCCACTCGGGGAACTTGTCGCCAGTGTAGTAGGTCATCCCCGAGACCCCGATGGATGGCACCCAGACGTGGACGGCGTTTTCCATCCCGTCCTTGCGCGTCCCGCCGTGGATCGCTGATCCGGAGCCGTAGTTCACACCGAAACCGATCACCGGCCATCCGTAGTTGGCCCCCTTCTTGATCAGGTTGAGTTCATCGCCGCCCTGGGGGCCGTGCTCGGTGATCCAGACGTCGCCCGTCACCGGGTGGATCACCAGCGCCTGCATGTTCCGGTGCCCGTAGCTCCAGATCTCACCGCGCGCGCCGGCCCGACCTACAAACGGATTGTCGCTCGGCACCCGGCCATCATCATGGAGCCGGATCACCTTGCCGTGGTGGTTCGACAGGTCCTGTGCCGGATGCGCCTCGAGGTTGCCCGACGGCGGCGCCATGCGATCGCCGACCGTGATGAACAGGAACCCCGCGCGATCGAAGGCGAGCCGCGACCCGAAATGTCCGCTTGTACCGCGCGTCTCCGCCACGAAGATGTCGGTGAAGTCGACCAGCTTGTCCCCCTCCAGGCGACCGCGACCAATGGCGGTGGTCGTGAGCGTCCCGGTGTCGGCGAGCGCCTTGGAGTAGCTCAGGTAGACATACCGGTTGGAGGCGAAGGCAGGATGCAGCGCCACTTCCAGCAGGCCGCCCTGCCCACGGGCGGCGACCTTGGGGGTTCCGCTGATCGGCTGCTCAACGAGCTTGCCGCCGCGTACCAGCCGGAGGCGCCCCGGCCGCTCGGTGACCAGCATGTCTCCATTGGGCAGGAACGCCATCGACCAGGGGTTCACGAGGCCGTCGGCGACCGTGGTGAGCCGGTAATCATGGAGGGCGGACTTGAAGACCTGGCCCTGGCCGTGGAGCGCCCCCGGAAGGAGGGCAAGGCCAACGAAGAGTGCACGAGCGAGCATGAATGCTTCCGTCAATGGTGACCGGGGAAACTTGGGGGATCTGTGCCCGCGGCGAAACGGGCGTCTCGGTTCGGATTAGAAGGGGGCCCCACGCCCGCCCTGAGACGAGTCCCAGTATCCCCCAGGATCGGGCGATTGGTCGTTGTGTCTCCCGAACCCGGTGTCCCAGTGCTACCGTCCGGGCCGCAGCTCCACCCCGCCCCGCCTGGATGCCACCTACCGAACCCGCACCCCGCCGTCGCTGGACGCGGACCGCCTTCTACCTCCACCTGTGGCTGGGGGTCGTAGCCACGCTGACGCTCGCATCGATTTCCATCACGGGGGTCCTGCTCAATCACAAGCGCGGCCTGGGCCTCATGCCCGAGGTGGAGCACCAGACGGAGGCCCCGCTGCGGGCCGCCGTCTCGGTCGATTCCCTGGCCCTTTCCGCGCTACACGCCGTACCTGTCGATGCGCGTGGAGGCTGGACCCCGGGAGCTGCCGTCGACCCCGCCGTGATCGACCGAATGGACGTGCGCCCTCGCAATGGATTCGTGAAGGTTCGTTTTCGTGACCGCGACAACACCGAAGCGACCGTCGACCTCGCGACCGGGCGTGTGCTCCACATCGGCGCCCGGAATGATGTCTTCCTCGAGAAGCTGCACTCCGGGGAGATCTTCGGTGACGGCTTCATCCTCCTCTCGGACGCCGGGGCGATTGCCCTGATGGTCACCCTGGTCACGGGCTACTGGCTCTGGCTCGCCCCTCGCCTGATCCGTCATCGCCCAGGGAGAGAGACATGAGCGTCATCCACCAACTGCTGCTCCTCGTTGGTCTGTTCGGCGTTCCCATCGCGCTTCTGGTCGTCGGTCACCGGATCAAGCGCGAATCGCCCGCGCGGCAGCGCGCCTTCTGGGGCGCCGTGTACGGCCACGTCGCCGCGGCCCTCCTCGCCCTCTATGCCAGCCTCAGCCCCCCCACCGGGTGGCTCCCCGCCGACACCGTCAGGGGTGCACTGGGTCTTTGGAGTCTCGTGGTGTTCCCCCTGGCGGGCGCGTTCCTCGGCGCCTTGCGATCCTCACCGGAGTCCTGATCATGTCCTGGCGTACCGTCGTCCTCGGCGCTCTGGCCTGCGCCTCGGTGCTCCCCGCTCAGCCGGCCCGCACACCGCTGCAGGGCGTGATTGGCCAGTGGAGCGTGTTTGACGGCGACCCGGCCGCGATCGTGGTCGACGGGGCACGGTGGAACGGCGCCGTCGATCGCGCGGCGTTGACGGCCGCGGGGAAGGCCCTGTTTGGCGACGCCACTTCCGCCTTTTTGGCGAACACCACCTCACCGACGGCCTTCCCGCTCGCGGTAGATCGTGAGACGCGGAGTTTTGGCGAGGGCACGCTGCGGGTGCAGTTCCGGCTCATCTCCGGCAGCGACGACCGCAGCGGCGGGATCGTCTTCGGCCTCGGTCCAACGGGCGAGTACCGCTACGTCCGCTACAACACCAAGGACGGCAACCTCGCCCTCTGGGCGTTTCGCGACGGGGATCGCGCGGTGCTGGCGAAGGGCACGGGGCTCAAGCAGCTGCCCCTCAACCAATGGCATGAACTGGTGGTGCGCGTGCAGGGGCGCGACGTCCTCGCCTCGGTCACCGGCCACACGGAACTCGACGCCCGCTTCGCGCTCGAGGCACCGGTGCAGGGGCGCGTTGGCCTCTGGGCCAAGCGCGACGTGGTGACGGCGTTCAAGGGATTCACCGTCTCGCCCCAGCGCTAGCGCAGGTTGTGGCGCTGGAGTGTCTGCAGGTCGTCCTCGTCGAGGACCACGAGATAGACGGCGTTCGCTCCAAACCCGACGAGGCGTGCGCGGGCGGGGAGCGAGACCCGTCGGACGAGGCGATCGTTCTCGAACACGTCGTACTGGTGCGGAGCCTCGACCGGCGACGTGCGAAGGACCCATAGGGTTCCATCACTCGCGGTGCGTGCTGCACCATAGAGAAAGGGAGGCAAGAACTCCGGATACGACCAGGTCTCGGTGCTCGGTCCCATCGTGCCCAGCCCGATGCTGGTTTGGCCATCCCGGGTACGGCGCATCACCATGCGCGGGCGATTCACCTCCGTCATGAACGCCGTCTTGTGCTGCTCGGTGACCCGGATCCGCTCATACGCCACCGGAGCCCCCGTCACCCGCCGACCATCCGGATGGATGACATCGACCCGATACGGAGATGGGTGAACGATGTAGACTCTCCCATCGTTCGCGACGGCCCACTGCGCGGCCGTGCGAAACGCCTCCGTCCGGGGCGTGGAGACGACGCCCCCCGACGCCATCACGCGACGACTTGGGTCCGTCTCCAATGGCAGATAGCCGATCGTATCCCGCCTCACGCCCCCCGAGCTCCAGCGCTCAAGCGCCACGCTGTCGGTCACGCTGCGTGTCCCGTCCGCGTTGAATCGAATGGGTTGCGCCTGCGTATACCGGCGCGCGCGATCATCAAAGAAGCGTGCCCCGAGCCGCAAGGCCGCTCCCGCATCGGTCCCCTGCTCGCGCGCGTCGAGCCTGTCCCCCGTGCGACCATCGGGACCAATGATCAACAGCAGTCGCGCGGCGTTGTCCTGCAGCGCGCTCGAATCGCCGGGGAGCGCGTGGAGGTTGGTCGGCCATTGATATTCCCCGGGCCCCGGACCGCGCCGCCCAATGGGCTCCGCGCGGCCGGTCACCATGTCGAGGAGCAGGACGGTCAACTCGCGCTGATCCACCACCAGGAGGCGTCGATCGCGCAGTTCGCGGAGTCCGGTCAGGTCACTGAAACTCTGCGGAAAAGATGCGTTCGCGGGTGGCAGCGCAGTGATCGGCAGCCGCTGGGCCCCAAGCGTAAACGCAGGGAGCAGCAGGGTGACCCAATGAACGGCACGATACGGCATGCGTCCCTCCGTGTCACGATGGTCCAAGGTTCGCCGAGATTGGGGAATGCGCAAGTCCCTCACCTTGCCCCAGCCTGTGACACCATTTCATCGTTCGGAGCAGACCCAGTCCCCCATTTCCGCCTGATCAACGTGTTTTCCTGCGTCGCGCCACCCAGGGCGCTCCTGACCTGTGGCGTGGCATGGGCGATCGGCGCTGGGATCACGCCGGTGGCCGCCCAGCCCGCGGTCGCCGCCGTTGCGTCCGACACGCTCCGCGCCCACAAGCTCCCCAGCGACCGGCCCGCGGCGATGAAGGTCGACGGGCTCCTCACCGAGCCCGAGTGGCAGGCTGCCCCGGTGATCGCGGACTTCAAGCAGCGCGAGCCGCTGGAAGGCGTTCCCGCCACGGAGGCCACCGAGATCCGCATCCTGTACGACGCCAACACCATGTACGTCGGCGTCTTCGCGCGCGATCGTGACCCGGACGCGATCGTCGCCCGGATCCTCGCGCGCGACAAGGTCATGGAGCCCGAGTTCGACGGCAAGCCACGGTTTGGTGGAGACGACGGCATTGCCATCCTCCTCGATCCATTCCATGACCACCGCAACGCCTTCGTCTTCGCCACGAACCCGAATGGCGCCGAATTCGACGCGCTGATCACCGACGAGGGGCGCACGTTCAACGTGGACTGGCGTGGGGTCTGGTACGTGGCGGCCAAGCGGGTGCGCGAGGGATGGTCCGCCGAGTTTGCGATTCCTTTTCGCACGTTGCGGTACCCGGCCAACCCGGCCACCTGGGGGTTCAACGCCTATCGCGTGATTCGCCGCAAGAACGAGGAAGTGCTCTGGACGAGCTGGTCACGCAACAATGAAGGGTTCGCCCGGGTGAGCCGTGCCGGGCACCTCGAGGGGCTGGAGGGATTGCGCGAGCCCGGGCGTAACGCCGACATCCGGCCTTACGTCCTCGCCGGCCACGATCGCACGCGACCAGATGGGGTCCTCACCAACAAGGGACTCGGCGACGTGGGTGTGGAACTCAAGAGCGAGGTGCGCCCCGGACTCGTCCTCGACCTGACGTACAACACCGACTTTGCGCAGGTCGAGGTGGACGACCAGCAGGTGAACCTCACGCGGTTCAACCTGTTCTTTCCCGAGAAGCGCGACTTCTTCCTCGAGAACTCGGGCATTTTCGACTTTGGGGCGCGTGGCACCTTTGAGCCACCGCCCTTCCAGCTCTTCTTCTCACGCAACATCGGGATCAACCCGAGTTTTGGCGAAGTCCCCATGATCGGTGGGGGCCGACTCAGCGGTCGCGTCGGCAACCAGACCATCGGCCTCCTCACGGCGGTGAACGGCGCGAAGTACGGCGAACCCGCGACCCTGTTCAATGTCGGGCGGGTCAAGCGCGACTTCGGCAGTGCGAATTACATCGGCGCGATGGTGGTTGACCGTCGGAGTGATTCAACGTGGAACACGGCGAGCGGCGCCGACTTCTCGTGGTGGCCAAAGGGTGCGCTCAACCTTCAGGGCTTTGTGGCATCCACCGCCACGCAGGGCGCAGGTGGCGACGACATCGCCTGGAGACTTGGCACCGACTACCAGACCAACCTTTTCGGGTTTTCCGCCTCCCATCTCGTCGTTGGCGACGAGGCAAATCCCGCGGCGGGGTTCGTGACGCGCACCAACATTCGTCGGAGCCAGAGCAATTCGCGCGCGACGTGGCGCCCGTCATCGTTCATGAACCTGCGTCGGGTGAATACGCTGTTGTGGACCGATCACGTGGCCGACATGGACTGGCAGCGGCTGGACTACTCGGTCACGGTCGGCGTGCGCCCGATCTGGAACACCGAGGACGGGATCGGGCTGTTCTATACGAGGGGCCGCAACCGCATCGTCACCCCGTTCACGCTCACGGATCGGGTGGACGTTCCGGCAGGCGATTACCTCTATGAATCGCGCTCAATCTTCCTGAGCAGCGGCCGGGCGCGCCCGGTCATCGGCGACGTCAACATCGACCTGCAGAACACCTTTGGCGGGACGATCCACAACGTGCGCGGGGGGATCACCGCGACGCCGGGCAAACACCTGTCCCTGCGGACCGGGTACACCTACAGTCAGGCGGAACTGCCCAACGGCGGCTTCGACGTCCACCTCGTCTCGCTGCGCGCCGCGTACACCTTCACCACCCGCATCGCCCTGAATTCGCTGGTGCAGTACAACTCGCTCGCGAAGAACGTGTCGGCCAACCTGCGGCTCAACATCATCCACCGCCCGGGAAGCGACATCTTCATCGTGCTCAACGAAGAGCGCGGATCCGAGACCTCCACATGGGATCCGCGCAACCGGGCGATGCGCCTGAAGGTGACCTACCTCGCGCGCCTCTGACGCCGGTCAGGGCTTCTTCGCTCCCGGCGCCGCGCGACTCCCCGTCCAGAAGGCGATCACCCCGCACGAGTTCATCGCCATCGGCAGCTCAACGGGAATCATCGCGTTCCGCGAGTACACCTCGACGCCGACCAGACGGTTGATCGGGTGCGAGCGCCAACAGGTCCATGGCGTCCCCCACGTGGCGCACCCCATCGACCGAGATCGTCGGGATGCACAGGTCGCCCCCGTTGCCGCGCATCAGAATCAATGCGTCCGGTCCCACCCCGCGCACAAAGACGCCGGGGGCCATCGTCACCAGGTCGGTGGGGTAGGTGTAGGCATGTTTCTCGAGCTCTTCGACGCCCATGAACCAGCCGGTCCCCATCCGCTGACGCCGCTCGAATCCCGCGAACTGTGCCCCGGAGTAGACGCGAACGGCGGTCACCTTCACCGTGTCCATGATCGTCGTGATTCGCGTGAGCCCGAAGGTCTCACGGACGGGAGCATCTGCCGCGAGGTTCACCGGAACGCGAATCGGCGCATACCCGATGGCGCGCAGGTCCAGCACATGGGTGCCCTCAGGCAGGGAATCCAGCGCAAACGCGCCGCTCGACCCGGTCCGCGCCGCGCGCCCGGCAATCGAGAGGTTGACCTGGGCACCGTCCAACGGCTGCCCCCGATCGTTGACCACCCGCCCTTCCACGCGCGCGCTCCCGCCCAGCGCCGCCACGTTCGCCGCGTCACCCACGGAGTCACGGAGGGTGATCGTCCGCCAGTTGCGTGGTGCCAGGTAAAGATCACGGACGACCACGCGGTCGCCGGGCATCGTGATATCGAGGGTGCCGCTCGAATCGGCCCCCTGCACGCCAGTGATCGCGATCCCGGCCCCGGCCGGGACGCCACAAAACACATACTGCCCCAGCGATCCCGTCAGCACCTCGGCGCGGCCGCTATCCCGCTGCAGCTTGCCACCTTCCACCAGGAAAGTCTTCCACCTGGCAAGCACGCTCGCCTCCGCCAGCGGGCTGCCGTCGCGAGCGCTCCGGACCGTCCCGGTGATGAGTCCACCGCCGATGGCCTCGACATCGAGGCCACAACGGGTGGTGACCAGCTGCTTCACGCTGGGCAGCCCGAGGTCCGCCTTGACCTCGCCGGGCTCACGTAGCTCGACCGCAACGAGCGGGACCTCGACCCCCAGGGAGTCCCGACGCTCATGGCGCACGTCGAGGACCCAGGTGCCGAGCGCGAGGTTGTCGAAGCGGTACCGGCCCGCACTGTCAGTGACTGCCTGCAGCCGGCCACCCGTCGCCGCGGGGATCGCGTAGACCCGGGCGCCAGCCAACGGCCGCATGCGGGTGGAGTCGGTGACCGTACCGGCGACCCGCCCCTGGGCGGCGGATGACACTGCGCCGAGCAGGAGGGTTGCGAGGATCGGGAGAAGTCGGCGCACGGTGTCGGTTGGTGAGGGGGAACGATACACCGCGCGGCTGTTACCCCACCACCGCGGCAGGGTTTCCCATCCACCCCGACCCCTGCCCTCCCCCGTGCACCCCCGGCAGCCGCGGCGAACGCTCAATCGATGGCCGGGATGCCACGCCCGGACCACAAATTGGACATCAGGTCCCACGGCCCTTGCGTTTGGCGTCGGTCGAGGCGCTACTTGGCGCGTCCCTTCTCCCAACCCCCGATGCGAATGCTCGTCCGCCCGCTCACCCTTCTCTTCGTCCTGATCGCCTCCGTCCTGCCTGCCCAGGCACCGCAACGGGCAGTGCTGGTGACCGGTGCCAGCTCCGGCATCGGCCGCAAGATCGCCGAGCTGCTGGCGAGCGAGGGGTTCTATGTGTACGCGGGGGCGAGGAAGGCGGAGGACATCGCCGAACTCTCGAAGATCGCGAACATGAAGGGGATCCGGCTCGACGTGACGTCGCCTGCAGAGGTCGCGGCCGCGGTCGCTTCTATTGAACGCGACGGCCGCGGGCTCTACGGCGTGGTGAACAACGCCGGCATCGCCACCGGCGGCGCGCTGATCCTGACCGAGGAAAAGGAGCTCCAGTCGGTCATGGACGTGAACGTCATGGGGCCCTGGCGGGTGACGAAGGCGTTCGGCCCGATGCTGGTCGCGTCGAAGGGGCGCGTCGTGACGGTGTCGTCGATCTCCGGGATCCTGTCCGGTCCGTTGTTCGGCGTGTACTCGATGAGCAAGCACGCGATCGAGGCGTTCAGCGACGCGTTAGGCGCGGAGATGGCGCCGCTCGGCGTGACCTCCAGCCTCATCGAACCCGGCAACTACAAGTCGGACATCGGTCTGAACACGATGGCGACGATCCAGGCGGCCGCCGACCGGGCGAAGGGGACCCCCTTTGAGCAGCCGAGCCTAAACTTGGTGCGCGCTATGGGGAACTACCACAACTACCCCGAGCCCGACGCCGTCGCGCGCGCGGCGTTGCATGCGTTCACGAGCCCGAAGCCGCAGGGGCGTTATATGGTGGTCCCGGCAGCGAACCAGGCGTTAGTGACGGTGCGCAAGGCGATGGAGGAGACGGTACAGCTCAACCATGGCCACCAGTTCAGCATCCCGCGCGATTCTCTCGTGAAGATGCTGGATGAGATGATGGCGCGGATCAAACAGCCGTAACGCGCGAGGCGGCCCCTCAGCGGCGCATGATCCGCTCGATCTCCGCGGCCCGCTTCGGCACCGACGCCGACAGGTTCTCGTGGCCCGTGGGGGTCACGAGAATCATGTCCTCGATCATGATCGCGATATTGCGATCGGGGATGTAGATCTTCGGCTCGATCGTGAAGACCATCCCGGGTTCGAGGGGCATCGAATAGTCTCGCGAATCCTGCACCTCCAGGCCGATATGGTGCCCGAGGTCGCGCACCCCGCGCCCAAACGAGTTGTAGCGTACGATCCCGGCATCGCGCGTCAGGTAGTGCGTCGGCGACGGCATGATCCCCCACACCTTGTCGACTCCCATCCGCGCGATGTCCTCGTTCGCCTCCAGGCCGTGCCGCTGGAACACCCGCGCCGCCGCCTTGATGACGTCGATCATCATCACCCCGGGACGCACCGCGGCAATCGCCGCCTCCTGGGCCTCGAGCACGATGTCATAGTACTTCCGCTGCTCTGCCGTGAACCGCCCACTCACCGGCCACGTCCGGCAGATGTCGGTCGCATACGTCATCCACTCGGCGGCCCCGTAGTCCACAAAGACCATGTCCCCGCGTTTCATCACGCGATCGACGGCGTTGTAGTTCTCGCGGAGCAACGAGAAGAAGGTGAGCGAGTTTTCGCCGGACGACACAATGGGCGGAAATGCCGCGCGGGGTGACCCTTCCTTCTTCCAGTGATACTCCATCACGCCAGCCAGTTCGCGATCGTTCATCCCCGGCCGGAGGGCACGCAGCCCGGCCAACATCCCCTTGCCGCTGATCAGCGCCGCCTGACGCAGGGCATCGATCTCGTACCGGTCCTTCACGAGGCGCAGCCGCTCGACATGGGGCCGCAGGTCACTGAACGTCGCGCCCGCGCCGAGCACGCGCAGGGACTGTGCGAACTGCCCGTCGAAGCTTAACGCCGGCGCGACCCCTGGTGGCGCGTACAGCGTGTCACCAACGGGAACGGCAACACGCCCGGCCGTGCGCGTCGCCTGACGGAAGTCATCGGCGAACTCCGCGAGGGACTTCACCGCATCCATGCCGGTGGCCTGTACGGCACGGGCACCGGGAGCCAGCCGACGTCGAGGGCGATTCCAGACCGCACTCCGAAATCGGGGTTCGTCCATGGGAAACTGGCCGCCGGCAAACTGGAGCGAATCGGGGAGGTACAACTGGGCCTGGTGCCCTCCGTTCGGACGCGGCACCATCAGCAGGATCGCGTACGGTGACTCCACGCCGGTGAGGTACCAGAAGTCCGGCTCCTGACGAGGCAGGTGATCGCCGAGGTTGATGAGGTACGCGCCCGACAGGGCGATGACGGTCCCGGGGAGTCGCTGCGACAGTGTTGTCCGTCGCGCGGCGTACGCTGCCGGGGGGAAAGCGACGTCGCTCTGGGCGGGCGCGGAGGCGGGCCACAGGTGGGCACCGAGCAGACACGCGACGAACGGAATCGAGGTGAGCACGCGGTGCACGGGACACTCCTTGGGGACCAGTCCCCAAGATCACTCCCCGCGGTCCAGCTCGTCCACCCGTTGCTGCGCCTCGCGCCAATCCACCACGGGCGCGACCTCCTCATCCGTCATCGCCAGCGACGCCAGGGCCCGCTCCACCACCGGCGTCCCCAGGTCGGGGCCCAACGCCATCCCGAAGTCCAGCTCGGCACGACGGCACAAACGTTCCTCACGCGCGCGGTCGCGTCCCTCGCGGCGGACCCCCATCACGTCGACGCGCGCGTGGATCCCCTCATGCACAATGGACGACGCCACCGGGGCCGCCGTGATGTCGCGCCGGTTGAGGAAGGTCAACTCGGTCATGCAGATGCGCTGGTCCGGGAAGTACGCCCCGCGGCAGGCGTAGCGCGTGACGAGGAAGCCACG
Organism: Gemmatimonadota bacterium; assembly: GCA_016712265.1. Lineage (NCBI taxonomy): Bacteria > Pseudomonadati > Gemmatimonadota > Gemmatimonadota bacterium. The sequence continues at coordinate 349,373 of JADJRJ010000031.1, read as the reverse complement.
CAGGTCCCGCTGCAGGTGTCGAAACCGCCACGGTTGCGTCTGTTCAATGAGCGACAACGCGTCGTCGAGCCGCTCCAGGACGTCGTGCGTCTGGATATCGGCGCGGCTGTTTTCCACGCAGACGGTGAAGCCTCGGACGTCGAACCACTCTTGTCCTGCACTCATTCAAGGACCCCGTGTGTGTCGCGTGGACCAATACCCCGGCGACGCGCCGTGGTGCCCCACGCCCTACTTCAGCCGATCCAGCATGAACTCCAGCGTCTTCGGCTGGGCAAAGTAGTTGGTGTGATGCACCTCGTCGTTCGTCCCATAGTCCAACACGTCCGCCTTCGGTAACACCCGCCCCGCCAGGTCCGACATCGACGCCGTGTCCACCACGAGGTCGTTCGGCCCATCGAAGATCAGGTCCGCGCCGGTATCAGCGAGTTTGTCCTTCCGGAAGTACTTCCAGAACTTCCACCCGGGACTCTCGGTCTCGAAGTTGGACTGCACCACAAAGTACTGCGGCGGCTTCGCCAGCTTGACCGCGCGCAGCCGCATCAGCTCCGGATGGTTGGCCACGCGACTCTGCCCATGCAACCCGGGGATCATCGACACCGCCGCGTCCACCAGCGGGGTCTTGGACGCCACACTGACCACCGACGACGCAATGCGCACCAGCGCCAGCGGGACGATCAGGAACGGCGCGAACATCACCGACAACCCACCGGCCAACTTGAGCGCGGTCCCGATGTTCGAGAACACGTCCAGCGCTCCCTTAAGCCGCGGCGGCGACGCCAATGACGTGCCCGCCAGTGGCGACCCCACGACCATCGCCCGGTACGGCCCCGTCCCGTTCAACCCGTATCCCTCCAGCAGCCAACGCGTCACCACCCCGCCGCGACTATGCGTGATGATGTCCAGGGGACCATCCGCCTTCGCCAGCAACCGCGCGAGGTCAAACGCATTCATCACGGGGCTTGCCGACAAGGTGGGGTGATCGAACGCGAGCACCTCGTCATACCGGTCAAACAACTTCTTGATCGCTTTCGGCCCCTCGGCCGCCTGCTCCATCCCGGCGAAGAACGCTTCACTCTTGCTGAACGTCCCGTGGATGAACAGAAGGCGCTTCTTCTTCCCCTTCACCTCCTGCACGGCCGCGTCGCGCACCACCTGCTGTGACGCCCCCGCGCCGTGCAACCCCAGTCGCCAGAGTCCCTGTTGCGGCGTCAACTCCTGGTCCTTGCGGATCAGCAGGTCATTGACCTCGTTCGGGTCCAGCTTGTCGTAGTGGTACAGCTCCAGCACCTCACCGTCCTGTCCCTCGGGCACACCGCGGCGCATACGACGCCGCCCGCCAGGCGGCCGCGAGGCACCATCGAGGGTCCAGAACAGCACGCCCTCGTCGTCCACCATCAACGACGCCACCCCCACCGGATCGGCCCCCATCGACCGCCGCGCCCGCCGCCGCTGGGCAATCATGGGCGCTGGGTCGTCGTTCCCCTCATAACTCGACGCATACACCCCCGACACCCGCGCGGCTTCCTGCACCACGGGATCGCGCAACATGGCGCGCAGCGCCTCCACCTCCGGCCTCGAGCTCATCGTCCGTCCTCCCGTGTCCCGCGGAGCACCGGCAACGGCGTCACGCGGTTCTTCTCGTCCCATCGGGCACTAATCACATCCAACATCGCCTGAAACCGCCGGCGTGACGTGAGGTTCCCCGTACCCCCCGCGACCGCCGCTTCGTAGCCGATGCGCTCGGTCAGCCCCACGGTCTCCAGCGGCACGAGCCGGCCGGCATGCACCTCCGCGAGCAGCTCACTGAAGTGCGCGCGCTCCAGGTACCAGCTGTGCCGCTGTCCGGCGCGCTGCGTAGCGGCATTCCCGTCGGCCACCCCGGCCGAGACAAACGCGTCGACAAAGTCCTGATAGTATCCCTCGTCCCGCCAATACCCGGGGAACGCATGGTCCTGCAGCAGGAACACCACCGGGTAGATCTCGACGTACTCCAGGCAACTGGCCAACAGCAGTGCCAGGTCGATGCACGTGCCACGTCCCCCATCCACGACATCGCTTGGCAGACGCAGCCGCTGCGAGTAATCACTGAAGACGGGGGGCGGATTGATGTACGCCAGCGGCAATTCGTAGAGCAGCGCCGACCAAATGGCCCGCACCTGGGCGTCTACGTACCGGCACCGCTGCGCCGGCGTCGCGTCCGCCGGCAGGTCGGTGTCGATGGCCTGGTACCCGCTGAACCCCATCGTGGGGTCGTCGCTGATCGCCATCAGGTACCGCTGCGCGCGATCGATCACCCGCAGCACGGCCGGATCACGTGGTTGCACAAACGACGGCAGCCAGATGCGATTGGCATCGGTGTCCACCCACTCGTCAATCGGGAGCAACGTGATGGGGTAGGTCTCCCGCTTGAGGGCATGATCCCCCCAGGAGACATCGACATACAGGGTCGTGCGCACACTCTCGCGCAAGGCGCGGGTGAGCGCCGTGGCCAACGAGACCCGGATCCGATCGTGCAAGTCGACCTGCGGCTCGCGCTCGCCCAGTTCGAGCGACAGTCGGAACGGGTAGGCGTCCGTGCCCACATGCAGCTGGACATTCACGTGGAGGTTGGTCACGCGCCCCACATCATGCCCGATCTTGCGAATCGTGAACTTCTCGAAAAGCGATCCGTCGTTATGCAGGATCGAGTAATTCAACTCCTTCAGGGGCATCACGTCCACGGCCACATGGGCCCCGATCGTCTCGGGCGTCAGCTTCGCCTTCGCCTGTGCCAGCTGCGCGCTCCATTGGGTATCGATCCGCTCGGCGTCCCAGGTCTCCCCCGCAGTCCAATAGCCCGGCAACGTCTCGCGGATCGATCGGGCGCTCCACAACACCACGCCGCTTCCGTGCAGGGACCGCTGCTGCCCCTTCACGAATTGCCAGGCGTGGCGAAAGGCGGCGACCGTGTTGTAGTCCGAGAGCTGCCAGGCCCGATAGAACGTCGCGTAGAACAGTTCCGCGAGCGCGTCGTCAAAGGAATCCTGGAACCCAATCGCGGCCTCGGCCCCCAGCGCGACACACGCCGCCGCCGTTCGCGCGGCCGAGTAGTAGATGTTGAGCCCTACCAGGCGCGGACGGCGCTTGCCGCGCGTCAACGCCTGGGCGGCCTCCCAGGAGGGGACCACCGCCTTGCCGTCGCGCACGAGCAGCCCGTCGGACACACGCTCCGCATCGGGTGAATCGAGGAGCTGCAATCCCTGGTGGGAATCAAAACCGGTGACATGCAGCACATCGTTGGTTTGGATATCGCCGAGGAATCGGAGCAGCGTCTCGCGCGACGGATCGCGCAATCGCGGGGCCAATTCCGCGCCTGCCACCTTGGCCGCCTGACGCACCAGCTCCCGCTCGGCCGTGAAGTCGTATTCGTCACGCAACCCATTGGTCACGCTCTCGATCTGCCACCAGCCACGCGGCGGTGACAGCTTGCCCAGGGCGCGGTCGGTCCGCAGGTGCCTGACGACCGTGAGGCTGCCGCGCCGCAAGTCACGCGTGGCCGTGGCGATGAGGTATTCCCACGGCATGATCCGCAGCGCCCAGTCTTGCTCTTCGCTGCGGTAAGGAATCGACACCTCGATGAGGTCCGCGCTGGCGACCGCGGTGAGGACGTCGCCCACCAACCCGACGAAGCGTGCGACGTCCTTGATCTCCCGCCGGTGACTCTCCAGGAGATCCGAGCGCGAGACCCACCGTTCGCGGTTGCGCAGGCTGTACGACCAGCGCATCGCCAACTCCTCGATGGCCGAGGGCGTATCGGGCAGCGTGAGCGGAATCGGCTGTGGGCGTCCCGGGACCACCAGGAACACGCCATCCGGGTCGCGAGGGGGTGCCTTGGGGCGTGCCACGCGAGCTTTCGGCTGCGCTGCGCGACGGCGCTTCGGTGCAGTGCGTGCCATCCCGTCCTCCTCCCTGAGGTTCTCCTCAATGCTCCCACCCGATGCGCGTTGGTGCAAGGTTCGCTCCACGATAGCTCCGGCCGGACGGATGCGGCCAACGGCCCCGTCTTTGCAAATGCGATTGCCCTTGCAGAGTCTGTTGGCGGGCTGCCTTTTGGGGAGTACCGGGTGAGGAGGGTGATGCGTGGCGTCTGACAACGGCAACGGGGAGCACATCGGCGATGGCGGCGAGCGCATCGCCGTCGTCGCCGTGCATGGGATTGGCCAGCAAAAGCCGGGCGACTCGGTGCGGGCGATTGCCGGGCTGCTGTTGCGGCTGCGACACGCCGACGGCTCAGCTCGCTTCACCGGCTTCCGCGAGGTCCCGCTCCAGGTGCCGGTGCGCAAGGTGGGAGTGAAGGAGCGCGATGAGGATCCGACGCCGGACCGGCCGTGGTGGCACGCGCGCTCCGATGCGTTTGTGCGCGAGCTGAGCGGCGGGACGCGACACGCGGGCCATTTCGCGACCGACTACGAGTTCATGCGCGCGCAGCTCGCGGCCTATGAAAGCTCGGAGGATCCCTACGTCACCACCCGGGTCGAAGGGCTCCGCGGCACGGCGGCCGATCCGGCCACAAGCCGCGTCCACCTGTATGAGGTCTACTGGGAAGACCTGTCGCGACTGGGCGAGGGATCGTTGCACTTGTTAGGCACCATTTACCAGCTGCTATTCGACGCCGCGAACCTCGGCAAGGTCGCCGTCGACCACGCCGCGCTCCAGTTCAAGGACGTGCCCGGGTGGGGGGCCTACTGGCGGGCTCACGCCTTCACCGTCTTCCTGTTCACCGTGCTGGTCCCGCTGACCTGGCTGCTGATGCTGGGAACCGCGCTGACCCTGCTGCTCGTGGAGCTGCCGCGGGAGGTGAAGGTGCTCTCGATGTCCCTGCTCGCGGGCGCGGCGACCTTTCTGGGGTTGTGGTTCTTGCTCCGCCGGGGGCGAGCGACGGCGCCACCGTGGCTCTCCCTTCGCTGGGCCTGGGTCGCCGCGATCGTGCCGATTGTGGTCTCATATGTTGTCACCCCAGCGATTCGCACGTGGAGCCCCACGTCGGTGGACCTTGCCATCTCGCTCACCTGGACCGTGATCATGTGCACCCTGGTGTGCGCCATCTTCGGGCGCTACGACCAGGTGCGACCGGGAGTGAAACGGATCGGACAGGTGGGCGCCGCGGCCGTGTTCGTGGGGACCACGGCGTGGTTGCTCCCCTCGCGCTCACCGGACGAGGTCCTCGCCCGTGCCCTTGAGGTCTTCGTCACGGAGACCGGGCTGACCGTGGGCACCTGGTACGTGATGTACCTGTGTGGCTCCGTCGCCGCACTCATCGGACTCTGGTCCCGGCGACAGGTGACGGACCGCGCGGTGCGCCGTCGCCTGCGCCTCACGCACTGGACCGCCGCAGCAACGTTAGGCATCGCCACCTGTACCGTGCTGGTCTTCACCTATGTGTTGTGGTCCGGGATCCTCGCCACCTCGGGGCCGTTCCTGCGCGACCTCGATCTCGCCTGGTTCCGACTGCCGCTCCCGTGGATGCACCAGCTTGACACCCCGCCGAACGGGAGCCGACTGGCGTATTATCTCGCGCAGCTGCTGGAAGGCTCCGCGGGCGCGGGATACGCCGTGATGCTCCTCGCGATGGTGGCCGCCTTGTTGACCGCGGCGATCATCCTCTTCCCGTCACTGCGGTCGGAGTTGGCGCCGTCGTCGCAGGACACGGCCGACGCTGCCACGCGCATGGGCCGCGACCTCGGCGCCGGACTTCGCGTCGTCGCCACCACGGCCGTCTGGCTGTTCATCGTGGGTTACGGGGTGCATCCGCTCTTCTCGCTCCTGCACTGGGTGCACGAGTTCACGGGTGCGTTGGCCTCGCTGGACGTTCCCCTCGAGTGGCTGCACGAACGCGGCGCGACGTGGATTGCGTGGTCCGGAGGTCTGCTCGGCGGTTTTGGCGTCGGCTTGTTGGCCTTTCGCGGCCGGATTGGCCCTGTCGTGGACACCGCGCTGGACGTGGACAACTACATGCGCGACGAGCCGCACACGCAGACGCCACGCGCACGCATTGTCGAGCGGTACGCGTCGACGCTGCGGTACCTCAATGCATGGCGGGACGAACACGGGCGGCCGTATGATCGCGTGGTGATCATCGCCCACTCGCAAGGCACGGCGATCACCGTGGACCTGCTGGGATTTCTCCGCATGGAACGTGAGGCCAACGCCGACCTCCGGCCGCTCATTGCCGGACCAACTGACCGGGAGGAGCACCGGCAGCTGTCGTTGTTCACCATGGGCAGTCCCCTGCGCCAGGTCTATGCCCGGGCGTTCCCCATGTTGTTCGAGTGGATGAACTCGGTCCGCAGCTGGGGCGACTCCCAGCGCCATGGGGCATTGCGGCTCGCCGGGGAGGCCAGTGCCGGTCCGCAGCTCGACGACGACGTCGCACCGCACCCACATCACTTCGGGCTTTGGCGGTGGGTGAATGCCTACCGATCGGGAGACTATGTCGGCCGGGAGATCTGGCGAGACCCGAAGGTACACGGCGCGATGACGTACACGCCGGGAGTGGTGTCTGAGGATCGTCAAGGAGTGCGTCGCGAGATGTGCATCGGGAGTGGGGCCCATACGCGGTATTGGGATGCCACCGCCGGCACGATCGGTGAGGAACTGGATCGCCTGATCACCAGTGCGCGCGCATGACGTCGCTCCCGCGCGCGTCGGCCGCGCGTGACGGTGTTCCTCGCGCGGGCGAGCGACCGCAAGTGACGGTCCGGGGTCTGGCGTCCCTGGTGCCAGGGTGGCGTTCCGCGCTGCTATTGCTCCTCGCGTCCTGCCGCTACCTCACCCCCGGCGATGCCTCCGAGTTGCGCCCGGTGGTCGCCCCAGGCGTGAAATACGTCGACCTGTGCGCGCAGCGGCCCTGCCGTGACTCGGTGGATGTGATTGCGTTAGGCGTGGCCGGTTACCTGTTCATGGGCTGGCGCGACACGACGCACCTTGTGGTGACTCCCCCGGCGTTTCGACATCCGTCCATCGGCCGGGTGTTGTTCTGGGATTTCTTCCGTGGTACGAAGCCGGACACTGCCCGCATCACGCGACGCCTCGCGGCGATGCCAGCCGCTTCGCTGGATCGACTGCGTCGCGTGCGGGAGGTGCTCGTGGGTCATGGCCACTACGATCACCTGCTGGACGTGCCTCCCCTGGCCACGCGAATGCCGGCAGCGCGCTTTTATGGCAGCCGGACCGTGGTGAACCTCTTGCATGGGGATCCCGCCCTCCGCACGCGGCTCGACTCGGTCGAGCACCTGGCCGCGTACGATTCCACCCGCCTCGGTACGTGGGTGACGAGTGGCCCGTGGCGCTTCAAGCCGTTTGCCTGGCAACACGCGCGCAATTTCCCGGGCATGACATGGGCGCCGGGTGATGTACTCACCCCGCTCAACCGCCTTCCGCGAACGGCCGCCGGGTGGAAGACGGGCCGCGTGCATGGGTACACGTTGGACTTCATGGGAGACGATGGGGCGCCGGCCTGTCGCTTCATCATTGGTGACGCCGCGGCGTCATCGCGAGTGGTCGCGCGGACCAACGAGGTCTGGCGTCGCGAGGCGCCTGCGCGCGGCACGGCGGCGATTGTCTCCGCGGGGAACTACGATCGCGCAGATGCCTATCCGGATACGCTGCTCTCCCTGGTGAAGCCGGGCCATGTCCTCATCGGTCACTGGGAAGAGTTCTTTCGCTCGCCCGAGAAGTCGTGGAAACGCATCCGTGGGATCGATGGCAATCGCCTGCGGGAGCGCGTGGAAGCCGTGATCGGTGACCAGTGGACGGCGTTGGAGCCTGGGGCGGTGTTGCGCGTGCGGTGCTAGCGGAGTGGCCCATCCCAACCCGCCCCCGCGTGGAACGTCCGGGCCCGACGGCCGCCCTCGACATGGCATGCACCCGCCGAATCAGGCCGTCGTGCGCTTCGGACGCATCGCCGTCGCACTCCACTTGTAGCGACGCGGCACCTTGCACCCCATCACCTCGGCCGGCGTGAACACCCACTTCGCCACCGCCGCGCGCACGCTCGTGGTCAGCCGCGGACTCGTCGTCTTCACCACCGTGAACGACGCCATATCGGCCTTCCCCAGGGTGTCGACCAGCACCGTGATGCTGATCTCCGCCTTGCCCGACTTGTCGTAGACCGAGTTCGGGACGCGTCGCGGGATCGGGGGCGGCTCATATGCCTTGGGCTCCGCCACGCGGGTGACATCGATGTCCGGGTTCGCCAGCGCGCGCTGCACCCACTCCGCGCAACTCACGACCGTATCCGGCGGGGCAACACGTACGGGCGTAACCTCCGGCTCCGCAACGACTTCCGGCGGCGGAGCGGACGCGCGGCAGGCGAGGACCAGCACGGTCGCGGTGATCGGAAGGAGCTTCATCGGCCTCGCCGTGGGGATGGCGGGAGGTTAGTACCTCCAGGCGCCATCCGGACAGTCCCCCACCCGTGTCACCCGGCGTCCCCGGAATTCCGAGAAGGGTGTGTACCCCTTCGGAGTTCGGGAAATGAGTGGTGTCGCTATCACCCTGGCCGTCGTGACCGCCCTGGCCCTCGTCTATGGAGTGACGGCCCTCGTGGTCGCGCACCTGTTCACCCGCGCCGAACGCCGAATCCCGGTCCAGCCCCTCGGCCAGCTGTTCGAGCGGGTGAACTTCCCCTCCCGGGCCGATGCCCTCCCCCTGACTGCATGGTACCGCCCGGCCCATGAGGCGCGGGGTGCGGTGGTCCTGGTCCATGGGCGGAACGCCTGTCGCGGCGACGAGCTGCGCGGCCCGACCTTCCCGCTGGCCGACGCCTTCCTCGCCTCGGGGCTGAGCGTGCTCATGCTCGACCTGCGCGGCCACGGCGAGAGCGGCGACGCCCGCGTCACCTTTGGTCGGCGTGAACGCAACGACGTGCTCGGCGCCGTGGACTTTCTCCTCGCCCGCGGGTATGTCGCCAGCTGCATCGGACTGCTAGGTGGCTCGATGGGTGGCGTGAGCGTCATCGGGGCGGCGGCGGCGGAACCTGCGATCGGGGCCATCGTCACCGACTCGGCCTTCGTCGACTTCGGCGACCTGATGCGGTTGCGCTTCCGACGCTTCACCCGCTTGCCGGGCATCGTTCGCCCGGCTGCCATGGCCCTGGGCAACCTGCTCACCGGCGAACAGCTCGCGCACCCGATGGCCGAAGATGCGTCGAAGCTTAACGGCCGTCCGGTCCTGGTCATCCATGCGGTCGAGGACCCGATGGTCCCCGTGGCCCACGCCGAGCAGCTGGCCGCGGCGAGTGGTGCCGCGCTGTGGATCACCCCAACCCGCGGGCACCTCTCCTCGTTCAGCGGGCGGTCAGCGGAGTACCTGGCGACGGTTCCGGCATTCTTCGCGCGACACCTCGGCGTCGAACGGGCCGGTGCGAGCCAGGATGCCCGCGAGGCCGAGAGCGCGTAGTCGCCATTCCGCTGAGGGGAGCCACCTTGAAATCCTAAATCATACTTCTCGATTTTCACGGTGCCGTCGATGCGCGCGCAGTCGTTGGCACCACACATCGAGGCGAGACGCCGCCTTTACCCCGGCGTCCTGACAACCACCCACTCGCCCCGGCGCCCGCGTCCCGGACTCACCACCCGGCCCTCACGCACCAACTCCTGGGCCACGCGCCGGACCCGCGCGAGTTCCGCACCACTCACCGCGGCGACCACTTCGGCAAGTGTGAACCGCTCGCGCCCGAGGATCATCGCCCGCACCTGGTCATCGAGTGGCACGGGCCGCTCCCACACCGCCGACGACGGGCCCGCCAACTCCAGTTGCGCACTATCGCGCCGCGCCAGGCAGCCCTGAAAGAAGCGATGCGTCCATTGGTTGGCGAGGGCACGATTCCCGGCGTACACGACACTTAACGTCGGGTGCATCACCTGCAACTCGGCGAGGGCGCGCGCCGTGAACGACGGCGGCCATCGACCGGTGAGCCGTTTCTCGTCGAGAAAGTCGGCGTATTGCGCCTCGACCACCAGCGCCGCATGCGCCTGTCGCGCCAGATGCGCGAGGGCGTGGTGCAGGGCCTGCATTGCGCCGAGGTCAGCGAGCAGGTTGTCGAAACTCTTGCGCTCAACCGTTGCGACGACCTGGTCGGCCGCAAGCAAGGCGTAGTCACCGGCGGCCAACTTGCGCCGCAACACCGTCGCAGCGGGAAACCGCCACGGATATCGTTCCGCGGTGTCCACAATCACCGTCAGGGGCGCATCAGCGTCAGGCCGGACCTCAAGACGCGACCGCGACCGATGCGACCGAATCCCCGACTCGGTGCGAAAGAACACCTGCTCGTACGATCCCGGCCGGTCCTTGTACGGCTTGTCGATGAACAGGAATTCGCAACGCTTGCGGAGCGGCCGATCCAGCACCACAGCGAGCTTGCGGCCGAGCCGCGTGACCTGGAGAATGGGAACCTGTTCGACCACGTCGAGCAGATCCGCGACGTCGCTCCCATCATCGCGAAGACAAAACACCTGCTGGCCCGGACCGGGCCACGGTGACGCCGCGCGAACGGCCAGGAGCGTTCGGCCATCCTCCTCGACCTTCACATGGAAGGGGAAGCGTGTTCCCGACGTTCGCCGGATGATCCACAGGGCGGGCATTCCATCAAGGTGCGTCGCGCGCGGCCCGATGGCGAGCGCCTGGGCGAGCTACTCCGGCGGCGAGTTGGCCAGCACCTGGGCGCTGCGCGCGCGGCGCAACACCCACTGCACCACTCGCGCGGGTTGCTCCTCATGGAGAAAGTGGCCAGCCGCCGCCAGGGTCTCCACCTGGAGGTGCGGGATGGCGGCCACGATCATGGCGCGTTCGTCATCTCCGGGGCGCGACGGGTGCGGCGTGTCGCCCATCAGGAGGAGGATCGGAATCCGGAGCGCCGCGAGACGCGGGCCGAGTGGGGTGTCGTCTCGCGTGTCTCCCAGGGATCGCATCAGTGAGGCGACGCGTGATGGGTCCCGCAGGTAGGGTGCGGCATAGGCGCGCACGACCTCCTCAGTGATCCACGCGTGTTGCGCCGATCGTTCGCGAAGCGCCCCACGAATCTTGTGTCGTACGAGCCGGCCACCACCCGGCAGCTTGACCAGGTGCGCAATTGCGGCCGCGGTTCGCGTCCCGTGTTGCCCGACGTGCTCGGCGGCTCCCCCTTCCATGGAGACGATCCCCCGAACCATCTCCGGATGCTCGAGCGCCAGCCGCAGCGCAATCGCGTTCGACACCGAGTGCGAGACGATGACCGCCTGCCGCAACCCCAACGCGGTGAGTGCGGCGCCCCAGCGATGAGCAAGGGTCCCCAGCGTTGGTGGCGTGTGCCCCCCGTTTGCAGGATCGAACGGGTCAATCGCCACGACCTGGTACCCGGCGGCCACCAGCTCCGGGACAACATGCCGATAGCTGTAAGTGCCCCCCACCGGCCCCGCCAGGAGGACGATCGGGGCGCCGGCACCTGACACCTCCACCGACACGGAGTCGCCCGGGGTGACGGCGATGCGTCGAGTTCCGCTGCCGGTGTCGACGGCTGCGGCGACCATCAGGAGGATGCTGGCGATTGAGAGGACGGGTACCCCCGGTGAAGGCTATCAGACGGCCACGTCAGGATCATGGCGTCGGCGCGTCGCGCGGCACCGACGACTGCGTCACGAAACGCGCGCCGTTTGCGTCACCGATCCGGTACGCGTGCGCCCCGCGTGACGCTTTGTGTCCACCAGCGAACGCCGGCACCGCAGCGCCGCCCGCCCCAAGGCATCCAGTGCAAGCCGGCAACCCTTGGCGCTCGCCGCAGAGGCTGGCATTTGAGCGCACGCCGGGGATGGCCCCGAACGCCTTTGAGCGCACGCCGGGGATGGCCCCGGACGCCAACGACGACGTAGTGTTCCCGCGCGTACCGGTACCGTTCGCCACCCCTCCCTTGCGTTCCCATGTTGATCCGACGCCCACAACTCGACGCCATCCGCGAGGGTCGCGTGACCTTGCAGTTCCGCCGGTGGAAGCGCCCCACGGTCAAGGCCGGCGGCACCCTCACGACTGCTGTTGGTGTGTTGTCCATTTGCGCGGTCGACGTCGTCGCGCTCGCGACGATCACCCGCGATGACGCCATGGCGGCCGGTTACGGCTCGCTGGACGAGCTACGCGCCCACCTCGCGGCCAAGGACGAAGGGCAGGTCTATCGCGTGTCCCTCGCCTTCGCCGGCGCGGACCCCCGGATCGCGCTGCGGGCACAGGCGGACCTCACGGATGACGAACGCACCACCCTCCAGGCCAAGCTCGCGCGGCTCGACGCCAGTTCGCGGCACGGTCCGTGGGTCCGCCCAACGCTCGAGTTGATCCGCGCGAACCCGGGCATGTACTCGGGAGACCTCGCCGACCAACTTGGCTTCGAACGTCTCTGGCTCAAGGCCCAGATCCGCAAGCTCAAGGCACTCGGCCTCACGGAGAGCCTGGAGGTGGGGTATCGACTGTCGCCCCGCGGCGAGGCACTGCTCACGTCGTCGTCCGCGCGCTGACGCGCGAGACCTTTCGCGGGGTGCGGCTTTCGCTCGGGCGCCCGTCATCCGTGGTCGAACCGCAAGGAGCTGGCGCCGGCCACCGCCGCCGCCCAACTTCGCTCCTTCCCTTGCCTCCCTCACGTGCGCTTGCTCCTCGCTTCGACCTGTTTCGCCTTCGCGGCCTGCGCCGCACGCGACAGCGCACCGGCGGAAACGCCGCCCGCACATGCCTTCTGGGACCAGCTCGCCACCCTTGTGCGGCAACGCCTACGAAGGGCGCGTGGACGAATCGGTGCCGCCTGACACCGCCATGTCTAACGCGCGGCTGGTGATGCACGTGCGGTCGTGCTCGCCCGACTCGGTTCGCATTCCCTTCCACATCGGCGAGAATCGCTCCCGCACCTGGGTGATAACACGGAGCGCCACCGGACTGCGGCTCACGCACGACCACCGGCATGAGGACGGCGCGGCGGACTCCGTCACCCAATACGGCGGCGACACGCGGGACGCCGGCACACCGCAGCAGCAGGCGTTTGCTGCCGACGCCTTCACTGCGCAGCTCATCCCCGCAGCTGCCGCGAATGTCTGGACCATCGAACTCGTTCCGGGTGAACGGTTCAGCTATGCACTGCGCCGCGAGGGAACGGACCGCCGATTTCGCGCGGTCTTCGACCTGACCCGCACCGTCGCCGCGCCCCCCGCACCCTGGGGTGCCGAGCCGTAGTCGCGAACGCGACGCCGACGCGGCGGTCCGGAGTCGGTCGGACGACCCCTTCCCCGCGGCCCTACCCGACGAGCGGATCGGCGTTCCCATTCGTGCCATGAACGGGTAAGATCCCGCCCCCATCGTTGCCCCCCCGATGACCGGACCCTCCCCCAGCCCGGGCCCTCCCACCGCCCCGCAGCCCCCCCCTTTTCGCGATCGCCGGCCACCCCAGGAGATCCAGTGGCAGCTGGAACGCGATCTCATGGTGCTGTTCACCCCCGTGCCCGGTGCCCCGCAGTACACGCTGCAGGCCACGATGAAATTCGGCACCCTGCGTTACGGCTTCCTGCTCCGCTTTGAGGCGGCGCTGTCGGCCGGCCACGCGTATGTACTCACCGCGACGCTGACCGACCCATCCGCACAGCCCACGCCCGTGGCAGAGCTGCAGCGGCAGCTCGCGTCCTGGATGAGCTTCTGGGCGCGGGATTGGGAAGCCGCCGAGCCGGGGGCGTCGAGCGAACCAAACAATGCGCAGTATCAGGCCATCGTGCAGGCGGCGCGGAAAGCCGAGGCGCACCTGGTGACCGTGCACGACCTGCAGCAGGAAGTCCTGCGGCGCATGCGTGCCGGGGCCTGTTTTCGCACGGCGCATAAGGAAGGAGGCACGACCATCACCTACACCAACGGCCGATGGTCGCGCGCGGACTACGGCGACTGGAACACCGCCAACGAGTATCGCGACGAACGGAAGTTCCTCGCCTTCCTGCGGGAGTTCTTTCACACCGAGGTCACGCGCAACGTGGCCCCGGACACCGTGCCCGAGGAAACGGCGTGGCGCCTCATCCTGCGCCTGCTGCAACCCGGCCCCGCAGGCTACGTCGGCCCCTCGCGCGCCACACGATACGGTGTGTTGATCTGGGGGATGGTGGTTGCCACGTCCATGATCATTCTCTTCGCTCGGCTGCGCATCTGGGTCCGCGGCCGCGCGCCGGTGCCCGGGCTCGATGCCCTCGTGCTTCCGGCCGCCGGGGTTCTGGGACTCTGTGCCATCATCGCCGCGTTTTGGCTCCGCCGTCATTGGGAACCGACGCCCGGCGCGCATCGCGGGCGTGACGACGTCACGGGAGTCGCATGAAGATTCTCTTCTGGTTGTTTGTCGCCATTGACGTGGTCGCCATCGTGATCGGCGGGCTCCTTGGGCTCGCCGCCGCCGGCCCGTCACGCTCCAACCCGCTCGCGGCGATTGTCATCCCGGTCATAATCCCCGGGACGCTCTTGCTCGGCGCCGTGTGGGTCTTCCTCAACATGCAGTCCGCCGGGGCCCGCGCGCTCGCCCTCGGCGTCGCCGCGCTACCAGTGATCGTGATCGCGGTGGCGATGGGCACATCGTGGTTTGAGCTGAGCGGTTACCGCGATGCGTCCGGGCAGATTCGCGAATACAAGAGCGGCGCGCTGGTCGAGATCGAGGACGCCGTCGCGCGCAACGACGCGGCGGCTGTCGCGGCCGCCGCTCGCCGCGCCGAGCTGAATACGCGTGGGATCTCGGGCGCGAGCGTCCTCGTGCTCGCCTTGCGCCAGCTTCGCACGACCCCCGACCAACTCGACGTGATCCGCGCCCTCCTGGCTGCGGGGGCGGACCCCAACTTCGTCGCGTCCGAGTCCCCACTGCAACTCGCGATCAGTGCAAGCTCACGTTCCGGCGTTGAGCTGGTCCGGATCTTCCTGGACGCGGGGGCCAACCCGAACGCTCCCGACGAGGACGGCGAGCCGGCCTTCTTCATGGCGGGTGCCGCCGGTGTCTCCGTCGACGCGCTCCAGCTGCTGCTGGATCGTGGCGCCAACGTGCAGCTGCGTGACCGCGACGGCGCAAGTGCCGTGGTCCTGGCCGCCCGAACGAGGAATTGGCCGGTGTTGGCCCTGTTGCTGCAGCGCGGCGCGCCCTGGCAGGACCAGCAGGGGGCGGTTGGGGTGCCGTTCCGCGACTATGTGGAGCGTGAACTGGCGGGTAGCGACGCGGAGGGGGCGGCCGAGGTGATCACGCTCCTGCGCGGGGAGCGGCACCCCCGCCGAGCTGAGATGGAGAGCCTACCCTCCCATACCTGACGCTCACCTGCACATCTGGGGTCAGTCGAGCGCGAGGCCGAACAGTTCGACCAGGTCAATGTCGAGCGTCGCCGGGGTGGCCGGCGGCGTCCAGCTCAATGTCGTATCGAGCACCTCCGGCCGCTCCTGCCCCTGCGACCATCGCTCCACCGTGCGGCTGTCCGGATCCACGATCCAGTATTCGGCCACGCCTTGATCCAGGTAGACCGGACGCTTGACCACGCGGTCGTACCGCGCCGTCGAGGGCGATTGTACTTCGACGGCAAGGACGAGTCGGGCAAACTCAGCGGGCGTTTGCGCACGCTGGCCGTCCACCAAGGGAGCGACGAAGAGGTCTGGCTGGAGTTCTCGTCGCGGTGAGAAGGTGATGGCGAACGGCGCGATACACCTCGAACCCATATTGGCGCGCCCACGGGGGGAGGAGCAGGGCGAGCTGGAGCACGACGCGCTGGTGCGCGGCCGACGGACTCGGGCTCACGAGCAGTTCCCCGTCGACCAGCTCGTAGCGCTTCCCATCGTCGGGAAGGGCGTGCAGCATCTCGAGGGTCCACTCGGTCGTGGGCGCAGGCATGGCCATAGTCTGTGGGGGCGACGCGTGGGCGGACAAGCGAACATACGCCGAGGGTAGCCCGCGGCTGCGGCCTCAGTACGTGCGCGACATGATGGGCTGATCAGCCCATTCCGGCGGCAGCTCGCGCGGCGAACTTAAGGTGATCGCCAACGGAGCGGTGACCGCCCAAGCGGACCCAACCGTGGCGACCCATGTTGTCGTGTGTGGCACGGACTTTCCGCTATGGTCCGCAGGAAGATTCTTTCGACCCGGAGTCCCGCATGAGCCGCAGACACCAGCACCTGGTGGCCTTTGCCTTGTTCACAACGCTGGCCTGCGCGCGGAGTGACGTCGTCTCCCGACAGCCCAACCTTGCCGCCGGCGGCCGCGCCGTCGCCATCGCGGTCAAGCCCGATGACGACCAACGACTCGTCGTCGCCTCGGAAACCGGCGGGCTCTTCCGGTCATTCGATGCCGGCGCCAGCTGGTTGCAGGTGCCGGGGTTCCCGAGCCACTTCCTTCATGATGTCACCTTTGCCGCGTTAGGTCCGGAAATCCTCATCGCCACCACACGCTCGCGCTTTCGCGCGGTGAACGACGGTGGCATCTGGCGCAGCACCGACGGCGGCGCCTCCTGGACGCAGCCCGCGGGGGCACTGCCACCACCCAGCCGCAATTGTCCCGCACGGCCAAGCGCCTATGCCATCTCCTTCCTGCCGCTCACGCGCACGGTCTACGTCGCCACCGACTGCGGACTGTCCAAGAGCACCGACAACGGCGTGACCTGGACCAATGAACAGCTAGACCCTGCGGCCACCTTCAAGAGCGACTCCCTCCAACATCGCGTCTGGAGCGTCAGCGTGCTCACGCGCACGTCTGGCGTCGCTGCCGCAGACGGCAATCGCGGCCTCTTCTTCCTCGACGGGAACGGACCTGGCAACGCGCGGCCACGGGGCCGTTCGGCGGGTTTCCACGGGCCATGCACGCGTTCGCCGTCTCACCGTGGAGCGCCGATCACTGGTTCCACGTCGGCCGCGATGCGCAGGCCGCCCCGGTGGTCGCGCGCTCTGGATGTCGGTCGATCGCGGCGCCAACTGGACCGAACTGGACGCACCGAGCCAGGGGGGACGCGAGTCATTCATTCGCGTCGCCCGCCCGGTCTCCAGTGACGATCGCACCTTCGACCTCTACCTCGGCAATGGCGTCAACCTGTTTCGTCGCGTGTTGACCCACAGCGCCAGCGGTCCCGTGCCTTCACCGTTCGTGAAGCTGCAGGTGGATCATGCCGATCCCGCCGACGTGGCGTTCGACATCGACCGACGCCTGCCCATCCTGCTCGCGACCGATGGCGGCCTGCACCGCACTACCGACCAGGGGAAGAGCTGGAAGTTTACCGGTGGCGGGACGGGCGGGTACAACGCGCTCCAGATCACCGAAGTGCTCGGCCAGGAGATCGACGGGCGGAGTCCCCACCTCGACCTCTACTTCGGCACGCAGGATAACGACATCAAGGCCTCGCCGGACGGCGGCTCCACCTGGCCGGGGTCACGTTGCTGCGAAGGCTTCTTCCTCCGGATCTCGCCTCAGGCCACCGACCACAAGGCGTCGCTGTTCACCGGCGCGGCGTGCGGCGCGTGTGGGACCTTCCAGTCGCGCGAGCACCTTTCCGGACAGGCGAGGTGGCGCAACCCGGATGATGGCGACGCCTCGCCCGACAGCCCTGGAGTTCGAGGGCACGCCGTTCCTCATCGTGAATGATGCGTACCTGCAGTCCACGATTGATTCCGCGCAGCCTTCACGCATCGACTACTGGATGACCTTGTCGGCCGGCGCGGCCTGGTCGCGGGCCTATGCGCTCAACGTCAAGCCACGAGGTCCGCCGCGGTTCACGGGCTCCCTCGCCAATCCGACCGCCTTCCAGGGACATCGATTGGATGTGTTTCTTCCTAACGGCGGTTTCCAGTATGCGCTCACGCGCGTGCGATCCATTGCCACCACGGCGCAGATCGCGCGCGCCGACAACGGCGTGGGCGGGATGGGAGTGCTCAAGACGATGTTCGCTTTCTACACCGTGTTTGGCAGCGACCCCAACGATCCCAACCGACTGATCGCGCCGGACCTCGTCGACAACCAGATGAAGTTCTCTCGCGACGGCGGCCAGAGCTGGACTCCCGATGCCGCCCTGACGGCGGCCGTGACCGACAACGGCAAGTTCATCTTCCGCTCGACGGACGAACCCCTCGCCAGTGTCATCGCCTTCGATCCCTATGATTCCTGCCACATCATCATCGGCACCCACCAACGCGGACTGATCCGCACCACCGACGGCGGCGGCACCTGGAGCTTCATCCGCGGGTCGCAGCGCGTGACCTACCCGACCTCCGTGTATTTTCCACGCACGGGTCGGCCGTGGGTCTCCTCGTACGGTCGCGGGCTTTGGCAGCTCAAGGTGACGCGGCGCGCCACCGATGGACGCTGCGCGTTCTTCCCGCCCGACCGGCCGGTGCGCATCGATTCCACCCTGGTCCTCGACGCGGTGACCGGTGCCCGGCGCCCCTTCCGTTCGTTGGGTGATGCGTGCCCCACCTGCGAGTTCCTCACCGTGCGCGGCGGCTGGTTCACCGGCACGACGACCGTGGGCGACACGATCACCTCGGTGGCGATTTCGAGCGGTATCCTCGTCCCGGTGGATACCGCCGGGCGTGAACGCCCCGCGCGGGTGGCGAACACCTACGGCCTTGGAGAATGGCGGAGCCCGGTCGCCGCCGTGGCGCGCGCCATGCCGCGGACCGGGCGGCTGCGGGCCATCGGCGTGGAGGGAGGAAGGATTCGCGTCCTCGTGATCGGCGACCGCGACCTCGTCGCCCTTCCCGATCGCGCGATACCGACGCTGCAGGTCGTTGGGGTGTCGACCAACGGCACCGTGGCGCGCGGAACCACTGTCCGGATCGTTGGCAGCGCATTCGCAGCGCCGCCGGCCGGCGGTGTGGCGCAGCTGCTGGTGGACGGGGTCCTCGTGGTCGATCGCCTCGAGATCCGTCGCGACGGCACCTTCACCAGGGAGCTCCCGATCAACGGCGCGCTCGGCGCCGACGTGGAGATCGTGGTCACCCAGCAGGACGGGGTGCGGCTCCTGCGAGCCGCGACGACCGTGCGCGTGGTGTCGCCGGAGGGGTAGCGCAAGACCCTTTCGCGACTTCGCTCGACTGGATCAGCCCATTCCGGCGTCGGTCAAGCGGCTTGTCTCACCGGCTGGAGTTGGATCTCCAGTCGCAGATCCATGGCGTGGGCCACGCGCTCGAGCGTCTTGAGCGTCACATTGGCATCTGGTGACTCCAGCAACGCGATCTGTTGCCGGCTCACGCCAACCCGCTTGGCCAACTCGGCCTGCGTCAAGCCGAGTTCCTGCCGCGCCCACCGCAGCTGAAGGCGCACGGCAAGGACCACGGGAACGGTGATCGGCGCGAGCGTCGACCGCGTGCGTACTTTTCGCCGCCCCGATGGTTTGGGTGGAGCGTCCCCTGCGGCAAGGTGAGCTTCAAGCCACCCTTGCAGCGCGTCAGCCGCCATGCCCAGGGCATCGGCCCGGGTAGCGCCAAAGGTTTGACACCCCGGGCAATCAGGAAACGACGCCAGGTGATGTTTCCCCTCGCGAGTCAGGAGCGCGAGATAAACCATGGGTTCTCCTCCGTGGCACGGCCGTCACTCTCCTTCAAGCCGCGCGTGCCTTTGCACGGCATGAAGCTGGCAAGTTATAGCTTGCTCGTCAAGCAGGGGCGCGGCCGTCGTGCACGGCGTCGACGGGGGTTACTGCACCCGAATCAGATGACAGTCAGGCAGCACCGCGCACGGCCGATGCCGAACGCACGGCCAGGAGATCGTCGTCTTGCACCGGGCGCACATCCGCCGAGGTCAGCGTCACCACCGCCTGGGTGCGCCCCGAGGCCGTCACAAACTCCACCTCGAATGCATCGGGAGCATAGAGATGCACCAACGCACCCAGATCGCCGGCTCGGAGTCCTGCCTCCGGCAGGTCATGGACCATCACCACCGTGTCGAGCTCGCGGAAAACAGGCAGAGTCGTCATGGGTCACCACGTCGGAAAGGCCGTAACCAACCGAGGCCGCTGTTCGCCCCGAAGGACCACCCACACGGTCCGAATCGAAGCGTGCCGCCCGTTCGGGCCTTGAAGCATAGCATCGACGAGGTACTTCTGCCCATAGGGGGCTGGTGGGTCCAAGGGACACACTCCCGGTCTGGGCCGCAGCCAGCAGGGCGTCTCGGAGGAGCGCCCAGTGGCGACGTTCAAAGCCCAGGCTCTCGAAGAAGCGTGCCTTGCTGCGCCCGAGCGGGTGCTCCGGCGCAAGCAAGTAGTCGCGGACCTTGGCAGGCACGACAATGGCTGCGTCGGCGGCGGGCAGCCTCACGTTCCGAGAGCTCCGGGGGCTGAAACGCCGCCACGCCGTGGGCGCGAGCACCGACGCGCGCTCGCCCCGCGGGAACAGGCCGAGAGCGAAGTAGGCTTCGCCGTTGGTAGTCGGCCCCTGCGCACCGAGTCCCACAGCGCTTCCACCGTTTGGTGCCTGACATGCGGCGGAGGGTAATGGGCACCAGCGGCCACATCGGTACCGCTCCAACGCAATTGAGTCGCTACCAACGCAGCCACTTGTCACGAAAGCGGCGGAGAGCGCCCTACGTCCCCCGACCATCATTTGCTCCAGGGTGATGACATGGAACTCGGCCGGACGCACCACCGCCAGCAACACCGTAACGCGCATGCGCCCCTCGGCCACGTCCTGCGCCGTCATGGTGCTCCCGAGTCCCACCTGCACGGCAAAGGCGTCGCGGGCGGTCGAGCCGGCGAGCGCGCCACTCCGCCAGAGGCCGGTGAGGAAGTTGCTGATCATCAGGTCGACGCTCGTCCACGTCCGCGCATCGTTGCGCTCGAAGACCAGGGCCTGCAGTCCCAGCATGATCGACTGTTCGACGAACGTGACGAACCGGCGCACGGAGACGTAGCGCCAGTCGCTGGAGTTTCCACCGAGCGTTCGCGCCCCCCAGACCAGGGTGCCCTGTCCAATGAACTCCCGGATGGCGTTGAGGGACAACCCGTGTGTCCCGTCGACGTTGAGTTCGCCTTGCTGATCCGTGGTCATCGCAATGGTCGGCTTGCGCACCGCAGAGAGCGACACATTCGCGGGGGCCTTCCACACACCGCGGGTTCCGTCCATCATCGAGTAGACGCCAGCGATCGCTGCACTGGGTGGCAGGGTGACCGTGGCCTGGGCGAGGAAGTTGGTGATGGCCAGCTGAATGTTGGCGCCGTACGATGGGGTATGTGCAGGAATGTCGGCGAGCCGCCGGTTTGACATTTGCGGAACTGGAGTGCGAGCGGAGATCGCTCCCTTCCCGTCCAGCACCACCGTGGTGAACGCGTTGATCGTGACGCTCTCCGCTGTGGTGTGCAGCGGGATCGTGGTTTCCAGGTATGGCAGGTAGGCCGCCCCGTACTTTCGATCGTTGGGGTTGACCGTCGCAAGGGACGCGCGGAAGTCGGAGGCGAGCGTTGCGAGGTCGCTTGACGTCTCGGGCACGTCGGCGATGACGAACCGGTCTTGCGTCCGCCCCGCGCTCGCGAGTGCGGCCGTTACCAGTGCCGCGTAGTCCGCAGGCGCGAGGTGCACCGCGTCCGGGAAGAGCAGCAGGGTGGGTTCCGGGCTGGCTTCCAGCGCAGTGACGGCGCTGGTGAAGTCGTGCAGCGTCGGCGTAGTTGGGGCACCAAGGGAGTAGATGAGACAGGTCCCGCCGCCATTGCCAAAGAAGAGCTGGAGCGCATACGGCAGAATGCAGCTCGGCGCGCCATGTGGTGTGGTCCACGTCACGTGAACGTCCCTGGTGGCGCCGGCCTGGTCGACGTGGTGTTCGACGTCGATGGAGACCTGTTGCGGCGGCGCGGCGCCGAAGTGCTGTTCGTACTCCGTCAGAGATGTGATGCGCACGAGAGTGCGCGTGACGTCGGTTCCGTTGGGGCTGGTGGCCTTTTCGGTGTAGCCAATGAAGGCGGGGACGGCCGTAGGGACACCGACGATACTGTTCGGGAACGCGTCCTGCTCTGCGATGTAGATCCCCGGTGTGTGGGTCATGGGTCAGCGCTCGCCGGCTGGTACGAGTGCGACGTGGTAGACCACCGATGCCACGTAAGGCGCCCCGAGGGCGCTCCACACATGGTGTTGGTCCTCGTGGGAGAGCGCGACCGGGTGCAGGGTGATCCTGTCGAGCGAGGTCGGGAGCGGCGCGGCGCCGGTGCCCAACTGTGTGTCGGCGGACCAGATCGGGTGTGCGTGGAGGAAGTCGATGGTCTTCGCCAGGAGGTCGAGCGATTCGCCGTAGTCACTGCCGCCGAAGGAGAGGAGCAGGTCCAGTTCGAGGAGTGGGATCGTCGCGGGCGCGGGCTCGCTGCGCGTTGGCGGGGCGGCTGTGTTTGGCGGAGCGAGGGTGATTCGCGGACGGCGATGAGGGTTGCGGTCGCGTGTCGGGGGCCGGTGGCCACGGCGGGGCGACTGGAGGGTCGGACGGCGTGCGATTCGAGGCCGAGGTGGGGGCGGAGTTCGGCGCAGATGAAGCTCAGGGCTTGGGAGATCATGGGTCCGCCCTCGGTGGTGTGATGGGGGTCGCGTCCGGCAGCCCCTGTCGCTGTGCTGCCAGGGTCCTCGTCCCCTCTGCCGCAAGCGCGTAGGTGTCCCGAAACCGTTCGCCCGGATACGTCGTGTTTCGCACCTCGTTCAACGCGATGAGGATCTCCCGGACCAGCCAGTCCGGGACAGGGATGGTGCGCATAGACGAGGGGTGCTGGCGAGTGTCGGTTTCACGGCCGAGATTGTGGCGAACGGTCCCCCTAAACCTGGTTGCCGATCTTGGCCAACGGTAGCGCGCCTACAGCTTGGACAGACGAAGAGGTCGCCGCGACTATAGCGGCGTATCTCGACATGTTTGAGCTGGAGCTTCGGGGGAGCCCTATTCAAAGGCGGAGCACAATCGCGCTCTTCAGCGGGTTCTGCGCAATCGCTCGAAGCAGGCCATCGAGTTCAAGTGGGGGAACGTCAGCGCAGCCCTGCGAGACCTCGGGTGCTTCTACATCGACGGGTACAAGCCGTACCCCAACTACCAGCTCCAGGTCCGACACGAGGCCCAGCGCCAGCTAGCATCCCGCTCTGGCCTGGGGGACCTCATTTCGACGATCGCGAGTACGCCGGCCCCAACATCGGCGGTTGGCGATATCCTCGGATGTCTCGTCGCCGCACCCACTCCCGGAGGAGCGCCCAACTCGCACGCGGCGTGCGAGCGAAGCGGAGCCGCTCTCCCAGCCTGGTCGCGACTACGTCGCGCTGGAGTCAGCCAATCGCGCTCTTGGTCACGCTGGCGAGGAGTTCGTCGTGAATTTCGAGCGGGCCCGCCTGTCTGCGGCTCGCAAGCCGCGCCTTGCAGATCGCGTGGAGCACGTTGCGGACACCCGCGGCGATGGGCTCGGCTACGATGTCCTGTCATTCGAGGAATCGGGCAAGGAGCGCCTGATAGAGGTCAAGACCACCAAGTTCGGGATCCACACACCGTTTCTGATCACGCGGAACGAAGTTCGTGTGTCGGATTCCCGCCGCGACCACTACGCGCTCTACCGCGTCTTCGGATTCCGGAAGGAGCCGAAACTGTACGCGTTGCCCGGGTCGGTCAGGAGCACTTCCGGCTCGACCCCGTGGTGTTCGAAGCACGCTCACAGTGACGTCAAAGGAACTTCGGGGATCTTGGGATCCCGCACCTGCCGTGGGGTCAGCGCTGCCGATAGCCAGTGGCCGAGCGATCGCCCGGCACTGACCGCTCAGCGTGGCGCCCCACGAACGGCGTCCGCAAGTGCGAGGAGAGGTAGGTGCGAGCGGTGTGAATCTTTAGCAGACCGAACATGCGTGTGAGACTGCGCCCGCCGCAATTCATCGGCTCGCAAGTCACTGCCACATCTTCGGCGCTGTTCGTTTCCGCCGTTCGCGCTTCACTAGAAAGCCGAACGTTCGGGGCTCGTAGCGAGCCGTACCTTCAAACCGACGCTGCTTCCAACCTTGCGTCGCGGTGCCAGGCAAGATGTCGATCGAGTGCCTCAAGAAACCCCGCGCGGAAGCGCAAGGAACCCGCCCGCGCACGGGACAGGAAACCCGCCGTTGCGCGCTCCGACAGTGGCACCCCTGGAAACTCAAGAAAGTCTGAAAGCGCCGGATGACCTGCACCCACAGGAAATGCAGACGCGCGGACTGACCAGCGGCCGGCCTTGTCGCCCCATGCTGCGTGCGGCCACGGAGCACCTCGCTCCAACTTCGCCGCCGTTTCGAACGGAGCGTGTCCCCCTCGTATCAGTCTATGCCCCACCCACTCTGCTACTCCGGTCGTCACGGCATTTCCACCAGCTTCCATCGCTTACCGTTGGCCTGCCTCGCCTGACCCACCGCGGCAGTCCATCCAACTGGGAACCCTGGAGGCGTTCTGCGTCTCGAAGGTCAGGCGTGAACACGGCGTCGTCTGCTACCCGCCATATTGCCGGCGGGGATGCGATACCGATCGTTGAACCCCCTTTTAGCGTGGGAATGGCGTCGACCGCCCAGCCCACACCCCGCAGTCCTTCGGTCCAGAAGAAGCCAAACGTCGTTGCGGTGTCTGGATCACGCTCCGGCTCGCCCGCGTCCTCACTAAGTAGAACGGAGCGCGGATCCTCAGTCCTGGATGCAAGTAGAAGAACCCGCTGTCGGCGCAGGGCACACCGAATGCCCGGGAGTCGAGCACTCGGTACGCTCAACGTTACCCCAGTTCTTCCAATGCGCCGGCAAGGTGGTCCATGGCCGCGCCGCGGTTGAGCCGAAGCATGAACGAAACGTTTTCAAGCAACAACCAGTTCGGTGCGGTGGCTCGGTCGCGAACAAGTCGAAAAACGTGTTGAACAAGCCCAGACTGCTCGCCATGGATCCCAGCCGTCTTGCCGGCCTGACTCAGGTCCTGACAAGGAAATCCGGCGGAAAGCACGTCCACTCTGGGAAGCTCGGCCAGCGCTCTCACGTCTGCCGCCAGGGGAACGCCAGGGAACTGAGCCTTCAGCACAGACTGCGCTGCAGGCTCGACCTCAGAGAGCAGGTGTGGACGAAATCCGGCCCGCTCAAGGCCGTATTCGATACCACCGATTCCCGCGAATAGACCGGCTGACGACAGGGGCACAGCTATGCCGCTTCAAGTAAGAGAGGATGAGTTTAACGTTTCGGCCTTTGTTCGGCAACGCTCTTAAACGGGCCTATCGGCTGGCGAATCTCCCATCGTAAAGTCCCGCCACGCGCAGAACCATCCGTTCGTAGTGCAACGAATCCGACGAGGGGAGCGAAGGCGGAGACGACGCGAGGGTAACGGGGGAACCATCGTTTCCGGGCAACAACGGTGACCACCCCAATCGCGTCATAGCCGCGTTCTGTCACATGGCCTCGAACCCGTACAGCCCGGAAGCGTCGCAATGCGTGCTCAACACCGTTCGGTTGCTTCTCCGTCCGATGACCAGTGCTTTCCCGGAGAGCGAGCCTTGTTCATCTTCGGACTCACGAACTCTGAGGACGCATTGATCATCCCGAGGGCTGCAGCGATCGCCTGCGGAGCGCCACCGTTTATGCACTGCCACGCAGCTGTCAGCTCGTCATGGAGTCTTGGGCCCGCTCGCACGTGCGCGGTCATCACCGCCTTTGCCTCGACGGCCAGAAGCACATCGCCCACCGGCGCCCTGTTGAACTCGGGCAGCGTGGCGAGTATCGCCATCTCCTCACGACTCAGTACGATGCCGTACGCACCAACGAGCGACGAAAAGAACGAGGGCCCAGTCGTCGAAGCGGCCTCTGTTCTTGGAATCGAGATGACAAGATCCAGGTCTTTCTGCCGGTCGGCCGAGAAATCGGTCATCGTGTGATTGATGCCGAAACCGACCTTCCCCAACTCGACGTGTCTCCTCAGAAGCGGACAACGGACCAAAAGGTCAAACAGGAAGGCCCAACACGCGATCTTGGAGTGTCGGTCACTCTGCGGGTGGTACTGCCACCTGTTGCCTGCTTCATCGTCAATCGATGGAGTCGTTAGGCTCCTGACGAGAATTCCTGGTCGAACATTCTCTGCCTCGGGTGACCGCAGATCGCGCCAATGAGAGGAGTCAGCTCGCAGTGGCGTTGCCTTGGGCGCTCCTACGACGCCCCGTTTCAGTGGCGTACGCAACCCTCCGCGCTGGCGGATTGGCGCTCGCTCAATTCCCGCGTGCGCCATTTCACGCACCATCTCCATCCCTACATCGCCACGTTGTTCCGCGGCTTGATCTCCTCCGTACTCGGCACCAGCTCCTGCAGCCCCGCCGCCCTTAGGATCGCGTTCAGCCGCGGCAGGTCCTTGTCCATCGCCGCCTTGATCGCCTTCGTCTGCGCGTCCAGCTCCTTGGACAACACCCCAAAGACCTCAAGCGCCTGCTTCGTGGGCCGATATTCGCCCTGGGACACGTAGCTCGCAACCCCCGCGATCTCGTTGTTCAGCTTGATCGGGAAGTTCAGCGGATCCTGGTTGCTCTCATTCTTCGTCTGGTAGGCCTCCTGCTCGGCCTTCGTCAGCTGACCCATCATCCCGTCAGCAATCGACTTGAACTCGGCCTGCTGCGCGGCCGTCAGCTTGCCGGTCCGATCCCCAACGTTCCAGCGCATGTTGCGAACCATGCGGACGGCGTTGTTGGCTTCGGTCGTCTTGTCCCGGATCGCAATCAACAGGTTGAACTGGGCCAGCAGGTCGGCCTCGGTCGCGGTTGACCGAGGATCCTTCCGCACGCGGAAGGTCTGCACCTGCGGCTCCCCATCGTTCACGCGCATGCGGACCGAATACGTCCCCGGGGGCGCCACGGGGCCGGTCGTGTTGGCGGCCCACATGATGATCCCCTGGAAGGTCACGGCGTCGGGATAACGCAGGTTCCACGAGAAGGTGTTCAACCCGGCACGGTTGGGGACGCGCGGACGCGGGGGAGCGCCGCCTCCAAAACCACCGCCGCCACCTCCACCGCCCGGGCCGCCCTGGGGCCGAGCAGTGACGACGCGCGTCGCGCTGTCACGGCTCGCTCCACGCTGCACAAGAGAATCAATGGCCGCGGCCCGCGCGCGATCGCGGGCAACCGAATCGGCGGCCTGCTCGGTGCTCTGCTCGCTCGTGTAACCCTGGATCACCTCACCACGCGCGTCCAAAAAGTCCAACGTCACCTTCTGGTTCGGCGACTTGAGCGTGTAGTACACAATCGCCCCGCTCCGCGGATTGGCGCCGACCTGGTTGCCGCCGCCACCACCACCCCCGCCGCCACCGAACCCGCCCTGCCACTGCGTGCGGTACGCATCGACCGGCTTATATAGATGCGCGTCCTTCGCCAGGATCGTCGGCGTCACCTGCCGCAAGCTCGAGATGTCGTCCATCACCCAGAACGAGCGACCATGGGTCGCCGCGATCAGGTCGTTGTCCTTGAGCGTGATGTCGTGCACGGGGACCGGCGGGAGGTTCCGCTGGAACGGCTGCCAGTTGGCGCCATCGTCGAACGACATGTATACCCCCCGCTCCGTCCCGGCGAACAACAGGCCGCGCCGTACGGGGTCCTCGCGGATCACACGTGCGAAGTGATCGCTCGCGATGCCGTTGTTGATCGATGTCCAGGTCTTGCCGTAGTCGGTTGTCTTGTAGAAGATCGGCTTGCGATCGCCGAGTGCATAACGATTCGCGGCGACATAGGCGGTGCCGGCCGCGTAGCGCGACGGCTCGATGATCGACACACGGGTGAAGTCGCCGATGTCCGGCGGAGTCACGTTCTGCCAGGTCGCGCCGTTATTGCGCGAGATCCAGATGTAGCCGTCGTCGGTCCCCGCCCACAACAACCCCGGGGTGATCGGGCTCTCGTCAAAGGCGAAGATGATCCCATACGTCTCGACGCCGGTCTGGTCCTTCGTGATGGGCCCACCGCTGGGGCCCATCGTCTTCGGATCGCGACGCGCCAGCTCCGGCGACACCGCAGTCCACGACTCTCCTTCGTTGTTCGATCGGAAGAGCTGCGAACCCGCCGTGTACAACACGTTCGGGTTGTGGCGGGAGAAAACGATCGGGAAAGTCCAGTTGAACCGAACCTTGATGTCCTCCGATGAATGCCCCATCGGGTTGCGCGGATAGACCGTCACGTCGCGCGTGAACCCGGTCTCGCGATCGCGACGGTCGAGGTTGCCGCCGTAGCAGCCGGCAAAGGTCACGTTCGGCTTCAAGGGATGCGCGGCGATGTAGCCGCTCTCGCAGCCACCGGCATCGTACCAGTCGCTGATTTCAATAGTGCCCTGCTTTCGGCTGGGACCGCAGAGCGTTGAGTTGTCCTGCTGGGCGCCGCAGATCTTGTAGGGGTACTCGTTGGTCGTCGTCACATGGTAGAACTGCGCCGTGGCAAACTCCTGGTCGGTCCACGTCGCGCCGGCATTGGTCGACACGTTCGCGCCGCCGTCGTTCCCCTGCACCATCCGCTGGTTGTTGTCCGGCGCGATCCACAGGTCGTGGTTGTCGCCGTGCGGCACCTGGATGCTCTGCGGGAAGGTCTTGCCCCCGTCGCGCGAACGGAAGAAGCCAACGTTCTGCGCGTAGACGATGTTCGTGTCTTTAGTGTCCGCGGTCAGCTGGGAGTAATACCATGCCCGCTGCCGCAGCTTGCGCTCCCGGTTGATGTACTCCCAGTTCATCCCGCCATCACCGCTGCGATACACGCCGCCCGAGTCGTGCTCGATCTGGGCCCAGATGATGCTGCTCTTCACCGGCGAGACGGCGAGGCCGATCTTGCCAACCAGCCCGGTCGGTAGCCCCTTCGCGGTCTTCATCAGGTTCTGCCAGGTCGCGCCCCCGTCTGTGGTCTTGTAGATCGCGCTGTGCACGCCGCCCGATGACATCCCCCAGGGCGCGCGCCAAGCCTGCCAGAACGCCACATACATCACGTCCGGGTTCTGCGCATCCACGCCGATGTCGATCACCCCGGTCGAGTCGTTGACATACAACACGCGCGAGAAACTCTTGCCACCGTCTGTGGTCTTGTAGAGTCCGCGCGGCCCGCTCTTGAAGACGTCGCCGAAGACGCCGATGTACGCGGTGTTGCTCTGCGTGGGGTGGATGCGGATGGTCGAGATGAACTCGTCCTTGAAGCCAAGCATCTCCCAGGTGCGACCGCCGTTCGAGGTCTTCCAGAGGCCGTCGCCATACGACGTGTTGCCGCGGATGTCGGTCTCGCCACCACCCACCCAGACGATGTCCGGATTCTGTTCGTCCACCGCGACCGCGCCGATGGTGCCGCCGAAGTAGCGATCACTCGCCGGGTTCCAGTTGAGGCCGCCGTCGGTGGTCTTGAAGACGCCACCGCCGGTGGTCCCCATCCAGTACTCGTTGGGTCGCTTGACGGAGCCGGCGACGGCGACCGAACGGCCACCGCGGGCGGGGCCGACCTCGCGCCAGCGGAACGCGGCGAGGTTCGCCGAATCGAGCGAGCTCGGGGCGGGCAGCGTCGCGATGGGTCGCGCGGAGGCGACGGGCCGAGCCTGGGCGAAGGCGGCGGCGGGGAGAAGGGCGAGGACGACGAGTTTGCGCATGACGGATTTGGGAGACGGCAGACAGCAGCTTGCAGACGGCAGGTCGAGAAGTTCGCTGTCGTTCAGTCGAGCGCAAGCGGGAGTTCACCGGAGGCTTGATGTCGGCGTGACAGTGCCTCGTACCGTGGGCCCTCACAGCGTCACCCCATGCCAGTTCACTGAGGACCACTTCTGGTGCGGCGAGCTGCTCCACCACCGACACCCACTTCGCTGCGACCCATCCGGTGGCTCAAGTCGGGTGGCCGAACCCTGGATCGACGAGCGCGAGTTGGTCAGGGGGACACCACCTCCCGCCGTAGCCTTCGCCACTGGGCCAGCTTTTCGAAGCAGGCGAACAACATAAAAGCATGTCAGAAAACCATTTACAGAGGACTATGCGTAAAGTATGATTTTACGCATGCGTAAACCGCGATCCGTTTCCGTCACCGAGGCCGCGAGGAACTTCGCGGACCTCGTCAACCGAGCCTATTACAAGGGCGAGACCATCGTGCTCCTCAAGAACGGGACACCGGTCGCCCAAATCACTCCTCCCGCGGGCGCGGAGGGAAAGTCGAAAGCCGACTTCCTGGCGGCGTGGGAACGTCGACCGCGGCTCTCGTCGGACGACGCCGACTCGTTCGCGCGGGCGATCGAAGCGGCGCGTGCCGAGCTTCTCCCACCACGTGATCCGTGGGCCTGATCCTCGAGACCTCGGTCCTTATCGAGGCTGAGCGCGATCGACTGCACCTGCCTGATCTGATGAACGCCTGGGTTGGTGAAGTCCATCTCGCCGCGGTGACAGTCGCGGAACTGTGGCAGGGGGTTGAGCGCGCGGTGCAGGAGCCGGTGCGCGATCGCCGGGAGGCATGGGTCGCCTCACTTTGTGAAGCCACCGATATCCTGCCGTACGACGCCGCCGTCGCGCGAGTGCATGCGCGGTTGTGGGGACGACTGTCGAGTCGCGGTATCGTCGTTGGGGCGTACGACATGCTGATCGCCGCAACTGCCGTCGCACACGAATACACCCTCGCGACGCTCAACGTGCGTGAGTTCTCGCGAATCCCGGAGCTTCGCTTACTCGATGTCCAGCCCTTCCGACGAGCATAAGCGACCCACAGGGCTGCGCCTGGGAACGCAGGCGCGCTCCCGTCCCTCAGTGGGTATGAACCTCGCTGCCGTGAGGTGTTTCGTTGACATGTGCTCCACATGCACGCATGTTCTCCACATGTCCAAGATGATTCAGATTCGGCATGTCCCGGACCAACTCCATCGGCGCCTCAAGGCGCGGGCGGCGGCCCATGGGCTCCCGCTCTCCGACTACCTCCGCGGCGAGCTGGAACGGGTGGGCGACCAGCTGACTCCCGCAGAGTTGCGGCAGGCGCTCGCCAGGCTTGAGCCCGTGGCTACCTCCGAAACAGCCGCCGACGCCGTACGAGCTGAGCGCGACGCTCGGTGATCGTTCTCGACGCCTCGGCAGTAATTGAACTGCTGCTCCGCTCGCCCCTGGGTGATCGCGTGGTGGATCGGATCTTCGAGCGGCCGACGGCGCTGCACGCACCCCACCTCGTGGACGTGGAAGTCGGCCAGGTGCTCCGGCGCTTCGAGGCACGGAACGAGTTGTCCACCGTGCGCGCCGCGTCGGCGCTGAGTCTACTGGACGTGCTGCCGATGCGCCGGCATCCTCATGCGCCGCTCATGGCACGCATTTGGTCCCTGCGCGCGAACCTCACCGCGTATGACGCGACCTACGTCGCCCTGGCGGAGGCACTGGGAGCCGTTCTGATCACGTGCGACGCGCGGCTCGGTCGCGCCCCGGGAGTGCGCGTGACGGTCGAGGTGTTGACGTAGGAGCCGCTGCGGCGTCCGGCTCACCTCGCCCACGAGAGCCAGGTCTCGCTCACGACACGCCCCTGATCGGGGACCCGAGCGATGTTCGCCAGATCCTTCAGCGTCACGTAGCGCACCTCGAGTTCACCATGCACGCGCGTGTCGACCGTGACTGGCTCGGGCACAACCACATAGTTGAGGCCACCCGGGTGCAGCTTCCGGAAAGTGGCCAGATTGCGAGCGTCGAAATCGGCGGCGGACCATTTGCATTCGATGGCAACCGGTGGCCGATCCCCACGACCCCCAAGTACGAAGTCCACCTCGTGGCCTTGCTTGGTGCGCCAGTAGTAGATATCCCGTGATTGACGGTGCGCGTGCAGTTCATTCAGCACGAGGTGTTCCCACAACACGCCACGATCCTCCGGACGCAGTGACGTCCATCCCTTGTGGTACGCCACGAACCCGGTGTCGAATCCGTAGACCCGCGGGGCGCTCACCAGCTCAACGTTTGCGTTGCG
Organism: Gemmatimonadota bacterium; assembly: GCA_016712265.1. Classification (NCBI taxonomy): domain Bacteria; kingdom Pseudomonadati; phylum Gemmatimonadota; species Gemmatimonadota bacterium. The sequence continues at coordinate 317,502 of JADJRJ010000031.1, read as the reverse complement.
GGACCAGGGCCGCACCAGATGGGCGACAAAGGTCGCTTCGAGAACGCCGAGATAGTTGTGGATGGTCTGGCGACTCACCTCGCACGCCCGGGCAAAGCGCGTCGCCTCGAAGATCCCGCCGCTCGACGCAAGCACCAGCTCGAAGAGGCGCTGGAACGCGTGCCGGCGCTCCAATCGGAACAACTCCTGGATGTCGCGCGCCCAGTAGGCGTCGGTCCATTCCTGAAAGTCGCGCTCCGGGAAGACAGCCGCCTCGTGAAACGGCGGAAGGCCGCCGCGCAGCAGCCGATGCTCGAGCCCGCGGCTGCCGAACGGCTCTGCGTCAGCCTGCACCAGGGGGGTGAGCCAGACCTCGACTTTTCGACCAGTGAGGGTGTCCTTGAACTTCGATGATGCGCCGAGCGTCGATGAACCCGCGGCCAGGATGCGGACGTCAGGGAAGTGATCCGCCGCGATCTTGAGGAGCGCTGCCGGATCCGATAGCCGATGTACTTCATCGAGGACAACCGTCCTACCCCGAACGGACCTCAGGAAGGCCTCCGGGTCATCGATTTCGCGGCGCGCTGATGGGAGCTCACAATCGAGGTAGAGCGCACCAGCGCCTGTGCCATCCTCAAGCGACCGCGCGAGTGTCGTCTTGCCCACACGCCGCACACCGGTGAGCCAGACCAGGGAACGTGTTCCCCAGGCCTCCGAGACCTTCTTCTCCCAGAATGGTCGCTTGAACACGCCGATAGTTTAGCGTTTGGTACAACCAAGAGCAATTCTTGTAGCGTTTGGTACAGAACTGCGGGCTTGGCGCTCGCTGCCTAGAGATGGTCGTCGACAATTCTGACTAGTCTGACCATATTTCTCTGGCACGCTACCAGGGGGCGGATGCCCGAGGAGTACTCGCTGTACGAAGCCAAGGCCCGCCTCTCGGCCCTGGTCCGCCAGGTCCGGGAGGGTCATACCATCGTGATCACGGTCCACGGGGTGCCCGCCGCCGAGCTGCGCCCGATCGACCCTGAGCGGAAGCCGCAGTCGCTCGACGAGCGATTGGCGGAACTGCGGGCACTCGGGTTGATCCAGCCGGCGGCGATGAAGCCATCGGATCCCGCGACTTTCGCGCCTGTCGCGCACCGACCCGGAGCGCTGCAGCAGTTTCTGGAGGAACGCGATTGACGACCGCGTATGTCGACACGTCCATCGTCGTCGCGACCTTACTCGATGAACCTGGCGCGGATGTCATGAGGCAGCGCCTTGGGATGTTCGACGCCCTCGTGTCGTCCGCATTGATCGAGGCCGAGCTGTTCGCCACCCTGACACGCCAGCGCGTGGCCCTCTCCGCCCTGAACAAGGGAATAGTCGAGCTGGTCACCCCAGTGCGGGCGCTGACGAGCGAACTGCTCCGGGTCTACACCGCGGGGTATGTTCGCGGTGCCGATGCCTGGCACCTGGCCACGGCGTTATACGTGTCGCCGGACCCGTCCGCGCTGACATTCCTCACCCTGGACGCGGCGCAGGGCGAAGTGGCTCGCACGTTGGGGTTTGTCACCTGAGGGGGATCCCCCCCTGCGGACGCATGAATGAGGCGGTGCCGCGGCTCGCAGGGGGTGCGCAGGAGGCCGGCCTCCCGCACCCCCCATCCCGCTCACACCGCGCTAACGAGATACTGCACCGTCCACCGGCAGCCCGCTCGGCACCCGCCCGGGCGTGAGGATACCCAGCCGACGCGCCGCCGGATCGGTGAGCGTTCGCATGAACTCGGTCAACTGGTCGACCAGGTCCGCCGTGAGCACCACGCCGTTCAGCAGGGTGTCACGCGTCGCGAGGATGGCATCGGCGTTAGGCAGCAGGGTGCCACGGAGTGCGGGATGGAGAGACGAGGGATCGAACTCCCGCAACTTGCGATCGGACTCGCTGTAGTGGTCGATGAACCCACGCAACGAGAGGATGGCGCCATCGTGCCCCCAGGGGCCGGTGAGCTCGACATTGCGCAGCGGCGTGGTCCGGAAGCGATACTGGTCCCGCGGATCCCCCGTCACATTCATCCGCCCGAAGTCATCGCGACCGGAAGGTCCGTTCCCCTGCCCCGGGCCGAACTGCGCCACCGCCACGTTGTGCGACTCCCCGTCGCTGAAGGTGGGACCGTTGTGGCAGATCGAACACTTGAGGGTGAGAAAGGTGCGTGCCGCCGCGAGCTGTCGACCGGACAACGCCTGGTCGTCGCCGGCGAGGAAACGATCCCAGGGAGCCCCGGTAAAGGTGAGCCGATCCACAAAGAACCCGGCGATCGCATTCGATGCATGCGCGAAGGTGAGTTGCCCAAACGGCTTCCCGGGATACGCCTCGGCAAAGAGGCGACGGTACTCGGGAATCGCCCCAGGCGCACCATCAGGAGCGACCAGATTTGCTGCGGATCGTTGTCTGGTACCTGCGCCAGTTCGTTCCCCTGTGCCGCGCGCATCTCCGCCCGGTTGGTGACGGGGAACATGGCCAGCGCGGAGATGGGCCCGAACTCGAACGCGCTCCTCATCTCGGGGGTGATCGCCGCACCTGCCGGTGTGCGAATCGCGCCATCGGGTGCGGTCTCGATGCGGCCATCCCAAAACAGGGAACGCATGGCGCCGAGGTTGAAGAGCGGGGGCGCATTGCGCGGAATGAAGACGCCGCCGGGGTGTTGGCGCCCCGGTCCGAGGCCGAATCCGCCTTGCCCCACTGAGAGGCTGAGGCCGTCACGCGTGCCGAACGCCGGAAGGTGACAGGTGGCGCAGGAGATATCGCGATTCCCGCTCAAGATCTTGTCAAAGGCCAGCATGCGGCCGAGGTGTGAGAGCGCTGGCCGGACCCGTGGCGACGCCGGGAGGGGGCCGATGCCGCGTGCCACAGCCAGCTGTCTCACCTGGTCTGGTGTTGCCCCATTCACCGAGACGTCGGCACTGGCGCTCGCGGGGCCGAGCGGAATCCGAGCGCCGCCGTCGTCCACACATCCCACCATTCCCGCCCCAGCCAGGGCGATTCCCAGGGCCCGCATCACGATCCGCATTGTGGCTTCTCCGTTTCGAGTCGCTGGGGCCGCCGAATGGCGCGCCCCCGGTCCATTGAGAACGGAAAACGAGGGCGGAAGCCGACATCGGGCCCCGCGATGGGGCGCCGTGTGACGTCGCCCGGCCGGATGTTGGGGCGTTGGGCGAGCAACGGGGCCCGGACCAATCGGAATTTCACGGATGGGAATGGCGTGCGCCGCTCCGCGAGGGCGCGCAGATTGGGCGTGACCCCTCCCCCATACATGTCGCGTTCCCTCACCATCGCCCTGTGTCTCGCGGCCAGCGCCGCCCATGCGCAGCGCCTACCTACCCCGCTGCGCCAAGCGACCTCCGAAGGTGCACCCGCGGTGCGGCAGCCCATCACGCTCCGCGATGCCTCACGCAACGACCGCTGGCTCGGGCTCGGGCCCCGCGATGTCCGTTGGTCCCCGGATGGGGCTTGGCTGTACTTCCGCTGGAACGCCAAACCAGCGTCGAACGATGTGCCGGAACAGGATCCCTGGTTCCGGACCGATCGCGAGGGGCAGTTCGCGGAGTCCATTCCCGCGGCGGCGGGGGAAGTAATCCCCGGAGACAACATCACATGGAATGGCGCGCGCACACGGGCGGCGTGGTCTCTCGGTGGGAACGTCTTTCTCTGGGGCCCATCGACGCGTCGCGTGGCGTCGCTCGACGGCACGGTGAGCCAACTCCGCTGGGCCAGTGGCACCGCGCTCGACTTCATGGTGGGGGAGTCACTCTACCGCTACGACATCGAGGACGGGGCGCTGCAGGTGGTGGCAGCGCGGGTGACGGTGGATCGCCCCATTCGCACGGCAGCTGCGGAGCATTTGTCCGCGGAGGCGCAGGCGCTGTCGGCACAACTGCGCGAGAAGATGCGCCAGGGCGGGGTCCGCGCGGCCCTGGCGCGCGCGGGTCGTCCGATGCCGATCCCTGCGCCGAGTGGCACACGGGTGGAGAACATCCAGCTGACTCCTGATGGGAGTATGGTGACGTTCCGGTTGCGGACGATCGCCAGCAATCGCCCGCCGACGCGGTACATGGACTATGTGGACCCCAGCGGCTACTCGCGCGCGCTGGAGGCACGGGAGAAGGCGGGTGAGCCGCGCGATCGTTTCCGGTTAGGCGTCGTGGCGATGACCCCAGGGGTCGCCCCGGAGAGCGTGATGGTGCGTTGGGTGGACGGCCCGAGCGCGAGTACCGCTGGCACGACGCGGGGCCCAGCAACGCCTGTTGAGTCGACCATCCCCCACGGGCCGTACTGGAGTCCCGACGGGTCGCGCGCGCTCGTGCAGTTTGTCGGCGAGCATGACAAGGACCTGTGGATCACCGAACTGGACGCGGCCGCGGGTACCATGCGTGTACTGACCCACGACCACGACGACGCCTGGATTGGCGGACCGCCGATCCAGTCCAATAACACCGGCCCCACACTGTTGGAGTGGTTGGACGATGGATCGTTTGTCTTTGCGAGCGAGCGCGGGGGCTGGAGCCACCTGCATCGGATGGAGCCCAACGGGGTGATCCGGCAGCTCACGACGGGGCCGTGGGAAGTGCGCGGGGCCACGCTGTCGCCGGATCGCCGCACCTGGCTCCTGCAGGCCAGCGAGCAGGACGCAGCGACGGACCATCTCTACACCCTCCCGGCGGCCGGAGGCACCCTCACGCGCATCACGCCGGGTGGTGGCCGCAACGCCGGAACCTGGTCGCCGAGCGGTTCGCAGTTGGCCGTCTTGCGCAGCAGCTCAACGGAACTCCCGGACCTCTTCCTCATGCCAGCGGGCGGGGGGCTCGATCGCCGCATCACCACCAGCGGCACAGAGGCGCTGCTGTCCCGGCGGCTGGTGACTCCGCAAATCGTCTCGATCACCCACCCGGACGGCAAGCCGGTGTACGCCGCCCTGTACAAGCCCGCGCGCCCCAATCGCGAGCGGGCGGCGCTGCTCCACATCCATGGCGGAGGCTATCGGCAGTTTGCCCACCTGGGGTGGTCGGTGTATGGCTGGAGCGGACACCTGGGGCTTCTGCACCACTTCCTGGAGCAGGGGTATACGGTGCTGGACTTCGACTATCGGGGAAGTGCCGGCTTCGGCCGCGACTATCGCACGGACATCGCGTACTCCATGGGCGAGAAGGACGTCGACGGCGCGGTCGCGGCGGCGAAGTGGCTGGTGAAGACGCAAGGGATCGATTCGACGCGCATCGGGATCTACGGCGTCTCGTATGGCGGCTTCATGACGTTGATGTCGCAGTTCCGCTATCCGGGGATCTTTGCCGCCGGAGTCTCACGCGCGCCGGTGACGGACTGGGCGCACTACTCCGACGGCTGGACGTCGCGCATCCTGGGACAACCGCAGGTCGACTCGGTCGCATACCGCAAGTCGAGCCCGATCTACTTCGCCGAGGGGCTGAAGGATCACCTGCTGATCGAACACGGGCTCGTGGATGACAACGTGCACTTCCAGGACACGGCGCGCCTGGTGCAGCGGTTGCTCGAGCTGGAGAAGGAGTTCGAGGTGATGTACTACCCGATGGAGCCGCACGTGATCGAGACTGAGGTCGGGCGATACGACCAGTCGAAGCGTGCGGCGGCGTTCTTTGCGCGGTGGCTCTTGCGGCGGTAGCGCCCGACTTCGAGGCTGCGCCCCGCTAGTCTGCCCTGATCGCGCGCACGGGATTGATGCGCGTCACCCGACGCGCCGGAATCCACGCGGCCGCGATCGCCACGCCGATCAGGACGGCCGGCGCGACGACGAACGCGAGCGGGTCGCTCGCATTGACGCCATACAGCACACCGCTCAGCAGCCGGGCTGCCGCTGCTGACAGGGCCAGGCCGAGCACCGCGCCGATCCCCACCAGGCGCATCCCCCCGCCCATCATCAGCCGCACGACCTGTTCCGCATTCGCCCCGAGCGCCATGCGAATGCCAACCTCACGGGATCGCGTGGACACCGCGTAGCTCACGACGCCGAACAGTCCGATCGATGCCAGCAGCAACGCCAGGGTGCCGAACGCGGAGATCACCCAGGCGCCGAGCCGGTGCGGCAGCAGTGAGCCCGCCAGGTGCCGCTCCATGGTCTTTGCCTCCATCACGATCACGTCGGGGTCGAGCTTTCGCGCCACCTCCAGCACCGCCGGTATCATCGCTTCGGCGCGTCCCTGCGTGCGGGCCACGATCGTCATCCCGCTAATCGACGACTGCGCGAAGGCCAGGTACAGGAATGGTACGGGGTCCTCGCCCAGCGCCCGGATCTTCGAGTCCGCCGCCACACCAACGATCGTCAGCTCCCGTTCCCCGGTGCGAAAGGTCCGGCCGATCGCGCTCCCCCCCGGCATGAACTTGCGCACAAAGGCCTCGCTCACGATGGCCACGGGGTTGCCGTCGCTCCGGTCCGATTCATCGATGGCACGCCCCTCGACTACCCGCACCGCGGCCGCATCGAAGAACCCCGGAGTGACCCGCGCATGGTCGACCCCGTGGCCGGGCCGGCCGGGCGGCGGATCGATTCCCGGCACGGTCACAACCGCTGTCTGGTTGTTCAGCGCACTCAGCTGGAGGTCGTCTGTCAGGCCCACCGAAACCACCCCCGGAATCGCGGCTAGCTGTGTGCTCAGCTGCTCGAAGAAGATGCGCGCCTGCTCGAGGGTGCGACTCGTGGTCGGCACCTGCAACTGCGCCACCACCGCTGGCGCGGACCCGAAGCCGGGATCGATGTCGAGGCGAGCCCGGAAGCTCCGCAGGAAGAGCGCGGAGCCGACGAGCAGCACGAGGGACACGGCCACCTGCACGACCACCAGTGAGCCCCGCAGCGAGACGGCACGCCCACGCCCGGCGCCCACGCTTTCGTCCTTGATGGTCGAGGCCACATCCGGGCGCGTCGCCTGCAGCGCGGGTGCCAGCCCGAAGGCAAACCCGGCAATGCCGGTGAGGGCGAGGCTGAACCCGAGGACCAGTGGGTCGAGCGACAGGTCCAGCGAGATGGGGAGCGGCAGCGGCAGGTCGGCGTTGACCAACGCCTTGAGGAGCACGACCGCGAGCGCGAGGCCTGTGGCACCGCCAAGTGCGGAGAGCAGAACGGTCTCGGTCAAGAACTGGCGCACGAGGCGACCACGCCCGGCGCCAAGTGCCAACCGCACGGCGACTTCCCGTCGGCGATCGGCGGCCTGCGCCAGGAGGAAGCTCGCGAGGTTGGCGCACGCGATCAGCAGCACGAGCCCGACCACGACCATCATGAGGGCCGCGGCTGGCACGAGGACGCGGTCGATCATGGGATTCATGATGACGTCCGCCGAGGCCACCAGGGGAAGACTGTTCTCGCTCCCCCACTGGTCGGGGTAACTGGCCCGGAGCGAGCGCGCCAGGCGGTCCAGGACATTCGTCGCCTGCACCAGCGAAACACCCGGCTTGAGGCGCGCCTTGACGAAGACCGAGTTGTTGCCGCGCCGCTCCAGGTCGTTCCGGACCGCCGGATTCAACTGGTCCACCATCATGCGGGAGGCGTAGAACCCCGGGGACATCACGCGAAGGCCACCGCGGTACTCGCGCGGGCCGACGCCGACAATGGTGTACGGTTGCGCGTTGAGGCGAATGGTCTGGCCCACCACTCGGGGGTCGCTGCCATAGCTCCGCTGCCAGTACTCGTGCGAGATCACCACGACGGGGTGCGCCCCAGGCGCTACATCATCCGAGGGAAGCAGGGTGCGCCCCAGGGTCGGCCGGAGGCCCAGCATGGTGAAGTAGTTGCCCGTCACCAACTCACCGGTGATCGGCTCGAACGTCCCGTCCCGATCCACCTGGGCAATCGCGAGGCGGTAAGCGGCGACGGCGCTGAAGGCATCACCGGTTTGCTGCTCCAGGTCGCGCAGGTCGGGGAACGAGACCGGCCCGTGCGTGAAGCCGGCCATGGACTTGTAGACGTCCACGAGTTCCCCCGGGCGATCGAGGGGGACCTTGCGCACAGCGATCGCGTTGACGAGCGAGAAGATCGCGGTGTTCGCGCCAATGCCGATGCCGACGGAGACGATCGCGATGATCGTGAAGCCGGGGCGCTTGAGCAGGCGTCGCATCGCGACGCGGAGGTCCTGTCGAAGTCCTTCCATGACTGATCCCCTGATGTGTGGCAGGTTCCCGGGAAGTGCCGCCCGAGGTGGGGACCTACGTAGCGACTCCACCTGGCGTTTCCGCACCCCAGCGGCCCGACCGTCGGGTCCCATGGCGGTCTATCCCGGGGAGGAGATCACGTCGAGGCCGGCGGTGTGGCGGAAAAGAGGTGTGGTGCCAGCGACCCCGGAAACCGTGAGAGAAGCGAAGTGCTGGTGGCCCGGGTGAGGCCAATGAGGAGCAGCGTATCGCCGTCCAGGGAGAGGACAGCTCGCGGGGTCGCGCCAAGGACCCCGGGCTCGTCCGCCACCAGTGGCGTGAACTGGCAAGCCGTCAGGCGCCGGAGGCAGGGCGCCCTCGGCCCCCGAACGCAGTCGCTCGGCATGACCAGTGCCGATCCTTCCGGCGTGATCGCCCGGTGGTTGTTCGCAGTGGATCGTGAAACACACGCTTGTAATTCACGATAGGCCGTAATATAGTCAGCCTATGCGCCGCTACCTCCAGGCCCAGCTCGAGGCCGACCTTGCGGAGAAGATGGTCTTTCTCGGGGGGCCCCGTCAGGTCGGGAAGACCACCCTGGCGCGTACACTGCTGCGCGACGATGCGGGGTACCTCAATTGGGACATCCCCGCGCACCGCGAGCGTATCCTGCGGCGCGAACTGCCGGACACCGACACGTGGGTGTTCGACGAACTGCACAAGAACCGCCGGTGGCGCAACTACCTCAAGGGCCTCTACGACGAGTTCCGGCGCGAACGCCGCATCCTGGTGACGGGCAGCGCGCGGCTCGACCTCTACCGATTTGGTGGTGACTCCCTCCAGGGTCGCTACCACTTCCTGCGCTTGCATCCACTAAGCGTCGCCGAGCTCGGCATGACCTCGGCCGCGGACGTCGAGTCACTCCTGACGCTCGGCGGATTTCCAGAGCCCTTTCTCCGAGGCTCGGCCGCGCGGGCGCGGCGATGGTCGGTGGAATACCGCAATCGCCTGCTCCGGGAGGAGGTCACCTCCCTGGAAGCGGTGCGGGACCTCGGGGCGCTGGAGCAGCTGATGCTGGCCCTGCCGGAACGCGTCGGGAGTCCGCTCTCGCGCAATGCCCTCCGCGAAGACCTGCAGATCAATCACCAGACCGTCTCGCGCTGGCTGGACATCCTCGAACGCCTCTACGCGATTTTCCGCCTGCCGCCCTTCGGCGCGGCACGGCTGCGCGCGGTGAAGCAGGAGCAGAAGCACTACCACTACGACTGGAGCCTCGTCGTCGATGAGGGGCCGCGATTCGAGAATCTCGTGGCGTCACACCTGCTCAAGTGGGTCCATCACCAGTTTGATACCGAAGGGCGCGAACTCGAACTCCGCTACTTTCGCGATGTGGATGCGCGCGAGGTCGACTTCGTGGTCGTCGAACGTCGCCGACCGGTCCTGATGATCGAGGCCAAGCTCGCCCAGACCGCCGTCTCGCCGTCGCTCCGGTACCTCAAGGCGCGCTTCCCCAACGTGGACGCCTATCAGGTACACCTGCGCGGCGCCGACGCCCGGGTGACGGACGAGGGGATCAAGCTCTGGCCTGCCGCGAGGTTCCTGGCGACACTCGTCTGACCTGCACTCCGCGGCTGTTGCGCCCGTGCGGGTCAGCGACGCGCGGGGGGCGGGGCAGCGGCAGCGGCGGCAACCAACGCGCGAAAGCCGACGTCGGCGCTGTCGGCTTCGGTGGCGATCTCCTGGGCGCTGGCCATGACCTGCGCGAATCTCGACCCCGGCGGCGTGGCGTAATCGAGCGGCACCCCCGCTTCGAGCAACACGTGCGCCGTCGCCCAGTTCTCACGCTCTGCCTGGTGCGCGAGGGGTGACCACTCCTGTCGCGCGCTGCCGGTGTCTCGTGGGGTGCGTGTCACGCCATGGGCCAGGAGCACGCGCGCTGCTTCGGGGGTGAGGTAGTTGTCGAACAGCACCGAGCGCCCGTCGCTGTCGCGCTCGTCCGGCGAGAGCCCGGCCTCGAGCAACATCGCGAATGCAGCCGCGGCTGGTTCGCCCGTCACGCGAGCCAGCTTGGTGATCATCAGCTCCTCCGGTCCCGCGTCGTCGGGTCGCGGGACGGCGCCTGCCACCAACAGCTGCCGGAGTGGCCCGAGGTAGTCCATCGTGGCGCCGTACACCATCGCGTGATGGGTGGCGATGCCGAGCAATGACTGGCCGCGTTCGTCGCGGGCGGCGAGGTCCGGCTTTGTGGTTTGGATCAGGCTGTCGACGCGGTCGTGGTCTCCCATGACGATCGCCAGCGCGACCTCCTTCGTTGCCGCATCCGGAAAATCGTAGCGGACCACGGGCCCCGGCTTCGGGATGCCGCGCCGTGAGGGAAACAGCAGGGCGAGCCCCGATTCGCTCATGAAGAGCATGAGCACGACGAGCGGGACTGCGACGATGGCGCCCGCGATGATGAAGGCGATCCCTCGCCCGCTCGCGCGACCGCCCCACCAGAGCAGCACCGCCGCGACGATGGCGAGGACCGCGAGCAGCCCGCCGATGCCGCGGCCGAGCCCGCGCGTGGCGGCGTCGCCACCGTTACGGCCGAAGTAGAGGGCCGCCGCGCCGATGAGGTTGGCGACGACGAGGAGCCAGCCGAACGTACGCATGGGATGCTTAGGTGAGGGACTGCAACGCGCTCTTTAGTCGTTCGGCAATGAGGTGCAGCGTGGGACGGTCGGTGTTCTCCGGCAACGTGGGATACACCTGGAGGAGGCCGTCACTGAGCAGGCGCGGGTGGACGTGGATGTGCAGGTGTGGCACTTCCTGGAAGGCGGCGGGACCAATCGAGTGCCAGAGGGAGAGGCCGTCGTTGGGAAAGGCGACGCCGACGGCGCGTGTGATGCGAACGACGCTGTGCATGAGCGCCGCGCCCACCTCGGCGTCCAGGTGGCGCACGTCGGGGATGTGCACCTTCGGGATGACGAGGACGTGGCCGGGGTTGGCCTGGCGGAGGTCGACGAAGGCGAGGGTGTGCCCATCCTCGAGCACGATCGCGGCGGGCGCCCTCCGGGCGACGATCTCGCAGAAGACACACGCGTCGGCTGCAGTATTTGGAGAGTTCACGTGGCGCCGTCCACCGCTCCGGGTCCGGCGCGGAACCTATGGCCATCGTGGCCCCCCGGCCAGCGACTCGCCCGACCCGGCGGGAGGGTGTACAATCGAGCATGACCAACCGCCGCGACTTCCTCCGCCGCGCCGCCGTGGGCTCCACCGCCACCGCCGCCTCCCTGATCGCCTCGCGTGCCGCACTCGTACCGCCGCGCGAGATTCTGGAGTTGGCCCGCTCGGGACGCGGCCTCCCGACGCCTCCCGCCGGCTCGCCCGCCGCCGTCGCGCAGGACGAGGCGTACTGGCGCGAGGTCGCGGCGCAGTACGCCATCACCGACAAGGCGACCAACCTCGAGGCGGGCTACTGGGGGATGATGGCCAACCCGGTCCTGGCCGCGTACCACCGCCACGTGGACCGCGTGAACCGCGAGAACTCCTGGTTCGCACGGCGTGAGTTCCCTGCCCTCTCACAGGCGGCACGCCAGCGCGTGGCCACCGCCCTCGGCGTCGAAGCGGGCGAAATCGCCTGGGCGCGCAACGCCACCGAAGCGCTGCAATCGATCATTGGCCAGTACAACCAGCTGCAGGCCGGTGACAGTGTGCTGTACGCCGATCTCGACTATCCCGCGATGCAGATGGCGATGAACGCGCTCGCCGCGCGGCGTGGCGCCGCTGTCGCCACTTTGACCATTCCCGAACCCGCATCGCGCCAGGGAATCCTCGACGTGTACGCCAAGGCCCTCGAGGCGAATCCACGCACGCGTCTCCTGCTCCTCACGCACCCCAACAACAAGACGGGGCTGATGCTCCCGGTGCGCGAGATCGCCGACATGGCGCGCGCACGGAACGTTGACGTGGTGGTCGACACGGCGCATGCGTTCGGCCAGTTCCCGCTCTCGCTCCCCGACCTCGGCGTGCCGTTCGCCGCCGTGAACCTGCACAAATGGATGGGGGCCCCGATCGGCGTCGCCGCACTCTACATCCGCAAGGACGCGCTCGCCCGCATCGATCGCGCGCATGGCGACGACGGCCCGCTCGACCGGATCGACAGCCGCATACACACCGGCACGACTGACTTTGCCGCGATCATGACCGTGCCCGACGCCATGGACTTCCAGGATCGCATCGGCATTCCGCGCAAGGCGGCGCGGTTGCGCTACCTGCGCGATGCCTGGGTCGGTCCCGCACGCTCCATTGCCGGGGTGGACGTCCTCACGCCGGACGAACCGGGACTCGCCGGAGCGATCACCGGCTTCCGACTTCACGGCGACGGCTCGCGCGAACGCAATGTCGCGATCGCGCGGACGCTGCTCGACGAGTTCGGGATCTTCACCGTGGCACGATCGGGGCTGGCGAAGGGAGACTGCGTACGGGTTACGCCAGCGCTGTATTCGTCACCGGCCGATGCGGCGAAGCTGGTGGCAGCACTTCGGGTGATGGCCGCGCGTCGGGGGTGAACTGGAAGGGACCTCCATGCAGTGGTCAAAATAGTTTGACCATTGCGTCCCTTCGGCACAAGCACGGCCCCGCCTCACCTTTCCCCTCAAACCGTCAGAACCCGATGCCCTCCCCACGAACGATCATCTGCTTGAACGCGTCGCCGGGCTGGAGGTTGTGCAGCTGAGCGAAGCAGGCCGATAGGTCAACCCTCCGAGCACTGGCCTTGCCCATGGCCGGCCACGACCTACGCGCCCAGCCCTCGACGCTGAGCCAGGATGCGATCCAACGTCGCCCGGATCGTCGCAATGTTCTCGCCGGCCTCCTTGAACAGCGCGTCGCGCGTCATTTGTTCACGTGTCGGTCCGGCCTTGATGAGAATGTTGGCGCCCAATTCCTTCAGCCGAGCCTCCACTCGACCCAGGAGGGCCAGGAGCCAGGGAAGGCAATCGCGGTACGCGCGGAGCTGCCCCATCATCTCGGCCTGCTCGGCAGGGCTCGCGGCCGGCAGCTTCTCCTGAATCCGCTTGGCCTCGTCGTTCATGAAGCGCAGCATGTCCCCGCGAATCTTCCAGGCGAAATCGGACAGGAGCTGCGTACTTCCCCACAGCCCATCGCTGTAGGCCGGAATTGAGAGGTAGAGTTCGACTTCGGCGCGACATGGATCGTCAAACTCGGGAATCCCCATCTGGGCGCGGCCGGGCGTGGCCATTAGGGCCAGGGCGAGCGCGCCCAGGCAAGAGGATTTCATGGCAGCCTCCGAAGCACCACGCGTCGATTGGCGCGTCGCCCAGCCGGGGTGCGGTTGTCGCCGACCGGCATCCGCTCACCATGCCCCACCACGGTCAGTCGGCTCGATGAGAGTTGTTGTGCCACCAGCCAGGCGACCACGGAACGCGCGCGACGCTCGGACAACGCGAGATTGAACGCATCATCGCCCACGTCGTCCGTATGGCCCTCGACCTGCAATCGCAGGTCAGGGTGCTCGGTGAGCATCTTGCGGATCTCGTCGAGCACCGGCGTCGACTCGGGCAGGAGGCGATCGCTGTTGGTATCGAAGAGAATGCCCAGGGTGGAGACCTCGCCGCGGGCCGTCAGTGCCTTGTAGAGGTCATTGAGCCCGACCGCCACGACGATGTTGCGGATGTAGGTGGGCAGGCGTGGGTTGCCCGTCGACTCGAACTCGATCACCTTGCCGCGCGGAAAGTTCACCACGGGCACCTGGGCCGCGCGGTCCGGCCCTACATACATGATGCTGTACGCGCTATCCACTTGGAGCTTCACCGGCACCCAGCGATCCTGGATGCGCGGCATGTACAGGTTGGAGACGGCCGTGCCCTTCCGGTAGATCCCGGGCCGTCCGCCCACATACAAGTAGTCGAAGGGGTACCGCGCGATCGAGCCACGGGCCGTCGGGGCGAAGAAGACCTGGGTGTAGATGTTCGGGGCGGGAATGCGGATCTCGAACTCGAGCGAGAAGTCGGTCGGCAGGTCGGCCGGGAGCGCGATCCCGAACACGCTGGCACTGGACACCTCGAGCGCCCTGCTGCTGTCGATGTCAACGATCTGCATGTTCCCGCGCACGAACTGGAGTTGACTGGCCGGAAAGCGCCCGACGGGCTCCGCCGCGAAGTCGGTCGCGAACCAGACGCTGTCGCCCGGCCGAAAGTCGTAGTTGCGCCAGACCCCGGTGCCGGGCGCCATCGAGGACGCGGCCGTGTCCGATGCCGGGCGGGGTGGCGTGCGCTGCGCCGCCGCCGGGGCAGCAACGAGCAGGGCGAGGGTGCCACACAACCAGGATCGGCTCATGCGCCCCCCTTCGGCGCACCGGCACAGGCCGCCGGCGCTGTCGCGAAGAACATCCCGGCGGTCGTGATTTCCTGGAGCGTGAGTTCCTTCTTTAGGGCCTCAGCTGCTTCTTCCTGCTTGTCCATCGACGCAACCAGGAAGGCCAGCGCCTGCTCCGAGAGTTCGCTCCGCGCCCGGTCGCCGACACAGGCGCAGACGCCATCACCCATGTTGGTGGTCGTGCGACAGATCTCTGCCAGGCGGTCCGCGTTCGCGGCCTGTGGCGCCGCACCTCCACACGCCAGACAGGCGACGATCCACCACGTTCCTCTGCCAACCGTTGCCACCGCGCGCTCCTGAAGGGGATGCGGCAATCTCCATGGGGCGCGGACCCGGGACCATCGCCGGATCCGGGTAGGTGATCAACCCGGAGGATCGACGAGGCGCTGTTCGAACGCGCGGCGCACCGCCCCCGCGCGCGTGGTCACCTGGAGCTTCCGATAGATGTTCTTGACGTGCGTCCGGACCGTATGCGGACTGATCCCGAGCCCCACCGCAATCGCGGCCTCGGTCTTTCCCGTCACGATGTGCTCCAGCAGCTCTCGCTCCCGGGCGGACAGCGGCACCGTCTCCTCCGGGGGAACCGACGGCCGCTCCGGAGCGTCGACGGCCAGCCGCAGGAGGCGTCGGGCGATCGATCGGGACAGGGGCACGCCGCCCGCATGTACCTCCGCAATCGCGGCGGCGAGCTGGTCCACCGGCGTGTCCTTCAGCAGGTACCCGGAGGCGCCGGCCCGGATCGCCTGCAACACATGGGCGTCGTCCTCGAACACCGTCAGCATGAGGATGCCCAGGTCGGGGAACGTGTCGGTGAGGTGCCGAGCGACCTCGATGCCGGTGGCCTCCCGGAGTCCGATGTCAATGAGGGCGACGTCGGCGCTCGTGGGCGCATTGTCGAGTTGGGCATACAGCGCCCGCGCGGTCGCGAAGGCGCCGGCCACCACGACGGACGGTGCAAACGCGAGTCGTTGCGCCAGCCGATGGCGAAAGGCTGGATCATCGTCAAGCAACAGCACGCGGATGGCCACCGCTCACCTCCGGTGTGGAAGTCTCTCCCGCGACGCCATGCGGGTCCATCCCCGAAACCGGTGACCCGGTGGCGCATGATTCACGGTGGCGACGGCGGGGTGACGACGGTGACGCACGTCCCACCAGCGTCGCCCGGGCCCCACGTGAAGCTGGCCCCGAGGTGGGCCGCGCGTGCAGCCATCCCACGGACCCCGAATCCCCCGCCATCCGCCGACGCCGCGACCGCGTGCTGGCCATCGTCGCGGATCGTCAACGCGAGACGGTGATCTTCACGCGCCTCAACCACGACCTCAATGCGAGATGCCTGTGCATGCTTCAGGGCATTGGTGACGGCCTCCTGCGCGATGCGAAACAGGTGCATCGCCTCGGCCGACGTCAGCGCGCGGTCCCGGGCGATCGCCGGCCGGACCGTCACCGCCGGACGCGCCTGATAGCGCTGGCGGCGCTCCACCGCTTCTGCGATGTAGTCCGCCAGCCCACTGGCCGTGAGTCCCGAGGTCCCAAGGGACCAGACGGCCTCGCGCAGGTGGTTCAACGTCTCCCGGGCATCGCCGGCCAGCGACTGGAGGTGCCGCGCCGCCACCTCGTGCTGCCCGCTCGCTTCGGACAGCTGGGCGAGCTCGATCCCGGACATCAGCGTGGCGAGCTGCCCGCCCACGTGGTCGTGCAGGTCGGCGGCGATCCGTTCGCGCTCACCCTGTACCCGTCGCTCGACCTCCAGGTGGCGGATCCGTTCGCGCAGCCGGCGGGTCGCCACGCGCCGCACCGAGACGACCGTCGCCCATAGCGCCAGCGCGACTGCGGCGAGGCGAAACCACCAGCTCACCCACCAGGGCGCGGCCACGATCACCGGCAGCCGGAGCACACTCTCGGCCAGGCCATCGGTTGTGGCCCGCACCTCGAAGTCGTACCGTCCGGGCGCGAGGCGTGGATACCGGACGCGACGCTCGGGGTCGGCCGTCACCCATGCGTCATCGACCTTGTCCAGACGATAGCGATACTGCACCCGCCGCGCATCCGTGGCGCCCAGGGCGGCAAACTCCAGCGCCAGGCCGCGCTGTCCCGGCGCGAGGCGCACCGCGGCCAGCCCGTGGGTCGGGATCGCCGTGGCGCCGTCCGGTCCCAGCCGCTCGGCGGCCACGATCCGCACCGGAGGAGGCACCGGGTTGTCACGCAGCCGTGACGCGACAAACTCGATGATGCCGCCCATGCCACCGACGGAGACGGTGTCACCGGCGATCGCCACCGCGCGCCGGTTGAACTCGCGAATCGAGATCCCGTCCGCCGCGGTAAACGTGCGCGACGTGTAGCCTCCGGGCGACGGCCGCAAGCGCACCAGCCCGGCCTCCGTGGTCATCCAGTGCGAGCCCGTCGCATCGCGTGCGAGCGCGTACACCGTGCGCGCACGCACCCCCTGCGCCGCGCCGAGGGCGACCAGGTGACCCGTCGCGGGATCCACCTGGTACAGGCCCCGGTCCCCACCGGCGAGGAAACGTTGATCAGCGGCCTCCGCGAGGGCCCAGAAACCCTCGCTCCCGCGCAGGGATGGCGCGTCGCCCGTGGCCACACGACGCACCTCACGGGAGGCCAGGGTCACAACGTATACGTTGCTGTTGGAAGTCCCCACGAGGAGTCGACCGCCCGAGGCGAGGGCCAGCCCCTCCACCCGCGCCGCTGGCGGCTCGGCAGCAAGGGCGTGGTAGGTGACGGCCGCTCCACGCACCGAGTACAACCCGCCGCTGCTCCCCACCCACAGCGTCCCGGACGCGTCGACGACGAGGGCATGGACCGCCGGTGGCGGCTTCCCATCCGAACGAAGCCCCACGGAGCGCGCAAGCGAGGTCCGGGAATCCCACAGGCAGAGACCACGGGAGGTGCCAATCCAGAGTTGCTCCGCGCGCCACGCGAGGGACCACACGTCGCGCCCGCATGGCGTGTCGGGTACCCGCGCCCCGGTGCCGCCATCGGCGCGCACGACGCCGGAGCCCAGGGCACCAACCCACAGTCGTCCTCGTGGATCGCGCGCGACAGCCATGACCGCGGCCGGCCTCGTCGTCGAGCCCGCCGTCATCGGCTCGGCTCGAAACGGGTTGCGATACGGATCAACGTGCAGCAGTCCGCGTCCCCCGGCGATCCACGTAACCCCGCGGGGGTCCTCGGCAACAAACCATGCCGGCTGTTCCAGTCCCGTCGGTGACCACACGGTTCTTCCAGCGAACCCCTGCGGCGTGAGCCGGAGCTGGACCACACTCCGTTCGCCCGCGACCCAGATCGACCCGTCAGCCGCCGGTCGCACCTGGAGGACCGGTGCCACGGCAAGGCCGGCGCTCGCCGTGAGATCCACGACGTCGCGGCGCATGGGGTGGAAGGAGCCGATGCCTCGCTCATGGCCAACCCAAAGCGCGCCGGCCGCATCCTGGTAGCCTAACACCGGCAAGCGCCACGGCAGCTGCTGCCACTGCATCGGATGGCGCCCATCGGTCACCCCGAGTCGTCCCGAGGCGGTGGTGACCCAGAACCGTCGATCGGCCGTTTGCAGGACCCCCCAGACCGGGTCCTCGCTTCCCGGCGTACTGTCCAGCTGCACCAGGCGAACCAGCGAGTCACCTCGCGGGTCGTACGCGAAGATCCCGGTGGCGGCCGCGACGATGACGCGGCGGTCGTGGTCGAGCAGCAGTTCGCGGGCCACCACGGGATAGTGATGAAACCGACCGGTGGTGCGATCGAACCGGTCCAGCGACGACTCGGTCCGGATCCAGAGGTTCCCTGTCGGATCCTCCAGCAGGCGACGCACCGTGTTGTTCGCGAGCGAGGTGGAATCACGCGGGTCGTGCCGCCAGGTGGTGGTACGGTACCCATCGAAGCGGACCAGGCCGTCGTTGGTCCCACTCCAGAGGAATCCGGCCGCGTCGGCCATCACGACAAAGGTGACGCGTTCGCTGAGCGCCCCGGCGTCGGTCAGGGGAACGGCGCGAAGCAGATCGGACGACGGCACGCCCTGTGCGGGCAAGGCCCTGATGGCCAGCAGCGTTCCCAATCCGGCGCCTTGCAGACCGGCTGCGAGGAGCCGCCGCAACGCGCCACGCCGCGCTCGGCGGCTCACGAGGCCACAAGCACCCGTCAGGGTACCCGCACGCGATCGAACTCCGCGAGCCCTTCGACCGTGATGGTGTTGACCCTGGCACCGCTGTCCAGCGAGAAGCTCACCCACGCCGTGTCACCCAGCAGCAGCCCGGACGCACGCGCGTTGAACGTGTCGTAATGGAAGTGCTGCAACCTGAGGTCGATCTCCGGGCCGTGGCGCACCCGCAGGGCGCCGTCCTCCAGGGTGACCACCACGTCCCCATACATCTCATGGCGATAGGTGCCCGCATAGTCGGTGAGTGGCCGCGACGGCTGCGTGTTCGCCACCCGCGCATCGAGCCGCGTCTTTGCCTGCTCCGCAGCCTGGGCCTCTCCCTTGCGCATCTCGGCGAGTGCGATCGCACTCCAGTCGCGTTTTGGTCCACCGAGCAGGTCGACGAGGATCTTCTGACCAAGTGCAGTATACAGCGCGTTGTGGCCACTCACGTTGGTGAGCACCACGACACCGAGCTTGCGCTCGGGGACCATCGCGACGAACGAGAGCATGCCGTCGATCCCGCCGGTGTGCTGGAGGACCTTCACCCCCAGCATGTCGTTGAGGCCGATACCGAGTCCGTAAAGGGAGAAGTGCCGGCCAAGTCCAAGGGTGTCGGTGACGACCCGGGTGGGGATGGAGTGTGGGCCGGTGATGTCGGCGAGTGTCCGGGGCTTGAGCAGGGTATCGGCGCCATGGACGCCGCGGGCGAGGATGAAACGCATCCACTTCGCCATGTCCTGCACATTGGAGGTGATCGACCCGGCAGCGCCGGCGTTGTCGATCTCGCGCCAGGGGATCACCTGCGGGCGGGGGATGTCACCCGACAGTTCGTGCGGCATGGCGACGTTGGACTGCGCCTTGAGTTGTGCCATCGCGGTGCGCGAATCGGTCATCCCGAGCGGCGAGAAGATCCGCCGGGCGATCACGTCGTCCCACGACATGCCGGCCGCGGCGGCGATAGCCTGCCCCGCCGTGATGAACATCAGGTTCTGGTAGCCGTACTCCGTGCGGAATGAGGAGTTCGGTGGCAGGTGCCTGACGAGTCGGACGAGGTCATCGCGGGAGCGTCCCGTGCCATACCACAGGGGATCCCCGCGACGCCCGAGGCCGCTGCGATGCGACATGGCATCGCGCAGGGTGAACTCGCGGGTGACCCACGGATCATAGAGCTGGAACCAGGGGAGGTGCTTCGTGACCTTGTCGTCCAGCGAGAGCTTGCCATCGTCGGCGAGCATGGCGGCGGCCACGGCAGTGAAGAACTTGCTGTTCGAACCAATCGCGAAGATGGTCTTGTCGTCGACCGGGTCGGGCTTGCCAACCTCGCGGACGCCGAAGCCCTTGGCGTAGACCACGCGGTCGTCCTTGACGATCCCGACGGCGACGCCGGCACCGCGCCATTCCGACAACGCCTTCGGAATGTAGGTGTCAAGGTCGCGGCCGATGGCCGTGATGTCCTGCGCGGCGAGGGGGGCCGCGAGGAGGACGGAGGCGATGAGGGTGCGCATGCCGTGATGCTGCTCCGCGACTCCGCCGCCGGCAAGAGGTCTCGTGCCCCGATCGGTGTCCGGACACCTGAGGGAGTAGCGCGGCGGTTGCTGGAACCGTTGCGGCGCGAGGGGCCGCCTACCGCCTGGTCGACTGCCCGACGACGGTGCGTCGCGGCTCCGGAAGGTCGCCGGATACCCCGGCGGGACACTCCGCTCGCTTGAGTCGCACGGACGACACCGGAAGCGGGAACGCTCCATGGTGGTCCTGATACTGAACGAGGCGCCCGACGAGGTCGCGTCCATCGCGGCGAAACAGTCCCCGGAAACCCCAACGGCGTCGTGCCGTCCAGCCGACGAGCACCAGTCCCCGTGCTTCCGGTCGCCAGTGCCCGGTGAGACCAGGAAGCGCTGGGCTCGCCCTGTGATCGCCAGCGACAAACACCGCGGTCCGCCGCGTCGCCGCGCTATCCGCAACGGTCCAGCGCACCGTGTCCAGCTTCACCAGGACCGGAAGTGGATGCTCCATGAGAGGAAAGGACACCCCCCGCACCAGCCGGTAACACCCCGACACTTCCGCCCCATCGAGCGTCCGGAACGAGTCGGGCGACAGCATGAAGACCGACTTTGCGTACAGCACCACACCGGCGACCGATGCCGCGATCTCGAATTCCCGCTGTTGCCGTCCGTGACGTTGCGGGTTGACGAGAGCGCCCAGCGCACAAAGGCCGAGCACCGGCCAGACCAGGACCGCCACGACCGACAGAGGCAGCAGGACCGTCTCGTGGGGCGCCACCGCCGCAAGGGCGAAGAGCAGGGGAATGGCGCCGATGGCGAGAAAGCCTCGTCGACCGGTGACCGCATAGGACCTGATGGCAAGGAAGAGCTGGTAGAGGAACAACAGCAGCAGCAGCTCGAAGCCCTGCTCCCTGAACCACCAGACATTCAGCGTGGCGACCGCACTCGAGAGCGCCCAGCGCCCCGCGAGATCGCGCTCCTCGCCAGAGGCAAACCAGGGTGGCACGTTGCCCCCCGCCGTCCCGCTCATAGGTTGCTCGGTATGCGTCGATTCCATTCCCTGCTCCTCGTGGGGCTCATGGCCCCAGCCGTCGCCCTGTCCCAGGGTGCCCCCCGTACCGTCGCCGAGTGGCGCGCGCGCAATGAGCGTCGCATCCTCGACGAACTCATGCAGGTGGTGTCACTCCCCAACGTGGCCCGCAACAACGCGGACATGATGGCCAACGCCGACCTGCTGCAGAAACTCTTCGAGCAACGCGGCTTTACGGTCCAGCGCACCGCCGGTCCATCCGCCCCGGTCATCCTTGCCCAGCTCAACGCGGCCAACCCGCAAGGCACCCTCACCCTCTACATACACTATGACGGCCAGCCGGTCAACGCGGCCGAGTGGCGCTGTGGCCCGTTTGCGCCGTGTGTCGAGGGCCCCAACGGAAAGGTGACGCTGGCCCCTGACACGAAGCTCGACCCCGAGTGGCGCGTCTACGGTCGGTCGACGTCGGACGACAAGGGACCGATCGTGATGCTGCTCAATGCCGTGGATGCCTTGAGGGCGACCGGGGGGGGACCTTCCTGGAACCTGAAGGTGGTGCTCGACGGCCAGGAGGAGGCCGGCTCCGCCAACTTCGACCAGTTTGTCGAGCAGCGCGGCAAGGAACTCGCGGCCGACCTGGCAATCACCGTCGACGGCCCGCGCCACCCGAGCACGCGTCCGACGATGTACTACGGCGTACGCGGCGGGGCGCAGGTCACCGTCACGGTCTATACCGCCAAGATGGACCTGCACAGCGGGAACTACGGCAACTGGGCCCCGGACCCGTCGGTGCGGCTCGGCAGGCTGCTGGCGAGCATGAAGGACACGACCGGACGCGTGACCATCGACGGCTTCTACGCGAGCACCACGCCGCTCACGGCCACGGAACGTCGGGCCCTTGCCGCCATGCCCGGCGTGGAAGCCGAGCTGGCGAAGGACTTCGGGATCGCGCGGCCCGAGCGACCGGAGACACGCCTCGAGGAGAAACTCAACGAGCCAACGCTCAATGTGCTGGCCATGGACGCAGCGGGTGGATTGGACGCGCCGGCCCGCACGGCCATTCCGGCCCTCGCACGGGCGCGGATCGCGATGCGGCTCGTGCACGGCAACCAACCTGCGGCGATGACCGACCTGGTGGTCGCGCACATCCGCAAGCAAGGCTACTTCGTGGTAGAGAATCGCGCCCCGACCGACGCCGAACGGTTGGCCCACCCGCTGCTGGCTCGCGTGGACCGCGGGCGTGGGTCCACCGCACCGCGCACCAGCATGGACGAACCAATGACCCGGAGCGTTGTGGCCGCCCTCACCCGGAATGGCGTGTCCCCGGTGCAACTTCCCACGTTAGGCGGTTCCATGCCGTATGGGGCGTTCAGCGAGGACCTCAAGCTGCCGACAGTCGGCGTCTCCCTGGTGAACCACGACAACAACCAGCACGGGCCCAACGAGAACCTCAAGTTGCGCAACCTGTTCGAGGGCGTGGAACTGCTCGCGGCGATCCTCACCATGCCGCGCGGGGGACTACCGGTTCCCGACCAGCCGTGACGGGAGCGTCCCGATGCTGAAGGCCGCACTCTCGCTCCTGCTCACCCTCGGGGCCACCGCCCTGCTTGCGCAGTCGCGCAGCATGGCCCAATGCCTCGCCGATTTGCGGACCACGCGCGCCGCGCGCACGATCACGGCCGCGACCTGGGAACGTCACCTCGGCACGGTCCAGCGGGACACCACCGTGCTCACGTCGCTGAACGCGCAGCCGGAGTTCAAGCTGGCCATCTGGGACTACTTCGCCGTGATGGCGGACGACGAACGCATCCTGGACGGCCGCCAGATGCTGCGCGACCACGCCACGTTGCTTCGCGACCTCCAACGCACATATGGCGTGGATCCCGCCATGGTCGTCGCCATCTGGGGCATCGAGTCGGACTACGGCCGCGGCCGCGGCGGCCGCCCGGTGGTGCAGTCGTTGGCCACGTTGAGCTGTGAGGGACGGCGACAGGGGTACTTCCGCGGAGAACTCCTCGCCGCGCTTCGCATCCTGCAACGCGGGGACATCGCCCCGGACCGCCTGACCGGCTCATGGGCCGGCGCCTTTGGGCACACCCAGTTCATGCCCGGCACCTTTGAGTGGCTCGCGGTGGACCATGACGGGGACGGCCGCCGCGACGTCATGGACAACATCGGTGATGCATTGGGGTCCACGGCGAACTTCCTCAAGCGAGCCGGAAAGTGGCAACCCGGTGCCACGTGGGGGTACGAAGTCCTCGTTCCACCGGGATTCAGCAGCCAGGGGACCGGACGACAGGTGCAGGCCACCCTCGCGGCCTGGCGTGCGCGAGGGATCCGACCCGTCGACTCGACGGCGGCGCCGCGCCTGGCCTCAACCACACGCGCGTCGCTCCTGCTCCCCGCGGGGGTGCGTGGTCCGGCCTTCCTCGTCTTCCAGAATTTTCGTGCGGTGTTTCGCTACAATGCCGCCGAGTCCTACGCGCTCGCGATCGTGCACCTCGCGGATCGCATTCGCGGCCAGGGGCCGCTCGCGACTCCGTGGCCGACGGACGACCTCGGTCTTTCCCGCGCCGACCGACGAGAGATGCAAGCGCTGCTTGGTGCGCGCGGGCACGCGGTGGGGAGGCCGACCGCGGTGCTCACGTCATCGGTGATCGCGGCGGTGCGGGCGGAGCAGACGCGGCTGGGGCATCAAGTGACGGGGCGACCGGGGCAACGGCTACTGGAGGAGCTACGGAAGGGGCGCTAAAGTCGGGGAACCGCAAGAAGCCAGGGCGAAGCACGAGCAGCACGAGCAGCACGAGCAGCACGAGCGGCACGAGGGGCACGGGGGGGCCACGGGGGGGGGCACGGGCGACAGGAGGAGCACGCGAGGGGTACTGCGGGCACCGCGCGTGCTTCCCGGGAGCGTCGGTGCGGCCACTACCTGTTGCCTAACAACTCAGCGAGTGCGTCCAGCCGTTCGCCCCAGAAGGTGCGGGCACGTGTTACGGCCTCCCGATCGGGAAGCTTGGTGTGTTGCACGGAGACGGTGGACTTGTTGGGCCCCTTTCCCATGAACCATCCCTCGACGCTGGTGCCGTCGGGCCAGGTGATGCGGATGCTCTTGTTCGTGACGGCTTTTCGCACGACGAGCTTCACGCCCGTGAGCCACCGCGCGCGGCGACGCGCGTTCTCGAACGCCGCGTACAGCATCGCGATGTCGACGGCAAAGGTGCGCGACTTGTTGACTTCAAACGTCCCACTGCGCCGCTGGCCGATGGCGCGCAGTCCCTTGATCCGCTCGTAGCCCACGGTCACGGTTTGTGCCCACCAGTGTCCCACGCCCAGGGCGGTGTGAACATGCCGGGCGATCTCGGTGTGGGTCCATTCTAACGCCTTCTTGGCGTCGAGTTCCTCCGTCCACTCCTTCCACGAACGACCGGTGCGCGCGGAGATGGTGGCGTCCTTCATTCCGGCCAGCTGTTCGTAGTTGATCTCCGGGGCGACGCGCGCGGCGGGAGCGCGCGTGCGTGCGACGGTGGCGGCGCGGGCGGCGGTGTACGATTCGCCGGTCTTCTGCATGCGCGTCCGAACAACGCGCTTGAAGTCCTTGTGATTGGTCATCGGCGGTTGTGTCCCTGCGTAAGGTCGCGCGCCAACTCCCCAGCAGCGGGCGTGCGACAACGCGAGGGTCGCGATGCCAATCCGAGGGTGTGCCCCCCTTTGCCTCGCGAGGACCGCGGCTGGGGCGCGGTCGAAGAGGTTGGGCGTGGATCGTCGCCGGGAGTCCAAGCTGTCGAGGGGACTGGGCGGTCGCAAGGCCATGCGACGAGGGGACTTCCGAGAGGGGACTTCCGAGAGGGAAGAAAAGCGGGGCCAGGGCGAAGCACGGGCGGCACGGGAAGCACGAGGGGGGGTGCTTGGACGGCTCGGGTCAGGGCTCCGGTCCGAGACGCTCCAGCTCGCGGCGCGCGAGGTCGAGGTCGCGACCGAACGCGCTATCGGCATCGGCCCGACGTGCGAGATACCGACGCAGGGCCGCACGCGCGGCGGCAGAATCGGCGCGTGCGGCGGCGATCGTACCCTCCACGTGGTCATACGCCGCGAGGTACCGCGGCCAGCCGCGACCTGCTGGCCGTCGTTTGACCAAACGCCAGGCCGCCTCGTAATGGCCGAGTTCGTGGCGCACCCTGGCGAGGGCCAGGGTGGCATACTGCCGCAGATCCCCAGCCGCAGGGCCGGCCAGAGCGAACTGTTCCGCGCTTTGCAGGGCCACCAGCGGGGTGCGCGACGCGGTGCGATCCCGAATGGCGGCCACAAGCGCGGCACAGGCGGGGCCGCTTACGGCAGCGGCGAGGGTTCCCGGGCCGAGGGTGTCGCGCTGTAGTTGTGCGAGGGCGCCGGAGGCAGCGGGCTGCCGCCCCCAGGCGCGCCACTGCTCGGTGACACACCGGTCGGCGGTCGCTTCCCGTCGTTGGTCCGCGGTGACCGACGGCGTGCGAAGGCGAGCGTCGACCAGGGCCACCACGGTCGCGATCCCCGCGGTGTCTGCCCCGCCGTACAGGGCATCGAGGACCGCGAGCCGTTCGCCGGCGCCAAAGGAGGCCAGCTGATTTACGCGCGCGACGGCGTCACGGACGCGCGCCCCGTCCCCGCGATCGAGGGCGGTGGCATGCGCCGCCGCCGCAGCATCCTGCCGCGCCCAACTACTGAGTGCCGCATTGGTGCGGTGCTCGACGAGGTGTTCCAGGCCACTCGCGTACCCCCCGTCACGGAGGAGGGCGACGGTCACGGCACGAACCTCGGCGTCGGGGACGCCTCCCAGGGTGGTGCGGAGGCGCGCGAGGCTCTCCGCATTGCCGGCCTGCAGCGCCGCTCGCCACCGAGTGGCGAGATCCGGGTCTGGCGTGCCCACGTCGGAGGCCCCGGGAGCGGCCGCCAACAGCGTCGCGACCGCAGGATCCGTCGAGTCCATGGCCCACGCACGGGCGAGCGCCTTCGCGGCGCGCCCGCGCGCGTCCTCGATACCGGCCGCCGCACCATCCGCGAGGTAGCGGCGCCCGACCTCAACCCACCACTCGGCGAGGTCCCCGCCCCGGGCGACCTCCTCCCATCCGGTGAAGAACTCCTCGGCACTTGGCGGCACCGGGTAGCGCGGGGGACGCAGGGCGAGGGTGATCGCTCGTTCGGTCGCTGGCAGGTTGGCCACCCGTCCCGCGAGGTGTTGCAGCGCTTGCTCGCGCGTGACGACATCGTCGAGCCAGTCGGCCGCAAGGGCGAGATGTACGGCGGCGACGTGGAAGGTGCTGTCGCCGGCGAGTGCGGCGGCGAAGGCTCGGCGTGCATCGGTCCAGCGCCCACGACGGTAGGCGTCGCGACCGTCCAGCCAGGCGCGCAGGACGCGTGGCGCCAGCTCGCGGGGTCCCACCGAGGCGAGCGACCCGTGAGCTGCCGCGACGAGTTGGGTCGCGGCGCGCCGCACCATGGGGGCCAGGGAGTCCAGCGGGCCGCTGACCGTGACAGTGCCGAGGGCCGTGGCGCGCGCGTCATGGAGATGGGCCCGCACCACGAGGCGCTGGGCGTTGCCCACGATCGTGCCGGTGACGAGGCGGTCCGCGCCTAACGCTGAGGCGACCGCCCTGAGGGAATCGACGGGCGGCGCGGTCGAGGTGGTGGGCCAGCGGTCGGTCACCTCAGTGACACCAACCATGGGAAGCGTGTCACGCTCGGCGAGGGCAAACCCGAGCAGGTCGACGACCCCTAATCGTAGGAACTCAAGCTCCGGCGTGGCGCCAGCGGCGGTGAATGGCAGGACGGCGACCCGAGGAGGCGGCGCTTCCGGGACGATGTGTTCTGTGCCGTAGTGCGCGAGGGCGAGGAGCACGGCGACCCCGGAGACGGCGACGGCGGTTGCCTGCCTGACGAGTCGCCACGGCACCCGCCGGGCGGCGTGGCGCACACGACGACGTGTTTCACCGAGGGTTGCCATGAGGGTCGCGCGAATTGCGACCGGCGACGTGGTGGGCGTCTCGCGTGTCACGGCCCGATGCGGAACGGCCACCGACTCCACGCGCGCGTCCTGCAGTTCCACTGCGAGTCGCGCGACTCTGGGGTCCGGATCCAACTCGAGTTCCTGGCGCACGAGTTCGGCGTAGACTCGGGCATGCTGGATGGCACTGGGGAGGTCACCGACTGCCGCGAGGGCCCGCATGAGCGCCATTGCCCCCATGGCGTCGAGGGGATCGAGCTCTACCCGCCGCCGACGAAGCTCGACCGCACGGCTCGCGTCTGTCGCGGACTCCGCCATTCGGTCCAACGAAAGAACGAGGACCCGCTGAAGGTCTCGGCGCTCCTCCTCCAGCCAACGCTCAAAACCGGCCGCGCCGGGAACCGTCATCCCATCCAGAAGTTGCCCCCGCCCGAGGTGCAGCACTGTATCCGCATGCCCGGCGGCGATGGCCGCGCGAAGCTCCCCGATGTCTGACGCCGCCACCTGCTCGTTGAGGGTGAGGCGATCGTTACCCTGGACCAGGTCCTCTATCCCGAGAGATCGGCGAAGCGAGTAGACCGACTGGGCGAGGGCGTGCCGCGCCTTCTCCTCGTCCGCATCACCCCACAGGAGGGCGACCAGACGCTCGCGTGCCACCCCGCGGCTCCCCGCTACCGCGAGGATACCGACGAGCGCGGCCAGCTTGCGCGGGAGTCGTTCTTCCCGCGCCTGCCCTCCGGTTTCGACCCGGAAGCCTCCAAGTACTGCAATACGAACGAGTTGCGTCACCTGATCCTTTCGTGATCCCGGGCTGAGTGGCCGGGACGATCATGACCTTGCGACACGGTGGTCGCGTTCGGGTTCCCTCACCGAAACGAAGATGATGATCTCCCGCCTGATCCTATCCGACGTCGACGGCACCCTGCTCGACGAGCGTTCGAATCCCCCCAGTGGATGGGAGCGATTCCTTGCGTCCCTTGAGACGACCGACCTGTTCACCCTCGCTTCCAGCCGCACGACCACGGAACTACTGGCCGTGCAGGCATCACTCGGAGTCCACGGGCCGTTGATCACCGAGAATGGCTCCATGGTCGTGCTCGGCATGGACTGGCCTGGCGTGCTGGCCGGGCGCATGGAGCAAGTGGATGGCGACCTCGTGCGCGTGGTGGCACTTGGGTCCCGGCGCTCGCCGGTCCTTGCCATGATGCGGGAGGTTGCGGCCGTGTGCAACCTCGAAATTGAATACACTCAGGACGCGGAGTTGGACGTCGGCCCCCATGAGGGGCGGGGACGCCTCGTGGTTCTGGACGACGCGTCGACGCGCCTGCGCTCGGTGCTCGTCCAGGTGTCTGGCACCCGGCGCCAGCGGGATCTCCTGAACGCGACCCTGGCGGGGAGCGCGCTGTCGATGGTCCCTGGGGGACGATGGCAGGTCGTCCAGTGCGGCAGCCACAAGGGGATAGCGGCCAGTGTGCTGCGGAACATGTTGCACGCACAGCGGTGCCGGCCGCAGGTCATTGCCGTGGGCGACCACGCCAACGACCGCCCGATGCTGGAAATGGCCGATGTGCGCATTGCCGTCCGGCGTCCCGATGGCAGCGTCCATCCCTCTCTGATTGGCATCCCCAACCTGCAGGTCCCGGAGGGGCGAGGCCCGGATGCGTGGGATGAGATCGCAACGCTGCTTGGCGCACAGGAGGCCTTCCATGCTTGATCATCGGTGGACGATTTCGATCCTCACCATCCCCGGCCGCGAGGAATGGCTGGGACGGCTCGTGGATTCCCTGATGGACGCACGCGTTGACCGGCGGGCTCGGCTGCACATTGTCTTCAACCGCGACGTGCCCGAGGCCCCAGCCGAGGTTGAGCGCCACCTCCGCCGAACGTGCGGACGCGCGCCGATCGACGTGAGCTTCAACGTGACCTCGCCAACTATCGCGTCGGGACGCCAGGCGCAGCTCAACGCTTGTCGCACCGAGCGGATTGCCTTTATCGACGACGACGTGACGGTCCACGGCGACCTGCTCGACGCCCTCGATGACGCCATGGAGCGGGCGCCGTTGGGACTGGTGGGCATCCCCTCCCTTGTGAACGACACCGCGGTCCCGTTCAAGCCCCGCGAAACAACGCCAGGCATCACGCGTGACAACGTCCGTTTCATGACGGTTCAGGGGATGCTCGTCGCCGGATACCGGCGCCTGCTGCTGGACGCTGGCGGATTCAACCAGCGCCGACGTTTCTGGGGCGAGTGGACCGAGCTGAATCTGCGGCTGTGGCGACTGGGGTACCCGACGGGCTACGTGATGGACGGCCCATACCTTCGCCACTGGGAACGCGCCCCGGATTCTCCCACGCGCAACCGCGCGGGGCGAGAGAAGGACATTCTCTGGGGGCTGATCTGCACCGCACTCGAGTTTGAGGCCGAGACGATCACGGCAGAGACTTCGTCGTTCTGGAAGCTGGTCGAAGAGCGGTACCTGGCCTACGCGTTCGGCCCGGAACTGAACCTTCAGGTATTGCTCTCGGCCATGCTCCAGCTCGCACCGCAGCTAACGGCGGAGTGGGCACAGATCGCTGCGTGCCGCGAGGAACGCCGACGCGACCCCTTCCCGTTCGCCCCATTCCAGGTGTTGACGGAGGGCGACGTTGCGGAGGTGTGCGCGCGCGCCGAAGAGCAGCTGGCGGCGTACCGGGGCGTTCCAACGGCGGGGACGACGGCCACGGTGCGATGGAGGGATCGGCTGCGGCGGGGCGTCGAGCGGCTGCGGACGGCCTGACGTGCAGCGGGCAATGAAATAGGGCGAAGCACGGGGGGCACGGGCACGGGGAGCACGCGCTCCGTGCCTCACGTCCTGCCCGTGCCCCGTGCCCCCCGTACTGCGCGTGCCGCTCGTGCTGCCCGTGCTTCGTCCTGGCTGTTCCCCTTCCCCTCCGCTACGGTAGCATCGTCGTATTCCGCCGCGCTTGCTCCAACCGCACGCCCGCCGTCTCGCGCACGCCCATGTACACGATGCCGCCCTTGCCGAAGCCGGCAATGACGCGACCTGCCGGGAGCGAGACACGATCCACAAGTTTGCCGCTGCCGTCGATGACGTCGTAGATCGGGCCACCATTCACCATGATTGACGTCCGCACCCATACGTTGCCGTCCATGTCCGCACGGGCGGCGCCCGTGTTGAATGGCGGGGCGTAGTCCGGGAGTTCGTTAGGCGGCACGAGCTTGAGCGGGGGCATCTGGAAGTTCATCCCGGCGCCCGGGCCCGCCTCGTTACGTCCGCGGGGGGCGTCAGCGCCCGGGGGTCCACCCCCACCAGCGCGTCCTTCAAAGCGCATGGTGATCATCGGGGCGCCGACCATCGCCGCGCCTTCCTGCATGGCGCGCGGCATCTGGCCGGGATTGTCTCGCATCTGCTTCTGGGCCTCCTCGCGCATCTTGTTCATCACCACCTGAGCGGAATCGACGAACGCGGCCTTGGCGGAATCGTTGAGGTGCCGCCACTCGAACGGGAGGCGATCGGAGGCTTCCTTCGAGCCGTCCGCCTTCGTCCAGTCAATGTGGTAGTCGATCCCGCGAATCAGAGCGACCGACCCATCGGCGAGGACGGCCCAGTCGTCCACCTGTGGCAACGGGTGGATGATCGGGGCGACCATCATCCGGCCCGAGGTGTCGGTGGTCATCTCCAGCTTGGTCTTTGGGACCTTGACGAAGCCCAGGGTATCCAGCTTGCGCGTGGCCATCTCGACACGCACGACGGCGTTTGAGTCTGGGAAGTCGGGCATGCGGAACCCGGCGGGCATTCCCCCTGGTCCGCGGGCGGCTCCTCCTTCGGTGCGCACCTCAACGCGTTGGCCACCGCCGGCCCCTGGGCCACCGGGACCGCCCGGGCCGCCCATCCGGAGCTGCGGCGGGGCGCGGTAGACCAGGCGTCCCTGTCCATCAAAACCGGGAAAGCCATTGTTACCGGCGACGAGCGCCTGCGCCTCGTTGGGGCGTGGAACCGACATCACGCGCCCGAGCTTGCCCGTGGGGTCGATCACCATCATGGTGAGCGCCTGCGGATCGACGAACAGCGTGGAGTCGCCGCGATACGGGATGAGCCCGCCGAAACGACCCGAGTAGGCGTTGCCGGTTGCCGGCGTGGTGTCCGCGACGACGGTGAACTTCTGCAGGTCCTTCTCGAAGAGGAGGACGCGCCGTCCAATGGCGTCGTTCACGAGCACGCGTCCATCAGGGAGTCCGCGGGCCTGCGAGACGGCGCCAAGGATTTCGCCGGCCTTGGCGTCGGCGGTGGCGATGGCGCGGGGAGCGGGAGGCTTTGCGGTCTGGGCGCCGAGCATGAGCGGCGCGATGCAGGCGAACGTTAGAGCGACCTTCATAAAGAGTCCTTGGTTGTGAATGCGACGGCGATGTGACAGCGCGACGACGGCGAAGCACGAGCAGCACGAGCGGTACGAGCGGTACGAGCGGTACGAGCAGCACGGGGGGGGGGGCACGGGGGCCCCGGAGCACTGCCAACTTCACTACTGACGAATGATCACCTGCTGGCCACCACCACCTCCGCCTCCCATGAAGATCGGGCCGCCGCCGGGAAAGCCGCCACCACCGCCAGCGCCAGCCGTGCCGGAGCGAATGGACGCGAGGTACCGCGTGTCGAGGTAACTCGCCACCAACGGAGGCAGCTTGCGGCGTTGGTCGGCGGTGAGCAGGCCGCGCACGTCGCGAGCGACCTTCATCAGGAGGTCCACCGTCGCCCGACGACCCTGACGATACGTGCTATAAGCCTCGTCCGAATCGTAGCGATCAGGGAGCGTGGCCAGCGACTTCGCGATCGGCGTCCAGATGCTGTCGTTGCGCACGAGGTACCAGCGATTCAGCGTGGCGAGGGAATCGGCCTGCGGCACGGTCAGCTGCAGCGTATCGACCTGGCGCAAAATCGTCGCGATCGGGTTCACGAAGCCGCCGGATCCATAGATCGCCTTCAGCATCGCCTCGGGAATCTTGTTCCCCTCGATGTTGCGCCCGAGGTTCAGCTGCTGCATCAGTGACTGACGTTCCCGTGTCGGGCCCACGTCAAACCGCAGCATGGCGGTCACGGTCACCGGCGCACGGAAGGCGGTGAATCGTGGGTCGGTGGCACCAAAACGCTGGTTCACGTCGTAGATGTAGCGATTGTTCGTGCGGTCAAAGCCGCGCACGACCAGGAGGGCCGGATCGGGGTTCGGGTTCTGGCCCCACCCCTTGAGGTTGTCGCCGTTCACGATCATGTCCGCGGCGCCTAGTGGGTTGGAGACGTTGAACGACAAGGTCGCCCGCTGCGGCATGCGCACCTTGATCGGGTTGAACGAGACCGAGAGGTTCGCCGTGTGCGTCCATGGGCCCTGGCACGAATTGCGCCGGGCAATCGTCCCGGCTTGCGACCGCAGGCAATCGCGCACACGGTCACTCGCGGTCTCCATCAACGAGTGTACCCCGGTGGCCGGCACCGAGGAACTCGGATTCACCAACGACGGAATGAACGCGCGGTCGTTGGAGTATCCGTCGCCGTTCACGTCGCCAGTGACCAGCGGCGTAAACGGCAATCCGGCGCGCACGTTCCCGAACCAGTTGACGCGGATCAGGTCGAAGGCGTTCCAGTACAGCGAGTATTGCACCTGGTGACGAGAATCGAAGTTGCTGCGCGCCCACTCTACCGCGTGCGGGTCACCGGCCGTGTTGTTGCCGAAGCCACGCACCCGCTCGCGCACGTTGGAGTAGACGTACGTCAGGCTCCAGTTGTAGCGCGTGTTGAACGTGAACGGTGAGATGCTTGCCCGGAGCTGTTTGCTTTCCGAACGCAGGTCGGAGAGCGACTGCGTGACGCGATTGAACGCCTGGTCAACGCGCGCATCGCGGGCGGCGATGAGGCCGGTGTTGGGGTCGATGCTGCTCGGCGAGACAAACACCGGCCGCCCGCCTTCGCCGGCGATCGCGAAACGCTGCACCGGGTTGAAGTTGAGGTCGATGAACCCCTGCTGGTTGAGGTTCAGGGAATACGTACCCTCAAACGATCCGTTGAAGCGATTGCCCAGGATCGCGCCGCTCCAACTCAGGTTCGAGCGCACCGATCGCGGCGCACGAAAGTTGGGGTCGAACATGGAGACGTTCGGCGCCCCACTCGCAAAGACGGTTCCCGTCGTCCCATCGGCGCATTCCACGGGGATCTGCGATTGGTCGGACAGGTACCGGGACCATTGCGGGTTGGGCACCGCGAGGCCGGCGCAGTTCAGCAGCTGGACGCCATCGGCGAGGCCCGTGTTGTTCAGCGCCCCCGCGATCGATTGTGTGCCGGGCGTCCCCTGGAAGATCCCCGCCCCGCCGCGCACGACTGCCCGGGGGCCACGGAACGCCCCCTCGAACCCGCCAATCTGCGGCGCCTGGCCATACGACCACGAGAACCCGACGCGGGGCGATACGTAGAGCCCGTTAGGCACCTCGTTGTTCGGCACACCGAATGCCTGTTCGACGGCCGTGTTCCGCTCCGGGGATGTCCCGAAAACGTTCCCATCCACGCGCACGCCATACTGCAGCTGGAACCGTTGCGTCGCCCGGTAGGAGTCGCCGAGGGCCAGGGCGCCCGTCACCTGGTTCCCGGAGCGAATGCGGCGCTCCAGCTGGCGGAAGTACGACCCCGCGCGTCCGGCCTCGAGGTCACCCAGCGAGTTGAAGAAGAAGCTGCCCAGGAGGTTGTTCGACTGGTCGACCTCGAAGGCGTCGCGCCGCAGCTCGGTCGAGAGCTTGATCCGGTGCTTGTTGTTGTTGCTGAACCACGACATGAGGTTCGTGAAGTTTAGCCCGGTGGTGGTCGAGGCATTGTCGAGGTTCGCGCTTCCCCCAAACTGGACCGTGCGCACACCGTTGGTGCCGTCGCCCAGCTGCGAATTGATGCGCACGCTGCCGCTGGGCAGGTCGAGGAACGGGTTCCCCTCGCTGCGGTTCAGGTTGACGGACACCGCCGTCTCGCTCAACGCGCCAAAGCCAAAGTAGGTCGAGTGACGTCCCTGCAGCCCGGCATTGACGTTGGTGCGACGACCGGTGTGGGCCGGCAACTCGGTCACCTGCCCGCCCACGGGGTTGAAGCGATTCCACGACGCGTTGCCGCCGATGGAGTAGGCCGAGCCGGCCCGCGACGACGGTGGCGAAAAGTCGAGCCCCCCGAACAGCGATCCCTGGTCCGAAAGGCGATCCGAGGGGATGCCACCCATCGTCGTCGGGACCGAGAGGCTCCCCAGGATCGACATCAGGCGCGCCACGGAGTCGGTGGACAGACCCGAAGCCTGTAACCCGACGGGGTCGGTGTTGAGCAGAGTCTGCAGGTCGCTGGAGCGGCGCCCCAACTGGTAGGCCAGGTTGTAGAAGGCCGCGTTGAGCCGGAGTGGCCCGGAGACCAGCCCACCTAACGACGCATTGGAGTACTGTTGCCCCAGGGCCGACGCCGCCGCATCGGTCCATTGCAAGGCGGGCGAATCGAGGTTGAGCGAATTGGTGCGCAGGATGAAGTTGGTCCCCGACCGGGTCCGCAGGTTGAGGTTCCCGCCGGAAAAGCCACCACGCGAGACGTCGTACGGCGACGAATTCAACGACGCCGAGACCATCGCGTCACGCGGCAGGTCGGCGCCACCAAAGTTCTGGCCGTTGAGGGTCGTGCTGTTCTGGTCCGCCGCGAGCCCCAGCACGGAAAATCCGGACGGATCGCCATCCGCCCCGGGGACATACAGCACACCGGGCGTGGCAGCAGCCATGGCCGCGAGATCGCCCTGCTGGCCGGCCGCGAGGTTGTTCGGGTTCACCACCCGCTCGGTACCGGCCACGTCCTGCGCCTGCTCATTGCGATTGACCCGGCCGCGGTCCCCCGTGACGCGAACCTCACCGAGCGTCTGCGTGGTGCGCGAAAGCTGCGCATCGGCAATCAGGATCTCCTCATCGGCGATGCGCTTGACCTCAAAGCGTCGCGGCGCAAATCCCAGCGACCGGAACGAGACGAAGTAGTCGCCGTCGCCCCCGGGGAAGGTGATCATGAAGCGCCCGTTCCGGTCGGTGCGCCCATTGCGGGAAACGGCACCGCTGAGCGTCGTGACGGTGACCTCGACCCCTTCCAGCGGTTGACGCTCCGGTCCGGTGACACGACCACGGATGACGTCTACGGCCTGGGCGGCGACCTGCGGCGCCACAAGGGCCAGTGCCAACACAAGCGTAAGTACTTTCCTGACAACATGTTGCACGGCCTGTGATGGCCGGAGTGCGAAAGCAGGCACGACGATTCTGGATTGGGGGGAACGACTGAGGCCAAACTTACGGCATTCTATAGACGCGCTCTTCAAGCGGACGTTAGACCCCGGTCCGCCGCGTAGGGATTCCTTCTCCCTATAACGGCTCCAGCCGGCCCCAAGTTTGACCGCGACCCCGAGGAATTAGCTTGTGCCCGTGACCGCCCAGCCCATTCAGCTCGGAAATTTCAGGGGACTTCACGCCCCCGGCGCGCCGGACCGGGTGCCCGTCCTCTGTGTCCACGGGGCCTTCAGTTGTCCCGAGCAGCTTCGGCCTCTCGTGGAGTCGTTCGGCAGCGCGGGAATCCCGGCCTACGCCTTCCCCCTGCGCGGGCACGGTCCGGA
Organism: Gemmatimonadota bacterium; assembly: GCA_016712265.1. Taxonomy (NCBI): domain Bacteria; kingdom Pseudomonadati; phylum Gemmatimonadota; species Gemmatimonadota bacterium. Next base: position 281,710 of record JADJRJ010000031.1, on the reverse strand, counting down.
CGACCGGGTGGATGGGGCTCGCATCGCCGACTATGTCATGGACGTACTGGCGATGATCCGGCAGTTGGGCGCCCCGCCGATCCTGCTCGGGCACTCGATGGGTGGCCTGGTGGTGTTGAAGGTGGCCGAGACCGGGAACTGCCGGGGTGCCATCCTCGTGGCGGCTGCACCGCCGGCAGCGGTGCGGCCCACCACGGCGTCGCTCCCGGTTTTCGTGAAGCTGCTGCCGCGGATCCTGATGGGCGCGACCGTCGCCCCGCCGCGGGAGGACCTGCGCGGGATTTCCCTGCGCCAGGTCGAGCCCGCGTTGCAGCAGCGCATCCTCGACACCTTTGTGCCGGAGTCGGGTTCCGCCTTGCGGGATATCATGCTGGGCGCCGTTTCGGTCGACCCGCTCAAGGTGCGTGTGCCCTTGCTCTCGCTCATTGGAGCAAGGGACCGCCTGGTGCCGGCGGGCCAGATGCGCGCTGCCGCTCGCCGCTACGGCGCCACGGTGCGAGAGTATGCGGAGGGCGGCCATTCCCTGTTCGTCGAGCCACAGGGCGAGCAGGTCAAGCGCGATATGATCGCCTGGGTGTCACAGCTCGGCTGAGCCGCACGCTCAGCCGATGGCCGTCGACACGTACTGCACGTCCAGGAACTCGTGCAGGCCCCAGTGTCCCCCTTCGCGTCCGAGGCCGGAGTTCTTCACCCCGCCAAAGGGCGCCTGCGGCGTGGCCGGCACACCATCGTTGATCCCGACAATGCCGTACGCGAGCGACTCGGCCATCCGGTACGCGCGCCCGAGGTCCCGCGTCCAGAGATACGCCGCAAGCCCAACCGGGACGCTGTTCGCCGCGCGAAGGACTTCGACCTCATCGGTGAAGGCCATGATCGGGGCCACCGGGCCAAAGGTCTCTTCCTCGAGGATCTTCATCCCGTCGCGGACGCCGGTCAGTACGGTCGGCGTATAAGAAGAACCTCCGGTCGACCCTCCGCCGATCAGGAGGCGCGCTCCGCCCGCGCGGGCATCCGCCACGTGGGCCTCGACCTTGGCCAGCGCGTCTGCGTTCACCAGCGGACCGATCTGGGTCGCGGGGTCGAGCGGGTCGCCGACCTTCAGGCCCTGCACCGCCAGCACGAAACGGGAGACGAAGGCGTCGTGCACGTCCGCATGGACATAGATCCGGTTGGCGCACACGCAGGTTTGTCCAGCGTTGCGAAACTTCGACGCCACTACCTGGGCCACGGCAGCATCGACGTCGGCGTCGGCGCAGACGATGAACGGCGCGTGTCCACCCAACTCGAGCGAGAGCCGCTTCATCGTCGAGGCGGCCTGCGCATACAGGCGCATCCCCACCTCCGTGCTCCCCGTGAAGGTGAGCTTCCGGATCCGTGGGTCGTTGATCAGCACGCGCGACACGGGGACCGGGTCCAGGCAGGGGAGCACCTGCAACGTGCCACTGGGGCCGCCGGCAGCCAGCCAGAGTTCCGCCAGACGCAGGGCCGTGAGCGGGGTGGCTTCCGCGGGCTTGAGGATGACCGTGCAGCCCGCGGCGAGCGCGGGCGCAACCTTTCGCGTCACCATCGCCGCCGGGAAGTTCCACGGCGTGATCGCGTAGACAGGTCCGACGGGCTTGAGGTTGGTGTGCAACCGCTTGTGCGCGAACTGGCTCGGGATCGTCTCGCCATGGATGCGCTTGGCCTCCTCGGCGTAGAACTCCACGAAACCAGCGGCGTACTTCACCTCGCCGCGCGCCTCGGTCACCGGCTTCCCCATCTCGCGCGCCATCAGCCCGGCCAGCTCGCCCTCGTTCGCCAGGATGCCATCGAACCAGCGCCGGAGGATCGCGCTGCGCTCCCAGGCGCTGGTGCGGCTCCAGCGTTCGAAGGCTGCCATGGCATGGTCGGCCGCCTCGCGGGCTTCTTCAACGCCCGCGTCGGCGACTCGCGCCACCAGTGACCCGTCCCACGGGTCGCGGACCTCAAAGGTGGTCTCCGTGGCGCGCCAAGTCTCACCGACCAGGGCCTGGGTGAGCGCCGGGTCTGCGAGGCCGGTGCGATGGGTCGACTGGCGCTCGGTCATTGGCCCCTCGCGTGAGTGCGGGCGACGACAACAGGCTGGTGTGAACGGGTCATGGCCGAGCGTACGCACGGGGATGGTGTGCGCGCAAGAGCCAGCTCCCACGCGTGCCCGCGCCCTCGCGGCGTATCCGTGCGTCAACGAAGGGCATGCCGGGGTGCGACGCCGCGCCGCTCCACCGTTCGGCCTGCTCGTCAGGCATTTCATTACGCGGTGACTCCGTGTGCACATGCCGCGTCCATAGCGATGATGTCGCGTTAGGCGCTGTTCATCGAGGGTTCACGTTGGCCAGCGTATGATGCGCATCACATCGGGGTGCCACGATTCGTGATACCCTGATGCGGGGGTGCAGCGTCATGCCTGCCGTTGCGCCCCTGGCCACGTTGCTCCCGTGGCGTCCTGGCAGTAAACCGATATGCCACAATCGAACCTCGCTGTCCGCGTCTCCCCCACGGCGCCGGCAGCACCCACATCGCCATCGGCGGCGTCGCGTCCTGTTCATCGCGGCGCCCCTGTCACGGCCGTCCCCGCGGCGCGCGCTCGCGCACGTGCATGGCCGGTGGTGATCCTGCTCACACTGCTGGCCGCCGCGAACCTGTCGGGGGCGTCGTACTACCTGGCGCCTCGTGCCGAACAGGTGCGACATGCCTCGCACGAGTTGTTGCGCCCCTCGGGCACCGTGGGGCAGTCGGCGGGACTCGTGGCGTTGGTCGTCTTCCTGTTTCTCTGGCTGTATCCGCTTCGCAAGCGCTGGAAGCGCCTGTCCTGGACCGGGTCGGTGGGGCGTTGGCTCGACGTCCACGTCTTCGCGGCCATTGGCCTTCCCCTCCTGCTCACTCTCCATGCCGCCTGGCGCTCGCAGGGGCTGATCGGGCTGGGCTTCGATGCCATGCTCGTGGTGTGCGCGAGTGGCGTCGTGGGGCGCTACCTCTACACGCGGATCCCGAGGACGCGTGCGGGCGTGGAACTGACCCGCGACGAGGTCACCCGCGAGCGCACGGCCCTCGTCGATGAGATTGCCCGCTTGACGGGACTGCCGGCCCCCGCAGTGACACAGACGCTCGAGGTGGATGCGGAAGCGCAGGCACCGATCACGGCGTGGTCCGCGCTCACGCAGCTCGTCGTTGGTGATTGGCGACGATGGCGACTGGCGCACGACCTGCCCAAGCGATGGGCCGCGATGGGCGGCCAGGTGGATGCCGCGCACGCGGATGCTGCACGCGAGGCGGTCCGCCTGGCCCGGCGCGAGATCGCGCTCACGCAGCAGGCCCGGTTGCTGGACGCGACGCACCGCGTGTTCCGGTTCTGGCACGTGGCGCACCGACCGTTTGCGATCACCGCGCTGGTCGCAGTGGTCATCCATGTGGTCGTGGTCGTCGCGGTCGGGTCGACCTGGTTCTATTGATGGGCGACCTGCTCACGACCCTCGGTTTCTTTGCCCTCACGGGGGTCTTTGTCTGGTTGCACCTCAGACGTGGCGGGTCACACGCGAGTGCGTCCGCCGCCGCGCCGGTGGCCCCGCGTGGCCGACCGTGTGCGCGATGTCAGACGTCGGTCCCGGAGGGGTCCACGTATTGCCCATCCTGCGGCATTCCCCAGCAGATGTACGAGTTGGTGAGCGCGCCGGAGTCCCGGCGAGAAGCGACGGAAGGCGCGGTGGGTGCCCTCCGGGCCATGGTCCGCGGGGACATTTGCGTGGGGTGTGGCACCTGCGTGGCGGCGTGCCCGGAAGTCGGCGCCATCACGATGCGTGGCAAGCTGGCCGTCGTTGACGATGCACTGTGCGTAGGCCACGGCGAATGCGTGGCGGCCTGCCCGGTCGGTGGCATTTCGGTCAATGCGGGGACGGCCGTGAATCGCGTCGTCGTCCCCGATCTCGACGGGGGGTTCCAGTCGAATGTGCGCGGGGTGTTCATCGTCGGCGAACTGGGTGGCCGCGGCCTGATCAAGAACGCCATCAACGAGGGCAAGATTGCGGTCGAGCAGGTCGCGCGCGAACTGCCTCCCGGGGAGGTGCGGCCCGACGGACGCGAGGACACCGTCGACGTCTGCATCGTCGGCTCCGGCCCCGCCGGACTCAGCGCAGGACTCGAAGCCCTGCGTCGTGGGCTCTCATACGTGGTGCTGGAGCAGGGGTCGTTGAGCGACACGGTGCGCAAGTACCCGCGGCACAAGCTGCTCCTCGCCGAGCCGGTCCATATCCCGCTGTATGGTGACCTCTGGGTGGCGGACGCGTCGAAGGAGACGTTGCTGCAGGTGTGGGAGACGATCGTCGCCAACACCGGATTGCAGGTACAGACCTACCAGAAGGTGGAGCGGATCGCGCGCGATGGGGAGGCCTTTGTGATCGGCACGCCGGAGCGGGAGTGGCGCGCGCGGCGCGTAGTGCTCGCCCTGGGCCGACGGGGCACTCCCCGACGGCTCGGCGTCCCCGGCGAGGACCTCGCGAAGGTCTTCTACGACGTGGTGGAGATGGAAGCGTTCGCGGGGCGTCGGGTCCTCGTGGTCGGCGGCGGCGACAGCGCGATCGAGTCGGCAGTGGGACTGGCCAACCAGGCAGGGACCGAGGTCATCCTCTCGTACCGGGGGCAGGAGTTCGGGCGCGTGAAGGATCGCAACCGGCACAAACTTGGCGCAGCTGTCGAACGTGGCACCGTGCGGCTGATGCTGGGGTCGCAGCTCCGCGAGGTCCGGCCCGAGGTGGTCGTGCTGGAGGTCGACGGGCAGACCACGATCCTGCCCAACGACGACGTGATCGTGCGCATCGGTGGAGAGGCCCCGTACACCTTCCTGGAGAAGATCGGGGTGCGGCTCGTGCCAAAGGATGTCCCGATCGCCCCGGCCAAGGCAGGATGACGCGCGATGCCCAGTGCGTTCGGTGGCTCGCAACCGCGACGGTGGGACTCATCATGCTGATGACGCCCGCGCGGAGTGGGGCGCAGATCTCCCCCGGGCCCCTGGCGCGCGCGCACCAGTCGCTGGAAGGTGCCACTAACTGCGCGAAGTGTCACGGACTGAACCGCGAACCGATGTCCGTGATGTGCGTGTCGTGTCACAAGGACGTCGGCGCACTCGAGCGTGAGGGGCGTGGCTACCATGGGCGGGAAGGACGCGCCTCGCGCAAGACCTGCGCGCAGTGCCATCCGGACCATGCCGGTGCTTCGTTCGAGATGATCGAATGGCCGGGTGGATCGTCGACGCGGTTCGACCACCAGAAGGCCGGTTGGGCCCTGGAGGGCAAGCACCAGGAGGCCAAGTGCACATCGTGCCATGCGCCGAAGTACCGCACGGCGCCGGTCGCGGCGCTCTCGGCGCGCAAGAACACGGCCGGCTGGATCGGCCTGAACACGACCTGCGCCAGCTGCCATGAGCCGGACGACGCCCATCGCGGCTCCCTGGGTGCGCGTTGTGCCTCATGCCATGACGCGAAGGGGTGGGCTCCCGCGCCCGGGTTCAAGCACGACAGCTCGGATTACCCGCTCACCGGGGCGCATGTCGAGGTGAAGTGCGCCGCGTGCCATGAGACGTCGCGACTGCCGGTGCATCGCAACGCGCAGGGCACACGCGTCGGGACCTTCAAGCCGGTGCCGTTCAAGGAATGTTCCTCCTGCCATACGGACCCGCATCGCGGCGCCTTGGGAGCCAAGTGTGCGAGCTGTCATGTCACGCGTGCGTTTGATGCCATCAACCGGGGTGGGTTCAACCACCAGGTGACCAACTACCCCCTGCGTGGGCGGCACGCAGCGGTATCGTGCGAGGGGTGCCATGGCACCAACCTCGCGACGCGCAAGCCGGGGTTTGCCACATGCGCGACCTGTCACCAGGACCCGCACGAGGCGTCGACCACACGCAGTGACTGTGCGACCTGCCATGCGGTCAGCGGGTTCACGCCCAGCACCTTCACGGTGGCGCAGCACGCTCGCACGACCTACCCGCTGGACGGGAAGCATGTCACGACGAAGTGCGCGGCATGCCATACCCCCGTGAAGGCGCCCGCCCCTGCGGCACGCCGCGGGCCACGGCCGGCGGCGCGGCTCACGTTGGGCACCCGCACGTGCAGTGGGTGTCATGAGGACGCCCACGGACGCGACCTCGCGCGCACGGCGGCCCCCGGCACCTGCGAGGCGTGTCACTCCACCGCAGCGTTTGTCCCGAGCCAGTTCGGCGTGAAGGAACACGCGACCCTAGCGGTCACCCTGGACGGGCGACACGGACAGGTGGCGTGCAGCTGCGTGCCATGGCCCGCAGCGGCCGGGGCTCCCACCACTGGCCACGCCGGCCGGGCGCAAGGCGCGTGCGACCCTCCGGGTGCCCGAGGTGACGTGCGCCGCCTGTCACGTCGATCCGCACGCGGGTCGGTACGATGCGCCGGGGGCCAGCAAACCCTGTGCGGCGTGTCATGATGCCGCGCGTTGGCGGCCTGCCACGACGACGGTCGCGCAGCATGCCGCGTTGGGGTATGCCCTCGAGGGTGCACATCGCGCTGTCTCCTGCATTGGATGTCACGCCGACTTCGGGAAGCCCGCCGCCACCGCGACGTTGCGCCTGTCCGCGCGCGGCGTCACGGCCCTCCCGTTCGCCACCAAGCGCGCTACCACCTGCGCAAGCTGCCACGCGACACCCCATGGCGAGCAGTTTGCGCACCGGGCCGACCGCGGCGCCTGTGAAGGGTGTCACGTGGTGGCGTCGTTCGTGCCAGCACGGTTCGACCATGAACGCGAGGCCACCTTCTCGCTCAAGGGCGCGCATGAGAAGGTGCCGTGTGGCTCGTGTCATCGGGCAACACCAGGTGGCGGGCCCGTGGCCTGGCGCGGGTTGTCGGCCCGGTGCGAGTCCTGCCATGGGGGCTCAGCTCGTGGTTAGGCTCTTGGTGACCCTGTGGCTGGCGCTGCTCCCGCTTGGGATCGGGGCGCAGGCGGCGCCACGCACGGCGGTGCCGGCGCGCGCCACCATGAACAACCCGCATGGGGCCAGCCTGACACGCGCGTGCGCCACCTGCCACACCGCCAACGCGTGGAAGCCGGCGAAGGTGGCTCGTGGGTTTGCGCATGCGGAGAAGACGTTCCCCCTGGCCGGGGCTCACGCGAGCGCCCCGTGCGCGAGTTGTCACAAGACCCTGGACTTCAAGGTCGCTGCCAAGACCTGCGCGTCCTGCCACAGCGACGTGCACAAGGGCGAGCTGGGCACCGACTGCGTACGGTGCCACACGGCGCGTTCGTTCGCGGACCGCGGGGCGATGACGCGCATGCACCAGCTGACCCGGTTCCCGCTACGGGCGGCGCATGCCGTGGTTGCCTGCGAGTCGTGCCACCTGCCCACACGATCGGGACAGTTGCAGTTCGTCCGCGGCCAGGCCCAATGTGCGAGCTGCCATCTGGCCACGTTCCGCACGGCGAATGCCCCACCTCACCTGGAGCCGTCGTTCTCGCGCGACTGCACCTCGTGCCACAAGACATCAAGCTGGAAGGGAGCGGCGTTCGACCACTCGCAGACGCTGTTCCCTCTGTCCGGCGGACATCGCACGGTGGGTTGCGCGGAGTGCCACGCGGACAAGCAGTACCACGGTCGCAGCATGGAGTGCAGCTCCTGCCACCAGAAGGACTACGCCCGAACCACGAACCCACCACACGCCCAGGGGTTTCCGACCACGTGTGCATCGTGCCACACGACCGACAAATGGAATGGCGCCCGCTTCGATCACGCGCAGTCGACGCAGTTCCCGCTGACGGGCGCACATCGCGCGGCCACGTGCAACGGCTGCCATGGGGACAAGGTCTTCCGCGGCAAGTCCCAGCAGTGCGCATCGTGCCACCAGGCCGCGTACAACGCCACGACGACCCCCAAACACGCGGCGGCCGGCTTTGCCACCACCTGCCAAAGCTGCCATACCACGACGCAGTGGAAGGGCGCGCCGTTCGACCACAACGCGGCCACACGTTTCCCGTTGAGCGGGGCCCATCGCACCGCCACCTGCGCGAGTTGCCACGCGGACGACGTCTATCGCGGCAAGCCGACCACCTGCCTCTCGTGCCACCAGGCCGCCTACAACGCGACAGCGACTCCGCCACACGCGGCCGCCGGCTTTGCCACCACGTGCCAGTCCTGCCACACCACGACCCAGTGGAAGGGCGCCCCGTTTGACCATGACGCGTCGACGCGCTTCCCCCTGACGGGCGCCCACCGCGCCACGACGTGCGCGACCTGCCATGCCGACGGCGTCTACCGGGGCAAGCCCTCGACGTGCGCCTCGTGCCACCAGGCCGCGTTCACCGCGACCACCACACCGCCCCACGTCGCCGCCCGTTTTGCCACGACCTGCCAATCCTGCCACACGACCACGCAATGGAAGGGAGCGACCTTCGATCACGCGACCACGAACTTCCCGCTGACCGGCGCCCACCGCACCTCAACGTGCGCCGATTGCCATGCCGATCGGGTCTACGTCGGCAAGCCCAGCACCTGCGCCTCGTGCCACCAGCGGGACTTTGACGGCACGACCACGCCCAACCATCGCTCATCGGGCTTCTCGGTCACGTGCCAGACGTGTCATAGCACCACGCAATGGAAGGGAGCGGTCTTTGATCACGGGGTGACGAAGTTCCCGCTCACCGGTGCCCACCGCGCCACAAGCTGCACGGGGTGCCACGCCGACAACGTGTTCGCCGGCAAGCCCACCACGTGCGTCTCGTGCCACCAGGCGACGTACAACGCGACGAAGGCACCGGCCCATGCGGCCGCCGGGTTCCCGACGACCTGCGAGGCTTGCCACACCACCTCCCAGTGGAGCGGGGCGCCGTTCGATCATGCAAACACGCAGTTTCCGCTGACCGGGGCCCACCGCGCCACCACCTGCGACGGCTGCCACGCCGACAAGGTGTACGACGGCAAGCCGACCACCTGCGTCTCCTGCCACCTGACGACCTACAACGGGACAACGACGCCGAACCACAAGGCGGCGGGTTTCCCGACCTCCTGCGAAGGGTGTCATACCACGTCCCAGTGGCCGGGTGCGGTCTTTGACCACGCGAAGACCGCCTTTCCCCTGACAGGCGCACACCGGGCCTCGCCCTGCGCCAGCTGTCATGCCGACGGCGTCTACAAGGGCAAGCCGACCACCTGTGTCTCGTGCCACCAGTCGGACTACAACGGTACAACATCCCCCAACCACAAGACACTCGGCTTCCCCGCGACCTGCGAGGGATGCCACACCACCACGCAGTGGACCGGCGCCACCTTCAACCACAGCGCGACCCTCTTCCCGCTCACCGGCGCTCACGCGACGACCACCTGCGTCGCCTGCCACGCGGATGGGGTCTACAAGGGCAAGCCGACCACCTGCGTCTCGTGCCACCAGGTGGACTACAACACCACCACCCGTCCGCCCCACGGCCCATCGAGCATCCCGACGCAATGCCAGTCCTGCCACACCACCACGGCCTGGCAGGGCGCACCGTACAACCATGCGCTCACCGCGTTCCCCCTGACCGGTGCGCACCAGGCCGCCACCTGCCTCGACTGTCACGCAGACGGCGTCTACAAGGGCAAGCCGCAGACCTGCATCACCTGCCACAACAGCGACTGGAGCGCGTCCACGAACCCGCACCACGCGGCCGCCGGCTTTGCCACGCAGTGCCAGACCTGCCACACGACCACGCAATGGAAGGGCGGAACCTACAACCACAATGCGACCGCCTTCCCGCTCACCGGGGCACACCTGCCCACGCCATGCATCAGCTGCCATGCGTCCAAGGTGTACAAGGGGCTCCCGGGGTCCTGTGTGTCGTGCCACCTGGCCGACTACAACGCGACCACGAACCCGCGCCATGCCACGGCCAGCTTCCCGACGACGTGCCAATCGTGCCACACAACCAACCAGTGGCTCGGCGCCACCTTCAACCACGACGGCGCCTATTTCCCGATCTACTCGGGGAAGCACCGCGGCAAGTGGTCACGGTGCAGCGACTGCCACGTGAACGCGACCAACTACAAGGTGTTCGAGTGCATCCTGTGCCACGAACACAGCAACAAGTCCAAGGTCGACAATGATCACAAGGGCAAGTCGGGGTACCAATACGTGAGCGTGAAGTGCCTGGCCTGCCACCCGGATGGCGACGATTGATGCGGGCACTCGCCTGGGCCATGGCCGTCCTCGCCGCCGTAACGGGTGCCCAGCCGGCGCCGCAATGGGCGCAGGTGACCTACATCTCCGGTGCTACCATCTACGTGGACGCCGGGAGCCGTCAGGGACTCCGCGAACGGGATCGCATGGAGGTCGTGCGTGGCGGAAACGTCGTGGCGGAGCTGACCGTCGACTTCCTCTCGTCGACGCGCGCCGCCTGCTCCGTGGCGTCATCGAGCAGTGCGCCGGTCGTGGGGGACTCCGTCCGCTTCCTGGCCACCCCGGAACCCGCGGTGACCGCGTCCACCGGCTCAGCCGCGTCGACCGCGACACGCCGTCGACGCGACGCACTGCGTGGGCGCATCGGTTTGCGGTACGTGATGGTTGACCCCGGTGAGGGACGTCCATCCTGGTCGCAGCCAGCGCTCGACCTGCGCCTCGATGGCAGCCAGCTCGGTGGGACGCCACTCGGCGTCGTGGCGGACATCCGGGCGTATCGCGAGCGCCGAGGTGCCACGGGGCGAGGGGCCGGCGCGTCCACCCGTGTGTACCAGGGGCACCTGACCTGGAGCCAGCCCAACCGCCCCATGCAGGTGAGCGTCGGCCGACAGCTCACGCCGGCCCTGTCGACCATGGGCATTTTTGATGGAGTGACCGTCGAGGCCGTGGGCAAGCACGTGAGCGGCGGCACGGTCGCCGGCGCCCAGCCCGACGCCATCTCGTTCGGGCTGTCAGGCATCGTGCGCGAGTACGGGGCATGGGTGCAGGCGCACAACGCCCCTGATGAACCGGCCTCGTGGTCCGTGACGCTGGCGGGGATCGGGTCGTACGACCGCGGAAACATCGACCGCGAGTATGGTTACGCGCAGGCCATGGTCACCACCCGTCGCGTCAGCCTGTTCGCGACCCAGGAACTCGACGTGAATCGCGGGTGGAAGCGTGACCTCGAGGGCGGCGCGGCCACTCCCACCTCCAGTTTTGCGATGCTCCGGCTGGCCCCGGTCGACGCCTTCAGCGTGAACCTGGGTTACGACAATCGACGCAACGTGCGCTTGTATCGCGACTTCGTGGATCCGGAGGTCGAGTTCGACGACACCTTTCGCCAGGGCGGCTGGGCAGGGGTCTCCGTGACACCGGGCAGTCACGTGCGACTGAACGCCGACGCGCGCCAGTCACGCGGCGCGACCTCCAGCGACGCCACCACGGTGACAGGATCGCTGTCGCTGGTGCGCCTCACACGACTCGGCGCGGGGGTGCAAGGGCGCTTTAGTCGGTATACCGGCGCGATCGCCAACGGTCGACTGCAATCCGCCTCTGTCGAGGTGAATCCGTGGAACGTGATGCGGATCGAGTTTGGCGGCGGCACCCGCGTCGATGCGCAGGTCGTCACCGATGGTCTCCGTACCCTCACCTGGCGCGACCTGAGTGCCGACGCCGCGTTATGGCGTTCGCTGTTCGTGATGGCGTCCGTCTACGAGGAGCGGGGCGACCTCGGACGTTCCCGCCAGGGGTACCTGTCGCTCAGCTGGCGGTTTTAGCGCGATTTCCGGCACGGCCGCGGGGCCGGGCCTCAGGGCGCAGGACGCCTCGGCGCCGGGGCCTTGCGACCGGCGAAGTGAACGTCGAGCGCCGCGCGCACCGGTCCCAGTCGAGTGAGGTCCCCCGCAAGGTCGCGCGACTCGGTCGTGTCGCGTCGGTAGTCAAACGCCTCTTCACGCCGGTTGGGCAGGTGGCGGATGTAATGCGTGGAGTCGTCAAACCACGCGGCGAGCCCCCCTTTTGCGTTGGGCTGCGTCTCACTCACGTTAGGCGCCTGCCGCAACTCGGCGACGACATCGCTGAGGCTGTCGCCGGCCGGTTGCCACGCGGCCCGCAGCGAGCGGCCCGGGAAGGTGCCCGCCGGGAGGGCGCCAAGGTCAACGATCGTGGCCGCAAGGTCACGCAATGACACCTGCCGCGTGATGCGTCGCGCGGCGGGAACGGCCGCCGGGTACCGGACCAGGAGCGGCACGCGGAGGAGGTTGCGATACAGACTGTTCGCGTGCCCGCGCAGCCCATGTTCATCAAACAGCTCACCATGGTCCGAGGTCACGATGACGATCGTGTTGTCCAGAGCACCGCGCGACTGAAGCTCGGTGAACAACGTGTCCAGGTTCTGGTCGATCCAGTTAATGGCGGTCGTATACCGGATGGCCTTGCGCGAGGGATCACCAACCTCCGGAAAGCTCTCGGGCGCGAAGTACCCCTGGTGGGCGTCGAAGTAGTTGAGGAAAGCGAAGAACGGGCGGTCCCGATGCTCGGCCTGCCAGTCCAGGAACTCGTGCGTGACCGCGTCGGCGCGGCGCGGCGCCCCGACATGCTTGGGATCGATCGAGAGGTCGAGGTCGGACAGTGCGAGACGGACATCGGCCATAGAGCGTGCGCCAAGGAGGCGTCGGCCCGTCGCGGTCTGTGCGTAGGACGAGCTGAACAGGAGCTGGCGCCAGGCGACGGGGTAGTCGACAAAGTGCGCAAAGCCGCGCTGCAACCCGGAGTCCCACGCGGTATAGTCCAGGTTCGCCACCACCGCCGCCGTATGATAGCCGCGCTCGCGGAACGCCTCGGCAAGGACGGGAGTGTGCTTGTCCATCGGCACGGTCCAGTCCGCGGTCAACTCGCCGGGATACACGCCCGAGAAGATCGAGGCGTGGGTTGGGAGGGTCCATGGCGCTGGGGCGATCGCCCAGTCGAAGGTCGTTCCGCTCTCCGCGAGTCGCTCCAGCGTTGGCGTGGTCGGCCACGGAAAACCATAGAGCGACAGCGACGCGGCCCGGACGGTATCGAGGATGATGAGGAGGACATTCGGCGCTCCGCCTTCTGGCGCGGCGCCAAGAGCGGCGATGTCGCGTCGTTCGCGCCAGGAGCGAGCCACCGGCTGCAGCAGCCCGATCGCGGCCACCACTCCGATTCCGGCGGTTGCCGTTCGTCGGAGGCCCCGGTCCCACGTGGCCGCTCGACGACCCGCGCTCCTCGCGAGCTGCGTGGCCACACCGGCGGCCAGGACAAGCGAAGCCAGCCGTCCGAGCTGCGACCAGGGCAGCAGGAGACCGAACGTCATCGCGGCCCCAAACCACCAGGCGACGACCTGCGGGGTGGCCAGCGCCGGACGGACGACGGCCGCGAGCAGGAGCGGGATGGCTCCGACCAGGAAGACCACCGTGTACGCCACGGGCGCCATCCAGGGGAATTCCCTCGAGAACCAGGTAAAGCGCCCGAAGCCAAAGTGCTCGACCTGAAGGACCGCGGCGTGAAGGAGCCCGGTCGCGACCCCGAATGCGAGGGCGGCGAGGACGATACGGAGGCCGGCTCCCCAGCGTGAAGCGGGAAGGTGCGCGGGGGATGCCATGGCGAAGTATCGAGGAGGCGGAGCCGGCACGTCAACCGAGGCCGGCACTTGGCAGCCGGTTTCTTCGTGGACGACCCGAGGCGCACCGCGTGACCTCACGCTGTGCCTCGGTCCAATCGACCGCACACTCTGCGGGGAATGGCCAGGCACGGCCCATTTGTCCTCGACCTGGCGTCGGCCATACGGCCTCGATGAAAGCCATGTGGCCGGATTTCCGCCGTTCTTCCGCCTCCAGAGGTACCAACACCCCCGGACGCATGCACCCCTCCCGACCGATCGCGCTCGCGCTTCTCGCCGTCCTTGCCTGCAAGGACTCCTCCGGCCCCGCCTGTACGATCTCCGGCGTGACGATGAACCCGCTGTCTGCGCAGATGCGCGTCGGCGAATCGATCAACATTCCCGCGACCGTGGCGTCCGCGAATTGTGGAGTCACCGTGCCTGCGCTCGAGTATTCAACGTCCCAGCCCGCGGTGGCATCGGTGACGTCGACCGGGAGCGTGACGGCGCTCTCCGTGGGGACGACAACGATCACGGCGAAGCTCGTCGGACGGAATGACCAGACGTCGGCCACCGTGACGGTGAGCGGGCGAGTGCTGACCATCGCCATTCGTCCGTCCGGACCGAGTGTGCCCGTGACCGGCACGATTCCGTTGGTCGCGGAGCTGACCACCGATCCCGGAACTCCGACCACCGTCCGCTGGACCTCCTCGGACCCCTCACGCGCCACGGTGAACGCGACCGGCGTGGTGACCGGGGTTGCCGCGGGCACAACAACGATCACGGCCATCGCCGAGGCAGACACCACCCGCCGCGCGACCGCAACCCTCGCGGTGATTCCGCGCGTGACCGGCCTGCAAGTCGCACCGAGCGCGGTCGCGATTCGCGTGACGGAGACTCGGCAGCTCTCGGCAACGGTGGCCGGCGATTCGGGTGTTGCCACGTCGGTCACATGGCGGAGTGCGAATCCCACCATCGCGACCGTCAGTGCGAGCGGGCTGGTTGCGGGCCTGTCAGCTGGCCAGGTCCTCGTGACCGCAACCTCCACGGCGGACACGAGTCGCAAGGCAACCGCCTCACTCACCATCATGCCGCGCGTCAGTACGGTGACCATCGCCCCTGACAGCTCAACGATCTTTGTCGCCGGAACGGTCCAACTGGTGGCAGCGGTGACCGGGGACCCGGGGGTGTCAGGCGCGGTGACCTGGCGCAGCGCGAGCCCAGCCGTCGCGACGATCTCCGGCACCGGGCTCGTGACGGGTGTGAGCGCCGGACAGGTCACGATGACGGCGGTCTCGGTCCAGGATTCCACGAAGTCGACCACCGCCACGGTGGTGGTGGCGCCGCGAGTCACCGGGGTCACCCTGGGTCCTGCGGTGACCCAGGGGCTCTTCATCGGTGGCAGCCTGCCCATCACCGCCACGGTCAGCGGCGACGCCGGCGTCTCGCAGGCGGTGACATGGACAAGCTCGGACGTCGCCAAGGTGACCGTGACAGCGACCGGTGTGGTGACGGGGGTGAGCACAGGGACCGCCACGATCACGGCGCGTTCGGTTGCAGACCCGTCGAAGTCCGGCACGGCGACGGTACACGTGGTCGCCCGAGTGACCAGCCTGACCGTGTCGCCCACCCCAACGACGGTAGACATCGGCGCCACGCGCCAGCTCACGGCCGTGGTGGTGGGTGATGCCGGAGTCAGCCAGGCCGTGACCTGGTCGACCTCGAACGCGGCCATCGCCACGGTGAGCGCCGGGGGTGTGGTGACCGGGGTCGCCGAGGGGACGGTTGCGATTTCGGCGCGCTCCGCCACAGACCCGACCAAGTCAGCCACAGCAACCGTCACCGTGTCGGGAGCGCTCACGTTGCAGTGCATGGTGGGCCTGGACGCCAACGCAGACTTTGGCACCCCAGGTTCGGCCGCGCCGGGGACGGCAATCTGCATGGATGCCATCACGCAATTCCCGGTCGGTTCCGAGGTGTCCCTGGGGGTCAAGACCACAGGTGGCATCATCGTTGCGGCGACCTTCTCGACTTCCAACAGTACCTTGATTGAGCTAAACCCCTTTTCGGCCACCACCACCCGCGCGTTCGCCGCTGAGTTCGGCCCCGCCGTCGCCACCATTACCGCGACCACGGCCCATGGCACGGTGTCGTGGACCTTCACGCTCCCCGCGTATGGAGCCTCGATCCGCGACCTCCCCGAGGTGCTGACCCGCGGGCGCGCTGCGGCCAGACGCCCCGTGTCCCGGGATTAGGCGGCGGCCAGTTGGGTGGGGGGGGGCGGCCTGCGTAAGTTGGGGAGACCAGACACACCGGACTCCCCACGCGTGACCGATCCCTCCCTGCCCCCGTCCCCGGATTCACCCACGCGCCCACGTGACTTCGTGCGCGAGATGGTCGCGGCCGACGTGGCCAGCCAGAAGTACGGCCGGCCGGTGAAGACCCGCTTCCCCCCCGAGCCCAACGGATTCCTGCACATCGGGCACGCCAAGTCGATCTGCCTCAACTTCGGGATCGCAAGCGAGTTCGACGGGTCGTGCAACCTCCGGTTCGACGACACGAACCCGTTCACGGAGGACATCAAGTACGTCAATGCCATTCGCGAGGACCTCGCGTGGCTGGGTTTCGCGCCCGCCAACGAGTTCTACGCGAGCGACTACTTCGAGCTGCTCTATGAGTTCGCCGAGCGGCTGGTGCTGAAGGGGAAGGCGTACGTGGACTCGCAGGACGAGGAGCAGATCCGCACGGGCCGTGGGACGGTCACCCAGGCCGGCACGCCCTCACCGTACCGGGAGCGGAGCGTGGAGGAGAACCTCGACCTGTTGCGCCGGATGAAGGCGGGCGAGTTCGCCGATGGCGCGCATGTGTTGCGGGCGAAGATCGACATGGCGCATCCCAACATGATCATGCGGGATCCGCTGCTGCTCCGGATCCGCAAGGCGAGTCATTATCGTCGCGGGGACGCCTGGTGCATCTATCCGTTGTATGACTATGCGCACGGGTTGAGTGATGCGCACGAGGGGATCACGCACTCGTTATGCACCCTGGAGTTCAAGGACAACAAGGACATCTACGATTGGCTGGTCCGCGAGGTCGGCTTCGAGCGGCCGCCGGAGCAGACCGAGTTTGCGCGCCTGCAACTCGACTACACCCTGCTGTCCAAGCGCAAGTTGTTGCGCCTGGTGAACGAGGGGCACGTCGCCGGATGGGACGACCCCCGGATGCCGACGATAGCCGGGATTCGGCGCCGTGGCGTGACCCCCGAAGGCATTCGGTCATTTGCCGAGGTGGTCGGGATCGCGCGGGCATCGGCGCGCACCGAACTGGCGACGTATGAACACGCGGTCCGCAGTGACCTCAACATGCGGGTGCCGCGCGTGTTGTGCGTGGTGAACCCGCTCAAGGTGGTGCTGACGAACTACCCCGAGGGCCAGGCGGAGGAGCTGGAGGCGTCGTACTACCCGCACGACGTCCCGAAGACCGGCACCCGCATAGTCCCGTTTTCGCGCGAGTTGTACATCGAGCGCGACGACTTCATGGAGGACCCGCCGAAGAAGTTCTTCCGGCTCGCCCCGGGGCGCGAGGTGCGCCTGCGGTACGGGTACTTCATCACCTGCCAGGAGGTGGTGAAGGACGCGGCGGGGAACATCGTTGAGCTGCGTTGCACGTACGACCCCGCGACGAAGGGCGGGAACGCTCCCGACGGGCGCAAGGTCCAGGGGACGATCCACTGGGTGAGCGTGGCGCACGCGCTCGATTGCGAGCTCCGGCTGTACGACAAGTTGTTCTCCGTCCCAGATCCGGATGACGTGCCCGAGGGCGACGACTTCCTGTCGGTGCTGAATCCGCAGTCGCTGGTGGCGGTGAAGGGGGCGAAGGTTGAGCCATCGGTCGGCGCGGACCCGATCGGGTCGCGGTACCAGTTCGAGCGGACGGGCTACTTCATCAGTGATCCGGATTCGGCGCCTGGGGCGCTGGTGTTCAATCGGACGGTGACGTTGAAGGACAGCTGGGAGAAGGTGAAAGGGAAGGGATAACTACGAACAGATGAAGCACGAGCGGCACGGGCAGCCCGAGCGGCACGCGGAGCACGGACACCGCGGTGGGTCGCGTGCGGCTCCACTTTCGTGCGGCGCGGTACCCTTCTCACGTTCATGCCAGATGACGACAACTGATGCGGTACGAGAAGCACGGGCAGCCCGAGCAGCACGAGCCCTGAGCGTCTCTCCGTGCCGCGTGCTGCACCAACCTCGTGCTGCTCGTGCCGCGCACTTGCCGTTGCGCTGCCTGTGCCTCCTGCTGAGCGCGTCGATCGTGATCGCGTCCTCGGCCCGCGCGCAGTCGCTCGCCGACTTCGTCCCCGCGACGGCGACCAATTGCGCGGTTGCGCCGCCACCGGCCACGGCCGGCCTCGTCGCAACGCCCGGCGGCTTCGTGATGGTCCACCCGCGGAACGACGCGCTCACCGAGAGCTACACCGGGTGCAAGGCGCTGTGGGTCGTGGACCTCGACAACATGCGGCGACTCGCGACGCTCTACTTCGAGAAGGGAATCCTCGCGCGCGCCGTCGCGCACGACTCCCGCGACCCCAAGGGGGCGATCGAAGGCGCGTGCGACCTCAAGAGCGGACGCTCCCTCCTGCCGGATGCCGGCCGACGCTACAACGACGCGGCGTGCAAGGGATTCCAGGGAGAGGACATGTACGGACTGCGCGTCCCCACCTGGCCGCGCCGGTGCCTGACGGAGCCCGACGCCTCGGTCTGCAAGCAGGACCCGCGTTAGGCTGTCGCTACCGCCACACCGCCGCCTCGGCGGCCGTTGCGGGACCCAGCTTCCCTTCCACCGACTTCAGCAGCGCGGCCGCATCGTAGACCTGCCCGCCCTTGATCACCCACCGCACGTTGCGCGTGTTGCGGATATCGGCCAGGGGATTGCCGCGTACAATGACGAGGTCGGCGAACTTCCCGGCCTCGATGCTGCCGAGCCGATCGCCAAGACCAAAAGCGCGCGCATTGTTGATGGTGGCGATCTTGATGGCCGCCGCGTTGGGGATCCCGGCGCGCGCGAAGGCGTGGATCTCGCGGTGGGTGGAGAAGCCGGGGAGGAACTCGCCGGTGCTCGGGTAGTCGGTGCCAGAGGTGATCAGGTGGCCGCCCCCCATGTGGTAGAACTGCTTGATCTCGCGCGGCTTCACGCGGTAGATGCGGTCGAACTGCTCGTTGATCCGCGGCGGAGGCTTCTTGTCGAACTCGGCGCGCGCATAGGGCGCGAGAAAGCGCCGTTCGTCGGTCCACTTCTCGAAGATCTCGTCGCGGTTGGAGGCGTACCCGAACGCCGTCATCGTCGCATCGAAGTTCACGCGTCGATCGATGAACAGTTGCATGACGTCCTTCACGGCCTTCGACGACAGGTCGAGGTTCACGTACGAGGCGTAGGCCGACTGCGTCGCCGGCATGGCGTCGCCCCCCATGAAGTGCTCGATGCGGTCGATCCCCATGAGGATGGCGTCGCGCGGGTTCACGCTCCCGCGAAAACCGGAATCGAGGTGCCCGGTGACCGTGGCGCCGTGAAAGTGCGCGCGTTCAATGAGCGCCTTGAGGGGGCCGGGGCCGATCCCCTTCGCCTTGAAGCCGCGCACGCCACGGGCGACCCACTTGTCGACATCCGCATACACCTCGGCCGCGGTCATGTCCGGGTTCCACCCTACGCGCGTGCTGCCGAAGTACGCACCGGAGTTCATGAGGCGTGGCCCGGGGGTCTCACCGCGCTCGATGCGCAGGCGCAGCGCCTGCATGTCGTCCGGGTCGTATTCGCCAGCGGGGAACGTGGTGGTCACGCCGTTGGCCAGGAAGACGACCGGCTGCACCGTGGTTTCGTCCCGCCGGCGCCCCCCGAACAGGTTGACGTTGTAGTGGGCGTGCAGGTCGATGAGGCCGGGGATGACGTAGGCGTCGTTGTCGAGGTCGACCACGCGACTCGCGTTAGGCGGCGCGCCGGAGCCCACGGCGGCATCAACCGCGAAGATCTTCCCGGCCACCACCACAATGCCCGTGTTGCGACGGACGGCATCACCCACGGCGTCAAACAGCCACCCCCCACGGATGACCAGGGCGCCGTCAGGGATCGCGGTGGGCTGTGCGGCTGCGCGTTGTGCGCTGCCAACGAGGGTGATCAGCAACGCCGCGCGTGCAAGGCGCAAGGGCTGGGGCAGCACCATGGAGACCTCGAGGTGTGTAGACACTGGGAACGCTACGCGCCGCCGCGGCGCGCCGCTGGGGTCCCTACCCGGCCCGGACCCGCCCGGGGAGGACTTCCCGACGCAGGCCCCCGAATCGCACATGCCACTTCCGCCCGCGACGTTGTCAGTCGCGACGAGCACGGAAGGACGACACTGCCCGGAGGGCTGCCGCCCGGTGCCTTGGCTTCACCGCACGGTTGCCAGGCCTACCGCCGCGGCTTCCGCGGAATCCGCGCGCTGGCGTTTGCCGCGTGGTACGCGTACGACGCGACGATCACCGCGTTCTTCATCAGGTCGCCCGCCTGGATCGTGTCGTAGAAGTCCAGGTTGGTGTGACCGCCCTGCCCCGGCGTGCGATCCTGCAGGAACTGGAAGCCGGGAAGGCCGACCTCGTCGAAGGCAATGTGGTCGGTACTCCCCACGCCCTGGTTGGACACCACCGTCATGCCGAGGTCGCGGAACGGCGCCATCCACCCGGTGAACTGTTCCCGCGCCTGTTCGTTCCCCTGCAGGTAAATGCCCAGGTATTGCCCGGATCCATAGTCCTGGTTGAAATAGGCCGAGAGCTTCTCGTAGCCCGGCTTCAGCCCAACGGCCGGATCTCGCGGATCGCCGAAGTGTCGTCGCACATACGCGCGCGACCCAAAGAGCCCTTGCTCCTCCCCGGCCCACAGCGCCACGCGAATGGTGCGGCGCGGCTTGGCACCAACCGTCTTCAGGATACGCATCGCCTCCAGCATCACGGCCACTCCGGATGCGTTGTCGCTGGCGTTGGGGCTGGCGTGCCACGAATCCAGGTGCGCACCGATCATCACGACTTCGTCGGCCAGGTCGCTCCCGGCAATCTCCCCGACCACGTTCGCCGCCTGCTCCACGCGGTCGCCGATGCGATTGCGCACTTCCACCTCGACCGTCACCAGGATCCCGCGCTTGAGGATCCGGTACATCCGGTTGTAATGCTCCGGGGTGATGGCGATCATGGCGGGCGAAGCGAGCATCCCGGCGCGCGACCACTGGTCTGTTCGCGAACCCGGGCGCGAGAAGCCGCGTACCGCCCCCAACCACCCGCTCTCACTCTGGAGCACTGCCGCCACACCCTCGCTCGCGTAGAACGCGACCTTCTCCTCCGCCGTGAGCAGTTCCGCGTTAGGCACCGCCCGGGCGGCCGCCGGTCGCTGGGGAGCGATCGTCGTACGTTCGATGGCCTCGAGATCCTGCGGCGTGAGGCGCGGCACCCCACGGGTCATGGCCGCAATGTCGATGGTCGCAGGCGGCGTGACGAGGACCGCCTTGCCCTTCAGTGTCCCACGGTACTTCGCGAGGTCCTGCTTGACGAGGAGGTCGACGATCACCGCCGGCACCACCTGGCGGCCGTTGGTCCCCGCCGTATGCGCGATGGGATATCCGACCATCGGCGTGTAGTCGGGCTCGCGGAGGTGCAGCGAGACATACTCGTTATCCCAGGTAACGCCGTAGTCCATGAAGGGCTCGGTCGCGACATTGATCAGCCCCATCTTCGTCATCTCACCCGACGCCCACGCCTGCGCGCGCTTCATGTCCTGCGACAGCGTGAGCCGCGCGCCGAGCACATCGGCCAGGTAACCCTCATACTCCATCACCTGCGAGCGCTGGAGCCCCTCCTCGCGGATCTTCGCCACCATCGCGAGGTCGACCGGGACACCTTGCCGCATCGCTCCGGCTGGCACGAGCAGCAACAACGCGCCGAGTAGTCGCCAGCGATCCCGGGCATGGGCACGCAGTGCATGCAGGCCCCGGAGGAGGGGCGAACGGCCGGGGAGGGAGAGGGAAGGAGTCATGGCGGCAATACTACGGCCAGATGAATGGCCCGGCCACTCGTGCGGCAGGGAGTGGGAATCCCCCGGCCGCAGGCAGGGTGCCACCGTGCCCCCGGCGTGTCCGCGGGCACCACATCTCTCGGATTGGTCCCCTCGCGGGCCACGAAGCGCCGCACCGTTCGCGCCGAGCGTCAATCTCACGGTCGCAGACACGCACCCCGGGAGGATGGGGTGCGCTCCGCTTGCGCTTCGAATCACGCACTTGCAGCGTAGGCCCGATCGCGTCACTGCCTCATTGGAGCACCTCAACCGAGGAGTTGCCATGCGTCCGTTCCACTATCACGACGGCCAGCGCGACATTCAGGGAGAAGCGAACTCTCTCAAAGCCGCGGACAAGCTCTCGACCTGGGTCGGCCCCGTCGCGGACTACGCCAACGAAGCCGACCTGATCGTCCTCGCCAGCGCCGACGCCAACACGCTGCATGTCGCCGCCCTCTCAGGACCGGCGCCGCTCGCGACCGCCACGGCCGAAGACGGAGAGATCACGGTCTCCCTCCCCGGTGACCTTGCAGCCTTCCTCCCCCTCGATGGACCATGGGGCGGGATCGTGATCAATCCAGCGACGGCCCGCCGCTCGCGCGTCGCCGGTCGCCCAGCGCCTAACGGTGCTCTCGTCGACATCCCCTGCACCGTCGCCTTTACGAATTGTCGCAAGTACATGACGCCGACGGCTTCCACCGGCGCGTCACCACACGTGGGGCCGATAACACGCGAGGAGCTCGCCGTTGACCACGCGTGGGTCCTCGAGACGATCGCGCGTGGCGAAACGGCCTTCCTCTGTACCGTGACGCCCGACGGCGTGGCCGATGTATCACATCGCGGCGGGCAGCCGGGGTTCCTCCGCTACGATGCCGTCGGGCGCAGTATTGCCTGGACCGAATATCTTGGCGACGGGATGTTCGTGAGCACCGGCAACCTCCGCGAGTCGCCACGCTTTGCCCTGGTGGTCCTCGACTACGCATCCGGAGACGCGTTGCGACTCGATGGCGAAGCGCAGTACACCAATGTGCGCCGCGATCGCCATGAGCGCGTGGATGCGCTGCTGCAGGCCAACGAGCCGTTTCCGGTCCAGGGGACCATGGAAGCGAGGATCCACCAGGTCGTGCGACTTGTTCGGTTTTGTCACCCGCGGCAGCGCGTGGAGCGACGCGCGCGCATCACCTCGGCCGACACAACCGCGGTGCAGCATCCGCAGTAACCCATCGCGAGCAGCGCAGGCCGTCGCGACGCTGGCGTGAGGCTCCCACATGAACTCGGGGCCCCCCGCGCGCCCTAACGCGTGAGGGACCCCGATATCTGTCCGGTCGGCGCGGTGCGCCGGTCAGGCAGCGTTGCTGCCTTAGCGGTCTCCAGCGATCCGCGCCGTACTAGGGCCAGTAGACAATGGATCACCTCCTCGCATGCAGGGTGGACGTTGAGGGCCAGCGTGCATGAAATACTATGCGAGGACCGCGGTTCGTCCAGTCCCGCGCCGCGCGACCGATCGCCTTGTCTACTTCCGCGGCCTCGGCCACAAGGCGCTCACATCAAACACCAGTGCCTGGCTCGCCCCGGCAGGCCACCACGTCATCTCCCCGGTCTTGACCTCGGGTTCGCGATCCGCCCGATGCACCGTCACTGTTCGCGCGGCGGGATCCACCGTCCAGTACTCCGGAATCCCTGCACCGAGGTAGACGTCACGCTTCTTGGTGAGGTCCACCTTTCGGCTGCGGGGACTGTGGACCTCGACGACCAGCAGGGGCAGTGGCTGGTCTTCCCAGTCCTTGTCCTCGTCGAGCTCGGCCCGAACGTGCACATCGGGTTCGACTTCGACGCGGCGGCCGATACGGAACACGGCCTGGGGACGATAGGCGAAGCCGAGCTGTTCGTCCTGGGCGTACTTGTCGAGGAGGCGAGCCAACCGAGTCGCCGAGCCCTCGTGACGAGGCGCAGGCGCCGGGCTCACCAACAGTTCCCCGTCGATGAGTTCGTAAATGTTGCCGTCCTCGGGGAGTGCGTGCATCTCCTCGAGGGTCCAACGGCGCGGTTCGAGAACCATGTGCATGCGGGGTGACTCCTCGGCGAGGGGCAAGTGAACGCCATGCCCGAGGATCGTGGATACCCGCCGGAAGAGCTTCATCATTCCAGCGCCAACAGCAACATTCCCACGCCGAGCGTACGCTCGGCGCCACCGGACCGTCAAGGCCGGGAGGCTTGTACCGCGGCGGCCCGGAGTGCATATCGTCGTCACCATTCCTCCCCGCCCGCTCATGCGCCTGCAGCTGACGTACCTCCCCACCCTGGTCGCCTGCCTTCCCCTTGCCGTGTCCGCGCAGGGCCGGGGGTCGCGTGAGATCCCTGCCGCGATGTCGCTGATCCGCGAAGCGGACCTCAAGCGAGACCTGTATGCCATGGCCGGTCCGGCGATGCGCGGGCGCGAAGGAGGCACCCTCGACGAGATGACCGCGAGTGCCTGGGTGGCCGAGCAGTATCGCAAGATCGGGTTGGTCCCCGCGGGGGAAGGCGGGACCTGGTACCAGTGGTTCAACCTCACGCGCACGCGGGTCTCGACCGTCACCAGCAGCGTGGCGCTCAATGGGCGCGCCGTTGGACTGTTCCAGGACATCATCCCGTTAGGCACCGTGCCCGTGGAGGCCGGTGGGCCGGTGTACTGGCTCGCGGACGCCAGCGACACCACGGTGAACATCCGCGGCCGGGTGGTGGCGACGCCGGTCGTGGTGCCCGCGCCCGCGAACATCCGCTCGACGAGTTACACCTTTGCGGTGCGTTACACCGACGCAGCGCTCAACGCGACGACGAATCGACTGGCGCGGCGCGGCGCCGCGGCGATCATCATCGTGCCGGACGCACGGGTGGACAGCGCCTTCGACGCGATGGTTGCCGCACGCTCGCGTGGAGGGTACGACGTCGCCAATGCCATGCCACGGACCGGGGGACCGCCGCGTCCCATCGGCCCCGTCCCCGCGTTAGGCACGGGACAGACGCCGGCCTTCCTCGTGCGCGCGTCGATGGGCGCCATGCTCCGCGACACGCCGATGTCCACGATCAAGGTCCAGCTGGAGCGCTTCGAGACACCGAGCGTGAACGTGATCGGGATGGTGCGCGGGACAGATCCGAAGCTGCGGGATGAGTACCTGATCTACTCCTCGCACCAGGACGCCAATGGCGTGCGCGCCACGCTCGAGGGCGATTCCGTCCATGCCGGCGCCGACGACAACGGATCGGTGACCGTGGCCCACTTGGCGGCCGCGCGGGCCTTTGTGCGGCAGCCCGGCAAGCGATCGGTGTTGTTCATCAACCATGGTTCCGAGGAGCGTGGCTTGCTCGGCAGCCGCTATCACATCGCGCATCCCGTCGTGCCGGTGTCGCAGATGGTCGCCGTGCTCAACGGCGACATGATCGGGCGCAACCACCCGGACTCTGCATCAGTGCTCGGCGCGCAGCCACCCCACCGGAACTCGACCACGCTCGTGGAGATGGCCCTCCGCGCCAACGCGCTCACGGGCAAGTTCACGCTCGACTCGCTCTGGGACCGCCCGACACACCCGGAAGGCTGGTACTTCCGCAGCGACCACGTGCCGTATGCGAGAGCGAACGTGCCAGCCCTGATGTACACGACCAACCTGCACGATGACTACCACACGCCGCGTGACACCCCGGAACGGATCGACTATCCCAAGCTCACGCGCATGGCGCAGTGGATGTACCTGACCGGGTGGTTTGTGGCCAACGCGCCGCAGCGACCGGGTATCGATCCGGGGTTCAAGCTGGAGCGATAGCCGTCGGTTGGGGGCGGCGGCTGTCAGCCGCTGGACGCGACAAGACGCGGCCAGACTCGGCGGCACATCCACAACATCGCACCGGCGTCCACTCCCTCTGTGCGGCCCAGGGAGGCCTGGAGGCTCGCACCTACTGCACCTCGTTGTACGCCCGCTCGAGTGCCGCGACGTCGAGCTTCACCATGGTCAGCATGGCCGCCATCACCGCCTTCACCTTTCGGGCGTCTGTGTCACCGATCAGCTCCATGAATCGCCGCGGCACGATCTGCCAGGAGAGGCCGAACTGGTCCTTGATCCAGCCGCACGCGGTGGGTGTCGCTCCAGCCTTGACCAGTTTGTCCCAATACGCGTCGACTTCGGCCTGGTCCTGGCAGTCCACGTACAGCGAAAACCCCTCGGAGAACGTGAAGTGTGGGCCGCCATTGTAGCCCATGAAGACCTGGCCACCGACGACAAATTCGGCCGAGGTGATGGGACCGTCTGTGCCGGTGCGAGCAACGTTCCGGATTTCAGAGTCCGGGAAGGTGGCGGTATAGAACGCCATGGCCGCCTCGAGCTGGTCGTTGAACATCAGGAACGGTGTCACCTTGGTCATTGGAAGTTCTCCATGATTTGTCACTATGCGCGCCCAGCAGCATCACGTCGGCCAGTTTGCCTTGGCCATCCTATCGCCTATGCGTTCCGTGTTCCATCGACCTGGCGCCGCACCAATGCTGCGATCTCGGCTGGATGGGTGCTTGGAAGAAAGTGACTCCCGCCTTCGATCGTGACCAACTGGGCCCTGGGAATCGCATCGTGCAGGAGCTCGGCGATCCTGAGCATCGCGGGATGGCTGTCTCCCCCGCGCACCACGGTCGTGGGAACAACGATCGACTGCAACGTCGCCTTCGTTGGCTCGAACGGTGTACCCGACGACCAGTCGCGCACATTCACCGCCGTGGTGGCAACGACGTAGCTGCGCACCTTTGCCGGCATTGCATCAAACGCCCCCGCACCGCCGTAAAAGTCGATGACACGCCGGGCCGCCTCGGCATCCCCCCTGGCGACGTCAGCAAAGTACGACGCCGTCATTGCGGCGAACATTCCGTGGTGATCGAGGTCGCCTGACGATCGCAGCACACCCAGAGGATTCGCCTCCACGAGCACCAGGCTCGCGGGAGGACACCGCCCGGTCAGCGCATGCGCGAGGGCGGCCAGACCGCCATACGAGTGCCCCACGATATGCGGGGACGTCCCAATGCGGTCGATGATGCGGTCGATGAGGTCGACTTGCTGAGCCAGGGTGGCATTGCCGTCCGGCCGAATGTCGGGCGTAGCGCCATACCCAAGCAGGCTTGTCGTCACGGTGCGGAAGCCGTCGCCCAGATGAGCGATAACCGCCTTCCAGCCCGCGCCCGTGCCGAAGCTCCCCGGCAGGAAGAGGATGACGGGGCCAGAGCCGTTCTCCATGTAGTCGAACGCCACGACATTGTCAGTCACGATGCCCTCCGGGCGCGCACATGGTAGCGGGTGGAGGCGCCGTGTATGCTCGGTGCCCCGCTCGTCAATCGACTCGCCAGTCGTGGTGCGCAGACCGGTTATGGGTTGCCCGATGGCGAGCGCCACGCCGACCGCTCACTCCGTCCCACCGATGGGTCACACCTTCAGCTTCACCAGATCCACGCCGGCCTGCTTCAGCATCCCGGTCGCGGTGTCGTTCAGCGGGTACGCGTCGTTGAACACCACCCGCCGGATCCCGGCGTTGATGATCATCTTGCTGCACATCAGGCACGGCGAGTACGTCGTGTAGAGCGTCGCATCCCGGATCGCGATGCCGTGGTACGACGCCTGGACGATCGCGTTCTCCTCGGCGTGCGAACAGAGGCACTCCTCGAGGTTCTTCCCGCTCTCCCCAAACGAATTGCAGCGTGGGCAGCCACCCTCGTTGCAGTTCTTCACCCCGCGCGGGGTGCCGTTGTACCCGGTGCTGATGATCCGGCGATCGGAGACGATCACCGCGGCGACCTGGCGTTTCATGCAGTTGGAGCGCGTCGCCACGGTCCGCGCGATGTCCATGAAGTACTGGTCCCAGGACGGGCGCCTGGACGCGACTTCCAGCACCTGCAGCGTTGCGGTCAGTCGCGCGGTGAATTCATCCAGGGTGCCGTCGTTGTCGATGACGCGATCGGCCAGGCGCTCGGTCTCCAGGAGCTGCTGGGCCGCCGCGTTGCTGCTGGCGAACTCCCGCTCCTCCTGCTGGATGAACGCCTCCAGGGTCGCGCCGTCTCCTTCGCGCTGGCGCGCGAGCGAACGGGCGAACCGCGCCTCGAGCGGTGCGAAGACATGGAACAGCGAAAAGGCACCCGCGCCGGCCCGGCGCAGCGCCTCCACCTCTGCGGGGTGCCGGATGCTGTCCACCGCGTAGTTGCGGTCCGGCAGCATGCGGGCGACGGTGAGTTGTGCCAGGGCGCCCGGGCCATGGCGCTCGCGCAACTCGTTCCCCAGTGCGATGAGGTTCTCACGCACCGGGGAGAGGCCACGCTGCTTCGCCTCCTCACGGATGACGTCCGACAGGGACAGGCTGGTGAATCCACGCCGGGCGAGCAGCTCCGCCGCGGTGGTCTTGCCCGAGGCGTTCCGCCCGGTGAACCCGATGATGATCATGGAATGATGATGCGCTTGGACCGTACGGAGGGAGGCGAAAGCTGGGCGTATCGTGTGCCGCCGTCCAGTCGCGTCGCCGCTCCCGGAAGCGCGAACCGCTACGGCCGAAGCCCCACCAGCCGCTCGCTCAACTCGCGCAGTCGCGCCCGGACCGCCGCATCACTCGCCTGGGCATGCGCGCGCCCGGGATTCAGCCCGTTGAAGAACTGCCCGGTGCCGACGTCGGCGTCCTGCACCAGGTGCAGCACCGCCCGCGCGCCGTCGTCGATGGTGGATCGGGGGGTGTACCCGCCCCGCAGCACCATCCCCGTCGGCATCATCGTGGCCGGATGCAGCGCATTGACCGTCACTCCCTTCCCCTCCAGCTCCGCGGCGAGGTCGATCGTGAACATCACCTGGGCCAGCTTGCTCTGCCCGTACGCCCGTCCCCCGCTGAAGCGGTTCGCGATCATCACGTCATCAAAGTCAATCGGCGACGCTGACAACGAGGAGACGTTGACGATGCGGGCCGGCGCGCTCGCCAGCAACCGCGGGAGGAGGAGCCGGGTGAGCAGCACATTGCTCAGGTAGTTCACCTGCATCCGCATCTCCACCCCGTCAGCGGTCACGCTCCGCTCGTTTGGTGTGGAGCCGATGCCGGCGTTGTTGATGAGGACGTCGAGCCGTGAGTAGTCGCGGAGGATCTCCCCGGCAAAGCGGCGAATGTCCGCGTTGCTCGCCAGGTCGGCCGCGTAGAACCGGGCGCTCCCCTTCCCCCCTTGGGCGATCGCATCGAGCACCTCGCGGGCGCGGGCGGAGTCGCGACCATGCACAATGACGTGGGCGCCGGCAGCCGCCAGTCGCTGGGCCACCTCGCGGCCGAGTCCGCTCGTGGCGCCCGTGATGAGGACCACAGATTGACCCGGCGCCGGGCGGGGTTGCGCCCCGAGGTCAGCGAGGGCGGCGACGAGGGCGATCAGGACAGGCGCGGTGCGCATTTTGCACCTCCGGGGAGCGGGTCAGCGGAACCTACTCCCCGGCCCAGGATCGGGCGATCCGTCCCGCCGTGTCCGATGACGGGCCGGGTCGAATCACCCATTGAGTGCGGGCCCCGGACCGCACATTCTGTCCCCGGGTAGCACCAGGACCTCAAGACTCGACGCACATGCGAACCACCGTCTTCGCCCTCCTTCTCACTCCATCCCTCCTCGCGGCCCAGAACGAAGCAGCACTCCGCCAGGCCTTCGAGGGCAAGCTAGTGTCAGTCAAGATGGCCATGCCCGGCACGAGCCGCGGCGTCGAGGTGAATCCGCAGCAGCAGGCCGCGGTGAACTTCCGCCAGGTGGCCGACCGCATCAAGGACTTTGGCACGGCCCTCAAGATCGGCGACCAGGTGATGGTGACCAAGGTCGTGGTCAAGAAGGACTCGCACATCGAGTTCCAACTCGGCGGCGGCGGCTTCGGCACCTTCGGTGATGACGCGGGATCGTCGTTCATCTCGGCTGACACCGAAAGCGAGTCGACGCGCGAGAAGGCGCTCAAGGACTCGATCAAGACGGCGCCTGGCCCTACTCGCCGAAAGCAGCTGGAGAAGGAACTGGCCAATGCCCGCACCGCGCGTGAGCGCGAGAACGACAAGGCGCGCGCCGAGGCGGCACAGGCCAATGCGGCGCGCGAGGCCAACTTGCGCGTCAAGCGCGAACAGGGCGGCAGTCGGTTCAACATTCGGTACAAGGACGGCATCCCGCCCGAAGCCCTGACGCCCGAGGGGGTCATGGCCGCGCTGGCAAACTACGTGGACTTTGCCGCGACGGGTGCCAAGGCGGCGGCGGCGGTGGTCGCGCCATCCACGGCTCCCACCGGTACTGGCGGCCTCTCACAGCTCAAGAAGGGGCTCACCATCCGCGAGGTCGAGACCCTGCTCGGCCCCGCCGACACCGCCGGCGAGGAACAACAGGGATCGATGACCGTCATGAAGCGCAGCTACACGATGGACGGCATGAAGGTCACCGCCAGCTTCGTGAGCGGCGTCCTGATCGACTTCGCCATTACCCCCAAGTGATGACGGCGCGCCGCGCGCGTCAGGCCGCCGGCGCCCCCGTCACCCACGCCACGACATCGGCCGCGGTGTAGCGCGACCGCCCGCCGAGCATCGTGCGCAACGCCTCGAGGTCGCTCCCCGAGGTGATGAACGGCGGCTCCACCCGGTCGTGCTCGCGGCGCTGCCCATACCCGATCGTCGCCAGCAGGCCGTTGCAGAGGCAGTGGCGCCCCTCGGTGTCGGCCAGCGTGCCACCTTTCGCGATGTAGTCATCCACCGGCTCTGCCGGGCATCGATAGCCGAGCCGCCCATCCGCCTGCGCGTACGCGGTGCGGAGGTAGCCGAGGTCGCACTCGCGGGGACGCGTCGCCAGTGCGGCCTCCGATCCATCCCCGTCCACGCGGACCACCTTGAAGGGGTAGCCGGTCGGCGAGGCGCGGGGGTCCGTCGCGACCCGCACGTCATCCTGCAATAGCGCCGTCAGCACCTGCGACTTGAGACCGGGATCGATCCCCGATTCGTCGCAGAAGGCGAACAGCGTCCCCACCTGGACACCGCGCGCCCCGGCGGCTTGCGCGTCGGCGAGGGCACCGGGTGTCCCTGCGCCTCCCGCGACCCAGAAGGGCAGCCCCAGTTCGGCGAGCTTCGCGAGGTCCACGACATCACGCTCTCCATAGATGGGCTCCCCTCGCTCATCCAGGGTGAGGGTGCCGCGCGGCGGGGCGTTGTGGCCACCCGCGGTTGGCCCTTCGACGACGAAACCATCTACCCGTCCATTCGACTTGCGGGCGAGCGTCGTCGCCAGCGAGTTCGCCGAGATGATGGGCAGGAAGATCGGCCGCGGCAGCTCCGCGTGGTCCACGGTGTGCTCGGACGGGTCGAGCGCGAACGTCTCGGTCGACCCCGCCGGAAGTCCGTCAACGTCCAGCCGCAGCTCAACGCGTTCATGCCGGGCCAACTGGTCGAGGACCCCGGGGATCTCGCGGGGAATGCCCTGCACCCATGAGCACCACGTCGACCCGAGCGAGCATGGCGCCGTACAGGGTGGCGAGGTTCGGCAGTTGCACCTTGGTCAGGAGGTTGAGCCCGATCGGCCGGTCGTGGCCTTCCTTCGCGAGGGTGACCTCGACGAACGCGGCGAGCATTGCCACCTGTTGGCGAAAGCGACTCACCGTCTGGCGCCACATCGGGAGGAGCGGGTACGGCTCTTCGGGCGAGTCCCTCGGGCCGGAAGTAGCGTCGCAGGACCTCCTCGGCGACCCCCGCCACCGGAAAGCGGGCCATGGCGCGCCGCATCGCGCCGCACGGGTCACCCGCGGCCAGCCGGCGGACCAGCAAGGTGTCCAGCACCGTGCCCGAGACAACACCTAGTTGTCCGCAGCGCGCCACCGCGTTGGCGAGGGTCCAGTTGGAGACTCCGACACCCATGCCTCCCTGGATGAGGGGAGGCAGGGAGAGGGCCAGCGACATGAGCGCTCCATGGGAAGGATCCATGGAAAGTGTCGCGCGAGCGCGAGTGCGGCGATCCGGCGTCCCCCGAGGTCGATCGCGGACAATCCCTGCTTGACAGAAAAGGGGTCAGCGATCCCGGGTAGCAGGTGGTCGTCGCCACGCTGGCGGTCGAAGACGATAGGCCACGGCCTCGACCTGTTGCATGATCCGGATGGAAAGCGGAAAACTCGCCGGGGACGGATTGGCGATCTTGATGCTGCGGATCCCTGCGAGGTTCGCGCCCGCGATGTCGGTGAAGTGTTGGTCGCCCACCATCACGGCACCGGCCGCGTCCACACCGAGCTCCGCGACGGTGAGGTGCACCAGGTCGGCGCTCGGCTTTCGGAGGGGAACCGCACCCGCGGCGAGGCGCGATGCCAGGTCCTCCGCGGTCCACGAATCGTCGCTCCCCAACAGTCGACGACTGAGGATGGCCCCGTCCTGGGCGTAGCCGCGCATGACCGGGAGATCCGGGAAGATCCCGGCGAGTTCGCGAACCCGCCATTCCGGGGCGTTCGAGAGGATGGCGTGCCGGACCTCAGGGATCGCCCGAAGCGCCGCGAACGGCGCCGCGGCAATCGGGAGCAGCTCCCTGGCATGATATGCGGTGAGCGTGCCGTCGATGTCCCAGATGAACGCCGTGATGCGGTGCCGCGCGACGAAGGCGGGGTCGATGTCGGCGACCGATCGGAGGGTCCAGGTGGGGTCCATGCTCCGCAGCAACGTTGGGAGCCGACTCAAAGACTGGGTGAAGGTGCCGAGCGGGGATTCGCGCGCCGCGAGCCGGCTCATGTGATCGAGCCGGGTCGGGGACCATCGATCACGCGGGCGCCGTCCGACGAGTGCGGGACGACGCCTGCGACGTGCAGGTGAGCGAGTGGGGGACTGGCGAACGACATGCGCAACACCGTGCGTGCGAAGGACGAGCACAAGGTGTCGCCCTGCTCGACGTTCTGCGAGCCCACCCGTGACAACGCGGGCGACGTGCCGCACTCGCGTGGCGGTCCGGTGCCATCCCGACGAGGGAGATGGCACCCATCAAGTGGCCGGCCTCAGGTACAGCCGGTGCCCCACCCCGCGCGTCCGCGCAGCTGCCCGGACGCGTTGAGCACCTCGACGCATTCGTGGAGGTTGTTGTAGGCCGGGGTGGTCCGCCCGAGGTAGATCGTGGAGGCCGTGCTGGTCCCTGCTCCACTGTAGACGCGGATCGTTGCGTCAGCGGCCGTGAGCGTCGCGGTAGCCGGGAAGGTGAAGACGGTACCCGCCTTGGTCCGGATCGTTGCGCCGGCCAGCGCGACACTGGCCGGTGCAAACCGGGGGTCGCGCGAGACCTCGATGTACTCGTTGTTCGGGTTCTGGTCATCCTTCACCCCCATGGCCTGCACCAGGCTCAGGCCAAAGAAGGTCGTCCCTCCACCTGCGTTGAAGTCGACCGCCGTCCGGGTAAACAATGCGGGCGCCTCACCTGCTTTCCAGAGGTAGATGCTCGTGGCCCCATCCGCCTCGTTGAGCCAGGGATCGGTGCCCGGGCCTTCCCAGCCGTAGGGGTCGATGATCGACGCCTGGCCGTTCTTCGTCTGGGTCATGCGGAAGATGCCAAGATGCAAATGCGGATTGAGGGAGCAGCCGACGCCGCCAGAGAGTCCGATCTGCTGCCCGGCGGTCACCCGCGCCCCGACCTGGACGTCCTTGCGACTGAGGTGGGCGTAGTACGAACGCACCCGCACGCCTCCGGGGAGGAGGTGTTCGAGGATCACCAGCCCGTTGCCATCGGCGGGAATCGTGGCGTTAAGGAGCGGGCAGAAGAAGGACGGGCTTGACAGTGAGATCACAGTGCCATCAGCGATGGCCAACAGTGGCGTGCCGGTGTCCATCCGCCAATCGTACCCTTCGTGTCCTTCATAGCCGGTCGCGTTGATCTGCTCTCCCCAGAAGGTGACCTTGCGCCCGTTGTCCTGGAACGACCGCGGCACGTCGTGGTCATGGAAGTTGGTCGTGTAGTAGTCGACATTGGCGGCGAACGGCCGGACGAACGTCGGGATCCGCAGGGGGTCGACGGCAGTGAGGGTGGCCGTTGCGGAGCGGTTGTCGCTCGTGGCCGTGATCGTGGCGGTGCCCGGAGCCAGGGTGGTCACCAGCCCGGCGGCGTTGACAGTAGCCACCGCCGTTGCAGAGGAAGACCAAGTGATGGTACGACCGGTCAGCGCGGCGCCGGCGGCGTCGCGCGCGGTCGCCGTAAGCTGCACGGTCCCACCTGCGAGCACACTTGCCGTATCGCGATCGAGCACGACCGAGGCCACCGGAGGCGGCGTCACCGTAATGGTCGATTGCCCAGTGCGTCCGTCAGCGGTCGCCGTGACCGTCGTGGATCCGGCGGCCACAGCGGTTACGAGTCCCGTGGTGTTGACCGTGGCAATCGAGGTGTTGCTGCTGGCCCAGGCGATGGTGCGACCTGAGAGGGCATTCCCCGCGGCGTCCCGCGGTGTGGCAGCGAGTTGTGCCGTGGCGCCGATCGTGAGCAAAGTCGTGGCCGGCGCGACATCGACGGTCGCAACGACTGCGGGGGCTGGCGGAGGGGGCGTCGTCCCACCTCCGTCACTGCCGCCCCCGCACCCGGTCAACCATGCTAAAAGAAGGAGCCAGCTTCTGGAGTGGTGCCTGGACATGACTGTGGAGAGCATGACAGTTCCCGCGGGCGTCAGGGGCTGCACGTGGAGGCTGGGGCCCCCAGCCTGATCACGTACTGCAGCGGTGGGTTGGTATTGGTGTTCACTCGCCGCGCACAATCGTCAAAGGCATTGCTCCACATCGGCGTGGTGCGCCCCATGAAGATCTGCGTGGCCGTGTTGACCCCGACACCGCTGTGGATCCGTAGGGTGGGGCTCGCCGTGGTCAGCGTGATGCCCGGCGGGACGTTGTACGTGAAGCCGGACTTGTCGCCACGAATCTGGAACCCGTTCAGCGAGGCGGTCGATGCGACGTTGGGGTCGAGCGTGAGCTCGATGTACTCGTTGTTCGGGTTGTGCCGGTCATCCACCCCCATCCACTGCACAGCCGTTATGGGTACCACTGCCGAGAAGCCACCCGCGTTCGGCGCGAAGCGCTCCTCCCGAAAGCGCGCTGGCGCCACGCCAGCGGCCCAGAGGTTGATACTCGCCGTGCCACTGGAGTGGATTGACCAGGGATCCGTGGTGGTCGCCAACGTCCAGCCATAGGGATCGATCGCAATCGTGCCATTTTGCACGACCTTGCGTACCTCAAAATGGAGATGCGGACCGAGTGCGCAGCCCGTGCTTCCCGACTCACCGATTCGCATACCCGCGGTCACCTGCTGACCCACCGTGACGTGCATGTTGTCGAGGTGTACGTAGTGGCTCTCGATCGCTGGCTGAAACAGCCCGGGTGCGTGCCGGAGGATCACGCGGCGCTGGTCGCTCACAACTCGCCCCAAGCCAGAGCAAAGGAACGGCGGGTCCGTCCCGACGAACGTGACCGTCCCGGCCGCCACCGCCCGGATCGGCGTGCCTGTAGGCAGCGACCAATCGTACCCGGAGTGCCCGTCGACCCCGATGTTCGCGGTCGATACGCGCTCACCCCACGTCGTCGTGACGAAGCCGTTGGTGTTGCTCCCCTCCTGCGGAGTGTTGTGATCGAACCAGTTGCGCAGCGGAGCGTTTCCAGCGAACGGGGGTGACGTGAAACGGGGCTGGGACGGAGCCACGGCGGCATGGGCGGTCAACTCGGGCGTAAACGGTCGCACGAGGTCCGCCGCACCGTTGCAGCCGGTCAGGGCACCAAGGAAAGCGACACCGGCAGGGACCAGGATCTTCATGGGAGCCTCACAAGAGGGGGAGCGTCTCGGAACCGGCGTCCGTGCCAGGCTCCGTCGCCGGGGCCCCCGCTGATCGCTCGGTCTCAGTGAGAGACGTGCCCTTGGGCTTTGGTGGCTCACCTCACGCCTGGGCGCACCTCCCAGGTGGCGCATGAGGTCCGCCGCTCGGCGGCCAATGACATGCCACGACTCGCGAGCGTCCCGTTGCCTTGTCTGAGGCCCTGGCTGTCGGGCTTCCCCCGTCGGCATCCTCCCTGACATTCCGCAAACGCAAGGGGGATTCGTCGCCGCACCCGCGGCAGCCGCCTGACGACGATTTCGGGAAGTACTCCCGCAGCGGGTCACCCGACGACAGCTCATCATGGGGGGCCTGTTCCACCTAAACGGAGTCTTCCATGAGACGTGTTGCCTTCGCCGCGTTAGCGGCCCTTGCCCTTGCTGCACCGGCTGCCGCGCAGAACCCGGACGGAAAGTTCATGATCCGCGTCCGCGCCCTGTCGCTGACCCCCGCCGACAAGTCCGACGCCATCGCCTCCCCGGCCGTACCGGCCGATGCCATCACGGTATCGGACAAGATCTTCCCCGAGGTTGACCTGTCGTACTTCATCAACAAGTCGTGGGCCGTAGAGCTGGTGCTCACCTATCCGCAGCAGCACGACGTCAAGTTGTCCGGCACGAAGATCGGCACCTTCAAGCACCTCCCGCCGTCGCTGCTCCTCCAGTATCACCTGTTACCATCCGCGAAGTTCCGTCCCTACATCGGCGCAGGTGGCAACCTCACGCTCATCTCGGACGTCGCGCTCAACGTGCCGGGGGTTGGCGCCCTGACACTCGACGACGCGAGCGTCGGTTTCGCCCTCCAGGGCGGCGCGGACATCGACCTCGGCGGCAAGGGGTGGTTCCTCAACCTGGACGCGAAGTACGTCACGATCGGTAGTGACGTGAAGGCTGGAAGCACGACGATCTCGGCCGTGCAGGTCAACCCGATCCTGCTCAGCGCCGGCTTGGGCGTGCGGTTCTAGGACTGCACGACGCGAGACCACGGGCCAGCGTGCACCGGCGCGCTGGCCCGTGGTGTATGCGCGCCCGACCGCGGCCTAACGCGCCAGCCGGTTGTAGCGCCGCAGGATCTCGCGTACCTGGTCATGCGGCAGGCGGTGCGCGGTGCCATGCGCCCCTTCCATCGTGGTAGCCGCCACGAGCGCATTCACGATCGCCTCTTCCGTCGCCTCGACGGTGGCCGTGAAGAAGGGCGACAGGTCGCCGTTGGGTAGCCACTGCAGGGGGGTGACACCACTCGTGGCTGCTGCACCAGGGTTCGCTGTCGAGAAGGCGATGAAGATGTCGCCGGACCCGTTCGATGCGGTGCCCCCAAGGCGCGAAATGCCCATGGGCACTCGCCGAGCGACGCGCTCGAGTTGATGTGGGAGCAATGGCGCATCGGTGGCCACCACGACGATGATCGATCCCTCACGATCGGCCGGCGGAAGGTCGCCCCGTGAGCGTTCGCTCCCGACAATTTCCCGGCCCACCGGCACCCCGGCGATCGTCAGCTGCTCGCGGGTCCCATAGTTCGCCTGGACCAGCACGCCTAACGTGTACCCGCCGGCCACCCGGCGGCTCGACGTCCCGATCCCGCCCTTGAAGCCGTGCGCGACCATCCCCGTCCCGCCACCCACGCTGCCTTCGACCACCGCACCACTCCGTGCCGCGTCGAGCGCGGCAAAGGCATCGGCTTTCGTGACGTGCTGGCCCGGACTGTCGTTCAGGAAGGCGTCGCTGGTCTCGCCCACCACCGGCTGGTGCCACGGGATATCCTGCTTCACCACCTCGGCGAACCAGCTGTTGACGGCATCGCGCACCACGCCGACCGAATAGGTGCCGGTGATCATCACCGGGCCGCCTAACGTCCCGCCCTCCACCACCCACGGCGCACCGGTCATCTCGCCGAACCCGTTCCCCGCGAACCACCCGGCAAAGACCGGCTCCCATCGCTTCCCCTTCGGGAGGATCGCCGTCACTCCCGTCCGGACGCTGGCGCGCCCCGTGCCCCGCACCAGCGTCTGGTGGCCCACCTCAACACCCGCAACATCGGTGATCGCGTTGCGCGGTCCCGGTGTGCCGTCGAACGGAATGCCAAGGTCGCGGGCCCGCTGCGCATGCACAGGCGTGGTGACCAGGCAAGCGGCGAGGAGGACCGCCCTGGGCAGGGAAGGTTGAAACGCCATTCCACGAAGCATCCTCAC
Organism: Gemmatimonadota bacterium; assembly: GCA_016712265.1. Lineage (NCBI taxonomy): Bacteria > Pseudomonadati > Gemmatimonadota > Gemmatimonadota bacterium. Next base: position 244,042 of record JADJRJ010000031.1, on the reverse strand, counting down.
CGCGAACCCTCGACGAAGGTGGTCATCTGCTCAAGACTCCCGGCCATGCGATCCAGTGCTCCGCGCAGCCGCATCGCCTCGGCCATGATCCGGGCCCGATCGTCGCCTCGCAACGCCTCGTGCATGCCGGGGAAGAGCTGGCCATCATACAAGGAATAGATGTTCCAGCCGTGGAACACGTGGCGGAACCATGCGCGATCGCCAGCACCAGCGTCGTCCGCCAGGCGCTGCTCCAACCGCGCCAGCTGGTCGTTGAGTTGCGCCCGCCGCGCCACGCGGAGTCTCCCCATGGCAAGATGGGCATCGGTCGCGCGCTCGAGTGCCACCGCAGCTGCGCGCACCCGTGCCACCAACGCATGCAACTCCGGCACCGGAACCGTCTGGGCTCGCGGCCCCGCCGCTCGCACCGCCTCCTCCACGGAGGCCACCGCCGCTTCCAGCTTGCCGGCATAGTGGGAAAAGCGGAACGGCAGGACATCCGCGTTGGCCAGTCGCAATCCCAGCGCGCCTAACGTTCGCACCATGGTCACGCCCTGTCGAAAGCCCGGATCCGCCACGCGCTCCACATACGCGCGCGAATCGTAGTTCGTGTGGTAGGTGCCAAAGCCGTAGCCGTTGGCCCCGATGAACTCGATCGACAGCGTCGGCACACCGAGAAAGTCCTGGAACGGCACGAAGTCCGCGCCGCTGCCGAGCGCCTTGAGGTCTGGCGCGCTCCCCGCCTCGCGGCGGGCGGCCTCTGCGGCCCACCCGTCATACACGCTCCCGCTGTCGGTCGCGACGCTCCGCGCGACATCCGCCACGAAGTCGCGCAACGACGGCACACCGCCCGGGTCAAACCGGCCGCGCATGTACATGTCAATATTCACGTACGCGATCAGCCGCTCCTTCAGCTGCTCCCGAAAGTGCTCGGCGTGTTCCGTGGACCCGACCAGCCCGAATTCCTCCGCGTCCCAGAACGCCACCTGAATCGTGCGCTCGGGGCGCCATCCGGTCCGCGCCATCCGGCCAAGGACGCGGGTGAGTTCGAGCAGCGCCGCGCTCCCGGTCCCGGGATCCACGGCACCAAAGGTCCAGGCGTCGTGGTGCCCACCGAACAGGATCACCCGCTCCGGCTGCGTCCGCCCGCGCAAGGTCGCCACCACATTGGAGATCGACCGCAACCCATCGTCCATCCGGACCCGCACACGCAACGCGGCCGGTCCCGGGCCGGTCCGGTAGGTCACCCCGGGCACGCGTCCCACAAACGAGGCGGGGGCCCCGGCGCCGCCTAACGACGCGAGGACATGGCGCGCTTCACCCCAGCTGATCGCCACCACCGGGATCTTCGGCAGCGTCGGCGCCCTCGCGGGATCGAGACGGATCGCTCCCGCCGTGGCGGCCACGCCGGGCGTCAGGGGGTCGCCGTGGAAGAACCATGACATCTTCGCATTGCCACGTTGGAGCATCTGCTCACCGCGCCAGTAACCGGGCGGCCATACAGCGCCACGCGCAAAGCCGTCGTCTGCGGGATCCGAGTAAAGGACGATGGCTCGCGCGCCGGCCTCCTGCGCCGTGTGGACCTTCACGGCCCGGTGACTCCGTCCGTACCTCGCGAGCACAATGCGGCCCTGCACCTCAACGCCCAATTGCCTGAGCGCCTCATAGTCTGCCGGGAGCCCATAGTTCACATAGACTACCTCGCCCGTCACGTCGCCCGACGCCGAATACGCGATGTACCCCTCGCCGAGTTCCGGATGCGAGGACGTCGGATCTTCGGCAACGGCGGCTTCGCGCAACGAGAGCTCGCGCGCGGCGGGAGCCGTCAGTGTGACGGCGACCTCTCGTGGCGCCGAGAGCCATGCCTGGTAGTCGTGCCGCTCCACCTGCCACCCGTAGCGGCGCAGGGTGCGTTCGAGGTGCGCGATGACCGCACGTGAGCCGTCGCTCCCCGACGGATGCGGCCGCGCACTCAACGGGCGATGAATGGCCGAGATCGAGTCGGCGTTCACCAACTGGTGGAACCGTTGCTCCAATGCCTGCTGTTCGGCCCGACGAGATGGGCGGTAGCCGAGGAACGACTCCTGCGCAGTCGCCGGCACCGCGAGCATCAGGCCAGCGAGGGCGGCGCGCCTCATCGTGGAATCACCGGCAGCACCAGGCGCGACGGATACCGGGCATCGTGGTGGATCACCTGGCGGGCACGCTCAACCTTCGCGCTCGCGCCAAACGGCTCCCCGGTGTTGGGGTTCCGGTCATACCGAGGAAAGTTGGACGATGACACTTCCAGCCGGATGCGGTGCCCAGGCAGGAAGACGTTGGAGGTTGCCCCCACCTCGATGGTCACCTCGGTGGGCTGCCCGGGGGTGAGCAGCTCTGGGGTCGTGCGGCTCTTCCGGTAGCGCGCGCGCTGGATGCCGTCGGTGAGTGCACGCGCGGTCCCGTCCGGGTGCACGTCGACGAGACGCGCCGTGAAGTCCGTGTCGAGGGCGGACGAGGTGATCCACAGGTGAAGGGTGATGTACCCGGTCACCTCGATCGACGCGGTGAGTGGCGCCGATGAGTAGACCAGGACATCGGCGCGTCGTTCCACTTCGCGCATGTCATGCGGAGCCCGCGAATACGCGCCGGACGACCCGGTCGGCACCGGCGCGTCGGGATCATAGGTAAAGGTGTCGATCGGCGCGCCGACGGCGGCCGACATCCCCAACCGTCCATTGCCTGCGCTGGAGTTGGCCGTGCCGTCGCTGGCGAGGTACCACGGGGTCGCGCGCGCGCGGGCGAGGGGCCACGCGTCTTCGTCACGCCACCGGTTCTCTCCCATCACGAAGAGCCGCACGGGGGAGACAGGAAAGTCTTCGACTCGCGCGCCGGCCCGCGCCGCCGCCGGCATCCAGTGACGGAACCATGCCACGATCAGGCTCTCGGAGTTGAAGCCGGCAGCCGGCCCGTACGCCACGTCCCCGATCCGCGTGGACGCGGCCGTCGGACGCGCGTGCGTCCACGGACCCACGATCAAGCGCTGGTTGCTCCGGGCACGGTCGCTCCCCGCCGACTGCCGAAGTCCACTGAAGTTGCGCAGGGTCCCCGTCAACAGCGCGTCGTACCATCCGGTCAGGTGATAGGCCGGTACCTGGAACTGCGGATGACGCGCCGCGACGTCGAAGGTGCCCCACCAGTCGTCGAACGACGGATGGGCGAGCATGTCGAAGTACCCCGGCGAGTACCGGCGCAGCTCCGCGGCGGGATCGCCGGTGACCTGCGGCCCCCCAACAGTCCGCAGCGGAAGTGCGCGCAACCACTCCTCCTGCATCAGCCGTCGCTGGGCCGCGGACATCCCCAGTTCCCCATCCCGGTTCACTCCGGGCTCGAGCTGCCGCCGCTTGACGTCCTGCGCCTGGCCGAGGTTCCACGAGAGGCCATCCATCAGGTAGAAGGCGCCCCCCTGGAAGACCATGTCATACCGGCTCGCATACGACGCCGACGGGAACAAGGCGACGAGGTGCGGTGGGCGTAGGGGCGCGGCGAGGAGCTGCGTCGTGGCGGAGTACGAGCCGCCAAACATTCCCACACGCCCATCCACCCACGGCAACTGCGCGACCCACTCTACCGTGTCGTAACCGTCCGCCCCTTCATCGTGCGGAATGGCCACCCCCTCGGACATGTATCGGCCGCGGGTGTCCTGCACGACCACCACGAACCCCGCACGCGCGAGGCGATGGTATTGCGAGTTGGGATCCTGCGGGTTCTTGGAGTAGGGCGTGCGCTGCAGCAGGGCGGGCCGCCGTCCGTCGGTGCGTGGGCGGTAGACATCGGCGCGCAGTACAACCCCGTCGCGCATCCGCGCTTCGAGATTCTTCTCCACCACGACGTCCTGCGCCGCCAGCACGGGTGTGACGCTGGCACAGAGCAGGGAGAGCACGACGCGTCGCATCACCGCGCGATCCTACGCCAGCGTCCGGCTCCGGGCAAGGAAACGGAGCCGGGACAGTGGCTCAGGGAGTCGGGCCGGGGAGTCCGAGGTCCTGCAGGAAGAACGCCGCAAGCTCCGCCCGACCCTGGAGTCCCGACTTGCGGTAGACCTCAACCGCCTGTTGTCGCACGGTGCGCTCGGATCGCCCCAAATGCGCCGCCGCCTGCTTGTGCCCCTCCCCCTTCAGGAGCATCAGCGCGACCTCGCGCTCCGCACGACTGAGCTTCCAGGCGTCGAACTGCTGATCGATGGCGACCGAAAACCCGACCAACGCCGCTTCGGCCCGCTGCCGCCACTCGTCGCGTTCAGCGACCCTCGCGGCGAGGTCACGACGCGACACCGCGAGCGAGGCCCTGGTATTCCGGAGTTCGACGGCCGTCTTTCGCCAGCCGCTGAACAGCGCGATGGCAAAGCCGAGGCTCACCAGCACCATGGCGACCTCGAACGCCACGTGAAGCGAGCGCCACGAAGCGGGGCGATCGAGGATCAGGTCGATGGTACCACCGATCACGACCATGACAAGGAATACGGCCAGCACCGGGGCCAACGGCCCCTCGAACGTGCCCGGCGGCCCCGAATCGCGCGGGGGAGCGTCAACTCCTTGCCACTCATCAGCTTGCGTCATTGGTGGCGAAGCGAAGGAAATCGGGATGCGTCACTTGTCGGATGCCAAGGAAGTCACTTGCCGGATAGGGCGCAACCGGACTTCTGCTGACTCTTGGATAGGACAGCCAACCGGAGGTACCACATGCTGACCCTGCCCTCACCCCTGCACCCGTTGTTCGTTCATCTCCCGATCGCCCTCACCCTGCTCATCCCGGCCTTTGCCGTCGGGGCCCTCGTGGCCATCCGCCGTGGTACAACCCCTCGTCGCGCCTGGGGAATCACGGTCGCGCTCATGGCGGTCCTGGTCGGCAGCTCCTGGGCGGCGCTCAAGACCGGCGAACGGGAAGAAGAGATGGTCGAGGATGTCGTCTCCGAGTCCGCGATCCATGGCCACGAAGAAGCGGCTGAGGCCTTTCTCCTCGCAACTGGCGTCGTCCTGCTGGTCGGCGCGGCCGGCCTCCTGAACGGTCGCCTCGGTATGGTCGCACGTGGCGTGGCCACCGCGGGGACCCTCGCCCTGGTCGGAGCTGGCTGGCAGGTCGGGCACACCGGTGGGACGCTGGCGTATCGCGAGGGCGCAGCCGGTGCCTATGCGACCGCCGACGCGTCTGGCCCGCGCGATGGAAGACCAGCGCCGCTCGCGAGTAGCAATGAGGGGCGCTCGCCGGAACGCGACGACGATCGGGATGACGAACGTTAGGGAGCGCGGGTGCGCGGGCGTGGTATCTTCCCGCGCACCCTCGAATCCCCGCTATGAGCACCGTCCGCATTCGCGTTGCCGACCTCGAGTTCACGGCCCGCTTCGAGGAAGCCGCCGCTCCACGCACCTGCGACGCCTTTCGTTCGATCCTCCCGTTCCGCAGCCAACTGATCCAGGCCCGCTGGAGCGGAGAATCCGCCTGGATTCCCCTCGGCGACTTCGAGCTGAACGTGCCGCTCGAAAACCCGACCTCACATCCATCGCGCGGGGATATCCTGTTCCACCCAGCCGGGGCGAGCGAGTGCGAGATCCTGTTCCCGTACGGGGCGTGTGTCTTCGCCAGCAAGGTCGGCCAACTCGCGGGGAGCCACTTCCTGACCCTGACGAGCGGAATGGACCAGCTGCGAGAACTGGGGCGACGGGTGCTCTGGGAGGGCGCGCAACCTTTTGAGATGTCGTTGATCGATTCGTAGGGCGAGCCGCCTGGCGCCCTGACCGCGCCGCCGGTCACCGTCCGCTCGCACAGTACGACACCTCCTAACCTGTTGGTGCGAAAGGACTTCGGTGGACGTCGCGTCCCTCCTGCCACCGACAACTACGTCATGCGGCGTATGGGATGACGTGCCGGCCAGCGCGAAGCTCGTGGTGACCCTCACCACGACTCGATGCGCACCCGCCTCCTGGCAGCCCTGGCCTCGCTCACCGCCCTCACCTCCCCGCTCGCAGCCCAGGCGGATTCGGTCCCGCGGGCGAAGTTCGCGTTCCTGCCCGTCCTGGGATCCGCACCGGAGACAGGGGCGCAATACGGGGCGACGGTCCTGCGCGTCTTTCGCACCGGGCCGACTGCCAGCACCCGTCCTTCGCAGCTGCAGTTCTACGCCATCAATACGGCGCACGACCAGCAGCGGGCTTTCGTGCAACTGGACCGCTGGGGCACGGGGAACACGACGCGGACGCGCGTCCGGGGTGAATGGCAGCGATTCCCATTGCCCTTTTTTGCTGAAGGTGGCGCCGACGGCGAGGCACAGTTCACGGCGCGGGGACCTGAGCTCTCGCTCCTCCAGCTCTGGCGCACAGACACCGCACGGTACCGGGGGATTGGGCTCCGCGTGCGCGACCTGCGTGTCTCCGGGATCGACCTCGCGGGCTGGAGCAGGGCCGATGCGCCCGACCTCGTGGGAAGCGCCGCCCTCACCGCCCAGGTTGTGGACATCCATGACACGCGTGACCACATCCTGGGCCCGGCGACGGGAGTGTTCCGGCAATTCACGCTTGGGGCGACACGGGCCCGCGATCATGCCCCGGACCACCGCCAGCGTTCCTCGATGCGGCTGGCCGGCGACCTGCGCCGGTACGAATCATTCGGGCGTGGCGTGGTGGCGATGCGGGTGAGCGGGGAAGCGATCGCCGGCAACGCGCCGTTCGACCTCGTGCCCTCAGCCGGTGCCGATACCCTGCTGCGTGGGTACGTGCGCGGTCGCGTCCGCGACCGGTTCGTTGGCGCCGCCGAGGTGGAGTATCGGAGCGCGACCTGGCATCGGGTGGGGTGGGCCAGCTTTCTCGGGTTGGGGGCGTCCCACGCGCTCGGTCGCCGCACGGATGGTGCGCAGCTGCTTCCTGCAGTTGGTGCTGGCGTGCGGTACGCGCTTCAGCCGGCGGACCGCCTGACCGTGCGCGTGGACTACGCCCGCGGCCGCCACGGGGGCGGCTTGTACGTGGCGCTGGGCGAGGCCTTCTAGCGCGTCAGGCGGGAACGAGGAAGTCGCCAAGGACCCAGCGCGGTTCGGCGCCGATGCGACACCAGCCGTTGTCGCGTTCGTGGATGAACACTTCCTGTCCGCGGGTGATCGCCGCGACCTTGTCGGCGGTGCGGTCCGGGGCGCTGCGCACATTGAGGCTGCTCGCCCGCACCGTCGCGCGCTCGACCGGCGCCGTGAACTTGGCCGACACCCATTCGTCCTGGGCGTTCGAGACGCGCAGCCAGCCGTTCGCCTCGTCGTAGACCCGGAGCACGGTCCCCGCCGTGACGGCCCGGAGGCGAGGCGTACCGGGGCCGGCACCGCGGCGCACGTTGAGCGAGTCGGCGGTGACGCGGACGTAGCCACGCGCGGGCAGCGCCGCCTCAATCACCGTGCCGCCGTCGAGCAGGGCGCGCACCTTCGGGAGGAAGTTGCGCTGCGCCTGGTCCACCGAGTTCCCGCCAAAGAACGCCGTGCCGGGACAACTCTTGGTGGTGCCACTGCCATTGGTGCGCGCACCGGTCGCGAGGTCATACCAGTGGTGGTAAACCACCCGGTCCGCCGTCACCGGGATGGCAAACCGTTCGCAGATGGCGGCCGTCATGCGCAGAATCGCCTGTCGGTGGGCCGGCGTCATCACGTCCCGCCCGGCGTCGAAGTTGCCGAGGTGCTCGATGCAGATGGCGTGCTGGTTGTTGCCAAAGATGCACGCGGGATTGGACTCGAGCGGCCGCCCGGTGACGATCGTCCCGTCGGGGAACGAGGTGAAGTGCTGCCCGATGTCGGCCCACCCGTTGGCCGACACGTGGTGGTGCTTCATGTTCTGCTGGAGCGTGAAGTGATTCGACCCGGTGAAGTGCCCGTACGCGGGGAGGAAGGTGTGGTGTTGCTGCACCGACAGCACCGTGCGCGTGACCTGCTGCGCCGGCAGCCAGCCCTCGAACTCCTCGAGCGTCATCCGGGTGAATCCCCGCTCCGTTCGCATCCGCGTGCTCCGTGTCTTCGGGTGTGGATCGCTCGCGCCGCCTGCGTGGAGGGCCTAGTTTCCGCCCCACCGCCCAGCAGCACCGACATGCCCATCCAATACATTGACCCCGCGCTCCCCAAGGTGATAGATGGGTGGCGGTCTCCGCGACTCGGCCTCGACATGCCGGTGGTGACCTATGGCCACGCGGGCACCCCGATCCTGCTCTTCCCCACTGCGGCCGCCGACTTCCTCGAGAACGAGCGCTTCTTCCTCGTGAAGGCGATCGAGGAGCACATCATGGCGGGCAAGGTGCGGCTGTTCTCCATCGACAGCATCAATGCGCATGCGTGGATGGACAAGCACGTGCCGATCCCGGAGAAGGCCCGTCGGCAGGCCCTTTACCAGGGCTATATAGAAGAGGAGTTGGCCCCGTATATCCGGCAGGTTTCCGGGGATCGGAACGCCCGGGCGCTGACCACCGGGGCCTCATTCGGTGCCTTCCATGCGGCGAACACCTTCCTCCGCCGGCCGGACCTCTTTGGCGGGACGATCGCCATGAGCGGGTTCTACGACCTCGACCGGAGCTACCTGAACGGCTACACCGACGACAACGTCTACTTCAACAACCCGGCCTGGTACCTCCCCAACCTGGGTGGACACTCGCTGGAGCTGCTCCGCGGCAGCTCGCGCATCGTCATTGTCACCGGTCAGGGCCCGTACGAGGCGCCGGACCGGTCGCGGGAGTTGTCGGCCCTGCTGGACGCCAAGGGGATCCCACACTGGCTAGACATCTGGGGGCACGACGTGAAGCACGACTGGCCCTGGTGGCGCAAGATGTTGCCGTACCACCTGGAGAAGATGGGGCTCTAACTCTGGGCCTGACGGAACGCCACCGGCGAGTAAAGCTGCGGGTGGGCACGCCGGTCTGGCGTCATCCGGTCTGCACTCGGCGACGCGTCTGGCGGTATGCCGAAGGTGACTCACCGTATCGCTCGCGAAACGAGACGCTGAAGTGCGGGACGCTCCGGAAGCCGACGCCATAGGCCACTTCGCTGACCGTGATCGGCGTCTCGGCCAGCCACTGCGCGGCCTGCGCCAACCGATACTCGCGCAAGGCATCCAGGGGCGACATCCCGAGCAGCGGCGTCAGCTTGCGATACAACGTGGTGCGACCCATCCCCATCGCGCGGGCGAGGGCGTGCACGTCGAAGTCCGCATCCGCGAGGTGCTTTGCCAATTCGCCAGACAGTTTCTCCACCAGCGCGCGCTCGGTCGCGTCACGCGGTGGGGCGGCAAGGGGGACCTGTATGGTTGGCAGGGACTGGTCGAGGGCACGGAGGCGCTCACGCACATGGCGCCGTGACGCCACGAGGTTCTCGATCCGAATGACCAGCTCCTGCAGGTCAACGGGCTTGGTCAGGTAGTCGTCGGCGCCCTGGGCAAGCCCATGGAGGCGCGAGTCACGCGACGCCCTCGCGGTGAGCAGGATGACAGGGATGAAGTCCGTCTCGGCGCTCCCCTTGATCGCCTCGCAGAGGGTTTGGCCGTCCATCTCCGGCATCATCACGTCGCTGACGACCAAGTCCGGGTGATGGGCGCGAGCCATCTCCAACCCACGGACGCCATTGTCAGCCACCAAGACACGGAAGCGATCGGCCAGGTGCTCCCGCAAGTATTCCAGCAGGTCGGCGTTGTCTTCCACCAGGAGCACCGTCACCGCGTCTGCCGCAACGTCTCGCGGCCGAGGCAAGGGTAGCGGACCACGCCGCACCGCAGTCAGCTCCTCGGGAGTCTCGCGGCGCTGTTCCCCGGTGGCGCGGAGCCCCGCGTGGGCCAGGGGCAGGCGCACACTGAACCGACTCCCGACCCCAACGGTGCTCTGCAGCTCGACCATCCCGCCATGCAACTGGACGATCTCGCGGACAAGGGCCAGCCCGATGCCGGTGCCCTCATGCGACCGGGTCGACGAGTCGTTCACCTGGAAGAAGCGCTCGAAAACGCGGGCCTGGTACTCCTGGGGAATGCCGGGTCCGGTATCCACCACCTGGATAACAACGGCCCCTTCCGCGGACTCAACGGTCGCCAGGAGTTCCACGGACCCGCCGGGCGGCGTGAACTTGAGTGCATTGCCCACGAGGTTGGCGACCACTTTCTCCATCTGGTCCGCATCGCACGATACCGTGAGCCCTGACACCGGGCACGAGAGTCGGAAGTTGATCCCCTTCCGCTCCGCGAGAGACGAGAAGGAATCCGCCATGCGACGGAGGAGTGGCACCAGGTCCTGCGTCCTCGCCGCCAACGTCAAGGCCCCGGCTTGCAGGCGGGCGATATCGAGCAACTGATCGACCAGTTGGAGCAATCGCTCGGCATTCGCTCGCACGCCGTCGAGGCGCCGGACGGCCGCAGCCCCGAGGGCGCCGAAGCGCCCTTCGCGAAGGTCGTCGACCGGACCGAGAATGAGGGACAGCGGCGTGCGAAACTCGTGGCTCACGTTGGCGAAGAAGCGCGACTTTGCCTCATCGAGCGTGCGCAGCTGGGCCGCCTGGGCGCCTACCGTCTCGAGCGCGTCGGAGAGTTCCGCTGTCCGCACCTTCACGGCCTGCGAGAGGGCGGCCTGGTGCCCCAGGTGCCGTCGCTCACGGTGGCGAATGGCTCCCCACAATAGCGTGGTTGCAGCGGATGCGAGCAACAGGTAGAACAGCGGCGTCTCGACGAAGAAGGCGGGCACCAATATCTCAACGGTTGCTTCGTCCGGCGCGGGGACTCCGGCGGCACTCACGGCGCGGACCCGAAAGGTGTGTGTGCCCGGGCCAACGGAGTTATACGTCGCCTCGCGCACATGCCCTGCATCCACCCAGTCGCCATCCACCCCGTCCATGCGGTACTGGTACCTGACCGCATCTGCCTTGCGCATGACAACGCCGGCATAACGCACCGTGAAGCGGCGAGCACCGCGAGTCAAGCGCAGGGGAGCGTCCGACCGGGGCAGCGAATCGTCCACGCTCACGATCTCATCGATCCGCACCTCGGGCAGGAGGGAATCCATCGCCACCGCCAACGCCGGATCGACCTCCACGGTGCCATCGATGGTGGGAAACCACAGGTGCCCGATGGCATCCCGGAACCCGGGCGCCCCGGACGTCTCGGGCGTGTCGATCCCGTCGGCGTCGCTGTAGCCGACCCCATTCACTCGCGAACGACGCCCCGCGACGAAGTCCGACAGCTGGGTGAGCGGCGCGCGGTGAATACTCTGGTTCCCACCCATCCAGAGATTCCCCGTATCATCGAGCAAGACACTCGTCACCACGTTCTCTGCCAGTCCATCACGCGTGGTGACGTACCGCACGCGGCCGTCCTGCACGTGCACGAGGCCCGCACCATACGTGCCCACCCACACGCTCCCGTCGTCCATCGCCCGGACGGCGCGCAGCTCAACGAGTGGCATCCCGTCGCCTGGTCCGTAGCTTACGACGGCACGTCCCTCCACGTGCAAGAGTCGCGAGGTGGCATCCGGCAGGATCACCGTGAGCCAAACCGAGCCGTCAGCCGCCACCGACAGGGCGGTGACCCGTCCGGGCAATCCCACCGAGTCCACCGACTCGCCACTCGCCGCATGGTCGTAGCGTACAAGCGTCGTGTCGGTCACGTACCACAAGACACTTGGGAAGCGGTCATGCTCGGCATACGCATACGCACCCGGATGCGGTAACAGCCGCGCGCCCTCGTGTTCAGCTGGTGAGCGCCGAAGCCACGCGTTCATCCCCGTATTCGCCGACCACCAGAGGACACCACGCGCGTCCGTATGCGCGTTCGCGTACCGCAACCCCTCCCAGGTACTCAATGGCCTTGAAAAGCCGTCGGCCGTCACAGCCACCAGGTAACCGACCGGGCCGCGGCGGAGGACCGACGCACCTGGCCCCCGGCCGATGTACGCTCCACCGTACCGCACGCTGCGGAACGCTGTCCGGCAGATCTGCCGCAGCGCGATACCCGTCTCCCACAGGCAACCCGCTGCCCCTCGGTGGAGCTGTGCCAGCGGACTGCGCTGCCTGGCGACCACGGCAACCGGGCGCTCGCTGGCGCGCCCATACACCTCATACGATGTGTCGGTCGCCACCCAGAGACGACCCTCCCCGTCCACCAGCTGCGGCCTCCTGTTTCCGGGAGCCGGGTACGACCAACTCTCCTCGCCTTCTGCATCGAAGATGCGATGCCTCCCGTTGCGAGACTCGGCGCTCAGTATTCTCCCGGTCACAGATGACACGAGGCTTGCCTTTCCCAGGGTCGGCCGCACGCCAGCCGTCGGCCCGCTGACGCGGTGCAGGGCATTCAGGGAGTCCAGGAACCACAGATCGCCGCGGCCGTCGATCCCCAGCGATTGGAGCCCCATCTCGCGCACACCCACGCCCGGCCTGACCTCAACCCACGCTGAGCGCTCGCGCGCAAATCGCACCACATTCGGTGTTCGAATCGCGTAGAGGTCGCCACGGGCATCCTGTGCGATCGCCCGAAACGGTCCCGGCGTCGGGGGGACGACTTCCGAGAAACGCCCACTGGCAAAGGCCACCACGGCCCCTGACTGACCCAGGATCCATAGCGTATCGCCGAGCCCCGCCCCGATGGCGAGGACGCGACTCTGCAGCAGCGCACTGCTGCCTGCCGAATACGAGCGGAACACGACCCCGTCGAAACGAGAGAGCAGCCCACCGGCGACCACCCAGAGGTATCCGTCGCGCGTCTGCGCAATGCCCGTGAGCGCCTGGCTCGGGAGCCCGTCGCGCGTCGTGAAATACCGGTCCGAGTAGGTTGGTGCCTCTTGGGCCGAACCGAGCCGCGCCGTCAGGGCACCGGCGGCCAACGCAACGAGAACCACGAAAGGCATGGGCGGCATCGGCGGAGAATATAGGACCGCCTCCGGCATGCCCGCCGTCGCGAAGCGTACGCCACCGTTCCAGAGGATTGCGTCGGCGTACCACGGGATGCCGGGATAAGAGATCGGGATCCCTCACGCTCACACCCAGGAAGGCTGGGCCCGCACCATGGTATCGAAGAGGCGTCCGGAGAATCGCTCCGGAGGCGCCTCGCGATTGATTGGTCGCTGCTCACCTTTCGTCCGTGCGCCCTGCCATGACGCTTCCCGCTCGCCGTGCACTACAGCGCCATCTCGCGAGGCTGACGCTGACCTGTCTGGTGGTCGCCGCGTGCTCCGAAACGCTCGTTGATCCTCCAAAGCCAGCGACGACTCCGCCAGTCCTCGCGCGAGCGGTGCGTCTGTCGCTCGACACCGCACAACTTCTCGTTAACGACACAACCACGCTCACCGCGACCGTCAGCGACAGCCGCGGCGCGACCATCCAGGACTTCCCGGTCGTTTGGACCTCCTCCGATCCCACCGTCCTGAGCAGCACGGGAAGCGGACGGTTCGTGGCGATCGCACCGGGATTCGCCATCATCGTCGCCACCGCCCAGGGTGTTTCGGCAACGGCGCGGATCACCGTGATGGAGGTGCAGCGCCGCGACGCGGTGATTTCGTCCGACACGTCGTTCACCGTCCTGTCCACGCCGGAGGAGATTGCCGCGGGGACGCTGAGAATGCGTGCTAACAGTGGGACGGCGCGTCCCGTGGCGGTTGGTGATGTCATCTTTGGCAGCAAGGACGGCGGGTTCCTCGAGAAAGTCATGGCCGTGCGGACGTCGGGGCAGGACATCGTCCTGACCACCGTCCCGGCCGCCCTGACCGACGCCATCCAGGAAGGAACCATCTCCATCGCTGAGGACATCGACGTGGGAGCCGCACTCGCCGAGGCACGCGCGCGTGGCGAAAGTGCGGCGTTCGCGTTGCCGCGCGGCGTGTCGATCGACGCCGAAGGACATGTCGTCTTCCAGAATGCAGCGCTCGACTTCACCATGGCCGGCCAGGTCGGGGCCATCACGGCGAGTGTCCGGCTGAACGGATCGCTGGACATCAAGACGGGAAAGGACATCAAGCCGGGCACGAATTCGTTCGTCTTCGACGTGGCGATCAAGCCGTGCTTCCCCGTGCTGGTCTGCGTGGACAACATGCGATTCGGGACCGTGGTCGGGGCCGTGCTGAACGGAACCCTGGAGACGTCCATCGGGGGCGCGATCTCGGCGCGAGGGGGGCTTCCCCTCGTGAAGATTCCCGTGGCACGCAAGAAGCTCCTCAACATCCCGATCCGCGGCCAGTGCCTGGCCGGCAAGTTGTTCTGCTACGGGTTGTTTGTCGTGCTCGAAGCCTACGCCGAGGTGGAGGCCAATGCGCAACTCACCATCACGCGGTCGCTCAGCATGACGTCGGGGGTCGATGCCGGCTTCCGGTTCACGCCCTCGACCGGGTTCAAGGGGACCTTCACCCCGATCAGCCAGTGGACGCAGTCCAGCCCCGTTTATTCGATCGGCGGACAAGCGGGGATCCGCTTCGGCCTGGAGCCCAAGCTGCTCCTCACCGTGTTTGGTCGCGGCGAACTCTCCGCTGGTGTCGACGCCGCGCTGCAGGCGACGATCGGGACGTCCATTGGCGCTGGGGCAAACTATGACTGGAATGCCAGGGTGGACGCGCTGGTCGATGCCTTCGCACGGGCGTCGGTCGACGTGCTCGGCATCAAGGCATCGTACGAGACGCGCCTGCGCCTCTGGGACACGCAGTTGGCGGGGGCGAACGGGAGCCTCGTGACCCTCTCCCTATCGCCCTTTGTGCTTTCGCTTGCGGAACAGGCCACCGGGACCGTCGTCGCCACGGCGCGGACGGTGCTCGGCGGCATCGACATCGGGATCACGCCGGACCAGCTCGACTGGACCGCGACACCGTCCAGCGTGGCGACCGTCAGTGCGACGGGCGTGGTCACGGCCATCGCCCCGGGGCTCGCGAAGGTCAGGGCCACGATCAAGGGCACGACGATTTCGGATGAGGTCACCGTGTCGGTCACCCCACGGGCGCTGTCGGTGGAAGCCTGCTTCTATCGTGGCGTGACCAGCACGCAACAGCCGCCGGGAGGCCGATGCCCTGTGCCTGGAACCACACCACAGTTTGTCAGGGGTGCCACGACGACCTACCTCTGGGTACAGGTGCGCCAGTCGTCCGGGGCGGTCGAAACCGGGGCAACGGTAACCGCGCGCAATCCCTTCACCAACGCGGTGGTCAGTCCCCTCGGCCTGGTCGGGACGTTCGCGGTCTTCGAGTTCGCCGTCCCATCGGGCGCGGCCCTGGGGAGACACACGGTCGTGGTCGGGCCGGCGACCAAGACCGGCTTCGCCAGCTCGGCCCCGATCAACGTGCCCCTGGACGTCATTCTCGGGCACCTGGCGGTTGGCGCGTGTTTGTCGAAGGATGCAGGCACGACCTTCAACCCCGCCGTCCATTGTCCGTCGGGCACACCGACCGGCACGGCAGGACAGACCTTCTACCTCTGGTTTGGGGCGGACTTCAACTCGACGGCGTTGTGCGGGGCGTCGCTCACCATCGAGAACCCCTTCACGGGCGCTCCGTCCAATCACGTCGTGCCGGCGGGAACACCGGGGTGCCTCTCGCGATTGGCGATTCCGGTGCCAGCGGGTACGCCACCGAGGGACTACACCATGAAGGTTGGACCCGCGCGGTTGGCAGGCTACGGCGATGGCACCCCACTCACCCTGACCGTGCGCGTCCAATGACACAGCGACTCACGCAGCCGCGGATAGCGGACCGACGGCCGGCGATCACCCTCCTCGTGGCGTCGATGGCCCTGGTGGCCACGGGGTGTGAGAAGATTGTCGTCCGTGACCCGTGCGTGCTCACGGTGTCGACCTCCGTCGCCAGCGTCCCGCTCGAACGCGGGCAGACGGCGCAGGTCAATGCGACGAGCGTCCCCACGGGAACCTGCACCTCACAACAGCGCTTCTGGCAAAGCAGCAACACGGCCGTCGCCGCCGTCTCCGGCGAAGGGATGATCACAGGGGTCGGCGCCGGGACCGCGACCATCACCGTGACGGAGCGCGACGAGACCTATGGGACGACGGGCGTGGCGTTGGTGACCGTGACCGTCACCGTCCCGGTCCTGGTCGCGATCCCGGTCACCTCGCCCACGATCGATCTCGGAGCGGCGCGCCAACTCACGGCGATCGTCTCTGGCGCGTCGAACCCCGCCGTCCAATGGACGTCGAGCGCACCCGACGTCGTGGCCGTGTCGGCCACTGGAGTGGCCAGCGCACTCGGCATCGGCGTGGCAATCGTCACCGCCCGGTCCGTCGCCGTTCCCGCGAAAGCGGCGGCGACCACGCTCACCGTTGCCGTCAGTGTGGCGGCGTCCCCGGCCGAGGCCACCATGGGTGTCGGCGAGGCGCTACCACTCACCGCCTTCGTCCTCGGCGCCGTGAACAAGCAGGTGACCTGGCGGAGCAGCAACTCCGCCGTCGCCACCGTCAACGCGTCGGGCCTCGTGACCGCCGTGGGCCCTGGTACGGCAAGCGTCATCGCGACCGCGACGGCCGCACCGAGTCGGAGTGGAACGGCGACGATCACGGTTACCGGACCGACGTCGTTTCCCGCTGGACTGGCGCACCGCTGGACGTTTGCGCAATCAGGAGGCGCCGGGACCGCGCTCCTCGACGATGTTGGCGGTGCTCACGCGACCATCGTGGAGGTAGGCGCAAGCGACGCCGTCGCGCAGGGGGGCGGCGTTACCATGGCCGGTGGCGCCCGCAATGCCTCGGACTATGTGGCACTGCCTGGGGGGCTCCTCTCCCGTCACAGCAGCGCGACCATCGAGATCTGGGGCCGCCAGATCTCACCCAGGATCTGGGCGCGCATTTTCGACTTTGGCTCGGGGCCGACGAACTACCTCTTCATGTCATGGACCCAGGACGCACGGCTCACACTGGACCGCGTGGAGTGGAACCTTCACGCCTAAGGCCTGCTCCACACCGTCGACAATACCGTGGCGCCCTACGCAGTGAATACAGACTATCAGATCGTCATGACCATTGAGCCCGGTGTCGGAACGGGCGGGGCAACCCGCGTGCAGTGGTTCCGCGACGGACAGTTCAAGGGTGCATTTGAGACAC
The DNA here is from genome assembly GCA_016712265.1 of Gemmatimonadota bacterium. Classification (NCBI taxonomy): domain Bacteria; kingdom Pseudomonadati; phylum Gemmatimonadota; species Gemmatimonadota bacterium. Next base: position 227,018 of record JADJRJ010000031.1, on the reverse strand, counting down.
CGCTGACCCTCGCCCAGCTGCAGGACGCCAACATGTGGCTCGGACGTTCGCAGTATGCCGACGACGAGACGGCGAATGCGCGGTATGACGAGGTTCGCATTTACCAACGAGCGCTCACCCCGGCTGAAATCGCTGCGCGCTTTACCGCCGGACCGGTCCCCAACCAGTAAACCGGCGAACGGTTTGGCCGTGGGGGCGCAGGCGCAGGCGAGCGCCCCCCACGGGCCGGGGCAAGGATCAGCCCGGCCGCGCGCCGTCTACGGCGCAGAGACCTCGGCGATGCAGTGATCCAGCATGGCCAAGCCACGATCCACGTCTTCTGCGTCGATCACCAACGGCGGGGCCAGGCGCAGGGCGCTCTTCCCGGCGCCTAACAACAGCAACCCTCGGGTGAACGCCAGGTTCACGATCCGGTCCACCAGCTCCGGATGGGGATCCCGCGTGACCCGGTCGCGCACGAACTCGATCCCGACCATCAGGCCGCGTCCACGGACGTCGCCGATGCATTCGTGGCGCTCCATCAACGCGCGCGCGCCGGCCAACAGACGCTCGCCCTGCACCGCGGCGTTGGCCATGAGTTCCTTCTCGACGAGGCCGATGGTGGCGAGCGCCGCCGCACAGCACACGGGATTTCCGCCGAACGTTGAGCCGTGGGAGCCGTTCTTCCACTTGTCCACACTCTCCCGCACGATCATCGCGCCGATCGGCATCCCCGAACCCAGGCCTTTGGCCGTAAGGAGGATGTCGGGCTCGACCCCTTCGTGATCGCAGGCCCACATCTTCCCCGTGCGCCCGATTCCGCTCTGCACCTCGTCGCACACGAGCAGGATCCCGTGCGTGTCGCACAGCTCGCGCAACCCGGCGAGGAATCCTGGCGGGGGAATCACGTAACCTCCCTCGCCTTGAATCGGCTCGACAAAGATCGCCGCGACATCGGTAGGCGCGAGGTGCCGGGTGAACAACTCCTCCTCGATGGACGTCACGCACCCCAGGTGGCACTGCGACTTGTGGGCGCAGTGGCGACAGCGATAGCGGTAGGCGTAGTCGACGTGGTGCACGTCGGGCAGCAAGGGCCCAAAGCCCGCGTGCTGGCGTGCCTTGCTCGACGTGAGCGATACGGCTCCCGTCGAGCGTCCGTGAAACGCGCCCTTGAAGGCGATGATCGCGGTCCGTCGGGTGGAGAATCGCGCCAGCTTGATGGCCCCTTCGGTTGCCTCCGTCCCCGAGTTGGTCAGGAAGACCCGCTTCCGCGTGGGACCGGGGGCAATCGCCGCGAGTTTCTCGCACAGCGCCGCCATCCCCTCGTAGTAGAAGTCGCTCCCGCAGATGTGGAGGAACTTCGCCGCCGCGTCCTGGATGGCCGTCACCACTTCCGGATGGCCGTACCCGGTCGAGGCGACGGCGATGCCGGCCATGAAGTCGAGGTATCGGTTCCCGTCCACGTCCTCCACCATGACCCCCTGCCCCCGGGCGATGGCCAGCGGGTACTCCTTGATGTAGCACTGCGCCGTCCACTCGCGGTCGCGGTCGACGATGGCGCGGGCGCGGGGGCCGGGCGGGGGAGTGACGATGCGGGGATATGTGCGGGGCATACGGAGGACGAGAAGGACTAAAGAGAGGACTGGTGAAGCACGGGCGGTACGAGCAGCACGGGCGGCACGCGTGGCACGCGTGGCACGAGGATAGGGTGGGGATGGTCGAGCGGCCAGTCCTCGCGGGCCACCCCATTCCCGTGCTCTCCGTGCTGCTCGTGCTCCTCGTGCTCCTCGTGCTGCCCGTACTGCGCCGTGGCAGTTGCCCTTTTGCACCTGCCCCTTGGCCGTGCCGCCCGTGCTCCTCGTGCTGCCCGTACGGCGCCCTGGCAGTTGCCCTTTGCCTCGTGCCCCCGGGCCGTACCACCCGTGCCGCCCGTGCTCCTCGTGCTGCCCGTACTGCGCCCTGGCAGTTGCCGTTGCCACTCAGCATGGTCCGTACACCCACAGCGTATATCCAGCACCGCCCGTAGATTCCCCGAGTCCGGCACTCGTCGGGACCGTTCACCCCCTTCAGGCGACACATGACCCTCAGGATTCGGCTGGCTTTTGGTGCCTTGGGCACCCTGGCCATTGCTGCTTGCCAGAGCACGCAGCAGCCCGCCCCTGCCCCCGCCCCACGCCCGGCCGTCGCGCCGGGCAATGCGGCCCGGCCCAATGCCGGTGCCCCGCAGGCCCCGGCGGGACAGGACACCACACGACCCCCAGGTGCCGGAGGACAACCCCCGGCCGCAGGAGCCCCGGGTGAGCCGACGCCACGGCCCTACAACCGGGTGGTCACGCCTAACGCGAAGACACGCGACGGGCTCTTCAAGGTTCATCGCGTGGGCAGCCGCCTGCTCTTCGAGATCCCGCGCGCGGCCATGAACAAGGAACTGCTGCTCGTGGTGCGCGGCGCCCGCGTGCCCGTGAATGCCGGCTACGGCGGCCAACAACTGGGGGCCCGCCGTGTGGTGAAGTGGGAACGGCGCGACAACCGCGTCCTGCTTCGTAACATCTCCTACGAGACGGTGTCGGACCCGGGGCAGCCGATCGCGCAGGCGGTCAGCGCCTCCAACAACGACCTCGTGCTGGGGGCCTTCAATGTCGACGCGTACGGCCCGGACAGCGCGGCCGTCATCGACGTGACGCGCCTCTACACGGCCCCCCCAACGGAAATCGGCCCGGGGAACCAGTTCCGCGGCAACCCGGACCCGAACCGGTCCTTCATCGAAAAGGCGCTGTCCTTCCCGACGAACGTTGAGGTGGAGGCACTCCTCACGATCCCGGCCGCGCCCGGGGCCGCGCCCGGCGGTGGTGGTGGCTTCCAGCAGGCGGCCGCAGGTACGTCGTCCATCGTCCTGCACTGGTCGATGGTCAAGCTCCCGGAGAAGCCGATGATGCCGCGCCTGCACGACAAGCGCATCGGCTTCTTCTCGCTGAACCAGATCGACTACGGGCGTCCCGAGCAACGAGCCCAGGATCGCCGGTACATCGTGCGCTGGCGCCTGGAAAAGAAGGACCCCAACGCCGCCAAGTCGGAGCCGATCAAGCCGATCACGTATTATGTGGACCCGGCCACGCCGGACTGGCTCAAGCCGTACGTGAAGAAGGGCATCGAAGCCTGGCAGCCCGCCTTTGAAGAAGCCGGGTTCATCAAGGGCATCGTGGCCGCCGACCCCCCGGCCAACGACCCGGATTGGTCGCCCGAGGACGCCCGCTACTCCGTGGTCCGCTGGCTTCCGTCCACGATCGAGAACGCCCAGGGTCCGAACATCAACGACCCGCGCACCGGCGAGATCCTCGAGTCGGACATTTACATGTACCACAACATCATGACGCTACAGCGCACCTGGTATTTCAGCCAGGTGGCGCACTTGGACCCGCGCGCGCGCATGTGGCCGTTCCCCAACGACCTCATGGGTCGGCTCGTCGAGTTCGTTGTCGCGCACGAGGTCGGGCACACCCTCGGCTACCAGCACGACCAGAAGGGCAGCTCGCTGTACCCGGTGGACTCGGTGCGCTCGCGCACCTGGGTCGCAAAGATGGGCCACGCGCCGTCGATCATGGACTACTCGCGCTTCAACTACACGGCCCAACCCGAGGACAACATCGCGCTGGAGGACCTCATCCCCCGCATTGGCCCCTGGGACAAGTACATCACCCGCTGGGGCTACACCCCGATCCCGTCCGCCCGCACCACGGATGACGAATGGGCCACGCTGGATCGTTGGTCGAAGGAGCAGGATGCCACTCCATGGCTCCGCTTTGACGTCCAGGATTCCCGCGGCGCCGACCAGTCGTCGCACAGCGAGGCCGTCGGCGACGCCGACCCGGTAAAGGCCACCGGCTGGGGGATCAAGTCGATCAAGCAGATCGTCCCGCTCATCGTCCCGGCCACGAGCCAGCCGGGCACGGACTTCGACGACATGACCCTGGTGTACGATCGGGTGATCGGTCAGTGGGGCACCGAACTGCGCCACGTGACCTGGGTCGTTGGCGGCACCGACGCACAGGAGAAGTACGTCGGACAGGACGGCCCACGCTACGTCCCGTTGTCGCGCGCCCGGCAGAAGGAGGCCGTCAAGTTCCTCAACGACAACGCGTTCGCCACGCCCACCTACTTCCTCGTGCCGGAGATCCTCCGCCGCATCGAGGTCGAGGGTGCGCTGCGCCGGATCAACCAGCAGCAGGCCGGCATCCTGGGCGGCCTGCTGAATGACCGTCGCATGGAACGCCTGGTCGAGTTCGAGGCCCTCGCGTCGAACAAGGCGGATGCGTACTCCCTCGCCGAGTTTGTCAGTGATGTGCGCACCGGGATCTTCGCGGAACTACGCGCGTCCAACCCGGCGTCCGATACCTACCGTCGTGAGCTGCAGCGATCGTTCATCACCCTCGCCGCCGCCAAGGTCAACCCGCCACCGGTGAACCTGCCGGCCGGCCTCCCACCAGGTTTTGCCCAGCAAGTGGGACCGGCCCGGGCGACCAGCGACGTGCGCGCCGTCTTCCGCGCTGAACTCGCGGCCCTCGACCGGGATCTCGCGAGCGCCGCCGGACGCGCCCGCGACGCCACGACCCGCGCACACATCGCGGATGCGCGCGCCTTGATCAAGCGGGTCCTCGACCCGGCGCGCTAGCGCCCGTCGGTACGCGATGGCTGGACACCACGAGGGGGGAGCGATTCATCGCTCCCCCCTCGTTGGCATCCGGCGGTTGACCCCCGCCTTCAGCCACACCCCCGCGACGACGTGGCCACCGCGCAACTCAACACCAGCTTGAAGCCCGTCACCGCCTGCTCCGCGTTCAGGCTGACCCGGCGGGTCACCGCGGAAGCTGCGAACGTGTAGGGACGCACGCTGAGCCGCTGCATGGCGACGTCAAAGCGCACGGTGAACCGCGCCTGGCGACAGGCCACACCGGTCATGCCCAGCTTCAGTGGATCCACGGGACACGCCGCCCCGGAGGACGCCTCGCGCACCTTCACATACCCGGACTGCGCCATCCAGAACTCGTCCGTCACCGGGGCATTCGCCGCATTGGTGCCCAACGACGTAATGCGCGTCGTCTCCTGATAGAGCGCACTCGCCCCCGCAAATGGCGCGGCGGCCGGCCCCAGGGGGCTCAGCGACAACGGGGACAGGATCGGCGACGAATCACTCGGCGTGGTCAGGCTCAGGATCCGGGTGACCCCATCGGTCCCGCGCCGCCAGGCAGTCAGGGTCCGATGCGCCGGCACCCGGACTGCCACCTGCGCTCCCAGGTTGAAGTCCACGGTGCTGACAAACGCTTCGTAGGCTTCGTTCACCGTCCCGATGCGGACGTTGAGGATCGATGGCGTGATCCCGGTTCGCGCGGCCAGGGCGGCGAACGTGAACCCCTCCACCCGCGCCACGTCGCCAACCCCTCGTGCCTGCTCCGCGAGCTGCTCGAAGGTGAGCGCCAGCGGATCGGTCGACTCGGCCGCGGTCGGACTCGCCGCCGTCGGAGGATCGACACAGGCCGCCGCTGTCAGGGCCGTCAGGAGGAGAACGCGCCGTTTCATCGTACGTCAGTGACACGCCAGGGCCCCACGCCACCCTGACGCGCGAGACAGTGGCTCACGACCCCACCCGCCGGAATGGCGCCAGCAGGATCCGCAGCGTCTTGAGGGCGCGCCCCATCTGGGTCTCGACCGTCTTGATGGAGATCCCCAGTTCGGTGGCGATCTCGCCGTAGGTAAGCCCGGTGTCGCGGCTCAGGAGGAACACCTCCCGACATCGGGGCGGAAGCCGATCAATCGCTCGGGAGACCGCCTCGCCAAGCTCTCCCGCCGCCGCGCCATCGTCCGTCGCTTCCACCGTCATTGGCTCGCCCTTTACCGCCTCACGTTCTTCGTGAGCATGCTCCAGCTTCTGCCGCCTCAGGTGATTGAGTGCGGTGTTCCGGGCCGCCCGGATGAGGTAGGTCCGGAAGGTGTCGATCTCGGCAAGCTCTTCGCGTTTTCTCCAGACCTTGAAGAAGACATCCTGCACGAGCTCCTCAGCCACATCGGGCGCGAAGACGATCCGCCGGACCACGGTCACCATGGTCGCGTAGTGCTCCCGGAAGAGCTGCTCGAGCGCACGCTCGTCGCCGACCCGAAGCCGCCGGATCAGCTCCGCGTCCCGTCCCCGAGCGGATTCGCTGCGGTCGGACTCAGCTCCCTGTGGCTCGCGGTCGGTGCTCAGTGGGCTTGGCGGAATGAGGTGCAATCGGCCCCGGGGGGCCGCTTCAACTGCGCTGAGGTTAACATCCTCCGGAAATGACGAGTAAGGGGGATTGGCGATGGCTGTGTCATTCCCTCGGAGGCGTTCCATAACCGCAATGACCCACGAGAACCCCACAGACACCGACTTCGACCGGATCGCCCGCTACCTGGCGGACGAAATGACCGCGTCGGAACGTCGCCTGTTTGAGGCCTCCCTGGGTGGGGACGCGGCCCTGGCCGCGGCAACCGCGGATGCCCGAGCAGACTGGTCGGCGGCGAGCATTCCGGCAGCGGTGAACCTCGATGCCGCATGGATCGCTTTTCAGGCACGAATCCGGTCGAGCGACTCAACTGTCATCCCGATCGGCCGAAAGGCTCGTTCGTGGTATGGTAGTGTCGCGATACTGCGATATGCAGCCGCAGCCGTACTGGCTGTCGTGGGGGGCACCATCTGGGCGCGACGCGCCCCGGATGCTCCTCCGCAGGCTGTCGTCGCCGCAACGCCGGCGGCGCAGCAGCGCACGATCGATCTCCCGGACGGATCGCGCGTTGTACTCGGACCTGCCTCCGAGATCCGCACCATTGGCGACTTCACGGCGGGTGCTCGGGACGTCGAGCTGACCGGTGAGGCGCAGTTCACCGTCGTCCACGACGAAGCCCGACCATTCCGCATTCGGACGGCCACGGCGCTCATCGAGGACCTCGGCACCGTGTTCACGGTTCGCGCGGTGCCTCAGGAGCCGGTTCGCGTTTCTGTCTCCGAGGGGTCGGTGCGGGTGCGTCGCAGCGGCGCCGAGGATCGCGCGGCGGTGGTCCTGCAGCCACGGGACGTGGTCGTCCTCGCCGACACGGGGGACCCCGTGGTCACGCGGGGGGTCGATGTCGAGCACTACCAGGCGTGGACCCGCGGCCGCAGCGACTACCGGAACACCCCCGCCGGCGAGGTGTTCAGCGACATGGGGCGCTGGTTCGACGTGGAGTTCCAAGTGACCGACTCCACGCTGCTCGCCCGTCCGTTGAACGTGGAGTTTGAGCGCAACTCGATCGACGAGGTGCTGGAGACTCTTGGCCAGATGCTCGACGTGACCTTTGAACGTCGCGGCCGCGTGATCACCGTCGCGGCCCCCACTCGCACCGGGCTGCGGGTGGCGCCGAACGCACAGGTCGGGAGCGGTGTGTGATACGCGCGCCGCGGGGGTGCGCGCGAGCAGTGGCGCGTGTCCTCTGGGGTACGGCCATGGTTGCGGCGTACGCCGTGCCTCTGGCCGCGCAGACGCACCAGATCGCCTTCGCCGATAGCGGCGTCCGGGTGGCCGGTCGCGACGTCCTGTCGCGCCTGATTTCCCTGCGGCTCAATGGCGTCACGGTCGAGGCGGCACTGCGCACGGTGGCCGGACTCGGTGGCGCTCGTCTCGCCTACGCCGGCGATCTGCTCCCTGGAGACGTTCGGGTGACCGTTTCGCGTGAGCGCATTGCCCTGGGCGACGCGTTCAGGGAAGTCCTGCGGGACACAGATCTCGACATCGTCGTCACGCCATCGGGCTACGTCGTGGTCGTCCGGTCGCCGTGGCCCAAGGTGCGTCCGACCTTCGATTCGCTGCCGGCGGTTGCGCGACCGCCACTTCGCACGACGCGCCCGCAGATCATGGACCGCGTCCTCGTGATGGGTACACCAGCGAGTGGCGCGCCGGAGCGCGCGCTGGCCAGCGCCGTATCGGTGCGTACGCAGGGACAGCTGAACTCCCTCGGCCTCATGAACATGAGCCAGGTGTTCCGCACCGGCATTCCGGGGATCGTCGCCTGGGACCTGGGCATTGCCGGACCGCTCGCCCAGGTGGGCTCGGTCCGCGGCTCCAGCTCGTTCTCGTCCAACTACCTCAAGACGTACGTGGACGGCGTGGAGCTGGCGAGTCCGTACCTGCTGTTCGCAATTGATCCGTTCAGCATCGAGCGAGTGGAGGTGATTCGCGGGCCGCAGGGATCCGCGATGTATGGTTCGGACGCGATCAGCGGCGTCGTGCAGGTGGTGACGCGCAAGGGTTCGCCCACCGCCAACTGGCGGCCGGAACTGGACGCGATGGCCACGGTGGGTCGCCAGGAGAGCCAGTTCAGCGACGGCCCCAATGCCACACAGCGCCACTCGGCGATGGCGTTCACCGGGGGTGGCACGACGTCGTTTGGTATCGGGGGGACGTGGGAGGATGTCGCGGCCGCCGTGGCAGGTGGGTCGTCCGGTACGCGCGGAACGTTCGGGGGAGTCCGCACCCTGGCGGGTCCGTTGCGGCTGGATGCGACCTTTCGATATGCCGACATCCGGTTCACCGCGCCGGACAATCCGCTCTTTGCCGCCGTGGCCGATCGGGCGCTGGCTACCGTGCGACCACTGCTCGCCTCGCAACGGATCGAGAACGAGACGTATGGCCTGACCGCGGACTTCCAACCACGGGAGTGGTGGCGACAGACTCTGGTGATCGGCCTTGACCGGCACAATGGCGCCATTCCTCCGCAGCGTGAGCCAGCGACCGTTGCCGACGCGTTGCTGGGCGCCACGCAGGAAGCGGCGAGCAAGAGTTCGCTGCGCTACAGCATGGCGGTGCGGATGCTGTCCACCAGCGACGCCTCGATGACGGCGACCTTTGGCGCGGAACGCACGCACTTCGTCCGCGACCGGCTTGGGCTCCAGCAGGAGTTGATCGGGGCGGGGTCCGGGTTGACCTCCCTGTACTCGGAGACCGTCGACAACACCGGCGCCTTCGGCCAGCTGAAGGTGGACGTCGCGAACACCGTCTTCCTGAGCGCGGGGCTGCGCCGCGAGCGCAACTCCAACTTCGGCGCGAACGTCGGCACGGCCTGGTCCCCCATGCTGGGCGCCGCCGTCACCCGCGACGTCGGCGGGGCCACCGTGAAGCTGCGCACTGCCTACGGCAAGGGGATTCGTCCGCCGGCCCCCTCCATGCGCCGGGCGATCCGGACGATCAGCTTTCGCCAGTTGGAGAACCAGGAGCTGGAGCCCGAGGTGCAGTCGGGGACGGAAGGCGGGATGGAGCTGTACCTCGGCGACCGGGCCACGGTGTCCCTCACCGGCTACTCCCAGGATGCCGATGGACTCATCCAGCAGGTGATCGCAAACCCGCGGGAGCGCGTGCGGACCATCCAGTACCAGAACGTCGGCCGCATCGAGAACCGCGGGATTGAGCTGGAGGGCACACTGCGGACGGGACGCGTACGGACGGATCTCGTGTACTCGCGCACCAACTCGCGCGTCCGCGCGCTGGCCCCGACCTACACCGGGGACCTCACCGTCGGCGACCGGGTGCCCGAGGTGCCGACCGCGTCGGGCTCGGGATCGCTTACGCTGGAGGGCGCGCGCCTGCAGGCCACGGTTGGGGCGAGTTACATCGGCTCGTGGACGGGCTACGACTGGCTCGACTACTACGCCGGCGAACTCGACGCCGCCACGGCCAAGCCGCTCCTGCGGAACTACTGGGTGAACTATCCCTCGCTGACCAAGCCGTTCGTGGGGCTGGCCTTCACGATGTCGCGGCACGCGGAGTGGTACGTGCGCGTGGACAACCTCACGAACATCCAGCGCAACGAGCGCGACGACCTGCAGATCGGCGCAGGACGAACGACGACCCTGGGCCTACGCATCGTGCGTTGAACCGCGGCGTGCGGCGGGTGGGGGGCACCCTGCGGCACCTGTGGCGCCGAGTCGACATCGTCGGCATCTGGCGCGGCCCCACCACGGACAGTGTGACCCGGGAAACCGCCTCCCTGACGGCTCAGCGGGCCAGGTTGACGCCACCCAACCTCCGGAGTGAGCTTGGCCGAGGAATTGCCCCCCCTCTGGCGCACGATGCCCCATCACTCGGTTGCCGCCGCCCAGCAGTGGCTGGAACGCCTCACCCCTGATCTCTACCGGGAGCTCAAGGTGCTGGCACGCTCGCACCTCCGGCGCGAGAATGTTGGACACACCCTCAGCACCACGGCCCTGGTGCACGAGGCGTGGTTGCGGCTGTCCAAGTCGCAGGATCTCTCGCCCGATGACGCCGCCCGCTTTTTTGGCGTGGCCAGCAATACCATGCGACGCGTCCTCGTGGACCACGCGCGCAAGATCAAGAGCATAAAGCGCGGAAGCGGCGGCACTCCCGTGTCCGTGGACGAGGTGGGTGAGTTCCTCAGCGAGAGTGACGCCGATGAGGTGGTGGCGCTCGACGACGCACTGGAGCGCCTGGAGCAGATCAGTCCGCGGGCAGCTCAGGTCGTGGTTGCACGCTTCTTCGGCGGCCTTTCGGAACAGGAGGCGGCCGACGCTCTGCAGATCTCGCTCCGCACGGTGCAGCGGGATTGGTTGACGGCGCGCGCCTGGCTGCGCCGCGAAGTCGCGCGCGACCTGGGGTTCGCGGAGACCACGCTACCCCCTGTGTGATTCCCTGACGTCTTTCCGGGTGCTCCCGCGCTTGAGAGTGCAGGCCCTTCGCGAGTCCGATGCCGCATGACGCGTGACCCCATCCCTCATACATCGACCGGTGGCCTGACGCCGGCAGAGTGGGATGACGTCGGCGCTATCCTCGAGGCCGCACTCGAGCTCGTCGGTGACGCGCGCGCGCGATATCTCCGGGACGCCTGCGGCAGCCGGACGCACCTGCGAGACGAGCTCGCATCATTGCTTGCTGAAGTGGAGCGCGGACGCCGCCTGTCGCTGGAGCCGACGCCGGACGCGACGGGACCCTCGGTCGCTCTCGGGACCACCATCGGGCATTGGCGCATACAGGATCTCGTGGCCCGCGGAGGGATGGGAGAAGTGTACCGGGCGGCCCGGACGGACGGGGAGTTTACCCAGCTGGTGGCACTCAAGGTCGTGCGACCCGGTCTCGTGTCACCGACCTTCCTGCGGCGGTCGCGCATCGAGCGCGAGATCCTGGCACGGCTGACGCACGAGAACATCGTCGGCATCCTCGACGCCGGAACACTGGCGGACGGACGACCCTTCCTGGTGATGCCGCTCGTCGAGGGTGAGTCGATCACCACCTATTGCGAGCGCCAGGCGCTGGGGCTGGAGGCGCGCGTGCGGATGATTGTTGAGGTCGCGCAGACGGTGCAGTTCGCCCATTCCCGGCTGGTCGTGCACCGGGACCTGAAGCCCTCGAACATCCTGGTGACCGCCGACGGGAGCATACGTCTGCTCGATTTCGGGATCGCGAAGTTGCTGGCGGCCGACCCCGACACCCCTACCGATGCGGAGCTGCACTCGGAGATCCGCCTCCTCACGCCGGAACATGCGGCGCCGGAACAGGTCCGCGGTGACCCGGTGACAACGACGACCGACGTATACGCGCTCGGCGTGTTGCTCTACCAGGTCCTCACGGGCACGCGTCCCCACGTGGCGGGGGATCGCCCGATGGTGACCTTCGAGCGAGAGGTGCTTGAGGTGGAGCCGGCGGCGCCGAGCGTAGCCGGGAAGCACCAGCCCTGGGGACGCCGGCTGCGGGGAGACCTGGATCGCATCATCCAGATGGCATTGCGCAAGGAGCCGGACCGCCGGTATCCGTCGGCCGCCGCCTTCGCGGAGGACCTCGAGCGGTGGATGACCGGGCTGCCGGTGCGCGCCGAAGTGGACTCGTTCGGGTATCGGGCCCGCAAGTTCCTGGTGCGCAACCGGACCCTCGTGGCCGCCGGGTCCCTCGTGGCCATGCTGCTCGCGGCCTTTGCGGTGACGAGCGCCATCCAGGCGTCACGGCTCGAGCGCGAACGTAACGCCCTCGCCATACAACAGGCGACGACGCATTCCGTCGTTGGTCTGTTGCTGGGACTCTTCGAGAAGGCAAACCCGGGGCGTGTCCCCGGTGGGGACACGCTGCGTGTGGAACAACTCCTGGCGGAAGTCGATCCGGCGATCGACACCCTCGCGGGCCAACCGCTGGTGCAGGCGGAGATGTGGCAGACGCTCGGCCAGATCCACTCGGCTCGCGGGCGCCACGACCAGGCACGTCGCTACCATGAGCGCGCCCTCGCCCGCCTGCAAACGTCCGCCAGCATCGATTCGCAGGTCCTCGCGAAGGCCATGCTCAACCTGGGTATGGAGGTCGGCTACCTCGAGGGAAACGCGGCCGCAGTTCCCCTGATGGAGGCGGGGCTAGCGATGATGCGGCGTCACGCCCCCGCGGGCTCTGCGGCGCTCCTGGAAGCGGAGGTGGAAACCGCAACCCGGCGCACCGCGGACAGTACGCAGCGTGCCGACTTGCAGCGACTCATCCAGCAGGCGGACTCCGTGCAGGCCCCGATGCAGCGCGCCGCCGCCCTCAACCAGATCGCGGTGAACGAATTCGGGCGCGGCGGATACCGGGCGGCACACGCGGCCTTCGGCGAGGTACTCCGCATCCTGGATTCGCTGCTCCCCCGCGATCACGTGAATCGACTCGCGGTTGCCGGAAACCTGGCGGCAACCCTGACGCAACTCGGGGAACTCACGACGGCTGAAGCCGCCCAGCGGGAAATCGTCGCGATCCAGTTGAAGGCGACGCAAGTCGACTCGCTGCACCTCGGCAACCAGATCCAGAATCTCGCGTCGACGCTCGCGGAACGCGGGTTCCTGGACGAGGCCGACTCCCTTCTCCAGGTCTCGATCAACCTGACCCGCGGCGGCCTCTCGGCGGGCTCACACACGCTCCACACGGCACAATTCAACCGGGCACAGATCCATGAGGCGAGACGGCGGTACCCTGCGGCCCTCGCCACACTCGACAGCGTCATCGGCGCCCGGCCCGCCGGCCGTTCCCCAATGCAGCAGGTGATCTACGAAGGGTTTCGGGCGCAGGCCTTGATGAGCATGGGACGATGGCGAGACGCACGCGCAGTGCTGGACAGGATCGAGGGTCGGTACCGCGCGTTGACGAAGGAAAGCGTGGAAGCCGCCGCGTACCTGGCGCTCTGGCTCGGCGGCTCAGCGATGGAGCTGGGCCAGGCGAGCGAGGCCCTCGCGCATTTTGACGCGGGGCTGGCTCGAGCACGCACCCTGTTCCCCGAGACTCACCGCCGGGTGTTGGCGCTCGCCTGCGGTCGCGGTGTTGCCCTTGCACGCCTCGGACGAAGTGCCGAGGCCCAGACTCAGCTGGGTGCGGCGTGTCCGGCGTACCGCGCGAACGCCCTGGCTTGGCGACCCGTGACCGATTGGGCGCGTGAAGTCGCCCCGCCGGGCCGGGAGTAGGCGCGTGCCGTGACGGGATTCGCCCGTCGGGCGCGCCACGAAGGACATGCGGCCGCTCTTCGTGGTGTTCCTGACGGTCACTCTGGACCTGGTGGGGTGGGGGATCGTCATCCCACTCCTGCCGTTCTACGCGCAGGAGTTCGGGGCGTCCCCGCTGGAAGTGACGCTCCTGATGGGGTGCTATTCGCTCGCCCAATTCCTCGGTGCCCCGTGGTGGGGCCGCCTCAGCGACCGCGTCGGTCGTCGCCCCGTGATGCTGGTGTCGATCACGGCGACGGCGATTGCCCTCGCGCTGTTCGCGACGGCTCCGAGCCTGCTGCTGTTGTTCGTCTATCGGAGCCTGCATGGCTTTGCCGCCGCGAACATCGGCATTGCGCAGGCCTGCGTGGCGGACCTCACCACACCGGAGACACGCGCGCGCGGGATGGGGTTGGTCGGCGCCGGCTACGGCGTCGGATTCACCCTGGGGCCGGCCCTGGGGGGTGTGTTGTCCTCGTTCGGATTGTCGGTTCCCTTGCTGGTGGCCGCTGGCCTGAGCGTGCTCAACCTCGGCGTGGCGTTCCTGGTGTTACCGGAAACGCGGCATTCCACGAGCGTGCGCAGCACCCGGACGATCGCCCCCGGCGTGCTGTGGCACACGTTGATGCATCCAACCGTTGGTGGCGTCGTGGCCACCTTGGGGATGCAGGTCATGGCGTTTGCGGCAATGGAGAGCTGCCTCGCCTTGCTGGCCGCCGCGCGCCACGGGTATGGGCCTCGAGATATTGGCTGGCTGCTGGTGGCCGTAGGGACCGTGAGCGTCGTGGTCCAGGCGGGGCTGCTGGGGCGCGCGGTGCGCGCGTACGGGGAGGGACGCGTGATCGTCTGGGGGCTCGCGACCTTTGGACTCAGCCTCCTGCTGATGGCAATCGTTCCCGGCGGATGGCCGTTTGTGGGCGCCCTGGCGCTGGCTGCGGTGGGTCAGGGGCTGGCCAACCCCTCGCTGACCGGACTGATCTCACGACGGACGGCCGATGACGTCCAGGGCGAGGCGCTCGGTGCCGCGCAATCGGTCGCGGCGCTCGGCCGAGCCGTCGCGCCGGTGATTGCGGGCGCCCTCTACACCAACGTTGCACCTGAGGCACCCTACCTCGCGGCCGGTGCGTGGTTGTGGGCGGCCGCAGCCCTGGCGCCCCTCCTCACGGCATCGCGCACCGGTGAGGAACCCATCGCCCCATGACGTGGCGCTCGTGGGCAGGCGACGTGGTGGCGGCGGGGGTCCCTGTGGCCGTGGCGCACGACCTCGCTTCGCTCCGCGCCCTCGTGCGCCGTGGTCGCTCCCTGCGCATCGCGGGCGCCGGTCACAGTTGTTCGGCCCTGGTGCCCTCCCGCGACACCATCGTTCAGCTGCGGGGGATGGATCGCGTTCTTGCGCTTGATGTGGATGCGGGCACGGCGCGCGTCGAGGCCGGGGCGCGCATGGGACAGGTCGCGCGCTGGCTCGCCAAGCGCGGCTGGTGCCTGCGTCACATCGGTTCGTCCAGTTACCCGACCGTGGGCGGCGCGCTCGCCACGGCCGTACATGGCTCGGGACGCCGGTGGGGATCAGTCAGTAGCGAGGCGAGTGTCACCGGCCTCACGCTGCTCCTCGCCTCGGGCGAGATGTTACCCCTCGCTGGTGATCGCCCCGCCGATCAGGAGTTCCTCGCGGCGGCCCGGACCCACCTCGGCGCACTCGGCGTGGTGCTCGACGTAACCCTGCGCGTGGAACGCGGTAGCACGATGCGCGTCACACGCGAACGGCGCGCGGTTGGTGAGCTATCGGATGCGTCGCTCCACCTGGGCGACGACCACGTGGAAGCGTGGTGGATGCCCTACACCTCGGACGCGCTGGTGGTACGCCGTACCCTCCTGCCGGAGTGGCCATCGGCGCCGGGGGGAAGCGCGGCGGCGGTCGCGCTGCATCGCATCCTTGGTGAAGACCTCCCCCTGGCAGCGGCGCTTCGTGTGGTGGCTCGGCGCCCTGGACTCGGCGCATCGTTTGCGCGCTGGATCACGCGAGCGTCTGCGCCCACTCGCCCAGCCACGGCCATCCTCCGCTGGGACTTCGCCACCGTCGGTCCCCGCTGGCTTCGCGCCCCCACGATGGAGTTCGGGCTCCCCGCCGCCGCGCTGCGCGGCGCTCTGTCCGGCCTCGCAACCCTCGCGGAGGAGGTGCGCGCGTCCACGCCATTCCACCTGCCAGTCAACATTCGCTGGGTCGGTGCGGACCGGGGAACGATGCTCAGCATGGCGGAGGGCCGCGACACGGTCTTCGTGGAGGTCCCGTGGCACTGCCGCATGCCGGGACGGGACCAGGTGCTACCCCGCGTGGAGGCACTGCTGCTGTCCCTCGGTGGACGTCCCCACTGGGGAAAGCTCTCCTACGGGAACCCGTGGGCGCTCTATCCCGAGCGCGCCCGATGGGCACAGGTCCGCTCCGTGCTGGATCCTGCCGGGGTATTCAGCAACGACTACCTGGACCGACTGACCTCCGGCCGGCCACTGCGCGACCCGATCGACGCGTGACGATCGACGTCCTCTTCGTTGAGCTGGGGGAGCTTCCGCTCCACCCGGTCTGGTCCGAGGACGAAGCCGCACGGGCGACCGCCATGCCCTCCGTGCGCGCACGCCAGGCGCACCTCATCATGCGCCATGTCCTTCGCCACGCACTGGGTCACCGCATGGGGGTACCGCCGGAGGCGTTGCACTTTTGCCATGGCCGCCTTGGCAAGCCCTACATTACCGGGCACGCGCACGCCCCCGCGTTCAGCGTCTCGCACACCCTGGGATGCGGGGTCATCGCGATCGCCGATGGTCGTCCCGTGGGTGTCGACGTCGAGGTCCGTGAGCCACGACTTCCCGGCGCCGAGGCACTCGCCACCTTCCTCGCGCCGGCGGAGCGTGACCGGCTGCTTGCCCTCGATCCTTCCGCGCGCGCGACACACTTCGCGCGATTGTGGACCCGACGCGAAGCCGTGGTGAAGCTGCACGGTGGGAGCGTGGCCACCTTCGCCGAGGCCTGCATGATCCGTGGCGGGCGCGTGGTCTGGACGCCTGCAGCGGCGGGGGTCGAGGCCGACGTCACCCCGGGAGGGGAGGTCGTCATTCGCACACTGCGCACGCCGACCGGGTATGTCGGCGCGCTCGCATCACTCGGAGACTCGGTGCAGCTTCGGTACCTGCCACGGCTCCGTGGGCCCATCCCCGAGCATGACCTGGACCGGGGTGCGGCCGACGTAGGTCGCCCCGTGGTAGCCGGAGAAGTAGAGGGTGGTGACCAGTCCGTTAAGGCCGTAGTCCAGCTCGCGCAGCACGCCGCCGAGCGGTCCCCGGTGCGTAGCACTGGTCGCCGCGGCGGTCATCAGGGACCGCAGGAGCGGCATCGGGACCAGGCCTAACGTGGCGAGCAACCACCCGAGCGCCCGACGGTCCGATGCGCTGGCGTGCGACAGGACTGCGTCAGCGGCCTCGGCACATCCCAGCGTGCGAAAGGACGGGTATTGTCCGTTACCGGGATACCAGCACTCGCCCGCGCGTTCGAGGGCGCGGCGCTCCCATCGCGTCATGCAGCCTTCCGTAGTTGGTCAGCTGCCGCCCCGGCCAGCGCCATGATCGTCAGGGACGGGTTGCGCCCCGGCGCTTCAGGGAAGAGGCTCCCGTCACACACCGCCACGCGCGGATGGCCAAAGACGCGGAAGCCCGGGTCGACCACCCCGCGCCCCGGATCGACCCCCATGGCGCAGCCGCCCATGGGGTGCACGGAAAAGGCCTTGGGGCTGAACATCATCTCGGTCGCGCCCAACTGTTTGTAGCATTCCCGCAGAACGCCGGTCGCCTCCTGCCAGCGCCCACGCTCCTCCGCGGACAGCGTGCGCTCCACCCGCAGTCGGCCACCCCGATCGAGGCGCAGGCGCCCCGGGGCCAGGTCACGCAGGCAGATCTCCACTCCCACCATTCGGCGATAGCGCTCGGAGAGGTCGTGTCCGGGCCGCTGTTGGAACAGGGTGTGAAAGACGATGGGCGGGACGAAGTTGGACTCGAACTTGTAGCCGCGCGCGAGGTAGCGGGGATCGGACGACGCCACGCCCTGGAACGCTCCCCGGTGGGCATCCACACGGACGGGGAGGACGGCCCCGCTGAGGAACTGCGGATGGCAGGTGAACCCCTCGCCCAACCGCGGCAGGTCGCGCTTCCAGCCGGACCGCAACAGGACCTGCGGCGTGCCTAACGATCCAGCCGCCAAGACCACGAGGCCCGCCTGCCAGGTCTGGGGCCCTTCCGGTCCGACCGCCTCGATCTCGACGCGTGACGCGCGTTCCACCAGCCGCCGCACCGTCCACCCGGCGTGCACCACCGCCCCGCGTCGGCTCGCCTCACGCAGGGTGGTCACGGCGCTGGACTGCTTGGACTCGTGTGGACATCCGCCGAGGCAGCGCATGCAGTCTGCCGTGTGGCATTCCGGTCCCTCACCGCGCTGCAGTCCGTGCCAGGCGATGCCATGCTGGCTGAACGCGCGCGCCACCTGCGCCGAGTTAGCGTTGAAGCGCGCCGGACCGATCGTGGCGACCTGGAGGTCGCGCAAGGCATGCGCGTACCAGGGCGCCATCTGGTCTTCCGTGAACAGCGGGACACCCGAGGCGGCGCGCCATCGCGCGAACACCGCCTCATCAAACTGGTCGAGCAGGGCCTGATTCACGATCGTGCTGCCACCGACCCCCCTGCCCCGGGTGAAGATGATCGAGGCATCCGTGCTCAGCTCCAGTCCAGCGTTCCAGTACATGCGCGCCAGCATCTCCACCTCGGGCAGCGGCAGCTGGTGTGCATCCCAGCGCGGCCCGGCCTCGAGGACCACCACGCGCGCCCCCGCACGGGTGAGATCCAACGCGACGCGCCCCCCCCCGGCCCCCGACCCCACCACCACCACGTCGGCCGTTGTGTTCACAACACGGCCCGTGCGTCAGCGACCACTTCCCGCAACGTGCGCCAGTTCGACTCCGTCGCCATCTCCCCGGCCACCACCCGTAACGCCGTGGTGAAGTGCCCCAGCTCCGCATGGGGAAGATCGAGCGCCGGGATCAGGGCCACGCTCGCCCCAAAGCGATTGGGCAGAGAGACCAGAATACGATGCTCGGCAAACAACCGACGGCAGAGGATCCCTGGGATCGCATCGCCCTCGACCTTGTCCACCAGGGCGCGGACCAGGTTCGTGCGCACAGCGCTGGACGCCCCGATGGTGAGCACGAGCCCGCGGCCACCGATCGTGTAGCTCACCGGCGATCCCTCGGCCGTCGCCAGTTGCTGCCGCACCAGCGACTCCGCGCCCTTGACGTGTTCGTAGATCCCCGGCTGGCGGTCGAAGGCGTCGAGCACGGCGAGGCCGACGGCCATGGCAACGTGGTTTTCCTTGAAGGTCGAGGAGTACACCGCGATCTTCTCGATGGAGTCGAACACCTTGCGGTAGACGTGTTCCCTGGAGAGCACGGCCCCGACGGCGCTCACGCCACCGCTCAGGCCCTTGGCGACGGTGATGATGTCCGGCACGACGCCAGACCACTGGTAGCAGAACGGCTTCCCCGTCCGCCCGAACCCCGTCTTGATCTCGTCGCAGATCAACAGGCTCCCATACTGGTCGCAGAGCGCCCGGGCCAATCGCATGAACTCGGCGGAGGCCACCTCGCCTGTGCGAGCCACGACGGGCTCCACGATGACGCCAGCGATTTCGCGCCCGTGGCGGCGAAAGGCTTCGGTCAGCGCCTCCGCGTCGTTCAAGGGCAACACAAGCGCGGGGCCGTCCACGCCAAACATCTTCTGGTGTTTGACGGACCCATTCACCCCGAGCGCGCCCAGCGTGAGTCCATGGTAGCCCATGGTAAAGCAGACCATGCGCGACCGACCCGTCACCATGCGCGCCATCTTGAGGGCGTAGTCGGTGCTCTCTGCGCCCCCGTTGGTGAAGAACACGCGGTCAAAGTCCCCACCCGCGTAGGAAACCAGCGCCTCCGCGAGCATCGCGCCCAGGACCGAATGGCTGAACTGCACCAGGGATGGCATGCGCAGTTCCAGTGCCTGGCGTGCCGCATCGCGTACGAACTCCGCGCGGCCCCAGTAGCACGCCCCGTATCCGGCGACGAGGTCGAGGTAGCGGTTGCCGTCCCGGTCCACCAAATGGTGGGTGTCGTGATCGGTGAAGACCACATCGGCCAGCCCGAGGCTCGTGAGGTACTTCGTATAGAAGTGGTTCACGCGCCGGGCGTAGATCTCGGCGACCTGGTGCGTGGCCAGAAAGCGATCGATGCGCGACTGGAGGTTCATGCGCGACCTCGCGAGGAGCGTTGCTGGGCGGCGAGGACCATCCGATCCATGACCGCCCTGGTGAGGGAGGGAAACCAGCGATGGGCGCGGTGGAACACCGCGGTACTGAGGTTCACGTTGATCAAGAATGACCGGCGCTCGAGCGCCCGCACGAACCGGCGCGCCACATCGTCCGCGCGCATCAGCCCGGCGTTTGCCGACAACGCGGCGGTCTCCGGCGGTGTCATCGCGCGCTCCACCGCAAAGCCGGGCGTATCAGTGTCGGGAGGACACAGGACGGCCACGTGGATCTCACGCTGCAGCAGTTCCTGTCGCAGGCACTCGGCAAAACCAACCAGCGCGAACTTGGTGCCGGCATACGCTGTATGGCCGAAGGCCCCCATGTACCCAAGGACGGAAGATGTCAGGGCAATGAACCCTTCGCGCTGGATATGGGGGAGTGCTGCACGCACGGTGTGGACCGCACCCAGGTAGTTCACGGCGCACAAACGCTCAAAAACATCCGCCGGCAATTGCTCGAAGTACCCGGGGTGGGCGAGCCCGGCATTGCACACGACGCCCCCGAGCCCGCCGAAATGCTGCGCGGCCCGCTGGACGACCTCATGAATGGCGGCCGGGTTGCTGACATCCGCCGGAAGCACGAGGGTGTGGCACCCAGGCACCTCCTCCCGCACCAGGCGTGCGCAGAGTTCCAACCCCTCGGACTGCCGGGCCACCAGGGCGAGGTGTGCGCCACGCCGCGCCAACTCGCGGGCGATCGACAGGCCGATACCGCGTGACGCACCGGTGAGCACGACCGCTCGTCCGTCAAAGCTCAGGCGACTCACGCAGCGGACCCCGCTGCAGGCTTGGGAATGAACACGCACTCGATCAGCGCCACCGCGCACACCCGAGTCCCAACGAGGGTCTGCACCAACGCGGACGCCATCAAGTCGTCGTGCCCGAGCCGCTGGGCGATCAGCGTGAGCGTATCGCCAGGACGCACGGGGAAGACGAACCGTGCCTCACGCACGCCGATCGCGCGGACCTGGCGGGGACCGCCGTCCGTGGTCGTGGAGGCCAGCAGGCCCTCCAGGCACAGGGCCAACTGCCCGGCCGCCTCGATCTGCAGTGACCCGGGATACACCGGTTCACCAGGGAAATGGCCGCGGAAGACAGGATCATCGACAGCGACTGCTCGTTCACCGGCGATCAGTCCACGCGCGGGCTCGCAGTGCGTGAGCCGATCGATCAGCAGGAACGGGGCGCGATGGGGGATGAGCCGCTCGATCCCCTCGCGGTCCACGGAGGTGGGGGTCACGGACGCGAGGTCAGCGATGGGCACGCGCCGCGCGCGTCGCACGTCCGGCCGTTCGGGCTCGGCCACCGACGTCATCGCCGCACCCCCTGGGCAATCTCGTCCTCGATCACGTTGCACGCCTCATCGATTTGTGCGTCGGTGAGCATGGCAGTCACCGAGAGCCGAAACCGCCGTTGGTCGGCGGGGACGGCCGGGTAGTCCACCGGCTGGAGGAACACGCCGCGCTCCTGGACGCGTCGCGCCATGTCAAACAGGAGCTCCGCTGACTCGCCGATGATGATCGGGATGACCTGCGAGGCAGAGTCCCCGAGGTTCAGCTGCATGGCCTCGAGGTTGGCGCGCACGCGCGCCACGTTGTGCCACAGGCGATCCTGCAACTGGTGGTCGCGGGTCGCAACCTCGAGCGCCTTGAGGCAGCCGGCCACGACGACCGGCGACGGCGCACAGGAGAATGCATACGCCGACGCGTATGACTTGATGTAGCGCACGATGGCGCTGGTGCTGCAGATAAAGCCACCCACCCCGCCAAAGGCCTTGCTGAGGGTACCAAAGGTGACCGCCACCTGGTCCTCGACCCCCTGCAGTTCGGCGATGCCCCGTCCCGTGCGACCGAACAGGAGGCTGCTGTGTGCCTCGTCCACATACAGCGGCGCGCCATAGGCGGCGCACACCGGGGCCAGTCGCGTGAGGTCGCCGAGGTCACCGTCCATGGAGTAGACCCCCTCGACGGCCACCAGGACGCGCTTGCCGCGATGGGCTTCCAGGACGGCAGCCAAGGCGTCGGGATCATTGTGCCGAAAGAAGACGTTCCGGGCGCGGGCGAGTGTGCCACCGTCGATGATGCTCTGGTGGCACTTCTCGTCCATCACCAGCACGTCCCCGCGGCGCAGCATGCCCTGCAGCGCCCCGTAGTTGGCCATCAGGCCGCCGGAGAACAGGGCGCAGGCTTCCCGGCCCTTGAAGGCGGCGAGCTGCTCGGCGAGACGCACGTGCAGGTCATACGTTCCCGACAACATCGCCGCGCCGGATGCCCCGAGACCGTAGGTCTCGAGGGCGTCACGGGCCGCCCCGATGACCTCCGGATGGGTGGCAAGGCCGAGGTAGTTGTACGACGTGAGATTGATGACGTCGCGTGCCGTGCCGTCAAACCGGGAGGCGATACGCGTGGCCGCACGCGGTGCCGCGAGCAGCGGCTGCTCGAAGAACGCCATGCACGCCTGCGTCTCGGGCTCGGCGAGCCACGCGCTCCAATCGGTCGGCGGTTCGACCACCGACGGGCTGTCGCTCGCGTAGAAGTCCGCGAGGCTATAGCGGTAGGCGTCCATGGTTGGGCCTACGCCGCCTGCATGTGCTGCAGGAACTTGTCTGCCAGTTCGTCCACCGTGCGGATCTGCGCGAGTTCGGTGCGCGGCACCTTGATCTTGAGGTCGCGCATGGAGCAGGACACGATCTCGATCACGTCCAGTGAGTTGGCCCCGTACGCTTCCATGGAGCGCGTGGGGTCAATCTCGGCGCTGCCCACATCCTCGACGTTCTCGCGAATGTTCTTCACAATGACCTGCACGATGTCGTCCTTGTTCATGAGGGGCTCCAATCAGGGGGTGGAAGGAACAGCAGGGCGACGTTGCGCCGCCTGGTGTAGCACGATGAGGTTGTTGCGGTAGCCGCTGCCGCCGTCCACGGTGATGACCTGTCCGGTCAGGGCGTCGAGGTACCCGGAGCAGAGGGCGACGATCGCGCGACCGCAGGCTTCCGGGGACAGCACCATGGCGCCGTCGATGCCCAGTTGCTGCAACCACGACGGGAGATCTCCAAAGAAGGCCCGAGTGGCCTCGGTATCCACGAGGCCGAACCGCACGGCATTCACCTGGACGTCATGGGGAGCCAGGTGCATCGCGAGGGCCTTCGCGAGTTGCTCGAGCACGGCCTTGGATGTCGCGACGAAGTCGTAGCCCGGGTAGAAGTGGTCAGGGCCGTCGCTCGACACGGCGATGACGTGCCGTGGGTAGCGGCCGAGTCGTTCCTGCATGAGTTGCAGATAGCGTGCAAGGGGCCACGCGCCGTAGGAGAGCGTGCGCTGGAGCGCTGGCCATTGATAGTCTTCCAGCGAGTTCACGCGGGCTGAGAGGCCCGCATTGCTGACGAAGATGTCGAGATGATCGGTATGCTGGCGGATCGCGTCGAGGAGGGCGACCGTATCCGCATCGCGCGACACGTCCGCCTCGACAATGAGTGGCGTTTGGGCACCAATTGCCGCGTAGTCCGCGACGAGCGCGTCGGGGTCTACCGATCCCCAGCGGTGCGTCAGCACACACCGCGCACCGGCCCGCGCCAGCTCGAGCCCGGCCGCGCGACCGATGCCCCGCGTGCCACCGGTGACCAGCGCCCAGCGCCCAGACAGGTCGATCATGCGAGCGGCTCCGCGACGGGGACACGCGCCAGGATGACCTGGGCCGTCTCCGGATGTTCGAGGATGTCCCGGTGCGCCGCTCGCTCGAGCGCCAGTGCCGCGTCCACGCGTTCGCGTCGGGAGACGGCCAACGTCTGCTTGAGGAGGCGGGACACCCGTGGGGTCGAGCCACACATGTCGCGGGCCAGGTCCAGGGCAGCCGTCAATACGTCGGCCCGGGGGAGCACCCGCACGCCCGGCACGCCGCGGCGCAGGAGGTCGGCGCCGCGCCAGGTTCGGCCCGTATACATCATCTCACGGGCGAGCCCGGGACCCACCAGCTCTTCCAACAGTGCCGTGCATCCCATCCCCGGGGTGATGCCGAGCCGGGTGAAGGTCGCGCCATACCGTGACTCGCTCGCCAGGATCGTCACGTCGCACGCGGCCGCGAGGACCAGGCCGCCACCCACGGCGTGTCCTTCGACGGCGGCCACCACCGGTACATCCGCATCGAGCACCACACCAGCCAGTTCGACCTCCGCCAGGTCCACGCGACCCGCGGCGGCATGGTGCAGCGTCTCGGCGGTCGCCCCACTGCTGAACACCGACGGTGTTCCCGCGAGAATGCACACCGAGAGGCTCTCGCAGCGACTGACCTCGGCGAGGGCTGCGCGCAGGCCGGCCAACATCGGCGCAGACAGTGCGTTCCCACTCGCTGCATCGCACATGGTGACTTGTGCAATTCCAGGTTCGATGACGGACCACGTCACCGGCGGCGTGGGGCGGTCGGACGCATGGCCCACGGGGGCGTCGAGCTGGTGTTCGGTGGTGGTACTCCCGCATGCCAGGGACACCAACTCGGCCGCGCCCTGGCGAACACGTCGAGCGCGGCCGGTGGCGGGTCCCGATGCAAGGAGACGTCGTCCGCGTTGCAGGGCACGCTGAGAGGCACGGCCAACCTGGCGCAGCAGCTCTCGCAGTCGACGCTCCAGCGCGTCGGCGGCCACCACCTCGTCGAAGAGGCCATCCTGGCACGCGTCCTCAGCGGTGCGCGTTGCACCGGACTGGGCGAGGTACCGCATACGCCCTTCCGAAAGTCGAGCGGGGACGAGGTACGCTCCCACCACGCCGGGCACGAGGCCGAGGAACAACTCGGGGAGCTGGCAGCTCGCGGCGGGGGTGGCGATGACCACATCCGCCACCGCGAGCAACGCGAGTCCCCCACCACGCACGGGCCCCTCGACCACGGCGATGACGGGCAGGGGGCCGTTGCGAAGGCCCTCGAGCACCTCGACAAAGCGATTGATGCCTGCCTGGAGTGCGCCCGGCTCGGGATGCTCCGGCGACGCCATACCCAGGCAGAAGGCGTTCCTGCTGCCGCGCAGCACGATGGCCCGCGCGTCGCCACGTGCCGTGGTGAGGCCCGCCTCGATCACGTCGAGCGTTGCGTGGTCGAGCCAGCACGGCTGTTCCGGCGTGCCCAGCGTGATGGTGATGATGGGGGCGGTGTCGCGCGCCAATATCACTGGTCCCCCCAACGATAGATGCGCTGGTAGTCGCGGACTTCCTCGAGGACGAGCCGCGGTCGCCCGTCGTAGTGAGTTGCCATCAGCCCCGGCACCACGTCGCGTGCCGGCGTCGCCCCCGGTGCGTCGACGATCACGGTGCGGGCGCGTTCGTTGGCCTCATACTCAGCCACCGTCACGGTGCGCCGTTCGGCGAGGGCCGATGGGATGCCACGTCGCGCAACGACCGCGCGGGCGCCCGGCATCACGCGCACGCGATACCACTCCCCTATGGCTCCCGACCCATAGCTAAAGCATCCCACCCGGGCTCCCTCGGGCAGCTCCGGATCCGTGCCGACGAGGCTGGCGAGCGCGGCAAAGTTTGACGACGCGTACGGGCTGCCTAACGCCTGGGCAAAGGCCAGCGACGGCCGCACGCGCCGTGCGAAGTCCTCGGCGATGGCCGCGCGCCCGCGGTACCCGACGACCCCGCACAGGGTGCGATGGGCCTGGCTCGCCATGCCGGCGAACGGAGTGTGAAAGACCAGGCGATCGAAGTCGTCGGTGAAGCGCGTGTCCGGGACCACGCTGCAGTAGTCGGTCCAGGACTCCTCCAGCGCCTCGAGGTACGTGAGCAGGCTGAGGTCGCCGTTCCCCACCTCGCGAATGGCCGTGGGCCGGAACGTGTCGTAGCGATGGCACGACCAAGTACCGCGGGCGGGGTCACACTCCAGCACTCGCGGCGCATCGCTGACCACCATCGCCGTCGCGCAGCCGCCAAGGACATACTCGTGCAACTCGCCGAGGTGCTCCCGACTGGCATCGCTCGCAATCACCAGCGCCTTGCGGCCCCGATGGTGTCCCGCGCGAATCCAGTCGAGCGCGATCGTCAGCGCGGCCACGCCGCTGTAGCAGGCGTGTTTCACCTCATAATTGCGGATGTGGCTGCCGAGCCCAAGCAGATTCAGCAGTTGCGTGGAGATCGGCTTGCCGTAGTCGATGCCGCTTTCGGTCCCGACGACCAGGAGGCCGATCTCGGCCCGGTCCATTTCCTCGACCAGGGGACGGGCTGCCGTCGCCGCCATCGTCACGACGTCCTCCCACGGTGGGAACACCGCTCGCTGCTCGACCATCAAGCCGCCGAGGGTGCGACCGGGGTCTACCCCACGCGCGCGTGCGAGGTCGGCGAGGGCGAGCGCCATCGACCCGCCGTACAGGTTCAGGGCATCGATGCCTACCGGGCGCGTGGTCATGGCGAGTACGTCAGGCCGCCGGCGACCGAGAGCACTTCGCCGTTCACGAACGAGGCGTCGTCCGACAGGAGAAAGCGGACGACCCGTGCCACCTCTTCACCCGTGGCCACACGGCGGAGCGGGCAATACTCCGTCCAGTAGCGCTCCAACTGCGGCGAGAGACTCGCCGCCGTCAGGTCGGTCGGCACGTACCCGACACTGACCGCATTGCAGCGCACCCCGCGGCTCCCATACTCGCGGGCGAGGGTGCGGGTCATACCCTCCAACCCCGACTTCGCCGCCGCGTAGTTCACCCCACCGCTGCACCCACCGGCCGCCACCGAGCTGATGTTCACGATCCGCCCATCGCGGCGCGACAGGAAGTGCATGAGCAGCGCCCGCGCCACATAAAACGGTCCGAAGAGGTCGGTACGCAGGACGTCGTCCCATTCCTCATTGCTCATCATCACGGCCGCGTTGTTCCGCACGATCGCCGCGTTGTTGACCAACCCGCCGATGGTCCCCAGTCGTTCGGTCGCCTGGTCCACCGCGGCGTCGACCGCCGCGGGATCACGCACGTCGAGCTGCAGGCACTCG
This sequence comes from Gemmatimonadota bacterium, assembly GCA_016712265.1. NCBI lineage: Bacteria > Pseudomonadati > Gemmatimonadota > Gemmatimonadota bacterium. The sequence goes on along the minus strand of JADJRJ010000031.1, from coordinate 200,218 downwards.
ACCATGGCCCCGGGATGTCGCTCCCGCACCCCCGCGAGTGTCGCCTCGGCGGCCGCCTGGTCCTGCACCCAGGTGAAACAGCAGGGGTATCCGGCCGCGACGAGTTCCCCGACGATGGCCCGCCCGATTCCGCGGGAGCCACCGGTCACCAGCACCCCGGGGCGGCTCATGCGGCCTCCCGCGCAAACAGGCTGCTGCAGTTGATCCCGCCAAAACCGAAGGCGTTCTTCAGCATCACCTGCGCGTCGCAGTCCACGGCTCCCTCGCGACAGACGTCCAGCTCGATCGCCGGATCCTGCGTGTCCACGTTGATCGACGGGTGCAGGCGACCGGCCCGCATCTGGAGGATGCCGCCAATGGTCTCGACCAGCGGCGCCGCCCAGCAGGTGTGCCCCAGCATCGACTTGGGCGCATTGACTCGCAGCCGGGCGGCGTGGGCCCCGAAGACCTCGCGCAAAGCCCGCGACTCCTCACCGTCGCCCAGCGGCGTACTTGTGGCATGACAGTTCACATAATCCACCTGGTCGGCGGCCACTCCGGTTCCATCCAGGAGCGCGCGAATGAGCTTGGCCTGCATCTCCCAGCTTGGGGTGGGGAGGTGCGACGCGTTGCCGTTGGCCCGCACGCCGAGGAGCTCCGCGTGGATCGATGCGTGTCGGGCGCGGGCGTGGTCCAGCGATTCCAACACGATCGTCGCGGCCCCATGCGACGGCACGAACCCGGCGCGACGGACATCGAACGGTCGCGACGCCCGCGTCGGATCCTCCTGCAGTGTCGGATCGACGACCACGGCGCTCAGTACCGCCGACGCATGCACGTCCATCTCGGTCATGTCGAACGGCGCCCCACACACCACCGCGATGTCGGCCTCGCCTGTCGTGATGTCCCGCCAGCCGGCCCGCAAGGCGAGGTTCCCGCTCGCGCACGCCCCGCCCAGGGTCATCGTCGGCCCACGCGCCTGCAGCGCCTCCGCCACGCACCCGGCCACGTTGGTGTCCAGGCCGTGAATCCCGGCGAGTGCATCCATGGCGTCGGGGTCGTCACGATATCGCGTGGCGTTCTCGGCGATGTAGCGCGAGTTCACGTTGTGGCCTCCCACCGGGACGCTCACCCGCCACCGATCAACGTCTGCCCCGGACAACCCCGCATGACACCAGGCGTCGAGTGCCGTCAGCATGGTCAGGCGCGCCGAAAAGTTGGTTGCGCGCATCAGGCGGTGCGCCGTGCGTCCCATGGCAACCGGGAGTTGGGGACGGAGCCGCGCCAATGCGGCAGCCGTGTCGTAATCTCCGAGATCACCGCCCACCCGGCACTCCAGGTGCCGGGCGTCCAGCGTACGCCAGGGACCGATCCCGGAACGCCCCGCGAGCAACGCCTCGAGGTAGGCGTCGAGCTGGTCACCCAGCGGGTTGATGGTGGCCATCCCGGTCACCACCACGCGACGTCCCGGCTGGCGGAGGTCAGGCATCGGGATGACTCAGGATGATGGTGGCGTTCTGGCCGCCGAACGCAAAGTTGTTGGACAGGACGTGCGCGATGGGTGCCTGCATCGCCTCGCGGACCACGTTGAGGTCCAGCGCGGGGTCCGGGGTGTCGACGTTGATCGACGGATGCACCACCCCGCGCGTGATGGCGAGGATCGACGCGATCGCCTCCACCGCGCCGGCGGCGCCGATCAGGTGCCCGGTCATCGACTTGGTGCTGTGCACCGGGATGCCGCCGCTCCCCTGACCAAAGATGGAGTGCAGCGCCCGCGATTCGGCGAGATCACCGAGGAGCGTGGAGGTCCCGTGCGCGTTGATCAGGTGAATGTCGGCGGGCGCGAGCCCGGCGTCGCGCAAGGCCTCGTCCATCGCCCGCTGGGCGCCCTCCCCGTCAGGGTGCGGCCTCACCATGTCGTGCGCATCGCAGGTAAACGCCGTCCCGCGCAACTCGGCGTAGATCGTGGCCCCACGCGCGCGGGCATGTTCCCACGCCTCCAGGCACAACACCCCTGCGCCTTCCGCCAAGACGAACCCGTCCCGCTCCGTGTCGAAGGGACGGCTCGCCGCCGCGGGATCCCCGGTGCGACGCGACAGGGCACCGATCACGCCAAAGCCGGCCATGGCCGGCACGTCCACCACGCCTTCCGTTCCGCCGGCGAAAATCACGTCGGCCTGACCGGTACGAATCAGGGCGGCGGCCACCCCAAACGCGTGATTGCTGCTCGCGCACGCGGAGCTGACGGCGAAGTTGGGCCCGCGCAGGCCATGTTGCTTGGCGAAGAGGGCCGGTGGCGTCCCGGGAATCGCGCCAACGGCATAGAACGCTCCGACCGAATCCAGGGTCCCCTCGGCGATGCGCCGCGACATCTGGTAGTGCAGACCGTCTCCGGCGTCTCCCGTCCCGAAGATGGCCCCGATCCGATGCCCACCCCGTGTGATTTCCGCTGGGGTGAACCCCGCGTGGGTGATGGCTTCGTTCGCTGCCGAGACGCCGAGGATGATATGACGCCCTAGTCGGCGCTCCATCTTGGGAGGAAGTCCGCTTGCACCAGCCGGGAGGTCGACCTCGCCGCCTATGCAGACCCCGAACGGCAACAGCGCCGGATTGCGGACGTGGCGCACCCCGCTCTTCCCGGCGTGCAGGGCACGCCAGAACTCTTCCACGCCGCACCCGATGGGGGTAACGGCACCCATTCCCGTGATGGCGATGCGGCGACGATCGGATGACATGTGATTGGGGCTCGATTTCCCCTCATGGCGCGAGCATCCTCGAATTCACGTCATCCAATGTGGCTCGGATCACGAACCGGTCGATTCGTCCCCTTGGACCAGCACGCGTTCGAGAAGCCGGGCTGGCGGCGACCCGTACCCCCAGAAGTGAAAGAGCGGCCCCCAGCGTCGCCGCACCTCCGCCACCTCGTCAGTCGGAACGTCGAAGGCGTTCTTTCGATAACCCTCCTGCGAACGGAGGTATCGCGCAAAGGATGGGCGCGCATTCTCGAACCCGTCGAGGTCCAGGGAGGAATAGACGCGGGCGAGCGTCCCCTCAGGGTTGGATTCCAGATCCTCAAAGCGCACTTCGACCAGCGCTCCCGCAGGGACGGCGTCCCGCGCCTGGAGATAGGCGCCAAGCATGGCCTCACCCGTGGCCAGAACGATCTCCCTGAGCGCGGCGCGGTCGATCGACTGGAGGGCGTAGTCGTCCAGCATCGCGCGATAGAACTTGAGCGTGCTCGCATACGTGACGACCGGATCACGCACCAGGAAGATCAGGCGCGCGTCCGGAAACGCCTGGAGCAGGTGCGGCACGCGCCCCGTGTCCGCCGGATTCTTCGCCAGCACCGGCCGGCCGCCACCAACGCCCGACGCCATCGCGAGGAGGACACGATACTGGTCGCGCCAGCGCGCCACGCGCTCCCCGTCCTGATCCCCGGACTCGAAGGACACCCAGCTTCGGTAGTTCTCGTGGAAAGCCCGCGGAAAGCAGAAGCCATGATACAGGCAAGACTGGGACATCGCGCCGAGGGCATGCTCCGGCTCCTCGGGCAACTCGGGCGCCATCGCCATGTTGTCCATCGGCCTGGTCGCTGGTAACACGGCGCGGAAGACGCGCGGAATCGCCGCAAAACGGAAGAGCTCTGGCAGGATAGCCTGCGTCGTGGCCATGGTAGCAAACTGCGGATCACAGCCGAGCAGGTTGTTGAGGTGCGTGGTCCCGCTGCGATAGTGTCCGATGATGAACAGCGGTCGAGAGGGCACGATCGCGGATCCGCCTCCGAAGCGCACGCGGTGCAACAGGCGGAGCGGGGCCAGGAGCGCCGTGACCGCCGACACCGTGAGGGCACGAGGGATGTACCGGGGATCAATCTCGAAGCGGTGACGGGCGAGGAGGGCAAGCCAGCTACTGGCGCGTCCTCCCATGAGCGGGTGATTCAGCAGTGTCTCGAACACGAGGGCAGGCGGAGGGACGCGGGACGGATGCCTTGCCTCCACAGGCGCACTCGGCATCGCGAAAGCGCCACGGAGTCGCCGGTCGACGCGGGCCAGTGCGCTTGATGGTTCGTGACCGACTTGCCAGCGTCTCCCCCCTCCCACAGGTTCGACGTCGGTCCCCACCTCCCGCCGCCATGCCCCCCCTGCGTCGCTTCGCGTTCTCGCTCGCGTTCCTCCCCTCCGTCCTCGCGGCCCAGACACCGTCAGCCGCCGACACCAGCGTCGCGCTCCCGATCACCGCGGAGCGCACCCTCCGGTTCACCACCGACGAGGGAACGTGGATGTCGCTGGACGTCTCCCCGGATGGACGCACCATCGTCTTCGACCTGCTCGGCGACCTGTATGCCTTGCCCATGGCCGGAGGCACCGCCACCCGCCTGACGAACGGGATGGCGTGGGACGGGATGCCGAAGTGGTCCCCGGACGGGCGCAGCATCGCCTTCATCTCCGACCGCGATGGCGGCGACAACCTCTGGCTCATCAACGCCGACGGAACGGGTGCCCGCCGCCTGACTCGCGAGGTGGACAACGCGCTCTCCTCGCCGACGTGGACCCCGGATGGCCAATACCTCATCGTCCGGCGCTTCGGCCCGTATCCCACGGCCGAGAACTACCTGACGAACGTGCCCCTGTGGATCTACCACCGGGATGGTGGCAGCGGCGTGGAGCTGTACCCGGCAAAGCCAAACGCGAAAAGCACGAACACCGGGGCCAGCGTGTCGCCTGACGGTCGCATGGTCTACTTCGGCTCGCATCCCGGCGGGTACGGCGGCGAGAACCTCGGCGCCTACCAGGTGATCGCGCTCGACCGCACCACCGGCCAGGAACGGCCGATCACCGCCGGAGCAGGAGGCGCCCTGCGCCCCATCGTCTCGCCGGATGGCCGCTGGCTCGTGTACGCCACACGGGCGCGCACGAAGACGGCGCTCCGCATTCGCAACCTGCAGACCGACGACGACCAGTGGCTCGCGCCGGAGATGCAGCGCGACGACCAGGAGGGGTACGCTCCCAACGATGTTCTGCCTTCGTTTGCCTTCACACCGGACTCCAGGGCCGTGGTCTTTCCCGGCGGCGGCAAGATCAAGCGCGTGGACCTCGCGACGAAGCAGGTGAGCGTTATCCCTTTCACCGCCAGCGTCGAGGTGGGGATGGGGAAACGGTTGTTCCACCCGCTGACCCTCGCTGATGGCCCCGTGGCCGTCACCCAGCTCCAGGGGATCGCCGAGCGGCCGGACGGCCGACAGCTGGCATACTCGGCGTTAGGCAAGGTGTACACTGTTGACCTGCAGGGCACCACCGCCGGCACGCCGCGGCGACTGACCACCGCGTCCGGCCGCGAGCACTCGCCGGCGTACTCGCCCGATGGGCAGTGGGTCACCTGGGCCAGCTGGAGTGATTCGCTGGGCGGTTTCCTGTGGAAGGCGCGCGCCGATGGCAGCGGCATGCCACAACGACTCACGAGCACCCCCGCGGCGGTCAGCGGCCCGATGTGGGCACCCGAAGGCGATCGCATCGTGTACACGTCGCAGCCGGTGCGCGCCGCGCTCGGCGGCGGCCCCGTGGCGTCCATGTCCGAGCTGCGGGCGGTCAGTGCGAACGGGGGCGATCCGGTCGTCATCACGCGCTCGGGATCGTACGTGTCGCTGGTCACGGCCACCTCGGCCGGGCCGGCCCGTGTGTACTTCGCCGAAGCCGTGCCCGGACCGCCCGGCTTTCAGCAGACGCAGACCACCGCGCTGGTCTCGCTCCGGATGGACGGGACCGACAAGCGCACGCACGCACGCCTCACCACGCAATCCAACTTTGGGCTGCCCCTCATCCGGGTCGCGCCGGACCAGCGCGCCATGATCGTGGTGGAGCGCGACGACGCCTACGTCCTGCCGCTGACGGACGGGGGCGCCGAGGGGATCGCCGTGAACTTCAACGCCCCATCGGTCCCGCTGCGTCGGCTGACGAGTGAGGGAGCCAACTACGCCACCTGGGCTGACGGTGGCCGAAGCGTCGCCTGGTCGTTCGCCAATCATTACTACCGCGCCAGCCGGGACACGGTCCTGCGTTATGCCGAGTCCTCGCGATGGAATGCCACGCATGCGGTGATCACCCACCAGGCGCCGCGGGCCGTGGCCACTGGTCGTGTGCTACTGCGTGGCGCCCGGATCATCACCATGAAGGGCGATGAGGTGATTCCCCGCGGTGACGTGCTGGTGGAGAATGGCCGGATCGCGCAGGTCGGGCGGAGCGTCCGCGCCCCCGCCGGCACCCGCGTGATCGACGTGAGTGGCAAGACGATCATGCCCGGCATCGTCGATGCCCACGCGCATCCCAAGACGGGCGCGGAGAATGCGCCGGAGCAGGAGTGGAGCATCGCCGCCAACCTCGCCTACGGCGTGACCACCACGCGCAACCCGTCCGGCTCACGGCAGAATATCGCCTGGGGCGAATTGATCGAGACGGGCGAGATGATCGGCTCGCGAGTCTTCGCCACGGGGCCTCCACTCACCTTCAACCAGGTACCCGTCCGTTCATACGACGACGCCCTGAAGGTCGTGCGTCGCTACAAGCAACAAGGTGTCAACTCGCTCAAGCAATACCTGCAACCACGGCGCATCCAGCGGCAGTGGATCCTGCAGGCCGCGCATGCCGAACAGATCAACTCCACCAACGAAGGAGCCGCGGACTTCAAGCTCGACATCCAGCTGGCCATGGACGGCTACACGGCCTTCGAGCACAGCATCGGGCAGGTGCCGCTCTACAAGGATGTGGTGACGGTGCTGGCCGATGCGAAGATCGCGTACACCCCAACGCTGGTCGTGGCGTACGGCGCGCCGGCCGGTGACGGCTACTTCCGGGCCCGCACCGACCTGCACGCCGACCCCAAGGCGTCGTACTTCACCCCCGCGGAGCTGCTCTCCCGCCAGGCCCGGCGCCGTCCGCTGATCGTCGAAGAGGACTACAACTTCCCGCTCATTGCCCAGGGGGTCCGCGACGTGATCCGTGCCGGCGGCATTGCCGGGTTGGGGTCACACGGCCAGCAGGATGGCCCGGCCGCGCACTGGGAGCTCTGGATGTTGCAGTCCGGCGGGATGACCAACCACGAGGCGCTGCGCATCGCCACCATCCTCGGCGCCGAGTCCATCGGCTACGGCAAGGACCTGGGTTCGATTGAGCCGGGCAAGGCCGCCGACCTCCTCGTGCTCGACGCCAACCCGATGGACAACATCCGCAACTCGATGGCGATCCGCTACGTGATGAAGGCCGGGCGGCTGCTCGAGGGGAATACCCTCAACGAGGTCTGGCCGTCGACGCGGGCATTCCCCACCCCCTACTGGGTCAAGGAACGTCAGGCCCTGCAGGGCCTCGAACGGCGTTAGGCGGCACCCTCCCCCGTCGCCCCCCAGCACGCGCCGGGGGGCGACCGCTACGGCTCGGCGCCGGCGGCCGCGCGAGCGTTGAGTTGGCGATACCTCGCCGTCAGGGACGCATAGTCGGACGCCTCAACCCACGCGGCGAGGCGCGCGACATGGGGCCAGCCATCGGGCACCCCCAGGTCGTCCAACGGACCGGTGACATCGGCGACCAACCAGGCGAGGCCATACGCGTCCGAAAGTTCGGCGCGCTGCAGCCCCTCCTGGAATCGCACGGCGGCCGCGTGCCGATCCCCCTGGAGCACCGCGAGCCGCACGGCGAGCGCCTCCAGCAGTTGGCGACCCTGAAACCACCAGTCGGACTGGGCCCGCAGGTGCAGGTGGCACGCCTGCAGGCATCCCCGAGCATCGTCCGCACGGCCCAGGGCGAGCCACGCCAGCCCCTGTCCGGCCCGGGCACCGACCTCCACATCGAGCTGGTTCATCGCGGCGGCGGCGACAGCCGCGTCGCCATACAGGCGCGCCGCACGCTCCGCATTGTTGGTCTCCAGGGCAAGGTTCGCCTGGTTGTACAGCGCCGCGAGGCGATGCGGTTCGTTGTGCAGCACCGCGAACCCTTCCATCGCCTCGCCCAGCGAGGCATCGGCCTCGGCAAAGGCCCCACGCTTCATTTGGAGCACGCCGAGGTTGAGCGCCGCGAGCCCGGTCAGGTCTGGCGAGTGGATGCGCCGACTCAGCGCCAGCCCGGACTCGTACACCTGTTGTGACCGGGCGTCGTCACCGCGACGCGACAACGCGATCCCCAAATTGATGCTTGCGCGTGCCTGGCCGACCAGGTCCCCCATCTCGGTGAACGTGGCCAGCGCGCGTTCGTAGCACTGCAGGGCCTCCGTCGAATCCACCTCGATCACGGCGGACCCGAGGTGCATCAGCGTGGTCGCGAGCAGTGCCCGGCTCCCGTGCGCCTCGGCCACCGCGACGCTTTCATTGCCGAGCCGTCGCGCTTCCTGTTGTTCACCGCGCCGGAGGAGGATGCGCGAGAGCATCCCGAGCAGTTCCACTTGTTCATGCCAGACGCCGGCGGCCGTGACCTGTGCCAACAGCACGTGCACCGCCTCCGCTGTCTGGGCGAGCGATTGCCCTCGCAACCCCCGAATCCGCTCGCGCGCCCGGCGCACCGAGAACAGCGGGTCACTATCACCGGCGGTCGCGGCCTCTGCGAGGAGCAGGTCGCACAGGGACTCGGCCGCCTCGTAGGCGCCGGCGAGCTCGAGCGAGTGGAGGCGTTGAAAGCGGCACGCCTTGAGGGCCTGGACATCGGGGGCGTTCCGTTCGGCGAGCGCGTATGAGGCCGCCGCTTCGTCATGGGCGTACACCGAAACGGCCCGCTCTGCCGCGCGGACGGCGAACGCGTGCGCCTTGTCGCGCGTCCCGGCGGCGTCATAGTGCGCCGCGATCACGGCGATGGCGTCGGGCCGCAGCCGCTCGAGGGCGGTCGCCACCTGTCCATGCATACGCGCCAAGCGGCGCCGCGGCACGCGCGCCTTGATCGCATCGGCGATGAGCCCGTGGGAGAACGCATAGTGCTCCTCCGCGGGATCGCCAACCTCCTCGACGACGTGCGCCACCGTCCCTTCGGTCAGCGCATCGAGCAACTCGTCCTCGTCCATGCCACCGGCCACGAGCACCGTTTCGAGGTCGAACGACCGCCCCACCACGGCCGCTACCGTGAGGTGAGCACGAGCCCGTTCGCCCAGGCGCTCGATCCGTGCATCGATGAGGTCCGTCACGGCGGTCGGCAACTCGAGGTCCGGCCGATCGCGCCACTGCCAGCGCCGTCCGGCGTACCAGAGCGCCCCCGCCTCCTGCAACGACCGCAGCACATGCACCACCAGGAGCGGGTTGCCTTCCGTGTACCGGTGGACAAACCGCAGGAAGCTGGGCTCGATCTCGCCCTGGTGGAGGATCGTCTCCAGCCAGGTGCGCAGGTCGTCCTCGGCCAGCCGGTGCAGCGTGACATCGCGGAAGCGTTCGTCACGTGAGAGGTGCCGCCGCCGCTCGGTGACCCGCGACGCGTCCTCGGCGCGTAGCGTCATGCAGATCAACAGGCGTTCGGCCTCGAGGTGGTGGCGCACGTACTCGAGGGCATCCCAGGTGGATGCATCGGCCCACTGGACGTCGTCGACCACCAGGGTCAGCGGCACGCGGTGACAGGCCTGACGCAGGTACGCCGACAACTCGGCCAGCAGCGCGTACTTCGATCCGGGCGAGAGCGATGGTTCCTGTCCGGCGCCGAGTGCGGGGACCAGCCGTGCGAGCTCGGGCCATCGGGCGTCCGGTGGGACGAGGTGCGCCGCGTGGATGGCCTGCACGATCTCCGCCCACGGGCCATATGGAGGCTTCACGTCCGTCGCGAGGCATCGCCCGCTCACCATCAGGCCCCCGCGGAGGCGCACCTCTGGCTGGAGCTGTCGCACCAGTGAAGTCTTGCCGATGCCCGCTTCCCCCACCACGCACGCCAGGCGCGGGCTGCCGCCGCAGGCGGATTCCAGCTCCTGCAGGAGCAGGCGCATCTCCCGTGTGCGGCCGACAAACCGGTCGAAGTGCAGGGCGGCGACCTGGCGTTCCTCATCGGCCTCGGTGGCGCTTGCCGCCTGGTTGCGCCCGCGCCGCTTGGCGACGTAGAGCGCGCGGTCCGCCGCGGCGAAGAGCGACTCCATCTCGCCGGTCGACGCATCGCTCGTGGCGACGCCAATCGACAGCGTGACGCCGACAGTGCCTTCGCGGCGCTCGCGGATCGCGAGGCGCACCGTGGCCACCGAGGCACAGAGGTCGGCCGCGATCGCGCGCGCAACTTCGTGCTCCGTCCCGGGAAGGAGCAACACGAACTCATCCCCGGCGTAGCGGCCGAGGATCCCGCGCTCACCAACCGCGTCCCGCATCTCCGCCGCGACGGCGCGCAACACGTCGTCACCCTGCAGGTGTCCGAAGGTGTCGTTAACCAACTTGAAGTGGTCCACGTCGATCACCAGGAGCGACAGCGCCTCCCCGCGCGTCCGAGCCTCTGCGAGGCACTCCTGGGCTTGCACCAACACCGCCTTGCGGAGCAGCAGGCCGGTCAGGTCGTCACGTTCAACTGCCCCGACGTTCAACGCCGATCGACGCTGGGCTGGGGCCGATAGGGTGTGCGTCACCACCTCCCCCACTGCCGCGATGCAGGCATCGAAGAGTGCAGGATCGAACTGTCGGCCCACATCACGCCGCATCACCTCGAGGGCCGCCTCACTCGACAGGGGCTGCTTGTAGCTCCGCTCGGTGGTCAACGCATCGTAGACGTCCGCCAACGTCACGATGCGCGCCCAGAGCGGAATTTCCTCCGCCCGGAGCCCGTCCGGGTACCCTGATCCGTCCCAGTTCTCGTGGTGGGAGCGGACGCACGGTACCACGTCGTACGGGAAGTCCAGCTCGGCGAGGATGTCCGCCCCAGCACGCGCGTGCAGCTTCATCACGGCCCACTCATCTGCCGTGAGTTTGTCGCGTTTGTTGAGGATGTCCGAGGAGATCACGACCTTTCCCACGTCGTGGAGGAGGGCCCCCACGCGGAACCAGAACATCTGGTCCGCCTCGACACCTACACGCCGCGCGATAGCGCAGGCCAGCTCCGCCACGCGATCACAGTGCCCCCGCGTGTACTGATCCTTCTCTTCGATCGACTCGCTCCAGCGGCGCACCACCTCGAGCACCTCGCGCTCGAGGCGTTCCGTCATGCCAAGCACTTCGGTGATCGCCTGCGGCACGCGGATCTCCGAGTACAGCCGACGTGCCGTGTTCAGCGCCAGCAGCAGGTCGCGCGTCCTGCCCTGGCCGCGGTACAGCTCCGCACGGTCGCGGGCGAGCTGGGCACGCAGCAGCTGGTCCCCTCGCTGCACCGCATAACGTTCCGCATCGGCGAACGAGCGCTCCGCCTGGACGGCATCGCCCGCGGCGAGGGCGATGAGGCCCTGGACGCGGTAGCCGTGCGCGGTCGCGCCAGTCACGGACCCACCATCCATCATGACGCGCGCGCAGGCCGCCTCCGCTGCGGCGACATCCCCCTTGCGCACGCACATCTCCGCGTGGTTCAGGACAATGATGGCATGAACCGAATGGTCGGCCACCTGGAGCGCCAGGTCCTCTGCCTCGGCGAACGCCGTCTCCGCCGCGTCCCAGTCGCGCGTCTCCGTGTGGAGGCGGCCCAAGTTGTTCTGAGTCGTACAGATCTCGCGAAGGGCCCCGCGCGCGCGACAGGCCGCCAGGCTCACTTCATAGTACTGGCGGGCCTCTTCGTGTGCGCCGCGTACACTGGCGACCACCCCGAGATTCTGTGCGGCAAGGGCCGCGAGGTGCAGGTCGTTGGTCTCTCGCGCCAGGTCCAGCGCCTGCGCATAGAAGTGGCTGGCCTCGTCGAGGTCGCCGCGCTGCCAACTGATGATGGCCCGCAAGTTCAGGCAATGCCCAAGCCCGGACCGTTCGCCGTAGTGCCTGGCGACCCCCTCGGCGCGCGCCAGGAAGGCCAGGGCCTCAGTGAACTCTGCGGCCTCCTGGTACGTGCGTGCCACCCAGCGCAGCAGGTCAACCTGGAGGCGCGTGCCCTCGCGCGCCGTCGCTTCCGACAACGCGGTGAGGTATTCAGCGCGCGCCTCCCCCCATTGCCCCAGCCGTTCAAACTCCCGGGCGCGCACCAAACGCGCCTCCCAGAGGTCTTCGTGTGCGTCGATTGCGGCGGTGGGAGAAGTGGGTCCTGCGTCCGACATGCAAGCAGAAACGCGGATGAGCGCCGCGCAGGGGAGTGGGGAGGCGCGACAAGGGGAGTTGGCCTGTATTGACGAACAGGAGTGTCGGGATGTATCCGCGTGGCCACACCTTCCGCCGCGCCTTGCATCCCGCGGCATCGGCCGCATTTCGCTGGAGGGCCCGGCGAATCCGCACGTCGGACGAACCGACCGAACGCGCGTCTCGACGCATGGAAAGGCAGCCACCCTGACCGACTGCGGCATCGGTTGCGCGCGCGGACCCGGCAGAGCGCGCCGTTGTGCGCTGCATCACGAGTCCGGCATGGGTGGTGCTTAATGCAGAGTCAATCCCGTGACACGCCGCACACTCCTCCTGCCACTCAGAACACTTCCTATGTCCACGACCCGCCGCTTCTTCGCCGCCGCCGCCGCCCTTCTCCTTGTCACGACGACGGCCTGCTCGGACGCCACCGGCCCTTCCGCCGCCCGTCGCTCCGGCTACCTGACGGCTTCATCGGCCGTCACGGCGGCGCCGACCTCCACTGGCGCCACCAGCACGACCGGCACCACGACGACCCCCACCGGCACGACGAAGGGTACGAAGACCCCGGCCCCCGAACCGCAGAGCTCGGGCTACAACGTGACCGCCTGGTGATCATCGTACGATGAGCGCCCCGGCCGCAACGGCCGGGGCGCTTGGTTTTGACGCTCAACCCGCACGTGCGCGCAGCGCGTACTCGACCTCCTGCATCACGACCGGGGCAGGCAACGTGTGCCCCTCCTGGCGACGCGTCGGGACCGTGACCTTTGCCACCTGCCCCGCGCGGTCCAACTCAACGATCGCGGACACGCGATCCTCCGGCCCCTGCGCCACGCCGATCACCAGGGTCCACGCGCCTTCGCTCGCCCATTGCTTCCTCAGGGCAAACACGCCCGTGCGCGACGTCCGCGCAAACTCCAGGGGCACGGTGCGCCGCTGGCCGTTGACGATCCCCTCGGCGGTGCCGCTCACCGGGAAATTCATGGGATTCCCGTGATGGAAGGCGTGAACCACAAGGAACGCATCCTTCGTGGAGCTGTCGTACGGATTCACGGGGTACTCGATGCTGATCCACGGGGGCCCGCTGGTCGCGGCGGTGGGAATGGCCGGGGTCGTGGACAAAGCGGCGGCGAGGGCGCCGAGAAGGAGCCTGGTCATGGTGGTCTCGATGTGTGATGAGGTCTGTACCGGTGGGTGCGTGAGTGCGAATCACCCACGCCCCGTGCGAGGCAATCCGGCAATCGCCGCCGGTTAACCCGGCTTGGCCGGTGCTGCGTCGGACCGAACGAGCCGGATGTTCCCCTTGAAGGAACGCAACGTCGCCCGGGCATCGCCAATGCCAAGGCCGAGGCTCAGCTCTTCGCCGCGGCCCTCCCGCCCGGGCGTCGGGCGGCGTGAGGTGACGTTGTTGAGGATGCTGCCAGCGATGGTCGTGGCCTCGATGTCCAGTGAGGCCTTCGCCGGCAGCGCCAGGTCGATGGTGCCGCTGTGGGAATCAATGGTCAGGGAGCCCGCACGCCGCATCGTGCCGCCAAACACGACGTTGCCTGTGACGGACTCGATGCGCGCACGTTCGTACTCTCCCCCACGCGCCGTGATGGTGCCGCTCACGGTGGTGAAACCCGCGTCGGGCGACCCGCCGTTGACGACGATGGCGCCACTGGCCGTCTTGACGCGCATCCACCCGGGCGTCCCCGTGATGGTGACCGCCCCGTCCATGGATTCCACGTTGAGTTCTCGCGGCGTGCCGCTGACCGTGATGCGCCCGCCGACGATGTTCAGGTCCAGGCCGCCGGTCACCCCGGCGACTTCCATCGTGGCATTCGCGGCCTTCGCCCACACCGTGGCCCCGGACGGCACAAACAGCTCCAGCTTGCCTGTGGCCGCCGCGCCGGCGGGTCCTTCCAGGTAGTACTTCACCCCCTTGGACGGCGCCTCACTCACGCCACCGTCGACGCGTGTTCCCTTGGGAACGTCGCCGCTGAGCAGCAGCGAGTCGCGATCCCACGCCGTGACCCGCAACGACGCGAAGGACCCATTCACGCGGACGTACACGTCGCGCGTCACGTGATGGCGGCGCTCGACCTTCTGCTGGGCCGCCACAGCGGTCGCCACACCACACGCGACCAGGGCCGACAGGACACGCAACGGGTTCATGTGCTGGATGCGAGCTGGGTGGCCCGCCGCAAGAGGTCAACTTTCTGTCGATGGTTGGATGCCAGCAGATCCAGCAGTGCTGCATTCGCCGGGTCACGCAACAGCGCGTCCCGCGCCTCGGCAATCGCCGCGTCCACCGTGGCCAGCGCGCGCTCCACTGCAGCAACCGTGGATGGATCAAGCACCGCGCGTTGCGCGTCGAGTTGCGACTGGAGCGAGGCTGCACTCTCGATGTAGCCACTCTCGGTGGACAGCCACGCCGCGGGAAGGAGGGTCGCCCCCTCGGGAGGCGCGGCCGGTGCGCGGTCGCGCAGGAGCAGCGCCGTGGTCCCGGAGGACAGCACCACGAGGACCGTCGCCGCGGCCACCAGCCTCCGCGTGGACCAGGAACGCGGCCGCACACGCGATCCCGGGAAGGCGACCACCCGGCGCTCGTCGATCGACTCGCGGACCGCCGCCCATAGCCCCTCGGGCGCCGGCAGCGCCTCCGGAAGGGCCGCCGTCGCGGCCAGCAGGCGTCGCAGGTCGGCGACTTCCTCCCGGCACGGCGCGCAGTCCGCCAGGTGCCGCTCGACCTCGCGCTGCGGCTCGGCGGCGAGCCGCGCGTCCACGTAGTCGTTAAGGTGCGATACCTCGGGATGTGTCATCGATCCAGCCAGGCAATGAGGAGTTTGCGTGCCCGGTGCAGGTGCGCGCGCACCGTGCCCGGGGCAATAGACATGCGATCGGCGATCTCGTCGTGGCGAAAGCCCTCGACGTCGTGGAGCACGAAGACCTGGCGCGCGTTCGGTGGCAGCTTGGCGATGGCCCGCTCGAGGTCGATGCGGTCCCCCACGTCGGCCGGGGTGAGTTCCGGCGCCGCCTGAACGTCGTCGTCCGTGTCGTCGGCGAGGGCCACGCGCGCCTCACGCCGTCGCTGGGAGCGGGCGGCCTCCAGGATCACGTTCACCGTCAGGCGATGCAGCCAGGTACCGAATGCGGCCTCCCCCTTGAACGAGCCCAGTCTCTCCCACGCCCGCACGAAGGCGTCATGCGCGAGCTCGCGCGCACGCTGACGCTCGCCCGTCATCCGCAGGCAGAGGGCGAAGGTGCGTCCCACATGCCGCCCGAACAGGGCCTCGAATGACCGCATGTCACCCGCCTGGGCACGCTGGGCGAGTTCGCGATCGTCCGCAGGGTCGAGGTTCGGGGCCGTCACGCGCGGGTGGAGGGTGAGGGCGGGCACCGTCATGGTCCTGGTTCGATGCCGCCGGAGGACCACGTGCTTAGCGCGTCATGCTCGGACTTTGATCCGGAGCCCGCAAGGCCTGCCACTGGCACCACACGGCAGAACGCGAAGATTTGTGGCGGGCCCCACCGTAGGAAGGCCCGAGCCCTTCTCCCGTCGGACTTGACCCCTCTTCGCTGGTTCCTCACCGCCCTGTCGTTTGCCGCGTCGGTCGGGGTGTCTGTTTACGTGGTCTCGTCCAGCTGGCCTGAGGGCGGCGCCCCACTCGGGCTCCCCTGGGGGTCGCACCTGCTCCTGCTCGCGGCGGTGGGGTTCGAGATCGTCTGTCGCGTTCTCAAGATCATCCTCAGCGCCAGGGCGATCGGCGTCCACACCCCGTTTGGGGTGGCCGCCCGCACCATCCTGGGCGGCGACTTCGCCGCGTCCATCACGCCGTCACGATCTGGAGCAGAACCCGCCCGCTTCCTCGTGTTGACCGAGGCCCGGGTTCCCGTGGCGAGTGTCCTGCTCGTGCTGTTTCTCGAGTTGTTCCTTGAGATGGTCTCGTTGGCCATCCTTGCCATCGCCTTCGGGATCTGGTGGCACGACCAGTCGGGGATCGTGCGCGGCATCCTGCTGACCGTGGGGATTTATTCGACAGGCGTCCTGGGGACGGGGCTCTTGGGATTGATCCTGGCGAAGCGTCGCGCCAACGGGCCGCGCCCGCCGCTCGTACGCTGGATGGGGATCGGTTCGGGGGCCTGGCGACGAATCCAGCTTTCCTTGCGCCAGCTCCGGGCCTCCGCCGGCTCGCTGCGCACTGCGCATCGCGGGTTGATGTTCGCCGCCCTCGGCTTCTCGATCCTCCATGTCATGGGGCGCCTGGCGATCCTTCCCCTGGTCACGGCAGCGTACGGCGAGGAGGCGCCGTTCTCCTCGCTGGTGCTCTGGCCGATGGCCCTGCTCTACGGGGCGGCGATTGCGCCCGCACCAGGTGGGGGTGGCGTGGTGGAATTCGCTTTCAACGCCGCGTTAGGCGGGGTCCTGTCCCCCCGGCTCATGGCGGCGTCGCTCATCTGGTGGCGGGTGTACTCGTTCTACATCTACATACTCATTGGTGCGATCGCGGCCGGACGGACGGTGATGCAGGCCCTCCGGCGCAACCGCAACCAGCTGGGGGCGGATCCCCACTGAGTGCATCGCTCGACGTCTGCGCGCTGAGGGCGTACGTTCCCGTCCCCCATCCCTGACTCGTATGACCGCGATTCTCGTCCTGCTGGTCCTCGTCGCCGCGGCACTCGTCGTCGCGGCGTCGCGCCCCAACACGATGCGCATCGAACGCGTGATCGACGTCGCGGCTCCCCCGGACCGCATCTTCCCGCTGCTCAACGACTTCCACCAATGGCGCGGGTGGTCCCCCTGGGAAGAGCTCGACCCCAACTTGCAGCGCACCTATGGCGGCCCGGCCGCCGGACCCGGGGCGCACTACGCATGGGTCGGGAACAAGAAGGTCGGCGAAGGGCGCATGGAAATCGTCGAGTCGACGCCCGTCGCGCACCTGAACATTGCGCTCCAGTTCATCAAGCCATTCCCGGCGAACAACACGGTCGACCTCACCCTCTCCCCGACCGCCGCCGGCACGCGCGTGCAATGGGTGATGAACGGCGCGAGTCCGTTGATGATGCGCGTATTCGGCCTCTTCATGAACATGGACGCGATGATCGGCAAGGACTTCGAGAAGGGACTCGCCGGGATCAAGCGGTTGGCCGAGCAGTAGGCCAAGCGGGATCAGCGACGCGCGGCGCCGCGGGCCCCATCCCACTTGTAGATGACCCCGCCGCGCATCACGAAGACCACGCGCCGCACGGCGGTGAGGTCGCGCAACGGATCGCCCGCTACGGCCACCAGGTCCGCCTCGTACCCCGGCGCGATCCGTCCGATGCGATCGCCCATGCCTAACGCGTCTGCCGCGAGTGCGTGCGCGGACACCAGCGCCTGCATCGGCGTCTGGCCGCAGTGCTCCACCCGACCCAGCAATTCCTCGGCGTTGCGGCCATGCGCGCGGGCCGTGATGCGCCCGCCGCTCACGCGCAGCTGAAGGTTCCGGAGAGTGCCCCCGGTGCCGTCGAGCGCAAAGTTCGCCAGGATGGTGACGGAGGTCGTGTCGCGGGCGAGGGGTTGAGCGCCCAGGGCGGACGCCGTCGCGAGGAGGAGAGCGGAAAGGAACCGCATGGCGCTCATCGTCGCGCCTCACCACGTGGTGCGCAAGGTCAGGGGTTCACGCAGGCCGGCCCCGTGTAGATGCACCACGTCCGGTCACGCCACCACCGGAACTCCCGGTCGTCGAACGCACCGTGCCCATGCAGTCCTTTGAACAGGAAGGGCTGGTCGCGATCCCTCGGGTCACGGAAACCGAACCCCTTCAGGATCACGCGCCCCCGCACATCCGGCGGGAAGACGTATTCCATCGCCGCCATGTTCTCCCACTTCCCCGCCGTCCGTTGCAGCGGCGTCTCCGGCGAGGTGAGATGGTCGTCGATCCACTCCAGCAGCGACCCGCGCGGCACCAGATCCAGCGCCAGCCACTGCGCCTCTCCCACCTCGATCCGCGGATGCAGCATCCCGTTGTAGAACCGTGTCTCCTCGTGACGGCGCATGTACGGGATCACCGTGCGCTCGAGGTCGGCCACCGTGGCAGCGGCCCCAAGGAAGTACAACTTGTGTACGTGCAGCTGCGGCCACTCCTGCAGTACGCGCGCGGCGATGATCGCTCCCATCGAGTGCCCGACAAGGTTCAGCTGCGCCCGGCAGTTCGTCGGCACCGCACACCGCGACGCCATGTGGGCCGCGAGCGAATCCATCAGGATCGCGGTCGCTCCGGTAGGAGGACGATACCCGGTCACGGTCGAGCGCCGCGCCATGTCCTCCCGGCGCCGAAACATGGTCTGCGTGCGTCGCAGCATGTTCTCGTAGGTCCCCGCACCAAACCCATCCACCAGCGGACCGGTCACCAGCGCCTTCGGGATCGCGGTCGCGTACGCCGATACCGTGCGCCCCAGGGTCCGCGGAAAGGTGGAGTGATAGTCCCCGAGTGTCAGGCGCAGTGAATCCAGCGACTCGCCGCGTTCCTCACGGTCCAGCGCGCGACGCACGTTGACGCGACGGGCGCGCACCTCGTCGGAGAAGGTCGGGCACGCATGGTCGCCACGCGCGCGCCGCACGCTGTCCGAAAGAGCCCCGCGCCACGTGGCACAATAGTCCGCCGCCTGCTGCAACATGCCTAACGGGGCACGCGTCACCGCTCGCCCCAGGTCAGCCGCAATGATAAACGGTGCCGACAACCAGCCGGCCAGCGGCGACCACACCTGCCCCTGCCGCACGCTCGTGACATGGTCGCCAAGCGTTGGAAGCCATCCGGAGTCCCATCCGACAAACAGGGGAAAGTGCCCTTCCCGCTCGAGCTGGGCGCCAAGAGCCGCGGCGTCCACGCGGGCCGAGTGGTTGGTGACGAGCCCGCCATGGAAGTAGACCGTGATCGTGTCATGGGCGCTCGCGCGCAAGTTCTCCATGAGCGTGCCCACCACCTGGCGCGCGCTACTGTCGTCCAGCACCTCGCCGGTCACCCGCCACGTCCCTCGTGTTTCCGCAGTGTCCAGGGCGCGACGCATCCCGCCGTCCCCGTCGACATAGATGAGGTGCCGAGCAGGGTCGAAGCCCGGCCCAATGCTGTAGCAGGCCGTGCTGCCGACGAGTGCGGCCAGCCTGAGGATCCCGCGCCGGAGTCTTGTCACCCCCAAGGAATACCCGGGTCAGACGCGACCACCAAGGGGCATTGCCTCTGGAGGCCAGATCAACGCGACACGCAGGCGCGCTCGGTGCCGACGACATCCGTCGCTCAAGGCCCGAAAAACGCGCCTCATACGCCAGAGCCCCATCCACCACGCGTGTCAGAAACAACCCGCCGTCCATCAGACGATACCAGAACCACCCCGCGCCGGCCGAAGACACTACGGCCCGCATTGCCTTCCCCCCGACCGTCGGCCCTGGCATCTCGGTGAGCTGCACCAAGGGGGCACCCCGGCCGTAACCGCGGCCGCGCTCCGCTGCAGGTCGAAACACCTGGGGGCAGCAATTCCGGGAACCGCCGCCTCGTCCCGACTGAACGACGCGCGACCCGCCGCAGCGCCGCCCACCTCGTTGCGCGCACCGGCTGCCTGCTTCGCCGCCGCTGGCGGGGGAGCCGCCGCGGGAGTCCGAGCCTCGGCGAGCTGGACGCGCTGTTCCCCAGCGAGTCGCTCCCGTTCACTCGTCACCACCGCATCCGCGAGGACCCGTCGGCTGGTCGAATCCGTCTCGGGTGCGCGCGCCGCGTCAGCCGCTGCGGTCGCGACCGCCTTGGCCTCCCTGGCGAGCGAGTCGTTAGGCCCGGCGGCAACGGCCATCCGCATCGGCAACACAGGCGCCGCATCCTCGCGCCTGGCCGCCTCGACGGAGGGAGCTGCGCTCGAGGCGGTCGGCGCCGGCATAGGCGCGTTGGCAACGGCGGGGACGCTGGCCTCCTGCATGGTGACCGCGTCAGCCGCCGCCGGGACCCCAACCGCCGACTGCCGGTAGACCACCGCGCTCCCCACCAGCAGGATCACGGCCGCCGCCGCGGCGGCAAACTGGGGGTATCGCCACACGCGCTGGCGCGCTCGCGCCGTCCCGGCGGTCGCGGCCTTCACGATCGCCGGCGTCACCCCGGCCGGCACATCGTCCAGGGCTCCCAGGATCCGGCTCGAGGCCGCCACCAAGCCACGTGCCTCGGCCACCGCGGCCGCGCAGGTCGTACAGCTCGCGACATGCGCCTCGAGCGCCGCAGCCTCCGCCGGCGGCAACTCGCCGTCCAGCCAGGCGTGGATCGTTCCCTCGTCAGCGTGCATCGTTCCCTCCCGCGGCACGGCGTTCGTCCGCCTGCATGGCTTCGTAGCTCTCCGCCAGTCGGCGGCGCGCCCGGGACAACGTCGTCCCGATCGAGCCCACCGACAGACCAAGCGCCTCTGCAATTTCGGTGTAGTTCAACCCCTCTTCCTTCATTAGCAACGCCAGCCGGTCCTTCTCCGCCAGCGCGTCTACCGCGCGACGGGCCAACGCCTGTTCATGCGCCCGCTCGGCGTCGGCGACCACTGGCTCCACCACCGCATCACGCTGTTCGTCCGCGAGCAACTGCAGGTGACGGCGCCGGCGTTCGTCCTTCCGCGCCTCGTCCCGCACCAGGTTGGTCGCGACCGCAAAGAGCCACGACCGTTCGCTGGTGAGCTGGTCCTGCCGGAGGGCGCGCAGGAACGTCTCCTGCGCGACCTCCTCCGCCCAGTCACGATCGCCCAGCCGCCGCGTGAGGTACCGCACGAGGGGGGTGTGGTAGAGGTGAAAGAGGCGTTCCAGCTCGTCGTCGCGCATGGTCGCGATTACCAGTCCCGCACGATGGTCGCCAGGGCGTCCGCCGTCAGGCGCTCGGCACCGGTCGGCGATAGCTCGATGGCCACCGCGCGCCCCGCGACGATCACGCGATCCCCGAGCGCAAATGGCTCGGCAAGTTGGTCAAGGCGTTGCACGAGTTCAAAGTAGGCGGCCGAATACGGTTTCACGGTCACGAGGCGGAGTTTCGGGGTCCAGCGCACATCCGTCCATACCCCATTGGCCTGGGTAAAGAGCCGGCCGCCGACCTGACGGCGATCTGCCCGACGCTCGCTTTCGTCGATGTCGGCCGCCGACTTGAGTTCGCGCTGCTTCGCGGCCGCGCGGGCCGCCTCAAAGCGGACTTCGTTGCTCGCCATCGGGGGTGCGGCCGCCGACTGCACGGTCCCGCGGCCACCCGCGCTGGCCCCTACCATCGCGTCGCGCAGTACCATCGGCTGGACGTTGGCCGGACTGGCCGAGTCCCGACTCGCCACCTGCATGCCGGGCTCCACGACCAGGTACGACGAGAACTCGGTGGGAATGCCATACCGTTCGCCTAACGACCGAATCTCCCGGTCCAGCTCTCGGCTACCGCCATTTCGCCGCTTGTCTGCTGCGAGCCATCCAATGCGCTGCGCCGCCCACAGGCGCGCCACGAACGGGTTGCGCCGGTCATCCTCCACAAAGCGGGCCGTGGTGGACCAGGTCACTGGCCCATCCACCGACGTTCCGGTCACGCGCACACGCGCCGAGCCCGATCCGCTGTACCGCGCGAGCACGACCAGGTCCTGCCCGGCAAAGAGGTCCATGGTCCCGCTCGGCAGCACCTGCGCGAGGCGCACGCCATCCACGGTGAGGCGCACATCAGTGAGCACCGGCGCGTTGAGGCGCGAGGCCAGCAGTGCGACCGTGCGCTCGACCGATTCCTCATTGCGGACAAAGTGTGCCGTGCCGCGACCCTCCACGGCCAGCTGCTCGATGAGCCCGGCATTGACCTGGGCGCTCACCCCGATCGCAAACACCCGCGCCTGCCCGCGGAGCCGGCCGGCGAGCGCCGCGATCCGATCCGCATTGCGTTCACCCACGGTCGGTTCGCCATCCGTCACGAACACCACCAGCGGGAGCCGCTCACCATCGGTGCGCTCCGAGAGGGCGCTTTCCAGCGCCCCCGAGATGTTCGTCGATCCCTCAGCGCGGAGCCCATCCAGGTAACGTCGTCCCTCGCGGAGGTTGGCCGCCGTCGCCGACGTGAACCCGTCACGGAAGCTGCGCACATCGGTGGAGAAGTCGACGATGCGAAAGCGATCCTCGGGACGTAGCGACGCGAGCAAGGCACGTCCCGCCTCGCGCGCCTGCTGGATCTTGCTCCCCTGCATCGACCCCGACACGTCCACCACGAAGGTCACGTCGCGCGGCAGCGTGCGGCGCGGGGTGGATGGGGGCGATACCGTAAAGAGCGCAAAGCCGCGGGCGTCGTCGCTCGGGGCGTGAGTCAGCACGTTGATGCTCGCGGCGTCCGCGTGGCGAAGCGGGAGCAACACGGCCACCTCACTCGCGCTGCCGCGAGCCTCCACGGCGCGGGTGCGTCCCTCGTCGCGTGTGCGCAGGGTGTGCGTCGGCGAATACGGCTCGCCGTAGCGCCCTTCGCGTTGGTACACGAGGGTGAAGGAGGTCCAGTCCTCGCGTTCACCACCACGCGTCGTGGGCTCCACCGGCCGGGCAGTGCCCGCATTGGGATCTGTGCCGCGGCGGTAGTCGATGCGCAGCGCATCACCCTCGCGGGTCGCGACACTCTGGTAGCGCACGACCACCTTCTTCTCCTCACCTGGCGCGATGGGGAAGATGCGGGTGCGCAGCATCCCACTCCCCATCCATTCCACGAGGGCGGGGTCGCGCTGCCGGCGGACGATCTCTTCGTAGATGCCACGCGCCTTCTCGGCGCTCATCGTCTCCCCGGCGACCAATTCCCCATTGATCGAGAGCTTGAGGTCCTCGAACGCCGCGCCAGCGGGCAAGGGGAAGATGTAGTCGGCTTCCGCCACCCGCGGGCCGCGGTTCACGAACGTCTCGGTGACCTCCCACCTTAACACACGATCACCGAGGGCCACCTTCACCGTGCTTTGGGTCCGGGAAAGTGGGTTGGCACAGGGAAGGACCATCGGCCGTGCACACTCTGCATCGGGACGACAGGACGGTGGCGGGGCACAGTCGCGAGGGACGAGTCTTCCCTGGGCAACGAGGGGCAGCGGCGCGAAGGCCGCGACCATGGCAAGCAGGCGAATACGCATCAGGTCTCCAGTCGGGATCACGTTGGGAGACGTCACCGCCCGCACGAACTTGCACACCGTCCCTGTCGGGTTGCGGGATGGCGGGCACGGCCCGACTTGGGCGTCATCATGACCGACCGTCTCCCAGCACCCGAGCGCGAGACGCTGCTGGCGCTGGCGGAGGTGATTGCCCCGGGAACGGCCGGGGGCGGCCCCGACGCTGCGTCGCTCGGCGCCGCGCTGGACGCCCGATTCGCCGCCCTCCCGCTCCGCACGCGGAAGGAGCTGCGCCAGGCGCTGGGCGCACTGGGGCAGCCCCTGGTGCGCCTCGCGCTGTGTGGCGTATTCCGGCCTTGGGCCACCCTTCCGCTGGACCGGCGTGCGGCGCTTTTCGCACGGCTCGGCGCGTCGCGGCTTCCCGTCGCCCGCGTCCTGCATCAGGCGGTTCGTCGCCTGGTGCTCTCCACGTACTACAGTAGTGATGCAGGATTGGCCGCCCTGAAGGTCCTCCCGCCACTGCACCAACGTCGCCCTGCCGTCGCCTGGGAGGGACCCATGCCAGGGCCAGTGGGCGGGGTCGTCGCACGTGGCGACCGCACGGTGCCGCCGCCCGCCCCACCGCCGAGCGGCATCCGGCACGGGTCCATCACCCCGGGGACGGAACTCCGCGGGAACTTCCGCTTTCGCGCGGACGCCGTGGTGATCGGGAGCGGCGCGGGCGGGGCGGTCGTTGCGGCGCGGTTGGCAGCCGCCGGCGGCGAGGTCCTCGTCCTGGAAGCCGGTTCCTGGTTCGAGCCTGCTGAGCGCACCGAGCGGGAGGCGACGATGTTGCCCCGCCTCATGGCCGAGTCGGCGACGCGGGCAACCACGGACCTTTCGATCCCGCTCTTCCAGGGCACGACCGTCGGCGGTGGGACGAGCGTCAACTGGATGATCATGCTCCGCACGCCTGACCATGTGCTCGAGGAGTGGCAGCGACGCTTTGGTCTCAGCGACCTCACATCGGCCGCACTCGCCCCCGAGTTCGCCCGCATCGAGGCCGAGTTGTCTGTCGGCCAGGTTCCGGACGACGCCCCCTCACCTTCCGATCGGCTCTTGCTCGACGGGGCTCGTCGGCTGGGGTGGCACGCCGCTCCAGCGCACGTCAACGCCCGTGGGTGCCAGCGCGCGGGGACCTGTTCGTCCGGCTGCCGCTACGACGCCCGACGCGGCGCGGCCCAGGTCTACCTGCCGATGGCCTTTGCCCATGGGGCGCGCCTGCTGGCCGACACCCGCGCCGAGCACGTGAGAGTCATCGATCGCGACGTGGGGTCGGGGGTGACGCCGCGCAAGGAAGTCGAGGCCGTCGCGTACGACCCCCAGACCGGCCAAGCCGTGGGCACCATCACGGTCGAGGCGCCGATCGTCGTCGTGGCGGCGGGCGCCGTGGAGACTCCCGCACTGCTCCAGCGTTCCGGCATGGGCGGTGGCGCCGTGGGCCGGTGGTTGCGACTGCATCCCACCACCGCCGTGATGGGGGTGTACGCCGAGGAGACCAACCCATTGGCGGGCATGCCGTTGACTGCCATGATGGACCAGTTCGCGCGGGAGGACGCCAACGGATACGGGTTCTGGATCGAGTGTCCCGCGTTAGGCCCCGGCCTGGCCGCCGTCTCGATGCCGGGGTTTGGTGCGGCCCATGCCGAGCGGATGTTGGCCCTGCATCGCACCGCGCCGTTCATCTGCCTGACGCGCGACGGCGCGGACCTGCAGACCTCCAACGGTTCGGTGACGGTGGATCGCACGGGCCAGCCGCGCGTTCGTTATGCGCTCGGCTCGGCGGATGCGCGGCACGTGAAGGCGTCCATGACCGCCGCCGCGCGCATGCACCTGGCCAACGGCGCGGAGCAGGCCATGACGCTGCACGCGCAGCCGCTGGCGTTGCGGCGGGAGGCCGACCTCGCGCGCATCGCGGACGCGCCCACCGGGCCCAATCAGCTCGGCCTGTTCTCCGCGCATGTCAACGGGACCTGCCGGATGGGGAGTGATTCCCGGTTGGCGGCGGTATCACCGGAGGGAGCGATACGGTGTGCGCGGGCTCTACGTGGCGGACGGGTCGCTGTTGCCCACCGCGCCGGGGGTCAATCCACAGGAGACGATCTACGCCCTGGCCTCCCGGGTGGCAGCGGCGATCATCGCGCGTTAGGCCACCGGTTATGGACGGGCCGTCGCGCGGAACACCACACGGGCGCTCGGGATCGACGCGGTCAGCGTTTGTTCACCGGGTGTCGTACCCAACGTCCACGCTCCGGGAGACGCGATACCGGTTCCATCGGTGAAGACGGAGGGTGTGGTAGGACTGCCACCCCCAGTCGCGGCGAAGTTCACCCGATAACCGACTACCGGGACGCGATCGCTCAGCACCTGCACCCGCGGCGTGACGGGCGCCAGCCCACCGGGAAGTCCCGCCTGGGTCGTGTCCGTCAACGCCTGAAGGGTGAACGTCCGCGCCGGATCGGTCGAGCCGCCCGAACACGCGACGAGGGAGGCGAGTAGGCAAAGCCTAACGAGCATGCGGCGGCGGCAGCCCGCCGTCGCGACCCGCCCGTGCCATCGCTCTTGCCATGTCCGCATGCTGGACTTTGCCCACGTTGGGAGTTCCCGGGACCTCACACGTCGCCACGTGGAAGGTGGCGAACGCCAAGGCCCCGGCCAAGGGTTGCCAGCCGCCGATTGTGCAACGGTGCGACGCGGGGCATGATATGCGACCGGTCGCGAGGCCCGGCTTTCGATGGTCCCCCTTCCCGTTCATTGAGGTCGTCCCGATGCGCAACATTGCCCTGTGTGGCGTCACCACCCTTGTTCTCCTGGGATCGCCGCATGTGGCCTGGCGCAGGGCCGCGACCGCATGAACCCGATCATCGCCGCCCAGGAACAGGGGCTCCCGATCTTTGGCATCTCGCACCCGGCCATCGTTCGGCGGGCGTTTCGCGGTGGTCCCCCGGGCGCCCCCGGCGCGACGCCGCCAGCCGCTCCGGCCCAAGCGGCACCGCAGCCCGAGATCAACCTCGCGGACGCCGCGACCGAGACCGTCGCGTTCCGCCGCGCGGACTACCTGTTCACCGCGGGCACCTCGGAGACCTTCCTTCGGTACCTGGAGGAGATCCGGAAGGCCGGTGGATCCATGCGCACCCATCCCTTCACCGCCAAGATCGGCATCTGGCATGCGGACCCCGCGAAGGTCACCAACGCCATCATCAGCCAGCTGAATGCTGGCCATGTGAGTGTCTCGATGGAAGCGGTGGAGTCTGCCCAGGAAGTGCGCGACGTGATCAAGGCGATGCGGTTTGCGTCGAAGGGAGGGACGCGCCCGGACACCGGGCTTTCTGCGGCTGCCGCGTATTGGGGTCTGAGTGTCGCGCAGTACAAGGACAAGGCGGACATCTGGCCGCTGAACACGAACGGTGAGTTGTTCATCAGCGTGATTATCGAGAGCAAGGAAGGGATTGCGAAGGCGCGCGAGATCGTCGCCGAGCCCGGCGTTGCGCAGGTCTTTGCCGGGTACGGGACGTTAGGTGGTGTCTACCGGGGCGATCCGGCGGGGCGTGAAGCAGCCGCCGCGACGATTCTTGCCGCGTGCAAGGAGTTCAAGAAGCCGTGCGGGTTCCCGACGAACACGCCCGCCGAGATGGAGCAGCGGATGAACGAGGGTTGGACCGTGCACATCATGCAACGGCGCGACTCCCTCGCGTTCGGTGCGATCGAGACGGGGCGAGCGAAGTTTGGGCGCAAGTAGGGCCGCCCCGACCGTTCACCACCGAAACCGCCCCGGCTCGAACGCCGAAAGCGCGCGTGATGCTGGCTCCCCGGTCATCAGCGCCCCCATGACGTCGCCCGTCACCGGTGCCAGGGTGATGCCCAGCATCGCGTGACCGGTTGCAACCCAGAGGTTGCCAAACCCGGGGACGTGCCCTAACAACGGGAGCCCGTCCGGTGTAAGCGGACGCATCCCGACCCACTCCGCGCCGCCTGGCGGGAGCTCGTCGCGGACGAAGCGCGCGATCCCCTTCCGGATCCCCGCCATCCGTCGCGGGTCAATGCGCTCGTTCACCCCCGAGAGCTCCATGGTTCCCGCAAAACGCAGCGCACCGTCAAACGGCGTGGCAGCGATCTTCGTCTCGCCGAAGTAGACCGGGCGCTGCAGGCGCTCACCGGCCCCGTCGATCGTCAGGCTGTATCCCTTGCCGGCCTGCACGGGGAGGCGCACGCCGAAGTGCCCGATCACTTCACCGGACCACGCCCCGGCCGCGACCAACACATCATCCGCCTCCAGGGCGCCCTCGGTCGTCTCGAGCAGCACGGATCGTGCATCGGCGCGTCCTCCAAGCACCGTGACACCGGCGCGGATCTCGACGCCCATGCTCGCCAGCTTGGCCGCGTATCCGGAGGCCAGCGACTCGGGGCGCACATGATACTCCTCGGGCGTCAGGAAGCCGCACGTGACGTGGTCCGACAGCGCCGGCTCCAGTGCACGCACCTCGTCACCGCGCATCGCCGTCGGGACGGCATAGCCGTACTCACGCAGGTAGGTGAACTCGGCGCGGTACGCTTCCATGTGGGTCGACCGTTCAAAGGCGCACAGCAGGCCCTTGCGATGCAGCTCGACCTCGATGCCGTCGCGCGCCAGGGCGTCGAATGCCGCGAGGGTCCCACGGTTGAGCGTCGCGACCGCATGCAGCCCCGCCTCGAAGTCGCGCTCGTTACAGTGTCTCCAGAAGCGCCACAGCCAGCGCGCGAGCCGCGGCGTTGCACTCGGAGCGATGTACAACGGGCTCTCGCTCGACAGCATCCACTTGAGCGACGTCCATGTCATCCCCGGCGCCGGAATCGGGGCCGAGAGGGAAGGAACGACCCACCCCGCGTTGCCCTTCGTGCACGCGTCGCCAAGGGCGCCCTTGTCCAACACCGTGACCTGTCGCCCGCGCCTGGCCAACCCGTGCGCGCACGCCAGGCCGATGGCACCACCTCCCACGACCACAGTGCGCTTCATCCGATGCGATGCTCTCCCTGGGAAGGGCTGAGAGGACACGACACACCCCCAGCTACCGCGGCCATTCCACCTGTGGCGATGCGTAGTAGTTGATGCCGAGGAGTCGCCAGCGTGACGCGTGCGCAGCAATGCGCGTGCGGAACCCCTCCCAGCTGCGCTGGGCCTGCTCGCTCCACCCCACCTCGGCGATGGCCGGCAACCGCGGCACCAGGAGGTACTGCGCCGCCGTGAGGTTCTTCACCGTCTCCGACCACAACGGCGCCTCGACGCCCACGATGTTCTTCTCCGTCAACCCCGCCATGTAGGTCACCGGGTCCCAGTCGTACGCGGTACGCAACTCGATCGCCCCGGCCCACCGCAGCCCCAGCTCCGTCTCCGGTGTGTACTTCATGTCCACGTAGGTGCGCGGCCCCGGCGACATGATAAGCTGGTTGCCCTGCTTCACCGCGCGCAGCGCCGTATCGCTCCGCCAGAGCTGCGCGAGCGACCCGGGACGCAGCGTCGCCTTCCCGACCTCCTCCCACCCGACCATGGTCTTGCCGTACTTGTGGACCAGGCCCTGCGCCCGCTCCACAAATCGCGCGTACTGCGCATGCGACAACACCTCGACCTCGTCGCCGCCAATGTGGATGTAGGGGCCCGGCGTCATCGCCGCGAGCTCGCGCACCACGTCCTCGACGAAGCGGTAGGTGATCGGCTTCTCGGCGCAGAGGGCGCTCCACCCGACGCGAATGCCCGTGTACACCCCCGCCGGCTGCGAGTCCGCCCCGAACAGGCTCGGGGTCGCGCGGCTGCACCCGAGGGCCGGGTACGCCGCGATCGCGGCATTGGTGTGCCCCGGCATGTCGATCTCCGGCACGACGGTGATGTGGCGCGCCGCCGCGTACTGCACGATCTCGCGATAGTCGGCCTTCGTATAGAAGCCTCCGGATGCGCCACCTACCTCGCTGCTGCCCCCCACCGTCGTGAGTCGCGGCCACGACGCGATCTGGATGCGCCACCCCTGATCATCGGCCAGGTGCAGGTGCAACGTGTTGACCTTGTACAGGGCGAGGAGGTCGATGTGTTGCTTCACCTCGTCGACCGTGAAGAAGTGCCGCGCCACATCGAGCATCGAGCCGCGCCACGCAAAGCGCGGGGCATCGACGATGCGCCCGGCCGGCACCGACACGATCGGCGCACGGCCCGGCAGGGTGTACTCGGCTTCGATGCCGACGGGGAGGAGCTGCCGCAGCGTGGCCACGGCGAAGAAGAGCCCGGCTGGTGTGCGCGCCACGAGGCGGAGCGTGTCCGCGGCAATGTCGATCGTGTACCCCTCGTTGCCTTGCGTCGACGCCGTGTCGAGTTGTAGCATGACGACGTTGCCGCCCGCCGACACGGAGTCGCTCGGCGCGCGCGCGGCGCGGCGCGGACGCGCTCGCACGTTGGTCACCGGCAGCGACACGGCCATCGACTTCCGCAGGATCCGCGCGAAGAAGTCGGCGGTGCGTGTTACCTCGGCCGGCCCATCAACCACGATGCGCGTCGCGGTCGTGAACAGGAACGGCGCCGTGGCCGCTGGCGTGACGCGAGACGGCAGCGGAACCAGGCGATGGGCGTCGAGGCTGGTGAGGGCCGTGAAGATGGCCGGCGTTGGTACAGGCGCCGACTGGGCGAACGCCGGTGCGGCGAGGCACACCGCACACACCGCGACGAGTCCGTGGAAGATTCGGGTCATGCGACGAATCTAGGGCGTGTCCCGTCGCGTCGGTGAGCGCATGGCCGTCGTGATGGCCGCCATCGGTGAGACGCCGGCACAGACGGAGGCCCGATGGCCAGATCTCGAGCCCGTGGACGACAGCACGGACCGCATGTCACACTGACCGCACACCTTGCCACGTTCGGATCGAGGGAGTACCTACCCCTACACCGCCGTCCCCCGCCCTCGGCATGCCCACCGACGTCACTGCGCTCGTCCTCGCGTCAGACTGGAGCCCAGCGGCGGCCGACGGCTTGGTCCCGATGGTCTACGACGAACTCCGTCGGATCGCGCGGCGTCACCTGCGGGGGGAGGCAGTCGGCCATACGCTCACCACGACCGCCCTCGTGCACGAGGCGTACCTCCGGCTGGTCAACGCCCGTAACGTCCCGGAGGAGAATCGCACCCGGTTCCTCATGACCGCCTCCGTCGCGATGCGCCGCGTGCTGGTGGACTACGCGCGGGCCCATCGCGCCGAAAAGCGCGGAGGCGGTGTGGTGCCCCTGGAGCTGCACGATGCTCTCCAAGCGGCCACTGATGACACCGGCCGCCTCCTCGAGCTCGATGAAGCCCTGCAGCGACTGGCCGCCGTCGCACCACGGCTGGCCCAGGTTGTGGAATGCCGGTTCTTTGGCGGAATGACCGAGGACGAAACGGCAGTTGCGTTAGGCATGTCGCTCCGCACGGTCCGCCGCGACTGGCTCAAGGCCAAAGGGTGGCTGGCGGTGGAACTGTCGCGCGACTGACGCCCCGCTCAGCGACGGCGCGCCTGCAGCGCGTCCCACACCGGCTGCGCCCGTGCCACACGCCAGCGCGCCCAGGGAAACCGGGTGAGCGACGAGTCCACCAGGGCGTGGAGTGAATCGGCACGCCCCCACTCCCCGCGCGCCCCGGCGATCAGCGCACGCACGAGTGTCGGCTCCATCGCGTCCTCGCTCCCTGCGCCTTGCGACGTCGCTCGCCGCGCGAGGGACCATTGGAGGAGTGAATCGGCGGCCACGGTATCACCCTGCGCGAGTCGCAGGAACCCACGCGCTGCCGCCAGGTCGGTGAAGCGCTCGTGATCCGGCGGAAGTGATGGGCCCGCCATGGCGAGTGCGCTATCCAGGAATCGCGCCGCATCGGCGAGCCGCCCCTCAACGAGGTGCAGCCGGCCCAGCCAATGCACCGGCTGCGAGACGAAACCGTGCGTTGCCCCGAGGGTCGCCACGGCCTCACGCCATACCGCACGAAAGCGCTGGTCCGCCTCGCGGGTGCGACCACCGAGCAACGTGGCGCGCGCCGCGTTGTTGCGCATGATCAACTCCTGGAGGGTGCCGGGACCGTTCAGCTGCGCCAGCAGGCCGGCGCCCTCGCGGAACAGGGTATCGGCCTCGACAAACGCCCCCTGGTCCATCCGGATGAACGCGAGGGCGTTGATCGCCGACGCCACCCGCAGGTGGCCGCTGGGATACGCGCGGCGCGTGAGGCGCAGCACGTCCTCGGCGATCACGAGCGCGGTGTCCTTGCGTCCGATCCCATCCAGTGCAATGCCCATGTTCGCCAGCGTCGTGACACGACCAGGGTCGTCCGCCGGTCGGTCGCCGCTCAGCGCATAGGCGCGACGCAGGGCCTCGAGTGCCGCACCATACCGCCCCACATCCAGGCGCAGCAGGCCGAGGTCATTCCAGAGATTCCCCACCAGGTCCGGCGACGCATGTCCGCGCGCCGCCAGGTCGAGCGCGCGCTGGAACAACGAATCTGCGTCGTCGTAGCGATACAGGGACCGCGCCACGACCGCGCGTTGCCACAGGGCGCTGGCCAGCCCCGAGTCCGGCATCCCCGCACGCTGCCAGATCGCGGTGGCTTCTCGCGCGAGCGTGTCCGCCTCGTTGAGGCGGCCGGCGGCGTGCCGCACCGTGGCGAGCAGGAGCCGCACCCGGCCCCGCGCCACCTCACGATCGTCGACCAGGGAATCGGCGAGGGGATGGCCCGCCGCAGGAGGGAGTCCGCCGCGCCGTGACGCCCGAGGTTCCGGTAGATCTCGCCTAACGCGGTGAGCAGGTCGAAGCGCACCTCCGCCTGCCCGGCAAAGGTCGCGTCGATGCGCCCGGCGGCGCGATCCAGCATGTCCCCTGCCGTGAGTGAATCGCCGCGGGCATGGTAGGGATCCGACTCAGCAAACATCTCGGCGAGAAACCGGCGCGCGGCCAGGGCGTGCTCGGCCTGGCGCGCCGCCGCACGCGCTTGCCAGGCGATCCCGGCGCTGCCGATGACAAGGCCGAGGAAACCGAGCGACGCGGTCGCGACCGCCGCACGATGGCGCGCGACAAACTTGCGTGTGCGGTAGTGCCAGGTGTCGGGCCGCGCCGAGATGGGGAGACCGTCGAGATGACGACGCACATCGGCCGCCAGTTGGTCCACCGTGCGGTACCGCCGCTCCGCCTCGGTGTGCAGCGCCGTGCGGGCGATCGTGTCGAGGTCTTCGCGCAGGCGCGACCGTAGGCGGGGCGTTGTGGTCCCGCGCCGACTCGCGGCGGCGTCCTCCACCAGGTTCACCAGGGTGCGCACCGGCTCGCGCGCGACGATCGACGGCCACTCCGCCTCCGGGCGGCCGCGAAAGACAAACGGGCGTGCCCCGGTGAGGAGTTCGTGCAGGATCACCCCCAACGCCCAGGTGTCCGTCGCCGTGGTGATCGCTTCCCCGCGCCACTGCTCGGGCGCGGCGTACTCCGGCGTGAAGGCCCGCAGCCCGGTCCGCGTGGTGGTGGGATCGTCTGGTTGGACCAACTTCGCAATGCCGAAGTCGAGGAGCTTTACCTGCCCCTCGGCCGTCACCAGGATGTTCGACGGCTTGAGGTCCCGGTGGATAACGAGGCGCTGGTGCGCGGACTGCACCGCCTCGCAGACCGCGAGGAAGAGGGCAAGGCGCGCCTCGATCGTCAGCGCGCGCCGGTCGCAGTAGTCGTCGAGCGGCTCACCGGGGACATACTCCATCGCAAACCACGGCTGGCCGTGGGGCGTGATCCCTCCGTCGATCAGCCGGGCAATATTCGGATGATCGAGCCGGGCGAGGATCTGGCGTTCGGCGAAGAAGGCGCGGCGCGCGTCATCGCCGCCATGCACCAGGGGGACCAGCTTGAGCGCGACCTGCTGCTCGAACTGTCCGTCCGCGCGTTCGGCGAGGAAGACCGCGCCCATCCCCCCACGCCCGACCTCGCGCACAATGCGCCAGGGGCCGTACCGCTCGCCTGCCACCGGGTCCGTCGCGTCCGTATGGGCCATCGCGCGGGCGACCAGCTCCCCGGAGAGTGTGGCCGGGAACTGGTCGTCGCGGGCGCCGGCAAGGAACTTGAGTGCCCAGTCCAGCAGCTCGTCATCATCCCCGCAGGCGCTTCGCACACGCTCGGCCGCTTCCGCGGAGGAGAGGAAGACCGCCTCGTCGAGGATCGGCTCGAGCTGTGCCCACTGCGTGGGCGTTGGGCTGCGCATGGCGGGAATGGGACAGCGTCACGAGACGAAGCGCAAGTGAGGACGAACGGTGGTTGACTCACCGGTCAGGGTGCACGCGGCCTCGTCCCCCTGACATCAGAACGGCGCATCGCACACGCCGCTGCGCTCCCAGCGAACGGGCAGCGGGGCGTTGATCGCGGTCGTGAGGCGGAAGTACCCAACGGCTGACCCGCATGCATTGACGCCATTGGCGGTCGAGGCCACCGCACCGGCCGGCTGCGCCATGTTGGTCGAGACGCCATCACGACGGGTTCGGGCGAGGTTGGTGACCGGGTCATGGCCGACCATGCGGTTGCGGTCGTTGCGGGCGCGGGTCGCGATGCTCGTGGTGCTTCCCAGCATCACATCGTACGGCGGGGCGAACGACTGCGAGAAGCCAGACGTCCCATTGTCCTTCGAAAGCATGATGATCCCGTCGGGCGACATGGACACCGTCGGCGCAGAGAGGCCGAACGACTGGCCGAGGATCACCGGGGTGGCACTCGGCGAGCTCCACATCACGGCTCGGTGTCCCTCGAAGATGATGTCCCCGCTGTCGTACCAGGAGTGGGCCCATCCCGTGATAGTCCCGTTGTCGCTGATCCCGGTCGCCTCCGCCTCGAAGTAGCCGGTCGGGACCTTGAGGAAGGTGGGTGCGCCAGAGGCAGACCAGTGGATGGGCAAGGTGGTGTTCGAGGACGGCGAGAGGTGGACGTAGCCAACAGCCGCGCCCGCACTGTTGTTGTCCATCGCGCTGCCACGGAAGCCGGGCATCAGCAACGCGGGACTCGCGCCCAGGCGCGCCGGCTGGTTCACCCCACTGCTCTTCACCCATCCGACGATTTGTCCCGCGTTGTTGATCCCGTGGGCCCGTCCTCCATCTGCGGTACCGGGCATGGTGAGGATGGAGGGCGTGCCGCCTGCTGACCAGCGCACCGGCATCGGACTGTTGGCGCTGTAGTCCTCTGTCCAACCCACGGAGAGTCGGCTGTCATTGATGTCATGGACTTCGCCGATGTCATGCCCCGACGGAAGGGACAGGATCTCAGGAACCCACAGGGTGAGGTTGGCGGCGTGCGCGTCCAGAGGCCGGTCAATCAGGGGCCGCGGACCGACGGCGGAGTCGCTGCATGCGACGAGGCCGAACGCGGCGACGAGCAGGGATGGGATGGCGCGCATGGAAGTTCTCTCTCTGAGGTGTACCCAAGAGGCGTAACGGGCCGGGAAATGCGGCCATCCCCCGGGATCGCGACCGATCCGCCGGCCCCCGGACCGTCGGCGAGGGGGTGGGCGACGTCGTCCTGGTCGCCATGGCACCCGGAGCCGCCATGCGCGGCATACCTCGCCGCCAACGCGGGAAGAGGGCAATCTTCAGGGCATGAGTCCTCGCCTGATCTTCCTCGCGCTCGCGCTTCCCATCGCCGTCGGCGCACAACGCCCTCCGCTCACCATCGACCGGCTGGTCGCGACCCCGGCGTTCGCTGGCGTTTCACCCGCCGCGCCATCCTGGTCGCCGGACAGCCGCACCCTGGCCTTTCTCTGGAATGACCGCGGCGCACCCGCGCGCGAACTCTGGCTGGTCAACGCGGACGGATCCGGACGACGACGGCTCGCTGGAGGTGCCGAGGGCGTCAGCGACGTCATCTGGTCCCGTGACTCGCGTACGGTGTACTTCCTTCGCGGGGGGGACGCCTACCGGATGTCCACCACCCCGACCCCCGCCAACGAACGCACGGCCCTCCCAGACAGTCCCACGGTTCCGCAGCGGCTCACGACAGACGGGGGCGGCAAGTCGGAGCTGGCGCTTTCGCCCGATGGCCGGTCCCTCTCGTTCCTGCGCGACGGCGACCTCTGGTTCGTGGAAGCCGGCGGGGGCCCCCCCCAGCGGCTCACCTCCCTCGCGGTCGCGCCCATCGGCCATGTCCCGTTAGGCACCTACTTTCGCCGCGACGCCGAGGTAGGGACGGCCACCTGGGGTGGGAGCGCCCCGGCCTACGCGTGGTCGCCGGACTCGCGCCAGGTCGCCATCCATTTCGTGGACCGACGGCGCGTGCGGGCCGTGGGCTTTCCGTATTACCTCGGCGATTCCGCCACGATGAACCGGCTGCGGCGCAGCTATCCCGGCGACACGAACGAGGTGCGTCGCATCGGGCTGCTCGATGTCGCGGCACGCCGCGTACGGTGGTTGCCGCTGTCCCAGGAGAGCGACGTTCGCGTGGTCGATTTCGGATGGTCGCCGAGTGGGGCGCTGATGGTCGACCGGGAAAGCGACGACGCGATCGATCGCTGGATTCATCTGGTCGCAGCGGGCGACACGGTGCCGCGACTCGTGTGGGACGATCATCGTGCCACGCGCATCTACAACGACATTGCGTCCACCTGGCACCCGGACGGCCGGCGCATCCTGATGACGGGTGACCTCGAGGATCGCTATCGCCTGTACGCGGTGACCCCGGGGGAGCGGTCCCCACGTCCCCTCACCCCGGCGACCTCGGACGTCACCGGGCATGGGATGGCTGCGGGAACGCGCGACATCGTTTATGTCTCCAACGCGCGGTCGCCGTACGAGCGCCATGTCTGGCGCATCCCTGGCGATGGAGGCACCCCCGTACAGCTTACGACAACGCCGGGGCACCACACGCCCATCGTGTCCCCCGATGGGCAGCGACTCGCAGTGCTCTCAACGGACGACGTCACCCCAAGCGAGTTGTACATCGGCGATGCCACGCGCGCGGGCTCGCTGGTGCGGGTGACGGAGTCGCAACCAGCGGCATTCCGCGAGGTGCCGTGGCAACGGGCGCGGTACGTGAGCTTTCCGCATCGCACCGAGCCGCAGTACACGCTGCACGCCCGCATCATCGAGCCGCCCAACATGGACCGGACGAAGAAGTACCCGGTCCTGGTTGGCCCGGCGTACTCCAACACCGTGCGCAACCGGTGGGGCGGGCTCAACGGGATGGTGCAGCAGATGATGGCGATCGAGAAGGGGTACATCATCGTGCAGGTCGACGTGCGAGGGAGCACCGGCTACGGCCGCGACTTTCGCGAGGCGTTCCTCATGGACTGGGGCGGGAAGGACCTCGACGACCTCGAGAGCACCGTGGCATACCTGAAGACACTGCCGTACGTCGACGCCAACCGCTTCGGGATCTGGGGGAGCAGCTACGGCGGCACGTTGACCGTGTACTCGCTGCTGAAGAAGCCCGGACTCTTCCAGGCGGGGGCGGCCGGCGCGCCCGCCACCGACCCGGCCTTCTTCGGGAGTGATGACGTCGCGATCGCGCGTCGGCCGCAATCACATCCCGCGACCTTCCAGCGCGGCGCGGCGCAATACGCGGCGAACCTGCGCGATCACCTGCTCATCATCCACGGGATGGAGGACGATGTGGTCCCGTTCAAGACGACGGTGGACCTCGCCGAGGCGCTGATGCGCGCCGGCAAGAACTTCGACGTCGCCTTCGCGCCGGCAGCAACACATGGTTGGACGCAGCGACCATACTACGCGCGGTACCTGCTGCAGAAGATGGTCGACCACTTCGATCGATACCTCGGGAGCGGCCCGCGCCCCTGAGCTTCAGCACTCCACCCGGCGGTCCTACTCCTTTCGCAGGATCACCGCCGGGTCGACGTCGGCGGCGCGATTGGCCGGGAGCCAGCTCGCGAGTCCGGCCACGGTCATCACCCCGATCGCGATCACGACCGTCATGAGCGCAACGCTCACGTCCGGCAGGTCGGGTGAGAGCGCCACGACCTGACGCAGTCCCACGAGGCTGATCGGCAGTCCCACCAGCACGCCGATCGTCGTCAGGCGAAGTCCGTCAGCGGCGAAGTGCGCCACGATCTGCCGGGCGCGGGCGCCCACGGCCATGCGGACCGCGATCTCGCCGGTCCGTTGCCCCACCGAAAACGCCACAACGGCGTAGAGCCCGAGGGCACACAACAGCAGGACAGCGAAGCCCGCCGCAGAGAAGAGGCCGATGGCACCCCACAGGATGAGCCGCTCCTGCGCCTGCTGCGCCGCCAGGGTGCGCAATTCCATGATCGCGGCGTTGGGCGCCTTGTCACGGACGGTCGCGCGGATCAGCGGCGCCATCGTCGCGAGGGGCGACGACAGGCGGATCATCAGCTGCCGGCTCGACGCCGCAGCGGCAAGTTGCGGATCGGGCGGCACGATCACCGTGAACGGATTGCGCGCGTGCCCGTGCGCCGCCACTTCTTCCCGGAACACCCCGACGACCTCGAGACTCAGCGGCGCTCCACTGCCCGCCCGCTCGATCCGCGCGCCGATCGGGCTGGCCGCACCCCACACATGCCGCGCCATGTCGTCGCCAATGACCACCGGGATCACGCGCGATCGCATTCCCGCCGAATCGATCGCCTGGAGGTCGCGGCCGAGAACCACGGGTGTGCCGACGAGGTCGAGGTAGCCGGGCATCGCCGACCGACCCGTGAGGTAGATCCTCTCGCCGCCGCCCGGCGCCGACGTACGCGATCCGCCAGGCAACGCGAAGGCTGAGAGGTTGATGGGCGTTCGCGACGGAACAAAGGCCGCGTGTGTGACGCCAGGAATGCTGCGAAGGGCGTCGACGAGCTGATCCGTCTGCGCGCGATCGCGCGCCGTCGCGAGCGTATCGTCCGGCGCGGCATCACCGGTCATGCCGCGCGCCCCCGTTGACGTGAGGCGCAATTGAATGATCTGCTCCCCGTTCGGGTTGGCCGGATTCCGGCGATATTCGTCAATCCCGATGTAGACCATCGCGGCGACACAGACGGCCAGCGGTTGTGTGAGGGCGATCTGCGCGACAACCAAGCCGCGTTGGAGCCGCCCCCGGCCGCCGGTGGTCGTGCGCGTGGAATCCCGGAGGGCGCCCGCGACGGCCAGCCGGGTGGCATGGAGCGCCGGCGACAGGCCGAACAGCAGGCCGGCAAGCAACGCCGTCCCGAACGCGACGGCAATTGCGGTGGCATCAAACGCCAGCTCGAACGAGAAGGACCCAACGATGCGCAGGATGAAGCGAATGATCCCGCTCGTCACGGCGACCGCGCCCGCCCCCGCGACCAGCGCGAGCAGGAGGCTCTCGGTGACCAGTTGCCGGATCACACGCGCGCGATCTGCGCCGAGCGACAGGCGAATGGCGATCTCGCGACGCCGTGCGAGCGCGAGCCCGGTCTGGAGCGCGCCGACATTTGCGCATGTCACGAGCAAGGTGAGCAGGCCGAGTGCCGCAAAGGCGACGGCGACGAGCCGGACATTGGCTTCTGCGCCGGGCTCCAGGTTGTCGGCGAGGAGCGGAACGACCTCCACCGACGGATCGCGCTGCGAGAGCGCAGTGTCGGTGACCGCGACACCGGGTGACGGACGCCGAGCCGCGACGACCTTCGCGGCCGCAGTGGCGGCATCGTGGGTGGCACCGGGCTGCAGACGGCCGATCGCAGAGAATTGGGCCACCTCCGTCGACACGCCCGGAAACACCCGGCGCTGGCTGGCGACGGGAACCCACACCTGCATGTCGTCGCGCGCTTCCCACGCCGCGCCGCGGAACTTCGGGGCGGCCACCCCAATGACGGTGAACGCCACGTCGGCCAGGGTGATCGTGCGGCCAAGGATGGCCGGATCCTGGGCAAAGGTACGCGTCCAGAGGGCATGGGAAATCACGGCCATCTGGGCGGCATCTCCCTCGGCGATGGCGCGACCACGCAGGGCCGATACCCCTAACACATCGAAGTATGTCTCGGTGACGAAGGTCGCCGTGACCGTCGCGTCGTCCACCCCCGGGGCCGTGGCAGTGACCGGTTGCGAGGTCCATGCGGCCACCGACGAGAAGTGACTCGTGAGATTCGCGTACCCCTCGACCTCGTCCCGGGTGACAGCGCGCTCAATGCGCGAGCCGTCCTTCAGCTGGCTCCCGCGGATGCGCACCATGTCGGCCGACGCTGGTACCGCACTCGGCGGTCGATCCGTGACGGAGTGCAGTAGGGTGTACAGCACGACGTTGATCGCGATCCCGACGGAGAGGACCGTGATCATCGTCAGGGTCGACAGCGGGTGCCGGGCGAAATGCCGGGTAGCGAAGCGCAGGTCCGCCACGAGGGCGTCGAACCCGGAGGTGCCGCGCGCGATGCGTCCTTCTTCCTCGAGGAAGAGCACGTTGCCGAACTCGCGCCTCGCCTCACGACGCGCGTCGTCCGGGGAAAGCCCGCGCGCGATCAGTCGCTCGGTCGAACGTCGGAGGTGATCCGCCATTTCCGCCTGCATCTCGCGGTCCAGGCGACGGCGCAGCAACACCGCTCGCATCCAACGCATCGCGCGTGCAATCATGCTGCGTCGCCAGCCGTGTGTTGCACCTTGAGGATCGCCGCCAGGGCGCGCGAGAATCGCTCGTAGCTCGCCCGCTGCTGGGCGAGCTGCTTACGCCCGGCCGCCGTCACCGCGTACACCTTCGTGCGACGCCCGCTCTCGGACGGCGCCCACTCGGACTTCAGCAGTCCACGTTCCTCGAGCCGGTAGAGCGCCGGATACAGCGAGCCCGCGTTCACATTCAGGACATCCCCGCTGATCGCCTGGATGCGGAGCGTGAGGTCGTAGCCATTGGTCGGCTCGGCCCGCAGCAGCTGCAGCACGATCAGTTCGAGGGTGCCAGGGAGGAAGTTCGAGCCGCTCATCGGTGCTCTTCACTCGTTTATCTAGTGGTGAGGACACGATCGGCCTCGACCACTAGTTTGTCAAGTGGAAGCGCGACCCGGGGACCGGCCTGCGCGGCCGACTACTCGCCGGGAAGCGGCGTGGCGACGAGGTACGACGTCAGCAGGAGCAGGAGGATCCCGGCCAGCACCTCGAACGCGGCGGCACGGCGGAGTTGCGTTGCCGCCCCCGCATCGCGCAGCCGCGGGGTGAGGCGCTTCCAGTTGAGCGCCCCGAGCGCGCCGATGACACCAAACACCACGAGCTTGCGCACGAGCATCAGCCCGTAGGGCGATTGCCAGAGCGCGGAGAGCGGCGTCACGTGCAACCAGCTGCCGAAGACGCCCGAGACGACAATCATCCCCACTCCGACAAGGGCGATCGGCGAAAACCGGGCAACGACATCTGCGAGGGCCACATCGCGCCGTCGAAAGGTCACCAGCAGCAACACTCCCAACGTCCCGAGCCAGAGCCCACCGGCCAGCACGTGCAGGCCGTCGGCGAGCATGGCGAGTGTCGTCAGTCGCTCCGAGCCTAGGGCGTGTCCCTGGAGCGCGGGTACGAACGCAACGGCCAGTGCCACGAGTGTCCCAGTGACTGGCGGCTCCGGGACGGCAACGCGGCGAGGCGCGAAGACGAGCACGAGGGACGCCGCCACCTGCACCATCCAGGCGTAGCCCCACGGCATCGCGACCAGGGTGCCCACCATCCCGAGGGCTTCCTCCGGCGCCGGCGCGAACAACAGCGCCTGCTGCGCCATGCGCAACACCGCACCGGCGAGAAGGCACCACCCGGCCAGGCGCGCGATGCGGTGCACGGGTGTTGTCGCGCAATCCTCGGGCGAGACGCGCCGCAGCATCACCACGCCGATGGCAAGCAGGGTGCCCGCGAACGACACCCAGCGTGCCAGGGCGACTCCGCCCTCGGAGAGCAACGTCTCGACCATTTACAGGACCCGACGAGGCTCCGCGGTCGCGACGTCGCCGGTGTTCGGCGTTCCCGTGCGCTCGATCAGCAGTACCTCGGCGCCCTCGTCCGAGCGAGGGCTGTGTTCGACCCCTTGGGGCACGACGAACAGCTCGCCAGGCCCCAACTCAACATTGCCGGTTCGCAGCTGCAGGGTCACATGCCCGCGCAACACCAGGAAGAGGTCGTCGGTGTCGTCATGGGAATGCCACCGGAATTCTCCCTGGAACTTCGCGACCATCAGGTCGTGCCCGTTGAACTCGGCCACGGTGTGTGGCTGCCAGGGGTGCTGGACGGCAGCGAGTTTTTCGGCAAGGTTGACGCGTTCCACCATTCACACCGGAGGCAAGGGACGACGGCAAAGGTATGCCACCGTCCCGCGAACGGTCAGTGCGTGTGGCGCCCGAAGGTCGTGAGCAACAAGCCGAGCGCAAAGAGCAGCCCCCGCACCGCGAGGTCGCTACGCGACGTCACCCCGCGCCACTCCGTGAGGAGCAGCGCACCCGCGAGGTAGAGGAAAGTGCCCGCCCCCAGGGCAAGGATGACCCCGCTCGATCCCACCACCCCGACCCCGGCCACCAGAGTCGCCACCGCGCTCGCGGCAGCCAGCAATGCGGTCAACACGTTCAGCCCCACCGCCTGGCGCATGCTGATGCCAGCAGCGAGCAACAGGGCAACCGTGCCCAGCTCACGCGGCAGCTCGTGCAGCGCGATCGCGACCCCGGTCACGATGCCTAACGTGGGTTCGTCCAGGTAGGCGCCGGCGATCAGGACGCCGTCCACCGCATTGTGCAGGGCGTCACCGATCACGAGCAACGGCACCAGCTCCCGCAGTCGTGCCCTCCCTCCAACATCCAGGGGACCACCCGCCACCGCACCACCGATGGCGACCGGCGCCACCCGCGTGTGGAGCACGCGATCCATCATGAAGAACGCGGTGCCACCCACCGCCATCCACCCCAACAGGCCAACTGCACTCCCACCCTTCGCCAGAGACTCGGGGATGAGGTGAAAGAGGGGCGCGCCAACGAGCGCCCCCGCCGCGAGCGGCACCAGCCGACCCAGGTACATCCCCAATACGGCCTGTCGCTGCGCGACGAACGTGATCCCGATCAACGGAAGGGCCGACACAAGGGCCACGACGGCCAGGCTGCTCACCCAGGGCGACATGCTCAGCCCTCCGCGACGACCGCGCAGGTCGAGCAGCGCCCGTACAACACCACCTCGTGGC
This sequence comes from Gemmatimonadota bacterium, assembly GCA_016712265.1. NCBI lineage: Bacteria > Pseudomonadati > Gemmatimonadota > Gemmatimonadota bacterium. The sequence goes on along the minus strand of JADJRJ010000031.1, from coordinate 157,877 downwards.
CGTCGAGGACAAATCCCGGCGGGGCAAAACGGGCCAGATCCGGCGGACACCCCGCCACCTCATAGACGCGTTCGCAGCCGCGGCAGTGGAAGTGGTGGTGATGCCCGCGGTGCGCCGTTTCGTAGCGAGTCGCGCTCCCCGGTAGCTCCACGGGGACCACACTCCCGTCCGACGTCATGGATTTCAGGACGCGATAGACGGTCGCGATCCCAAGTCCAGGGACCAGCGCCTGGGCGCCTTCCAGTATCTCGAACGGCGTAAGTGGCCTTCCTGCAACAACTAAGGCCTCCCTGACCGCCGATTTCTGCCGAGTGTTTCGTTCCATGGGCATCGCGTTACTGATAACAAGATATCAATATCGCTCGCCAGGGGAAGTTCCCGGCGACCCCCTTCGAGCCGGCCGCATGGCAGGACCCATCAGGGGCGTGAAGGAGGGGCGCAGGTCGTTGCGGCCGGGGGTGTCCCCGGCCAAGGTTCCGCTACCGGCCGGCGCTGACCAGGTAGTCGACGATGTAGGTGCCGAGCCAGTGGGTCCCGACGTAGTCGGCGTCGTACATCCCATTGATCCCCGCCTTCGCCTGGACGGCGGCGAGCCGGCGATACGCGGCGACCCGCTTGTCGGTCGGCGGGAGGGCCTTCGCGATGTCCTCGAGATTCTTCGCGCGGCTGACGGCGAGCCCGATCAGGTGCGCCTTGGCCCCCATGAGGTTCGCCTTCTCGAGGTCGGCGTTGGCACCGGCCATCTCCACCGTCGTGGTGTACGCCTTGAACGCGGGGCTCTCCGGTTCCGGCAAAAAGGCGCCGAGCCAGCGGACGAACTCCGCCTGGGGGAGGACGTGGCCCATCAACGAGGCTTCGAGCAGGCAGGGCGCAAAGAAGTCCGAACCGGACACCTCCACGTTAGGCGCGCACCCCGCATCGGCCAGGAAGAAGGCGCGGGCACGCTCCTCCACCTGTTGCTGCACGGCGGACTCACCAGTGGTGCGCGCGTATTCGTGGAGCAGGAGGAGCGCATACGCCGTGTTGGCGTGCGTCCCCACGCGAATGGGTGCGGCCAGTCCCTTGAGGTACGCGGGGAACCGTTCGAGGAAGAGGCGCGCGAGTGGCTCCAGCGCGGCGGCCCACTTCTTCGCGTCGGGATCGTCCCATGCCTTCGCTTCCCCATAGAGTCGCAGCAACCAGACCCACCCATATGGGCGCTCGAAGGTGCGATCTCCTTCCCCGTTGAAGAACTCGACCTCGCCGGTCATGGGGCCCGGGGCGAGGTGCTCGTTGAGCTTCTCGCGAATGAGCCGCGCCACGCTGAGGTCCGGGTGCGCGCGCAGGATCTTCACCAGGGTCCAGGTGGAGTTCACCGCGGAATGCCAGTCGGAGCAGCCATAGAAGGCCCGCGTCTTCTGGAAGTCCGGCGTGATCCGGATCGAGGACTCGTAGAGGTACCCGCGACTCCGCGGCGGCTCATGTGGCTTGTCGACGCAACCGATAGGCAGTGCGGCGAGCCAGGTGGCGGTCTCGCGGGTGAGCTGCAACGGCAGGTCGGCGCGCGCGGGGCGTCCCTGCGCCATCGCCGTCGTGGCAGTGAGGACCGCGAGGGTCAAGACACGCATCGGCAAGTTTGTCATGGTGCGGGCGTCACGCATGGGTGACCGAGGGAGAGGGAAACGCAACATGCGTCACGGTGCGACGCGATCGTCACGGCACGGCGCGCTCGAGCGCCGACGCGATCCCGGCCATGTCGGAGCGGAGGTACAGGTGCATCCCCAGGGGGGTCCAGCCGGTGCGCTTGAGCAGCGCGCGCCACGAGCGAGGGGAGCGTGCGGCGGAACGGGTGAAGTCACCGACCGCGTCATCGGCGGCGGTGAAGATCTCGAAATACGCCACGCCCTGACACGCGGTCGTGAGCCACCTCAGCCCGGTCGCCAGCTCGGCTGGGGCGACGTAGTTCATCACGCCGCAGCAGAGCACCAGGTCGAAGTCGTCGGGGAGGCGAAGATCGCCGAGGTCCCCAAACCCGCCGCGCCGGATGTTGCGCGCCTTGCCGAACCGCTCGACGGCATATTCGCTTGGATCGACGCCGTAGTACTTCGCGCGCGGGCGCAGTGTCTTGAGCGCCTCTCCCCAATTTCCCTCACCGGCGCCGACGTCCAGCACCTTGGTCACCGGCCGCTCGAGGATGTACTCGGTGGCGGCGACCACAAACGACAGCTGGCGGCGAATGTCGAGCGGCGACTTCACGCGATGTTTCGGGTGGCGATACCACTTGTCGAAGTACGCTTGGTCGTAGTGCGCTGCGGAGCGAATGGACAACGGGAGCACGCAAGGTGGAGGGTGACGCGCGACGCGGGGGGGGAGGGGGGCTACTGCGGCAGCACCACCAGGAACTCGGTGCGCGCCCGCTTCTCGCCCGTGAGCTGCTGCGAGAGCCGCACACCTAACCGCATGGTGGATCTCATGCCGAGCGGGGCGATGTCGGCGGTAAGCTCCCCGCCGACGGAACGATAGTCGACGACGCGCGCGCCAGTACGATCGGCGCCACGGGCGACATCGACGAAGCCGGCCCCCTGGATGCGACGCACGAAGGCCAGCGGACCGAGGGCGAGATCAGGGTACAGCAACGGCAGGTGATACGATGCCCCCGCGCGCGTGAGCCGGTCGTGGTACCGCCGGCTGAAGCCGCGGGGGAAGACCAGCTCGCTGGAGAAGCGATACTCGTCGGGACGCTGTTCCTCGTGCCCCGCATCCAGGACCAGGGCGTCGTTGCGAAACGGCCCCGGGGCGATCGCCGTGCCACGCGCGGCCAGCAGGTGGCTGTCGTAGTCACCCTGCAGTGGCGTGTGACGGTACACCACGGAGGCCGACGCCCCGGTTTGCATCAGGTCGCGAAAGGCCGCCGAGCGCACATGGCTCGCGGTGGCGCTGTACACGACGGGGGTGAACAGCCCGTTGTTGTTGTCAAAGCGGAACCGCACCGGCTGGTCGGTCACGCGCGTGCGGGCGACACCGGCCGCGAGCGTGAGGGACTGGCGACGCTGGCCCATGAGGCGCGTGAGGGGAAGTCGCGCGACGAGTTGCACCGACTGCTCATTCCAGCTGTAGGGCACCACGGCGCCCAGCGAATCGGTGAACGACGACCCACGCGATCCCCAGCGCATCCCCGCATCGACGATCACCGGGAGCCCGGCATAGCTGGCCCCCACATCCATCGAGAGCTTCTGCTCGTTGGTGTTCCAGAGAACGCCGGCGTTGAGCCCAAAGGTGTTCAGCAGGTTCCGGCTCTCCAGGGAGAGGCCCTGGTTCACGCCATCGCTTCCAGGGGCGACCATGAGGCTGTGAAAGTCGAACAGGGTCCGCAGCCCGCCATAGGGTCGCGGCCGCCACGCGTCGTGGGTTGCGGGGGCGAGTGCGGCACCGAGCCGAGCCTCCTGCGCGACGGTCGAATCGGCCAGCCGTACCGGCGCGGCGCGCACCACACTCGCCTCCTCGCCGGAGCCCGGGTCCAACGGCGCTTCCACAATGTCCCAGCCGCTGGGCCCGTAGTCCGCGTAGACCATCGTGCGCCCATCGGCCGCTGGCGACGCGTGTTTCGCCCCAAACCGGCGCGAGGTCACCCGCGTCACGCGCCCGCTGCTCGTGTCCACGGCCCACACGTTGTCCAACCCATCGCGGGGTGAGTCGAAGAGCACGTAGCCACCGCTTGCCACGGGACGCGAGATCGCGTCATGGGTGAAATCCACCAGGGTGCGCACCTGCCCGGAGAGCACGTCCACGCGCAGGAGCGCGTTCCCGCGTGCGGTATCCACGGCGACCACAAAGACCCCGCGTCCATCCGGGGTCCATGATGGCGTCACGAGGTGGCCGCCACTCACGTCCAGCGCGGGGCGCACCACGCCGCTTTCCGCATCCATGAACGCCAGCCGCGTGCGCCGCGTGGAATCGAACTCCACGGCGACAATCCGGGCGCCGTCCGGGGACAACGACGGACCGTAGTAGCGCGACCGATCGGACAGGCGCACGACCTGTCGCGTGTCCAGGTCGAGCCGCTTTACCACGAGATAATTGCGCTCACCGTACCGGGGGTCCACCTCATACTCGCTCCACACGACCTGGTTGCCCCGCACATGGAACTGCAGGTCCCCGACCAGGCCGACGCGATCCACCAGCACCTCGCGCCGACCCCGCGCGAGTCGCACGAGCTGCGTGGGGGTGTCCATGTCCCAGTAGGTGGCGATGATGCTCCCATCGCCGGCCACCTGCGGGAGCGACCACACATGATATGCGTCGTTTGTCGGCGAACGCGGCGTCCCCGGGGTCTCACGCACGGCGTCACGTTGCACGCGCCACGCGCTGTCCGCCTCGGCCAGAGCGGCCGCTTGCAGGTCGACCAGCCCCTTGCCGGTCTCCCGCTTGAGGGCCAAGGAGAGGGCGAAGGGTGGGAGCGGGTTCCACGAAGCGGATCGCAACACGCGGCGCCAGGCGCTATCCCCGTGGTGTCGACGCACGTACGACGTGAGGAGAAACCCCTGCTCGTACCAGTCCGGGTACAGGGTGCGGAGGCTCCCCTGCCAGGTGGGGTAGTACGCTGGCGTCTCGCCACCCGCGACCATCGTGCGCAACCGCCCGGTGAACGACGGCAACCGCCCGCGCCCCGACGACGACAGTGCCGTCTCCATCCCCACGGCGTCTCCCTCCCAGAACCAGGCGGGGAAGTAGAGCTGGCCACCGAGGAAGGCCATCGTCTGGTCCCCAAAGATCCGCGACAGCAGCCCGACCCACCCGGTGCGCAACGCCTGCTCCTGCACGATGTGCCGTCCTTCGTGCACAGCGAGCAACCGGTACCAGTCCATGGGACCAAAGGCATCCACCGTGGGGCTCGGCATCGCGTACCACTGCGTGCGGCGCGGGGCCCAGCCCACGTAGGCGTTGGTGGTGAGGGACTGGTTGGTCAACACGACCGGGATGCGTCGGGGCGCCACGCCTAACGATGCCGCCAGGGGTCGGTAGTGATCCTCGAGCAGGCGGGCCGCGCGTCGCGCCTCGCCGTCGAGCGCCCTGGGGTAGATCACCGTGAAGTGCGCCGTGCGCACCTCCTGCCAGTCGAGCCCGCGCGGGTTCTGCAGGGTGGACAACCGGGCTGTGATCGGCGCCTGGGCGGGTGCAGGACTGCCCAGGCAACACGCCACCACGACCGCTGCCCAGCGTCGCATCACACTCAGCGCGGCGCGCCGGCGCGTGTCACCCCGCGACCGGGCAACACCTCGAGCACGCGCCCATTCTCCACTGCCACCACCCCGTTGACGAGCACCCAGGACATCCCCGTCGCCAGCTCGGTCGGCGCCTCGTAGGTCGAGCGATCGCGCACCGCCGCCGGGTCGAACACGACGACGTCGGCGTATCGCCCCACCGCCACCGCCCCACGCTCCGGGATGCCTAACGCATTGGCGACTTCCAGGCTCGATCGCTGGACAAACGCCTCGAGGGTGAGGGCACGCTTCTCCAGCACATACTCGCGCAGCTTCTTGGGGTAGGTGCCGTACTTGCGCGGGTGCCCATCCGACCCGTCCGAACCGGTGAAGACAAATGGCTGCTGCATGAGGCGCACGATATCCGCTTCGTTCATGTTGAACGACGCGACCGACGCGTCACCCGTCAGCACGATGTCCAGCGCGGCGATGACCGGTTCCACGCCACGGGCAGCAGCAACCGCCTCGAGGGTCTTCCCCACCAGTTCCTTGCGCCCCGCATCGGTGATCAGGAGCGACTTCGCCCCGTTGCGACGCCGCAGGTTGTCGCGCATGTCGGCCAACAGGCGCTCCCGCGTGGCCGGATCCTGCGAGCGACGTCGGAGGGAATCCCGCCCGCCCGCCTCCGCCCATCGCGGAAGTAACGACGCCCCCACACCGGATCCACTCGCCGTGTAGGGATACTGGTCGGCCGTGACCCGCTGGCCACCCGCGCGGGCGGCAGTGATCACCGCGACGATCGAGTCCGACCGCCCCCACACGTCCACGCCGAGTGCCTTGAGGTGGGCGATGTGCACAGGGAGCTTCGCCTCGCGACCGATGCGAATGGCCTCCTGCACCGCGCCGACCACCCCAATCGTATAGGAGCTCTCGTCGCGCAGGTGGGAGTCGTAGACCCCGCCTCCAGCACTCGCGACTTTGGCGAGCTCAATGACCTCCTCGGTGGACGCATAACTCTGCGGGGCGTAGTACAGCCCCGTGCTGAGGCCGAGCGCGCCGCCGCGCATCCCCTGTGCGACCAGCTCGCGCATGCGGGTGAGCTGTGCCGCATCGGCCGGGGCGCTCGATGGCCCGAGCACCTTGCCACGCACCGTCCCGAATCCGACAAACAGCGCGGCATTGGTCCCGATCCCCACACGCGCATACCGCGCGAAATGCTCGGCTACGTCCGCTGGACCCCCGCCGTCGTTGCCGGTGACCACCGTCGTCACCCCCTGCATTAGATACGCTGCGTTGCGGCGCCGCTCGGCGCGGTCGCTTTGCAGGTCGCCGTAGGTGTGCGTGTGGGGGTCGATGAATCCGGGTGCCACCACCATCCCGCGCGCCTCGATCACGCGCGCGGCGGTTACCTGGCGCGCGGAGGCATCACCGACGAACACGATGCGGTCTCCCCGAATGCCCACGTCGGCCTCCCGTGCCGGGCTGCCGGTTCCATCGATCACGCGCCCCCCTCGCACGAGCAGGTCGACGCGTTCCTGTGCCGCCAGGAGGGCGGGGAACACTGCGGCCAGGGCCGCACAGCTCAGTCGAAGGCGCATGGTGGAGTCGGGTTGGTCACGCCCAAGCTACGGCGCGGAGAACGCGCCGGACAACTGGCGCGCCGCGAAAATCGGGGCCAGTACCCGCCCGCTCATGCGGGGGGCGAGCACAGCCCGCCCCACGGCCGAGCCGTGCCCCGGGAAACATCTCAGAAGGGTTGCGCCTCATCGGCAATGCGGCCGCTGGCCACCAGGTCGCGCAGCATCTCGCCTAACGCGGCGCTCGCATCCAGGACGCCCTGCCATCGGGCCATGCGCCCCTCATGGGACAGGTCGTAGAAGTCGCGACGGTCCGGAATCTTCCCGCCCGGGAGGGAGCGGACGAACTCCCGAGACGGGGCGATGAGCACCGTGTGGGTGAAGTTCCCCGCCCCCGCGCGCCGCCACGGCAACGCCTTGTCGAACCAGCCGGGGACGATGAAGTCATAGAAGTGCGGGTAGAGCACCAACCCGGGACCGTCCCCCAGGTCCATGTCCAGGTGGTAGTCGAGCACCCCGCCGTCCCAGTAGGTCCCGGGCACGCCGGGGATGCGCACCCCGTCCATCAACAGGGGAATCGACCCGGACGCCAGCAGCGCGGCACGGACATTCTCGCGGGTCAACGGCTCGTGGCGCGTCGGGAGGTCGTCCAGGTGCGCAAACGGCGTGACATCGCCGGCCGAATGGAAGACACAACGCCGGAAATGCAGGGCCAACGTGCGACGGGTCACGAGGTTGGCCGCCGCCGCCACCCCCAGGGAGGTCGCGAGGGCCAGTCGCCGGTCGCTCGCCGCGAGGCCACGTCCCTCGGCCGTGATCACATGCACGCGAAAGGTTGGGTGCGCAAGGACCTCGTCCACACCGGTGGGGCCGAGCAGGTCGTCGAGGACCGCGCCGAGGATCCGCGAGACCTCTGCTGTCGATGGTTTGGGCGAATACCCTTGTCCGGCAATGTAGCCGTGGTGGCCGCGCGCGAGAGCGCCCACCGGGTCCCGCTGCGCCAGGCAGGCCATGCGCCAGCTGCCGATCGACGAGCCGATCAGATGCAGCGGACGCACGCGCGGGCCTTGCAGGAACTCCCCAAAGAGGTATCGGTCGATCCCGCCGAGGACGAGCCACTTGGCACCGCCCGATGCGCCCGGAACCACGTCGATGTCGGCGAGCTGCAGCCCGCGCGAGCGCAGTACGCGCAGTGCGTCCGTTCCGGCCTTGATCGTCAACGGAGAAGCCATCGCCCCACAATCTCGTCGCCCGCAGCGCTGGATGGCAGCGTACCTTGGTGCGCATGTGGACGAGGCTTCTTCAGCTGGCGCTGCCGTTGCTCCTCGTGGGCACCGGCGCGTGGGCCCAGGGTCGCTCGCCTGATGGCGAGGTTGTGCTCGATACCGCATCGATCCCGATGCCGGATGGCGCACGACTCGCCGTCGACCTATGGCGTCCGACGGCGGCGGGACCGTTGCCCGTCCTGCTGGAATACCTCCCGTATCGAAAGGACGAGGCGCGGGCGGATCGATACGCGCTGTACGCGTATTTCGTGAGGCGCGGGTATGTCGTCGCGCGCGTGGACATTCGCGGGACCGGGAACAGCTCGGGCCGCCTCATCCCGCACGAGTACAGCGATATCGAGCTCACCGACGGTGACGCCGTCATCGCCTGGCTTGCGAAACAGCCGTTTTCCACCGGGGCCGTGGGGATGTTCGGGATCTCCTGGAGCGGATTCAACGCCCTGATGATGGCGCGGCGGCGTCCGCCCGCGCTCAAGGCGATCATTGCGCTGCACGCAACCGAGGAGCTCTACCAGGAAGACGTCCACCTCATGGACGGGATGATGCACGTGGATTCCTGGGAGATGAGCCAGGACTTGTCGAACCTGATGCCGGGCGCCCCCGCCTATCGCATAGATGCGCAGTACTTCGCCGATCGCTTTGACCAGCCGCCCTGGTTCCTCACCTACAAGCGGCAGCAACGCGATGGCCCATTCTGGGATCGCGCCTCCCTCCGGACGGACTACGGCGCGCTGGCGACCCCCACGCTCCTGATCGGCGGATGGTATGACGGCTACCGCGACGCCGTCCCGCGCCTCCTCACCAACCTGCGGGCACCAGTGAAGGCGATCATCGGCCCATGGAGTCATGTGTTTCCGCATCGTGCCAACCCGGGCCCTGGAGTGGAGTGGCGGCACGAGGCCGTTCGATGGTTCGATCATTGGTTGAAGGAAGCGCCGACGGGAGTGCGCGACGATCCCGCACTGCGCGTCTTCGTGCGCGAGTACCACCCTCCCGGTCCCGACCTGCCAACCACGCCGGGGTTTTGGCGGAGCGAGCCCACCTGGCCGCTCACAGGACTGCGCGATACAGCGCTCTTCCCCGGAGTCTCCGGCACCCTTGGCGACAGGCCGGGATCCGGCCGTCCCACCCTGCGCTACGACCCCGGCACCGGCGTCGAGGCCGGCGGGCCCGTGATGTGGTTTGGCGATGTCACCCCGGACCTCGCCCCCGGTGACCGGTCGGCGCTCAACTTCGACACCGAGCCTCTCGCCGCTCCATTGGAGATCCTCGGGCTTCCGCGCGCCGTCCTCTCCGTGTCGGCAACCGCGCGCCAGGCGCACTGGCTCGTGAGGCTGAGCGACGTCGCCCCGGATGGGCGTGTCACTCTGGTCGCCAGTGCCGGACAGAACGGGGCCCATCGACGGTCGGCACGTTCACCAGAGGCCATCGTCCCGGGGGTGCGGTTTCCGCTGGAGATCGAGATGCACGCGACCTCGTGGGTCTTTCCTGCGGGGCATCGTCTGCGGCTCAGCGTGACCAACGCGCAGTGGCCGATGATCTGGCCGACGCCGGATCCGATGACGACCACGTTGTTCCTGGGGGGTGACACCCGCGTGGTCCTCCCGGTGGTGCCCGCCGGCTACGCCCGCGCCACCCCCGCCTGGGCCCCCATCGACACCACCCCGGACCCGTGGCCCGGCTACCAGTGGCTCGATCGCGGGACCACGTCGGGATTCGGCGAGGTGGACCGGGTCGAGCGGGACCCGCGCACCGGTCGCAGTCGCGTGATCGCTAGCAGCAGCTCGGCGCGTCGCCTGCCGTGGGGTGAGGAGGAGTCGTCGGAGCGGATCACGCACGAGACCTGGGCGCGGACGCCGTCTCGGACGAGCGTCCATGGGGAGTACGAAACGATCGTGCGCCTCCCCGACCGCACCCTGAGGTGGGCGGTGGACGTCCGGGTGCGCTCGGACCGGACCCACTTCCACTACGTGCACCGACGTCGGTTGTGGAACGGCGCGACCCTGGTCCGCGAGAGGCGTTGGAGCACCAGCATCCCACGGGACCACCAGTAGCCGCGACCGGCATCGCGTCGCCACTTCGTCGTTAGGCGCCGAGTGATTATCCTTGGGCCATGTGGCTTCTCCTGCTTGGTGCGTGGTTGCACGCCCCCCTCGTCCCGGATCGACCGGTGGTCGCCCCGCCGCAACGCGCCCCGGACTCCCTGCGCGTCCCGATCCTCGTCTATCACAACATCCAGCCGGCGAGCGAGGCACGCGGCATCCGCGCGGCCGACCTGACCATGCGCCCGGAGGTTTTTGCGGCGCAGATGCAGTACCTCAAGGACGAGAAGATCCCGGTGGTCTCGCTGGGCGCCCTGCTCGACGCCCTGGAGGGCAAGCGCACCCTCCCGGCGCGAGCGGTCGTCCTGACCTTCGATGACGGACGCCTGAACCAGTACGTCAACGCCTTCCCGGTCCTCCGGACCCACGGCTTCACGGCGACGTTCTTCCCGTTTGTGCACGCCATGGACCGGAACAAGCGGTACTTCACCTGGGCGCAGCTCAAGGAGATGCAGCAGGCGGGGATGACGATCGGCTCCCACACCTCGCTGCATGTGCGGGTGGACCGCATGAAGGACGCGGCCCAGATGCGGACCGAGGTCGAGGGGAGCCGCCGGACCCTGATCGAACGGCTGGGGCCGGCAGCGGGGGAGCTGTTCGCGTACCCCTTCGGGATCCTCGCCCCGGCCGGGGACTCCGCGGTCCGGGCGGCCGGCTACCGGGCCGGGCGTGCCTACGCCGGGGGACCGTGGAATTCCTGGGCGACCCGCTGGCGGCTCCGGGCCTTTCCGGCGACCGAGGACATGAAGCGCTTCCGGTCGATCGTGAACCCGGTCGCCCCCACCCGCCGCCCCTGCCCCCTGTCCGGCGCCAACCGGCCCAATGATCTTTGGACGGCGTGCGTAGTCTGAGGCTGCGCCCCGTTTCCCCGGTTTCGCTCCCATGTCCCCACCCGCACGCCTCACCGCCCTGCGCGCCGGCCGATTGGCCGCGCTGGTGGCGTGCGTCCTGGCCCTCCCCGGGGCCGCGGCGGCCCAGCGCAACGTCCCGCCGGCGGCAGACGGGACCACGATCGTCTCGAACCCCTCGATGACGCGGGATGCCGCGGGCAAGGTGTCGGTCAAGGCCACCCGGGCGCCGGTGGCGCTGACCTTTGACGGGGCCCTGAACGAAGCCGTATACGCGTCCACCCCCGCCTACACCAACTTTGTACAGCAGGAGCCCCATGAGGGGCAGCCGGCCACCGAACGGACCGAGGCGTGGATCGTCTATGACGACGAGTACTTCTACGTCGCCGCGCGCCTGTGGGAAACCGAGCCGACGCGCCGCGTGGCCAGCGACATGCGTCGCGACTCCAACAACCTGTACAACAACGACCACATCTCGGTCGTCTTCGACACGTTCCATGATGGCCGCAACGGGTTCGGCTTTGCGACCAACCGCCTGGGCGGGATGTTCGACTTTGCGACGACGAACGAACAACCCAGCTCCAACTGGAATGGGCTCTGGCAGTCGAAGGCGCAGGACTTCGACGGCGGCTGGACCGTCGAAGTGCGCATCCCCTTCCGGTCCATCCGGTTCAAGGACGGGAGCGACACCTGGGGGGTGAACATCCGGCGCATGGTGCGCTGGAAGAACGAGTTGTCGTTCCTCAGTCAGGTCCCACGCGCCTGGGGGCGTCGCGGGCTCAACAAGTTGTCGAATGCCGCGACCCTGAGCGGCATGCAGACACCCAGCCGCTCGATCAACCTCGACGTGAAGCCGTACACCCTCGGCTCGCTCCTCACCAATCGCGTGGCCACGCCGGCGTTCTCCAATCGCGGGGATGCCAACTTCGGTGGCGACGCCAAGTGGGGGATCACGCAGCAACTGGTCGCCGACTTCACCTACAACACCGATTTTGCCCAGGTGGAGGACGACGAAGCGCAGGTGAACCTGACGCGGTTCTCGCTCTTCTTCCCCGAGCGACGTGAGTTCTTCCTCGAAGGGCAGGACGCCTTTGCCTTTGGTGGTGTTGGTGGGGGAGGCGGCGGTGGGGGAGGCGGCGGTGGGGGAGGTGGAGGCGGTGGGGGTGGTGGCGGTGGAGGCGGTGGCGGCCAGGACAACCTGACCCCGATCCTGTTCTATAGTCGACGCATCGGGCTGGGGAACGGAGGAGCAGTTCCCATCATCGGCGGCGCGCGCATGCTCGGCCGCACGGGGCCATGGCAGGTGGGTGCACTCAACATGCAGACCGACGCGGTGGATGCTACCGCGTCTCCGACGACCAACTTCACCGTCCTTCGCCTCAATCGCGACATCCTGAGCCGAAGCCGCCTTGGGTTCATCGCGACGAATCGCAACCCAACGGACTCCCTCGGTGGAAGCAGCCAGGCCGTTGGGTCCGACCTCCAGGTCAACCTGCGCGACGACATCTTCGTCAACGCCTATCTCGCGGGAACAAACAACGGGCAGGAGGAAGGCACGAGCTACCGCACGCGGTTCGACTGGAATCATGACCGCTATGGCGTCAACGTCGAGCACCTCTTTGTCGGCGACGGCTTTGATCCGTCGGTCGGCTTCCTGCGCCGGTCGGCGTTCCGGCGGTCCTTCGCGCAGCTACGCTTCAGCCCCCGACCCACCCGCATGCCGGCGATCCGCAAGTTCACCTATCAGGGGAGCGGGGACTACATCACCGGCATCGATGGTCGCGTGCAGTCGACGGAGGCGCAGGGAACGTTCATCATCGAGACCGCGGCAGGCGACTTTGTGAACGCGGAGGTGACGCGGGCGCACGAGCGGCTCGACGAGCCGTTCGAGGTCGCGCGCAACGTGACCGTTCCCGTCGGCGGGTACACGTTCACGCAGGGAAAGGTGTCGTACACCATGGGCACGCAACGTCCGTTCAGCGGCACCTTCACCCTTGGCCACGGCGGTTTTTACGAGGGAACGTTGAGCGAGGCGAGTTATCGGGGTCGGGTCGAGTTCACTCCCCAACTCGTGGCAGAGCCGACGCTCTCCTTCAACCTGGTGGACGGCCCGTATGGGCGCGGCGCGACCAACGTGGTCGGATCGCGCGTCACCTACACGGTGACGCCTCGTATGTTCGCCGCCGCCCTCGTGCAGTACCAGTCGCGGACGCAGTCCATGTCGACGAACCTGCGCTTCCGTTGGGAGTACAAGCTGGGGAGCGAGTTGTTCGTGGTCTACAGTGACGGCCGCACCACGATCGGGCCAAACTATCCCGAGCTCCAAAATCGATCGATCGTGGTGAAGCTGACGCGGCTGTTCCGCTGGTAGCTATTCACGGGGTGCGGGAAGGGCGTTCCTCCTGCGCCCCGTTGCGTGCGGCCGACCGTTCCCCGGACGGGCCTGGCATTCGGCCGCCAATGCCGGGACCGTGTGACGTCAGACGGCCACCGTCAGCGTCGCCGTATAGCCGGTGGCGTCACCAGTGATTGTTGCCAACTGGTTGGCCGCGCGATCTTCGCCGAACACGTTGTCACTCGCCAGGCTGACCCCGTTGAGGTTGGTGAGGCTCGAGGCATACCCACTCACGGCGTGGGCCGTACGACACGTCGCCTCCGGAAAGGCCAACTGCGACGTGCGAATCCGGACGAGCCCACCGTGGTCGTCGTGGTCGTGCTGATCGTGATGTGGAGACATGGCAGCGAACAATCGTGAGGGTACCCTCACGACCAACAACGGCTGACAAACCCTACGTCGTCGACGACCAGAAACAACAGGGCCCCGACCATCGCCGGGGCCCGCGTCACTCGGAGACCACGGCGTGCCGCTAGAACGGCGGGATGAACAGGTTGACGCGTTCACCCTGCGCGACCGTGATCGCATCGGAGACGCCGTCCTCACGAACGCCGATCGCGTCCACGACGAACCGGACCTGCTGGCCCCCCACCACCATGTCGCGAGGAATCGAGAACTTCGTGACACTCAACCCGTGTACCATGCCGAGTCGCTGGCGGCGGAGTCCCTGCACCGCGTAGACCACCGCCTCGTTCACCGCAGTGTTCTCGACCTGCACCACGGTCTGGCCCTTCTTCACCGTCTCCGCATCCGTGGGATAGCGATATGCGACCGGCTTGCCCAGTCCGTGGACCAGCGCCGCGCCCAGCGCGAAGTGCATCATCATCCCCTTCATCGTGCCCTCCTGGCTCCCCGGTGAATACTGCGCGAATCCCCCCGAGTTCCGGCCGACCGGCCTACCCCTCTGGCCGTCCCCCGTCCCATCCCCCAACCTTATGACACGCCGGGGTGCCCGTTGCCCCAGTGTCGCACTTCCCTCTCCACGGTTCCCCGCCATGAGCCGCTTTCCCGTCCTCGCCGCGCTCGCGATCCCATCCCTCGTCGCCGCGCAGACTCCTCGCCCGATGACCTTCCTGGACCAGCAGCTGATGCGCCAGGCAGGTGCGCTCGAGCTCAGCCCCACGGGCGATCGAGCGCTCTACACCCTCTCCATCCCCAACTGGAAAGAGGCGAAGCGCTACACGGACATCTACGTGGTGAACACCAGCGGTGGATTGTCCACCACGCGACAGCTGACCTTCACGAAGGACAAGAACGAGAACACACCGCGCTGGGCGCCGGACGGCGCGTTCTTCGTCTTCTCATCCAACCGGGACGGTGCTGCCAACCAACTGTACATGATGCGCCCGGATGGCGGAGAGGCGCAGAAGATCACCGACGTGAAGGACGGCGTGGGGAACTACATGTTCACCCGCGACGGCCGCACGTTGGTCTTTGCTGCGGGCAAGTCCGGGGAACAGCAGTTGTGGACGCTCCCGGTGACGAGCCTCACCGAGGCGAAGCCCACTCCGCTGACCAAACACGCGACGCCGGTCGGCACCTGGCAACTCTCGAAGAATGGCACGCGCGCCTTCTTCCTCGCCCCGGACTCCATCGACACGCTCAACAAGAAGCGCCTCGAGGCAAGGTTCGACGTCCGGATCCGCAACGAGGACATCCCGCTCAACCACCTGTGGATGGTCGACATCGCCACGGCGCAGGAGAAGCGGCTGACCCAGGGGGCAGAGTTCTCCATCGAGGGATTCTCCCTCTCCGATGATGGCCGCTTTGCCGGCGTGCGCGCGCTCCCCAACGACCGGTACCAGCGCACCATCACCGAGGCGAACAATTCCGGCGACCAGTACCTGCTCACCATCGCCACCGGCAACCTTGAGCGATTGACCAACAACAAGATCATCGGGGAGAGCAACCTCTCGTTCTCACCGGACGGTCGCACGATTGCCTTCAGCGCGCCGGATGACTTTACCTACTTCAAGGCGAACAAGGTTTACACCCGCGCCATCGACGCGGTCGGCGGACCATGGACCAAACTCGGTGCAGCGTACGACGGCAACGTCACCATCGGCTGGTGGAGCCAGGACGGCACGACGATCTACTTTGGCGACGGCGTCCGCGCCACGAGCCAGCTCCTCGCCCTCGACATCGCGGCCAACACCGTGAAGCAGGTCACCGACTACAAGGCATCCTTCGCGGCCGCGCGCGACCCCAACAACGGCAAGCTGCTCATCACCTACGCCGACCCCAAGACCCCCACGGTCCACTTCGTCGCCGACCGCATCGACGACGCAGCGAACCGCTCCGCCTGGCGCCAGTTGACCAACGCGAACCCGCAGGTCGCCAACCTCCAGCTCGGCGAGGAAGAGGAGATCTGCTGGACCTCCGCCGACAAGAAGCAGACCTGCGGCATCCTCGTGAAGCCGGTGGGCTACCAGGAAGGCAAGCGCTATCCCCTCATCGTCGCGATCCACGGCGGCCCGCAGTCCGCCGACATCCTGTCGTTCAACGGTGGATATGGCGCCCAGGCCTACGCCGGCGACGGCTACATGGTGCTCAAGCCCAACTACCGCGGCTCGACCAACTACGGCGAGGCGCACAAATGGGGGATCGTCAACGACTACTTCAAGAAGGGCTACGAAGACATCATGACCGGCGTCGACCAGCTGATCGCCAAGGGCATGGTCGATGGTGACAAGATGGGGGTGCTGGGCTGGAGCGCCGGCGGCCACTGGACCAACTGGATCATCACCCACAACACGCGCTTCAAGGCGGCGTCGTCAGGCGCGGGGACCGTCAACTGGATCTCCATGTACGCCCAGTCCGACATGCAGCACGTCCGCATGCACTACCTCGGCAACAAGCTGCCGTATGAAGACTTCGAGCCCTACTGGAAGCAGTCCCCCATCCGCTACATCTCGGCCGTCAAGACCCCCACCATGATCCACGTCGTCGACGGCGACCCGCGCGTCCCGCGGCCACAAAGCGACGAACTGCACATGGGGCTCAAGAAGATGGGCGTCCCCACCGAGTACTTCGTCTACCCCGGCATGACGCACGGCATCCCCGACCCGCGCAACCAGCTGCTCAAGTCCGTGGCCGAGAAGGCCTGGATGGACAAGTGGATCCTTGGGAAGGGTGGCTTCAACTGGCAGGATGTGTTGAAGACGCTCGAGGACGGCGCCGCGACGAAGGCCATCACGACGACGAGCCCGTAGGGAACGGAACGGCAGACGGCAGACGACGAACCGATGCGTTTGCTGTCTGCCGTTTTTCACAAGCTCCCCGCCCATCGGAGGAGCAGGGGCTCAGCTGGTGCTAACGCCGGATCCCGCGCCTAACGGCACCGCTTGGCCGCGGCGAGGTCCGCAGACAATGTCGCGGCGCGGTTCACCTTGAGCACTTTCTCCACCACGGGCGGCGGCTTGAGTGATAACGCACGCGTATAGCGATCGGCCGTCGCCTGCTCGTGTGCGGCCGCGAGGGCGCAGACCCCTGCCTGCGACGGATTCACCTCGCGCGCCGCCGTGACGCCCCAGGGATTCACCGGGGGGAACGCCGGGTATTGCTCGTAAATCCGCAGGAGGTATCCCACACGATCCCCCTGGGCACGTTCCAGCGCAGGGAACGGCGCGGCCCCGGCGAATCGATCCGCGGCATCGCCATACAGCGCTTGCGCCCGCCATTCATCCAGCACCAGGGAGTCCACGACGGCGGCCAGCGACGGAGACAGTCGCTCAGCGGGGACAAACAGCGAACTACCTGGGCCGCACGCCGTCGCGGCGAGGGCGAGGAGCGCGGCCGTGACCAACGCCAGGAGGTGACGCGGCGACACGCGAGGGGACCGAACTCGTGCAGTGGTCATGATCAGTGGCAGGCCGTGGTGCGCGCGAGGTCCGCGCCGATGGCGGCGGCGCGATTGGATCGCGTGACCGCGCGAATGTCGGTGTCGAGCGTTCGGGCGAGCAGCCGGTCGTACCGGTTGACCATCAACTGGGTGAACCGCGCAGCGACGTCACAGGCACCGGCAACGTCCGCGTAGACCTCAAGCCCGATCTGGCCCGCAAAGGGGTCGGGAGCCACCCATCCACGACGCGCCACGACGTCCAGGAGGGCATCGAGTCGCGGACGCGGAGCAACGGCCAGCTCCACGAAGGGCGCGACACCCCCGAACCGGTTGACGATGCGCTGGTACCGATCAGCCGCCCGCGCCTCGTCCACGACCAGGGAGTCGATCAACGCATGCGCCACCGCGTCGTTCGCCGCCGTCGGCGGAGCCTCGCCCGGCGCGTGACACGCACCGGCGGCCAACCCAACAAGGAGCACGGCGAAGACGCGGGACAAGTCGACCGATGGTGGATGGTTCAGTAACCGTCACATGGAAGACCCGTGCCGTTACGCCCCCGGAACGTGCGGGGGCCACCCTGACCGATTCTCGGTCACCGCGTCCGCGTGGCAGCCCTCAGGACGGCGATACGACTTGTACTGCGTCTCCATCGATCCGGATCTGTGCAGCGGACTGTGCTGCAGCGTACTCGTCCGGTGGGAGCACCCGCATCGGGACGGTTCGCTCATACAGCAACTCTCCGACCATGGCCCCCAGCGCGAGGATAGGGTCGGGCGTGCGGAGCACGATCCCGGCGGGGGCCACCCTGCCGCGCACCAGTTCGGCCAGCACACTCGAGCTGGAACTCGACCCCCGGCCCCCGGGCATCACCAACACCTTCCCGGCCACGTTGTGGCCTTGCTGTGGATGGTGCACGTCGATGATGCGGCCATCGTGCTCGCGCACCCCACCCCAGAACGAAAGTGGCTCGTCGAGGGCGAGCACCAATCCACTGGCCTTCCCCTTGATCAATGTCGCGCCCGCCGCCCCGGCGTCTCCTGGGACCGTGGGGCTCGCCGACGACGAACCCTCATGTGTCGCCGGCGCCGACGTTTGCGCGGGCGCCCGGCGCGGGAGTGGCCGCGTCACCCGGACGCCCTGCACCGCGGACTCGACGCAATCATCCAACGTCGCGAAGATCACCTCGTACCCCAGGTTGCCGGGGGCATACCACGCCCACTTCGCCGAGTTGGTCATCACGGCACCGGGACGCTCGCGGAGGATCGGCGTGAGGTAGGTGCAGGTGTCGGTCACGATCGTCACCCCAGTCGCCCGCAGCGCGTCGCCCCACCCTTCGGCGTCGACGCGGGCCAGCACGTCGCGCCCGGTGGAGATGTAGAACGCCAGTCCCGGTGCGACACGTCGTCCGGCGAAGAGCGCCGCCACGCGCCGGAACTCGTCGTAGGAGAAATGCGGCGTCCCGACCGAGATCGTTCCGAGGAGCTGCGTGGTCGGGGTCGAAAGCTCGGCGAGGGCAGCGGCCATCTCGTCCGGGCCGATCTCGAAGGTGCGTTCGGGGGCACGTCCACCGAAGGCGGTCGTGAGATCCGGGGCCTCGGGGGTGACCCCAACCATGTGAAACATCGCAACGGCACCGGCCGACGCCGACGCCGCGCCGAGGGCCTTGAGGTCATCCTCCCGCGCGCCGCCTCGACCCCCTCGATGACCGGGATCCGCGTGCCCACCAACCGCCCCACCATGTGTCCCAGCGCGGCAAAGAAGAGATCCTCGCCGATCTCCTCGGGCGACACGTTCCGCACGCGCACCAGGACCTGGCCCAGGCGTCCTTCGTCGCGATGCAGTCCCGTGTTTGGCACCCGGCCCGTGATCGCCGCGGCCAGATCGATAAAGTCGCCGTACCGCTCGGTGCGCGCGCCGAGCACGCTGTTGCAGAAGACGATCGCGTTCGATTCCGCCCAGGCGACCTGTTCGCCGAGTGAGGGACGCTCGACCAGCTGGTACGGCGCGCAGGTCCAGGTCTGGCGACACCCCATCGTGCGGTAGTGGGCCATCATCTCCCGGCCAGCGGCGGCCACGGCCGGATCGCCGCGGAACAGCTCGGGGTGCAGGAGGTCGATGATCCCGACGTTCAGGGTGGTCGGAACCCGGACCTGGCCACCCGCGTCAGCCATCGTCCGCGCGAAATCGACCGAGGCCTGCCCGTGGTAGAGGCAGCCGTCGATGTGTGCGCGGGTGATCGGGAGGAGTTCGGTCGCGCCGGTGATCGACGCGAGGCGGGCGACCAGGCCCATGGCCATCTGCTCGGCCCGGGTGCCTTCACCGGCGAGCATCGCCCGCTCGTCAGCGGAGAGTCGCAAGGACGTCTTCGTCATGGACCCCCAGCCCTGTCGATAAAGAGGCGCCGGCCGGAATCGAACCGGCGAATAGCGGTTTTGCAGACCGCTGCCTTACCACTTGGCTACGGCGCCGTGGAGGAGGGAAGCTAGGGGGGAGGGGGGGCCCGCTCAAGGCCGCGCCCATCCCTCACATGGCGATTGGACCGGAGGGCTCGCACCTTTCCCGGATGACGTTGACCACCATAGACGACCTCCGCGCCGCCCAGGAACGCATCAGGGGCAAGGTCCACCGCACCGGCCAGGGGAGCTCCGAGTACCTCTCCCGCACCTCCGGCGCCCGGGTTTCCCCCAAGCTGGAGCTGTTCCAGAAGACCGGGTCGTTCAAAGTCCGGGGGGTGATCAACACCCTCGCCCAGCTCACCCCCGACGAGCGGGCGCGCGGCGTCGTGTCCATGAGTGCGGGCAACCACGCGCAGGCGCTGGCCTGGGGAGCGACCCAACTTGGCGTTGCCGCCACCATCGTCATGCCGGCCACGGCCATGGCCAGCAAGGTCGAGGCAACACGCGGCTACGGCGGGACGGTGGTCCAGACGACGGACGACCTGCTCGCGACCGCGCGCGGCATCATGGAGCGCGAAGGGCGCACGCTCATCCATCCGTTCGACGACCCGCGCGTGATCGCCGGCCAGGGAACGGTGGGGCTCGAGATCCTCGAGGATGTCCCGGACGTGGATGTCGTCCTGGTGGGGTGCGGAGGTGGCGGGTTGCTCTCCGGCGTGGCCGCTGCGGTCAAGGCGCTCCGGCCGTCCGCCCGGGTGATCGGCATCGAGCCCGAGGGGTCCGCGGTGATGTCGCTCTCCCTTGCGGCGGGCAGTCCCCAACGACTCCAGATTAACACAACCATCGCCGATGGGTTGGCGCCGCCGTTCACGGGAGCGAACGCGTTTGCCCATGTGCGCGCGCTGGTCGACGAGGTCATCACGGTCAGCGAAGCGCAGATCCTGGACGGCATGCGCGTCCTCATGGAACGCTGCAAGCTCTTTGTGGAACCGTCGGCCGGTGCCGCTGTCGCACCGCTCCTCGCCCCACATCCGCTGATCCCGCACGGCGCCCGCGTGGTCCCGATCATCTGCGGCGGCAATATCGACCTGGCGAAGGTCGCCGTGCTGTTCAGCGCGTCCTGAGCCCATGCGGCCGGCCGCCTCCAGCCTGTGGACGCTTTCGCTCACTTGTTCGTGGCACCCCAGCTCCCCTCCAGTTCCCTGATGCGATTCCTCACCTGCGCATTCACACTCGCGCTGCTGGTCACTCCGGCAGCCGGTCAATCCATCGCGACTGCGGACATCCGCCGCATCGACTCCGTCTTTGCCGCCTACGACCGCACGACCTCCCCTGGGTGTGCCCTCGGCATCTACCAGAACGGGGCGATCACCTACACGCGTGGGTACGGAATGGCGAATCTCGAACATGGGATCGCCATCTCGGCGCGCACCGTGTTCGACATCGGCTCCACATCCAAGCAGTTCGCCGCGACCGCCGTTGTCCTCCTGCAGCAGGACGGCAAGCTCAACCTTGACGACGAGGTGCGGACATACATCCCGGAGCTGCCCGCCTACCAGCGCCCGCTCACGATCCGCCATATGCTCAACCATACGAGCGGCTTGCGCGACTACCTCACCCTCATGGGGCTGCACGGCACGGACTTCGATGGCGTGACGGGCGACCAGGATGCCCTCGACCTCATCGTCCGGCAGCAGGCGCTCAACTTCGAGCCCGGCGCCGAGTTCCTGTACTCGAACTCCGGCTTCTTCCTGCTTTCACAGATCGTCAAGCGCGTGAGCGGCAAGACCCTCGCCCAGTTTGCGCACGAGCGGATCTTCGCTCCATTGGGCATGCACGACACGCACTTCCACGACGACCACCGCATGATCGTCGCGCAACGGGCGACCGGATACAGCCCGTCCACCACCGGCTTCGCCATCGACATGTCGCTGTTCGAGCAGACCGGGGACGGGGCGGTCTACACGACGATAGAAGACCTCATCAAGTGGGATGGCAACTTCTACACGCCCACCGTCGGTGGTGAACGCCTGCTACGCGACCTCCACACGCGGGGCAAGCTCAACAATGACTCCACCATCGCCTACGCCCTCGGCCTGTTTGTCGACGAACATCGCGGCTTGCGACGGGTGCGACATGGCGGCTCGTGGGCCGGCTATCGCGCCGAGCTGCTGCGCTTCCCGGAGGCAAAGACCGCGGTGGCGACCTTGTGCAACCTCGGCACCATCAATCCCAGCGCCCTCGCCGATGCGGTGGCCGCGATTGTACTCCGTGATCGCCTGGGACCGGCCACCGCGGCTGCCGCCGCGCCGGCCCTCGCCGCAGCGGCACCGCGCCCCACGCTCCCCGCGCCACCGCCCCTGACCGCGGCGCAGGCCACCGCCTATGTCGGCACCTACTACGCCGCCGAGGTGGACGCGACCTACCAGGTGGAAGCGGATACGAATGGAGTCACCATGCGCATCGGCCGGGGCGTGAACGAGCGACTTCCCCGATCCGGGGAGGATACCTTCGGCGTGCCGCGCGGACTGAGCATCACCTTTGCGCGCGACGCGCGCGGCCGCGTCACGCGCTTCGCGATCGATGCGGGTCGTGTGCGAGGTATTGTGGCGACGCGAGTGGCCACCACACCACGTTAGGCAAGGACGAGGGTTCGCACCCTGGCGAACGCCGCGACCAGGGTCGTTGGGCTCTCATCACCGCTCGCGATACCCCACCCAGGTGCCCCGGCGGAAGCCGGGGCCCGTGTCGTGGAGCCAGACGACCTAACGCCGTCTCAGCCCAGGGTGGCCTGCAAGGTGATCGGTACGGCGGCCAGCGCCTTGGAAATCGGGCAGCCCAGCTTGGCGTTGGTCGCCAGCTGCTGGAACTGTTCCCCACTGATCCCCGGCACCTTACCGTTCAGCTCGAGCGTGATGCCGGTGACTTCGAAACCCGCTTCCTTCTTTTCGACCGTCACGTGGGCGATGGTCGTCAGCGACTCCGGCGTGAATCCCGCGCCCGCGAGCTGGAAGGAGAGCGCCATGGTGAAGCACCCCGCGTGCGCAGCCCCGATGAGTTCCTCGGGGTTGGTCCCGGCCTGCCCGTCCTCGCTCACGAAACGCGCCGCAAAGCCGTACGGCGTGTTGGCCAGCGCACCGCTGGTGCTCGATAGGTGCCCCGAGCCGTCCTTGCCCGTGCCCTGCCATACCGCCGTCGCGCGTCGAATGAATGATGCCATGATGTGACTCCCGTGTTAACTCGTTGGGTGATGGACCGCCGTCTGCTGTGTGCCGTCTCAATCGCTAATCAATCGGCCGCAGGTCATAAATCTTCCGGATCGACTCGAACTCGTCACCGATCTTGAGTTCCAGGTCAATCAACCGTCCCGTCCGCACGTCGAACACCCATCCGTGGATCTGCGGAAAGCCGGTCTTGTACCAGGCCCGCTGGACATGGTCGATCTTCACGATATTCAGGCACTGCTCCAGCACATTCAACTCCACCAACCGGTCAAATCGTTCCCGGTGGTCCGGCATGCCGTCCAGTTCCGCCTGGTGGATGCGATAGACATCCCGGATCGACTGCAGCCAGCTGTTCAGCTGTCCGAGATCGCTCGGATGCATCGACGCCTTGACGCCGCCGCATTCATAGTGACCACAGACCACGATGTGCTTGATCTTCAACTGCTCGACGGCGAATTGCACCACCGCATTGACGTTGTTGTCGGTCGCCACGACCAGGTTCGCCACGTTCCGGTGGACAAAGATCTCCCCTGGCTCGGCCCCCATCAGGTCCTCTGCCGTCACGCGGCTGTCCGCGCAGCCGATATACAGGATCTCCGGGCTCTGTCCCCGCGAGAGCTTCTCGAAGTACGCCGGGTCGTGCGCCAGCTTCGCCGCCACCCAGGCCGCGTTGTCGCGAAAGATCGCTTCGAATTGCTTCATCCGGTCCTCAGGGCACCACAGGTTTCGGCTCGAGCTTGACGACCCACAAGCCGGACAGCATGTCGTTTACGAATGCGTGGCCGTTCTTCACCACGACCCCCCAGGTCATCGTCTTGTTGGGGGTGTGGCCGGTCGACGATGCCGGCATGAACTCGGCAATCGTCCGGCCCTGGGCCTTCAGGTCCCCACGCAGCTCCCCGCTCACGTCAAACACCTGGAAGCCACCGTTATAGGCCCCCAGATACAACGTGTCGCCCGCTGCCCAGATGTTGTGCGCTCCACCGTATTCGGGCTCATACCAGGCCACCGACTTCGGCTGCTCAATGTTGCTCACATCGATCACTTGCAGCCGGCCGTACGCGCGGATCGTCGCCACGTCCCACGTCCCCGTGGGGGCGTAGGGGGGAAAGACCTCATCGGCGATGAAGACGTATCGCCCATGGCGCCATGCCGTGTGGGTCCCGCTAATGAACCCCGGCCCCCAGTCCGATGCGGCCCCGGGATACAGCGCCTCGGAATTGTAGCGATAGTTGGAAATCATCACCGGGTTCGATGGGCTGCCGCCCTTCAAGCCGTTGCCGACATCGAGGATTACCAGGCCGTCACTCCAATAGCTCACGTACGCAATCCCGTCCTTCACGTCGATGTCGTGCAGGGAGCGCCCGGCGCGCGTATCACGCGAGATCCACTCTCCCACACGCCGTGGCTTGGTGGGATCGTTGATGTCGATGATGTTCAGGGCGCCAGTCCCACTGTTGGTCAGGTAGACATGCGTGCCGTGCTTCGCCTGCGTGTACACGAAGGCCGAGTGGACGCCAGCGGTCACGCCATCCGTGAACTCGGCCACCGGCTTTGGATGGGCCGGATCCGCGACCGACGCGATCACGATGCCGTTCCGACGGTCGGTGGCTCCTTCCCGCGTGAAGACGAGCCACTTGCCGTCCTCGGTCGTCATCATGTCGTTCATCGAGCGGGAATTCGCCACGATCGAGTCGGTGATCGTCAGCTTGGACGGATCGGCAATGTTGATCGCGTAGATCCGGTCGCCGCCGAGCGTGGTGCCCAGGTAGGCGTGCTTGCCATCGGGATGCACCCACACCTCGGAGGTGGGGAACGCCGCGCGATTGAGGTGGCCCACGACCTTCGCCTGGCGCCGCACGTCCCGGGTGGTCAACGTTACCGTGCTCACCGCTTCGCGCGCACCGAGGGAAGCAGTGATGCTGTAGCGTCCCGGGACGTTACCCACAAAGGCGCCGTCCTGGTCGATCGCGCCCTGCCCCGGCGAGAAGCTCCACGCCGGCGTCAGCCCTGTGATGGCCTGGCCGCGCGCGTCCTTCACGGTGAGAGCAAAGCGCACCACGTCGCCCTGCCGCGCGCGCACGGTGGTCGGTGCCAGCGTGGCGGTCACCCCCGTGCTCGGGAGGACTTGCACCGTACGGTTTGTCTCCGCAGTCCCGGCGCGCACCGTGAGCGTCGCGGTCCCCGGGCCAACGGCGGCAAGCAGCCCGTCGGTCACCGACGCCACACGCGGGTTCGAGCTGGCCCATGAGACCACGTCCTCGCGCGCGTCCCCGGTCGCCGTGATCGGCGTAGCGTCCAGGCGAATGCGCTGCCCCACCAGCATCTTCGTCACCACGGGCGCGACGTCCACCTTGCGCGTCGGCCCTGGAACGAGCCGTACCTCGATCTTCTCAACCACCGGCCGGCCACCACGAGGGAGCGCCGCAATAGATAGTGGGATCACCCCGGGAGACCCCGCGCGCACCAATCCCGTGGAATCGACGCTGCCCTGCATCCGTCCCCCCTGCACCGCGAAGCGGACGGGGACACCGGCCACCACGCGGCCGCCGGCGTCGAGCGCTTCGACCACCAGGCGCAATGAGTCGCCCACCGCCACGACCCGCGAAGGCGGCAGGATACGCAGCCGCATGACCTCTTGCGCCGTCAGCGGCAGTGCGAGCGCCACGAGCAAGACGGGGAGCGTTCGAAGACTCGTAGACATAGAGGCCACCAGGATGGTTGGGTGCCAGCAAGATGCGCCGTGGTTCCCGATCACGCACGGGGGAATGACATTTGGCGCATGGCGAGCGCACTCGACGACCTGGTCCCATCATTTCAGCGCCGGGTCCTCCCCAAGGCTGACTGGACACACCAAGCCCACCTCGCCGTCGGTCTCTGGCATGTGGCCACTTATGGCCCCGCGGAAGCGCTCGAACGTCTTCGGGTGGGGATTCGATCCCTGAACGAGGCGCACGGCGTGGTCAACTCCGACAGCTCGGGCTATCACGAGACCATCACCGGCGCCTACGTCATCCTGTTGTCGCAGTGGCGCGAGGCCCATCCGCGCGACCTGACGGACGACCTCATCTGTGAACTCCAGGCATCGACCATCGCCGCGCCCGACGTCCTGTTGCGCTTCTATTCGAAGGAACAGTTGTTCTCGCCGACCGCGCGCGCGGAGTGGGTCGAACCCGACCGTTTGCCACTGCAGCTCGCGGCGCTCACGCGAGGGTGACGCAGGGGCCGGACGGCCTACGGCGGCCCGCTACCTGCGCCCTTCCCAGCGTGCACTTGTCCCGCGCACGTCGATGTGCACGAACGGGCCGCTCGGCCCCATCGCTGCATACGTTCCGAGGCCACCGCGGAGTTCCGGATGCGCGCGGTCGACCCGCGCCAGCGCGAGGGAAATCACCTCGGTGTCGCGCATGTCAACCCGACCATCCTTGTTCAGGTCGTCCATGCGCCCGTTCGCATCGTCATCGATGATCAGGTCGATCGCATCTCCGTACTGGTGCCGGCTGGACCGCGCCATTCCTTCGCCAGCGCCACGGTCGTTGTAGTACGGTGCACGAAAGCCCGACAGCACACGGACCGTGCCGGTGGGAATTCCCTTCGCGTTCAGCTCCCGCAGGATCAGCTCCACCTTGTCCAGGAGCTTCTCTTCCAGCACGACGTACTTTGGCCAACGGTCGCGTTGGTCGTGCGTCACGAAGTCACCGAGCGTGAGGTGCGGGGTCAACGAGATGGCCGCGTTCGCCGCCGTGACCTCGACAAAGCCGTCCGGGTTGAAGTAGCTGCGCGACATGATCCAGCGTTCCGCCGGCCACCGGCCCAGACGGTAGCCATTCAGCACATCGCCCTTCTTGTCGGCAAAGGGTCGAAGCACCACATAGTGAAACGTATCGCCACCGGGCAGCGGCACGGCGTGGGCGGCCGCCACGTGCAGGGCGCGTTCACCCAGCACGTCGAGGAATCCCGGGATGCGCAGCGCCTCGGCCGGGGTCACGGTGCGCACCCGCAACGCGCCGCTGCGCCCGAACATCGAGTCCGGCACGCCTAACGTCGACGCCACCTCGCGCACCTCGGCGACGGCGGGGATGTCGAGCGCGCCAGTGGTCGTGCCGGTGGCCCGCCACCAGGTACGCACCTGGGCAGCGCCGACCGCGAGCAGCACGACGCCGACCAGGGCGCCGAGCACAATGAGGATCCGTCGCACTAACTGATAAATGAAGACATGCCGCTCGCTGGGTTCGCTCAGTGCCGCCAGCCTACCACGCCAGGCCGAACGCCTCGCGCCGGAAGTCCGATCCCACCCACAGGGTCTTCGACTTCGGATGCACGTAGATCATCTGGGCACCGCCAAACTCCGCGCTCGGGGGCTGCACCTGCACCTGGTGGCCACGCGCCATAAGGGCCTTTCGTACGCCTTCCTCGATCCCCGGTTCCACCCCAAGCCGGCCCACACCGTACACCCGCCAGCGTGACGCTTCCACCGCCTGTTGCGGCGTCATCCCGAAGCGCAGGACGTTGTTCAGGATCTGCATCAGGGTCTGCGGCTGCCCGTCACCACCGGGGGTGCCCAGGACCATCGCCACGCTCCCGTCGGCGTTGAGCACCATCGCCGGGCTCAGGGTGTGGAACGGGCGTTTCCCCGGCGCAATGATGTTCGGGTGGCTGGGATCCAGTTCGTAGAGCGAGCCGCGATTGTGGAGCACGATCCCTGTACCGGGAACCATGCGCCCGCTGCCGAACGCCGCGAAGAGGCTCTGGATGAGCGAGACCGCGTTGCCGTCCTTGTCGATCACGCTCAGGTAGACCGTGTCGCCGTTTCCGTCGCGCCCCTCGCCGGCCGTGGGGGCGACGACCGTGTCGCGGCGGATGCGCCGCGCCTGCTCACGCGCGTAGTCCATCGACAGCAACCGATCCGTGGGCACCGGCGTCACGCGCGGGTCGGCGATGAGTCGGTCCCGGTCAGCATACGCCAGTTTGGCGCCCTCGACCAACGTGTGAATGTAGTCCGCGGTGTTGCGCCCCATCGCTGTGATGTCCTCCTGCGACGCGAGGTTCAGCATCTGCAGGAACGTCACCCCCTGGGTATTCGGCGGAAACGCGAGGACTGTCTTTTCAAGGTAGGTCGTGCGGATCGGGTCCGTCCATTCCGAGCGGTGGCGGCCGAGGTCCGCCACGGTGACGAACCCGCCTTCGCGCTCGATGAAGCCGCCGATCGTACGGGCCAGAGGGCCGGTGTACAGCGCGGCGGCACCACCCGTCGCAATGCGCCGCAGCGACGCCGCCAGCTCCTTCTGCACCAGGAGCGTCCCGGGCACCGGCGCCTTCCCGTCCACCAGGAAGGTGCGCGCCAGCTCCGGATCGTTGGAGACCTTCCGCACTTCCGACCCAATGTCGAGCGAGAGCCGCGTGGATACCGCGAAACCACCCTCGGCATACCGGATTGCCGGGGCCAGGGCTGTGGCCAGCGTCGTCCTACCGAAACGGCGCAGGGCATCCTCCCACGCGCGCACCGCGCCGGGCACCGAGACGGACATGATCCCGGTCCCCGGGACATCCTTGAGCCCCTTTGCCGCGAACGCCTGCGGCGTGGCACCCGACCCCGCGGCCCCCGAGCCGTTCAGCGCGTAGACCCGTCCGGACTTCGCCTCGCGGTACAACATGAAGAGGTCGCCCCCGACGCCATTCATGTGGGGTCGCACCACCGCCAAAACCCCCGCCATGGCAATGGCGGCATCCACCGCATTGCCGCCACGTCGCAGCACCTCGGACCCGGCCGCCGTGGCCAGCGAGTGATCGGACGTGAGGGCCGCGAAGCGCCCGGTCACGTCGGGCCGCATGAGCTCCTGGGCCGCTCCCGGACGGGTAGCGAGAGCTGCAACGATCAGGATGGGGCGGAGGTGGCGCATGTTCTCCATGTGCAAACGATTAGGACGCAATGACTTACCGCAATTCTGACCGCTGGACCGTCGCCGTCAAGCGGCACTGCGAATCGGACCTTTTGACCGTCGCTTCTGCAGAAGTTGCACCCTGAGCGTCCCGTCGTCACATGGCGTGGCTGAAAATGTGCACAAAATGCACTTCTGGTTGCACATTCGGCCAATTTCATGCTACGTTTGTCCACTCACGCCACAGTCGTTCTGCAGTTTCTGCAAGTTTTTGATGACACTGCCGTCGCTTTCGACGGCCCTTTATATCCGCTCACCTCGATCCGACCTCCAGACCATGGCCAGCTCGTCCCGAAAGGCAGCACTCACCTCCATCGCCAACAGGCTCCCCAAGGGGTCGGCGACCCCGGCCGGCACCGTCGCCGAGTATTTCGGCATCAACACGTTCGGCGCCCGGCAGATGCGCGCCAAGCTGCCCAAGGACGTGTTCGCCAAGCTTCAGTCGGCGATTCGCCACGGCAAGAAGCTCGATATCGAGATCGCCCCGACGGTCGCCCAGGCCATCAAGGAGTGGGCGATCTCGCGCGGCGCGTCGCACTTCACGCACTGGTTCCTCCCGCAGACCGGGATGACCGCCGAGAAGCACGACGCCTTCCTCACCTTTGACGAGAACAAGTCGGCGATCGAGCAGTTCTCGGGCGCGCAGCTCATCCAGTCGGAGCCGGACGCCTCGTCGTTCCCCAGCGGTGGCTTGCGGGCCACGTGGGAAGCGCGCGGGTATACGGCCTGGAACCCGGCCTCCCCGGTCTTCATCGTGGAGTCCGGCAATGTCCGCACGTTGTGCATCCCGTCGGTCTTCATCGGCTACAACGGTGAGGCACTCGACGAGATGACGCCGCTGCTGCGCTCGTCGGACATCCTGAGCGAGAAGGCGATCAAGCTGCTTTCCCTGATTGGCGACAAGGGGGTCGACCGCGTCGGCACGACCCTTGGCCCCGAGCAGGAGTACTTCCTGATCGACCGCACGCACTTCGCGTTGCGCCCCGACCTCGTGATGGCCAACCGCACCCTGCTCGGCGCCCCGCCCCCGCGTGGCCAGCAGCTCGAGGACCACTACTTCGGTGGCATCCCGGAGCGCATCCAGGCCTGCATCGCCGAGGTGGAGCACGAGTTGTACAAGCTCGGTGTGCCCATCATGACGCGGCACAACGAGGTCGCGCCGTGCCAGTTCGAGATGGCGCCGCTCTTCGAGGAAACCGACCTCGCCGTCGACCACAACCAGCTCGTCATGTCCGTGTTGCGCCGCGTCGCCATGCGGCACGGGCTGCAGGCCATCCTGCACGAAAAGCCGTTTGCCGGCGTGAACGGATCGGGCAAGCACTGCAACTGGTCGATGTCGATCTCGTCGGACAACGAACTCGACGGCCTCAACCTGCTGCGCCCGGGCAAGACGCCGCACCAGAACGTGCGCTTTCTCCTGTTCCTGGCAGCGGTGCTCAAGGGAGTACATAAGCACGCCGGGGTGTTGCGCGCGGGGATCGGGACCTCGGGCAACGAGCACCGGCTGGGCGCCAACGAGGCCCCGCCGGCGATCATCTCGGTCTTCATGGGCGCCACGTTGACGCGCCTCATCGAGGACATCGCCGCCGGCAAGCAGGCGGGCAAGGGAGCGGCCGAGGCCCTCATCTCGCTGGGCGTCGCCAAGCTCCCGGAGATCGAGAAGGACAACACCGACCGCAACCGCACGTCGCCGTTTGCCTTCACGGGGAACAAGTTCGAGTTCCGCGCGGTCGGTGCGTCGCAGGCGATTGCCTGGCCGGTGACGATCGTGAACGCCGCCGTCGCCGAGGCGATCGAGGAACTCACGGAGCAGCTGGCCGCGGAGCTCAAGAAGACCAAGAAGGTCGACGACGCGATCCTCAAGGTCGTGCGCGCCGCCTTCCGCTCGACGAGCGCCGTGCGCTTTGAGGGGAACAACTACTCCGATGCGTGGGTGAAGGAGGCCGAGAAGCGCGGCCTGCTCAACCTGCGCCGCACGCCGGAAGCCCTCGCGCAGCTGCAGACCCCGCGGGCCAAGACGTTGTTCACGGAACTCGGCATCCTCAGCAAGGAGGAGTTGGAGTCACGGTATCACATCCGCATGGAGCGCTACGTCAAGGACATGCTGATCGAGATGCACACGCTGAAGGAGATGGTCGACACGATGATCCTCCCGGCGGTCTACGGCTATCAGGGGAGCCTGGCCCGTGGCGCAGCGGAAGCGAAGGCGGCAGGGATCAAGGAAATCGCGTCCGTCGATCGCGCCAACGAGGTGGGAGCGCTGGCGAAGAAGCTCAAGGCGGAGCGCGACACGCTCGCGAAGTTGATCGACAAGGCCGAGCACATGCACGAGGATCTGGAAGGGTGCGGCAAGCTGGTCACCGGTGCTGGTGCGGACGCCATGGCCAAGGTCCGCGACTGCAGCGACGCGTTGGAGCTGCTGGTGTCGGACGACGCGTGGCCGCTGCCGAAGTACCGCGAGATGTTGTTCCCGGTCTGATACGGGGCGTCACGCACGGTAGAGGCCGCTCCCCGGAAGATCGGGGGGCGGCCTCATCGTTTCTGCGGTGTCGATGCGTGGGGTGAAAGGACTTCGCAACTGCCACAGCGATGCACGGGGAGCACGAGCAGCCCGAGGAGCACGGGCCGCACGGAGAGCACGGGGAGCTCGCGTTCTTCCCGTGCCGCGCGTACTGCTCGTGCCGCTCGTACCGCGCACCGGTGCCTCTGGTCTTCCCCGGTGAAGGCCGGGGCCCAGGGTCGGTGACGTTAGTGCGTGGCCGCTCGCCCAGCCCACACGACTATTTGAGGAACCGCCGCGCGAGTTGCTCGAGCCGGTCGTCCTTGTCGCGCTCGGCTTCCGCCAGGATCTGGGCCACGAACGGCTTGAGCCGCGGTTCGCCCCAGTAGTACCCCGTCGCGCGCTCGGCCAGCTGGGTCTCGTTCACGCGGGCGGCCTCGAGCAGGGCGCGTGCACAGGCTGCGTCGTACGCCGGGTCATCCCGCTCGGGGAGGGCGTAGTTGCGGCGGGGCATTTCGCCCTCGGCGTCATCGCGCAGGAATGCTCGGGACATCGGCGGGTACGGCGACAGGTGGTGAGGGAAGTTAGCCGTTCAACTCCTTGACGAGGGGCGATCCCACGGGCGCGCGGCGCGCGGAACTCCGGGAAGCGGCCTCGTCGGGAGTCGCGCCGGGTCGGCCACGGGGTGCATGTGCCAGCGTCGTAGCTGGGTGTAGGGCTTTCGACCTATACCGCGCCGACCGACATCTTCCCAGTTTTGCGCAATACCGAGTGAGAACCACGACCCGGTCGCGCCGTTGGTGGAAGGCAGAGGCTCGCGGCCTGCCTCTTGCAAATCCAGCCGTACTTCGGTCGTTACGACCCCCCTTTGTTGCACCCCAGGAGATCCCCGTGTTGAAGACGTTCTTTCGCGCTAGCGCGACCCTGTTGGTCCTCGCCATGGCCACGGCATGTGGCGGTGGAGATGATGGCGGGACGAACCCGCCGGTGAATGTTGGTGGCTTCACCGTATCGCTCTCGAGCACCACCCTGAGCGTGCAGCAGGGCGCCAGTGGATCGATCACCGCGACGATTGCCCGCACCGGGACCTTCTCCGGGACGGTGAACCTGTCGACCGAGAACGTGCCGGCGGGGATCACGGCCTCGTTCAGTCCGTCGGCGGTTGCGACCGGTACGACGTCGACGACGCTGGATGTCGCGGTGGCAGCAAGTGTGGCGCCCGGCGCCTACACCTTCACGATTCGTGGGCAGGCGGCCGGGATCAACGATCAACGGACCGCCACCGTGAGCATGACGGTGACCGCGCGACCGTCAATCGCCGTCGCGCTCTCGCCGACCAGCGCGAGTGTCGCGCAGGGTGGCAACACCTCGTTCACCGCCACGGTGAATCCGACCAACTTCACCGGCGCGACCAGCGTCGCGATCACCGGTGCGCCGGCGGGCGTCACGACGACGGTGACAACCAGCGGAAACGCGCATACGGTCGCGGTCGCGGTGGGTGCCGCGACGGCAACTGGCGCGTACACGCTGACGGCGACGGCCTCGGGAACGGGGGTCACGTCGGCCACGGCAACGTTTACGCTGACGGTGACTGCGCCGCCACCTGGCGTCATTGGTCTCGCTGCGGCACCTGCGGCCCTTTCGATCCAGGCCGGTGGGGCGAGCGCGACGAGCGCCCTCACGATCACGCGGACCAACTTCGCCGGCAGTGTGACGCTCGGCGCCCAGACCGGGCTGCCAGCGGGCGCCACGGTGACCTTCAACCCGGGACCGACCACGAGCGAGAACAGCTCTGTGGCGACCTTCACCGCCGGGGCTTCCACCACGCCGGGCACCTACAATGTCGTGCTGCAGGCCACCGGGACCGGGGCCGCGACGGGGACCGTCACCGTCGCCCTCACCGTGACGGCCGCACCGCAGGGTTCGATCGCCATCGCGGCGACGCCGAATGCCGTCAATGCGACGGCTGGCGGTGCCGCGGTGACCTCGAGCATCGCGATCACCCGCACCAACTTCACCGGTGACGTGTCCTTCGCGGTAACCGGCCTCCCGCAGGGGGCACAGGGGAGCTTCAGCCCGTCCCCAACGAGCGGCAACAGCACGACGCTTTCGTTGACCTTTGGTGGGACCGTCACGGCGGGCACCTATCCGATCAACGTCACGGCGAGCGGGACGAACATCGCGCCCGTGACCATCCAGGTGATGGCGACCATAGCGCCGGCGGCCGCGGGAAGCATCGCGCTGTCGATCTCGCAGAATCCCCTGTCGGTGCAGCAAGGTGCGAGCGGCAACACCAGTGTGGTCATCGCGCGCACGAACTTCACCGGACAGGTGAACCTGGCGCTCTCCGATGTTCCCCAGAACGTTACGGCAACACTCGGCAGTCCGTCGACCCTCACCAACGGCTCGACGCTGACCTTTGCCGCAGCGAGCAACGCGACGCCCGGGAGCTACACGGTGACCGTCACGGGATCCGGCACCAACATCCCGAATGCGACGACCACGGTCACACTCAACGTGACGCCGGCCGCCTCAGGTAACAATCGCACGATCAACTTCTCCTGTGACGCGGCCAACCTGCCCATCTGGTTTGCCGCGCAGGATGGCAGCGGGCCGTGGACGCGCGTGAACGGGGTGAACAACGCCTACACGTTCAGCGTCGGCACCTCGGGAGCCGTGGCCTGGGTCACGTCCAGCGGAGCCAACAACTTCCAGCTGAACATCCACTACGGGACCGCAGCTGAACTTGGTGGCCTCGGGACGGGGTGCACGACGCCAACCCTGAAGACCGTGACCGGCACCGTGGCTGGGCTGGGAGCCACGGACCAGGTGCTGGTCTCGCTCGGCGGAGCGTCCGCCAGCGCCTCCTTCGCCGCAACCAACTTCACGCTGAACCGCGTGCCAACCGGCCTGGTGGACCTTCTCGCCAGCCGAACGCCAATCAACTTGAGCAACCCGCTCGTGCAGGCCCCCAACAAGTTCATCCTGCAGCGCGGCCTCAACCCGGCCGACGGCAGCAGCCTGGGCACGCTCGACTTCAACGGCGCCAACGCCTTCGATCCTGACTCGAAGACCCTGACCGTTGTGGGCGGGCAGGCCGGAGAGACCGTCACGGCTGGCGCGACCTTCGTCACCGCGAACCGCGGATTTGCCTCGCTCGGCACGGCAGTGGGGGGCGGCGCCATGTCCTATGCTGCGGTTCCTTCGTCGCGCACCATCGCCGGTGACCTGCACATCGTCAGTGGGCAGGCCATCACGCTGCAGGGCTTCACGCCGCTCTTTGCCCGTGCCGTCTCGACGGTCTTCCGCGATGCCACGAACACCCAGGTGACTCTCGGTTCCGTGCCCGGAACTCCCACGGTCAGCAACGTGGCCGGGGCACCGTACGCACGTCTCCGGATGCAGTTGGCCCGCCAAGCGGACTACAACAATTTCTGGACGGCCACCTACTCGCAGGCGGGGGCCACTCAACGATCGATCACTATCTCGATGACCGAAGCCTACCTCGGATCCGCCAGCGCCTTTGATGTCACCATCCCGGACTTCACCGCGGTCTCGGGATGGCTGAACACGTGGGGCCCAGCCACCGGCACCAGCACGGTCTGGGTCTCTGGTAGCTTCGGATGGGTTGTCGGTGGCGGTCAAACCGCTGAAGGTGCGATCAGCCGGACGGGTCTCCGATACGGCAACGTCACGCCCTGAGGTACAGCGCAGCTGAGCGACGCACGGGCCCCGGCAAACTGCCGGGGCCCGTGTTGCATCCGCCCCTTGGTGATTCCGCGATCCGAGCACCTCCCGCGGCTCCCGTGCCCCCCCGTACCGCTCGTGCTGCGCGTGCCGCTCGTACCCCCCGTGCCGCGCACTGGCTGTTTCCGCCACGCACACACTTCGCCTCCGGCCGTCCGCCGTCCGCCGTCTACCTACCGCCGATCCCCCACCACCCGCCCCCACGCCTCCCCCGCGATATTCCCGCCGCACACAACGACCGCCACCCGCTGACCGTTCAGCTTCGGCGCATCGCGCCACATCGCCGCGAGCGCCACGCCGGCCGCGCCCTCGATCCGGCCCGGCTCCACCTGCGCCCACTGCCGCATCGCCGCGGCAATCTCGTCCTCGGTCACTGTCACCCACTCGTGCACCAGGTCGCGACACACCGGGAAGGTGATCGCACCAGCCTCGATCCCCCCAGCCGTCCCGTCGGACAACGTCGGCTCGGACACCATCTCCACAATCCGGCCAGCCCGCACGCTCTCGGCCATGACTGGCGAATTCGCGGGCAGCGCCCCAACGATCCGCACCTGGGGGGCCATCGCACGCAACCAGAGCGCCATGCCACCGATCAACCCACCGCCACCTACGGCGATGTAGATCGTGTCCGGCACCGGTCCCTGTCGCAGCATCTCCACCGCCGCGGTCCCCTGCCCAGCCATCACCGCGGGATCGTTGTACGGGGAGACATAGGCCGCACCCGTTCTCGCCGCCGCCGCCCGCGCCTCCAGCTCCGTATCCAGGCCGTCAGTGCCAAAAAGCACGATTTCGGCCCCCTTCGCCCGGATCTTGTCCACCTTGGCCGGCGACGCACCCTCCGGCACATACACGCGCGCCCGGACTCCCATGGCGGAGGCCGCGTACGCCACCGCGGCCCCGTGATTCCCACTGGATGCCGCGACAATCCCGGCCGCCCTGGCCGCAGCGCTCAAGGTGAGCAACTTGTTGACAGCGCCCCGGAGCTTGAACGATCCCGTCGGGAGGTGCTGCTCCTCCTTGAGCCAGACCTCGATCCCGGCGGCCGCCGACCACCCGTCACTTTGACGGTATGGCGTTTCGGCTACCCGCGGCCGGATCCGCCGATCCGCCTCGTCGACGTCAACCGCGCTCACCGGTGTATCACCTGCTGCACCCGCCGTGTATTCCATAGTATGAGCCAGCCCGCTGGCGACGTCCGATACTCCTGCCTCGGACGCCCGTCGGAGTTATGATTCGAGACCGCTAATCTGGTCCTGTGAAGCCACTGTTCGCTGCATTCGCTCTTGCTGTCCTCGCCCTGGGCGCCAGTGCCCAGGCGCCGATCGATTCCGTGCCGGCGGCGCCGGAGACGGCGGCGGTCCGTGCACGCTTGCTCGAGGCGAATGCGCCTGGCCTGCGGTGGCCGCGGGTCGGCGATGTCGCCGCCGCCGTGACGGCCGCCTACGAGAGAGTACAGTGGCGCCCCCTCTGGAGCAACGGCGGGCGGCTGACCCCAGCGGCGCGCGGCACGCTCGCGTTCCTCACCCAGGTCGACTCGTTAGGGCTGGACCCGCGCGACTTTGACGTGGCGCGCCTGGACTCGCTCGCCCGCACCATCGACCAGGCGCCAGCCGAAGCGGCAATTGCCGACTTCGAGACCACCCTCAGCGTGGCCAATGCGCGGCTCCTGCGTGCGCTCCGCTGGGGACGCGCCCGCCAGCCGCAGGCCTACCCGCGCCTCCCTGCGCCGGGTGAGGGGTTCGACCTCGCCGCCGGGCTGTACGCACTCGCCGTGGGCCCCGATCCGGTGGCGGTCTTCGACCAAGCCGGTCCCCAATGGACGGCCTACCGCGACCTCACGCGCGCCCTTCCCGCCGTCCGTCGGCTCGCCGCGGACACCTCGGTTTCACCGGGGGCCCCGATCGCCACTCTTCGGGGGCGCCCGCTTCCCACGGCTGCGCCGCTCCGCCTGGTCCTCGCCGCCATCGGCTATCCGTCCGACAGTACTGCCCCCACGCCTGCGGCGGACACCCTGCTCGACCCGTCGCTGTCCCGCGCACTCTCGGCCTATCAAAAGGATGCGGGAATTGTGCGAAGCGGCGTGTTCGACCCCCGCACGCGTGACCACCTGCGCACGAACCTCCGGCGACGCGAACGCGATGCCGTGCTCTCCCTCGAGCGATGGCGTTGGCTTCCCCGCTCCGGCGACCGTCGGGCGATCGTCGTCAACATTCCGGAGTTCCGGCTCCACGTCTATGAGCAGGCGACCACCGGCACGCCGACGTTCAGCATGAACGTGGTGGTCGGTCGCGGCGAGAAGGACCGATACACCCCGCTGTTTGTCGAGGAGATGGAGCACGTGATCTTCTCGCCGTACTGGGAGGTCCCGCAGACCATCGCGAAGGACGAGATCGTCCCCAAGGCCACGAAGGACTCCACGTACCTCGTGCGCAACCGCTACGTCCTGGTGCGCGGCTACAGCGAGAAGGCCCCGGTGGTCACGCCAGATTCCGCGAGCCTCGCCCGCATCGGCAAGAGCGTTCGGGTGCGCCAGCTGCCCGGGGACTACAACTCGCTCGGCCGCGTGAAGTTCATGTTGCCGAATGACCTGAACATTTATCTGCACGACACCAACGAGAAGCACCTCTTCAAGCGCACCACGCGCGCCCTCTCCCATGGGTGCGTGCGCGTAGCCGAGCCGCAGAAGCTGGCGCAGTGGGTCCTGGCCGGCGACACCGCCTGGTCCCTGGACCGGATGAAGAAGGCGATGAAGGCGGAGAAGCCCGAGCTGGTGAAGCTCAGCGAGCACATCCCGGTGCTCCTGGTCTACCACACCGCGGCGGTCGACACGGCCGGTGTCCTACGGAGCTACCAGGACGTCTACAAGTACAACGACGAGTTGGTGGCCCTGCTGGCGAAGGGGTACGGCGCGAGCTAGCCCGTCGCTGAGACGGAGCGACGACGGGCCGGCGACACGCGGCGCCTAACGCGCCGGCATCAGGATCCTGCCCGGCAGTGCCCACGTCAACGCGCCACGCGCCACAACCGGCGTCCCGCCCACCAACACCCACTCGACCCCTTCCGCATACTGGTGCGGGTTGGTGAACGTCGACTTGTCAGTGAGCCGGTCGAGGTCGATGATCGCGAGGTCGGCCACCATCCCCTCGCGCACTTGCCCGCGGTCGCGCATCCCCATGATCTGCGCCGGCAAGGATGTCATGGACCGGATCGCGTCCTCGACCGACAACACACCACGCGTCAACGCGTAGTGCCTGATCTTCCGCGGAAAGGTCCCATAGTAGCGCGCATGCGTGGCCGGTCCGTCTTCGGGTAGTGCAATCCCGGCGTCCGACGCCGTCGCGACCCACGGGAGCGCGGCATATGCCTCGATGTCGCGCTCGTCCATGGAGAAGCCGCGCACGCGACCACCCCCCGGACGATCCGCGCGCCCGCGCAACTGCAGCTGGATCGCGGCGTCGACCTCGCTCACGTTCCAGCGCGTCGCCACCTGCCGCAGGCTCTTGCCGACCACCCCCGTATCCGGGTGATCGAAGACGAGCACCTGCTCGGCGCCCCCACGTCGTTGGATCTCATGGGTGATGTCGCGACGCAACCGCGCCTCCTGTTCCGGGTTGGCGAGGACACGCCGCAACGCCGCGTGGTAGTCGGCGGCACCACGCGCGCCGTCCACCGGGGCCTCATCGCGCGCGAGGGCCCAGGTCGGCACCAGCACCGTGCTGCCATCGGTGCCACTCGTGGCATACGGATACTGGTCCGCCCACACATCCACTCCCCGCGCCCGCGCACGCTCGATCAGCTGGATCGCCGCGCCACTGCTCCCCCAGTAGTTGGCGCCCTTCGTCTTGATGTGCGACGCCACGACGCGAATGCCTCCCCGTTCACCCACCTCGATGGTCTCACGAATGGCGTCGAGCAGCGTTGGTGGCCCCGCGCTGTCCTGGCTCGGCCAATACCACATCGGGTCCTGCCCCTCGCTGCGCTCGTGCGAGATGTAGACCCCATGGAACGGCGCAACCTCCTGCGCGAGGGCCACGACCTCGTCGGTGGTACTCCAACGACCGGGAGCGTATTCCAGCCCGGCCGACAGTCCCCACGCCCCGTCCGTCATTGCCTGGCGCACCATCGCGCGCATCCGGTCCACTTCATCCGGCCGCGAGGGACGGCGCACATCCCGCCCCATCACCGCGCCACGCACACTGCCGTGCCCCACCATCAGCGCGGCATTGGGGCCAATACCAAGCTCGGTGATGCGCCGACGCTGCTCGGCGATGGGCAGGGGCGAACGACCATCCTGGTTCACGACCACGGTGGTCACGCCCTGCATCACGAGGTTTGGGGCCGCGCGACGCTTGGCGTCGGCGTCACGGAACCCGCCGTCGGGTGAGCTCCCGTCATCGGCGTGTGAGTGAATGTCGATGATCCCCGGGATCACCACCTTGCCACTCGCATCGATCCGCTGCCGCGCGGCCGCCGGCCCAAGGCGCCCCACCGCGACGATGCGCCCATCGCGGACGGCCACATCCGCCGGAAAGGCCGGGTTCCCGGTCCCGTCGTAGACACGAGCGCCCGTGATCAGGAGGTCATACGGCGGAGTTTGGGCGGCGACAAGGCGCGCACCTAGGGCGAGGGCGAGGAGCAGGGTCGGTCGCATCCCCCAATCTGCGCGCATGCCCTGGACCTGTCAGGAGCGGTGCCTTGCGGCGCCGGGGTTTCGGCGCACGTTACCGGAGTCACCCTTCCTTCCCAGGACGCCCCGCTCATGCGTCGCCTCGCCTTCGCCGGCTGCACCGCCCTCGCCTCCCTCCTCGCCGCGTGTGCCCCCGAATCACCATCGCCGCGGGCGGCGGCCTACTTCGACAACACCGGCCGGAGCGACACCCTCACCGGCGGGGTCCGGCTGATCCCCATCACCACCCCCAAGGGGACGTTCAAGGTCTGGACGAAACGCACCGGCAACAACCCGACCATCAAGCTCCTGCTCCTGCACGGCGGCCCGGGGATGACGCACGAGTACTTCGAGGCGTTCGACTCGTATTTCCCCGGCGCCGGGATCGAGTACTACTACTACGACCAACTCGGCTCCTTCTACTCCGACCAGCCGAAGGACTCGTCCCTCTGGAACACCGAGCGCTTTGTCGAGGAAGTCGAGCAGGTGCGCCAGGCCCTGGGATTGGGCAAGGACAACTTCTTCCTGCTGGGCCATTCCTGGGGCGGGATCCTGGCGATGGAGTACGCCCTCAAGTACCAGCAGCACCTCAAGGGGCTGATCGTCTCGAACATGATGGCGAGCATCCCGGCCTACAACGAGTATGCGCGCAACACCCTCATGCCGGCGATGGACCAGAAGGTACTGGCCGAGGTGAAGGCGCTGGAAGCCGCCGGCAAGTACGCCGATCCCCGGTATATGGAGTTGCTGATCCCGCATCACTACGAGCAACACGTGATGCGCACGCCGTTTGCGGAATGGCCCAGCGGGGTGGCGCGGGCAATCGCCCACGTGAACCCCGACATCTACGTGCCGATGCAGGGCCCGAGTGAGCTGGGGGCGAGCGGCAAGCTGGAGAAGTGGGACCGGACGGCCGATCTCGCGTCGATCACGGTGCCTACCCTGGTGATCGGTGGGGGGCACGACACGATGGACCCCAAGCACATGGAGTGGATGTCGACGCAATTCCCCAAGGGCGAGTATCTCTACTGCCCGAACGGGAGCCACATGTCGATGTACGACGACCAGCGCACGTACGTGGACGGGGTGATCGCGTTCCTCAAGGGCGTCAAGCCGTAACGCCGGCCCGGCGCCCTGCCGCACCGCCCCTAAATCAACGCATCAGCGATCGCGGCGATTTCCGCCGCATCCTTCCAGGCCTCCCGTAGCGCATCGAGTTCGCCGTCCATCGCCCGCCGCTCCGACTCCTCGTGGGCGGCCATCTCCAGCGCCAGTCGGTCCACTAACGGCACATCCACCAGCTCCGTGGCCGGATCGCTGCCGATCCCGCCACGCCCCCAGAAGGTGCGCCCGGTCAGCCGCCAGGCGAGTCGCTCGGTCTCACTCGTCGCCACCTCCAGCGCTTCCACCGTCGCCACACCGCCCTCCTCATGCTGGAGCCGGCCCCATGAGGTGCGCAGCGCGATCGACAACACCCGATTGAAGTAGGAGTCCGCACGCGCCGACTCGTCCACCTTGGCGGAGGCAGACGCCAGCAACTCCGGCGTGAAGCCACGACCGCGCTCCGTGCCATTCACGATGGCGAGCATGCGGGCGGCGGCACGGAGCCCGGCCTCACCGGCGAGTGTCATCGTCCCCTGGTCATGCGGGATCACGAGTGACCACGGCTGCCCGGGCTCGGGTCGAACGAGCCGCGCCTGCACCAGGTGGCGCAACCGAATCACCGCGAGGGGGAGGTCGGCGCCCTGGGGAGCGTCACCGATTCGGACGACGTCGGCCACCGTGTGGCCCATGGCCCCAAGCAGGAGGTCGCCCATGGTGTGGCGCACGGTTGCGTTAGGGGAGCTGCCACGCAACAACCGCCGCACCGCAATCGCGGCACGCACGGCGCTGCGACCCAACACCCGCGTGCCGTCGTGGGTCCGCTGGGTTACCGTGCG
This sequence comes from Gemmatimonadota bacterium, assembly GCA_016712265.1. Taxonomy (NCBI): domain Bacteria; kingdom Pseudomonadati; phylum Gemmatimonadota; species Gemmatimonadota bacterium. The sequence goes on along the minus strand of JADJRJ010000031.1, from coordinate 116,236 downwards.
CCCATACCGCCACGCCGCCACTTCGGGGCGCAACGCCGGTCCAATGCGCACCAGGTCCAACTCCGCGCCCAGCCACGCGAGCCCGATGTTCCCCGAGGTGTAGCGCAGCGTCGTGCGCCGAAAGCGACGCTCACACTCGTCAACCACCTCCCATCGCTCCTCGATGGGGGCGAGGTTCCATCGCTGGCAGGTGGTGCACACCGCCCACACCCATCCGCGCGCCGGATCAAAGGCCACGCGGCGGGACACCGGGAACGACTCCAGCTCGCGATTTGCGCCGAGTGGGCCGTAGCAGAAGGTGCAGTGCGTGTACACGGAGCGCCGCCGGGTGATGGCCGACCCAAGTTACCACCACCAGCGCGACCTGGTGGTGGATTGGGGACCAGCCGTGCCCGACGGAGGTCGAACCGCAGCCAGCCTAGTGGGCCGGAAGCACCGCAAGGTCGGCCGGCACAGCCTGCTCCTGGGTGAACTCCAGTCGCGGGGCGAGCATGCGGTACATCACCGGCGTCACGAGGCGGGCGATCAGGGTCGACGACACCAACCCACCGATGATGACCCAGGCCAGGGGGGAATAGAGCGACGACCCCTCCACGGCGAGTGGCAACAATCCCCCGATGGCCGTGAGCGACGTGAGGACGATCGGCACAAAGCGAACCTCGCCCGCACGCTGGATCGCGTCATCCAGGGCCATCCCCTGCCGTCGCAGTTCATCAGTGAAGTCGACGAGCAGGATCGAGGTCTTGATCTCGATCCCGATCAACGCGACGAACCCGATCATCGCGGTGAAGCTCAAGGTGTTCCCGCTCAGCCACAGCGCCACAATGCCCCCGACGATCCCCAGCGGGATGACCGACGCCACCACCAGCGTGCTCGTGAAGGTGCGAAACTCCAGCACAAGGATCGCAAGGATCCCGAACGTGGCGACGATGATCGCCGCCCCGATGCCACCAAAGCTCTCCTGCCGGCTCTCGATCTCACCAGCGGCGACCAGGCGATACCCCTCGGGCAACCGCAGGGCCTGCACGCTGTTCAGGATGGTCCGCGTGACCCGGTCCGTGTTGTAGCCGGTGCGCACGTAGCTGGTGACGGTCACCGCGCGTTGCTGGTCCCGGTGCGTCACCACGGTGGGCGACCCGCGGAACCGCACGGTGGCGAGCTGGCCGAGTGGCACCGAGGCCCCGGTGGTGGAGGCGACCTCGATCCGGTCGAGGATGGCACGGGTCGGGCGACCCTCGCGCGCCACGCGGACCACGATGGGATACTCATCCCCGTCGCCGGCGCGGAACTGCCCAGCCTCGAGTCCCGCGACAGCGAGGCGCACGGTCCGGTCCAGCTCAACGGTCGTGACGCCAAAGACGCCAGCCTTCTGGCGGTCGACCTGCACGGCCAGGTCGGTGCGCTGCAGGGCCAGCGGGTCACGCACGTACTGTGTCCCCGCCGTCGCGCCCATCACCCGCGCGACGCGGGCCGAGAGCGCACGCAGCGAGTCCAGGTCCGGCCCCTCGACGCGCAGCGCGATCGGGGCGTCGATGGGCGGACCGTTCTCGAACTCGCGCACCTCGATGCGCGCGCCGGGATACGCCGCCAGTCGCACTCGCAACGAGTCGAGCATGGCCGGGGTGCCGTCCGCCTCGTAGGCATGCAACAGGACGAACAGCTGGGCGTGATTAGTGGATTCCTGGCGGGGCGCCACGTTGTAGTACACAAAGGGATTGCCGCGCCCGACGTTCGTGAAGGCACCGCGCACGGCCGGATGCGGCAGGACGGTCCGCTCAACGAAACGCGCCGCCGCATCGGTGGCCTCGAGCGACGCGCCCTCCGGCGTCTCGATATCCACGAGGAACTGCGGCGTCCCCGCCTTGGGGAATAGCGAGAACCCCACCGCGGGGACCAGGGCAAGCGACGCCACGACGAGCACGCCGGACACCGCCAGGGTCCGCCAGGGATACGCGAGGGCCCGGTGCAGGAGCGGCGCGTAGGTCACCTGGATCCCGCGCTCCAGCAATCGCAGGAAACGGTTCCCGTGTGCCGGGGCGTTCCGCGGCATCACCAGCGAGGCGAGCCACGGCACGATGGTGAAGCTCACGAAGAGCGACGCCAGCACCGCATAAACCACCGCGATCGGCAGCGACCGGATGTACCGCCCGGACAACCCGGGGAGAAAGATCAGCGGCAGGAAGGCAAAGATGAGCGTCGCCGTCGCCCCCATCACCGCGACCGCAATCTGCCGCGTCGCCTCCACCGCCGCCTCGCGTCGCGAATGTCCTTCGCGAAGGAAGCGCGTGATGTTCTCCACGACCACGATGCTGTCGTCCACCAGCAAGCCGAGCGCGATCACGAACCCAACAATCGACAGCTGGTTGATGCTGAGCCCGGTCGCCTCCAGCATGGTCACGGCCATGAGCAGTGACAGGGGAATCGAGACCATCACGACCACCGAGGCTCGCCACCCGAGCGGCAGCAACGTGAGGAGGACCAGGGCGAGCGCAATCGCGAAGTCGGTGCCAAGGCGCGAGAGGCGCCGGGCCACGTTGGCGGCCTGGTCGAAACCACGCTCGAGGGTCACCCCAGGCGGTAGCGTCGCCTCGATCCGGTCGAGTTCCGGCCAGATCGCGGCCTTGAGCGTCGCGATGTTCCCGCCTTCCTGCATGGCCGCGGTCACGAAGACGGCCCGACGCCCGTTCCACCGACCGATGTGCACGGGGTCGCCGTATCCCCATCGCACCTGGGCCACGTCCTTGAGCCGCACGATCCCCGCAGCCCCACCGCCAATCACCGTGGCCCCCACCTCATCCAGCGAGCGGTACCGACCCACCGGCACCAGGTTGAAGCGACGGGCGCCGACGTCGATGCTGCCGCCGGGGATCGTGGCGTTGTCGCTCCCGATCGCCTGCAACACCTGCATCGCCGGCAGCCCGAGCCGCGCGAGTCGCTCCAGGTCGAGGTTGACCTCCACCTGCCGGCTCGGCGCGGCCCATCGCTCGGCCTTCTTCACCCCCGCGATGCGCTCCAGTCGATCCTCCACCTGGTGGGCGAGCGAATCCAGGGTGGCGTATGTCGCCGTCTCGCTCACCAACGCCGCTTGCAGGATGCTCACGTTGGTGCCCGACGCCCGGACGACCTGGAGGCGGGTCAATCCCGACGGCAGGCTCGGACGGAGCGCATTCAACTCGCGCAGCACTTCATCCTCCTTGCGATCCGCATCCACTTCGGGGTCGAATTCGACTTCCACGATCGCGAGCCCGTCCTTCGCCTCCGACGACAAGCGCTTGACGCGCTCAAGCGCGTTCAGCTGGTCTTCCAACGGATCCACAACCAGTTGCTCCATGTCGCCCGGGCTTGCACCGGGATAGACCGCCACGACGGTGTAGATCGGGATCGGGAAGATCGGGTCCTCGCCCCGCGGGATCTTGAACCAGCTGGCCACGCCAAGCGCGGCCAGCATGAGGAAGACGAGGATCGTGAACTGCCATCGGCGAACCGAGAACGCGACGAGCTTCATCGCTTGACCTCCACGCGCGCGGAGTCGGTGAGCCACGTGGCCCCGGCGGTCACGACCTGCGCGATGCCATCGAGCCCGCGCACGAGGACGCGGTTCCCCTCGAGCCCCACCAGGGTGACCGCGATCCGCCGCGCGCGCGTGCCGCCGGCATCCACGGTGTAGACCACGCCCACCTCGCCATCACCTTCCACCAGGGCCTCGGCCGGGATGGCGGCCACACCACGCGCCGCCGCCGTACCGCGCATGGACCGGGCAGCGATGGACACCCGGCCCACCAGGCCACTCGGCAGCTCGGCCGCCCCATCCAGGCGCACCTGGACCTCCCACGTTCCGGTGCGAGGATCGGCGTCAGCACCCACGAGCACGACAGTACCCCGGAAGGTGCGTCCCGGGACGGCATCAAAGGTCGCCGTCGCTGCGGCACCAACCCGCACCCGGACCGCATCGCGATCCGGCACTCCCACGCGCATCACCTGCCCACGCCCCCGGGAGGCGAAGTCGAGCACCGGGGAGCCGGCCCCAACCAGCTGTCCCGGGTTTGCCTGCCGACGAAGCACGGTGCCGTCCGCGGGGGCGACGATGGTGGCATACTCGTGGTTCACCTGCGCGGCACGCAGGTCGGCCTCGGCGCCATCGCGAGCGCTCTGGGCATCCTGCCACTGTGCGATCGTCGCGACCGAGTCGCGAAAGAGTCGTTCCACCCGCGCGGCATCGCGGCGCGCCTTCTCCACGCCGACCGTGGCCTTGGCCAACATTGCATCGATCTCGCGTTGGTCGAGCTCGGCCAGCACCTGGCCGCGGCGTACCGTTGCGCCCTGATCGACGAGGACCCGTGCGACGATCCCGCCAATCTTGAATGAGAGCGTCACCTCGTCCCGCGCTCCCCAGCTGCCAACCGCGGTGATGGTTGAGGTATCGCCACCCGCCGCGACGGGCGCCAGCTGGACCGGGGTGGCAGCGTCCATGACAGGGGCCGCGGCGGCATCCTCGGTGGCGTCGGCACATGCGAGCGCGAGCGGGAGGAGCAGGAGGGTGAAACGCATGCGATGGGCGGGGACGATGGCGAGGTGAGACATGGGAGAAGCGATCATTGGGGAAGGCGCCGCAGGGCTGCGGCGCGTTCGAGGTCGACCACGCGGGCGGCCAGCGTGTAGCGGGAGAGGACGAGGTTGAGGTCGGCCGACGTGAGCTGCGTGCGCGCGTCCGACCATTCGAGGTGGGCGGCGAGCCCCTCGACAAAGCGCCGGTCCACCATCTGGAAGGCGCGTCGGGCGGCGTCCACCCGGGCGTGGGCGGCGGCCAGTGCCTTCTGCGCGACGGCGACCGCGTCATGGGCCGTGCCCACCTCGAGGGCGATGGCGCGCTGCAGCTCGGCGGTACGGTAGGTCATGGCGCGTTCGGCCGAGGCGGCGACCTCGCGCCGGCGCGCATCCTGGCCGCCATTGAATAGGTTCCAGCTCAACACGAGGCTGGCGATGGCCACGTCGTGCTTGCTGTTGAAGGCGTAGTTCGCCCCTTGCACCCCCACGTCCGCGGCGAGGGCGACCGAGGGGAGGAAGGCGCTCGACGCGGCACGCCCCTGGGCGCGCGCGGCCGCGACCCCGGCCTCCGCCTGGTCGAACTCCTCGCGGCGACGGGCGTTGGCGAGGGCCTCGTCGCGCGTCACCGGCGCCTGGGCCGGGAGCAGGGAGTCGATGAGCTCGGGCACCGCAGTGTCCAGCTCGCGGTCGAGCAGGAGGTTCAGGGCACCTAACGATGCCTGGCGCAGGCGAACCGACTCTGCGAGTTGCTGCTCCCCATCGGCCACCGCGGCGCGCGCACGAAAGACCACGTCGCCGGTGATCGTGCCGGCCGCGAGCATCCGGGACGCGACCCGCTCGTTTTCCCGTAGCACCAAAAGCGTTGCATCCCAGACATCGACGGCACGCCGGGCGCGCGCGTGGTCCAGGTAGGCCAGGCGGGCCGTGGCATCGAGGCTGCGGACCGCGGCGGCGCGTTCGGCACCGCGAAGGGTCGCCACCGCACGGGCGGCGTCGAGGTTGGCGTGCAGCGCACCGTTGAAGAGCGGGACCGTCGTCCGAAGGCGGGTCTCCTGCTTGAACGGGAGCGTCTGGTTGATGTTGGTCGGGAAGACGTTGCGCCCCAACAGCTGGTTGAGCGCCGCGTAGGCCGGGTTCACGGCGTCCCCGATGTTGACGGCGCCGCTGAGTTCCGAGTAGCGCGCGTCGAGGCCGACGGTGGGCAGGTACAGCCCCCGCGCCTGTCGAACGGCCAGTTGCCCCTGTGCCTCCGCCTCCCGCCCCTGACGCACCGCCAGATTCCGGGTGATGGCGATGCGGGCGATCGAGTCCAAGGGATCCTGCGCGCGGATGGGGATCGCCAGCAGTGCCATCACCGCCCCGAGGCGCACAGCGGGCACCGATCTCTGCAAGGCGGGACGGATTGTAAACATCGTCACGATATGTAACGTCGTTAAGTGTGGGTGCAAAAAAAACGCCCGAACACGCTCATGGGTTTCGGAGCATCCCCTGCATCAGGGTGTCGCAGGCCAGGCGCGCCGTGGCCATGGGATCCCGCAGCTCGATCCACGGATGCTGGTCGTGCCCCTTGCTCAGGTGGATGGTGGCGATGCCATGGACGATGCCCCACATGATCTGGGACACGGACTCGACGTCGTGCAGGTCCTCTTTCAGGAGGCCGGCAGAGATCGCTTCCGCGACGGCCGTCTTCAGGAAGACGTAGCCGTCCTCGGCGGGATCGATCTGCACTTCGTCGGGACCCGGCACCGGACGCTCCACCATGAACATGAAGCGGAACTGCTGCGGGTGTTCCAGGGCGAATCTGACGTAATTCACCCCCATCGCGCGGATGCGGGCAATGGGGTCGGAGACCTGCTCCATGTGCCGGAGTGCCTCGCCCAGTGCCCGGAAGTCGTTCAGGCACAGCTCGTTGAGGAGCGCGTCCTTGTCCTTGAAGTGGTGGTAAATCGTGGTCGCCGTGTAGCCGATTGTCTCGGCCAGCCGTCGCATGGACGTCTCGGCGTACCCCTCCCGCGTGAACAGCTCACGGGCGGCCTCGAGGATCAGGGCGCGCGTGGCAGCCTTCTCGCGATCGCGGCGGAGCCGGGATGGTGAGGCGACCGCCTCGACGCGGCGGGCGGCGCGGACGGGGCGCCTGAGGGGAGACATGCCGTGAAGTTAACAGTGTTACACGACTCGTCAACCTCGGCATCTTGTCACCCCTTGTCTCCCCCGTGGCGGGGCGCAGCTTCCCCCGGCATGAGAATCGCCTCGCTCATTGCTGTCGCCCTTGTGGCGTGCCACGCGACGCCGCCCGCTGCTCCGCCGACGCGGCCCAACGTCATCTACATGCTGGCCGACGACCTCGGGTACCGGGAGCTGGGGGCGTACGGACAGGCGAAGATCCGCACGCCGCACCTGGACCGCATGGCGGCCGAAGGGGTGAAGTTCACCCAGCACTACTCCGGGTCCCCGGTCTGCGCGCCCTCACGTGCCGCCCTCCTGACGGGGCGGCATACCGGGAGCGGCGTCGTGAAGGACAACCTCGAGTTCGGCGGATGGGGGGACCACGAGGAAAACGGCCAGATGCCGCTCCCGCGCGGGACGTTCACCCTCGCGCGGATGTTCCAGGGAGCGGGCTACTCCACCGGCGCGATTGGCAAGTGGGGGTTAGGCGGCCCGGGAACGGAAGGCGAGCCTAACGAGCATGGCTTCGACTACTTCTTCGGGTACATGGACCAGAAGCAGGCGCACAACTACTACCCGACGCACCTGTGGCGGAACGGGCAGCGCGTGGCCCTTAACAACCCGTACTTCAACCCGCACCAGAAGCTCACCGGGGCGGCCGGCGACGCGGCAAGTTACGCCGCCTTCAAGGGACAGGAGTACTCCCTCGACGTGATGGCCGATGATGCCCTGCGCTGGATCCGCGATCAGCACGGGCAGGGGAAGCCGTTCTTCCTGTATCTCCCGTTCACCGTTCCCCACCTCGCGCTCCAGGTCCCGGACTCATCGCTCCGCCAATACGAGGGCGCCTTCGACGAACGCCCCTACCCAGGCGACAAGAGTTACCTGCCACATCCGCGGCCCTTCTCCGCCTACGCGGCAATGATTTCGCAGATGGACGCGCACGTCGGTCGCGTGATGGCGCTCCTGCGCGAACTCGGGATCGACGACCGCACCCTGGTGATGTTCTCCAGCGACAACGGGGCGACCTACACCGGTGGTGTGGATGCCGCGTACTTCCAGTCGGTGGGCGAGCTGCGGGGGTTGAAGGGATCGGTATACGAGGGCGGGATCCGTGTGCCGCTCATCGCGCGCTGGCCGGGGCGCATTCCCCCGGGCACAACGTCGGACGCCGTCACCGCCTTCTGGGACCTGCTGCCGACCTTTGCGGAGGTCATTGGCGTGCGTGGGCCGTCGGGGCTCGATGGGGTCTCGTTCATGCCCCAACTGCTTGGTGCAAGCGCACCAGCCGATCGACCCGCGCTCTACTGGGAATACCACGGCCTGTGGAAGGGCGCGCAGGCGGTGCGCCTGGGACGCTGGAAGGGCGTGCGCCTCGGCGGGCATGAACAGCCCGACGCTCCCATTGAGCTGTATGACCTGGTGGCCGATCCGTCCGAGGTGAAGAACCTCGCCGCGGATCACCCCGACGTCGTGGCCAGGGTCCGCGAGGTGATGCAGTCTCGCACTCCGTCCGCCGTCACCGCCTGGAACTTCAAGTGGTAAGCAGCGCCCGCGTGCGTACGGGCGAGGGTGCGTTCAGGAGGCGTCCGCCGGCTCGCTGACGATCGTTCCGTAGTCGACGAACAGTTCCTCGCCCGCGGCTATGGGGCGCAGTGCCTCGAACCACGCCCCCTCATCGACCGAGGCAATGTTCGGGGTGTCCGAGTGGTTCAGGAAGAGCGACAGGTCCATGCGCTTGAAGCCGTGTGCGGGGACGAAGTAGTGGTCTTCATCAAACAGGCAGTACGTCTCCACGAGGACCCGCGCGTGTTCCGGGAGTGACTCCACCTCCTCGCGCCGCACCGTGACCCAGTCGTCCGCCGCGTCGGGCGCGCCAAACATGGTGCGGCATCCCTGGGGGATATCGCGAAGCGCGAAGACGCCGATGCCCTCCACGGGAGACGGGCGGAGCGCCACCCAGGTGTCCTGCTGCAGCAACCTGATGAGCGCGGCGCGTTGGGCCACAAGGGTGGGGGCCGGGTTCGTCATGGCGCACAATGTACTCCGTCCCTCCGCGACCGGAGGAAGGAGCGGGGCTCCGCTCGTCAGGTACCCGCGCCCCCTTCGTCCGCGGGATGCTCCACGGCGGTGTGCAACAATTCCCGCGCGAGTGTCTCATCCTCGCGGCGCACGTAGAGGCGCACGGGGAAGGCGAGCGCAAGGCTCGGGAGCGCCCCGCCGGCGGTGTCCGCAAGTACGCGCGCGGGGATCCCGTTTGCTTCCAGGATGCTCGCCGCCAACCCGGCGTCGATCTCGCTGAGGTACGTCTCCAGCACGACGATGTCGTCCGACATGAAGTCCTCCCCGGAATGTACCGGCCACTTCGCCCGGTTCACGTTGGGATCAACTAGTGCCTGGGCGTGACGTTTCGCTAGGGCACCCGTTGGGCACGGAAACCGTTGCGCACGCCCGTCCCCACCTGCAGCTTCGCGAGAGCCTCGACCCAACGGAAACGCCCATGCGCCGCCTGACCCTCCTCGGCCTCTCGACCCTCGCCTTCGCCAGTTCCCTCGCGGCGCAGGCGCCCAAGCTCATCAACCTGCGCGACATGCTCGCGCGCCCGACCTACGGCGGCTACCAGATCTCGCCGGATGGCCGGATGGTGCTGTTCACGCGCACCGACCGCGACCCCAAGGATTGGGCGGCCACCTCCCACATTTGGCTGCACGAACTCCAGGGAGGCCGCACCTACCAGCTCACCAACTCGGCGCGTGGCGAGAGCAATCCGCGGTTCCTTCCCGATGGGCGCATCGCCTTCACATCCAATCGCGAGACTCGCACCGCCTGGTATGTCATCAACCCGGGAGGCGGCGAGGCCGTCAAGCTCGTGGAGGGCGACAGCATCCCGACCGGCGGCCAGTTCTCCGCGGACGGCACGCGCCTGGTCTACACCGAAACCACCGAGCGACCGGACAAGAAGGAATGGGACGACAAGGTCAAGAAGAAGGACGACGGGTACTACGCCGAGAAGAAGCTGACGTACACGCACGTGTGGATGTTTGACTTGGCCACGCGCACGAAGAAACAGCTGACCAAGGGCGAGTTCGACCACAACGGCCCGGCGTTCTCCCCGGATGCGAAGTGGGTGGTGTACTCGAGCAATCGCAGCAATCTCACCATCCGCGACGCCAACTGGAGCAACAACAGCGACCTGTACCTGGTCTCCACCGATGGTGGTGAGCCCCGCCAGCTGACGACGAACCCCGGCCCGGACAATGGTCCGCGGTTTTCACCTGATGGGCAGTGGATCGCCTACGCGTCCAGCGATCGTCGCAACTCCTCGGCCGACCAGACGGACGTGAAGGTGATCAGCACGCAGGGCGGCGAGCCGCGCAACCTCACGGCGGACCTCGACTACTCGGTGGCAGACATTGACTGGTCGCCCGACGGCAAAACCCTCTACTTCTCGACAGCCGAAGGATTGACGTCGAAGCTCTACAAGGTGTCGCCCAATGGAGGAAAGCCGCAGGAGGTCTCGTTTGGCAAGGACTTCGTCTACGGGAACTTCAGTGCGACGGCCGATGGCGCGAAGTGGGTCGTCACCGGGGGGACGCTGTCTGATCCCGGAATCGTGTATGTGACCGGAACCGACGGCGCCCAACCGACGCGCATCCTCGCCCAACACAACGCCCTAGACGGCTTCCGCGTCGCGCGCGCGGAGCCGTTGACCTGGAAGGGGGCAGACAACTGGGACATCGAGGGGATCCTGACGTATCCGCTCGACTATCAGCCCGGCCAGCGCGTCCCGTTGGTCCTGCAGGTGCACGGCGGGCCACACGGGCGGTTCAGCGCCAACTTCAACCAGAGCGCGCAGACCTGGGCGGCGCGCGGTTACGCAGTCCTGCAAGGGAACCCGCGTGGCTCCTCCGGGCGGACGCTCGCGTTCAGCAATGCCAACACGAATGACTGGGGCGGCAAGGACTTCACCGACCTGATGAAGGGCGTGGACCGCGTGATTGCCATGGGGGTGGCCGACTCCTCGCGCATGGCGGTGATGGGCGGGAGTTACGGCGGGTTCATGACCTTCTGGACGATCACCCAGACCAACCGCTTTAAGGCGGCCATCGGCCATGCCGGCATCTCCGACTGGTATTCCTTCTTTGGTCAGACGGACATCCCGAACCTGCTGGAGTTCGGCTTTGGGGGGCTCCCGTCGGCGAGCAAGGTGACGTATGAGCGCTGGTCGCCGATCGAGCATGCCGCGAAGGTGACGACGCCGCTGCTGATCACGCACGGGGAGAACGACCTGCGGGTGCCGATCCCGCAGGCCGACGAGTACTACCGGCTGCTCAAGAAGCTCGGCAAGACCGTGGAATTCCTCCGGTATCCACGCGAAGGGCACGGCATCACCGAGCCCATGCATCGGCTCCACCTCGAGGTGGAGCAGGACAAGTGGTTCTCGGAGTACGTGCTCAAGCGGACCAAGGCGGTGAGCTGAACCACCAACTGGGACCGCCGGCGCCGTCAGGCTAGCGCTGGTCCCAGGTGCGACAACGCACCTGGTTGGCCGGTGTGCCCTGCGGGATTGGGGGCGCATCGGTCACATCCATCAGCTCGACGTCGAAGACCAGCGTCGCCTTCGCCGGAATGGTGGGCGGGCGACCGTTCTCGCCGTACGCCGCCTGGTAGGGCAGGAAGAGCCGACGCTTTCCGCCGACCTTCATCCCCTCGAAACCGGCGTCCCATCCGGAGATCACCTGACGCGCGCCCTGTCGGAACACCAGCGGAGTCCGCGGCTGGCCGTTGGGCAAGGTGTCGCGAGAGGAGTCGAACTTCTTCCCATCCGTGAGCCACCCGGTGTAGTGGGCGTAGAGGCACTTGTCGGGCGCGGCCGACTTACCGGAACCGGTCGTGACGTCGATGAACCGGACCGTATACAGGGTCTTGGCCTCCCCGGCAGCTACCGGGACAGACGCGGGAAGCTTCGGAAGGCCGGAGGAGCGGCAAGCGCCGAGTGACAGCGCGAGGATGAACAGGGGAAGTCGCATGGGTTCGTGGGGGGGGCGGAAGAACGCAGACGGCAGACGGCAGGGCCATGTCTGCGCTCACGCGGGCCCCGGCGCAAGACCTATCCGGTTTGTATGGCCTCGGCCCACTCACACCACCTGGCCGCGAGTGTGTTCATCACCTCCGTCGCACCCATGCCCGTGAGCTTCTTGCGCACCTTGAACGAGTGGTCCCCGTCAGGGATCAACGACAACGTGGATGTCGGCAGGGTGGCGACCACGGGCTGGAGGAGCTCCAGCCGCGCGAACTCATCGCGATCCCCCTGGAGGAACAACAAGGGGATGCGGACCTTCCCCAGGTGCTCGGCGCGCGTGATCCCCGGTTTGTCGGGCGGATGGAGGGGGAACCCGAGGAAAGCGAGGCCAACGACCTCGGGCAGGGGATCGCGGGACTGTGCCTCGCTGGTCATGCGCCCACCAAACGACTTGCCACCCGCAATGCACGGCACGCCGGGGACCAACTCCTGCGCGCGACCGACCGCGGCGCGCACAACGGCGCTGGTGACCTCCACCGGATCGACGCGATTCCGGCCGGCATCCATGTACGGAAAGTTGTACCGCAACACCGCGACATCCCGCGCGACGAGTTGCGCGGCGAAGTCGGCGAGGAAGGCGTGGTGCTTCCCGGCCCCGGCGCCGTGCGCAAGGACGTACACCATCGTTGGGGATGCCGGCGCATCCAGGAGCGCCGTCACCGTCCCACCCGGATAGTCGACCGTGGTCTCGCGTGTATTCATCGCCTGGGTGAATGTGCTCCCGAATGCCTCCCGTGCTGCTCGTGCCGCGCCCTGGCAGTTGACCGCCCGGCGCAGCGCCCCCCGGATCAGGAGCTGTAGTACGCCGCATTCTCCTCCACGTACCCCTTCGTCAGGTCGCACCCGAACGCCATCGCCTGCCCCTCTCCCACGCCTAACGCGACCTCGATGTGCACTTCGTCCGCCGAAAGCGACTGGCGGACGACCGCATCATCGAAGGGCAGGCGTCGTCCGCCCTGCACCACCTGGAACCCGTTGACCCACGCATCGGTCTGGTCGGGAACGATCGTGCAGTCGAAGCACTTGCCGATCGCCATCAGGATGCGGCCCACGTTGGGATCGGCGCCGTGCACCATCGTCTTGATCAGCGGCGAGTTGTTGATCGCCTTGGCGACGAAACGTGCCTCGCCTTCGTCCAGCGCGCCACGCACGCTCACGCGCAGCATCCGCGTCGCCCCTTCACCGTCCCGGGCAATGATCTCCGACATCCTGATGCATCCCTGCGTGAGCGCCGCCGAAAACCCCGCGCGTGGCGCGTGGCCAGCGAGCCCGTTGGCCATGATCACACAGGTGTCCGACGTGCTCGTGTCCGTATCCACCGAGAGCATGTTGAACGAGTCGCGCACCGCCTCGCGCAACATCTCATCGAGCTCCGCCGCCGTGAATCGCGCATCGGTGAAGATGTAGACGAGCATGGTGGCCATGTTCGGCTCGATCATCCCGGCGCCCTTGGCCACCCAGGTGATCGTCGCCTCGGACCCGGGGACCGCGCAGGAGATCGTCTTGGGATGGGAATCGGTCGTCATGATCCCGGTCGCACCGACGAGGGGATCGTCCTGCAGCTCCGCAGCCATCCCGACGATCCCGAGTTCGATCTTTTCGATGGGAAGCGGTACCCCAATGACGCCGGTCGAGCTAACGAGGACGAGATCGGGCGTCGTATCAAACTCCGCCGCCCCGGCCACCGCCATCCGCCGTGCGTTGGCAACGCCTTCGTCCCCGGTCGCCACGTTCGAACACTTGGAATTCGCCACGATGGCGCGCAGCACCCCACCACGAACGACCTCGCGGCCCAGGATGACAGGCGCACCCGGGAAGTGGTTTCGGGTGAAGACGGCCGCCGCTGCCGCATCCACGTCGGAGACGAACGCCGCCAGGTCCTTGTCCGACGGCTTGAGCCCTACATTTCGGCTCGCGCAGCGAAAGCCGCGGGGAAAGCGGGATGGGGTGTGGAAGAGCACGTGAAGTCGGTCGGGGTGGCGGCGAACGCAAATACAGACGGCAGACGGCAGACGGCAGACGGCAGACGGCAGACGGCAGACGGCAGACGGCAGACGGCAGACGGCAGACGGCAGACGGCAGACGGCAGACGGCAGACGGCACCGATGGTTGTGCCTCTGCCGCTCCTCGCGCAAGCCCCCAGCTCCAGCTCCACGGCCACCAGTCACCACCAACCAGCCCCCTCTCCCTTGCCCGCGCGCTTCACGTTAGGCATCACCGGCCTCATCTTCGTCGTCATCGGCGTGGGATTCATCGCCGTCCCCGTCTCTTGGGCCGAGTCCGTCGGTATCGTCCTGCCGACCGCCATGGCCCGGACCGACCTCCGCGCCACCTACGGAGGGTTCGACCTCGCCTTTGGCCTCTTCCTCGCCGCCTGTGCCCATCGCCCCGCCTGGCATGCGCCGGGACTCTACGCCGCTGCCCTCGCCCTCGGCGGGTTCGGTCTCACGCGACTCGCCGGACACGTCCTCGACGGGCCACTCGACCCCTTCATGTGGAAGCTGCTCGCCTTCGAGCTCCCGGCGGCTGCGCTCTGCATCTGGCTGTATCGCAAGGAATCGCGCTGAGGCTCCTTCCCGGATCGCGTCCGGCGGGTAGCATTTCCTGCTCACGTTCCGGATCGCCATGCGCCCGATCACGCTGCTTGCCCTCCTCGCTGTCGCCACCGCCCTGCCGGCCCAGACGGTCCGCTACGTCCGCTATCTGCAGAACGGCCAACCCACCCTGGGGAGCATCGACGGGGAAAACATCCGCGAGTTGCGCGGCGACCTGTTCAACAACCCGCGCCCAACCGGCCGCAGCGTCAAGCTGTCGGCGGTGAAGCTCCTCCCCCCGGTCGACCCGGTGAAGGTCATCGCGGTGGGCCTCAACTACAAATCCCACCTGGGCGAGCGCCCGGCGGCCGCCTACCCCGGCCTCTTCGCCAAGTACCCCACCTCGATCATCGCCCACGGCGAGAACATCGTCTCACCCCCCGACGCGAAGAACCTGCATTTCGAGGGCGAGATGGTGCTCGTCATTGGCAAGAAGGCGTCGAAGGTCTCGAAGGAAGACGCCAAGTCATACGTCTTCGGCGTCACGGTCGGCAACGACGTGAGCGAACGGGACTGGCAGCAGAAGGACCTGCAGTGGTTCCGTGCCAAGGCCAGCGACACCTTCGGACCGTTAGGCCCGTGGATTGTCACGGGGCTCAACTACGACGACCTCCTGCTCCAGACCCGCCTCAACGGCGAGGTCGTGCAGTCGCAGCGCACGAAGGACCTGATCTTCAATGTCAGCGAGATCGTCAGCTACATCTCGCAGTACGTCACCCTGATGCCGGGTGACGTGATCTACTCCGGCACCCCGGGCTCCACGAAGGCGATGAAGCCGGGTGACATTGTCGAGGTGGAGCTGGAAGGAGTCGGCATCCTCCGCAACCCCGTGGTGCAGGGGAAGTAGCCACAGGTCATCGATGCGACAGCCGTTGGAGCTGAGTGTCGCGCGACCGATCTTGCTGCACGATGGTGTGACCTCGACGACCACCGACGTGTGGGAGACCTTGGTCGCCGGCCACGACGGCGACCTCGCGCGCGTCCGTCGGCTCGTCGATCACTGCCCTGCACTCGCGACCTGTCAGTACGACTACACCTCGCCGCTGCACCTTGCCGTGCGCGAGGGGCACCTTGAGGTGGTGCAATTCCTGGTGCAGCGCGGCGGCATCGATCCCGCGTACCGCACCCACCCGTTCCTCGAGTCATTGCCGACGGTGGCGCACGATCGCGGACTGCACGCGATCGAGGCGTTCCTCACGACCAGCCTCGCGGACCCGGCGCTGCTCCGCCCGAAGGGCGACACCGCACGCATCGAGCGCGGCCACAATGAGGACCAGCGGGCATTCCAGGACGCGGTCGACCGCGGTGACTACGCGGCTGTCGAGGCGTTTCTCCGCGACCGACCGTTTCTGGCCACCGACCCCGACCTCTTCTGGGGCGAAGGCGTCCTCTCCGCGCCTGCCAACGCCAACGATCGGCAGATGGTCGACCTCCTGCTGCGGTATGGCGCCTCGGTGCCCACCATGTCCAAGTGGCCAAAGGAGTACTACGTCAAGCATCTCGACATGGCTGCCCACCTGCTGGCGAACGGCATGGACCCGAACCACCACACCTGGCGCAACGTGACCCTGCTGCACGACCTGTGCTTCAAGGGCACCGTGGAGAAAGTGCGATTGTTGCTGGACCACGGGGCCGCCACGGACCGGATCGACGACGAATTCCGCTCCACTCCCCTCGGCCTGGCGGCGCGGCAGGGCCGGGAGGACGTGGTCGCACTGCTCCTGGAGCGCGGCGCCAGCGTGCGTGCCGCGGGCGCCGACTGGGCGACACCACTCGCGTGGGCGCGTTCGAGAAATCACACGGCGGTCGTCGAGACACTGGTGCTAGCCGGTGCCTGACACGTGCCGGGCGCCTATTTCTTCACGTCGCGCCGGATCGCCAGCTTCTTCCCCTTGATCCCCGCGCGCGTGAGGGCGGCAACCACCCCCTCGGCCGCATCGGCCGGCACGTCGATCAGCGAGTGCCGGTCCAGGATCACGATGGACCCCAGCTGCCGCGCCTCGAGCGAGGTATGCGTCACAATGGCCCCGACAATGTCCCCGGGACGGATCTTGAGCTTGCGACCCCCGCCGATGAACAGCCGCTCGCGCGGCCCCGGCGCGTTGGCGCGCACCTTGGATGCTTTCGGTGCCTTGGGATCCGGGATCTCCTCGGCGGTGTCGTCCCCGTAGCGCGAGGCAATCATCTGCACCGCGGCCGCGGCCACGTCCATGATGTCGAACTCCTCGGCCAGGTGCTCCACGACAGGACGCGAGCCCTCGAACTTCGCCGCGACAATCGCCTCCCGCAGGCTGGCCTGGAGCGCTTCCATGCGCAACGCGCGCAGGTCAGCGACCGTTGGCACGGCCTTGATCACGATCTTCTGGCGCGTTTCCGCCTCGATGATCCGCAGCTGCCGATGTTCGCGCGGCTCGGCGAAGGTGATCGCCACCCCTTCCCGTCCCGCCCGCCCCGTGCGGCCAATGCGGTGGACGTAACTCTCCGCCGCCGCCGGCACGTCGTAGTTGATCACATGGCTCACGTGCTTCACGTCGAGCCCGCGCGCAGCCACGTCGGTGGCGATGAGGAGGTCGGTCGCCTTGGACCGGAACGCCGCCATCACCCGATCGCGCTGCTGCTGGTTATGGCCCCCGTGCAGGGACGAGGCACGCAACCCGCGCGCACCCAGCACTTCGGTGAGTTCGTCCACCTCGGTGCGCGTGCGGCAGAAGACCATCGCTGACGTCGGCTGCTCCACGTCCAGCACGCGGCTCAAGGCGGCGACCTTGTGCGCCCGCGCCACGATGTACGCT
This sequence comes from Gemmatimonadota bacterium, assembly GCA_016712265.1. Taxonomy (NCBI): domain Bacteria; kingdom Pseudomonadati; phylum Gemmatimonadota; species Gemmatimonadota bacterium. Next base: position 99,056 of record JADJRJ010000031.1, on the reverse strand, counting down.
TCCTGCCGGACGCGCGGCGCCTGGTCCATGTTGGACGGCGCATGCGCGATCGTCACCCGGGCCGCGTCCCGCAGGTACCGCGAGGCCAACGACGCGATGCGCGGCGCCATCGTGGCCGAGAAGAGCACGGTCTGGCGCTCGGCCGGCGTGGCCGAGAGGATCGCCTCGAGGTCCTCGGCGAACCCCATGTCCATCATCTCGTCGGCCTCGTCCAGCACCACGGTGCCTAACGCTGACAGCTTGAGCGACTTGCGCTGAATGTGGTCCAGCGCGCGGCCCGGGGTGGCCACGACCACGTCCACGCCCCGCTTGAGGGCCCGCAGCTGGCCGTCCATGGCCGCGCCGCCATAGATCGGAAGGGCCGAAACCCCCAGCGCCTTGCCATACCGATGTACCGCCTCCGCCACCTGCATCGCCAACTCCCGCGTAGGAACGAGGATCAGCGCGCCGGGTGCACCGGGCGGTCGCGTGGTACCCGACAGCCGCTGGATGAGCGGCAGGGCAAACGCCGCGGTCTTGCCGGTCCCGGTCGCTGCCTGCCCGATCAGGTCACGGCCCTCGAGCAGGATCGGGATCGCCTGAGCCTGAATCTCGGTCGGTTCCTCGTAGCCGAGCGTGGCGAGCGCCTCCAAGAGCCTCGCATCAAGGTTGAGGGTCTCGAAGGAGGTCGCTGCGGGCGTCGGTGTGGTTTTCTTCATGCAGCAAGCTAACGGGCCCCTTCAATCGGAACTGGCGTTTTTCGATCGCCGCGTGGTGTCGACGACGGCTTTCAAGCGGCGCGCCCAGTCATTGGAGTGCGCCAAGATGGGAGGGATGTACACCCCTTCTCCCGCGGTTGGCCAACCGGTAGAATCGGGCGTCGACACCGCCTGTCCCGGGCCGTAAGGAACCCTAGCCCACCTCGACAGGCAGGCGCGTGCGACCAATCCTGGTCAGGGAGCTGTTTGTACCCTGTCACGCGGAGTCGGTCTGTGCGCCACATCTGGCTGTTGCTCAACTTCGTTGGCCTGGTCACCGGAACGGCGCAACCGTCGGCGAACCAGGCGTCCGCCGACCTGTCAGTTTCGCGCCGACTGGCTGCCGCCCAGGGCGCCGCCCGCATCCCCCTGCTCGCGAACCTCGCTGAGCAGCGCCGTGAGGAAGCGGATACCGTGCTCGCCATCACCAACGAAGCACTGCTGCTGTTGGCCACCCACCCGTCCGTCGAGTGGGAAGCCCGCATCCGCGCCTCGCGCAGCCACGCCCTCGAGGTCAAGGGCAATTTTCCGGACGCCCTCGCCGAAGCGCAGCGTGCGGAGGCGGTCGCGCGCCCATCAGGACGCGCCGCGTCGCTGGGCGCGGCGATGTACCAGACGGCCACCGTGGAATGGCGCATGGCACGGTACGACTCCGCGCTCGTGCACGCTGAACGTGCCCGCAACCTCCTGGCCACGGGAGGGGCCACCGATACGTGGATCCGGGCAGTGTCTCTGGTTGGGGCCATCCATCACGCCATGGGCGACCTCGAGCGCGGGCTCCAGGGGTACCTGGCGGCGCTGCGGATCTCCGACTCACTCGGGAACGAAATCGCTGCCGCCCGATCGCACAACAACATCGGCCTCATATACCTCGATCTCGAGCGAACGGCCGAGGGACTCGACGCGTTGCGCCGGGCACTCGCGATTCACGAGCGACTTGGCCCCCAATCCAACCTCGCCAACACCCTGAACAATATCGGGCTCGCCCTCCTCGAGGAGGAAAGGCCCGCGGAAGCGCTGCCGTACCTGACGAGGGTGCTGGCGATGGATCGCGAAGCGGGAAACCCCTATGGTGAGGCCAAGGAGCTGATCAACATCGGCGGTGCCTATGAAGATCTGGGCCAACCGGCGCGCGCGCTCGACTACTTCACGCAGTCGCTCGCCCTGCGGGAACAAATCGGTGACAAGGATGGGATGGTGCGATCGATCGGTGCGATCGCCAAGGTGCGGATGCGAACCGGCGACCCGCGCAGCGCGATCCCACTCTTCGAGCGCTCGATTGCGCTCGCGGGCGAGATCCAGAACCGGATAGACGAAGCCGAACAGCTCGGGCTGCTCGCGCAAGCGAAGGCAGCCGCCGGCGATAGCGCCGGGGCGTACGCGACGTTTAGGCTCTTCCACGAACGGCAGCAAGCCCTCCTCGACAGCGCGAGTCACCAGCGCATTGCGGAGATGGAGGCACAGTACAGGACGCGCGAGCGGGAACGCGACCTCACGCAGGTTCGACAGCTGGCCGAGTCTCGCCGCCGATGGCTGATCAGCCTGTCGATCGCAAGCGCCCTGCTCGCCGGCAGCCTCATGCTGGTCGGCGTCCTGCACGCGACGAAGCGGCGTGCGCGCCGCGCGCACGCAGAATCCGAGGCGCGATACCGCACGCTCTTCCAGTCCTCGACCATTCCGACCCTCCTCGTGGATCGGGAGCGCCGAACGGTCATCGACCTCAACGGCCCCACACGATCGCTGCTTGATCTCGCGGCAGATGTGCGAGCCCTGCCGCTGGCGGACATCGCCGCCGAGCCCATCCGGCTCGCGCTCGCACGCCTGCTGGATGCGCCGCGAGACGGGTCCATGGCCTTCGATGACCGGTGGACCGACGCAACCGGGCAGACGTGCTGGACGGAGGTGCGCGGCAGCGAAGTCGCACTCGACGGCCGGACCTCCCTCCTGGTCACGGTGCGCGATACCTCCGACCGTCACCGTCAGGACGAAGCACGCGAGCGCGAGGACCGCATCCAATCCCTGGGGGTGCTCGCCGGTGGGATCGCCCACGACTTCAACAATGCCCTGATGGCGATCCTCGGCAACGTGTCGTTGGCCAGGAATGCCGCGGACGAACAACGGAACGAGTTGCTCGGACAGGCAGAACTGGCGACACTGGGTGCCAGCCGCCTCACGCGACAATTGCTCACCTTCGCGCGGGGCGGACAGCCCGTGCGCCGAGCCACGAGCATCGCACAGCTGTTGCCAGGCGCCGTCGCGCTGGCCGAGGCGGGCGTGAAGGCCGCCGTGGACCTGAAGATCCCTGAGGGACTCTGGGCTGCAAGTGTCGACGCCGGACAATTCAGCCAGGTGATCGCCAACCTGGTGCTCAACGCGATCGAGGCCACCGACGGGCGTGGCCACGTGCGGGTGCGGGCGTCGAACCATGCCGGGACACTGGAGCCGGAAGGGGCGTCAGACAGTGCGCAGTTTGTTCGCATCGACGTGGAGGACGATGGCCCCGGCATTCCGGATACTGTGCTGCATCGAGTCTTTGATCCGTATTTCACGACCAAAGCCGGCGGCAACGGACTCGGGCTCGCGACCGCCTACTCCATCTGCCGTCAGCACGGCGGCACGCTGCGCGTGACATCGCGCGAAGGCGCCGGAACGACGTTCAGTGCCTGGTTTCCGGCGGGCGTGGACTGGGCAGTGGTCGCGCCACCAGCTCCCTCGGAGCAGCCGGACGGCGCGGGCACCATCCTGGTCCTCGACGACGAACCGATGGTCCGTCGCGTCCTCCAACGCATGCTGGCGGACTGGGGGTACGCCGTGCAGGAGTGCTCGGACGGCGCCGAAGCCGTTTCACGCTACGCAGAACGCCTGTCGCAGGGCATGCCCTTTGACCTGCTGATCATGGACCTGACGATTCCCGGCGGCATGGGTGGCCGGCAGGCAATGGCGGAGATTCTCGCCATCGACCCAAATGCTCGGGCCATCGTGGCGAGTGGATACGCGGATGACCCGACGATGTCCGCCTTCCGTGATGCGGGATTTCAGGCGGCGCTGGCCAAGCCGTTCCAGCGAGAGGATCTGGGGCGGGCGATCACTGCCGTGCTGGGCGAGTCCGCGGTGCGAAAGGGGTGACAGCCGCGCGACCTGCTGTCACCCGGCGACCAACGGTGCTCAGGCCAACCAGGCCGTGACTTCGGCAGCCGCGCGGCGCGCGACGGGCTCACGTTGCTCGGCTGGTTCGCCCAGGTCGATCAGCGAGACGATCCGTTCTCCATCCGGGACCCCGAGCGCCGCACGCGCGCGCGGATCCTCCATGATCGCCCCCGTCTTGATGTGCGTCCCCAGGCCGAGCGCCGTTGCCGTGAGCGCGAGGTTCTGCACGGCCATCATCGTGGCCGCGTAGTCCTCCTCGCGCGTCTCCAGGTTCTCGGCGAGGACCATCGCCACGGCAACCTGTGCCGGCAGGGCCGCACCAGCCGCGGCGACCTTGTCGATCATCGCCTGTGCGGCGGCAGGATCCTCGATCTTCTTCGCCTTGCGAGCGCCGAGGACGGCGCCGTATGCCCGGCGCGCTTCCGGACCCATGACGTAGAAGCGCCACGGCTGCGTGAGGCGGTGGTTCGGGGCGAGGGTTGCCGCGGCAATTAGCTGCTCAAGCTCCTCCCGGGTCACCGGGCGGCTGGTGAACTGGCGAACAGAACGTCGGGTGCGAATGGCGTCGGCGAGGTTCATCGAGGGCTTCGAGGCGTGGAACACGGGCGGGGTCCGGCGAGGTACCGGATCCGCGTGGAACGTTACGGGAGTGCAAGCACAACCAGCTCGCTGGGTGGCTTGTTCCTCGCCGCACCGGTCCAGACGGCAAGGTACTGCTTCCCGTTCACCATGTAGGTCATGGGTTGCGCCGTGACCGCCCCGTTCAGACGCGTTGACCAGACCGTTTCTCCCGTGGCCTTGTCCAGCGCTTTGAGTATGGGAGCCCCACCAGAGCCTTCGCCAACGAAGAGCAGGGACTTGGTGGCGAGCAGGACCGGGCGGGTGAAGCCGCCAAGCGGCGGCAGGGTCAATCCCTTCAGCAGGGGATGGTTGCGGACGCGGTCCGGTGTCTCGCCGGCTGGCACCATCCAACGATGGTCGCCCGTGTTCATGTCGATCGCCGTGACCCGGTTCCAGGGCGGCTTGATCACCGGCAACCCCTCGCCTAACGATGGCAACTGACCGCCGGCCTGCACGAAGTTCATGTCGGAGCGCTGCGGCTGGTTGCCTAGTGCCAACAGGGCCAGGTTGGTGAATGACCCGACGTACAACGTCCCCGTTTCCGGGTCATATGCGCCGTGTTCCCAATTGGCCCCTCCGACGGAGCCGGGGAGGGAGAGCATCCCCTTGGTGCCGTCCGGCGCACTGGCGAGCGAGGGCGGCGTGAACAGCCCGCCCATCCGGAATCCCTTCACCGCCTCCAACGCCTTCGCGCGGATCTCCGGAGTGAAGTCGAGCAGGTCGTCGAGACTCACCCCTTGGCGGTCGTACGGCGCCGGCCGCGTGGGAAAGGGCTGGGTGGGCGCCGCGTGTTCCCCGGGCACGTCGCTCACGGGCACCGCCCGCTCCTCGATGGGCCAGATCGGTTGCCCCGTGCCCCGGTCGAACACGTAGGCAAACGACTGTTTGGTGATCTGGATGACGACCTCGCGGCGACGCCCACCCACGGTCACGTCGGCGAGGATCGGCGCCGTGGGGGTGTCGTAGTCCCAGATGTCGTGATGGACGATCTGGTAGTGCCACTGCCGCTTCCCGGTGCGGACGTCGAGCGCGACGAGCGAGCTGGAATAGAGGTTGTTCCCGGGGCGGTGCCCGCCGTAGTAGTCACCGGTCGCGCCCTCGACGGGCAGGAAGACCCAGCCGCGCCGCGTGTCCAGGGAGAGGGGCGCCCAGGCGCCAGCGTTCCCTGTGTAGGTCCACGAGTCGGCTTCCCAGCTCTCGTTCCCGGCTTCTCCCCTCACCGGGATCGTGTTGAATCGCCACTTGAAGGCACCGGTCCGCGCATCGATGGCGATGATGCGCCCGGGAACATTGCGACGCGAGCGCGGCTGGCCCCCGAGCTCGAGCGCGGGGCCGATGACGATCGTGTTGTCCCAGATCAACGGCGGCGAGCTCGAGCCAATGGCTGCCGAGTCCACGTTGACCTCAACCCCGAGGTGCCGCTTGAGATCGACGACACCCTGCTCGCCGAATGCAGCCACCGGCTTCCCGCTCTTTGCGTCGAGCGCGACGAGGCGAAAGCCGGGAGTGGTGACATAGATCCGCTCGTCGGTGCCCTGTGCCCAATAGGAGACCCCGCGCCCCGAGTTGCGCCGCGGCGACACGGCCGTGCGCGATCCATCGTCATAGTCCCAACGCCACTTCGCCGCCCCCGTCGCCGCGTCCACAGCGATGACCGAGCGATTCACCCCACTCGTGAAGTATAGCGTCCCCTTCACCATCAGCGGCGTGGAGATGTTCCGCACATCGGGCGGACGCTCCGCCGTATCCGGCGCCCAGCGCCAGGCGATCGCGAGCCGACCGACATTCGACTTATCGATCTGCGCCAGCGGCGAGTAGTGCGTCCCCGCGTAGTCGCGATGATGCACCCGCCACTCCCCGTCGGTCTGCGTCCCCACCGACTGCGCCGGCAGAGCCTGAGCAAACGTCATGCAGGCGAAGGCTACCACGCACCCAGTGAGGCCCCCTCGCGTGCCACTCGTGCCACTCGTGCCACTCGTGCTGCTCGTACTGCCCGTGCCCCTCGTGCTGCTGCTCATACCCGTCGCGCCTCGCGGTTGATTCCAGGTCGTCTTTCGGTCGCTCGCTTCACACCGTCTCCCGTCTCCCGTCCACCACCTACCTCCCCGCATCCGGCACCGGGCTCGCCACCACCGCCTTGCGCTCCTGCCAGGTCACCCCGCGCCGGATCCACTCCGGCGCCGGCTCTCCCTTCAGGTAGTGCCCAAACCACTCCAGGATGCGGCGATGATAGTCCACCTGGTTCTCCTTCTTCCGCAGCCCGTGGTCCTCGCCGGGGTAGACCAGCATGACAAAATCCTTCTTGCCGGCCCGCCGCGCGAAGTTGTAGAACTCGACCCCCTGGTGCCAGTCCACCGTGCCGTCGGCGTCGCCGAACATCATCAGCATCGGGCGCTCCAGCTTGTGGACGAAGGCGGCGGGCGAGTTGCGCACGTGCCCCTCGAAATCCTCCCAGGGTGGCTTGACCATCCGCCCCTGCCCCGTCTCCCAGTGGTCGAACTCCGGCATCCCGGCGCTCCAGTGGAAGGCGCCGGCGAACGACAGGAAGTTCGTGATCGGCGCGCCGGCGATCGACGTCGCGAAGAGGTTGGTCTGCGTGGGGGCGTAGGTCGCCTCGTATCCTCCCCATGAATGCCCGACCAGGCCAATGCGCGCCGAATCCACGACGCCCATCGCGATCACCGCCTTCACCGCCGGCACCAGGCTCTCCATGTACGAACGCCCCGGGTCACCCCAGCGAAAGACGATGTCCGGCGTGTAGACGAAGTACCCCTGCTGCGTCCAGACCGTGCGGTTGTAGTACGTCTTCTCGGATGGCACCATGAAGCGGTGCACATCCTGCGACATCAGCTCGTAGGTGTTCACGATCATTGGGTACTTCTTCGACGGATCGTAGTTCGCCGGGTAGTAGAGCGCCCCCTGCTGGCGCCGCCCGGAGTCGCTGGTGAACTCAACCAGCTCCGCGCGCCCCCAGGCCTGCGCGCCGCGGAATTCGTTGAACGTCCCCGCGGGACGCGCCGCATTCAGGTCGGTGCTTGCGACAAACCAGGTCGGGGGCACATCGAACTTCTCACGCGTAAAGGCCACCGTCGCCACGCTGTCTGCCTTGAGCAGCCCGCCGTGTGAGAAAGTGCCCAACGTCGCGCGCTCCACGGTGCCGTTAGGGAGCAGTCGCGCATACCCGCCCTGCTTGGACCACTCCCCCGTGAGGGAGATCCAGGTGGTCTTTCCCGTCTCTATCGTGGAGCTTCCGCGCCCGAACGGTGCCGTCGGGGCGAAGCGGTGCACCAACCGCTCGCCCACGCCGTTCGTCAGGCGCGCCCCCGTCTGGCCATCGGCCGCGATGCGCCAGATGTCGTACCTGTCGTACACGTAGAGCCAGCGTTCATCCGACGACCAGCCCCCCAAACCGAACGGCCCGAACTCGTCGGTTGGAGAGTCGGTGTCACGCTGCTGGAAGTCGGCTCCCGGCACGTTGGCCGCTGTCACGGCGCCGGTGGCGGTGTTCGCGATGCGCCAGCGACCGTCGGAGAAGAAGGCGTAGTACGTGCCGCGCGGGCTCAATCCCCCGGTGAAGCGCACGCTATCCCCCAGCACACGTCGCTGCCCGGTGACCAGGTCGATCGCGTGAACGTCCACGCGCCGACGGCCGAACATCTGGTTCCATGGATAGGGCGACGTGGTGACCGCCACGGCCATGCGCCCCTGTTCGGCAATGGTCACCTGGTCCATCAGGTCATCCTGGATGCGAACCACGCGACCCTCGGCGGGCCACCACACCGCCGCGAGGGTCCGTCGCGCATCCTGCGCATCCTGCACCTTCTGCATCGGGATCGGACGCACATCGCTCGCATGCCAGACCTGTACGTCCGACGCTTTCGGCGCCGCGGCGCTGCTGCGGGCGCTGTCTCGTTGGGCATCGCGCGGCCGCAAGCCGATCACGATCGACGCGCCATCGCGCGACCACTCGGGGGCGCGGGCATCCGCCACACGCAGCTCGCGGGGCACGGCAGTGCCAGACGCGGGATCAAGGACCAAGGGCGTCATCGCCGGGCTGCCCAGCCCGCGCCAGGCCAGCACCACATGGTTGGTGTCCCGGAAGGCTGGCTGTACCTGGCTGCGCAGCACCACGAGGTCTGCGGCCGCACGACGCCACGACATCGCCCGGTACCGTTCCGTCGACGACGCCAGGGTCACGAGTCGTCCCGTCCCTGCATCCAGAAGTTGGACCCCATTCCCGGCGTTTCCGTCGGTCTCCAGCGTCATCGCAAGCAACGCACCCGACTCGGCCCATTGAAATGCCGCCACGTTGCCGACCACCTGCGTGGTCCCTGCCGTGAGGTCGCGCACCAGAAGATCCGCGGCGTCGCGCTTGCTTGCATCCGTGGGGTGGAGGCGCGCGGCCACAAACCGTCCATCCGCGCTGAACCGTGCGGCCGTCGCCGCACCCAGGATGTGCTCGGCACCGCTGGACAGGTCCATCACGCCGGTCGTCCCCCGCACCGGCTTCTTTTCCCGCTCGAGCTTCTCGCGCTCGGTTGGCGTTGGTTGGACGGTGTAAAGCAGCCAGGCGCTGTTGACGCTGAACACCGGCGCACCACCCTGCGCCACCACCTGCGGGGCCGCGCGATCCATGCGGCGGACGCGTAACTCGGTCGTTTCATCCACCCGGTTGACGGTCCAGGCAAACCAGGAGCCGTTGGGCGACAGCGCCGCGGCACCGGGAGTCTCCCACCGGCCGTATTCCGCGGCGGGCACGATGGGTCGAGCCTGTGCGGCAAGCGCCGAGGGCACGACGAAGGCGAGGGCGATGACTGGACCGCGCATGGGGCACTCCGGGGAACGCGTGACAGACCGACGCCCCAAGCTATCCCCCGAGCGCCCCCTCGCCACCGGGACGCGCAGCCCGCACCATGGCCCGACCGCCGGGAATCACTGCCCACGCGAGCAGATACACCGCGACGAAGACGAACCCGCGGACCAACAGCCCCCCCAGCTTGCCGGCGTCGGGGAGTCGCGCGTCTGCGAGGTGCAACACCAGCACGGCACTCGCGCTCGCGAGCATGGGAATTAGCCATACCGGAAGCACCGCGCGTGCCCTCACGTGCGTGGGACCCAGGAGGACCAGGACACCAGGGAGTGACGTCAGGGCATTGGCCACCGCCACCCCCGCGGCGACTCCGACCGCGCCATACCGAACGCCCACAAAGACGCACACCAGGAAGACGGGCGTCGTTACAAACGACCAGCGGAGCTGCCGGTGGGGACCGTCACCCCCACTGGCCAGCGAGACCCACTGCGCCAGGCGACTGATGCTGGCGATGGCCACGGCCAGCGAGATGAGCCGCAACATGGGCGCCGAGTCCACCCACTCATCACCAAACAGGACATGCAAGACGCCAAGTGGCTCCGCGAACAGGAAGCCAGCGACCGGGAGGGACGCCGCGAGCACGGGGAGGAAGGAATTCCGCGCGTACTGTGCAAAACGTGCGGGGTCGTCGCGCACGCGACTCAGCGTCGCAATGGCGACCTCGGTCAGCGCCAGGTACGGCTCGATGAACGCGAAGGTACCCCATCGCTTGGCGGTGTCATACAGCCCGAGCGGGCCAAATCCGAGCAAGGCCCCGACGGCGAGGCGGTCGCACTGCTCCCCCATCCAACCGAGAAAGCGCGACCCCGCAAAGCCGCGCCAATACGAGCGAAGCTCGTGCACGGCCTCGTGTGTCGCCGTGCCCAGCGCCGCGAGCGGGAGTGGTCGCCACCCGCTGACGGTCCAGATGATCCCCACGCGACCAAACTCCACGACCGCCATCTGGATCAGGTAGGACCAGTACCGCGCCCCGGCGCGTGCCGCCAGCACCGACACCACGATGGACACCAGGAGCGCCACCAGGTGGGCTCCCAGCACGACCCCAAAGCGAAACTGCCGCTTGAGGAGTGCCTCGGGAATGGCGCTGAACGTCGCCCCAAAGATGATGACCGCCCACACCGTCGCCACCGGGATGACCCGCGCATCCCCGTTCAGGAGCGCCAGGACCGCCGCGGCCGGCACCATCGCCGCCGCCAGCAGCGCATTCCATCGCAACGACGCCCAGAAGACCGCGCTCGACTCGACCGCCGTCAGGTTCTTGTGCTGGATGATCGCGCTCTGCAATCCACCGTTGGCGATGTTCTGCACAAGCAACGCCACCGGAAAGACGTACGCTTGTACCCCCACGTCCTCCTTCGTCAGGATGCGCTGGAGGATGATCCCGAGCCCGAGTTGGAGGACGAGTTGCGCGGCACGGCCGGCGACCGTGATGACTCCGGACCGGACAGATTGTGCGCCAGTGCTCACGCGATGTCGCGCCGATGGAGACGCCACATGCGCGACTCGCTCAACGCGCAGGCTCGAGGGCCGCCGTGGATCACGAAACCGGACGACGCGTGGACGACACCCCCTTCACCAGCCGGTACATGAACTCGAGCCCCTCGTAGAACCCCTTGGTGGGAATACGCTCGTTCATCCCGTGCGCGAACGTGTCGCCGTAGAACAGTCCCGACACCCCGTACACCGGGATCCCCGCCGAGCGCAGGTGCACGCCATCGGTGGCGCCCGTGCTCATCGTCGGGATCACCGGAACCCCGGGCCACATCTCGGTCGTGATCCGCTCGATCTCGCCCATCAGCTCGGGCGTCAGCGGCGACGGTGGCGAGTTGCGCGCTTCACCCTGCATGGTGACCGACACCTTGGTGCCAGCGATGGCCTGCTCCAGCAACCCCTTCACATAGCTCGGCGACTCGTCAGGCAGGATGCGACAGTTCACCTGCGCCCGTGCCCGCTGCGGCAACGCGTTCTGCGCGTGCCCGCCATCCAGCATCGTGGCCACGCAGCTGGTCCGCAGCTGCGAGTTGTAGCGCGGGTCCTCCGACACCTTGGCCACCGCCGCCGCATCATTGGGGTTGGCGACCACCGCCTTCATCGCCGCTCCCAGCGATGGCTCAACGGTCTGTGCGAGCCGCGTGAAGTACGCCCGCGTCACCTCGTTCAACCGGACCGGAAGGTCATACGCCCCCAGCTTCACCAGCGCCTTTGACAACTCCGTGATCGCGTTGTCCTTCACCGGCACCGAGCTGTGGCCGCCCGGATTCGTCGCCTCGAGCGTGAACATCTGGAACTTCTTCTCGCTCGCCTGGATGTCGTGCGACACATACTTGCCGGCCGCATTCACCCGACCGCCGCCCCCTTCATTGAACGCATACTCGGCCTCGATCAGGTCGCGGTGTTTCTCGAGCAGGTACGCGACACCGTTGGCCGGGCCACCTTCTTCATCCGCCGTCAGCGCCACGATGATGTCACGATCGGGGACGAACCCTTCGGCCTTCATCCGCGCGATCACCGTCAGGTGCGCTGCCCCTTCGTCCTTGTCGTCGGCGACCCCTCTTCCATAGAAGGTGCCGTCCTTCTCGGTGAACTGGTACGGTGGCAGGGTCCAGTCCTCGGGCTTCGCCTCGACCACGTCGATATGGGAGAGCAGCAGGACCGGCTTCTTGCCCGTCGCGCGTCCACGCAGGCGGACGATCAGGTTCCCCTTCTTCGGCGCGTTCTCCACGACCCGCACGTCGGCGTCCGCAAAACCCAGCTGCTTCATGCGAACCGCCATCGCCTGCGCCGCGGCCAGGGTGCTGCCGTTGCTGCCCTGCGTGTTGATCTCGACCAGTTCCTTGAGCAGTGATCGGCCGAGCGAATCCCACTTGGTCCTTGGGGTCGACTGGGCATGGGCCCCGACGGTCGTCAGGGTCGCGAGGGCGGCGAGTGCTGGCAGTCTGAAGCGCATGGTCGATGGGGCGGAAGAACGCTGGACAGGGGGCGGGTCAGCCCCGGAAAGTGGCGCGGGTAGAGGCGGTGGAGGTTCGCTGCTCCAATGGCGCGTGCTCACGGTAGACCACGGGAGCGTTCACCGTCAACCACGGCGGAGGGTAGTGACCTCCCGGCCCCGGAGGTAGGTTCTCCCGCGATCCGTCGGCCCCTGGCTTCGGCCGGGGGCGGGAGCGCTCCTTGCTCGCCCGTCTTGTCTGGCCGTGTCCGCGCGAAAGCCGGCTCGCGGTGTGACTTCCTCCCCTCCCCGTTATGTCATCCCGCCGCGATTTCCTCTCCCGCACTGTCGCCGGACTCGGCGCCACGGCGATGGCTCCGTCACTGGCACGCGCCGGTTCGTTCGCCGAGGCTTTGGAACGGGCGGAACTGCACCCGCGCGCCGAGCCGCTCAAGATCCTCATCCTCGGGGGTACCGGGTTCATCGGACCGTACCAGGTGCGCTACGCGGTCGCCCGCGGCCACAAGGTCACCGTGTACAATCGCGGTCGGCGCCAGGCCGGGTTGCCTGAGTCGGTGGAGCAGCTGCAGGGTGATCGGATGACCGGCGACCTCGCCTCCCTGAAGGGGAAGAAGTGGGACGTGGTGATCGACAACCCGACCACCCTCCCCTTCTGGGTGCGCGACGCCGGCCAGGTGCTCAAGGGCAACACGGATCACTACGTCTTCATCTCGACCATCTCGACCTATGCGCACTATCGCAAGGCGGGGATGGACGAGACCTACGAGCTGGCGGCCTACACCGGCGCAGAAGATCCGATGACCATCAAGCAGGCCGGGGGCAACCTCTACGGCCCGCTCAAGGTCCTCTCCGAGAAGGAGTGCGAGAAGTGGTTCCCGGGCAAGACGACCATCGTGCGTCCGGGGCTCATCGTCGGACCGAATGACCCGACGGATCGGTTCAGCTACTGGCCGGTGCGCATCGACCGCGGCGGCGAGGTGTTGTGCCCCGGGGCTGGACAGGACCCGGACCAGGTGATCGACGCCCGCGACCTCTCGGAATGGGTCATCCGGCTGTGTGAAGACCATATCATCGGGACCTTCAACGCGACCGGGCCGCGCGCCCCGCTCACCGTCGGCGAGATGCTCGCCGGCTGTCGCGCGGCCAGCAGCGGGAGCAACGACGTGAAGCTCACCTGGGTGGACTACAAGTTCCTTGCTGATCACGCGGTGCGTGGCTGGAGCGACATGCCAACCTGGGTGGCTCCCCGTGACGATAACGACGGGTGGGGTCGCGTAAGCATCGAACGTGCGGTGGCGCAGGGACTCACCTTCCGCCCCCTCGCCGTGACGGCCCGCGATACGATCGACTGGTTCAAGACGTTGCCGGCCGAGCGACAGGGCAAGATGCTGGCCGGCCTCACGCCAGAGCGGGAAAAGGAGTTGCTGGCGAAGTGGCACCAGCTGCACGGCTGAACCGATGACCACCCCTCCCACCGGAACGGACCGGCACTGGCTGCAGCGCGTCGTTGACGTTCGTCCCAATGAAGTCGCGGCGATGCTGTGGTCGTGCGTGTACTTCTTCTGCCTGCTGTCCGGCTACTACATCATCCGCCCGTTCCGGGACGAGATGGCCGTGGCCGGCGGCACGCGGAACATCCCGTGGCTCTTCACGGCGACCATGGTCGCGATGTTCGCGGCCCATCCGCCATTCTCGGCGCTCGTGATGAAGTACTCGCGCCGGCAATTCATCCCGTGGGCGAACCGCTTCTTCATCAGCAACCTCGCCGTCTTTTTCATCCTCCTGCACCTGCTGCCGGAAGGGCAGCAGGTCTGGGCCGGCCGCGTGTTCTTTGTCTGGACGGCGGTCTTCAACCTGTTCGTCATCTCGAACTTCTGGTCGTTCATGACGGACGTGTTCACGCCGGAGCAGGGGAAGCGCCTCTTCGGCTTCCTCGGCTTTGGCGGGACCTTTGGCGGGATCGTCGGCTCGGGCGTCACGTCGCTGCTCGCCGAGCCGCTGCGCCCGGTGAACCTGCTGCTCATCTCGATGGCGTTGCTCGAATTGAGCACGTATGCCGTCCGGCAGCTCAACCAACTGTCCGCCAAGGGACAATTGGGCTCCCGGCAGTCGGGCAGCAGCGAGGCGGTGATTGGTGGATCGTTGTGGGCCGGGCTCAGCCAGGCGGCCAAGTCGCCCTACCTGCTGGGGATCTGCGCGTATATGCTCCTGTACACGATCGGCTCCACGACGCTCTACCTGCAACAGGCTGCCATCGCCGATCGCGAGTTCGCGGACTCCGGAGCACGTACATCGTTCTTTGCCAGTGTGGACTTCGCGGTCAACTCCCTGACCCTGTTCACCCAGGTCTTCCTCACCGGGCGCATCGTGCGCGCGCTCGGCGTGGCCCTCACGCTGACCCTCCTCCCGGCCCTCTCGATGATCGGCTTCGGATCGTTGGCCATGTGGCCCACGATCGCCGTCTTCGTCGTCTTTCAGGTGTTGCGGCGATCGGGGGAATACGCGGTCGCACGCCCGGCGCGCGAGGTGCTCTACACCGTTGTCCCGCGCGAGGACAAGTACAAGGCCAAGCACTTCATCGACACCTTCGTCTATCGACTCGGCGACCAGATCGGCGCCTGGTCCACCGCGGCCATGCAGGCCTTCGGGTTCACGACCAGCATGGAGGCGATCGTCGCCGTCCCGCTCTCCGGGTTGTGGTTGCTCACCGGACTCTGGCTCGGGCGCCAACAGGAGAAGAAGGCAGCAACCAGTTAGTGTCTTCCGCCGGCCGGGGAGGGAGCTCGGTCGGCGGCGCGGCAGTCAGGGGTACACGTCTCCCCAACGGCGGCGCTCAACGCTTGCGCGCGAGGATCGTCCCGCGACACGTCGCCGCCCCGCACGAACAGGGATACCGCCGTTTGGCCGCCGGCGTGTGCCGCTCCGGGAGGACGTACGCGTAGTCATACGCCAGCTCCTCCCCCGGAGACACCTCCCGGATCGTCTCGATCCAGATCTTCCCGTCCTCGACCACCGCATCGCAGTTCGGGTCGCACGAGTGATTGATCCAGCGCGCGTCGTTCCCGTCAAACGCCGCGTCGATCACCCACTCGTCATCGATGGCGAAGAGGTAGGTGTGGTGCCGTTCCCCTTCGACGTCGGGATACCGCGCGTCGGCTTGCGCCGGGGTGATGCGCTGCCCGGAGTACTCCACCAACCGCACCCCTTCGGGGATCGGCTCGATCGCGAAGGCCCCCAATCCCTGCATGGGCGAGTCTCGTATCTCGAACGGCCCGTCGGTGGAACGGCGCGGGACCGTCTCGCTCACTTGCCGTAGCGCACACGCACCAGCTCAGCCGACTGGCCGCGCTTGCGAACGATGAAGAAGTGGCTGTACGACGTGTCGGCGATGGCCGGCGCCGGGGCGATGCCGAGCGCCTGGATCACCGCGGGCACGGTATTCGAGTGGCCGACATAGACCGCCGTCTTCCCCACGAAGGGCGCCAGGGCCGCCAGGACCGCCTGGGCGTGCTGGGCTTCCGTCCCTGCCGCACTCACCACCACCGGGGTCAGTGACTTCGACTTCGCGAGGGGGGCAGCAGTCTGTAGGGTGCGCTTGAACTGTGTGTGCAGCACCCCGTCCACATTGGTCCGCGCGAGCGCCGTCGCCAGCGACTCGGCGCGCGCATACCCCGCCGCATTGAGGTCCGGATCGGCCCCCGCTGGCCGCTCGGCGTGGCGAACCAGGATGATCGTGCTGGTCACCGGGGCTCGGCAGGCCGCCGTCGTGACGAGGAGCGCGGCGAGTAGGGATGGGAGAATTCGCATGCGCGGAACCTATCCCGTGCGGGCGGGCCGGCAACCGAAATGACGCGGCCCGTTAGCTTTCGGCATGCGTCGCCTGTTTACCCTGCTCGTCCCGGCCCTCGCCGTTTTTGGCAGCTGCCGAGGTGAAGCGCCCAAGGATGAGGCGCTCTTTCGGGGGGTCTACGTGAGCCCCCCGGTCGAGAAGCCGGACTTCACGTTCACCGACTTCAACGGACAGCCCTTCAACTTCCGGCTCGAGACCGCCGACAAGGTGGCCTTGTTGTTCTTCGGTTACACACACTGCCCCGACGTCTGCCCGCTGCACGCCGCGAACATTGCCGCCGTGCTCAAGGAGATGCCGTTCGAGGAGCGAGAGAAGATCCAGTTCATCTTCGTGACGACCGACCCGGAACGCGATACGCCAGAGCGCCTCAAGTCGTGGCTGGGTGCCTTCAATCGCGACTTCATCGGACTGGCAGGGTCGGTAGACGAGCTGGCGCGCGTCCAGACCGCGCTGCGGATTGCCCCGGCGAAGAAGGAGTTCCTCCCGGGGGCGGACTCCAGCGCGTACCTCGTGGGCCATGCGGCCCAGGTCATCGCCTTCGGACGCGACGGACTCGCCCGCACCGAGTACCCCATGGGGGTGCGGCAGGAGGACTGGGCGAAGGACCTGCCGCGGCTCGCGCGCGGCGAGCTGCCCAGCGACCCGGGGAGCGCGCTCCCTGGCAAGAACGTCGAGTTGACCCCATCGACCTCTGATGTCACAGGTCCGGCCATCCGGGTGCAGGTGGCCGTGATGCCGGCGCCACCCTCCACCAGCGAGGCCGCGGTCTATCTCGTCATCGCCAACTCGGGCACGGCCGACACCCTCGTCAGCGTGTCGAGCCCCGAGGCGGCGGGCGCGATGATCCACACCACGGAACCAAGCGGTGGACAGCAGATTATGAAGATGCGGGACCGCGTGCCACTGGCACCGGGCGAGACCGTCTCTTTCCTTCCCGGCGGCACCCACGTGATGCTCATGCAGCTGTCGCGACTGCCGGCGGCGGGCGAGTCGTTCCCCCT
This sequence comes from Gemmatimonadota bacterium, assembly GCA_016712265.1. Classification (NCBI taxonomy): domain Bacteria; kingdom Pseudomonadati; phylum Gemmatimonadota; species Gemmatimonadota bacterium. Next base: position 81,883 of record JADJRJ010000031.1, on the reverse strand, counting down.
GCGACTGCGATTCGCCAGGGCTGGCGAGTTTGCCATCGCGCCGATGGTCGTACCGTACGCCGAGCTGGAGGAGCAGCTTCGGCGCCCCCAATGAGCGAGCAAGGCTGATGCAATTCTGGTGTTCCTTCACCAATACGGCCTGGGATTGGAGCTGGCGTCCGTTCCCGGGAGTCTGGCTCTTCGTGCTACTCCTCGGCTGGTGTGCATTCCGCCTGAACCGTGCGGGTGGCGGGACCCCACGTCCCATCCACCCGCTCACCCTCCTTGGTCTGGCCCTCACCTGGATCGCACTGGACTGGCCGGTCGGCGCGTTAGGCGCGGGATACCTCGCCAGCGTGCACATGGCCCAGTTCCTCCTACTCGGCCTCTTGGTGCCGGCCGCACTGCTCGCCGGGTTGCGACCGGAGTCCCAGGTGGCGATCGCGCAGTCACGCACGGGGACAGTACTCGAGCGGATCACGCGCCCGGTGACGGCGCTGATCCTCTTCAACGTCATCGTGCTGATCACGCACCTGCCGCCCATCGTGGATCGGCTCATGCCCACCCAGCTCGGCTCCATGGCGATCGACCTCCTCTGGTTTGTTGCGGGGCTGATCTTCTGGTTCCCCATGTTGGTTGACGCGCCGGTGCGCCCGCGCTTTGTGCCGCCTCTCCGGATGCTCTATCTCGTGGTGGGGTTGATGTTCTCGCCGGTGATGTTCGGGCTGGTTGGATTCATGTTGTATGCCGAGCACCCGCTCTACGGGTTATATGAGCTCGCGCCGCCATTCCCCGGCTGGACCTCCAAGATGGACCACGAACTCGCCGCCGTGATGATGTCGGTCACCGGGGCGCTGGTGGCCTTCATCGGCCTGTCAACGATTTTCTTCAAGTGGAGCAAGACCGACGCGTGAGCACTGTACGACGCCTTGTCACCCTGGCCCTTGCCGCGGTGACCCTGACGACCGGGCTCGACGCGCAGGTGCGCACCTACCACGGCCGCAACCGGCAGACCGTCGCCGAGCTTCCTCGACTGGACGAAGCGCCCACCATCGACGGCATGTTGGATGACGCGGTCTGGTCGCGGGCCGTGCTGCTGACCGGGTTCTCGGCGTACCTCCCGCTCGACGATCGGCCCGCGGCGGATTCCACGGACGTGCTCGTGTACTACTCGAGTACCCACGTCTACTTCGCCGTGCGCGCCTTCGAGAGCCATGGCGCCGTCCACGCGACCCTGGCCGCTCGGGACAAGATCGATTCGGATGACTACATCCAGATCCTGCTCGACCCATTCAACGACCGACGGCGTGCCTTTGTCTTCGGGATCAACCCGTTAGGCGCCCAGGCCGATGGCGTCCGTACCGAGGGGTTCAGCCCGCCCCAACCCCGTGGGCAGACCTTTGGCGGCAACCCACCGGCGTTCATCGACCTCAGCCCCGACCTCGTCTTCGAATCGAAGGGTCGCCTGACTGACACCGGGTACGAGATCGAGGTCGCGATCCCACTCAAGAGCATTCGTTTCCAGGGGAGCAACACCCAGCAATGGGCTGTGCAGGTGCTCCGGTTCGTACAGCACTCCGGATACCAACAGACCTGGACCCCCGCACGGCGAGGCGCCGCGTCCTTTCTGGTGCAGTCCGGAACTCTCACCGGGCTGCACGACCTGCGGCGCGAGGCGGTGGTCGAGCTGAACCCGGAACTGACCGAGTCGTACAACGGAGCCTATCCCGCGGGCTCGACGGACTTCGGCTACACCTCAACACCCAACGTGGGCGGGAACGTGCGCTGGCGCATCGTGCCCAACCTCACGCTGAACGCCACGGTACGCCCCGACTTCTCCCAGGTCGAGGCAGATGCGGCGCAGGTCCCGGGTGATACGCGTTTCGCGCTGTTCTTCCCGGAGCGCCGCCCATTCTTCATTGACGGCATCGAGCAGTTTGACGCGCCCAACAACCTGATCTACACGCGACGCATCCTGCAGCCCGATTTCGCATCCAAGCTCACTGGGCGCTTCGGACGCACGAGCATTGGCTGGATGGGGGCACTCGACGATCCCGTGGCATCGGCCAGCGGGAAGGATCGGCCGCTGTTCAACATCGTGCGCCTGCGTCGCGACATCCTCCAGGCCTCGACCGCCGGCTTCACCTTCACCGACCGCACCGAACGCGACGGCTTCAGCCGCGTGGCGATGGCCGACACGCGGATCCTGTTCAAGGGTGCCTACGCCTTCAATGCAACCGTCGGTGGAAGTGCGACGCGCCCGACCACTGGCGGTGAGACAGCGACGGCCCCGTTCTGGGAGGTTGGGGTGAACCGCACGGGGCTCCGCTACGGCCTGCGCTACGTCTTCAGCGGGATCGACTCGAGCTTCGACGCCGCCAGCGGATTCGTGCCACGGCGAGACCTGGTCTCGGGGGCGGCGTACAACCGCTTCAGCTGGTACGGCAAGCCCGGCGACTTCATCGAGAGCTACCTGATTCGCCAGGGCTTCGACTTCCTCTGGCTCTTCGACCGCTTCTGGGACGGCAAGGCCGTGCAGGAGACCAAGATCCAGGCCGAGAACGTCTTCAATATTCGCGGCGGCTGGGTCCTCAGCGTGACGCCGGTGCGTGAATCGTTCCTGTTCGACAGCCGGACCTATGCACGCTATCGCGTCCTTCGCGCGCGCACTGGCTCGAGCTTGGAGGACACCCTCTCATTCCAGCAGTCACCGCGCACCCCGACCGCCGTGGTCCTCCTGCGGCTCAACACACCGCAGTTCGAACGATGGACTGGCCGCTTCACCGGCTTCCTCGGCAAGGACATCGAGTTCTTCGAGACCAGCACCGCGCGCCGGATCGACCTCACCGGCGAGGTCGACTTCCGGCCGACCGACCAGATGCGGGTCAACGCATCGTATCTCTACTCGCACTTTACCCGCTCGCGCGACGGCACCACGCTGTCACGCGCCACGGTCCCGCGGATGCGCCTGGAGTACCAGGTTTCCCGCGCCCTCTTTCTCCGCTTTGTCGGTCAATACGACAACCGCGTCCGTGATGCCCTGCGCGACCCGGTCAACGACCTCCCGATCGCGATCTGGAACGGGTCGACCTACGCCCGCGCCGGCAAGACCGCCACGCGCGACTTCCGCGTGGACTGGCTGATCAACTTCGTCCCAAGCCCGGGCACGGTGTTCTTCGCGGGCTACGGGTCGTCGCTGACGGAAGACGATGCCTTCCGGTTCCGCGAGATGCGGCGGGTGCGGGATGGCGTCTTTGTGAAGATGTCGTATCTGTTCCGGCGATAGGGGCAACTGCCACTGCGCGGTACGAGCGGCACGGGCAGTACGTGCGCGGGGGCGCCCCCCCCCCCCCCCCCCCCCCCCCCCCGCCCGGCAGCCTGAAACGCCACAACGCAGTACGCGCAGCACGGGCTGAACGCGTGCCCCCCGTGCTCCTCGGGCTGCTCGTGCTGCCCGTACTGCGCCCTTGGAGTTGCTGTGCCCCTACCGACGAAGCCCGAGTATCACTTGTCCCCCAAACTGCTTCGCTCTCCGCTCTCCCCCAAGCATCCCCTCAAAGCCTGCCACCGCCGACGCGCCCAGCACCGCATCCGCCGTCCCAGCGGCGAGCCCTTCGCGAACGCGTGCCCGCACCGTCGCCAGCATCTCGCGATACCGGCGCAGGTCGGCTCGCGTGGACACCGCCCCGTGCCCCGGCACGATCCGCGTGGAGTCGTTCACCTCGGTGAGCACGGTGTCGATCACCTTGATCATCCCGTCCAGGCTGCCCCCCGCCCACCAATCAACGAACGGCGGGGCGCCCACCTCGAACAGGTCGCCGATGTGCAGCACGTTGTACGCCGGCAGCCAGGTCAGCAGGTCCCCGTCCGTGTGCGCGACCCCGTAGTGTCGCACGGTCACGCGCACGCCGCCTAACGTCATCTCCAGGAGATCGCCTACCAGCTTGGTCGGCATCGCGGCCGGATCCAGCGGGGTCCGGTGCCATTCCAATGCGGCGATGGTCGTGTCCTTCGCCGCCTGCACCGGCACGCGAGGATGCGCCCACACCTCGGCGCCCCGGGCACGGAAGAAGGCGTTCCCTTCCGTGTGGTCCCCGTGGTAGTGCGTGTTCACGATCCACTTCACCGGCGCCTGCGTCACCTGCCGCAACGCCGTGTCGAGCGCGGCCACCCGCTTGGCGCTCTGCGCGTCGACCAGGAAGACTCCATCGCGGGTCTCCAGCGCCAGCACGTTGCCGTTCGCGTAGCCGGAGAACACATGGAGCCCTGGCGCCAGACGTTCCGTGGTAATGCGCATGACGTCCTGTGCGGCGACGCTCGTTGCGCACAGGAATGCGAAGAGACCGAGTATTGGTTTCATGACGGTGCCAAGCTAGGCAGGCCGTCGCTCGACCGTCGCGGACTCGGGGATGGGTTGCAGTACGCCAGTGGCGAATGCCACGCCGGCGAGGACGAGCGCGGCACCGATCCCCATGCGCAACGTGACCCCTTCGCGCAGGAAGACCCAGCCCCAGAGCATCCCGAACACTGGAATCAGGTAGGAGACGGACATCGTGCGCATGGCCCCGATGCGACGGATCAGCCGAAAGAAGAGGACATACGCCACCCCGGTGCAGAACACCCCCAACAGGATTCCGGCTGTCGCGGCCCGGGCGGAGATTGGGGTCGCAGGAAGGAGCGCGACAGCGGGTCCGACCGTGAGCAGCAACGCGCCAACCTGTGAGCCGGCGGCGACGACCATGGGATCCACCGTGGCCAGGCGACGGCGCGAGAGGTGCGCCGCGATGGCGTAGAGGAACGCCGCCAGCAGTCCCGCTACCACCCCAGGACCTCCCGCCCGCCCACCATCCCGCCAGACCAGCATCACCACACCAACGAAACCCAGCAGCAACCCGGCCGTCTTGTTCGGGCCGAGGCGTTCCCTGAACCAGAAACGAGCGATCGCCCCCGCCCAGAGGGGCACCGTGCCGTTGAGCACGGACGCAATGCCCGCAGTGACATGCAGCGTGGCGAAGGCAAACAGCGTGAAGGGAATCGCGGTGTTGATGGCGCCGAGCAGGAGGAGCGAACGCCAGTGCGTGCGTACCCCGCGCAGCCCGCCCTGCGCGACCAGCAGGCCGAGCAGGATGACCGCCGCGATCCCGACGCGTGTCGCCACGAGAGGCACCGGGCCAAACTCGGGAGCAGCGACGCGCTGGAAGAGGAACGACGCTCCCCAGATGGCCGCGAGCAACACCAACTCCACCAGGTCGCGTGGCGTCACGAAGGGTCCGTGGGGACGGTGATCGTGCTCGATTCCTTGGCCGTCGACAGGACAATCGTGGTCCGCGTCTGCGTGAGGTGCGGCTGCTGCTTGATCTCGCCCAGCACGCGCGACAGGTCGTCCGTATCCCGCACCCGCAGCTTCACGAGCAGGCAGTCCTCGCCCGCCACGTGGTGGATCTCACTCACCTCGGGAATGGTGGCGAGCGCCCGGTCGGTTTCGTCGCCACCACCGGACGCCGTGAAGCGCGCGAACACGAAGGCGGTCAGCCCCAGTCCCAGCGCCTTCGGGGCCAGTCGCGCTTCGTAGCCGGTGATGATGCCGCGCTGCTCCAACTTGCGAATGCGCTCCAGAATGGCCGACGGCGCCATGTCGAGGTCGCGAGCAATATCCGCGTTGCTCGTGCGCGCGTTCAGCTGCAGGACCCGCAGGATGTGGCGATCGACGTCGTCGAACGCGGCGGGACTCACGCCAGCCACCCCTCGCGCGCGCGCAGCTGCGTCACGTGGGCCACATGGTGCTCCCCGTGCCACGCGTACATGGCGATCAGGTAGTCGATGGTGTGTTGTCCTGATGCCGGATGTACGTAGGTCCGGTCGAAGTCGGCAGCGGCGAGCGATCGCAGCACGCGATCCGCGCGCTCGTGAACCCCGTCGAGGATGGCGAGCGAGGTGGCCAGGGGCGTGGTCGCGACATCAGCCAGCTCCGCCCACAACTGCTCCTCGTACGGCCGGATCGTGGGATTCGACTCGGTGAGGGCCAGCTTGAGGCGCAGGTAGAAGTTCAGGTGGCTGTCCGCGACGTGGTGCACCAGCTGGCGCACGCTCCACCCCCCGGGACGGTACGGGGTACCGAGTTGCCCCTCGGACAGGTCAGCGACGGCGAGCCGGAGCGACGCCGGAATGCGAGCGAGGCGGCGAATGGTCGCGGCCCGGTCCTTCGCCGGGGAGGCCGGAGGCGAGAACGGACCGATCGGAAAGCGCATGTCTTCTGTCATGCGGAGACATTACGTTGGCGATACCGGCCAGGCAACCGACGAATCGCCCGTCAATCGTACCCAAGACCGCACTCTGGTCGTCAACCAGACCCCGGCACCTACTCGAGGTCGAGCCCCGTCGGCGGCAGCTCGCCCTTCTTCGCCAGCTCGTCCGCCTCCTCACGCAGCCCGGCGATCGCCTCGCCAAACTCGGCAACCGAAATGGCCGGCACCAGGCCGGGGCGTAGCGGCTTGAGCACCGAGACGATCGACGGAACGTCCGAGAAGCGATCGTCATCCAGCAGGGCCGACACCCCAAGGAGCGTCAGCATCGTCGCACACATCGTCACGGCCGTCCGCACCAGCCGCTCGCGCCGGATGTGCGTGGCCAGGCCGAGGTGCGCCGTCACCGTCGCCGCCACAAAGGCGATCGCACCGGCCGTCATCACGCCGTCCCACACGACCGACCCCGGAAACAGGAAGGTCACCCAGCCGCTCAGCGTGACGAGCGCAAGCGCCACCAGGCTCGCCACCGACGCGATGACCAGGTGCCCCTGGTAGAAGAAACGCTGCGAGATGATGCGACCCAGTATCGCCCAGATCCCGGCCCACACGGCGAGGAAGAGCCAGCTGGCACTTGCCGAGGCAAACAATTCGCTGCCGACCGTGCGTGCCGTGGAGGTCGACCAGGAGAACACGGTGATCGCGGCGATTGCGGCAGCCGCCACCGGTCCTCCGCGGCGCGCGCCAAGTCGCGGTGCCAACACGGGCTCGTGGGGAACCACCGCCGCCTCCGCCACCGGCACAGCGACCGGACGGTCGGGCAACGCCGCGGCCACCGGCTCATCGCGGTCGCGCACCCGAATGATCGTGCGACCCGCGCGGAACTCCTGCCCGGGGTGCAGCGCCAGCCGGCCCGCCAGCCGCTGCGCACCAAGCCAGACGCCGTTGCTGCTCCCCACATCCTCGATGCACCAGCTCCCATCGTCACCATGCACGACCTGGAGGTGCTGGGCGTCCACGTACGGATCCTCCAGGATCACCGCGTTGCGCAGCCCGCGCCCGATCGTGAGCGGCGTCTCTCCCAGCGCATGCCAGCTCTTTGCCCCACCGGCCCGCTCCACCTCAAGGATCAGTTCCATGTGATGAACTCCAGGTAGCGCGTCGTGAGGCGCTGCAGGTTCTCGAACGACGCGCCAGCCACAGTCATCGTGGAGATGAGGCCTGCGTTGCGACGGCCGAGCACGGCCACCTTGAGCTGTCCGTCATACAACCCCTCCAGCTTGCGATACCGGCGGAGGCACAACACCGCGCGCATCCGCATCGCCTCGTGCTTCACGTTGCGCGACTCGCACCGCCAGCTCGTCACGTGCTCCACGTCCCCCCCCGGCGCCCCATCCGCGCCGAAGGTGGAACTGAACAAGCTGTAGAAGCGCACCGCGTTCATCTGCTGCGTCGTCAGCAGTTGGTGCTCGACGCGCACGGTCCCGGTACTGTGGTCACTCGCGAGATAGACGTCGTCGTCGGTCTCACACGAGTGCACGACACTCTCGTACGTGCGTTCGCGGGTCCGGTCCGCATCGGCCCAGCAGCGGAATGTTGGTGTGGGCTCCGTCAGCACACGCCAGGGGCCGAGGGTGATCTCCTTCGGCCGCTCGACAAAGAGCCGTCCCAGCCACCCGTCCTGGTCCTGTCGCAACGCCGCCGCGACCTGCGCAAGGGTGCGCACTGGCGGGTTCGCCGACGGATTCCGCACCTGGCCAAGCAGGTTCGCCACCTGCGCCACCGGGACAAGGAATCCGATCTGGTTCCCCGCCGTCGCGACATTGACCCCGATCACGCGCCCATCCTCCGTGATCGTCGGCCCGCCACTCATCCCCTGGTTGATCGCCCCCGTGAAATGGATGCGCGGATGCCGGGTATGCGCCAGCTGGCCGTTGTAGGTGCCCTCGACGATGCTCAACCCCAGGTCACGGGGATGTCCAAGCGAATACAAGCGCGTCCCCTGTGGCACCGCCCCGGCCGCGATCTCGAAGAACCGACTCGGCCGCGTGGTCGTGGAGAGCACCGCGAGGTCGCTGATGACGTCCACGCCGAGCACCTCGGCCGTATGAGCCTGTCCCTGCGCGTCGAGGTACTCGGCGCGATAGCGGCCCGGCGACTGGATCAGCTCGGCGATCACATGGTAGTTCGTGACGAGCTGGCCGTCGGCACTGACAAAGAACCCGGAGCCGATCCCGGACTTCGCCGCCGAGCCGGTCTCCACGACCTGGATCTTGACGACGCGGTCCGCGTAGCGCTGGAACACGTCGGACGTCGCGACACTCGGCGGCTGAGCGACCGCCATCCCCGGGGCGGTGCCGAGGCAGACGGCGGTGCAAAAGGCAAGACACGGTGTTCGCATGGGCGTCCGGTGGAGTCGCGAGTGCCTAAGCTGCAGACAGATCACGTTGGGCGACAGTCCGCGCGCGCCGTCCAGCGACCCAAGACTCACGTGCGGGCTAACTGAAGCTGTGGCCAGACCGCTTGGACTGTCGCCCCGTGATCCCACCGCAGCCCCGGCGGGACGACCACCCCGCTTGGTCCGCATGATGTTGCGTTCGATTATGCCAGTTGGCATCCCTTGCGCAGCGTACGGACAGGCGGCGATACTTGTCCGTACACCAGCCGAGGCGCGCGATGTCTTCCACGAAGCGACCCAGTCGTCCGCGCCCCGAGGGGCGCGAGGGGAAGGTGCGGAAGGAGTTCTGGCTCGACCCGAAGGCGCTCAAACGGGCCCAGGCGGTCCTCGGGGCGACGACCGAGCGCGAGACCGTCGAACGGGCCATCGATCTCGTCGCGTTCCGAGCCGAGGTGGCGCGCGGCGTGCAGGCGTTGGCGGGGCTGGCCTTGGCGCGGCGCGGCTAGTGCGGAAGTACGCACTCGACACGAACTGCTACATCGATGCCAGTCACGACGCCGGTGCGCTGACGGCGTTGCAGGAGTTCACTCAGTGGGCGGCGCCCGGCCTCTACCTGAGCGCGATCGTGAGCGCGGAGCTGCGCGCGGGTACGCGGGATGCGCGTGCGCGCAAACTGGTCGAGGGCGAGATCCTGGGCCCCTTTGAGCGGCGCGGGCGCATCCTGACGCCCAGTGCACGCGCGTGGGAAGCGCTGGGGACCGCCCTCGGGACGTTACACGATGATGCGGGACTGCAGCTGAACAAGGTGACGCGGAGCTTCGCGTTCGACGTCCTGTTGGCGCACTCTTGTCGCGAGGCGGGCGTGGTGCTGGTTACCCGCAACAGCCGCGACATGGAGCGGATCCGGCGTGTGTTCAGCTTCGAGTATGTGACGCCGTATCCGGACCTGACCTGAGGGCGGGACTACCGTGGGCCGAGCCCCGCACGCAGCCGTGCGGTCACGGCGCGGATCCGCGCCGCCAGCGCGACCCCCTGCGCACGTGCCCGCGTCCAATCCTTCGCCTCGATCGCCTCACGGACCCCCGGGAGCTCGAGCGCCGCGTAGGTCGGTCGCGGGGCATACAGGGCGTGCTTGAAGGTCGGCCGACCGGGGATGCCCTCGTCCAGCAGGAAGCCCTGCTCGGCGGAACGCAGTGCCTCATTCAGGACGGCGGCATTCTCTGAACCCCCGGTCGACGTGGCGCGCGCCAGCGCGCCGTCCACCTCCGCTGCCACGCGCGCCCACTCACCAACGGCAGCGTGCAGGTCGGACAGGTCGAGGTTGGCGGCCACACCATCCAGCCCCTCGAGCGCCCGGACGAAGCCACGCACCCGGTCCGCGTACGCGACGAAGTCGTGAGGCAGCACCTCGGCGTTGGCCAGGCGGAGCGCCATGCGTCCCCACACCTCGACCATCGCCGTCATGTAGCGAAAGCCCGGATCGCCGTGGCGGGTCATCCAGTAGTGGTTGTCGTAGATCGAGTGGTACACCCCGTACGGCCCCGAAAAGGCCATGTCGACGATCGGGATGCCGAGGAAGTTGAGGAACACGGTGTAGTCCGACCCGGAGCCGAGGGTGTTCGTCGGCAGGCTCGACGGATCGCCCCCCTTCCCCTCGCGCTTCGCCCAGGTGGCCAGGATCGACTCGTTCGTCCCGGGGTCAATCACGTCACGCACCGTCTCGGTGATGATCGGGTTGAGGCTCGCCACCGCCGAGGCGCCGAACGCCGGTCCGCTGGTGGAGCCGTCGACGTTAAGGTACGCCACCGCTCCCCGTCGCAGCTCCTCCGCAAACTCCTCGCCCCACTCGGTCGACCCGGTGAGGTGCCATTCCTCGGCGTCCCAGCTGTTCATCACCAGGGTCCGCCGGGGGCGCACCCCCTGCGCCTTCAGCAACCCGAGCGTGCGCGCCAATTCCATCTGCGTCGCCGTGCCGCTGGACGGATCCACCGCGCCATAGACCCAGGCGTCGTGATGGTTGCCAAGCAGGACGGTGCGATCCGGTTCAGCCGAGCCGCGGAGGCGCGCCTCGACATTGTGGATGGTGCGTCGTTTGCCGTCCATCTGCACGACCACCTTGACCACCCCGGGTCCGCTGCCAACCCGATACGTAAACGGAAGCGCCCCCTGCCAGCCCGGCGGCGCGACCGGCCCCCGCAAGCTCCGCAGCAGGGGGGCGGCATCACGCGCCGAGAGCGGAACGGCAATGATCTTCGGGATCGACGGCACCTCGGCCTCGGCCAGTCGGCGCGCACCAGTCACCGAGGCCCACCCGGGGGTCAGGGGGTCCCCGGACGCAATGAAGTCGTAGGAGATCGCCCCGCGTTGCAGGTGCCCCTCCGGCCCCCAGGGCCCATCGGGGAAGGTGAGCCCGCGCCGGTACCCGTCTTCCTGCGGGTCCGAGTAGATCAACATCGCCTTCACGCCGCGTTGCTCGGCGGTTTGCGCCTTGAAGCCGCGGTAGCTGTAGGGATTGGAATACCGAACGATCGCGATCTTGCCGCGCACGGAGATCCCCTGAGACTCCAACCAGTCGTAGTCGGCCGGGTTGCCGCTGTTGGCGTAGATCAGCTCCCCCGTGACGTCGCCGGAGGCCGACATCCCCAGGTAGGTGGGGCCCGCATCCGCACGCGTATCGGGATCGACGGACACCGCAGGCTCGCGCAGCGTCGCGGTGAACCGCGTGGGCGCGACCAATTGCACGCTCACGGAATCGGGGAATGGAAGCAGCACGTCGTACGACGTGATCTTCACATCCTCCCATCCGTAGCGCCGAAACCGGGCCGCGATATCCTCGGCTATCCTGCGATTGGCCACCGTGCCGGCTGGATGCGGCACGCGCGTGAACGCGCGGAAGGCGGCCCCGGTCGAGTCGCGACTGATGAGGGCGGCGAGGCGCCGCTCGATGGCATGTTGCTCCGCGGCGGCGGCCGGGGAGAAGCCGCGCAGGGGCGGATCGTTAGGCGCCTGCGCCGACGACGCGAGGGCGGCGATGGCGACCCCGAACGTCGCCCGACGTATTGCGCGGGGGCAGCCCGCGGTCCAAGCTGGTGTCATGCCGCCGAACGTACGTCGCGCCTTCACGGGTCGTAAGTCGGGTTGGGCCCTCTGGCTCGGCCTCGTCGCGTGCACGTCTGAGCCCGCGCGCGACGACGGGACGGTCTACCTGGCCGAGGAGGTGGTGGCCGCCCCCGCCGGGACCACGGCGCTCCTCGTGCGCGACGGTCGGATCGTCGCGACCGGCGACAGCACCCTGGTAGACGACCCCCGCGCCGCGGGGGCAGAAGTCCTCGCGTTTCGGGGCGCCGCCATCACCCCGCCGCTGGTCGACCATCACGTTCATCTCTTCAACGTTGGGCTCACGCTGCTCAACGATCGGGACCGTGAACGACTGTTCCTCGACCTGTCCCGTTCCCGGTCGCTCGACGACGTGCGCGCGGCCGTCGCGGCTCGTGCGGCCGCAACGCCAAAGGGTGGCTGGATCATCGGCGCGGGGTGGAACCAGGCGGCCTGGGGGTTGGGCCCTCTCCCGGATCGCACCATCCTCGACGCCGCTGCTCCCGACCACCCGGTCTACCTTGGCCGATCCGATGGGCACGCCGGCTGGGCCAACGGCCGTGCCCTCGCGGCTGGCGGTGTCGAACGCTCCACCCCGCCCCCAATGGGCGGGACGATCGGCCACGCACGCGATGGCACCCCCGATGGCGTGTTGCTGGAACGTGCCAACGAACTCCTGACGCCACTCGTCCCCGTCCTCGCCGACTCGGACGTGGTACGCGCATGGCAGTTGGCGGCCCGGGCCTTGGCGGAGCGCGGCGTGACCCGCGTCTACGATGCCGGCGTCCTGCCATTGCCGGGGGTGGTGGCCATGAACGCACCCTTCGAGAGATACCTGACCCTGCTGCGACGGGCGGACTCCCTCGCCCCCCTGCCGCTCCAGGTCCACCTGATGCTTCCCGCGCCGAGTCCGTTCGCCGACTCGGTCCTGTCCCTGCCACCGGATCCGGCGCGCTGGACCTGGTCGCCGCGAATACGCGTCACGCACATCAAGTTATTTGTGGACGGCGCGTTAGGCAGTCGCGGCGCGGCGCTGTCCCATCCCTATGCGGACGATGCGGCGACTCATGGTGTGCCCCGCATGACGGTGGAAGAGATCCGAAGCACCGCCGCCCGTGCCCTCGACGCCGGGCTCGGCGTGGCCACGCATGCGATCGGCGATGATGCCGTTCGGCGCACGCTCGACGCCTACGAGCAGCTCCTGGCCCAACGACCGGGCACCACCCCCGGTCGCCTGCGCATCGAGCACTTCTCGTACGCCAGCGCACGCGACATGGAGCGCGCAGTACGGTTGGGAGTCGTGCTCTCGATCCAGGGGAACTTCAACGCCATGCCAACCGACGTGCCAACCTTTGGGGCCGCGCGTGTCGGTGCGGTGAACGAGCCGCGGGTTTATCCGTGGCGACGGTTGCGCGAGATGGGAGCGGTGCTCGCCGATGGCTCGGACTACTTCACGCGACCCGGGAGTGCCCTCGCCGGCTTCCTGGCGTCCATGGAGCGCCGCTACGCGGTTGGGGACGGCCTCCCCGACGTGGAAGCGCGCGCCCGTGCCCTGGAGCTCGCGACACGCTGGTTCGCGCCGTCCGGGGAGAGTCAGCTTCCGCAGCTTAAGTCGGGGGACGCAGCGACGTTTGTCGTCTGGAGCGGCCATCCGCTTCGCGTGGCGCGCGACAGCATCGAGCGCATCACCGTCCGCGCGCTGGTCGTCGACGGCGTTCGCCAATAGCAGGGCAACAACGGGGTAGCCACTCACCCAAACGTAATCCGCAGTTGGATTGCGATCTCCGGCGGCGTGGCGTATCGTGGTGGTCAACTGCTCGCCTGCCTCATGTCGCGACGCCTTCTCGCCTGCGTCATCAGCCTCATCGCCCTCGGTCGCCCGCTCGCCGGGCAGCCCGGCCCTTCTCTGCTGCGGCTCATCGACTCCGTGCGGGTTGCGGAGTCGGACACCTTCCTGCTCAGCCGGCCGACACGCCTGGTCGTTGGCCCGCGGGGCCACTACTTCGTCGCCGACTCGCGCGATCCGCGGCTCATTGAGCTGCAAGCGAATGGGCGCTTGGTGCGACGGATCGGTCGCAATGGCGCAGGGCCTGGTGAGTTGCGTCGCCCGGCGTCCGTGGCCATCGCTGGCGACTCGCTGCTGAGTGTGTGGGATGCGGGGAACCAGCGTGTGGTGACCTGGGACCTTCGCACCCTCGACGTGCGAGCCACCTTCCCGCTCAAAGGATGGTTCCCGCAGCTGCGATACGATCGAGGCGTACTCACCGTCGGGGTCCTCTCCGCCGACGCCTCCGAACCTCCGCTCCAGCTCCTTGCGCCCGATGGCACGCGGCGCAGCAGTGCGGGGGCTATCCCACCGGCCTTTCGCGCGGCTCCACCGCTCGTGGGTGGGTTCGGGATCGTGATGTCCGCGGACGACGGCGACGACACCTATGCCGTGTTCGAGGTCGAGAATGCCCTGTATCACTGGAAGCGAGGCCTTCGGTCCGCTGACGTGACCACCATCCCATTGCGGGAGCGGCGCGGGGTGCGCCCGGAACTCTTTCAGGAGATGCTGCGCAACCCGGAGAAGGCAGGGCCCATCGCGTACGACCGGTCCATTGGCGTCGCTCTGCAGCGCCTCGCGCCGGGCATCCTCGGCTTTGTGACGGTGGACGGACAGCTGGAGAAAGGCACGAACTTCGTCGGGACCTTGCGGCTTACCGTGCTCGACCTCGCCCGGCGCCGTGCGTGCGTTGACATGCGAATCCCAGCCTTACCAGATCCCCTGCCAGCCGTGGCCTTCTCCGGCGATACGCTGGTGGTACTCCAAGGGGGCGAAACAGCATCGGGCGATGCCGCGACCTTCATCACCCGATATCACGTGGGCACCGCGCGGTGCCCGTGGGTCACCCTGCCGAGCGCAACCCCGGCTCGATAGTCGTCTCCTGCGATCACACCGCGTCGAATCCGGACGGCCGCTCCTTCGCCACTCCCGCCGCGCGCTCCAGCGCCAACCCGACGCGGGCGACCGTCCCCTCGTCGAACAGACGACCGATCACCGTCACCCCGTGCGGCACCCGCCGCGGAGGATCAAAGGTCGGAAGCGGATTCGCCGGGTCAGGCGCCCAGTCACTGCGCGCCTCGCGGACCTCCACGAAGCCCGTGCGCACGGTCAGCGACGGCTGGCCCGTGAAGTTCGTGACCGTGAGGGCCTCGTCGCGCAGTGAAGGGACGAGCAACACATCCACCTGCTCGAACAGCTTTGCCACTTCCACCGCAAAGCGACGACGCAGCCGATCCCCCTGCACCAGGTCCACCGCCGACAGGTACCGCGTCATCCGGAACAGGTTGGGCCAGGCATCCGGAACCTGCACCTTCAGCTGGTCGTCACGCCCCGACAGCGTCATCTCCTCGAACGCGGCCGCCGCCTCGGCGAACAACACCGGCATGAGTGAGGCCTGTGGCAGGTCGGGCCACGTCAGCTCCACCCCCTGCATCCCCTGCTGCGTGAGCAAGTCAAGCGCCGCACGATCCACCGGGGTCGCGGCCTCCATCCACGTCGGGAAATACCCCACCTTGAGCCCGCGCACGGGCGCAGCGGCGTCGTAGTCGAGGTGCGACGCCACACTGGCGACGTCATCACCATCTGGTCCAGTGATGGCCTGCAGGACCAGCATCGCGTCCTCGACCGTGCGGGTCATCGGCCCGAGCTTGTCGAGCGACCAACAAAGGGCCATCGCCCCGGTGCGCGGCACCCGCCCGAAGGTGGGGCGCAACCCGGTGACGCCGCACCGCATGCTCGGCGCCACAATGCTCCCCCCCGTCTCGCTCCCGATCGAGAAGGCGACAAGCGCCGACGCCGTCGCCGATCCGGGACCCGCACTCGAACCCGACGCGCCTTCCTCGAGCAACCACGGGTTCATCGTCTGGCCGCCAAACCAGATGTCGTTGAGCGCCAGAGCGCCTAACGACAACTTGGCCACGAGCACCGCCCCCGCATCCTGCAAGCGCCGCACGACCACGGAGTCCGCCGTCGGCACGCGATCGCGGAACGGCTCCGCCCCCCAGGTCGTCGCGATCCCCGCCGTATCCAGGAGGTCCTTCACCCCGAACGGGATCCCGTGCAACGGGCCACGGTACCGTCCGCGCGCGATCTCCGCGTCAGCCGCGCGCGCCTGCTGCATCGCCCGTTCCGTCGTCACGGTGATCACACAGCGGAGCTGCGGGTCATACTTCGCGATCCGCGCGAGGTAGATCCCCGTGAGGCGCTCCGACGTCAGCTGCTTCCGCTCGATCCACCGCGACAGTGACGTCACGGGACTGAACGCGATCTCGGCGTCGCTCGCCGGAAGCGGCCCGGGATCACCCGACGAGCGGACGAATCGATCACGGGTCGGCGGCACGAAACCCACCGCCGCCGCAGGATTCCAGACGGTCGCCGGCGCCAGCTCGTTGCCGAGCGCGACCACACGCGGCCCCGCGCGACGCTCCATCGTTGCGCCAAACGTGCGACGCCATGCCTGCGCCATCTGCCCACGCTCGGCGTCCGTCGTGTTCAGCTGCAACAGCTTGTCGGCCGCGGCAAAGGTCCCGGCGTCGACAGGGGGACCCGAATCCGGCCCGGTCCCGAAGGCGACCGGTGCACCCGGTGTCGCCGGCGTACCCGCGGCCGGGGCGCCCGCCTGTGGTTCACCGCGACAGGCGGCGGCAACGGTGGCCAGGCCCAGCGGGGCCTTGATGAGGAACTGGCGACGCGTGTTCATGGGGCGAAGTCGAGGGGGACCGGATGGCACGGAACATGGACCCGGACACCACCAGCCGCGAGACCCCGAAACGCCGTCATTCGCACGCCGCTTACGCGACCATGCTCACGCGCCGCTGCGACGCCCGCAGGTCACTTGAGTGCCGTGGCTGGGTCCAGTCGAGCTAGCTGCAGCCAGCCCCGTGTTCCGGTCCCGATGACCAGGCAAGCAACCCCGATACACGTCGAGATGTATGGGGCTGCCCCGTGCGCTACCATGCCGTACATGAGAAAGCTGAGACCGCCCGCCGCCCAGTATGCCAACAGCGCCCCGCCACTCACCGCTCCGATGCCGAGAGAAGTGATCTCCAGAAGCAATCTCGCGCCCACGCGATGCGGGTTGGCTCCGAGCGCGAGCTTCACCGCCGCGTCGTGCTGCGCTCTCGCCACCTCGAGGCGGACAAGGGACACGATGCCGATGAGCGCGAGGGCGCCTGCCACGGTCGCAAGCAATACCGCGAGGGAAGTAAGCAGGTACTCCTGCGCATATAGATCGCGTCGGAGCTCATTCAACGACGCTTGCCGGCCCAGCGTTGTACGCGGCAACTCCGAGCGCAGTAGGGATCCGACGCGAGGGAGAAGCATCGCGCCGTCTCCCTCGGCAGCTCGAGCGAGGACGTACAAGCTGGACGTCCCAAGGACTCCAACAGGAACATAGACCGCCGGTTCAATCGGTTCCGACACCAGAAGGTCAGAAATGTCTGGCACGACTCCAACGATGTTTGCCTGGATGCTCGTGGTGCCGAGGGTGAGCGTAAACGCTCTACCGAGCGGGTCACTTCCATTGAGCAGGCGAGCCACAAACCTCTCATTCACGATCACATCGGATCGGCCGTTCTCGCTGCCGTCGTCGAGGCGGAGACTGCGACCCACCTCCATCCGCAGCCCAAGTGTCTCAAGGAACCCCGTCCCAATACCGGTAACGATGGCAGAGAGGGCCGCCGAGTCTTGAGCGCCGGGGCCGAGCTGGACCTGCGCGATGCCCGCATTACCGGCTGACGGAGCACTACTTGCCAGGGATGCAGAGGCGACTCCCGGCATGCTGCGCACTCGTTCGACAGCCTGCAACACATCCTCAAGAGCGTCATTCGGGGCGCCAGCCTCCATCGGCACCTTGACCAGGCGAAAGGTCAGGAGGCCGGAGCTGGTGAAGCCAGGTGATCGCTGGAGATACTCCTGCATGCTGAGAACCAGCCGCGCAGAAGTAATCAGCATCGCTACCGCGCAGGCGATCTGGCTAAAGACGATTGCTCTTCGGCGCTTCGCAGCACCGGGGCTGTCGTACGACCCTCTCGTACCTTCTCGCAGTCCGGCGGAAGGATCGGTCCGCCGAAGCTGAGACGATGCTGCTCCCACTGCCACAAGCACGAGCAGGCCACTGAGGAGTCCACACCAGACAAGGCCCACCATCCCGAACTCGAAGGTTGCCCAGTACGGGAACTGACCGGCCACGCGCGCACGCACGACGTTCAGCAACTGCGTGCCGAGCAGGACTCCGAGGAGCACACCGGGCAGCACCGGCCCCGCAACGGCAACCACAATCTCCCCAAGAATTCGTTGATCCGACGCGCCCAGAGCTCGTTGCACCGCGCGTTCACGCAGCCGTGTGATCTCGCGGGCTGCAGTGAGCGCCGCAAGATTCATTGCGGCAAGCGCAGCGAGGATCGCCCCGGCCACGAGGAGCAGGTACGCCAGATTCCGCGCGTCCGAAGTGACCAGACTCTCGCGAAACGGCGTCGCTTGCAGGACACCCTGGTATCCCACCTCACCTGTTCGCGGACCAGCCATCGCGCGGAGCTGCTGGTTGACCAGCGCGAGCGACGTTTTTTGGTCGGGAAAGCCCAGCGCAAACAGTCGGCGTCCGGGTTCTGCGCCCGTGATCTGACGGGCGTCGAGCGAGAGCCAAAGCTCCTGGCGCGCAGGAAAATGGAAGCCCTCGGGCATGATGCCAACGACGGCGAGCGCCACGTTGTTGATGAGAATGGTGCTGCCGAGGACCTGTAGGCTGCTGGAGAATTGACGCATCCAGAGGCTGTGCGATATCAAGGCCTCGAGCGGCTCGGTGGCCGCAGGCAACCTGCCAATGAGCGGCGCGACCCCCAGCTCCAGGAACAGGCGCGGAGTTACGTATGCACCTGAGACTTCCTGCCTGCTGCCGCCACCCTCCACGGCAAAGGTCGCCCACTGATAGGCCGCAGTCCGCGCGAGGGCAGGAACCGCATACGTGAGGGAATCATAGGTCGGCTCGGCGATGTCATCGGGGCCCTGTGTGCCCGATGCCGCAATGGCGTACGTGCGCTCGACGTTCGGAAATGGAGTCGGACCGAGGATGTTCCCTCGTACGAAGCCGATGATCGCGCTGTTCAGAGCGAGCGTCAACGCAACCGTAGCGATGCACGCCGCAACGTAGGAGCGATCGCGTGCCGTGGTCCGCAGGACCATCCACGCCGTGTGCACACGTAGAGAGGCGGAGGTCGACGCCGTCAGCGATGCAGTGTTCGCCTGCATGTCTGTTTCTAAGCGACCCATGGTCAGACTCGGTCGGGAGGAACGTGCTTCCGTGCCACTTGGCGCCCCGGCTGCCCGCCGCGACCTTCACGGGGAGCAAGCAAGGGTGACCTGATCCCACAGAACATTCACCCGGACACCACCAGCCGCGAGACCCCGAAACGCGGAGAGGCGACGACGCTCGCGCGCCGCCGCCCCGACCGTGCTGCCTGGCTTCTACGTTCTACTCGATCTGCAACGCGAACGCCGCCGTCTCGCTGTCGTGCGGATACCCGAACGACTCACCATTGGTCGTCTTGCTGTACGTGGTGAGCGTCACCGCGAACGAACACCGGTTCATCACCGTCACCGCGCCCGTGATGGGATCGATGCGCGTCAGCAACTGCTGGAACGTGTTCGTCCCGCTGTTCTGGGCCGCCGCGGGCGGCTTGCCCACGTTGGCCGGACTGAGCGGCGTTGGCAGCGACCCAGCGCCACCGTTCGCCGACGACCCGTTGAGCCCGCGCACCCACGAAATCCCGTGTAGGTACTGGAATCGTTCATCTGGCACATACGCGCGATACTCGATTCCGAAGGTGCTCGCGGGACTGCCGACCAGGAACTGGCACTCCTGCGATGACGCCACCCCGTTCTTCACCAGCTGGGTGATGTCCGCCTCGGGCAGGCGATTGTCCCAGCAGAAGAGGTGCGTCAGCGCTGCGTACGGCACCACTGCGGTGTCGTCGCCCACGCTGCCACCCGGCTGGAACCACCGACGGTACTCGAACGCCGCGTTGGCTTCGGCTCCCGGCAGGCCACCAGGTCCCGTCGCACTGTCCAACGCGCCCAACGGCCGCAGTCGCTGTCCACCGGCATCGAACACCTCGAGCGTCACCAGGTGGTTGCTCGCGGGTGAGGCGATGTCGGTGCCCACGGGCACGTTCAGCTGCGCGCTGGTCGTATCGACAAGCGCGTGGTACCGACCGGCACCCGTCCAGTTGGCATCCGTCGCAAACGGGATCTTATAGAGGAACGACTGCCCGCCAACGGTCTGCGGTCCGAGCGATTCGGGCTCGATGTTGCCCCCGTTCACCTTCTGCCACGAAAGCCCGGTGCCGTAGAAGTGGCGCGGACCGGTCGGGTTGCCGACCGCATCGGCCTGCGTGATGCTGAGGCGATAGTACCGGGCCCCCAGCGCCTTCATCCCTTCACTGAAGTTGTAGGTCAGCTCGACGCCACCGCCGAGGTTGCGCAAGTGGCCGCGCCCCATCGGGTCCGGATTGAGGAAGAGCAGCCCCGACGTCGCCGTCGGTGCGTTCACGCTCCCCCACGCCGTGGAATTTGGCGTCGTGAGTTCATGGCTTTCCGTATCTCCCACCAGGTCGAGGAAGACGTACGCGTTGCCATCGCTGCTCCCCGCGTCGTTGCAGCCATACGCACGGTGATCGTACGTCGTCAGGACCGGCGTATCCGACAGCTTGTACCACCCTCCGGCCGCGACCCCGTCATAAATGACGGTCGTGGTGAGGCCGATGGTCTGCTTGACGACATAGGCGTACTGGTCGCTGCAGCCGGGGCCGAGCACGCGCTTGCGGTCGAACCAGCAGATGTTGAACGCCCCGTTGGGCAGGAGCGAACCGGACCCGACCTTGACCGGCGTGCTGCACGTGCAGATGCGGTGCAACAGGTAGGGGCGCGCATTGATGTAGAGCGCCGCCTGGTCACGCGAGAGCGAGCGCAGGATGTTGAGGTCGCTCGCCGCATGCAGGGCGAAGTCGTTGAGCCCGCCACCCTTGAAGAACGGCGTCTTGAGCGGGTCGATCGGCTCCGGGGGACGCGGTGGCACCGGGAAGCGCGACACCTGAATCTCGAGGTGACGAATGAGGTCGTCCAGGCGCAGGTCGTCGATCACGAGCGGACGGCAGCAGCAGGTGCGCCGATAGACCTCGACCGTGCCCAGGCACACCGGCTCGCAGCGGAACGGCCAGATGATCAGTTCGTTGAGCGAGGGCGCAAACGACAACTCGGGCCGGATGAGACTCGCCGCCTTCAAGCTGAGGCGCGGCTGCACCGTCGTCGCCACCGTGAAGACCTGGTCGTACCACCAGGGGCGGCGACGACAGACGCGCACACTCCCGCTCACGCAGGTGCGGAATCCCGGCCAACGGACCCAGATCCCCTCGGCCACCGACAGCACCCCACCGTGAGCGAACTGCGAGAACTCACGGGCACGTAACGTGAGAGCGGCCTCACGAGCCACCGCGCCATCCGTCCCCATGGGCCCAATGACGATCCGATCCGCCTTGGCCACGACGTCCGCCGCGATCGCGAAGGTCCCATCGCCGCCGACCTCGACCGTCGCCAGCACGTCACGCCCCTTGCCCACCGCCTGCACAATCGCGTTGGGGCGTTCGACACCCGTCGCGAGTCCCGCAAGCTCGAGGTGATACACGTCACGCGACGCACCACCTCCCCTCCCTCCCTTCATCTCCGCCATGGTCGTCTCCATACAAGGTTGCGCTCGTCACGGTTGCGACACCCGTCGCGTGAGCGAGCATCTCTCAGCAAGGCAATGTGCATGCCCTGCTCTACGGTCGAGATTGGCAGGTCACGTTCGTACTGGGAGATCCCCGAGTGTACGAAACGACTCTTCGTCGGTATTCTCATGGGACGGCGCCTAACGTGGGGCTCGGCTTCAGGCAACGGCGGTAGAAGCAGGAGGCACGAGCGGCACGGGCAGCACGAGCGGCACGGGCAGCACGGGGGGCACGGGGAGGGGGCGCGAGGGAGGGGCACGTTGCGCGGTGGGCGCGCGCAGTGCACCCTCCTCCGTGTGCGCACCTCCATCCTGCTCACCTGCACGGCAGCCCTCACCATGGGCTGCCATCCCACCGCGGCCCCCCTGGTGGCGCCCCAGCAGGCCTCGCCCATGCGCGAGACCACACGGACGCACGAACGTCTCATCGACGGCGAGACCCCGGGGCTCCAGCTGCGCATCGAGGGCGTACTTCCCACAGCGGTCGACCTGTTTGTCCCGCAACGCGCCGTTGGACTTTCCAACGTGCCTCTCGTCATTCACTTCATGGGCGCCACCTGGCTCCCGCGTCAGGCCATCGCGTCGATGCCACAACCTGTCATGGTGGCGACGATACACCTGGGCAGTGGCTCGGCAATCAATGCACGACCGTTCGTCGACGACTCGACGCGCTTCACCCAACTCCTCAGCGCCATCGACTCACGCCTGGCATCCGCCAATGGCGCCCCGCAGGTCAGCGACCTCTACCTGACCGCCTGGTCCGCCGGCTACGGTGCCATTCGCCAGATCCTGCGCACGGCTCCCAACGCGGAACGAATTCGCGGCATCCTGCTCATGGACGGACTGCACGCGTCCTATCGCCCTGACGGACGGCCACTCGCCGACGGCGGCACCATCGACTCCCTCGATCTCGCCCCCTTCCTCCCGTTCGCTCGCCGAGCCGTCGCGGGCGACAAGCGCATGCTCATCACCCACAGCGAGGTCTTTCCCGGGACCTATGCCTCGACGACCGAGGCCTCGGACTGGCTCCTGTCCCAGCTCGGGCTCCCCCGCACCCCCATCCTCGAGTGGGGGCCCGTCGGGATGCAGGGGCTGTCGCGGGCCCGCGCCGGGGGGTTCGAAGTGATCGGGTTTGCCGGAAATAGTGCGCCAGATCACGTGGATCACCTCCACGGCATGGCCGCCTTCCTCGCCCGCCTGCTGCCGCCGTAGCGCGCGACCAACAGCCCGGCAAAACCTGCCGCCAGCGTGACGCGATCGCGCGGCCTAAGTCCTTCTCCGGGAAGGGATTGAGCCCTTCCGACGGTTCGGTGCGGCAGCACCAGCCGCACCCGGAGTTTTTCGCCGCATGGGCAGTTGGACCGATTGATCCGAACGGCATGTCACGGCGCCATTCGCGCGCGTTGTGCGACACCGCACGACGGGCGCCTTTCGCCTAAGTGCCACGTGCATGCGTGCCAGGTGCGCCGCACGCGCATTGGAGTCATCACACGCCGGTGATCGACTCCGCCGCTCCCGCCGCCTTCCTCGGTCAACACGCCACCGAGGTCTGGTCCCGCTCACGGGACCGGCACCTCGAGCGCGTCGAGGTACTCGAGCGCGCGGTGTTGGCGCTCATGGACGGCGCTCTCGACGAGACGCTGCGTGAACTCGCCGAGACCGAGGCACATTCGCTCGCCGGGGCCGTCGGGACCTTCGGACTTCGGACGGGCTCACGCCTGGCGCGCGCACTGGAGCAGACCTTCGCGGCGCGCCACACCCTGGAGCGCGGGCTCGCAGCCCGCCTCGCTGACCAAGTGCTCGCCCTCCGGCGCGAACTCGAACGCCCGGTCCTCGCCGAGTCGCTGTCACCCGACGGCGAAGCGCCGCGGCGCGTGATGCTGGTGAGCGACGGCAGCCGCGGCGATCACTTTGTCACCGAGGGGGTCGCCGCCGGACTCGAGGTGGTGGTGCGAAGTGTTGCCTCCGCCCTCGAGGCGATCGGCGAGGAGGTCCCGGACGCGATCATCCTCGACTGGGGCGACGCACCGATCGAGCGGGCCACCTTCCTCCTCGATACCCTGGCCCGACGCGCACCGGGCCCGGTGGTGGTGATCGCGCCTAACGACAGCATGGCCCTGCGCCTCGCCATCGCCCGCGCGGGCGCCATCGGCCCTCTGCAGCCCGGCCTGCCGCCCGCCGTGTCGCTCGAACGCGTGCAAGCCCAGCTCGCCGCTCGCGCGATGCCGGCAGCGAACATCCTCGTCGTCGACACCGACCCGTGGTCGCTGCAACTCGCCACCCTGGTGCTGGAGCAGGCCGGGCATCGTGTGCATGCCCTCGCCGACCCGGAGCGTTACTGGGAAACGCTTGAGACGGTGGCGCCGGACCTCATCGTGATGGGAATCGCCTTGGGGGCGTTCACCGGCACCGAGTTGTGTCGCGCCCTGCGCGCCGACCCGCGCTGGCGGGAGTTACCGGTCATGTTCGTCGCCTCGCCGACAGATGCTGCGTTGGTACGCGATGCCTATCGCGCCGGTGGCGACGACGTCCTGCGCAAGCCGCTGGTGCGCGAAGACCTGATCGCCCGCGTCGAGAACCGCCTGCAGCGCGCGCGGCTCCTGCGGCGCCACGGCGAGACCAATGCGCTCACCGGCCTTACCGGGCGCAGCAAGGCTGAGCGGGACATCGATCGCTTCCTGCGACTCGGCCGACGCCACGGGCACGCGGTCACCCTCGCCGTCTTCCGGCTGGATCGCTTTGGGCAGCAGCTGGGTCGCGTGGGACAGGCCACCCTGGACGCCGCATCGTTGTCACTCAGCCAGCTGCTTGTGCAGTCGTTCCGCACAGAGGACGTCGTTTCTCAGTGGGGCCCGAACGAGTTCGTCGTCGGTCTGTTTGACGCCACAGCCGAGAATGCCACCGTTCGCGTGCGCGAGGTGATGGCCGCCATGCGCACGCGGGAGTTTGCCTCCTTCTCCGGCGAACGGATCACCTTCACCTGCAGCGCGGGGCTCGCCACCTTCCCCGCCGACGGCGGCGACGTGCGTGAGCTGCACGCGGCGGCCGATGCCGCGATGGTCCTCGCCGGCCGCGGCGGCGACGAGGAGTGCCTCGGCGTCGCCAGCGCGCCGCACCTCCGGAGCGGCGGTCATGTCGACGTCCTCATCCTCGACGAGGACGCGGCCGTCGCCTCGGTGCTGCTGCACGCGCTCGAGAGCCGACAGCACCAGGTGCGCTGGATTCGCGATGGCCAGGAAGCCGCCGACGCCCTGCTCGGGGACCGCCCAGAAATACGCGCGCGCCTGATCCTCCTCGAAGTGAACCTCCCGGGACTCAACGGATTGAGCCTGCTGCGTTCGCTGGCCGCGCAGGACATGCTGCGCCACACGCGGGTCATCGTGCTCTCCGCGCGCAGCACCGAGGCCGAGACCGTGCAGGCGTTCGAGTTGGGGGCGTTTGACTACGTCCCCAAGCCGTTCAGCGTCGCCGTGCTTACCGAGCGTATCCGCCGGGCCCTGAGCACATGAGGCAGTCGCTGCTCTACCTGGTCTCGTATTACCTCGTCTACCTCGAGGCGGTGCTCGTGGTGGTGTTCGCCGTAGCGCTGGCGATCAGTGCGTCGCTCGCGCGATGGCGGCGACAACGTCATGACACGCGCAGTCGCCTCGGTCGCGACATCCTCGCGCGGGCGATCTCGGGCACCGGCGACCCGACCGAGGGCGCCCCAGCCTTCGCTCGGCTCCCCTGGACCGTGCAACAGGAACTGGTCCACGAGTTCGGCGAATCGTTGTCCGGCGGGGCGCGGAGTCGACTCGCCGCGTTAGGCCTGGCCGCCGGCGCCGCCCGGCGGGCCGAACAGATGTGCGCGAGCCGCTGGTGGTGGGACCGGCTCGCGGGCGCGCGCGTTTTGACTGCACTGGACCTCGACACCGCGGCAATGCGCCCCCTGCTGCGCGATCGCAGTGGCGTGGTGCGCGCCCAGGCGTTTGTCTGGGCGGCGGGGCGGGACGACGAGGCCGTCATCGACGAGTTGGTGGCGCGCCTCTCAGACCCCGAACGTCTGTGCCGCTTTACCGTGCAGGACTCGCTGCTCCGCCTGGGGCGTCGCGCGGGACCGGCGCTGGCACGACTCCTAGCCGATCCTGCCGCACCGGGACTCGTGGATGGACTCCGCGTCGCGCGCGGCCTTGCCGTCCCTGAGCTCCTCGCGCCGTGCCTCGCCCTCGTCTCGCACGCGAACGACGACGTCCGCTCGCACAGCGCGACCGTGCTCGGCGCGCTAGGCGGGGAGCGGGCACAGGACGCGCTGGTCCAACTCCTCGACGACCCCGCCTACATCGTGCGCGCAAGCGCTGCCCGCGCGCTCGGCGAGCAAGGGGCCTGGACCGCGTCCACCGGGTTGCTACACCTCCTCTCGGATCTGAACTGGCCGGTTCGACGCGAGAGTGCGTTGGCGCTCCGTCGCATGGGGAGTGTGGGCACGCTCACCCTGCGCAAGGCGCTCAGCGGGGAGAACGCCTTCGCCGCGGACATGGCGCGCCAGGTCCTGGACCTCCCCGAGACCGTGTACCAGCAGGTGACGGCATGAACGATACCGTCCGCAGCTGGATTGCCACCGGGCTGGCCGACCTCGACCTCGCGATCCTCCTGTACTTCATCGCGATCAACGCCGCCTACATCACCCTGGTGGGCTGCGCGACGATCGAGATGATCATGCACGTGCTGCGCATCCGGGGGGAGAGCCGGGCGCGCGTCCTCGGCTCGGCCGTGACGCCGAGCATCTCAATTCTCGCGCCAGCCTACAACGAGGAGGCGACGATCGCCGAGTCGGTGACCGCGTTGTTGGCGTTGCACTACGCCAACCTCGAGCTCGTCGTGATCAACGACGGCTCGCCGGATCGTACGCTGGAGGTGCTCACGTCGCGGTTCGACCTCGTGCCGGTGCACACCATGGTGTGGAAGCGCATCGAGACCAAGCCGGTCCGGCAGCTCTATCGCTCGCGCACCCATCCCAACCTGCTGGTGGTGGACAAGGTGAATGGCGGGAAGGCCGACGCGCTGAATGTCGGGCTCAACCTGGCCACGGGTGACCTCGTCTGCGTGATCGACGCAGATACGATCGTCGACGCCGACGCCTTGCAGCGGCTGGCTCGGCCCTTCCTGAGCAACCACGAGGTGCTCGCCACGGGCGGGACCATTCGCATTGCCAATGGGTCGACGATCATGCAGGGACGCGTCACCGATCCCCGGGCGCCCCGTGGGTTCGTCGCCGGCGTGCAGGTCGTGGAATACTTCCGCGCCTTCCTGTTCGGTCGCCTCGGCTGGAACCTGCTCGGCGGCAACCTGATCATCTCCGGCGCCTTTGGCCTCTTTCGTCGTGATGCCGTCATCGCCGCCGGGGGATACACGCATGACACGGTCGGCGAGGACATGGAGCTGGTCCTCAAGCTCCGTCGCCAAGCCTATGAGGCCCAGCAGCGCCACGCCGTCCTGTTCGTCCCCGATGCCGTGGCCTGGACCGAATGCCCCGAGTCGCTCAAGGTGCTCGGCCGGCAGCGGGACCGCTGGCATCGCGGGTTGAGCGACGTCTTGTGGCGACATCGGCACATGCTCTTCAACCCACGCTACGGCGTCGTTGGGCTGTGGTGCCTGCCGTACTTCGTCTTCGTCGAGCTGCTCGCCCCGGTGATTGAGCTGCTGGGGTGGATCGGCCTGTTGCTTGGTGTGGCCGCCGGCCTGCTGAACACCTCGTTCGCCGCCCTGTTCTTCCTGGTCGCCTACGGCATTGGCGGCGTGTTGAGCACCTACTCGCTCCTGCTCGAGGAGTGGAGTTTCTCGCGCTACACGCGGGTCAGCGACCGGGCCCGCCTGATGCTCTACCTGGTCTTCGAGTCGTTTGGCTATCGCCAGCTCACCGTCATCTGGCGGCTGCGCGGCATCTGGAAGTACCTGCGTGGCCGCACTGACTGGGGCCGCATGGAACGCCGCGGTTTCGCCGCCGCACCAGCCGCACCAGCGCCTGCCTCTGCTGCCCCTGCCCGTCCCTGACCCATCCCCCATGCGTCGCCTTTCATGCCTCGTTGCGTTGCTCCCTGCCGCGCTTCTCGCCCAATATCCCCGCACCACCGTTGAGCTGCGCGCCTCGATGGATGCCTTGTCGGGGGGCCGAGCGTCGTGGCAGGAGCACACCGCCACCCTCGGCGCTCGCGCGTCGGCGCGCACCGGGATGAGCGTGGGTGCGGCGTGGCTCGAGCGCTTCGCCCAGGTGGACCGGCAGCTCGTGGCGGACGGCTCTATCGCTGCCGGACGTCGCGTCACAGTAGGAGCTGACGTCATGTGGAGCCCAACAGCCGCCGTGGTCGCCCGTTCAGGTGGCGGTGTGCGCGCGAATCTCTCCCTCGGCAAGGGATGGGGCGTAGAGGGACGCGCCGCGGTCCGCTCGTACGCCGCCTCCGACGTGCGCCTCGCGAGTGGCACCCTGGAGCGCTACTGGGGGTCGTGGTCCGGCTCCTACACCGCGAGTGTATCTGCGCTGGAGGACGCACCCCGTGGCATCACCCATGGGGCCCGCCTCTCACGCTTCTGGCAGGAGCGCGGCATCGTGACCGTCGGCGTTTCCTCCGGCCGCGAGGTCGAGGCACTCGGCGCCGGCCTGGTGCTCCCCATGACGGTGCGCTCCGGTGGCACGTGGGGCGCGATCCCGCTGGGCGCGCACCTGGACCTCACCTTCGCCGCCGGCGTAACCCAACAGGACGACTTCTTCACACGACGACATGCCGCGCTCGGGCTGCGTGTGGTGCGCGGTCGCAGCACCATGTGACACCCGGTGCTGCCCGCACCGTCCCGCGCCGTCGGATGGGCAGCAGCGCCTAACGTGAACGCAGGGCCGGCAGGTCCACGCGCCGCCCGCGCAGGATCACCGCTTCAATGTCGCGTACGCGCTGGATGTCACGCGTGGGGTCGCCGCGGAGCAGGACCAGGTCGGCCCGACGTCCCGGGGCGAGGAGCGGGCCCCGCTCGCCGCGATAGGTCGCAGGGTTCCGCGTCGCCGTCCGCAGGGCGTCCATCGGGGTGAGCCCCGCTTCGACGAACAAGGCCAGTTCATCGTGAAGGCTCGATCCCGGAAAGACCCACGGTTCATCGCTGGCGTCGGTCCCGGCGAGGATCGGCACGCCGGCGCGGTACATCTCCCCCACGAGCGTTTGTTGTCGACGGAACACGGCTGCGCCCGCCGCGAGCGTCGATGGCGCAGCGTCCGCGCGATAGGCCATCCACTCGTCGCGAGTCGCCGGGGGAACGTTCGCCAGTCGCGGGTCGGCGGCAAAGGCGCTGTCGCTCACGTAGTACGCACCGCGCATCTGGACCAGGGTCGGTACCTGCCAGGTCTGGCCGTCCTTGAAGCGTTGGAAGAGTTGCCCGCACGCTGCCGCATCGTATCGATCGAGTGAGGCGGCCAGTCGACCGTCAGCGAGCAGCCCCATCGCATCGCGGGTGGTGTCGGCCGCCACCCAGGCGAGTGTTCCCGGGATGCAGGATTCCAGGACCAACGTCAGGTGTTCGATCGTGCGTTGCCCGGCCGCCACCGCCTCCGCGGGCGAGAGCACCAAGGGGACGTGCCCCTCGAGCGGTATCCCATACTCCCTGGCGCTGGCTGCTAGATCCATGTAGACCTCGCGCGACAGGCGATCGTACACCTTGAGGAACCGTGCGCCAGCGTCGGCATACCGCTTCGCCGCGGCGCGGGCTTCGGCACCGGTCGTGAGGGGAACGCCAAACGAGAGCACCGCGGGCACCCCATCCAGCGGGGGCGAACCCCCACCAGACCGTGGGGGCATCGGCATCAACGCGCCAGCGCGCACGCGCGGCAGCCGCAGAGTCGTCGAAGGTGCCAAGGTCGCGGACCCCTGTTACCCCATGCAACAAGTACTGTGGGTAGTGCCACGCGGCCCGACCGTCGCGGTGCGCGTGGGTATGCATGTCCCACAAGCCGGGGATCAGGTACAGCCCGGAACCATCCAGTCGCGCCACCGACGCCGCTACGCGCACCTTATCCGCAGGCCCCATGCGGACGATCGTGTCGGCGTCCACGAGGATCGTCATGTTGGGACGCACGACACCGCTGTCCACGTCAACCACGTTGACGTTGACGATCGCCAACGTTGCCGGAATCCCATCGCGGGAACACGCAGCCGCAGTGGCCCCCAGCAACAGGAGCCTGGCAAGG
This sequence comes from Gemmatimonadota bacterium, assembly GCA_016712265.1. Classification (NCBI taxonomy): domain Bacteria; kingdom Pseudomonadati; phylum Gemmatimonadota; species Gemmatimonadota bacterium. The sequence continues at coordinate 52,156 of JADJRJ010000031.1, read as the reverse complement.
AGGCGAAGGTGCGTCGTCACGGCCGGATGCATGTCGATGCGGTAGGAGTCATCGGATCCCGGCTCGACCCGACGAGTCTCCGTCCGGCGTTTTGTTCAACGCCTAACGATACAGTCGGTACGGGGCAATAGCCTTGGCAAACTCATCGGCCTCCTGGTCGAGGATCGGGATCAGTGCCTGGATCCCCCCCTCGCGCTCCACCGCCGCGCGGAGCCGAGCCGTGCCCGAGAGGCGATCGATTGCTTGTTCGCGCCAGGTCCACTCCTTCGCGTGCCGCTTGTAGATCGTGCGCAGCATGTGCAGGGCCACCACGTGCGGCTTCACGATGTCTCTATCGCTTACCACCGTGATGAGCACGGGTACGGTCAACCCTTCGTGCTTGAAGCCGAACCCCTTTTCGATCGTTTGCGTCGACGAGTCGAACACCACGCCGGGGATGCGCATCGCGTTCAGTTCCTTCGCGATCGCCCCGGCATCGGTGAGCCACGGGGCGCCGACCATCTGGAACGGCTGCGCCATCCCGCGTCCTTCGTTGAGGTTCGTCCCCTCAAAAAGCACCGTGCCGGAGTAGAGCAGCGCCGCGTCGAGCGACCGGATGTTCGGCGACGGGTTGACCCACGCCAGCCCGGTCTCGTTCCACCACATGTCGGCCCGGTATCCCTGCATGGGGATCACGGTGATATCCGCCTTCACCTGGCCGCTCCCCACCAGGTACCGCGCCAGCTCGCCGGCCGTGAGTCCGTAGCGAATCGCCACTGGATACTGCCCGATGAACGAGCGGTACTTCACGTCCAGGATCCCGCCCTCCACGCGATCATTGCGAATCGGATTGGGCCGGTCGAGGACAAGAAACGGCTTCTTCGCCGCTTCGGCCGAGAGGGCCATCGTCCACGGGTACGTATACGTGCGCGAGCCGACGTCCATGATGTCATATAGAAGGACGTCGACGTCCTTGAGCATCTCAGCCGTCGGCACCCGCGTCGCACCGTACAGCGAATGCACCGTCACCCCCGTGGCGGAGTCGACCCCGCTGGCCACGTGGTCGCCAGCCGGCGCGATCCCACGAATCCCATGTTCCGGCCCAAACAGGGCGGTCAGCTTCACCCCGGGCGCCGCCGCCAGCAGGTCGGCGCTGCTCTTGCCGAGGGGGCCGGAGATCCCGGTGTGGTTCGTGATGAGCCCGACGCGCTTCCCCCGGATGAGGTGGATCGAGTCCGTGAGCAGCACCTCGATCCCGGTGCGCACGCGCTGCGCCTGGGCTGGCAGCGCCGTCACGGCGAGGAGGATGGCAGCAGCAGTACGGCGGAAGGCTGGGCGCATGGAATCTGGGGGAGGAATCACACGGGAAAGATGACGCAGCGGCCGCCCGCGCAACACGTACCCGCCCTGTCCAGCCGACCGCAGCGCCATACCTTTCGCCCCGTGAAACGCCCTACCCTGCGACAGGTCCGACGGTTCCTCCTCCTCCTGGCCCTACTCGGCCTCGTGGGGCCGTTCGTCCTGATCCTCCCGCTCAACCTGATCCAGCCGCTGACCACCATGGTCATGATCCGGCGCGCAGGGCAGCGGCTGTCCGAGGGGAAGCGGCCGATCTATCCGCGGCGCGACATCGTTGGACGCGACGAGCTCTCCCCGCACCTGCGACGTGCCGTGCTGGCCAGCGAGGACGACCGCTTTTACCTGCACTTCGGCCTGGACTTCGAGGAGATCGAGAACGCCCTGGAGCGTGCGAAACGCGGGCGTCGGTTGCGCGGGGCATCGACGATCACGCAGCAGGTGGCGAAGAATGTCTTCCTGTGGGAGGGGCGCTCGTTCGTGCGGAAGGGGTACGAGGCTTACCTGACGATCGTGCTGGAGATCTGCCTGTCCAAGGAGCGCATCCTCGACCTCTACCTTAATCTTGCCGAGTGGGGCGATGGGGTTTTTGGGGCGGAGATGGCGGCGCGGACGCACTTCAAGAAGTCCGCGAAGTCGCTCACCCGGGAAGAAGCGGCGCGTCTGGCAGCGATCCTCCCTGCTCCGCGTCGTTGGTCACCGCGCGGGTCAATTGCCTCGGCGCGCATCGGGACCATCCTCGCGCGGATGCGATACGCGGCGCCGAAGGAGGCGCCACCCGAGCCGCGCCGGACCCGCAGGAAGACCTAGTATGCTCAGGGACCTTTGCGGAGTGTGAACACCACGACGCTATGCCCTGTGGCGGCATCGTTCCGCAAGCCGAGCACGTAGTCGTCGCCGATCTCGAGCACCTGCACGTCCTCGGGAAGGACAACTTCGCCGACAAAGGCACCATCGGGACCGTACACCAGCCAGCCAGGGTTGGGACGCTCCGCTCGCGAAAAGGGCCGGGCCCACACGTTGCCCATGGCATCTGCAACCAGTTCGCTGACCGACGGCGGGCGATCCGGGAGCTCCACCTGCTGCAATTCGCGCTGCACGTCCAGCTTCTGGCGTTCATTCAAGGCGGAGTCCAGCGCAAGCTGCTGGATGAAGGCGCGGTCCGCCGCCGAGAACGTGGGTTCATCACCTTCGCGTCGGATGACAACTCGCAAGGCACCGGTGGTGTCGTAGCCACGCAGGTCGCGATCCTGGTTGGTTGCGACCCATGCCGTGTTTCCAGCGACGGCGATCCTGAGCCACTTGCCCGCGCGTCGCGGAAAGCCGTCCTGTTCCCGACCAAACATCTCTGTCCCCGGGAAGCTCCCGAGGGAGATGGTCGGTTCACCCTCCGGTGACGCGAACGCGACACCTACCATCGGGCGGAAGGCCCCAACCTTTCTCTGCTGCAAGTCGCCCCACCCGGTTGTCAGGATTCGGCCCTGCCGCGAGCAGCTCGTCGAGAACGCGGTGTTGCGTTCCGGTCCCAGGAGGGCAAAGCTCCGCGCGAGGGCTCCACTTGGTGTGAAGACGTGGACACGACGCGCTCCGATGTCTTCCACAAAGGCGCTGTCGCCACCACAGGCTCGCAGCCACGCCAGGTACTGGAACTCACCGGGGCCTTCGCCTTGCCGCCCAACAGCCGTACGCAGTGTGCCGTCGCTCGCGAAGTACTTGAGCTGCGAGCTCCCCTGATCGGCCACAACGAGCGTCCCGTCGGATTGGCGCATGGCACCAACCACGAGCTGCAAGTCGGCATCGCCTGCTCCGGCACTCCCGCCAACTTTCACCAGGGGAACGGTGTCGACGCTCCATGCCTTCCCCGCTGACACTGCCGACGCCGACGCTATGACAATGCGCACACCGGCGGAGTCACGAATCATGGATGCTTCGTCTCGCGCACACGCCCAGAGCGCTCCAAGGGTGAACATCGAAACGGCCGCCCGCTGCTTCCTGATGCGGCGGAAGTTCAGGTCCCTCCATGAGGGGGTCGTCACCGCACCCACCTTCGCTCAGGGAACCGTCGCGGCCTGCGCTCAGGGAGGCGCCGCCCGAGCCGCGCCGGACCCGAAAGAGGGGTTGATTGACCCACACCCCCCACGCAATTCCTGACCACATTCGGCGTGCGAGGCGACGCCGAGTGCCGACACTGCAACATGATGTTATGCCGCCTTCGTTCCTCGTCGCTTCACCGGACGCTTGACGCCGGGTGACTTGACCCGACGATCGTTGGCCCGCAACGCCGCTGCGTCCACGCCATACGCGGTCGCCGTCAGCGTCGCAGGATCCCGCGTCCCGAGGCGCAGCAGGACGAGCGCCGGGCCATCGGGGCGGCGGCGATCGGCCTCCCAGGCTTGCACCAGCTTCGTGCTCACGTTCAGATAGCGCGCGAACACCGCCTGGGATGCGTTCAGTCGGCGGCGCAATTGGCGAACTTGCGCCGCGCTGACCGGCGCTGGGGCGGGGGGCAGCACGGTCGTGCGGAGTTCGCGCTTGCCCTGTGCATGTTCCAGCGCCTCTGTCGCCGACGCCAGGAGCTCCTCAAATACCGCTCGCTTCATGGGATTGCCTCCGTAGTCACTGCCTTTATCGCCTGAACCACTTGGGAAAGCGCCTTCTTCTGCAGCGCGCTCAGCCCCGCGGCCTCCTGCTTACCATACACGTACACCAGATAGATCCGTCGGACGTGCGGGAGCCACAGGTAATGGACCCGCGCTCCCCCTCGCTTGCCCTTCCCGCGCTGTCGGTCGACTACGCGCACCTTCCGCAGGCCGCCCGTGCCGGGCTCAAGGTCGCCCGCCTCCGGATTGGCCAGCAGTTCCGTCTGCAGCACCCGCAAGCCGTCCTCCAGCCCCAGCTGTCGGATACGTTGCGTGAACACTGCCGTCTCGACAAAGCTCAGCCGCATGCTCGCGTCGTTGGCCCCCCGTGTAGTATACTACCACGTAGTATCTGCATGGGCAAGCGGCATAACCGCACGTAGCACAAGCCGGACCGATGGGGGAGCCGCCCCGCCCTGGCCAGGCCTTGCTTCAGATGGCCCGCATGTGAGCGCTGGTCGTTTAGCCGGTGCCAAGCGCGCGCCTGCTTACCTCAGAGTCCAGCTCAACCGGATGCCGATCGGCCGCGCGCTCGCGGCGGCGCAGAAACGCGACCAACCCCTCCAGGGAGCCACCGGACTGCTCCAGCAGCTGCTCGCGAACGGTCCGGACCTCGGCCACAATCGGGTCATCCATCGCTCATCCTCCATCAACTCTTCGGGATGCGCCGCGTTCCGCCAGCTCGCTACTCGTCGTTGCGCGGACGCTTGGTGAGCAGTTCCCAGAAGGCCCGAGGCGCCACAATGGACAGCGGGGCCCGGGCAGCGACAGCCAGGAGGTCACCACCTCCGGTGACGAGCACTTCGGCGTTTCACGCAATCGCTTCGGCGAGCACATACTGGTCGGCCGGATCCCGGACCTGAATGGGACAGGGCGGTGCGTCGCCGACGACCTCGACCGCCTGCTCACGCAGAAGGCTGACAATCTCCTCCGCGCGGTGGGCGGGCAGGCGCAGCTTTTTGGTGAGCGTGCGTTGGACTTCCGTGAGCACGGTCTCCCCGAGGACCAACTGATGCTCGGCGAGCACGACCTGCAAGAGATCGGCGCAGAGGCCGCGGGTCGCGAACGCGGCGAAGACGACGTTGGTGTCGAGCGCGACCCTCACGAAAGGTCGCGGAAGACATCCTCGTCGGTGAGATACCCAGCGGCCTCAGCGAGCGGGAGCACCTGTCGCCGGAGCTCCTGGAACTGCGCGAGCGCGAGCTGCCGCCGGACGGCGTCGCGCACGAGGTCACTGCGCGAGCGTCCCGTGCACTTGGCCGCCCGGGCGAGCTGACGCGCGAGGTCCCGATCGAGGCGGATAGTGAGTGCGGCGGTCTTCATGTCATGCATTGTGACGCGCGGGGGGGCCTCCCAACAAGTGGCTGCACGCGGCGAACCCGTGGGGGCTCGCCGGCCGGCGCCGGGTCGCGGTAGGATCCGGGATGGGCTGGCTGGTTCGCATTTCAGATGGCTCGCATTCAGGCCAGGGTCGTTAGGCGTAACGATCACGCACCCCTGCCGCAGCCTCTCCGGTCACCCCGTAGAGGAGCCTCACACCACCGTACCGTGATACCGCGACGCTGCCTGCAGCGAACGTCAGGCGCGTATGGCCGGGACCAATGCGGCTTTGACGCTGGCCACGAAGCCGGCCGGATCGTCCACGCGCAATCCGATGACGCGTGCCGTGCGGTGCATCCCGAAGCCGAGTCGCACGCGCACGGCGTCGCGCAGCGTGACCAGGACGTTGGGATCGTCGAAGCCGCTGGCCTTCACGTACCCTCGCGTCAAATCCCCGGGCACGTCGCGCCAGCCGGCCGACGCGACCTCCGCAACGGACGCGAGCGGAACCGTGGCCGACAACAGCAGACCATGCTGCACGAGGATCGCGCCATCGCCGACCACAATCGGACGGCGCTCGATGGCCCGGTCGTGCCGCAGCAGGAACGACAGCACCAACACGTTCGTGAGCGCCAGGAACCCGTGCACAAACCACGGGGCCTCGCGCACCATGACGTGAATCACGGCGGCCTCGAGGACCAGCACCACCGACAGCCCCACAACGAGCCCGCGGTTCCGGGCGCCGTGCTGCGTGAACTCGCGCCGCATCTACACCTCGCCGCGCTTCGCGAACTCCGAGATCTTCTCCCCCGCACGGAAGGCCAGCGCCATGATCGTCATCGTCGGCTGCCCGCGACCGGAGGTCACCAGGCTCGACCCGTCGCAGATGAAGAGGTTCTTCACGTCGTGCGTGCGGTGGAACTTGTCGACCACGCTGGCCTTCGGGTCGTTCCCCATGCGCGCCGTGCCTAACAAGTGCGCCGTGCCGGATTGCACCCCGGGCGGGTTCCCCCATGTCCGCTTGGCGCCGGCCGCGTCGTGCAGCTCCTTCGACCGGTCCCACAGGTAACGCATGATCTTGATGTCGTCGGCGTGATCGGCGTAGGTCACGCGGATCGCCGGACGGCCGAAGGCGTCCTTGAGCTTCGGGTCGAGGGTGATGGAGTTCGTCTCGACCGGCAACGACGTCGTGTGCGAGAACAACTCCATGTTGCGGGTGAAGGCGTGTGCCAGCCACTTCTTGTAGTCAGCCCCCCAGCCACGCATTCCCTGCGGGGTATTGAGCGCAAACTGCACCGGCAACGCAGCATCAAAGCGGGAGTCGATCCCGCCGCCACCATAGAACCCACGCTTCGGGTCGCTGTCGTACCAGTCGAGCAGGAGGCGCGTCACCTCCACCGACTTGTACTCGTTGAGCGGATGTTCGTACTCCCCACGCAGCGTCGCACCACCGTTGAACATCAGGTACTTGCCGACGAGCCCGGAGGAGTTGGCCAACCCGTTGGGAAAGAGCTTGCTCGTGGCGGTGAGCAGCAGGCGCGGCGTTTCCGCACCGTTGCAGGCGAGGATCACCGCCTTCGCGCGCTGCCGCTGCTCCTTCTTGTCCTTGTCGAAGTAGACCACGCCGGTGGCGCGACCCTTCGCATCAAGCTCCACATCTCGCACCGCACAATTGGCGCGAATCTCGCACCGACCCGTACGCTCGGCCACGGGAATCATCGACGCCAGCGACGAACTCTTGGCCCCATACTCGCACCCATGCCCCATGCAGAAGCCGCAGTGCTGGCACGGGAGCCGACCATTGTGCTCACGCGACAGGATCGCCATCGGCGCGGGGAACGGCTTGTACCCCAGCTTCTTCGCGGCACGCTCGAGGAGCACCCCGGCCGACTTCACCGGAACCGGCGGCATCGGGTACGGCCGTGAACGGCGCGGCGACCCAGGCTCGGGAACGCCGGACACCCCGACCTCCCAATCCACCTTCGTATAGTAGGGCTCCAGCTCGTCGTAGGTGATCGGCCAATCGGCGAAGCCGGTGCCGCTGATTGCACCGAGCAGCGACCGCTCCTTGAAGTCGACCGGCCGAAAGCGCCAGAAGTTCGCGGTCATGTGCACCGAGCTGCCGCCCACCAGGGTCGCATACAGCAGGAAGCCCTGCCCCGTCTTCGCCTCCTCGGTCGGCTTCTGTCGCCACGTATACGGCGACTTGCTGTGCAGCTCACCGTTCATCCAGTACTTGATCTCGCCGTGTCCGAACTCCTTCTCGCCCAGGCGCGGCCCCTGCTCCAGGACCACAACCGAATGCCCGCGCGTGGACAACTCCTTCGCGAGAACACCGCCGGCCGCCCCGGACCCGACAATCACGAAATCGACAACATCAGTCGTGCGGTACTGCACCGCGCGCGGTTGATCGCTCATTTCGTCACCTGCGCGTCGTAGTAGCCAAACGGCGGCTTGTGCGGGCCATGCGCCCGGAAGTCGAGGAGCTTCCACCCGACCTCGTTGCGATTGCCGCCAAACGACGGCTCGCCGAACATCCCCATGAAGGTGAGGAACCGCAGCAGCCCGAATCCGTCTTGTCCATCATAGGCCACGAGGATGGCGTCCTGTTGGGCCTCGGTGAGCGCGGCGAACGACGCCCCACGACGCACCCGTCCGGCGCGCTGGTTGAGCTCCGTGAGCGCCTTGCGCAGGTCGCCGAGCGCGTCCTTCTGGAAGGTCGTGAGCGCCTGGTCGATGAAGAAGACGACCCCCGCCTCGCGGGCACCGGGGGTATCGGTCGTCGGCACAATGCGCGACGTGATCGCCTCCAGATCCCGCCCCTCGGCGGCACTCAAGACCTTGAAGGCCGGGCGGGGCTGCGCCGCGACGGCCGCGGCAGCGTGCGCGAGGGCGTCATCGACGAGGGCCCAGTCCGCGAGGGCGACGGCGGATCCGATCCCGGCGATGTGGCCGACGAAGGAACGTCGAGAAGTCACGAAATGGGGGGCTGGAGACGGCTGACGGCCGAAACTCGCTCCTTCCCCGGTCAGGTCAAGTGGCCGTGCCGGATTCGTCCCGTTTTGCGGCTGGGAGGAGGGCGACGCCGTTCCCATTGGCTGAGTGCGCTCCAATCCCGTTGCCGTTCGTCTCGCCCAGCCCGTTCCACCAGTCCACGAGTCGACGCGCGGTCCGCCCCAGCACGGCGCCGACAATCGTCGGATAGTCGATCGGCGACTTCCCGTCCGCGAGGTCGAGCGAGCGCATGATGTCGCCCCGCATCCGCACGGCGATCGGCGTGGCGAAGGTGATCGGGTTGAAGTGCGGATCGTAGCGTACGCCGAGCCCTTCGATGAGGGCGGCGGTGCGTGCGAAGTAGACCATCTCGCTCGTGAGGCGCACCGGCCAGTCGTACAGGCTGGCGATGACCTCCTGGGCCAGCATCTGGACGCGCTCCGCCATCGTGGACGGATCGTACGCGATCGACATCAAGCGGTCGGCGAGTCCCCGCAGTTGCTCGTTGGTCGTCGAGGCCTCGAGCAGGCCCAGGGACCGAAAGCCGTTCAGGATCCCGTCGGTATCTCGGCGAATCGCCGCGAAGATCGTCGTGACCAGGTCGGCCCGCATCTGCTTGGGCACGCGGATGACCATGCCGAAGTCGAGGATGACGATGCGTCCGTCCGGCGCGACCAGCACGTTCCCCGGGTGCGGGTCCGCGTGAAAGAAGCCGTCGACGAGCATCATCTTCAGGTACAGCTCCATCACCCCGCTCACCACCCCTCGCGGATCCTGCCGGGCCTCGCCCGGCCGCGCATCGATCCGATCGACGCGGCGCCCTTCGACATACTCGAGGACGAGGGTGCGGCGCCTGGTCAGCTCGTCGACGACCTCGGGTACAATGATTCGAGGGTTGCCGCGGAAGTTCGTGCGGATCTCGGTCGCGTTCGCCGCTTCGAGCACGAAGTCCATCTCTTCCCACACGCGCACCGCAAACTCCTCGATCACGATGCGCGCGTTGTGCACGTGCGGGTTGGGGAACCGCCGCTCGAACCAGCGGACCAGCGGGCCAAAGACCGCCAGGTCCTGCCGGACGAGTTCTTCCACTCCCGGCCGCAACACCTTGATGACGACCTCGCGCCCGCGATGTGTCGCGCGATGCACCTGGCCTAACGATGCGGCCGCCAGCGGCACGTCATCAAACCGGTCAAACAGCTCGTCCGCGCTCCGCCCATACGACTGGATGATCTCGCGCCGGATCGCCGCCACCGGGACCGGTGGGACCTGGTCCGTCAGGGTCGACAGGGCGCCGACATACGGCTCGGGGATCAGGTCCGACCGGGACGAAAAGACCTGCGCCATCTTCACGAACGACGGGCCGAGCCGGGCCAGCACGGCTACCACCCGGCGGGCCCGCGCCTCGTGAAAGGCCGCCGTCCGTTCGACCCCACTGCCCCACCAGATCCAGCGCCGCCAGTCCCGGATGAACGAGACGACGAGGGGCCCCAGGTACCAGACGATGACCAGCGCGCGCATGGACGAAACGTAGACGGCTGTGGGGGTGAAGGCGCCGTGTCGGCCGCCCCCACGACCAGGTGATACCCGTATCTTGGGGACGACCTCGCCCCCCGGATCATGACACTGCGGACCCCTGCCCTGTTGCTCGCCCTTGCCGTCGCCGCGGCCCGGCCGGCATTAGCCCAGGACGAGGCGGACCGGCGGTCTGCCGCAGAGATTCGTGCCCTCTTTGAACAATTCAACGCCGCGTGGGAGCGGCGTGATCCCACCTTTATCGACCGTTTCTACGCCCACGACGCGATTCGCCGTCGACCCGTCCACTGCCTGTCGGGTCCAGCATGGGCGGTCCTGCAGAGGCGCGGCACTGATCTGTAGGGTCGGAGTCCCTGCGGTCGGCTGCATTTCGCAGAGCGACGGAACGACCTATCCTATTGTCGCCGAGCCGCGCAGTGGACATGCGCTGGACCAGGCTCCCGCGGTGACAGCAGCGAGTCCGGCCGATCACGAGGGGAACGGATTCCCGCCGGCGCAGGACCCATGGGCACAGAGGCGCACTCCGTGCCACCCGGCACGCCAGATCCCTCCCACTCCATTCCGGCTAAGGCAAAGACAGAGGGTCGCCTCGACGCGCAGACGGCGACGGTACGAGGCAGGTCGCAGGGGCCTTGTGCGACCTCGTACTTCCCGTGAGGACCCTGAGAGCGCCGCCGCGCGCAGAAGTAGGGCGAGCTCGCCTCTAAACCCCCGATGAGAGCGCCTCCGGCGGCCCCGACGACGAGCACTGCAGCAGATTCGGAACCTGACGGTGCTTCACTGGAGAACACCGTCCAAGCCACAACCGAAGCAGCGCCGATTGCCAAACCTTGAATCGCACGCTTGACGATGAACCGCGCGCGCGATCCTTGGCACGGGCTCTGCTGGCTCCAGCGTCGGTCATCGCCCCACTCCTGTGCGCTGAGCCCTACGCGAGGAGCGAGCAAGAGCAACATCGCAGCCAAGCTACTCGTCAAGGCGCGGCGAGGCGCCCTAACAGGGCACAGAGCCGCCCTCCATGTAGCGCTCACCTCGCTAGCGCCCGGGCGCCTTCGGCGCCGCCACCATACACTGCTAAGGAGTCGACCACGCATGAGTATAGCATGTATCCCCTTGACCCACTCTGCTCTCCCCGCCGTGGATCCTTCCGGTAGACACGTCGAGGGACTGGAGGAGCGGAATACCGGGCAGGAGGTCCGCCCCCTCGTATCTTGGGGACGACCTCGCGCCCCCAAGTCATGACCCCCCGGAAGCTGGCCCTCGCCCTCGCCCTGTTCGCCGCACCGTCCCTGGCCGCCCAGGATGAAGCGAACCGGCGGTCTACCGCAGAGATTCGGGCCCTCTTTGAACAATTCAACGCCGCGTGGGAGCGGCGTGATCCCACCTTTATCGACCGTTTCTACGCCCACGACGCGACCGGGGTCTTCTTTTTCGAGCGCCGGCAGCTGCTCGGCTGGCCGCGGGTGGACACCCTCTATAGAAACATGTTCGCCAGCGCCTCCCGGGGCCGTGTCCGGTCGCTCTTCGACGTGCTCGACGTCGGCGCCCGCGGCAACCTCGGCTGGCTCGCCGCGAACTTCCGGCTGGAGGTGATCGAGGCCTCCGGCGACACGACCGTGGACGAAGGCAGGCAGTCGTTGGTCCTCGAGCGTCGCGATGGGCGGTGGGTGGTGGTCCACCGCCATACCTCGTTCCAGGCCCCGCCGGGTGCCCAGCGGCGCGTGCCGCTGCACGTCACCCCGGGGCCGTTGTGGTCGCCCGCCGACGACACCACTGGTGGACCGGACGCCAGGGAGATCCGGCGGCGGCGGGAGTCATCGAACGCCGCGATTGCGCGACACGACAGTGCGGGGTTTGCCCAGATCCTTGCCCCGGGCATCTCGGTGGTGACGTCGACGTCGGTGCATTCCCACGACCGAGACGCCTACGTCGCGTCCATGGTCGACAGGTTTCGCGCGCTCCCGGACGTGGTGTACCGCCGGACGCCGAGCGAGGTCGCGGTGTTCGCGCCCTGGCGGATGGCGAGCGAGCGGGGGACGTGGACGGGCTCCTGGACGGAGCCGGACGGGAAGGTGAGTGTCGGGGGGTCCTACTTCGCGAAGTGGCGCCAGCTCAACGGGGTGTGGTTCGTGGAGAGCGAGACGTACGTCCCGGAGCGGTGCAGGGGCAGCGCGTACTGCGGCCGCGTGCCTTGAGTCTAAACGTTGAAGCTCAGCTGCAAAGGCACCTCATAATGCGGCCGTAGGCCACCACTCCTCTCTCAGCTGCCGCGCTCGTTAGCGCAGACTGGCGCCACTGCGTCTGGCACGGCGCGGTATTGATGCTTCACCTCGTCGGAGTGTAGGTTACACGCCGTAAGCACGGCTCACAGAGGTGATCGAGTAGGGAAGTGGCCCACTGCCGCGGGGCGGCGTCACACATACGATTAGGTTGGCAACATCCGCCGGCAGTAGGACGCGAAGAGCCGGACGACGCCTAGCGCTTCTCGATCCGCACGCGCACCTCGCGCGACCGGGCTACGAGATCGCCGTCCTTCACGACGAACGCCTGCACGAGGTGAGTCCCGTTGTACCGCGTCGTCTCCGTTCGCGACTCGCCGCGAGGCGCACTACCGCGGTCGAATCCCCCTCGCATCTGGCCTGCTTCACGGGCCTCCGCGCCAGTGTTGGTGATCTGCCAGAAGATCTCATACGGCAGCGGCGCGTTCGTGCGCGCTTGAAACTCTAACGTCGTATTCTTCGGGGCGCGGGGAACAGCCAGGTAGCGCCATCGCCCGCCGCCGGAAGGCAGGGACGACCGCGCCGAGACGCTGCACTCATACCGCTCCATAATGGGCCATGGCGGTGTCTGGCGGTGCACGAGTGAGTCTACCTCGGGGATGCCACCGGGTAGGTGCGCGCTCGCGACAGACGTCGTTGCGAGCGCGCGGCGGCCGTGAAGGCTCTTCTCAAGAAGCAGCGCAGCGTCCCGATGCGACGAGGTACTGGCTAGTGCTTCCATGTCCTCGTACACCTTGTCCCTCCAGCGAAGGAAGGCGTCACGCAGCGCCGGCTTCTCATTCCACTTGTCTGCGAAGTTCTCCTTAACGTGTGCGGGGTTAGGGATCCACCACTGGCCGTCGCGATCATCGATGTGATCGCCCATCCCTTCGATGATCTGCACGAGTGCGCGCGAAAGGTCAGGCTCGCCGCCATATGCCCGACCGGCAAGGGTCGTGAGAATGATGGAGGCGGGTCGGCGCTCGAGGTCGCCGCTGAAGTGGACGTCGCGATGCCGCTTCAGTACCTGAACCGCGCGCTGCAGAGGCGTGCGAACGCCCCATTCGGGGACATCCTCGATGTCCACCTCGAGCGATTTGGCGAGAGCAGCACGCTCCTCACGCACGAAGGTGTGCATGCGCTCGTAGAACCAGCGCGAGTAACCCAGAGGGTTGCTGAACTGCCAGCGGACCAAGTCGGTGTCCGTAACCAGGATGCCAGTGTCCCGGTGCTCCGCGTCGGGGATGGTCGGCAAGACATCAAGATGGAATTTCTTCTCGTAGAAGATCGTCCAGCAGCGGCGGCGCTCCTTGAGCTTGCCCCAAGCATTAGGATCCTCACTGAGGCGCGCGCCGACCAACTCCTTGAGGTCGGCCTGCGTCGTCCTCTCCTTCTCAATCTTCAGCTGGCAGACGAGGTCGATGTCGAATTCGTCCTCATGCGTGATCGGCCGGATGGGCGTCCCAAGCCGGAACGAGCCTTGGGGGTACAAATCGAGCTTGTACTCGGCCAACGGTGAGTCCACCGCTCCGAGCCACCGTGCAATCCGGCCGTATTCGGCAACCGCCTCTTTGGACAGTTCTGACGGTAGGTCGAGCAACTGGATTTGGCGGTCGATCTCACGCGACGCTTCGCTCAGGAATATCACGCTGAGCCCTCCATGGTGGCAGGCACTGGAGGGTGGCACGGCGTGAAGACTGCCGCGCGATGCTTGAAGAACGCTTTGGCGACCGCCGGCGCCATATTACGGCTCTCATGCCGGGCCGCGGCGAGCATTGCATCGACCGATGTGACGTTGTCCAGCGTGACCGCGGCCGCTGCCTGTCGGGTGTTCACCCGAACGAATCGGTCGCCAAGCAGTGCGCCAGCCTGATTGGAGACACCGATGGAGGTCGCATCGAGGATCACGTCCGTCGCCGCACGGGCCCAGCCAAGCCTTCCGGCGCCGTCGAGTTTCTCACGAGGATCGTGGAACGCCCTAATCGTCCCTAGGCTTAGCATGTGTACCCTCTCTAGGGGCACGGCCAAATGCGGCTCGCCAACGACTTCAGCGATGGCGACCATGGCAGGGTTGTTGGCCCAAACGCCTCCATCAATCAGCCGCTCCTTGCCCGGAAGCTGGTGGGCCGGGAAGTAGGTCGGAGCGGCGGCAGTCGCCATCGCAACGTGCCAGGCTGGCAACCGGTGGTCTCGACGTAGGCGCTCCAGGTGGGCGGTCCTGAAGACGTAGACGTCGTTGCTCCCGATGTTGAACGCCGGGATCACGAGGCGCTTCAAGCTCTCGCCGAATACGCGTTCACCGAACTTCTTCTTCAGCGCGACTGCGAGCCGCGCCGGCGGATACTTCACGGCGACCCAGTGCATCTTATCTCGCCACCCGGCGCGGTTGGCAAAGATTTCGGGGCCGAGTTCTACGTAGAACTCGACCATCTCACGAGGCGTGTATCCCAACCCTAGCCCAAGCGCGAGAATACCGCCAGTCGACGTGCCCGCGATCAGATCGAAGCAGTCGATGACCTTTAGCGGCGCGAAGTCCTCCTCGAAGGCGGCGAGCATCGCGGCACTGAACACACCGCGGATGCCGCCACCGTCGAGACTCAAAACCTGGAACCGCGTGGGCTTCTCACGCTCAGTCTTCAGGCAGTTCGTCGAAAGCACCGGTCAATCTTGCTCCCGCCGACCGCCACGAGGTCGACGTGCGGTGAGACCTCACGGCTGGGCGCGGCCGTGACTGCCGTGCCCTCAACGGACAGCGTGGTTGCCCGGCTGCCGCTATGTCGAGTTTGCCAACGCTGGGTAAAGTGTATTCTTCGATCGTCACCCGTCATGAGCTGCCCCAGCTCCGGTCGCCGTATCGCCAGATCGAGCACCTCTTCGCCTCCGGTCCCACCCGACGGCGAAGAAGGCCCTCAGTCTCTGCGCAGCGCTCACTGGATCGGCGAGCGTGGCGCCCAAGATGAATGCCCTCGTGTTCCACGCATCGTCTGATTTGGGCGACGAGGAATCGCGTGGCGAGGCATGGCGAGAAACCTCATTTCTCGGCGTGCCTGCTTGTTTGCTACCCAACGACCGCGGCTCAACCGCAGCCGAAGGCATCGAGCCGACGCGCCGCGGACCAGCCTTTGACACTCGCTCAAGTCCGGGGACGGGTCGGTCAATACCAATCGGCTGTCGCATTCAGCCGGCTGTCAGGCGGCATTGCGTTTTCTGGTTTTTGTGCGCGGACTGGTCACCGTCGATGCTCGCGTGGACTGCCTGGACGGCGCAGTGGCTGGAGTCAACTTCGCGAAGAGACCCTCTAAGTCAAAGGCATTACTCCTCCCAATGCGGGCAATACGCCTGAGCATACCCTTTGTCTCCAAATCTTTCGCAACCTTCCGCACGTAGCTCTCCGTCTTTCCCATCCACGAGGCGATGCGCTTGTAGCTGGGGAACGGGGGCCGCTCATCCCACTTATGCGCCATGACGCAGATAACGAACAGCGCCTCGGCCGGCGTGAGAGAGTGCGGCTTCAATTGGGCCATACCCTCAAGGAAGACGACGGGCACGCCGACGAAACCCCGCGCAAGCATCGCTGGACTCCCCCCCCAGCGCGTCTGAACGTCGCTTCGCTTCGTTGCGGTTGCTGGCGCAGGCTCCGTGTCCACATTGTCGGGCGGTGCTTCGATAAGTTGCAGCTTCACCTTCCCTCCTTTGACGATGGTTGGCGGAGGACAGGGGAATCGAACCCAGGCCCCTCACGAGGCCCCCACAGCCGTCCAAGGACTGTCTGCGCACCAGCGCGTGGCTACCCTCCGGGGAGGAATGAACACGGGATGAAGGCGTACTTCAACACCTTGCGCGGGGGGCACTGGCTCTCCGTCGTAACTGGCTGACCTTGGCTTTCTCTCGCATCCTGACTCTTCTTCACCGCTACCGGGCGGGCGGGGCGGGGCCACAATGGTGACAGACTCCCCCCAGCATGGTGTGAGGGGGGGGCGATAGTAGATTGTTGCCCTTGGCCCATCGGACGGGTATCATCAGGTGCCGTCCAAGGCCGTCTGCGCGCAAGCGCGTGGCGTTGAAGCCGTCGCACCTCGGTGCGGCGGCTTCGCTTTTTGCCAGGTTCCGAGCGCATGCCCGGCCTCGACCGACTCTGTTCTGGCGTCCTCCCCGCCAGCGGGGCCAGGGATAGGTTGAGAGTCCTGATCCGCCAGACGGCGGCGAGGACCCATGAAGAAGTCCCGATTCACCGCCGAGCAGATCGTCGCGATCCTGCAGGAGGTCGCGGCGGGCAGCCCGGGGCGCCATGTGGCGCTAAAGCACGGCATCACGGAGACGACGTTGTACCGCTGGAAACGCGTGTACGGCGGGATGCGGACCGATGAGGCGAAACGCCTCCGGCAGCTCGAGGAGGAGAACCGGCGCCTCAAACGCATCGTCGCCGACCAGGCGATGGACATTGTCGCCCTGAAAGA
Source organism: Gemmatimonadota bacterium (assembly GCA_016712265.1). Classification (NCBI taxonomy): domain Bacteria; kingdom Pseudomonadati; phylum Gemmatimonadota; species Gemmatimonadota bacterium. The sequence continues at coordinate 35,620 of JADJRJ010000031.1, read as the reverse complement.
CGTGGCGGGGCGACGCTGGTGACGACCACACAACGGCGGCAGGTCGTCACCCATCTCCGGGCCGCCCACGGCTTCAGTGCCCGGCGCGCGTGTCGGCTGGTCGGGCTGACCCGCTCGCGATGGCAGGCGGTGCTCGAGCGGCCCCAACGCGATGCCCCGATCGTCGCCCGCCTGATCGCGCTGGCGACCGAGCGTCCGCGCTTTGGCTACGAGCGGTTGTACCTGCTGCTGCGCCGCGAGGGGCTCGTGGTGAACCACAAGCGGGTCCACCGCCTCTACAAAGCCGCGCAGCTGCACGTGCGGCCCGAGCGGCGGCGGAAGCGGGCGGCCGAGCCGCGCGTCGTCATGCCCCCGGCGACGCGCCGCAATGAGCGCTGGGGGATGGACTTCATTCACGACGAGTGCGTCAGCGGCCGGCGCTTTCGCTGCCTGACGATGGTGGATGAATGCACGCGCGAGCGCCCGACGATCATGGTGGACACGTCCCTCCGTGCCGGGCGGGTGATCGAGACCCTGGACCACCTGGCGGCGGCGCGCGGGCTGCCGCGGAGTCTGATCGTGGATCATGGACCGGAATTCGTCTCGCTGGCGCTGGATCTCTGGGCCTATCGACACGGCGTGCACCTGCATTTCATCCAACCCGGCAAGCCGACCCAGAACGCGTACATCGAGAGCTTCCACAGCCGGTTCCGGGACGAGTGTCTCTCGGCCCACTGGTTCGAATCCCTGCTCGATGCCCGCTTCTTGATCGAGCGGTGGCGGCAGGACTACAACGACGCCCGGCCCCACACCAGCCTGGGAGGTCTCACCCCCACCGAGCGAGCTAAGCAGCTCCACGACGAGGAACAGCACGGCGCATCACCCACCCGACTCTCGGCCTAACCTTGAGACCGGCCCCGATATGGGGTGGAGACCAGATCGGCCGTGGCGGCTCAGGCGGGCCAGCCGATTGAGGCCATGCCGCCGGAGGAAGCTCACGACGGTGGGCACCGCGAGCCGATAGTGCTGCGCGATGTGGAGCGAGCTCCAGCGCTTGTGGCGCGCGCACAGGATCTGCCGTCGGCGGCGGCGCGGCAGCTGGCGGGCCAGCCGATGCGGGCGCGACGAGCGGTCCCGCGTCGTCGCCGTGGTCCGGACGCGGTGCACCCACTTCCAGATCGTCCGGACGGACACGCCACAAGCCCTTGGCCGCGACGGTCGCCCGCTCCCCGGCGGCGACCCGGGCCGCCGCGCGGCCTCGTCCCGCGGGCGTTAACCGCGCATTCTTGTGAACGTTCGCTGAGTCCTCTGGCCGTTGCCGGTTGAGTGTCTCGACAACCCCAGCTTGCTCCGCTACGGTTCAGTGAGCAACCTCTTCATCATCTACACCTAGATCCGTTTCGCAGATAGCTGACCACTGCGCCGGTCGCGGTGGCTCACTCGCAGCTGCAGATTTCTGACGGCCAAAGTCCGTACGCCCTTACCGGATCCCCCTCGGTGCCAACCCCGCGGCAGCGCGCCTGTATGTCCCAACTCTCTCGCTTCCCGCACACGCGAGCCGTTGTTGCGCACGCGGTCGCTCTCGTGACGGCGCTCGAGCGTCGACCGCGCTTCCAGCGCAGCTCCCGACTCTTGTCCACCTCCGCAACGGATCTGCGCGCGGCAACGCGATCCTGCGACCGCGAGGCGATGACTGTTTTGCGCTTGCGCCCTTGCACGTTGTCGAGCCCATGCGCGCGTCGCTCGTGCTGACCAACGCCGACGGACTATCCTCTCCCGCATCTATTGAACTAGCCACGAACAGCGACCTCGCGGTGCTCAGGTTGCCCGGCACCACAAGATTCGAGTGTGGGCGCCCGTGGGAAATCGCTCCGCTTCTCGCGACGCTCACAGATCCGGCGATCACCGAAGTGACCGTCCATCACCGGACTAGCGACGGAGCCCTCCTCCAGCTTGCCGCACGGATTGACTCGCGTGACGCGCGACTGATGCGCATCCGCCCTCTGCAATCGGATCGTCCGCTGACTACCGGCATGAGTGGCAGCCTCGTCTCAGCGGGCGGCACACCTATGGCAATCCTGGACAGCGTCGACACGCGCACCGGCGCCGGCATTGCGCTTCGCATCGCCTACGCCGATGACATCGTGCGGTCATTCTTCGACGTCGAACGCGCCGCAGACGCCGATCGCGCCGCAGCAAGACTCGCGCAGCTTCGATTGCAAGTGAAGTTGGGGCAGGATCGCATCGAGCCAGTTTGCGGCTTGAACCATTGTCAGTTTTCGGTGGGCGAACAAGCGGCCGTGGTACGGGCCATCTCCTTCGGAGAGTCGCGCGACGACCTCGATCGCACCATAGACTTCTCTCGCTATAGGGAAACGATGGGCACGGCCGATGAGCCAACGCGCGATGTGCACTTTGTGCGAGCCGGGGCGGACTCGCTCTTCGTGCGGGTACGCCTCGACGACGGGACCCTCAGCGTCGTGTACGGCGTCGCCTTGTCGAAGATCGACGCAAGCTTGGACGTACCAGTTGGCGTTCGACTGACTCCCGCCGCCGTGTCACGGCGCGGAGGAGCGCGAACGCCGCCGCCCGCCTTCTACGAGCTTGGACGCAATGCACACAAGGATGTGCCTCAGTTCACGGTACGAATTGACCCGCCGCTAAATGCTGCGCTGCTCCATCTCGGATTCGACGACGATTTCGTCTCCGATTTGAGCGTCGAAGATTTGCCGCGTGAAGGGGTGAGCGTTCCTGCCGAAGCTCGGCGAGTTCGGGCCGCCTTCTCCTTCCCTGACGGGCGCACGACGGATACCACGACATACATCCTGCCACCGCGGGATTCTGTTGTTCGCGTCGCGAGCGCACTGGTAAAGCGCTACCACTCCCGGCGTCCTATGGGAGGACTCGAATGCTTGCGGATTCGAGCCAAGTGGCCGATGCCTGATCCACCCGATTCGATGCCTCGCCCCGAACGAATAGCGTATCAGGAGAGACGAAACGCTCTGCGCGCAAGTTTGACGGACGAAGGTCTGTGGGACGTGCAAAGTCCCGCCGTAGTGTGCCGGGCCGACATCGCCAGGTCGGGTCCCGTCGATTCCTACTCCTGGGCCGCTGTTCGTGAGGTGCACTTCGGAACGAAGGCGGACACGCTGAATACGGTCGTGGATACCGAATACTCCATCCTCGATCTCGTTGCCAACAAAGTCGTGAGGCCGGACTTCATTCGGGTCGCGTTTCCCACCGACACGCGCGGAGTCTTTGCTCGTATCGTATACGCGGATGGGACGTCCAGCCCTCTCCTTCGCCTCCCTGTGCGCGTCGTGGAGACACCATGATCACGAATCGCCTTCGCGAGAGCCTTCTTCTCGCTCTTAGCATTAGTGCTTCGCCGATGGCAGACAACGGACTGCGGGCGCAGCAAGACTCGGCGCCCGTGCTCACGGTTGAAGCGCGTCAGTTTCACGAGATTCTGCGCGGGCGCGTCCCCGTGGCTGGGCTTTCAATCCTCGGCGCCATGCTTGGCGATCCGACACGCACCATTTTGCTGCCGCGCCTGACGCTCCGCATCCCAAGAGGCACCGAGCAGTACCTGTGCGTGCTCTTGCGATCCGCCAGCGGAGAGTACGAAGCGTCGATTCGACGTCCGCTCGCGGGTGTCGCAGCCGGCACATACACACTTCCACTACCGACCTCGAAGGCCGACTTTCTGCGACAACAACGCGCAGCCGAAGTGGCGGTGTTGGCGTGGAGCAGTGCATCCTGCGAGGGAGAGCCCGATCAGAAGATCGCGCTCCTGAGCACCTCGTGGGAACCAGAGCGCGCGTGGAGTACGCTATGGCTCGTCGCGAATGTCCCGGACGGGAGTGCGAGAGTCCTGAAGCTTCGGCACGACGCAGATGGCGTACAGAGCGCATGCACAAACGCGCCGGTACGTGCGCCTACGATGTACAACACCATGTGCACGGTGATTCCGGAACGATTTCCAGCGCCAACCGAACTCCAAATAGTCCAACTGCAGGGCTTCACGCGCGCTGCGCCGATTCCTGTGACGGTTCGATGAGCCTTGGCGACGGCGTTCAAGTGCCGTCTCCGGGCGATCCCTCACAACTGGCCAGCGGTTTGGCGCCAGTCCCGGATTCGCCACCGGTGGAGGAACCTATTGACTCGAGTCGCGGCGCAGCTGGGACCACGGCCGATCCCGCGGTTACGCCAACCGCTCCCAACGTAGCGACGTCGGAAGACCGCGAGATGAGCTGGTGGTCGTTGCGCCGAGTTGTCGCCGTTACACTGCTCGGTACTGGCTTCGCCATCCTTGTCGTCTTCGCGCTCGTACGTATCAATCGCGACACCTCGTATCGTGTCGATGCCGTGACCGAGCGAATCGAGATGCGCTTCAAGTATGACACAACGGGTGCAACTACAACGATCCCTATTGCGCTGGATGGCGATAGCGTGATGATGGATGACTCTACCTTCTTGTTCAGCGGAACATTGACCGTCGTCGGCCGATCCAGCGTCGTAGCGACGCGGACCGGTACAGGGCCGCTGGATCTCGAAGTGTTGGCGGACACCGATGAGGTGGACATCGCCCGGCTCCGTGGAGTGGGAGCGCGCCAACTCATCGCGCATAAGCGTCTCTTCGTTAGGATCCGTTCGTCGCGCGACAGCGCACGCGTGATTCCCTTTCGCGCGAGATCGACGCTCGGGGCCTTCCCCACGGTCGGACAGCGCGCTCAGCTTCTCGAGGGCTCAGTGCAGTCTCTCGGACGGTACCTGCTGAGCAATACGCGGTTCGAGTCTGACGACGCTCGATTGCATCTGGCTGACGTTGGCTCCCTTCACCAAGGCGGTCGGTGCGACGAACCATCGCTCTCGGAGGAGGGATGGGGCGTACTGCGAGTCGGTGGAGATCCTGGCATGCATGTCGTGTTCGAAGCTCCTGGATCTCTTCTTCGCGTGCGCACCGGCAGTGGCACTACCTCCTGCTATCGTCCATCGTTCTGGTCGCGCGTGGTCGCCGATCCGTTCCTGCAGACACTTCTCATCGGCGCAGGGGTCGTCTACTCGGCATTCATCCAGGCGTGCCTGGCTGTGATGCTTCCCCTCGTGCTGAACATTTGGCGTCACCGCCACCTTCAACCCATTGCGCCATCAACTTGACGTAGCTTCGTCGTTTTTGGGATAGGGATTCGAACCAATGGGCCGAGAGACACTCGTCCCGGAACCGGCTGTGAAAGCTCTCGATGTACGCCTTCTGGGTCGGCTTTCCCGGTTGAATGGAATGCAGGTGCCCGCCGAGCCCATAGGCCCCGCGATCCAGCGCCATCGACACGAACTCCGGCCCATGATCCACGATCAGACTCCGCGGTAGCCCGCGCGCCGCCGCCAAGTGGTAAAGGGTCTCGATCACCCGCCCCGCACGGAGGGACGTGTCCACCAAGGTCGGCGGGCACTCGCGCGTGCATTCGTCCACCATCGTCAGGCAGCGGAAGCGGCGGCCGCTGACGCACTCGTCGTGAATGAAGTCCATGCCCCAGCGCTCATTGCCGTGCGTCGCCGGTGGCAAGATTACGCGCGGCTCGGCCGCCCGCTTCCGCCGCCGCTTGGGCCGCACGTCCGCCAGGCCCGGATCCCCTGTCGAGCGGAGAGGGTGCTCCCCCCATCCGGCTCGGCAGACGCGAACGCACGTTTCGCCACCCGGCGGCCGCGCGCCAGTGCTGCGAAGAGCGCCGAAACGCAGGGGCGTCGCACCGACCACCCCTGCGCCCGGCCTCCTAACCCACCCTACGCCGCCCGTGCCTGCCCCGCCGGCGCACCCTGCCCGTCACCCCCTCCCTCCTCCACCGACTCCCGCACCCGCACCGCCACGCGGCGGCGCAACGTCTTCCACTCCGCCAGCAACGCGAGGTCGCGCTCCAGCACCAGGTTCAGCACGCCGTCCAACAGGCCGACGATGAACCGCCCGCGGCGTGCCTCCACCCGGAGCGCCTCGACGGTTCCCGACGACTCGGCAAGGCGGCGAATGCGTGCCTCATGCAGGGTCGTGAGCGCGTCGAGGAGCCCGGTCAGCTGCTCCGCGTAGTCAGCCCGGAGCCCGGCCTTGGTAAAGGCGGCCGCCTGTTCGCGTGCCGCCGCGGCGACGGCCCGGGCCGCCGCCACCTGGGCGACGTGGTCCTGCTTTCGCCGCACCCGCAGGATGGCCGTCAACGTGTCGTCGGTCCCGGCGATGGATCGCGTCAGCCGACGGACCGGGGTGAGAAACTCCACCTCGAGGCGGCGCCGCATCTCCTGGTACGACGCGGTCTGCGACTGCCGGCCACCGCGCGTGCTCTCCCGCAGCTCCGCGAGCGTGGTCATGCGGGTGCTCACCGCGGCGAGCGCGTCCCGGTTGGCCTTCACGTCGGCCGACGACGATTCGACGGGGTGTCGATCCAGAAAATCCACCAAGGGTCGGAAGCCATCAAAGGCGCGCTTGTTGTTCGCATTCATGGTCATGATCGTGTCCTCGTATGGTCGTGTGTGTGCCCAGGCCCGATGTTGGGCCTGGGGTCCGGCACCTCACACCTGCCGGTCGCCGCGAACGACCGCCCAACCCGACACGGCGCGTCCGCCGCATCGTTCACCGCCCTCGGGCCGAGCACGCTCGCGAGACGCGCACGACCGAAGGCGACTGCCAGGAAAGGCGAATCTCCCCTCCCTTTACCTCTAGCAGGATTTCTCAGCTCCACCGCAAGCCCCCCCGCGCACATGTCCACTCGTGGAGACACCGCGCGGTCACTTCGCCGAGCGACTAGCGGGGGAGAGCGGCCGGATCGTGCGCGCGACTCGAGCCCCCTGACCTATATGCTGGGACGTGTCGGCAAAACGCGTCTTCCGAGTTTTCGGGAACGCGGCGCCGATGCGTTCAACCGCGCGGGGCGATTCGTGGAGCGCGGGTCAGATGCGCGGCTACCGGGGGCTGACCATGCGGACCGCCCGGGCGCGATGGTGGACCTGGGTCCGGCACTTCGCGCCTGCCGGTCGCCGCGAACGACCGAAGGCGACTGCCAGGAACGCGAATCTCCGTTCCCTTTTCCTTTGCAGGATTTCTCAGCTCCATCGCAAGCCCCAGCGGCGGAGCAGCCGTCAGATTTCGTCGAGAGTGAGCCCCCTACTTGTTCTGACGCGGACTCAGTTCCATCGCAAGTCCCCCGCGCACATGTCCCCTCCCGGAGACACGGCGCGGTCGCTACGCCGAGTGACTAGCGCGCGCTGGCAGCTAGTATTGTGACCGCGTGCCGTGGGCGGGGGGCGGGGGCGGGGGCGGGGCACGCAAAAAGGGCGCCGGTAACAGCTAGCGTTTGTCAGGTGGTTCCCTTCGCGGCCCGGTCCCACGAGGATGCCTCCGTCCACTTGCGAGGCGTAGCACCGCCGTGCTACCGTTCGAGCATGGTCCGCCCCATCAAGCTCCGCCAGGTCGGTGGTTCCGTCGGCGCCACCCTCCCTAAAGACATGGCCGCGCGCCTCCACCTGAGCGTGGGGGATTCCGTGCTGGCCGTCGAGACCGAGAACGGGATCCTGCTGACCCCGTACGACCCGGTCATCGAGGAAGGCTTGGCAATCGCCGCCGCCGCCGCCAAGAAGTACCGGCACGCGCTGCGCGAACTCGCGAAGTAGCGGCAGGTAGTGAAGGAACCGCAATGGGTGCCACGGCTCGTCGTTGAGGCGATCCACCTCGACCAGTTGCGAACCCACGGCGGGCTCCCTGGGCTCCGAGACGAGGGCGGCTTGGAGAGCGCCCTGGCGCGGGCGCGAAACAAGCTCGCTTACCTCGATAAGGTCGATCATGCGCTCCTGGCCGCCGCCTACGCGTTCGGCCTCGCGCGCAACCACCCGTTCAACGATGGCAACAAGCGGGTGGCCTTCCTTGTGGCCGTCGTCTACCTCGGCCTCAACGGCTGGGAGTTCGACGCACCGGACGAGACCGTGATCGCTCAAATGGTCGCCTTGGCCGACGGCCGACTCACGGAAGCCCGATTGGCGACGTGGTTCCGCTCGGGCATGCGTCGACGCCCCCCTGGAGCGGCCTGACGCACTCTCACCCAGATGGGGTGGAAGGCGCTGTCGAATGGGAAGCTGCTCGCCACTGCAGCGGAACGGTTCGACGTGTCGGTGACCATGGCCGAACCCACCAACGCACCGACTGCCTCAATTGCGGGCGCGAATGCCTCCAGGAACGTAAGGCCGCCGCCGGGTTCCCTACGCTCAAGCGGGATTTCTCAGCTCCATCGCAAGCCCCGACGCGGAGCAACCGTCAGATGTCGTCGAGAGTGAGCCCCCTACTTGTTCTGACGTGGACTCAGTTCCATCGCAAGTCTCCCGCGCACATGTCCCCTCCCGGAGACACGGCGCGGTCACTTCGCCGTGTGACTACCGGGGAGAACGACGGGCGCGTGAGCACGACTCAAGCCCCCCGTGGCCAGGTACCTCAGCGCGGGGCGGGGGCGTCCTGCCGCGGCGTCCAATCGGGGGCCTGCGCCTGTTGCCTGGGGCGTTCGCGGCGATATCGTTCCTCATCCCTGCAGGAGCGACCGGTGCCGCAGACATCCGCGGTAGTTCACAGTGATCCTGAAATTCTCGGGGGAACGCCGGTGTTCGTGGGCACCCGGGTCCCGGTCGATGTCCTGTTCGAGTACCTCGAGGCGGGAGACGCTCTGGATGTGTTTCTCGACCAGTTTCCCTCGGTGACCCATGAGCAGGCGGTTGCTGCCATAGAACTCGGACGAGCTGCCGTGGTGGCCGGTGCGCGTTCTGCTTGACGAGCAGGTGCCGCGGGGGTTGGCCGCCTTGCTGACGGGCCACGAGGTGCGCACTCTCACCCAGATGGGGTGGAAGGGGCTGTCGAATGGGAAGCTGCTCGCCACTGCAGCGGAACGGTTCGACGTGTTGGTGACCATGGACAAGCGCATGCCGGTCGATCGGGATGTGTCGGCACACGCGATTGGGGTGGTGCTGGTGCGGGCGATGAGCAATCGGGTGGAGGCCCTGACCCCACTGGTTCCACACATTCTGGAGGCGGTGTCACGCGTGCGCGCCGGCGAGGTCGTCCAAGTCGGTGCCTAGCAGTTGCGCGCGGGGGGGCGGCTCAGCTCTTTCTTGGAGCGCGGGCCGATACGCGGCTACCGGGCTGACCAAGCGAACCGCCCAGGCACGATGGTGGACCTGGGTCCGGCACTTCTCGCCTGCCGGTCGCCGCGAACGACCCAACGCGACTGCCAGGGAACGCGAAACTCCGTTCCCTACCCTCTAGCAGGATTTCTCAGCTCCACCGCAAGCCCCCACGCGGAGCAGATGTCAGATTTTGTCGAGAGTGAGCCCCCTACTTGTTCTGACGCGGACTCAGTTCCATCGCAAGCCCCCCGCGCGCACGGGTGACCGGACCGGGGCTTGTCCGACTCGACGGCGCGGTAATACTACAAGTATGAAGACGGTGTCAACGAAGCGCATCACGGTCGTAGACGTCAGAACGGTCAAGTCGCTGACTGGCCGTGAGGCCGCCCGCACTGGCCTGGATCGCATCAAGCACCTGCTCCTGCATTTCGACGAGCCGCCGAAATTCGCTCCCCTGGGCAGCGACGCGGATCAAGAACTCGCGGACTCTCGGGCGTGACTGTAACTGGTCTTGACGAACATGCAGAACCCCGGCGTTGCACGGGAAACCTGTCCAAGTACACGGCGCGCTTCGAGGCGCGGCAGAACCATGTGCTGCGGCCCGCGACGGTCACTCCGCCGACCGACTAGCGGGGGAGAACGATCGGAGCGTGCGCGCGACTCGAGCCCCCCTGACCTACATGCTGGGACGAGTTGCCAAAACGCGTCCTGCGACATTCAGGAACGCGGCGCCAACGCCTTAAACGGCACGAAATGTTGCACGCACGCCTCAGCACACGACCGACACGCGTGGCAACGTTCGCGATTCGCCTACGCACACGAGCATTTCCGCCCGCAACCGTGATCACACGCGTGCGCACAGCGCCAACTCCGGTGTCGCAGCTCACCGCGCGCGCCGCAACCCTGACGGTTCCGCCCGCACCACGACGACGTCGTGTGCGACGATCACCGCGGCCGGCCAGCACACGAGCAATTCCGGGGTCGCCCGTCGCAATCCCCGGCAGCACATCGGCGGGACGCCCCGACACACGCGTGGCGCGCCAGGTGATGTTGGCAAGTCGCCCCAACACAGCACCAACTCCAGCCGATAACGGAGCGGCCCGCACCGACACCTTCGTCGCGCCGGCCGCATCTGGACCAATTCCGCTCTCACCGGCAGCACATCGTCACGACACAGCGCCACTCCAGGTGGGCGTGATCGCGGCTCGAGTGGACACGCGAGCATTTCCGCCCGACACAGCACCAACTCCGGCTGCACATCCCATGGCGCAGCGATCCAATGTGGCGCCTTCGCTACATACGACCTCCCAAACACGGGACACGGCCCCCAGCAAACACGACGCGGTCACGGCGCGAGCCGCGCGTTAAGTTCCGCCTTCACCCACCTCACGCGACCCCAATGACGAGACGTCTGCGCGCCATCGCGGCAGCCACGGCTGCGCTGCTGCTCTCGCCCAGCCTCCCGGCCCAGGTCACCACCATCGACAACGTCACCATTGTCGATGTCGCAACCGGCAGGCTCCAGCCGCGCCGGACGATCGTCATCGAGGGGACGCGCATCCTGCGCATCGACAACGCCACCACCGCCACGCGCGCCGCCGCCACGATCGACGGCACCGGGATGTTTGTCATCCCCGGGCTGTGGGACATGCACATCCACGCGTACTTCACCAACGACACGTCGCGCTTTCGCAGCACCAACGAGATCATGCTGCCGCTGTTCATCGTGAATGGCGTCACCGGCGTGCGCGATCTCGGCAGCAACCTCGCCGCCTCGCGCTCCGCCCGCGACAGCATTACGGCGCACACCCTCATTGGGCCGCGGATGCTGATCTCCGGCCCGATGCTCGATGGTCCCACGACGCGCTACGAGGCCGCGATCAAGGTCGCGACCGCCGACGAGGCACGTGCCGCGGTGCGCCAGCTCAAGGAAGGCGGGGTCGACCTCATCAAGACGCAAACGCTGATCCCCCGCGAGGCGTACTTCGCACTGGCCGACGAAGCCAAACGACTCGGCATTCCTTTCGAAGGGCACGTCCCGAGCGCGATGACTGCATTCGAGGCAATCACCGCAGGTCAACGCAGCTTTGAGCACCTCATCGGCGTCGCCGACACCAACACGACGCTTATCGCCGAGCTGGCGCGACAACGCGTGTGGCAATGTCCCACGGTGACCAACAGCGTCGGGACGGCTGCCACCTTCACCGCGGACCCCGGCCTGGCCTACTGGCTCCGCCCATACGTCGAATCCTGGCGCAAGACCGCCGTGGAACGACTGTCGGCCACGGACTCCGCCAAGCGCGCCACCGAGGCGCGCATCACGCGACGTCTCGCACAGATCGGGGCGATGCACAAACGCGGCATCCCCTTCCTCGCCGGCACCGACGCGCCAGCGGGGTACGACCTCGTCCCCGGAGTGAGCCTCCACCGGGAGCTGGAGCTGTTCGTCCGCGCGGGGATGACACCGCTGCAGGCCCTGCAGACCGCAACACTCAACCCGGCGACCTACTTCGGCCGCACTGCCGACTGGGGCACCGTGGCCCCCGGCAAGGTCGCCGACCTCGTGCTCCTTTCGGCCAACCCGCTCGCCAACATCTCGAACACGCGGAGCGTGAAGGCTGTCGTGGCGGATGGTCGCGTCTACTCACCGCAGGAGCTCGACGGCCTGCGCTTGCGCATTTTGGAGTTGGTCAACAAGTAGGCCGCCCGAGACGGACGGCCCATCACGCCGTCACACGTCCCCAATCAGCGCGGCGTACGCGCCATCCAGCGTCGCCTCGCCGGCCGGTGCGTGGGCCGCGATGAGCCCGGGGACCGTCCCTTCCGCCAGCACCCGCCCCCGGTCGATCAACACCACGCGATCACAAAGCTCGGCAACGGTCGCCAGCAGGTGCGAACTCAACAGCACGCCCACCCCACCATCGCGCTGTGCGCCGAGTGCCCGCGTCAGGCGGCGCACCACCAGCGGATCGAGCGACTCGAACGGCTCGTCCAGGACGAGGAGCGACGGCGTCGGGAGCAGCGCGCAGGCGAGCGACAGGCGCTTGGCCATCCCCGTCGAGTACCCACCGACGCGACGGTCGCGCACTTCCTCCAGCTCAACGAGCGTCAGCAGCTCGGCGACCCGCCGTGCCGCCACCTCGCCCTCCAAGCCGTGCTGGTCCGCCACGACGGCGAGTGTCTCCGCAGCGCTCAGGTAGGCAAACAGCGCAGGATCCGACAACAAAAAGCCGGCGTGTCGCATGACCTCCGCAGGTTCAGTCGCCGGGTCGCGCCCCACGACGCGCACCATTCCACCGGTCGGCGCGAGCAGCCCCGCGGCAGTGCGGATCAGCGTGCTTTTCCCGGCGCCGTTGCGACCGACGAGGCCCACGATCTCGCCCGGGTGCACGGCGAGGCTGACATCCGCGAGCGCGGGTTTGTCCGCATCCATCACGTCCGATGCGGCGACGTACCGCACCGTGAGCCCCTCGCACGCGAGCAGCGGAGGAACCGCCCGGCCTGACGTCCGTTGGCCCGTCATGGCCGAGCCTCCACACGCACGGTGATCCTCGGCGCTGCCACGCGCTGCGACGCTCCCCTGAGCGCGACATGCGTCCCACCCGCCACTCCCGCGGCCAGCAGCGTGGCGACGAGCCAGGAGACCTGACTCGCTGCCGTGCCTAACGCGTCCGGTCCCACCAGCAGGGTGCGCACCGTCGACTGACTGAGCGCAAAGAGCGCCATCGCAAGCAACGCCACGCCGGCCCACACCGCGAGTAACCCAAGGGCCAGATGTGCGGGTCCTGTAGGTCCCGTCGTCGCCCGCGTTCCCAGGTCGCGCAGCCCCTGGACGAACCGCTGCGGGTAACGACGCGCCCACCACCAGCTGGCTCGGCCGAACCACGGGACCAGCGTGGCCCCGTAGAGCAACATGGCGGGCGCACCGAACGCGCCGCCGGCGGGATCGCCAGCGGTCATCGGACTGGGGAGCGCCATCCCGACGCACGCGCCCAGCATGGCGGCCAACGCCGTCGCGACGCCCCACACCGTGAGGCGTCGGTCGCGCAGGTGGGCGAGCGACTCGGGCTGGAGCCGATGGCGCACCATTCCCGCCAACGGCACGTCGGCGCCGAGGGCGTTCGCGGCGAGGATGATCATCGGCGCCGCGGCCACGAGGGCGAGTCCGGGGACGCGTCCGTAGGTGGCCGCGCAGGCGAACACGGCGACGAACGCGAGCGCGACCCGCGGGCCAATGTGACGCGTGAGCAACGCCATCTCATGTGCCACGCGCGGCCGGACGACCCGCAGGCACGATGCGCCAACGTTCAGCTGGAGGCCGCGCCGCGGCACCGCCGCGCTGGCCGGCCGCCTGCGAGCCTCTCCGGCTGCTGGCTGCCCTGGCGCCGGTCGCGATCGGAGGACCACGACGCCGAGTGTCAGGCTCGCGGCGACCATCGCCAACGCCATGGACCACGCAGCTAAGCCATCGCCACGAGGCAGCAAGGCCGGGCGCCAGGTTAACGTCGCGCCGCCAGTCGCCAGCGGTGCTGCGGCGCGCAGTGACCAGAGGCACCAACCGCCGACTGCAGCTATTGCTGCCGCCAGCACTCGTGGGAGGATGGCGCGCGGGCGATGCCACTGCGCGTCGAGCACCGCACTGGCGAAGAACGCGATGACGCCCCATCCGACGAGCGCGAGCACAGCCGCAGACGACGCCACACGATGTGCCGCCAAGCCGCCGACGATGGGCAGGAGCGCCGCGAGCGGCAGCCGCAGGGGCGCGCTGGCAATGACACGTGCGCGGCCGAGCACGTGAGGCGCGACCGGCAACAGCGCGAGCCGTGTGCTGCGGAGCGGGTTGTCGCCGACGAGCGCCACCGGCAGTACGACGGCCCAGGTCAGCGCCGCAACGAGCCAGATATCCAGTCCATGCGGCGTGTCCACCCGTCGCGCGCCGTCCATCAGGAGGACCACGACGGCACTCGCCGCGAGGAGCTGCGCGGAGTTCTCGAGCGCCGTCCTGCGCACCGCCACCCCCGCGAGCCGCACGAGGGCGCGAATCCGGTCAACGTCAGTCTCAGATGGAGGCGCCATGCCGGGGGTGTGCGTACGGGGTACTGCGAATTGTGGAGCGCGCGAGTCGCGCTGGAGAGCGTGTGCGGGATGGTCGAAGAGTGGCATCCGGTGCCGAGCGTGCGCAATGACGGCGTCGAGTGGCCCACGCCGGTGTCAACGTAGACGCCGTGGAGCCCGACCTGCCGTTGGACGTCACGACCGGCGAAGCGACCGCCCCCTTCAGGCGACGGGGATGCTGCTTGTCGTTTGCTCCCGCGCCAGCGCATCCGAGATTACGGGCCGGTGCCTCTCGGTACCAGGAGGGCGCCCAGGAGGGCGAGGCCCCCCAACAGCGATGACACGCCGATGAGGGGGAGTTGACGTGCGATCTGCGGAACCACCCATCGGGCGAAGCGCTGATGGAGGCGCCAAGGGATAACGGCGAGGGCGATCGACGTTCCGATCAAGGCCAGGCCGAAGGCGCCGAACAAGCGCTCGAAGTGCATGTGCGGCGCGCGGACGACGAGAGCGACACCAGCAACGATACGCAGGGCCAGCTCGATGGCATGGGCCTGGAGAGTCTGCGCGAACTGACCCAGAGACTGCGCGGTGCGTCTCGGGCGCGCGAGTGCCCCCACGCCGAGGACGAGCAGGTAGGCCGCGGACAGGAGGACCGCGAGGAACGCGAAGCTTTGCATTGGTCGGATTTCAGAGCGCCAAGAGTGCCGATTACGAACCGTTCGGCCATGGTTGGATGCGCAACAACATTCTCTCTAATGTCGCAGACCTCCACCTCGCTGTCTGCAGCCTTCATTGTCCCGCCGCCGCGCACCTCTCGCGGCGCGTCGAGCGCCACCTGCACGACGTCGCCTCGCTTTATCGCGCCGGCCACGTCCACGCCCTCGCGTCGAAGTGCGTCGCGGTGCCTGGATCCAGCAGCGCGTCATCGCCGGCGTCGTGCATCGTCTTTGCCGCGGCCGCCCATCCCGCGCGCGGTGCGAGGGTGCTGCCCGACGCGGAGACCGACACTTCGGCCAGCCGGAGCAGGGTCGCGCGCCGCAGCGCGGGGATCCGCGGGATCGATCTCGAAGCGCAACGGGCCCATGCTCTCCTGTGGGAATGCCACCTAACGACCCGCGCTCATATGCGGGCCATGTGAGCCAATGCCGGTCCGCCCGGGCCGACTCTCTCCGGCCCGTCAACCTGCAGCCACCTGTTAGGCATCAAGCCCGTCGGCGCCAGCGCCGCGGATGTCGCCGACCGTGAATGACCGCGAGCACTTCAATCCGGCCCGAGCGCTCGGCGAAATACACCTTGTACGGAAATCGCCGCACCAGAACGCGTCGGAGATCGCGGTAGACCAGCGGGTACCGCTCCGGCCCTCGTTGGATCGCCGCAAAGGCCACATCCCCGCCCACATGAATTCGTGCCCCAGTCCCGGAAGTTGGTCCTCGTACCACAGAAAGGCCTCGCCCAGGTCCTCCTCGGCGAGTGGGCGGACTACCAGCTCGATCACCGACTCATCCGATCAATGATCCTTGCGCGGACGACGTCCCACGCCTCCCCTCGTCCAGGATTGGCCTCCATCTCCGCGCGCCGCCGTTCCAGTTCAGCCAGCTCCGCCTCGCTCAGTGGGAGCGTCGCGGCATCCGCGTCCTCCGCAATGCTGTCCCAGATGTCCTCCACCAATTGGAGGCGCTCCGCAATCGTGAGACGGCGGTAGTCAAAGGCGGCGTCGGCGCTCATGTACAGGAAGCTGGCCAGAATCGCCTGTCCTCGGCAAGCCCCGCTGGGCGGGCGCCAGGCGCTGGGGGAGTCGAGCGCCCCTCCAGCCCAGGGGGGCTCCGAGCCCGCGTCGCGCCCCGGCTCCACATGGCGCCCCGCCAAGGGCGCCCGGCCGACTTAGAGTGGATGCTGCTTGATGCCTAACGACCCGCCGGTGCGCGGCGCCTCCCGAGCAACCGCCCTCGGAATCAGAACGGCAGCAAGGGCCGGTTCCACGGGATGAACCCGAGCACCGAGGCCACCGCGATCCCCCACCATATAGTTGCGGCCTGAAAGCGCGCCGAGTCGGTCGTGGCCTTCTTGACCTTGGCCAGCCCGATGTGCGCGAGGGCGATGGAGACGAGCATCATGACGACGTGCTCGACCATGAAGTAGCGAACGCCGGAGGTCCGCATCGCCGTCCCCATGTCGGCCATCCCCTGCCGGATCAGCGGACTCACTCCATATAGAACGAGCCCGAGCACGAACTGGATCGAAATCGCGTTCACGAACAGCCGACCGACGTTCAGGTCCGCCTCGGCCCAGACCGCGCGGCTCATCCACCCCCGCCAGACGCGGAAGACGGCCCACACGCCGGCAAGGACGACAAGCCACCGAAAGGCGTTGTGCGAGGTGAGGATGATCGAGTAGAGCATGGCGCGGGCGTGGAGGTTCATGGGAAGCTACGTGACTTGGACGGCAGACGGCAGACGGCAGACGGGAGATGGCGGGCGGCGGACGGCGGGCCGCGACTCACGGCCTGCGCCCATCCCCTGGCAGGCCCCAGCGCCATGCCCTCCCGCTCCAGCCACCAGCCGCCAGCGCTGATCCGGCCTATCTTCTCCCGCCAGCCCCTGCCCTCCTCCCATGCCACGTCGCCACCTCCTCGCCGTCTTCGCCTTCGCGCCCGCCATCCTCGGCGCCCAGCACTCCTTCTCCGAGGCCGGACGCACCTACGACCCGGCCGTCCCCACCCCACGCGCTGTGCTGGGGTACAACGTCGGCGACCGCTTCACCTCGCAC
The DNA here is from genome assembly GCA_016712265.1 of Gemmatimonadota bacterium. Classification (NCBI taxonomy): domain Bacteria; kingdom Pseudomonadati; phylum Gemmatimonadota; species Gemmatimonadota bacterium. Next base: position 18,667 of record JADJRJ010000031.1, on the reverse strand, counting down.
CGGGCCCTCACCCGCTACATCGAGCGCGTTGCGGCCACCTCGCGCCGCGTGAAGGTCGACACCGTCGCCCGCTCGTTCGAGGGGCGGGAGATGTTCCTTCTCACGATCACCTCCGAGGCGAATCACGCCCGCCTCGCGGAATTGCAGCGTGACGCCCAACGCATCGGTGACCCGCGAGGTGCCTCCAACGGCGACCTCGACGCTGCGGCCCGCCGATTGCCCGCAGTCGTGTGGCTCGCGCACTCGGTCCACGGCGGTGAGGCTTCCGGCGTGGAAGCCGGGCTCGCGTTGCTCTACCAGCTCGCTGCAGGGACCGACGCCGAGACGCGGATGGCCCTCGACAGCACAATCGTCCTCATCGATCCCAACCAGAACCCCGACGGTCGCGAGCGGCACACGCACGACATCGAACGCACCTGGAGCGCGCAGTCGCTGCCGAGCGAGGGCGGCGCGCTGAACAACGCCGGCTCATGGCCGGGGGCGCGCACGAGCCACTACTCGTTCGACCTCAATCGCGACTGGTTCATTATGTCGCATCCCGAATCGCGCGGGCGCGTCGCCACCTTCCTCAGGTGGTGGCCGCATGTCGCCGTCGACCTGCATGAACAGGGATCGAGCGCGACCTTCTACTTTGCCCCGCCGCGTGAGCCGGACAACAAGAACAACCCGAAGCACCTCTTCAAGTGGTTCGACATCTTCGCGGCCGCGCATGGCGCCGAGTTCGACAAGCATGGCTGGTCGTACTTTCGGCGTGAGGGATATGACTCGTTCTATCCGGGGTATGGCGAAGGATGGCCGATGTTGACCGGTTCGATCGGGATGCTCTTCGAGTCGGCGTCGTCGTCCGGCGGTGGTGTGCGACGCAACGACGGCACCCTGCGCACGCTCAGGCAGGCGGCATGGGAGCACTACAGTGCCGAATGGGCCACGGTCCGCACCTCGGCCCGCCGCCGCACAGAACTTGTAGGGGACTACGCCAAGTCACGACGTGACGCGATCTCCATCCATCCGGCAAGGCCGCTGCGAGCCATCGTCATGGAGCGCGATGGGCAGGGCCGCGCGGACTCGCTTGCCCTCAAGCTGAAGGCCAACGGGATCGACGTGTCGCAGCTTACCGCTGATGCCGACCTCAAGGACGCGACGCTGTTTGGTGACAAGGCACCGGCAGCATCCACGCGGGTGCCGGTGGGGAGCTACGTCGTCGACCTCGCCCAACCGCAGGGCCACCTGGCCAAGGCGATCCTCGAGCCCGACGCCGAGCTGGACTCCGCTTTCATTCGCACCGAGTTGGAGCTGCGGAGGCAGGGCCAGGGGAACCGCTTCTATGACATCACCGCCTGGTCCTGGCCGCTGGCCCATCGCGTGCGTGCCTGGCACACGCGCTCCGTGCCGGGGAACCTGCGCCCCGTTGGCGAGTTGCCCCGTGCCGCCATGTCCCGTGCGACGCGCGCGCAGTACGCGTATGCGTTCGAGCCGGGGAGCGAAGCGTCGAATCGACTCCTGGCATCATTGCTCAAGGACAGCGTGCGCGTCTGGCATGCGCCGCGCAGCTTCGCGTCGGGTGGGCGCCGCTTCCCGAAGGGTGCGTTCATCGTGCGGGTCGCCATGAACGATTCCTCAGTGCATGACGTGGTCGCGGAGGAGGCCACCCTCGCCGGCGCCACCGTTTACCCGATCGCGTCGGCCGGCGTGGACGAAGGGACCGACCTCGGCTCCAACTCCGTGCGCTTCATCCGGGTCCCGAAGGTGGCGCTGCTCTCCGGACCACCCGTGAGCGGCAACTCGTGGGGCTTCAGCTGGTTTGCCATGGACCAGCGCATCGGGTATCCGACGACCCTGGTGGACGCGAACATGGTCGCCGGCGGGCTCGAAGGATTCAACGTGCTCATCATGCCGGCCGTCCAGGGCGGCGCGCTCGATCGCGCGTTAGGCGACAACGGCAAGGCCGCGCTGGCGACCTGGGTGCGGAACGGTGGGGTATTGATCACCCTCGACGCCGCGACCGGATGGCTGGCGCAAGAGAATACGCGCCTCGTGCGCACTCGTGTTCGGCGTGACAGCACGCGCGCGGACAGCACGGGTGGCGCGCCGCTGCCAGCTGGCCTCCCCGGTATCATCGCACGCGCCACGGTGGACACGCTGTCGCCGCTCCTCGCCGGTGTGTACGAGACCGAGATCCCGGTCTACGCCAACTCCGATCGCATTCTCACAGTACCGAAGGACCTCACAGCCGGGGAAGCGGTGATCCGCTTCGCGCCGAAGGAGCGTGTTCGGTTGGCCGGCTACTTCTGGCCGGAGATGCCGGAGCGCGTCGCGTTGTCGCCGTGGCTCTGGACGGAGCGGGTCGGACGTGGCCGCGTGATCGCCTTTGCCCACGACCCGAACTTCCGTGACCTCTTCCGCGGACTGCTGCCGATCTTCGGGAACGCAGTGCTGCTCGGCGGGACGTACTAGTGACCACACGCTTCCTCCCCCTGCTCGGTGCGCTGATCGCGGCGTGCACGCCGCCGGAAGCGTCGACCCCGGCCGCCTCACCGCAGTACCTGTACCTCTGGACCGCCTCGGCAGACACCACGCAGCCGGATTTCCTCGCCGTCCTTGACGTCACCGAGGACTCCACGCGTTACGGCCGTTTAGTCACGACCCTTCCCGTTCCGGGCCGCGCCAACGTCCCGCACCACACGGAGCACGAACTCCCCGCGGACCGCCACCTGTTTGCCAACGGCTTCGCCACGGGCCAGTCGTTCATCTTCGACCTCACCACGCCGGACAAGCCGCAACTCGTCAACCAGTTCGGCGACGTCCAGGGGTATGGCCACCCGCACTCGTACCTGCGACTCCCCAACGGGAACGTGCTGGCGACCTTCCAGATGCAACACGCCGGCGGCTCGACTGCGCCTGGAGGCCTCGTCGAGCTCACTCCCGCCGGACAGTTCGTGCGCGCCTCCTCGGCCAACACACCGGGTGTTGATCCGCAATTGCGGGTGTACAGCGCGGGTATCGTCGCGCCGCTCGATCGCGTCGTGACGACCACCACCGACATGAACGGGGACACCAAGGCATCGCGCCAGGTGCAGGTGTGGCGTCTCTCGGATCTCTCGCTGCAGCACTCGATCCCGCTGCCCGCGGGCCCGGCCGGCGAAGAGATGCTGAGCGCCGAACCCCGGGTACTCGGCGACGGCCGCACCGTACTGGTCTCGACCTTCAATTGCGGGCTCTATCTTATGGAAGGGCTGGAGAGCGCGACCCCGTCGGCGCGACTCGTCGCATCGTTCCCCAAGAAGACGGGCGAGTACTGCGCCATCCCCGTGGTGGCGGGTCGCTTCTACCTCGTCACCGTCCCGGCATGGAGCGCCGTCGTCAGCCTCGATATCTCCAACCCCGCCGCACCGCGCGAGGTGAGCCGGATGGCGCTCGGCGCCGACGAGGTGCCGCACTGGATCTCGCTGTCACCCGACAAGCGCCGTCTCGTCGTGACCGGCTACGCCGGGATGCAGCACCGGGTCGTGCTCGCCCAGGTCGACACTGCAACGGGCCGCATCACGCTGGACGAGCGCTTCCGTGAGGAAGGCGCTGCGACCCCGGGCTTCCGGATGGACGGAAAGACGTGGCCGCACGGTGGTCAGGCAGCTGGCATCCCGCATGGAGCGGTGTTCAGCCGGTAACGCGCAAGCGCGTGCGCGATGAGACGGAGGGATCACCCCCGGCCTGTCGGACGTCGGGGGTCACTCCGGAGCCGCTCCACGCACTGCCGCGGTGTGAGGATCGCAAAGTCGAGTCGAGCGCGGCCAATGGGGAAATGCCTGACGTTGCCCGTGATGATGGCGTCGGCGCAGCCCCCCAGCGCCTCAGCCGGCGGGCTGGCGCCCGAGAGCATCCCTGACACCAGGACGTTAGTGTCTACCACGACGCGCACCAGTGTTCAGCGCTCCCGCTTGCGTCGTGCCTTTCGGACGGCGGCGACCTCCTCGATCACTTCCGTCATCGACAGCTCGTCCGCACCGGCGACCCTCGCCGCAGCCTGCAGCCTCGCGAGCGCCAGGAGTGCACGCCCCCGATTCCAGGCGTCCATGGCCGTTTCGAGGTCACCATCGATCACAGGGATCAACAGGGCCTTGGGCTCGCCTTCGGCGACCAGCGAAAGCGCCTCACCCTCGGCCAGGCGTTCGAACACCCGGCCGGGGGTGTTGCGCAGTTCACGATATGTGACGGTCTCTCTGGCCATGGTAGCGGGAATGGCTACAATCAGGCTACACACCGCGGGGGAGCATGTCAATTCCGCCGGGGCTGCGGTCCGAGCAGGAACGATGTTGAGCGCCGGCAGGCGCTCGCCGCGGCCGCCGCGGCGATATGCGTGAAGCGCCGGTGACTGGCGCGTGCGGTCCCCGGTGGCATCTTCCTCCGCATGCGATCCCCTGCCCTCTCCTGCCTCCTCGTCCTCGCGGGCTGTGCGACGGCCACGCGCACCGCAGCGCCACAGTACGAGGCCTTCGCGGTGAAGTTCGGGGCGCTCGCCAACTTTCGCGTGCGCGGCCTTATCGCCGGGGCTGATTCCGCGCGACGCATCGACGCGACCTTGATGGTCTGGCCGCTACGAGCCGCGAACGGCGACATCATCATGGTCGACGCCGGGTTCACGCGCGAGAAGTTCCTCACCCAATGGAAGCCGGTCGACTACGTCACGCCCGATAGTGCACTGCGTCGGGCCGGCTTCGACCCCGCACGAGTGACCGACATCATCATCTCGCACATCCATTGGGATCATGCCGACGGGGTCGAGCGCTTTCCCAATGCACGCATCTGGCTCCAACGCGAGGAGTTTGACTACTACGTCGGCCCCAACGGCGAGGCAAAGGCTCCGGCGATCGATCAAGAGGTCGCGGCGATGTATCGTCGGCTCTTCGCCGCGGGGCGCATTCGCTTCGCGACTGGCGACTCCGCCGAGATCCGGCCGGGGATCCGCGTGCACACCGGGGGCAAGCACACCTGGGCGTCGCAGTTTGTCTCCGTGCGGACCTCACGTGGCACAGTCGTGATCGCGTCAGACAACGCCTACCTGTACGAGAACCTCGACCAGTCGCGCCCGATCGCGCAGACCCTCGACTCCCTCTCCAACCTCCGCGCGCAACGCACCATGCGGGCGCTCGCCACCTCACCCGCACTCGTCATCCCGGGCCACGACCCGGCCGTGATGACGCGCTTTCCAGCCTCCGGGAGCGGCGCCGTCGCCCTCCGTCCATGAACAACGGTGGATGAGGCCGTCAACATGTTACCCGCACGTAGCGCTCTGGTGAGCGTGACGTGCGCCCCACTTGCCTGATCGAGCCACTGGCTGCAGCTTGGTAGTCAGGCGATGGACGGGCGCGCCGGAGCGCGGGGGAGGGGTGATGATGAATGAGAGAGAGAGAGAGAGAGAGAGAGAGTCACTGTGCGCGGGTGAAGCCGGAGGGAGGCCCGGCTGTGTTCGTAAGGAGGCGGCCGGCCTCGGACCTCCCTGCGACTGCGGCGAATGCCTGATTCCGGCGCTTGTCTCCGAGCGCACGATGCGGTGGCTCTGCTCGGCGGAGCGTCACGAGCACGCCTCTGCGAGGGCATCGAGATCGCCTGCCTCCTTCCGCGTCGTCGCTTCGCTGACTGAGCTCGTCGCATGGCGCGTCGCACATAGCTGCCCTGCAGTTGTCGAGCTCGCCGTCTGTCGCTCGGCAGAGTGCCTGATGGAGGCTCGGAAGCTCGATATGGTTGGGACACGCCCTATCGTGCTCTTGGCTCGCGTGGACGTCGATGACATGCGGACCTTGTTGACCTTTGCCAGACTCCGCAACAGCCACCTCTTCTTGCTTGGCCTCGATTCACCTGAAGGGGTGGACACCCTGCTTACTCCGGGTGAGCAGACACTCGGACCGTCGGAGATTGCGGAGATTCGCTTGCCTGGGGGTACACGCCAAGCCCTACTGCGCGCCCTTAGCGATCCGACGCGGTGGACCGTTAAGCGTCTCGCGGCTGCTGCTGGCGTGAGTCGCCGCCAGCTCGAACGCCAGCTTCGGCGTGCAGGCCTCGCCGCCCCTGGACGCGTCCTACACGGCCGCTAACCGTCTCGGTGCTGGCAGCATGCTTCCCCTACCCAACCATGTCGCAATACGTCGCACACTCGGCCTTGCGGCCACTATCAATGCGGCCTATCAGTGGGGCACTCCATCGCGCCCACTGTGCGCGAACGGGGAGTCGCAATCCCTGTAACCACCAACCGTTGAGGTGCGGCGATGCGCAGTCTCTTCTCTCTGGTCTCACTGAGTGCAGTCCTCGGCTTGAGCAGTGTGAGCCCGTCCACCATAGGCGCCACTGTTCTGGACGGCTGCGGCGTGCCGAACTGCGGCATTCTGATCTGCCCCGACGATCCCGCTTCGCAGTGCCGTGCCGTTGGGTGCTCCGGAGGGTTCTGCATGAACAGCGATGCGAATCTGTGTGGTGGCGGCCCCAATTTGACCTGCTGGCCGTAAGCTGGCTCAACGAGACCTTCACATTGGGAGCCCTTATGCGTGGTCGAACCGCAATTCACACTATTGCGTGCATCGCAATTGTCCTGCTGTCGACGCCGACGCAAGGTTCCGCAGGCGAACGCACATTCGATAGCTGTGGTCACAACTGTGGTATCCTCACGTGTCCGGATAGCCCTGGCGCGTGGTGTGCCGCGATGGGTTGCTTTGGGTCGGCGGTGTGTTCCGAGGCAATCAGCTTTTGCGACTTTCAGCCCGGCATCGGCTGCACTCCGTAGATCAGCACTGAGTTTGTGGGCCACTGATGACGTCGACTTCAACGGAGATGAGACTATGAGGCACATGGCGCTGCGCAGCCTGGCTGTGCTCGGGTTCCTGGTGCTCGGAGCGTTCGACACCAACGGCAGCCGCGAAATCCAGAGCTGCGGTATGAACTGCGGAATCCTTGAGTGCCCGGAGTCACCTTGGTCCTGGTGCGCGTCGATGGGTTGCCGAGGCACGGCAATCTGTGCCGGACATTGGGTGAATTGTGGAGGTGACGCGGGCATCCTGTGCTCAGAAGAATGACCGAAGGGACCCAGATGGCAGCGCGACCGACTCCAGGGAAATTCTTCCCGGAGGAGCGCGAACCGAAACCGGCAGTAGATCCTGACCGGAACAAGCTAGGCCCTTAAGGACTCAGGTCTGACCTCTGAGCGCGGGCCATTCGGCTTCGTGAACAGAGTGTCCACACACAGGGAGATGGAGAATGGACGTCGAGCGCCGGAGGCTTTTGGACACGATCGTCTCACTTGTCCTCGCTTGTTGCGCAGTCATCGTCACCGGCGGGTTTGTGTGGCGAAACTTCGGCAGCGGGGGACCTGCCGCCTCGAGCACGCGCGAATTGCGAGCGGTTCGACGCATCGACAACTGGCAGGCCCTCGTGGGCAGTGGCAGGCTCATCAAGGGGTCGACCACCGCACCGGTCACGATCCTCGAGTTTGCAGACTTCGAGTGCCCTGCATGCCGTTCCTTCTTCCAGGAACTATCCGGTGGCCCGGGGGGTACGGCCCCAGACGTTGGAGTCGTGTTCCAGCACTTCCCTCTCAATTACCATCGGTTCGCCATTCCGGCGGCTCGGGCAAGCGAGTGTGCTCATGAGCAGGGTCGATTCACTGAAATGCACGACGCGATCTTTCGGTCACAAGACTCACTAGGACTGAAGACTTGGGAGAGCTACGCCATGGACGCTCAGGTGGCGGGGATGGACGAGTTCAGGAATTGCGTGTCCCGGAGTGGTTCCCTGCCCGCTGTCGACAGTGGCCTTCAGCGGGGTCATGAAGTCCCTGTGGAGGGCACGCCGACGGTGATCCTAAATGGGTGGCTGGTGAACCGGCCGCCGCGAGCCGCGGAGCTAGCCGCGTTGATCGAAGAGGTGAGGCAAGGCAGGCGGATAGAGGAGATTCTGCGGTGAAGGCGCGCCTGGGGCTGTTCGCCGTGTTCGCTGCGTCGGGCGTTCTGACGGGACAGGTAGCTGCAGTCCGCGATTTGCGCTGTGCCGGGCCATGCCCGCCGCTGCAAACCTCAACGAGCGCCGTCGACTTTCCGGACCGCTTTCCGTTGCTCGGCATTCCCCAGGTCGTGGCCTCCGGGACATCAGGGACGTTCCATGTTATCCAACAGAAGAACGCGCTTGAGGAGGGGCCACCGCTGACGTTTGCGAGCTCCGGCCGGTTCCTCGGCGCCCTGGGTGGAAGGGGGCGAGGCCCTGGCGAGAGTGAACATCCGCAGGATATCGCAACCAACTCAGCGGACACCACATTCCTCGTCGAGGGCGCACGCGTGACGGCGTTCGATGGCCGCCACAAACCACTGTGGACGAAGATGTTGACAAAGTGGATCGAGCGGCCGACGTCACTCACCTATCTCTCGGCGGGAGAGTTCGCCGCCATTGGCACCGGGCCGGTGCCGGCCGACAGTCCACGCCCCATTGAGACGATCAGCCTGGAGTCAGCCGCTAGACGGCCGCTGATAACCCCATCCCGGCTACCAGAGAGCATCGGGCGCCTGCGCCTGCTCTCCCCGGCTCGAAGTCGACCTGGTTCTGTGTGGGTAGCGCAATGGGGGTTGGTAAACAGCACCGGCTACCTGCTTTACCGCGCAGGCCCTGCGGTCAACGACACAGTGCTCCTCCGTGACCCACCGTGGTGGCGTCGGATCGACATGTCGCCGGCTGTACCAGGTTCCGGCCCACCGATCAGTACCCGCTTGGTGGCAATTCGCGAGGTCGCGCCCGGAATCCTGGGCATCCTCATGGGGCAGCCGGTCGACAGCTTGGCGAGACGTCCGATTGCTGCTCGCACCGGTGGCGGTTGGTGGAATCGATATGAAACGCTGCTCGAGCTTGTCGACGTCGCCCGAGCTACCAAGATCGGTGAGGTGCGAAGCCGGGGCTTTCCACGCGGATTCGCGTCAGACTCCGCCATCGTGGCGTATTCGGAAGTGGATGATGAGCCGGCATTGGAGATAGTCCGTTACCGCATCCCGAAGTAGCGATCGTGGCGTATTCGGAAGTGGATGATGAGCCGGCATTGGAGATAGTCCGTTACCGCATCCCGAAGTAGCGTCGGTCACACGTTCAGCCACAGTCCCGGGGACATTGTGTGGCGCGGCCGGACGGACCAATGAACGGCCTCCGCGAGAGCTGCCGTCGCCTCGTCGGGACTCAAAGCGACGAGGACGGCACCGCTGGCGATGGCCTGCTTCCCGCCCCACAATCCCCCGGCAACGCGCGAATGTATCTGAGCAGCTGCCGACGTCGGTACTGGCGTGTGGCGGACCCTCGCGCATCTTGTTGCCGTGGCCGGCTCCGGAACCATCGGCCGCATAGACTACCTCCTGCGCCATCGCGGCTCGCCCGAGACCCAAGCTATGATCGCATTTCTTGTCGCCGCTGCGGCGCTGCTCACCCCAGTTGATTCCACACCCAGCGCGAAGACCCTCGCCCGCCTCCTGGCCGAACAGGAGCAACGCATGAAGTCCGAGGGCCAGGGACTCCTCGGCGGCGGTGAGGCACGAATGCCCGACCTCTCCACCGCGCGCGTCGCGCGCAACGCCGAGCGTGCGCGGACAATCGTCAACACCCTCGACGCGCTGGTCCCGAAGGAGCTCACGGCGGACGAGTGGCTCACTTCACGCATCCTGCGGTTCGAGCACGTCGCGGCAATAGAGGAAGGGCGCTACCACCACATCTCGTTCGCCTTCATCACCCCGTACCAGTCGCCGCTCTCCGCGCTCTCGGGCACTTTCGCACAACTCCCGCTGACCTCGCAGCGTGACGCCGATCGCTACCTCGCGATGATCGACTCGGTGGCGATCCTGGCCGATACGATCCGCGGGAAGCTGGAGGAACGGCGCGCGCGAAAGGTGCTCCTCCCGAAGGACGAGATCCGGCTGGTGGTTCCTTTCGTGCGTGGCTTCGGGCCAGTGGCGGCACAGAGCCCGTTCCTGCCGTCGAACGAGCGCCTCGCGCGCCTCCCCGAGTCGGTGCGGGCGTCGTTCGCCACCGCGTTAGGCACCCGGCTCGACACCAGGGTTCGTCCCGCCTTCGAACGGCTCGCGGCGTACCTGGAAGGGCCCTACCTCGCCGAAGCACCCACGGCCGTTGGCCTGGGCCAGTACCCCGATGGCCCGTCGTACTACCGCGCCCTGGTGCGTCGGTCGACCACCATGGACGTGACCCCCGAGCAGGTGCACGCGATCGGCCTGGCCGAAGTTGCCCGCATCGACAGCGCGATGGCCGCGATCCGCGCTGAACTCGGCTTCACCGGAACCCGCGAAGCATTCCACGCCCAACTCGGGAAGGATCCGCGCTTCTTCGCCAAGGTGCCCGAGGAATTCGGGGCGAAGCTGATGTACCACGACGCGCGCATCCGGCCGCGCATCGCCGAGTTGTTCGCTCGCGTGCCCCGCGCCCAGGGTGACGTGGCCCGACTCGACCCACGGCTCGAAGCCTCGATGACCTTTGGCTACTACCAGGTCCCGACGCCCGCAGACACGATGGGACACTACATGTACAATGGGTCCAACCTGCCCGAGCGCAGCATGCTCGGTGCGGCGTCACTGGTGTTCCACGAGCTCGTTCCCGGCCATCATTTCCAGATCGCCACCCAACGCGAGTCGACGACACTCCCCTACTTCCGCCAACGGACGACACACACCGCGTTCACCGAGGGATGGGGTGAATACGCCGCGTCGCTTGCCGGGGAGCTGGGGATGTATTCGGACCCATATGACCGGTACGGCCGACTCGCCATGGACATGTTCCTCTCCTGCCGACTCGTTGTCGACACGGGGATGAATGCGCTGGGCTGGTCGCGCGAACGGGCCATCGCCTACCTGAAGGAACGCACGCTGCAGAGCGACCTGCAGATCGACACCGAGACCCTGCGTTACTCGGTCGACCTCCCGGGGCAGGCACTGGCGTACAAGATGGGAAGCCGCGAGCTGCTCCGCCTGCGCGAGGACGCGCGCAAGCGATTGGGTACGCGCTTCGACATCAAGCGATGGCATGCGTTTGTCCTCGATGGCGGGTCCATGCCGATGACCCTCCTGCGGCAACGCACCGACGCCTGGATCGCCGCCGGCGGCATGTAGCCCTACCGCGACAGCCCCCGCAGCTCCTGCACGATGCCGTTGGGGCTCACCGGGCGCCCCAGGAAGTCCGACAGCACATCGCGCGGCGCCCGGCCGCGCCCGTGGCGATAGAGGGCGTCCGAGACCCGCGGGTACCAACGACGCGGTGCCGGCGTCATGGGGCCGACGACCTCGACCAGGCGCGCCCGCACGTCGGCGGCCACCATGGCACCGAGTGCGTAGTTCATCATGTACCCGGGGCCCTCGATCAACTGGCCGCGCATCGCCCACCACGACCATTCGGGATGTGGCGCGATGTGCAGGTATCGCTCCGTGATCTCCGTCCACTCGACGTTGGGGTCGCGCGTCGGATCCGCGTGCATCCGGAGTTCGAACAGGGCCAGGCCACGTCGAGCATGACCGAGCCGAACTTCTCCCGCAGGTTGTCGGCGCGTGATGCCGAATCGCCCAGCGTGGCCAGCTGCCACCGACCTTCATATGCCTCGAGCGCAGGGACATCGGCCAATCCCTCGGTGAACGGATCTCCGTCGGGCCAGTTCGCAAACGCGGGTCGCGTCGCGATCGCCGCGATGTGAATCGCATGTCCGGTCTCGTGCAGCAGTTCCACCAGGTTGCCAAACCCACCATCACGATACGTGGCGAAGACCCAGGGCTCCGCGCCCACCGGGCCGTTGGGACCGCGACGCGGTACCCCGCCGAACTGCGTGAAGGCCACGGGCGTCTTGCCGTCGCGCGGCTCGAGGTCGTAGTGGATGCCTAACGTGCGGGGTGCCGCCCACAGGCTCACATAGAATGCCTCGTTGAGCCGCTCGAGGTCGCGCCGCGTGACGCGGGAGCCAAGACGTCGGCTCACCGCCCCGTTCTGGTGATACCAGTCCCAGGGCTCGACGAGGGTGTCCGGGGCCGCCATTCGCCACGCGTCCAATAGTTCCAGCAGCGTCGGTTCCACGCGGCCAGGATTCATACCTAACGACGCCGCGGCCGCATCAATGGGCGAGCCGTCGCGCCGCCACCGGTCGGCCGACAGTGGGAGGAGCACGCGCCACGGGCTGTCCGGCGTGTTCCGGCCGTTCACCGCCTCCCAGACCGGCTGCAATCCAATGAAGAGGGCACGACGGCGCGCCGGCTGCTCCTCCGTCGCGAGCCGCGCGAGGACGCCGAGTCGATCGAGGGTGTCACCCCCGACTACCACCCGTGCCGCGGCCGCCGAATAGCAGGCGTAGATCCGGTCCGTGAGCCGGTCTCGACCAGCCGCACCCAGGGCCTTGGCGTCGTAGCGGCAGCTGGTGTCAGCACTCCCCTGACCGTCGGCCCCGTCCGTCGTGACCTCGCGCGAGGTGAGTTCGCTCCGCATGACGTCCAGCGCCCGCCGGTCCTCACCGCGCAGCGACGAGGCGTCGACTTCGTCCAGGCGTTCCCGTGCGCGCTCCGCCAGCACCTGCGCGGCCGCGCGCAGTTCCTCGAGCGCGACCCCGCCCGGACTGCGGCCCGTACCCAGCGCCTCCGCGACACAGACCTGGAAGTAGAGGTCGGTCGCGTCCCGATACAGCGCCTCGGCCATGGCCAACTTCTCCGAGGGAGGCGCTTCGGTCGGGGGTTGGATGTACTGGACGCAGGCCGTCATCCAGCCAGCGAGAACCAGCGCACCTGCCCGGGCGTATATCTGGGAGGCCATCCTCGTCTACTCCGAGGCTGTCGCACTGGGCCACAGCCGGTATCGTTAGTGTAGCTCTACCTTCGAAACGCGCGAACGTTGTTTCACCCTAGCCGTTGACGCCCGTGCCCGCCTACCGCGCCCCGTCCACCGACTATCGCTTCCTGCTCACCGAGCTGTTCGACACCTCGCGACTGGCGACCTTCGCCGGCTACGAGGAGGCGACCACCCGGACCTGCTCGTGTCGGTCATCGACGAGGCGGGCAAGTTCGCGGGGGAAGTCCTGCAGCCGTTGAACATGACAGGCGACGCCGAGGGTGCACCTGGGAGAATGGGATCGTGCGGGCCCCGAAGGGGTTCAAGGACGCGTTCAAGGCGTACGCGGACGCCGGCTGGATCGGCCTGTCGTGCGACGCGGGCCATGGTGGACAGGGACTCCCGACCGTCGTCCGGGCCGCGGTCAACGAGATCGTCTGCGGGGCGAACCTCTCGTTTGCGATGTACCCCGGGCTCACCGCCGGCGCGTTCGAGACCATCGAGCGGCACGGCAATGACGAGTTGAAGCACCGCTACCTGCCGCGGCTGGTCACTGGTGAGTGGACGGGGACGATGTGCCTCACGGAAGCCCACGCGGGCACCGACCTCGGGATCATCCGGACGAAGGCGGTCCCGATGGACGACGGGTCATTCAGCGTCACCGGCCAGAAGATCTTCATCACGTCGGGCGAACACGACCTGTCGTCGAACATCATCCACCTATGGTCTGGCCAAACTCCCAGATGCACCTGCCGGCACCAAGGGGATCTCGATGTTCCTGGTCCCCAAGTTCCTCCCGAATGCCGACGGCTCGGTGGGCGCGCGCAATGGCGTCACCTGCGGGTCGATCGAGCACAAGATGGGGATCAAGGGATCAGCGACCTGTGTCCTGAACTTCGACCAGGCCCAAAGGCTGGCTGGTCGGGGGAGGCGCACAAGGATTGCGCGCGATGTTCACCATGATGAACGGCGCGCGACTGGATTGGGTCTCCAGGGGACTCGGCCTCGCCCACGCGAGTTATTGCGGCGCCGTGGATTATGCGCGCGAGCGCGTGCAGGCCGGGCCCTCTCCGGCGTGAAGAACCCGGACGGACCCGCTGACCCGATCATCGAGCATGCGGACATCCGCCGCGGACTGCTGCAGATGCGGTCGTTCATCGAGGGGCCCGCGCGCTGTCGGTGTTCTGTTCCGCTCGCCCTGGACGATGAGCTGAAGCACCCGGATCCGGCCGCCCGCGAAGCGCCGCCGGGCTGGTGGCACTGCTCACGCCGATCATCAAGGCGTACTTCACCGACTTGTTCGAGGCCACGAACACCGGGATGCAGACGCTGGCGGGCACGGCTATCCGGGAATACGGCATGGAGCAGTTTGTGCGCGATGCCCGCATCGGCCAGATCTACGAGGGGACCAATCACGTCCAGGCTGATGGACCTCGTCGGCCGTAAGCTCGGCCTGGGCGCGGCGCCCTGTTGCGCCGGTATGCCGGGCTGGTCGCCGAGGAGCAGGCGTTGAGCGCCGCCCATCCGTCGCTGGCCCTGTGGCGCGCCACGCTTGAGCAGGCGTCACAGCGCTTGATCGCCGCCACGCAGGCGTTGAACGAACGCGCAAAGGCCAACCCGGACGAGCTCAGCGCGGGGGCGTCAGTACCTGCGCCTGTTCGGGTATGTCGCGATGGCCCGTAACCGGCTGCGCACCGCACGAGTCTGCCTTGAGCGGAAGGCTGCGGGCGGGACGTTCGATGCCGCGTACTATGACACCAAGCTCGCGACCGCACGCTTCTGGTTCGAGCGGATGATGCCGTACACGGCGTCGTTGCTGGACTGCGTCGCGGCGGCGGTGCGTCGATCCTGGAGTTCCCGCGCGAGGGGTACTGGGCGCTGGACGGCAGACGGCAGACGGGCCCCGGCACACGCCGGGGCCTGTTTGCGTTCCGGGTCGCGGCGCGGGCCTTGCGAGGGCACCGCGGTGGCTGTATGGTTTAACCATTCAGTCAAACCATATGGCCAAGACCACTACGCGACGCCGGAAACCGGCGGCATCCCCGCGTCCGCCGCGCCAGCGCCCAGCCGCGCGGCGGACGCGATTACCGAGCGGCGCATCCTCGATGCCGCCCGACAGGTCTTCATCCGGCAAGGCACTGCCGGGGCCCGGCATGCAGGGGAGAGATCGCGGCCGAAGCCGGGGTGAAACTGGCTCTCCTTCAGTACTACTCCGCTCCAAAGGACGCCCTCGCCCTCGCGGTCTTTCGCGAAGCGGCGGGGTCGCTTCTTCCCGGTCCCGGCTCCGCATCCTCGGATCCGACCTGAGCCTTGTGGAGCGTAACATGCAGTGCGTGCACCACTACATCGACAAGCTGCGCGAGCACCCGTTCCTCCTGGGATATGTCCTCGCCGAGATCAACTTCCATCCTGAGCGCGTCGAGAGCCTCGTCGAACAGATGGGCGGCGCACAGGCGCGGAAGCGACGGCAGGCCGCCGTCGCACAACTGGACCGCGAGCCTCACACGCCGCCCGTGCCCGCGAGATCCGGACCCATGCGCGCCCAGCAGTTCATCGCGAACCTCGCCTCGCTCTGCGTCTTCCCTTCGCGGCACGCCTGATGCCGTTCCATATCCTCGGCATCGACGACTGGGAACGCTTCTCGACGCCCGGCGTCGCGAGCTCCGGAGCTTCATCCTCAACGCCCTGCGCCCAGACCCGCCCTCGCCTTCACCTGGCGACCTTGCCGCGCCGCGATGGCCCTCGCCTGCGCACCCGTCCTCTGCCTAATCGCAGGACACGGTGGTGCTCGCCGATCTGCAGGCAGCCGCCGTCGCGCGCGACCCGCGCGCGGCCCGGTACAGGGTCATCCGTGACCGGACCGCGCTCCGGCTGGGAGAACATCCGCAACGAGCGCTTCCGCTCACTCGGCCTTCAATGCGGAGCCCAGCATCAGTCCGACGTGACCAGCGTCCTGCTGCCGGGCGCTATCATGCCATTCGGCGATACCACGACGCCAACGTGGGGCTGCGCCTGCGCCTGTTCGGATCCGTCGCGCACGCCGCGTCGCGCCGTCGAGGAAGCGTAAGCCTCCGAGTAGGAAGCACGCGTCGGCGCTGTGACCTTCGCCCAGTGACTCGCCGTGACCGACCTCTTCTTTGCCCTTGTTTGCTGTGCGTGTTCGCTCTGGGAGCGCGTAGCGGCAGGTGGTGAAGCGGCCCCCACCGACCCCGACGCCCAGCTGCGCATCGTACGGGACGCGCGCCGCGGCCGGTACGGCCCTGCCCTAATTCTTAAAAAAAAAATAATAATAATAATAATAATAATAATAATAATATGGGAATAATAAAATAATAATAAAATTTTCTCGCCCAATTGCCACACCGCGCTGTTGGTGGTGTAACGGGATGCGCCGGCGGCAGTCGCTGACGAGCTCGGACGCCAACCGGAGGGCGGCGCTCGCCCTGCTTGTTGACCGTGACGGGTCGCCCGATCACCGGAGCCGCCATCCTTGCTCCACCGGACCCCCGGCGCACAGGCACGCCGTGCGCGGCGACTCGATCGACGCCATCCGGTAAACGGCCCGAATGCGCCGCGTTCGTACTTCCCCGACAAGCGACCCATACTTCGTGAGGACGCGTTGCGAGCGCAGGAGAAGCTTCGCCTCTCCGCCTTCACGCGTACTGGGATATGGACGCCCCGGGCTCAACATGCTTTCCCGCGCCTTCGACACCTACCGGCTGGCCGGCGATCCAACTCGAGCGGGCGCCGTTGATTGGGGAACGGCCCGCCGGGAGCGCGAGGCAATCGCCATCCAGCGTGACGTCATCGCCAGCGAAGAGCGTCTTCGCCGACCGGGTCCGCCGATCGATCCTGTGGACGTGGGGCCCCCTGGACCGGTTTCCGAGTGGTCGCCCGCCGACGATAACACCATCATTGAGTTGCGAGAGCGCGTGCTCCGGGAGACCTGTAACCGCCACGCCGAGGGGTGGTGACCGTCGCCGAACCCATCGATCGCGACACCGACCCGGCGAGGCACGCCTCGCACTCGCCACCCATCGCGTGGAGCTGACCAGGCCGCGCATGTTTCTCGACCCCACCACCGGCCTCGCAGGTTCGCTGATGTTATTCCAACTTCCTCCGCACCACGCGGCACTCGTGCTCCTGGCTCCGGGGCATGCCGCCAGCCAGAGCTGCCCGACGCCTACGGGAACTTCGAGGCCACCGAGGTCGTCGTGGCCTCCTGGATGAGCGGGCCTGTAACAGGGCTTCGCCGTGACTGAGGGAGTCGGGGATCGCGGCACGGTCGTCGCCGGTCATCGACACCACCGCCTTCGTCCTGTACCGCCAGCAACTGGCTGCACAGCGCAGCGCGGGTTCCTCTCGCGCCGGTGGCGGAACTGACCGAGGAGTTGCGCGTGCTCGATGTGCAGCGGGAGATCGCCGAGCGTGGCCGGCAACGCACCCAACGTCTTCGGTGCCCCAGCAGGCCGCCACGGCCCAGCAACCGGGATCTCCGGCAGAGCGCGACCATCGCACCCCCCTCGCCCAGATCGAGGTGTAAGTGACCGTGCGTCGCAGCGCAGCGTTGGCCTGTAATCGGACGCGGTGGAGGGCCCGGGGTGACTAGCGAAGGATCGCGCAACGCGCGCCACGGTGATCAACCCCGCTCACCGGAACGGTCCTCGCCACTACACGCGCGAAGGTGAAGTGGTCGGTGCGGGGCCAAACGTTGTACAAGGTGGCGGCGCTGGATACGCTCGACCTGGGCGCGTGGGTCTCAGGTGCTCAGCTGGCCTCGGTCACCCTCGCCCGCGGTATTGGACCCTTCGTCGGACCAGGGGCCGACTCTCTCATCGCCCTCCGCGGTACGGTCCAATGGACCGCGAGCCGCGGCGAAGTTCACGCCGACGCCGGTTCAGATGCGCGACGAACGCACCGACCTCGTCTACGCCATCAAGGTGCGCGTCGCGAAACCTAACGGGCCCCCTTTTCAAGATCGGGATGCCGGCCAGATATCCGTTTCGGATCCGTCACCGCGACGGAAGCAAAATGAGGCACGCCTGTCGCCAGGATCGTTCACCAGTATGCAGAAGGCTTCCGGGGGCGACGCGCGCTGATGGCGTCAGCCCCGGAGGAACCCGGGCGAGCTGTTCGGCCTCGTTGGGCCTGACGGCGGCAAGACGACCTCTTCCAGATCTCATCACTCCTCTCGCCTGACGCGGCTGGTGGCGACCGCGTCTCGGCCCCGATAAGGTCGAAGGATTTGGGGGATCTGTCTTTGGGGTAATATTCGGCCGCTTCCTGTACCCGACCTGAGCGGAGGAGAATCTCTGCAGTTCTTCGCCTCGGTCTTCGGGACAACTGCTCGAATGCGGTTAAGGAATTTATCAAGCCCTGATCGACAGATCGGGTTTTCATTCTGCATCATGCCGCTTATGCCTCTTCTCCGGTGGAATGAAGCAGAAGCTCGCCCCTCTCTGCGCCTCCCCATTCATCGCCCTCCCGACCCCTCCTTCTCCCCGGGACGAGCCGACCACCAAGTCGATGCCGTCTCTGCGTCGCGAAAGCGGGGTGAATCTGCCGCACGACCTCCAGCGCACTGGCCTGACGATCGGCGTTCCACCTTTACAGTATGGACGAAGGAGCGGTGCGACCGCATCGCCCTTCATCTGCAGAAGGGGCGCTCTGCTCCCGATCGATGTCCCGTCGCGGATCGGTGATCGCTTTCTCTTGTTGTACTGCGCGCGCACCCCTCGCCATGATCTCGTTGTGGGATTGCGTGCCTCTACCACGCCGCCGCATCCGTCCACAGCTGTTTGGCGGACACGGTGCACTACAACGACACGCGATTGGCCACCGAGCCAGC